>NZ_JADNRC010000003.1 GCF_015594725.1 Flavobacterium sp. ALJ2 | reverse complement strand
TGCAAATTTCTAATTTTATTTTGACATTTCCTCCCCAACTTTTGTGCTTGACCCAAATTTAAGCATAAATAGTAGTTAACCTAAAAAGAAAGAATTCTATATTTCTTACTCTTCTAAATTTAGATTTAAAATAGGCAATATCTATATTTGTTGTGATTGCTTATATTTTATTTTTATCAATTCGCTCAAAAAAAGCATCTTTAAAAGTGGCTCCAATAGGTAATTCTTTAGTGTTAACAAAAACAGATAAGCTGTCGGTAGATTCAATTTGTTTAAAAGCTACTACGTACGATTTATGAATTTGAATGAAATCATTTTGGGGTAAAGATTCAATTATGTTTTTTAAAGAGGAATGTGTTATAATTTGTTGTTTTGCTGTATGAATACAAACATAATTTTGCAGGCTTTCTAAGTAAAGTATATCATTTAAAAGTATCTTTTTAAATTTGTTTTTTCCATCAGTTTTTATAAATACAAATTGAGATGCAGTATTAGTGTTTGTATGTTCCGTTTTGTAATCTGAATTTAATTTTGATACAGCTTGATAAAAACGTTCAAAAGCAATTGGTTTTAATAAATAATCTACTGCATTTAGTTCGTAGCCTTCTAATGCAAAATCAGGGTAAGCGGTTGTAAAAATGATTCTAACATCTTTGGAAATGATTCGGGAAAGTTGTAATCCTGTGAGTTGAGGCATTTGTATATCTAAAAATATTACATCAACCTTATTTAAATTTAGGAACTCTAAAGCTTTTAAGGAATCATTAAAAACACCTATTTCTTCGAGGAAAAATACTTTTTCAATATAGTTTTTTAAAATACGAGTTGCTGGTGGTTCATCATCGACAATAATGCATTTAAATATCATAGTTTATTTTTTAAAGGTATTTTTAAGTAGGTTTTAAAGGTATTGTTTTCTGATGTTTTATTTAATGTGAATTTGTTATCGTAAGTGTATTCTAATCGCTTGATTAGGTTTTTAAAACCAATTCCAGTTGAAGAATAATTTTCGACTTCTACGAAGTGATTAAAGGTAGAAATCTCTAGGAAATCATTATCAATATTTATTAAAATAATGGCTTTTTGATTTATATTGTTCAGTTTTCCATGTTTAAAAACGTTTTCAATAAAATGAATTAAAACAGATGGAAGTATCTTTTCAATAGTACAATCTCCATTTATAGAAAAATCTAAATGAAGCTGATCCTCAAATCTTTTTTGCTGTAAATGGATGTAGTTTTTAATAAATTGAATTTCTTTTGAAAGTAAAGCTTCGTCTTTATCCGTTTCGGTTATTACATAGCGAAGCAAATCAGACAATACTAAAATATCTGAAGCTATTTCATCGTCTTTACCTATTAACTGACTGTAAAATGAATTTAAAGTGTTAAATAGGAAATGCGGACTTACTTGAGATTTTAGCATTTGGAATTCTGCTTTTTTATTCTCTAAGAGCAATTGTTGGTTTTGTTTTTGTGTTTGTTGAAACTGCCAAATTAAAAAGATTAAAGAACTCAAAATTACAGCTGGTAATCCAAAGAAAAAATTATCTCGAATGTAGTATGCTATTTTTCTTGTTGTTTCGGCATAATTATGAATTCCTGTAATTTGAAAAATAATGACTTCCTGTAGAAGATAGCGTACCCCTGCGAAGATTAGTAATGTTATAGGGATGCTTATTAAATACAGGAATATTTTTTTCTTATTCAAAAACCAATTGCAAAAGGTGTAAAAATTTAGAAGATAAACGATGAAAATTGCTCCTATAAAACCCACATTAAATAAAAAATAGATTTTATTGAAAATGAATTCTAATTTTTGGTTGTTTATTCCAAAATCCCATAGGTTAAAGAGCAGAAATAATCCTAAAAAAAGAATGATATGGTAGTAAAACGGAATCTTCAGCTTCATAGTTAGGGATTTGTTATTTCAAAAATACAACTATGACTTTGAAAGATAATTATATTTATACAAAACCTTTATTTCTCAGGATGAACTGCTGAAAATAGTACATGAATATTTTTAAGGATAGATTCGAAACGTTTGTAATCTGAAATTTACTGTTTGTCAAAAAATAAAAATTCTTCTTAAATGCAATTTTATTTTTGTGATGAATTTAAAATAAATCATCATGAAAAAAATCTCTTTGTTGTTTGTCTTTTTAGTTGTATTTAGTAGTTCTTTTGCTCAAACTAAGAAGAAGCAAATCTTATTAATTGGAAGTTTCCATTTTACAAATCCTGGACTAGACGTTGCCAAGGTCAATACTTTTAATGTTATGACAGATAAAAGTCGGAAGGAACTGGTAAATATTACTGATAAAATTGTAGCGTTTGGTCCGAATAAAATTTTTGTAGAATGGAATTATAAGAAACAGGATAAGCTAGATAAGTTTTATGCGAAAAACACAGATAGTTTGCTAAATAATAAGGCTGATGAAATAGTGCAATTAGCACTAAGATCCGCTAAAAAATTGGGGCATAAGAAACTTTTTGCGATAGATTATAATGAGACTTCTTTTCCTTATGATAGTTTATTGAAAGGGATGAAAGAAGGAAATCAGTTGGATTTATTAAAAAGTAATGAAATAGAAATGGTAAACTATGAGAAAACTCAAAATGAAAAAATTTCGAAATACACTTTAACTAAGCTTCTTTTGGATTTGAATTCAAAAGAATCGATCAAGATTGATCAGGAATGGTATATTGGAATAGCTAATAGAGCTGGTAAAGTTGACAATTTTGTGGGTGCCTATTTGGTTTCAGAATGGTATCGAAGAAATCTTTATATGTATTCTTTAATTCAAAAGCTTACAGAAGCTAAGGATGATAAGATAATGGTTTTGTTGGGAGCAAGTCATGCTGCAATAATAAGAGAATTTGTTAAAAATGATCCTAATTTTGAAATAGTAGAGTTGGCTGCGATTTTAAAATTAGACGTAAGTTTAAAGTAAAAAAAAATCCTAAGCATAAGCTTAGGATTTTTTGTATGTAATTGTTTTCTTAGATAATTAAGAAAGTGCAGCTTTAACTTGGTCAGCAGCTTCTTGAAATTCTACAGCTGATAAAATTGGCATACCAGAGTTATCAATTAGTTCTTTTGCAATAGCAGCATTTGTACCTTGTAAACGAACAATGATTGGCACTTTAATAGCGTCTCCCATGTTTTTGTAAGCATCTACAACTCCTTGAGCTACACGGTCACAACGAACGATTCCTCCAAAGATGTTAATCAAGATAGCTTTTACGTTAGGATCTTTTAAGATGATACGGAAAGCAGTTTCAACACGCTTAGCGTCAGCAGTACCACCTACGTCAAGGAAGTTTGCAGGTTCGAAACCAGCATACTTAATTAAATCCATAGTTGCCATTGCTAATCCTGCACCATTTACCATACATCCTACAGTACCGTCAAGATCTACATAGTTTAAACCTACTTCTTTTGCTTCAACTTCGATTGGGTTCTCCTCACGAATATCACGCATTTCAGCATATTTTGGTTGTCTGTATAGTGCATTATCATCGATATTTACCTTAGCATCAACAGCCATGATTTTATTATCAGATGTTTTTAATACTGGGTTGATTTCAAACATAGAAGCATCAGAACCAATATATGCATTGTATAATGAGTCAATGAATTTAACCATTTCTTTAAAAGCATTTCCAGAAAGACCTAAGTTAAAGGCAATTCTTCTTGCTTGAAAACCTTGTAATCCTACAGATGGATCAACTTCTTCTGTAAAAATTAAATGTGGTGTATGTTCAGCAACTTCTTCAATATCCATTCCTCCTTCAGTAGAATACATAATCATGTTACGACCTGTACCTCTATTCAATAAAACAGAAACGTAGAATTCAGAAGTTTCACTTTCGCCAGGATAGTAAACATCTTCAGCAACTAAAATTTTATTTACTTTTTTACCCTCAGCAGAAGTTTGAGGTGTAATCAATTGCATTCCGATGATTTGCTCCGCTATTTCTTCAACTTGTTGTAAGTTTTTAGCCAATTTAACTCCGCCACCTTTTCCACGTCCACCTGCGTGAATTTGTGCTTTAATAACGTGCCATCCTGTACCAGTCTCAGCAGTTAATTGTTTTGCAGCAGCCACAGCTTCAACCGCATTATTAGCCACAATTCCGCGTTGAATGCGTACTCCGTAACTAGCTAAAATTTCTTTTCCTTGATATTCGTGTATGTTCATAATATAGAATTTGTCTGGTTCTGAATTAATTTCAGAATAAAAGTGCCACAAAAATAGCAAAAATGAACTTCAAAAAGAAATCTTTTTGGAATAAAAAGCAAGACTTATTTTACTTTACGATTTCTTTATAATTAATTAGAATTTTAAGTTAAATAAATATGTAAGGAATGTTAATTTAAAGACACTATATCGTTTGAGATTTAACATAAAATAGTATATATTTTTTTGTATAACGAAGGTTTTGTTTCTAAAAATGAAATTTGGATTATGATTTTATCAATTCGGGGTAGTTTAAATAGTGTTATTGATAATTTATAATTGTTATTCTAATATTACTATAAAAATGTAAGGGATATGGATTATTTGGTGCATTATGTTTAATGGAATCTTTATTTTTGTAAAAAAAATATCAAGAATGAAAGTTAAAGAACAAGGGCTATATCTGCCCGAATTTGAACACGACAATTGTGGTGCAGGATTTATTTGTAATTTGAATGGTATTAAGTCTAATGACATCATTCATAAAGCATTGGATATCTTAATAAAATTGGAACATCGTGGTGCAGTTAGTTCTGATGGAAGAACTGGAGACGGTGCTGGAATTTTATTTGATATCCCACATGATTTTTTTAAGAAAGTTTGTGATTTTGAAATCCCTGAAACACGTGAGTATGGAGTAGGAATGGTTTTTTTACCTAAAAGTAAAAACCAAGTTGCATTTTGTATTAATGCATTTGAAACAACCATAAGAGAACAAAACCTGACTGTACTTGGCTGGAGAGACGTCCCAGTTGATGTAAATAGTTTAGGAGAAATTGCGGCAGAAAAAGAACCGACTGTTAAACAGGTTTTTGTTGGTAAAAATGGACAGGAACTAACAGAACAACAATTTAACGCGAAGTTATTTGCAGCACGTAAAATAGCAGAACATGCTGTCAGAAATTCTAAAACTTCTGAGAGTCATATGTTTTATTTTTCTAGTTTATCTACAACAACCATTATTTATAAAGGTTTGTTGATGCCAGAAGATATTAGTGGCTATTTTATCGATTTAAAAGATACCGATTTAGTAACGCGTTTGGCATTAGTACACCAGCGTTTCTCTACAAATACATTCCCTTCTTGGGAGTTGGCTCAGCCATTTAGATACATGTGTCACAATGGAGAAATCAATACGCTTCGTGGTAACATTAGCAGAATGAGAGCTCGTGAAGAATTAATGCAAAGTGATATTTTTGGAGATGATATTAAAAGATTGTTTCCTATTATATTAGAAGGAAAATCAGATTCAGCTTCTATGGATATGGTGGTTGAATTACTGTTAATGACAGGAAGATCGCTACCAGAAGCAATGATGATGGTTGTGCCAGAGGCTTGGGAGAAACATCAAACAATGTCAGAAGATAAAAAAGCATTTTATGAATACAATGCTTGCATCATGGAACCTTGGGATGGACCGGCTTCAATTCCGTTTACTGATGGAAATGTAATTGGTGCCCTACTTGATAGAAATGGATTACGACCTTCTCGTTATACATTAACAAAAAGTGGTTTCGTAATCATGTCATCAGAGATCGGAGTTCTTGATGTTAATCCAGAAGATGTAGTGCAACACGGTCGTTTAGAGCCAGGGAAAATGTTCTTGGTTGATATGAATGCAGGTCGTATTATTGAGGATGAAGAGATTAAAAATGCTATTGTAACAAAACGACCTTATAAAGAATGGCTTAACGAAAATTTGTTGCCATTAGCAAAAGTACCATATACTAATAATCCAACTCCCGTAGAAAGTATTGATTTTGAAACAAGACAACGATTATTTGGTTATACAATCGAAGATTTAAAAACAATAATTAATCCAATGGGGTCTCTGGGTGCAGAAGCGATCAGCTCAATGGGTAATGATACGCCATTAGCAGTTTTGTCTGAGCAACCACAGTTATTATATAATTACTTCAAACAATTATTTGCTCAGGTAACTAATCCGCCTTTGGATGGTATTCGTGAAGAGATCATTACAGATATCAGTTTAGCAGTTGGAGGCGATTTTAATATTTTCGAAATTGAATCAAAACAATGTAAAAAATTAAAAATCCAAAATCCAGTTATCTCTAAAGAGGATTTAGATAAAATTAAAAATATAGATCACGCCGATTTTAAAACAGCAACTATTTCTACTTTATATAAAATAGAAAAAGGAGTAAATGGGTTAGAACGTGCTTTAGAAAAATGTGTTCAGGCAACTTACAAAGCTGTAAACGAAGGACATAATATTATTATTCTTTCAGATAGAGGAGTAAGCAAAGAACTGGCGCCAATACCAATGTTATTGGCTTGTTCTTATGTTCACCATTCATTGAATATTTTACAGGTACGTTCTAAATTCGGGATTATAATCGAATCAGCAGAACCTCGCGAACCACATCATTTTGCTTTATTGTTTGGATATGGCGCTAGTGCTATCAATCCTTATATGGTAAATGAAATTATTCATAATCAGGTTGAGCAAGGTTTTATTACAGGAGTAAAAGCAGATTATGCTATTGCAAATTATAATAAAGCCATTGCTAAAGGGATTCTTAAGATTATGAATAAAATAGGTATCTCTACATTACATTCGTATAGAGCTGCGCAAATTTTTGAAATCTTAGGATTAAATAAAACTTTTTCAACTAAATATTTCCCGTATACACCATCTCGAATTGAAGGAATCGGTTTGATGGAAATTGAAAAAGAAGTTAAGAAAAGATATCAAAAAGCATTTCCAAATTCTAAAATTGCTAATTTATTGCCATTAGAAATTGGAGGAATTTACAGATGGAGAAGGTCAGGAGAAAAACACATGTTTAATCCAACTACAATTGCGAAATTGCAACAAGCAGTTCGTTTAAACAGCCCTGAAAGTTATAAAGAGTACTCTGATATGGTCAATGAGCAAAGCTCAAACCTTATGACAATTAGAGGTTTATTTGAATTTAATAATTTGGATCCAATTTCTATTGATGAAGTAGAACCTTGGACAGAAATTGTAAAAAAATTCAAAACTGGAGCAATGTCTTATGGATCTATTAGTAGTGAAGCACATGAGAATTTGGCAATTGCTATGAATAGAATTGGAGGAAAAAGTAATTCAGGAGAAGGTGGAGAAGATCCAAAACGTTTCCAGAAAGAAATTAACGGAGATTCTAGAAATAGTGCTATCAAGCAAGTAGCGTCAGGAAGATTTGGTGTTTCAATCAATTACCTGACAAATGCTAAAGAGATTCAAATTAAAATGGCTCAAGGTGCAAAACCTGGAGAGGGAGGGCAATTACCGGGTGAGAAAGTAGTGCCTTGGATTGCAGAAACAAGAAATTCAACACCTTATGTAGGACTTATTTCTCCACCACCTCACCACGATATTTATTCTATTGAAGATTTATCTCAATTGATTTTTGATTTAAAAAATGCTAATCGTGAAGCACGTGTAAACGTAAAATTAGTTTCAGAAGTTGGAGTTGGAACAATTGCTGCTGGTGTTGCTAAAGCAAAAGCCGATGTGATTTTGATTTCTGGTTATGACGGAGGAACTGGTGCTGCACCATTAACATCTTTGCAACATACAGGTATTCCTTGGGAACTTGGTTTGGCCGAAGCACAACAAACTTTAATCTTAAATGATTTAAGAAGTCGTGTAGTTTTAGAGTGTGATGGTCAATTAAAAACAGGTCGTGACGTAGCTATTGCAGCTTTATTGGGAGCTGAAGAATTTGGTTTTGCGACAGCACCACTTGTAGCTTCTGGATGTATCATGATGAGAGCTTGTCACTTAAATACATGTCCAGTTGGTATTGCTACACAGGATCCAGAATTAAGAAAAAATTTCAAAGGAACACCAGAGCATGTAATTAACTTCATGTATTTTATTGCCGAAGAGTTAAGAGAAATCATGGCACAATTAGGATTTAGAACGTTGAAAGAAATGGTGGGTCAATCACAAAAATTAAATGTGAACAAAGCTATCAAGCATTATAAAGCAAATGGATTAGACTTGTCTTCGATTCTTTACAAACCTGAGAAAGCAAAAACGGTTCCGAATCACAATACAACTACACAAGATCACGCATTAGAAAACGTATTGGATTTTGCAATTATAAAAGAAGCAATACCATCTATTTATAGAAAAGAGAAAACAAGAGTTACTTTTAAAATCAAGAATACAGACCGTTCAGTAGGTGCAATTTTAAGTAATGAAATCTCTAAAATATATGGTGCACAAGGATTACCAGAAGATACTATATTAGTTGATTTCGAAGGTTCTGCAGGACAAAGTTTTGGAGCATTTGCTACTAATGGATTGTCATTTAAAATTCACGGAAACTGTAATGATTATTTAGGAAAAGGACTTTCTGGAGGAAAACTGATTATTAAAGTTCCGCCAACTGCCACATTCAAGCCTGAGGAGAATATTATTATTGGTAACGTTGCTCTTTATGGAGCTATTACTGGTGAAGCATACATTAATGGTATGGCCGGAGAACGTTTCTGTGTAAGGAATTCTGGAGCAACAGCAGTTGTGGAAGGAATTGGAGATCACGGTTGCGAATACATGACTGGAGGAACTGTAGTTATTTTGGGTAAAACCGGAAGAAATTTTGCGGCTGGTATGAGCGGTGGTGTTGCTTACGTTTACGACAAGAATAAAAAATTCGATTCTACTTTATGTAATATGGAAATGGTTGCATTCGACCCAATGGAAGAAGAAGATGTTATTAAGTTAAGACGTTTGATAAAAAACCACTCGTTGTATACAAATAGCCCATTAGCAAAAAGACTTTTGGCAGACTGGGAAAACGAACAGGAACATTTCATCAAAGTAATGCCAACAGATTATAAAAAGGCATTACAAAGAATAGCTGAAGAAAAGAAAATAGAAGAACTAATAGCAGATTAAATGATTTTAGAATTTAGAATTTAGAGTTCAGATTATTAAAATTTTAACCTCAAAGCTTTGTGAACTTTGCGTTTCTCAAGGAAATAAAAAAGCCTTGTGCACTTTGCGGTTAAAAATTTGGAACTTAAAAAATCAGAATTTATCATTTGAAATTTAATAGAAAAGTCATGGGTAAAATAGGTGGATTTAAAGAATATAATAGAGCAGACGAAAGTAATATTGCTGTTAAGGAACGTGTGTCAAACTATAATGAGTTTACGATAACCTTAGAAAAAGATAAGATTAAAGAACAAGGTTCAAGATGTATGGATTGCGGTATTCCGTTTTGCCACAGTGCTTGTCCGTTAGGGAATTTAATCCCGGACTTTAACGACATGGTACATCAGGAAGAGTGGGAGAGTGCATTAAAAATTTTGCAATCAACAAATAACTTTCCAGAATTTACAGGTCGATTATGTCCAGCACCATGTGAGAAATCATGTGTGTTAGGAATTATCAAAGAACCTGTTGCGATTGAAAATATTGAAAAAAATATTATCGAAAGAGGTTTTGCTGAAGGTTGGATTAAACCACAACCTCCAAAAAAGAGAACAGGAAAAACAGTGGCGGTTATTGGTTCAGGTCCTGCAGGTTTAGCAGCGGCACAACAATTAAACAGAGCTGGGCATACAGTTACAGTTTTTGAAAGAGACAATGCAATTGGTGGATTATTGCGTTATGGGATTCCTAATTTTAAATTAGAAAAAGGAATTATCGACAGACGTGTAGTAATATTAGAAGCCGAAGGAATTGTTTTTAAAACCAATGTAAATGTTGGAGTTAATTACAGCATCGACGAACTAAATGCATTCGACTCAATTGTTTTATGTGGAGGAGCTACCGAAAGAAGAAGCTTGCCAACAAAAGGAATCGAAAGTAAAGGAGTTGTTCAGGCAATGGATTTCTTAACACAACAAACAAAAGTTTTATTTGGTGAAGAAATTCCTAATCAAATAAAAGCAACTGGTAAAGATGTAATTGTTATTGGAGGTGGAGATACAGGATCAGATTGTATCGGGACTTCTAACAGACATGGAGCAAAATCGGTTACTAATTTTGAGATTTTACCTAAACCACCAGTTGGAAGAAGCGAAACTACACCTTGGCCATTTTGGCCGTTGCAACTTAAAACATCATCATCTCATGAAGAAGGTTGTGACAGAAACTGGTTAATTAATACCAAAGAGTTTCTTGCAAACGAAAAAGGAGAATTAGTAGGTTTGAAAACTGTTGAAGTAGCTTGGAAAATGACAGCAGGACAACGACCAGAACTTATAGAAAAAGAAGGTTCAGAGAAAATTTGGCCATGTGATCTTGCATTATTAGCGCTTGGATTTACAGGACCAGAAAAAACATTAAGCGATCAATTAGGGTTACAGTTGGATATGAGAAGCAATTACAAAGCGACAAATTATCAAACAAATGTTCCCCATATTTTTACAGCTGGTGATATGCGCAGAGGACAATCCTTAATTGTTTGGGCAATCTCCGAAGGTCGTGAGGCTGCAAGAGAAGTAGATTTATATTTAATGGGATCTACAAATTTACCAACAAAAGGAAGCGGAGACTTGCCAAGTCTATAAACCAACAAACAACACAACAATAAAACCCCTAAATATTATTTATTCAGGGGTTTTTACTATTTTTATATAAATTTAAAATAACGTATAATTTGTTTGATTTTAAACAAATTGTTATAATTTGTTATTATTTTACATTTTATTGGTGGGTATACAAAAGAGTAATAAATTTGTCAAAAATAGTTTAACAATGCAATCAAAAGATTTACTGCAATTAGCAGACCAATTTGGAAGTCCATTATATGTGTATGATGCTGAAAAAATCCAATCACAATACAACAGGTTAACTAAAGCGTTCTCTAAAGTAGAACATCTTAGAATTAACTATGCCATGAAGGCTTTGTCGAATGTTGCCATACTTCAGTTGTTAAAGGATATGGGGTCTGGGTTAGACACAGTATCTATTCAGGAAGTATTATTAGGACTTCATGCTGGATATGAGCCTGAAAGAATTTTTTATACACCAAATGGAGTTTCTTTAGAAGAAATTGAAGAAGTGGCTGCAATGGGTGTGCAAATAAACATCGACAATTTATCTATTCTGGAGCAATTCGGAACTAAATATCCAAATACACCAGTTTGTATTCGTATTAATCCGCATGTAATGGCAGGAGGAAATGCAAATATTTCTGTAGGACATATTGATAGTAAATTCGGAATTTCGGTACATCAAATACCGCATTTATTGCGAATTGTTGAAAATACAAAAATGAGCATTGTGGGAATTCACATGCACACAGGATCTGATATTTTGGATATCGAAGTATTCTTGTATGCTGCAGAAATCTTATTCGATACAGCTAAAAACTTCAAAAATTTAGAGTTTTTGGATTTTGGAAGTGGTTTTAAAGTGCCGTACAAAAAAGATGATATCGAAACGGATATTGAAGAATTAGGTAAGAAATTATCAAAAAGATTCAATTCTTTCTGTGCAGAATATGGTAAAGATTTAACCTTGATTTTCGAACCAGGTAAATTTTTAGTGAGTGAAGCAGGATTCTTTTTAGCAAAAGTAAATGTTGTAAAACAAACAACATCAACTGTTTTTGCTGGAATCGATAGTGGTTTTAATCACTTAATTCGTCCAATGTTATATGGTTCTTCTCACCATATCGAAAACATCTCAAATCCAAAAGGAAAAGAGCGTTTTTATTCAGTAGTAGGATACATTTGCGAAACAGATACGTTTGCTAACAACCGTAGAATTGCACAAATTACCGAAGGTGATATTTTATCTTTCAGAAATGCAGGTGCATATTGTTTCTCAATGGCTTCAAACTACAATTCAAGATACAAACCAGCCGAAGTTTTATGGATGAAAGGTCAAGGAATATTAATTCGTCAAGCCGAAACATTCGAAGATCTTCTTAAAAATCAAATTCCGTTGCCACAAGAAGTTGCGGCAGCAGTTTAAAATAAAAAAAATGTCAATTATAGAAATCCCATTCCCGAAAGGTGAATGGGATTTTTTTGTTTTATATTGTCTCCAACTGTCAGGCAGAGCGGAGTCGAAGCCTCAGTGCAATTATGTCTTTACAGAAAAGACATAATTGGCGTGTAATCTTTAGTCAATCAGTTTAATTCCGAAACTCACTGAACTCATCTAAAAATAAATGTATTGTGAAGTAATCCTTCATGCGTAATAGAAAACTAATTAATGATTTATGGGTATTATTTTATATTTTAGCAAAAACCACTTAACCATGTATAAAAATTGTTATGTAAGTAATGTTTAGTCACAAAAGTTTGGTGCTTCTATTAAACACATGAAATTATGATAGAAAAATTTAAAGAGTTTAACATAAGTGAAGACGAAATTGAAAAATTGAAAAATTTTAGATCAAGGGATGGTTTTGCAATAATAGACGGTAATGAGTTTAACAAAATGCAAAACTACTTTGAACAATTTGTAGTCTATAAAAACATTGTTCCTATATTAACTGATAATAGTTCAAATTATTGGTGCTTGTATGTTGATGGAGCACTGAAAGGAATGGTTTGCTACTTGAGTCATGATGAATTAAATTTAGAACCAAAATTCAGGAATATTTCAAATCTTATTGATGTAATTGATAATAATCCTGACGTATTTGATTTTGATGGTTTTGGCGAAAATGTTTTTGAGTTCCCAACAACAAAAAAGATAGTTCAATTCAGCGAGCGAAGTGAGATTATTGTACAACTTTTAGCCGAATTAAAAATAGAAAAAGATGAGGATTGTATGCAACAATTAGCATTTTCAATTATGGCTTTAAGTTCGAATAATGAAATTGAAGCGACTATTTACCCGTTTGTAGATGATGAAGATATGTACGTACAAGAGCGAGCAATAGAACTTTTAGGGTTTCACAAATACAAACCCGCAAGAGAAAGATTAATAGAGTTAAAGACAAGAGCAATGCCAAATGGGAAATATGCAGCCAAACTTGCATTGGCAAAAATTAACTCTAATAATTCATCAATTGATTTAGAAAATTAATCCATAAAGGAAAGTCGGATTTTAAAATTTTAAAAGGAAATAGTAATGAAAGAGTTTACGGGTAAAAATGACAATTTATTGACGTCATTTTTGTTTCAAAGAAGACTTTGATAAGTGGGCATGAAGATTAGCGAATTAAATAAAAAATGAAACAATGAAATTCAGTTTTAAAAAATCTCATATCTTTATTTTTCTCTTGATATTTTGTTTTATAAAAATAAAGGCACAAGAAAGATACTTAGATAAAAACAATAATAAGTGGGGAATAATAGATCCAAAAGGCAATAAAATTACATCAGGACTATATGATAGAATTTATCCTTTTCAAAAAAATGGATTGGCTCAATTTGTTCTTAGTAATAAATTTGGAGTGATAAACTCCGTAGGTGAAGTAATAGTTTCAAATAAGTACGATATAATTTATAATTTTCAAGATGGAGGTATTGCTATCTTTATAATTGGTGATAAATGGGGGATTTTAAATGCTAATGGAGTAGAAATTGTTGAACCTAAATATGATAAAATATATCCTTTTAATGCTGGAATAGCAGGAGTTGATCGTGCTAAAAAATGGGGATTTATAGACATGACAGGAAAAGAAGTTATCTCTCCGAAATATGATGGACTTACACCGTTTAAAAATGGATTTGCAATTGCAATGATGGTAGATTGTGATAAGATTAGTTTTGGGGTTCTTAATTTAAAAGGAGAAGAGAGTATTCCTTTAAAATATGATGATGTTTTTGATTTAACTGAAGGTCTGTTTTCTGTAGGAGTAAACCAAAAAAGAGGTGTTATTAGTTTGACTGGAAAGAAAATTACACCTATTAAATATGATTATATTAACGAATTTAAAAATGGATTTGCTATTGTTGGTATAGATGAGAAACAAGGAATAATAAATAGCAAAGGGGAAGAAGTTATTCTGCCCATTTATGATGAAATTATTGCTTCTTCTATTGAAAGCTTTTTTACTCTTAAATTAAATAACAAAAAGGGAGTTTTTAATGGAAAATCAAATATAATTATTTTGCCAAAATATGATTATTTGTCTGATTTCATAAATAATTTTGCTACAATAGAGTTAGAAAAAAAATGGGGATTTATAGACATGACAGGAAAAGAAGTTATTTTTCCAAAATATGATTCAGTAGACTTTTTTTATAACGGAAAAGCGCAAGTTAGGCTAAATGGAGATAGTTTCAATATTAATACAGAAGGAGAACGCGTTCCATAATTGAATTCTTTTTATATTTTGGCTAGTTATAAAACTAGAAGTTTATTAGACTAAACATAGTTTCACAATGAAAATACAAAAAATAGAAACATGAAAATTAGGACTTTAATAGTTGGGACACTCATTTTTATCTCTTGTAAAAAAGAAGAAAAACTACAAAAAGAAACCATAAAATAAAATTATTGAATAACGGAATATTTATTCATGTTGAAGAAAGTTGCGGCGGTGGAGTAATTTATTTAAAGGACGGAAAATACGAATGAATTCAACAAGAGTAAAATTTTAATATATTTTGTGAAGTTTACATACTTATTGGCGACAACAATGAGGCATAATAAAAAATAAAAGAATAGTTGGAACGAGTGAGAAGTCGAGAGACTTCGTACAGCAGATGTAATTTATTTGAAGAACGGAAAATAGGGATTGATTCAGCAAGAGTAAATTAGAAGAAGTCGGGAGCCTTCTCCAGTATGATGATTTATAAAAAAAGGCATGTCAATTTTAAAAATCTCATTCCTTTTATATTTTATGTACAAACTTGTCATTTCGACGTAAGGAGAAACGACAAGTTTGTGGATATTGGGACTTGAAATTTAATGTTTTGGTCGTCTCTACACTGAAAAGTCTCCCGACTTAGTAGCGACAACAGTAGTTAAAATAAAAATTAAAATATATGAGAAATAGGATTCGGGAATCTCTTATAGAGTAAATTTGACAATCCATGCCTGCAAACAAATTTTTAACCATCATTTATCAAACTTAAATTAATCAAAGCTTCATTTTTAATTTGTATTTTCGGCAAACTAAAAAATTAAAAAATGAAATTACAAATCCGTATTCTTGCCTATTCAATATTATTCTTTACCTATAGCTTTTCAACTTCATATTTACTGGCATTGGGCGAAAAATTAAAAGATCATAGATTTATAACTTTAGGTTGTGGTTTTCTTCTTATCAATCTAATTTTTTCTTTTTTTGTATTAAAATGGAAACCGATATTAAATATAGTGTACTCTGCTATAATTGCATTTTTAGCTTTATACGTAGCATTGAAATTTGGAGATTTGCATCTATTTCCAAAATATGATGCTTATGGGGTTAAAACTGCATTAATGACGAATGCTGTTTTATCTATATTGTTTTGGGAAGCTGCTTATCAAATAAAAAGTAGAAAAGAATTAAAATAGAAACTATATGTTAGGCGCCCGGACTAGGGTTATATTCATCTTTACAATACATAGTTTTACAAAACAAACATTATCTTGTTCTCAATCCTAATACGTAAAGATACGTATAGTTATGCGTTTCCATTTTTATGTCAGTTAGAGTGTATTAGCAAGATAAATTTAGTTGAAAGTTTTAGCTTCTTAAATTTAAAATCGAGTTACTACTTATCTGAATCAATCTAAAACTGATATATTTGCATTTTAAAATTTATAAAATGAAAAAGATTACTCTACTTTTTTCAATATTGTTCTTAGCACTTTCTTCATGTGGTGTAAAAAGCACTCAGTCAATGCTAAGTGATGGTAATTATGATGGAGCTATTGATCGTGCGGTTGAAGGATTAAGAACTAAAAAAGATTCTAAGGGCAAACAAGATTATGTTTACTTGTTGGAAGAAGCTTTTGCTAAAGCCAAAGCCAGAGATTTACGCAGTCTAGACTTGATGGCGAAAGAGGCTAATCCAGCTAACATTGAGCGTGTTTACAATACGTACATGCAATTAAATAATCGTCAGGAAAAAATAAGACCATTGTTGCCATTGCAGTTAATGAAACAAGGTAAGAATGCCTATTTTCCGTTTGACAATTATTCTTCGCAAATTGTAAGTAGCAAAAATGCATTGTCAAAATATTTATATGAAAATGCTTCGGCACTTTTAAAATCCAAAAACAAGCTTGATTTTAGAAAGGCATACGATGATTTTGCTTATCTGGAAAGTATCAATCCGGGATATAAAAACACAAAAAAATTAATGGATGAAGCCCTTTTTAAAGGTACCGATTTTGTTGATGTTTATGCTAAGAACGAAACGAATATGGTTATTCCGAAACAGCTTCAAAATGATTTATTAGATTTTAGCACGTACGGATTAAATGATAAATGGACGGTTTACCATAGTGTTAGGCAAAAGAGTGTTGTTTACGACTATAGTTTAATTTTGAATTTTAGAGAGATATTTATTTCGCCAGAGCAAATTAAAGAAAAAGAGTTTATTAAAGAAAGGCAGGTGAAAGATGGAGTGAGAACTCTTTTGGATGGTAGAGGAAAGCCTGTTAAAGACAGTTTAGGACGGGAGATAAAGGTTGATAATTACAGAACGCTTCGAGCTAATGTATATGAGTTCAGACAATTTAAATCTTGTCAGGTAACCGCAAAGGTAGATTACGTTGATTTAAAGACAAATCAGTTAATGCAATCGTTTCCTGTAACTAGCGAATTCATCTTTGATTATGTTTATGCTACTTACAAAGGGGATAAGAGTGCTTGCGAGGATAGTTATATGAGTTATTTTAATAAACGTGCTGTGCCATTCCCTAATAACGAACAAATGGTTTATGACACTGGCGAAGATTTAAAAGCCAAGCTTAAAGACATTATTGTAAGAAATAGATTTAGAGGATAAACTCAATATTTAGATAATTAAAAAAGGCTGTATTTTTACAAATACAGCCTTTTTTATGCGTTAAGAAGAAATTATTTTTTATCTAAAACTTCTTCAAGAACATTTGCTTCGGTTCCGTTAGGGAATGTTACTTTTATTTTTTGTGCAATTGTTGGAGCAATTTGAGTAATCACTTTTTTATTATATGATTCTCCTTTTTTAATATTCCATCCGTAAAAAATTGCTGGTACGTGTGTATCATAAGTATAAGGAGTTCCATGAGAAGTTCCTGTTCCTTGATATTCGATATAACCTGGTTTGTCCAATATGATTAAATCTCCGTTTTGAGTCACATCATACCCTTTTACGATGAAATTTAAATAGTAATCATTACCTGTAGCATTTAAAATTTCTTCTTCAGTATAGACTCTTTTCACGTAATCCTGAGCCATTAAATACTCTTTGAAAGCCTGTTTTACTTTAACTAGTTCTAAGTTATTCGTTTTGATAACTTCTTTATTTAAAAATAAATTAAAGCTTGAATAATTTAAAACCAAATCAGCACCAAAAGTTTTTACTGAAAAGTCTTTTAAGTTTTTGCGGATATCTTTAGGGCTAATACTGTTTACATTGTATTTATTGTCTTTAAGATAATTTACATTCTCAGCTCCAGCATGATCAGCCGTTAAGAAAAGTAAGTAATTATCTTTACCAACAGTTTTGTCAAGATAAGTTAAGAAGTCGGCAATGGTTTGATCTAGTCGTAAATAAGTGTCTTGCAACTCCATAGAACGTGGTCCTAATAAATGTCCAACGTAATCTGTAGAAGAGAAACTAACCGTTAAGAAGTCAGTAATGTTGTCTTTCCCTAATTCTTCTTTTTCGATTGCTTTCATAGCAAACTCAGCTAATAAATCATTTCCAAATGGAGTAGAACGGATAATTCCAGCATCATTTTTATCATACATATCTTTTAAATTGTATGGAAAAACTGGAGCTTCACTATTGTATAATTTTCCTTCGTATGGATTGTTGTCTGGTAAACTTTTGTTGTAAGTTGCAACTGGTTTATATAAATCCCAACCTTTGTTTATGTATGGTAAATAGTGTTTTTCGCTATTAAATTGAGTTACCCAATCAGGTAATTTATCTCCATAGAATGTACTTGAAATAAATGATCCTGTTTTGCTGTACCAAAAAGCCCAATTTGCAAAGTGTCCTGCTGGCAAAATTGCACCACGATCTTTAAGACTCATTCCAATTACTTTTCCTTTAAAATTGGTTGCCATTCTTAACTCGTCAGTAATAGTTGTGCTTAATAAGTTTTTTGGAGACATTTCGCCTTCTTCTTTAGTACCATCACCTACTGTTACTACATTAGCATCATCAGTGCAATACATCTGTTTTCCTAATTTTCGGCTAAACCATTCGTTACTTACAATTCCATGTGTTGCAGGAGTTGTTCCTGTGTAAATAGATGCATGACCTGGTGCAGTGTAGGTAGGCATGTAGTTGTAATGCATGTTTTGAAACGTATATCCGTTATTCATAAGCCTTTTGAATCCATTTGCTGTAAAATCATCTGAGAAACGATAGAGATATTCCATCTTCATTTGATCCACAACAATTCCAACTACTAGTTTTGGACGTTCTTGCGCATTTATTTGAGTAACGAATACAAGTGCTAAAAATAAAATAATTTTTTTCATGTTATAAAATCTAAATTTATACAAAAATACAGATTCAAATTCAAAAAGAATTCAGAATTGAGATTGAAAACACAATAATGGTTTTACTTTAACATATCTAGTAAAAAAAAATCCTAAGTGTGAACTTAGGATTTTTTGTTTTTACCGAAGTTGAATTTTACTTTTTCAACTACTTGTATTTTTGGAGTAGATTTATTGTTGTTCTTTTTGAAAGGTTTTTTTGTAGCCGTTCCAGATTTAGATGGTGCTTGATCTCCTCTTGATCTTTCCTCATCTTTTGATTTAGCTTTAAACTCTGGCCTTTCCTTTGCGCTATCTTTAGCAGGTATTTCAGCTTTGTGTTTCGCTAAAACATCAGTGGGGTTTTTAGGATTTTCTTTTGTTCCTCTTAAATGAATTACCAATCCGTTTAAGAAGTTACGCAATACCTGATCGCCACATTCCATATAGTTTTCATGGTCTTCGGCTCTGAAAAAAGCACCCAACTCTGATTTTGAAATTCTAAAATCTACCAATTCTAATATTTCAACTATTTGGTCGTCACGGAGCATTAAGGCTACGCGTAGTTTTTTTAGGATATCGTTATTTGTCATCGTTTAATTTTTTACAAAGGTACGTTTTAAAAGTAATTGAATTGTTACTTTCCTTATATTGAAATTGTGATTAATACAAGATAACTCCTGTTCCATTACCTTTGGCGTATTTTATGGCTCCATTTTGGATGATAACACCACTTGCAATATCTTTTTCTAATAGCAAGGGACCATCCATATCTACATAATCGAGTTCTGGTAATAAATGAGCAATTGCAGAAATTCCAACTGTAGATTCAGTCATGCAGCCTATCATTGTTTTTAATCCCAATTGTTTTGCTCCCTGTAACATTCGTCGTCCGGGAGTGATACCGCCACATTTCATTAATTTTATATTTACACCGTGAAAATGATTGTGACATTTTGCAATATCACTTTCTATAATACAACTTTCGTCAGCCACAATAGGTAAAACGGAATGTTTAAAAACTTCTCGATGTCCTTCCCAGTCATCTGCTTTAAGTGGTTGTTCTAGAAATTCGACTCCTAGTTTTTTTAGTTCAATGGCATTTTTAATAGTTTCCTCTACATTCCAACCACAATTGGCGTCAATCCTAAAAACAGCATTACTGTGTTTTCTTAATTCGGTTACAATGGCAATATCTTCTGGAGTTCCTAACTTTATTTTATAAATCGGCCATGGAAGTTCTTTCATTTTTGAAACCATTTTTTCGATAGAATCAATTCCGATAGTGTAATTGGTTAGTGGATTATTTTCGATAGTATAATTCCATAATTGATATAGTTTCTTGCCATTTTTTCTTGCATACCAATCATTGTATGCATTATCTAAGGCACATAGCGCAAATTTATTTTCTTGTAATAATGGATTTATTTTTGCCCAAAATTCTTCCGGAGTTTCATTCTTGACAGCTTCTATTATATGGCGAATTTTTTCGATATCATTTTCTAGTATCGGGATAGTGATATTATAATACGGATTGGATGTTGCTTCACCAAAACCTGAATAGCCATCTTTTTTTAATTCGACAATTACCGTAGGTTGAAAATCAATTGTTTTTCTTGAAATCCTAAAAGTATGTTTTAATTTAAGATCGTATGCTTTGATAATTAATTGCATAGCAGCTGTTTTTGTATTTTAAATTTAAAAACAATATTTTAGCTAAAAATATGAATTTGATGAATACTAATACAGAAAAAATAAATTTACTTTTAGAGCTAATATCTTTTTCAACTGTTGATGGAGAATTACATAAGAGAGAGTATGATTTTTTGTCATTGGTTGCTAATGAATTACGTATTGACAAAGTGACTTTTAAGGATTTGTTTCACCAAGAAGTCCCTACGTCGGTGATTAAGTCTGAGTTTAAGCGTATTCAGCAATTTTACAGGCTGGCTTTAATTATGCATTGTGATGGTATATTGCATGTTAAAGAAGCGGCTGCAATACAACAAATTGCTATTGATATGGGATTGAATCCTATAGCCACTAAGCGTATTCTTAATTTAATGAAGAATGCGCCAAACGCAATGATTGATCCTGAGGTGTTATTGAAGATTTTTCAGGAGCAACACAATTAAGTCAATTGTTCTTGTAGTTTTTTAATATCATCACGTAATTTTGCTGCCTGAAGAAAGTCTAGTTCTTTTGCGGCCTTTTCCATTGATTTGCGTTTCTCGCGAATCATTTTCTCTAATTCAGCTTTAGAAAGGTATGCTGTGTCTGGCTCAGCAGCTTCACTCAAAGTATGGCCTAATTCATATTCCACCAATGGATTTTTGGTAAATGCACTGTCGATTTTCTTATTTAATGCTTGTGGAACCTGATTGTGTTCGAGATTAAAATTAATTTGTTTTGTACGGCGATAATTGGTTTCGTCAATAGTTTTTTGCATGCTTGCTGTGATTTTGTCAGCATACATAATTGCTTTTCCGTTGAGGTTTCTCGCTGCACGACCAATAGTTTGCGTTAATGATCTATGACTACGCAAAAAGCCTTCTTTATCAGCATCGAGAATTGCTACTAGCGAAACTTCTGGTAAATCTAAACCTTCGCGTAGTAAGTTTACTCCAATTAAAACATCAAAAATTCCTTTTCGTAAATCCTGCATGATTTCAATACGTTCTAGAGTATCTACATCAGAGTGTATATAGCGACAACGAATATTAACTTTGGTTAAATATTTGGCTAATTCTTCGGCCATTCTTTTTGTTAAAGTTGTAATCAAAACACGTTCGTCTAATTCGCATCGTATCTGAATTTCTTCGATTAAATCATCAATTTGATTTAAACTTGGGCGTACTTCTATAATTGGGTCTAATAATCCGGTTGGACGAATTACCTGCTCTACATATACACCATCTGTTTTTTGTAATTCATAATCTGCTGGAGTAGCCGATACATAAATTACTTGATTTTGCATGGCTTCAAATTCTTCAAACTTTAAAGGGCGATTATCCATTGCAGCGGGTAAACGGAAACCATATTCAACAAGGTTTTCTTTACGGCTTCTATCTCCTCCATACATAGCATGTACTTGTGATAAGGTTACGTGACTTTCATCGACTACCATTAAATAATCATTTGGGAAATAATCAAGTAAACAGAATGGTCTTGTTCCTGCTTCTCTTCCATCAAGATAGCGAGAATAGTTTTCAATACCTGAGCAATAACCGAGTTCGCGAATCATTTCTAAATCAAAATTAGTGCGTTCTTCTAGTCGTTTGGCTTCAAGATGTTTTCCTATTTCTTTAAAATAGTCTACTTGCTTTACCAAGTCTTGTTGTATTTGCCATATTGCCCCTTGTAGTACATCTGGTGATGTTACAAACATATTGGCAGGGTAAATAGTAAGTTTATTAAATTTCTCGATTACCTGAGAAGTTTTTATATCAAAGGATTCAATTTCTTCGATTTCATCTCCAAAAAAATGAATTCTGTATCCGTCATCTGCATAACTAGGATATACCTCAACAGTATCTCCTTTTATTCTAAAACTTCCCGGATTAAAATCTGCTTCGGTTCTTGAATATAAACTTTGTACCAGACTATGCAATAATTTGGTTCTCGAAATAACCTGATCTTTTTCTATAGTAATTACATTCTTCTGGAATTCTACAGGGTTTCCGATACCGTATAAACAAGAAACGGAGGCTACCACCAATATATCACGTCGTCCTGAAAGTAGGGAAGATGTTGTGCTTAAACGCATTTTCTCTAACTCTTCGTTAATAGATAAATCTTTCTCTATAAAAACTCCCGTTACTGGCATAAAAGCCTCTGGCTGATAGTAATCATAGTATGAAACGAAATATTCTACGGCGTTGTCTGGGAAAAATTGTTTGAATTCTGAATATAATTGTGCTGCCAATGTTTTATTGTGTGCCAAAACCAATGTTGGTCTCTGTACTTCCTGTATTACATTGGCTACTGTAAATGTTTTTCCTGACCCTGTTACTCCAAGTAGCGTTTGGTATTTTTCGCCATCAATTATACCTTGGGTTAATTTTTCAATTGCTTGCGGTTGATCTCCTTTTGGACTATAATCTGAGGCTACTTGAAAATTCATTTATTTATATTAGAATTGTTGGGATTGTAAAGTTACAAAACAAAAATAGAAATTATGATTCTGAAAGTTTCCATTTGGCTTGTTGTGCTTCGGTAAGGAAAGACCATGCTACAATGCGGCTCGTTTTCTGACCTTGCGCCATATCGATTGTTTTTACAATTGAAGCATTTACTTTGTTTAGTGTTTTATAGATACTTGATAAGTTTTCTCTTTTGGATACTAATGTAGTAAACCATAAACATTGCATTGGATATTTGGCACTTTCGTAAATCATTTGCGTTATAAACCCAATTTCTCCACCATCGCACCATAATTCGGCATTATGACCTCCGAAGTTTAAAACGGGTGCTGCTTTTCTATTTGCTTTTGGATTTAGATTTGTCACTTTTCGTACGGCACTTTTATTAGCTTCTTCTGACGAAGAATGAAAAGGTGGATTGCAAATCGTGAATGTAAATTTATCTTCGGGTGTAATTATATTTTTGAATATAAAACGTGACTCTGTTTGTTGTTGTAAACTAATAACGTCAATTAGTTTAGGATTGGCTTCGATAATCTTACTGCAGTTTTCGATTGCTTCTTCGTCGATATCTGTTCCTACGAAACTCCATCCATAGGCTGCATTTCCTAATATTGGATAAATACAATTGGCGCCTACGCCAATGTCTAAACCTAATACCGCTTCGCCTTCTGGAACAACACCATTATTTGTTGTGGCTAATAAATCGGCTAGGTAATGAATGTAATCGGCTCTTCCAGGAATTGGAGGGCAAAGATAATCCTTAGGGATGTCCCAGTTTTGTATGTCGTAATAATGAATTAATAAGGCTTTATTAAGTGCTTTTACTGCTTCGGGATTGCTAAAGTCAATCGTTTCGATTCCGTGCTCGTTTATAGCCACGTGTTTCTTTAATTCAGAACAATCTGTGATTAGTTGTTCAAAATCGTAGCGGGAACGATGTGGGTTTCTAGGATGTAGACTTGTTTTATCGGCGTTATTTGTAGCTTTCATTATTCTTAATTTCCGTGCAAAGGTACGCATTCCTAATTTGGAAATAAGTTATATTAGTATTATGAAATTATTTGGTTTAGCCCCGATTGAGCTGGTATCCTTTTTGGGCTTTTCTTGCCCAAAAAGATTGAGGCGAAAGCGGGAAATAGCTCCTGAAAAAAGAATTAATCCATACACTCCATTAGCAATAAATCGCCATCGGTGTGGGTAATTGTAATGATTCCATCTTTTGCAACGGCATTACTGCTCCCAGTGCGATAGCCTATTGAAAGGATGTCGTTAAGTAAAGGGTATACCAAATTATCTGAAAAAATTCCGTTTACTACTCCAATAGGGATAAGTGAAATGGGTGTGTTGGCAGTATACCATTTTTCGAATTTGTTTGGTAATAAAAATATTTTGGAATGGTCATCGAGGATTACAATTTTCAATAAATTTCGATAGCGAACAATGTTGGTTATGTTTGTAATAGTATGGTCGGCTCTTTTTCCGGTTGCCCAAATTACATTTACAGCGGGTATTTTTCGTTCGATTAAATAATCGAATGCTTTTTCTAAATCGGTTTTGTCCTGATCTGGAGTATGTACAATCTCGATTGGATATTGTGTAGTTTTGTATATTTCGGGGTCGAATCCACGATCGAAGTCACCTAGTAACACATCGACTTTTATGCCTAAATCGACTACTCGTTCTATTGCCGAATCTAATACGATTACCAAAGGAGACCATTCTAATAATTGTCCTAATAATTCGGGATTGCAGGCAGCTCCGTTTGCAATGATTAATGCTGGTTCTTGGTCGTCGCGTACGATATGGTGTGAGGACATTTATAGTTAAGATTTAAAATGTGCTGTAAATGTACGAAAGTAAAAAGTAAATGTTTTTCAACTATTAAGGGATTAAGCAAATAAAGTTTTTATCCACTTCAGATAGCTATCGGGATATGAAGTAGATAAGAGGTTTTAAATCTGCATGCAAATTACCGCAATCTTAAACGTATTCTTAATTAAGCTTAATCCCTAAATGGTTTAATGTTTTATTTTTTTGCTTTAAAAGCGATTGCATCGACTTCTATTAACATTCCGTCGATGGCTAATCTAGGAACTGGAATTAATGTGCTTGCAGGGAATGGTTTGTTTTTCCATACTTTATTAATTTCTTCATTCCATATTTTTAATTTTTCTTGCGAATGATCTACTATTAGAATCGTAATTTTCATAACATTTTCTGGTTTTAGGTTATAATTATCCAAAACTGTTACAATATTTTTTAATGCTACTTGTGTTTGTTCTCGAAAGCTTTCGTTTAAAAGATGCTCTTTACCTAAGCCACCGCTTTGTCCGGAAATGAAAACAAGTTCGCCAGACACAGCAACCGATGATGCGTGGCTAAAACCATAAGGTGTTGGGTCGAATAGAGATTCTGGGTTTTTGAAATTTTGTGCTTTTGCATTAAATGCAAATAGAGAAAATAAGGTAAGCAGTACATGTTTCATGCTTTCATTTTTTTGAATTAATTATTTCACAAAGGTCATTTAATTCTATTTTTTACACATTTACATATGTTGAGAGTCGGTGTTTTTTTTAGTTTGACATAAAAAAAATGCTCTCAGTTAGGAGAGCATTTTCGGAGAGTTATTTTTTGTGCTTAATCGGAATCCAAATTTCCTCTTGGGATGTTGGATCTTCATGTTTGTATTTTTCGCCCATTATGGCAAAATGAGGTCTATTTTCTAAAGAGTATTCGGATCTAGGTAACCAATAGGTGAAAATATATTGATATGTTTCATTTCCATTGCTTGCGGGTCCTTTATGAATAAAAACGGCATATAATCCAGTTGAAATTACAATCGTTTCCATGTCGGCCGGAACCGAAAGAAAGTCTTCTACTTCAATACCTGCCCATTTTTCGAATTCATTGTTTGGGTTGAAATTGACAAAATGTGATTCGGGATATACTTCGATAGAATATAGCTCTGAACCAATATTGTTTTTTATTTCTTTTCGGTTTGGCATAAAACCTTGCCAAAGTTCTTTTGTTTTATTGACAGTAAAAGAGGTTGTAATTCGTTTTCCAACGATTTTCTTTTCGGTTAAGATTTCTATTCTAGGTTCCATTTTTAATATTACTCGATTGTATATTTTTTAGTTTCTATTTCTCCAAGGGAAAAATAACCTAAAGGATAGTCACTTGCATTTGTTGTATTTATAACATTACCTCTTACTGTCGCAGGAGGAGATTGAAATGGTCCGCCACTATTATCGCCAGCAATACTTATTAAGATATTCATGTAATTGTAATAACTTTTAGAAATACCAATATGACTTATTTCAACTTTATCACCCGGTTTTAAATCATCATTATTTGAAGTGCTGAAAAATCCGTTTCCGTTAAAGAATCTATCTTCAACAGCCGAATAACTTGATAGTATTTTATTAGAGTACGTGTAGTGGTATAAATAATAGTTTGTTTCATTAGCAGGATCATTATAATATGCTTTTACTTCTACTTCATCTTTCATAATACCACCATCATTTTTTTGTTCTATTCTTGTAATTGGCGCTACCGATTTTAAGGTTTCGGTTGCTGTATAAGTATTTCCTCCACTAATAATGGTTAAAACATAGGTTTCGTTAATAACAGGCTCAAAATTTGTACAAACGTATTGTCCCGTTTGTGGAACTTCTATAAAGGAGAATATTTTATTAGTGCTGTTTTTTATAGATACTGTAGCTCCTGAAACAACTGGAATTATGTGGTTGTAATAATCGGCTGTTGTAGTTAATTTTATCATTTGCTGGTTTCCTGTTGTTCCTTTTGTCCAATTAATGACTGCTTCTACTACCAATTTTGGTGGTTCTGTTTTTAAATCAACTTCTACAACTTCTTCGCAACTTGCAAAAAATAGGGATGTAAAAAATAGAATGAATAGGCTTATTTTTTTCATATGAATATATTTTTATTTCTCTTTTGAGAGAAGTGAATTAAAATTTAAAATTATAGCTTACTGCAGGAACCATTCCGAAAATAGATGTTTTTATGGCTTCATTGTATCCTGTATCTTCATTTTGTCTAAAATTAATTGAAGCTGCATTATGTCTATTGTAAAGATTGTAAATACTAAATACCCATTCGCCTTTCCAGTTTCTGTCCTTGTTTGATCTAGGAGTTAATGTTGCTGAAATATCTAAGTGATGATAAGCTGGTAATCTATTTTCATTTCGTGAACGATAGTGAGGAACTTTAACACCAAGATATTCGTAGTATCCAGTTGGATAAGTTACTGGCTGTCCTGACTGTAATGCGAAATTAGCACCAAAAGACCATTTGTCATTTAGTGAATAAGCAGCCGTTACAGCTAAATTATGTAGTTTGTCGTAAACTGAATTGTACCATTGTCCGTTATTAATTCCTGTTTCTTCAGGAGTCCTTCCTGGAGTTTGCTGTTCAGATTTTGATAAAGTATACGAAACCCATCCGGTTAGTTTTCCTGTATTCTTCTTAAGCATTAGTTCTAGACCATAAGAACGCATACGGCCATTTAAAAGTACTTGCTCAATAGCGTTGTTTGCTATTAAATCTGCACCATCAATATAATCAAGTCTGTTTCTAATTTTTTTATAATACGTTTCAGCTTCAAGTGAGTAATCTCCATCTTGGAAGTTTCTGAAATAACCTAGAGCAACCTGATCTGCAAGTTGAGGTTTAATAAACTGGTCGCTTGGCATCCAGACATCGAGTGGAGTAGGAGACGAGGTGTTTGAGATTAATTGTAAATACTGTGCCATTCTGTTATAACTAGCTTTAACAGCTTGGTCTTCGCTAATTTGATATCCAATTGAAAAACGAGGTTCTAAATTTTTATAATCATAGATAGATTTGTTTTTGCTATAATATTGAGTTCCTATTGGAGTTGC
Organism: Flavobacterium sp. ALJ2; assembly: GCF_015594725.1. Taxonomy (GTDB): domain Bacteria; phylum Bacteroidota; class Bacteroidia; order Flavobacteriales; family Flavobacteriaceae; genus Flavobacterium. The sequence continues at coordinate 278,247 of NZ_JADNRC010000003.1, read as the reverse complement.
TTTTTCATAAATCTGACGGACAGGATCAAAAACAACAGGATTGTTATTCTCATATAAGTTAACTGTTGAGGAACCTAAACGAGAAAACATACTAAAACGAAGTCCATATGAAAGTGTTAGTTTTTTTGCAATTTGATTTTCAGCTTCAATATATATAGCAGGTTCAAAGGCATATTTTTTGTCTAATTGCTCTGGATTAATTCTAACTTCGTCACCTGTAGGTTTAATAGTTCCTGGGTTAAAATCATAGTAAATAGCATTTATACCATAATTTAGTTTGAATTTGTCTGAAATATAATTCTTGAAATCGTATTTGATATTGTAATTCTTGATGCCAGAATCCCATTTGAATCCTACTAAATCTAAATCTAAACCGTAATAATAATCGCTGTAAATTAAAGATAGATTTGTAAAAAGTTTATCAGAAAATAAATGATTCCAACGTAAGTTTAAAGTAGTATTTCCGTAAGTATTTGCAAAGCTGTTGGCTATGCTAAATACATCACGCCCAAAATAACCTGATAAATACAAACTGTTGTTGTCGTTTAATTTATAACTAAATTTAGCATTTAAGTCATAAAAATAAACAGAGTTGTCTTTCATGTCTTCAGTTAGTTTTAAAAATAGATGTCCATAAGAAGCTCTACCTCCAATTAAGAATGATCCTTTATCTTTTACTAGCGGGCCTTCAGCAAGAAGGCGGCTTGAAATTAATCCGATTCCACCATTCATATGGAAATCTTTACTATTTCCATCTTTTTGATATATATCCAAAACAGAGGATGCTCTACCGCCGTAACGAGCAGGAATTCCTCCTTTATATAGTTTTAAATCTTTAATGGCATCTGGGTTAAATACAGAGAAGAATCCAAAAACGTGTGAAGAATTAAAAATAGTGGCTTCATCAAGAAGTATTAAATTTTGATCGGCACCACCTCCACGTACGTTAAATCCAGATGCTCCTTCACCAGCATTAGTTACACCAGGAAGTAACAAAATTGATTTTAAAACATCAACTTCTCCCATAACAACAGGCATTTTTTTTATGGATGTAATAGAAAGTTTGTTTACACTCATTTCAGGAGTACGTGTATTGGCTCTTCCTCTATTATCAGTGATAACTACTTCTTGGAGTTCTTCGCCACCTTCTTTTAGTGAAAAATTGCTTTTAATATTTTTTGTCAAAGAAATGGTTTGTTCAAAAGTTTGATATCCGACGTAGCTTATTTCTATCTGATGTTCTCCTTTTGGAGCTGTAATGGAGTAAAAGCCATATTCATTGGTTGTAGTACCCATTTTTAATGAAGGGATGTATATGTTGACTCCGATGAGGGTTTCATTATTTTTAGAGTCCGAAATAATACCGCTAAGGGTAAATTTTTCTTGCGCAATTGAAGAAAAAGAAACGAGAATTACAATAAGTAATGTGCTAACTTTTTTTGAAATCATTGTTTAAATTTTGAATTACTTTATAAGACGTTATAAGGCAAGAATTATTACAAAATTAATGTTAAATGTGAGTTAAAAAAAAGACAACCATTTCGGGTTGTCTTTTAGATATTGATTTGTAGAGAGGCACTGTGTAGTGTGTCTTCATAAATTTAACATTAAGCTATTTTAGCTAAAATTGAATTAAATGTTGGGCTTGGACGCATTGCTTTGCTAGTTAATTCAGGATTTGGTTGGTAATAACCACCAATATCTTGAGGTTTTCCTTGAGCAGCAATTAATTCAGTATTTATTTTAGCTTCATTTTCAGCAAATTCAGCAGCGATAGGAGTGAAGATTGCTTTTAATTCAGCATCTTTATTTTGAGCAGCCAAAGCTTGAGCCCAATAGAACGCTAAATAAAAGTGAGAACCACGGTTGTCTATTTGTCCAATTTTACGAGCTGGAGATTTATCGTTTGCAAGGAATTTGTCATTTGCCTCATCTAGAGTTTCAGCAAGAACAATTGCTTTAGAGTTGTTTAAAGTTTGACCTAAATGCTCTAAAGAAGCGCCAAGAGCCAAAAATTCACCTAATGAATCCCAACGTAAATATCCTTCTTGTGTAAATTGCTCAACGTGTTTAGGCGCAGAACCTCCAGCACCAGTTTCAAACAATCCACCACCATTCATTAAAGGAACGATAGAAAGCATTTTAGCAGAAGTTCCAACTTCAAGAATTGGGAACAAATCTGTAAGGTAATCACGCAATACGTTTCCAGTTACAGAGATAGTATCTAATCCTTTAATTATTCTTTCAAGAGTAAAGTTTGTAGCGTCAATTGGATTCATGATACGAATATCTAAACCGGTAGTATCGTAATCTTTAAGGTATGTTTTTACTTTTTCGATTAATTCTCTATCATGCGCTCTGTTTTCGTCTAACCAAAAAACGGCTGGTGTATTAGATAAACGAGCTCTGTTTACAGCTAGTTTTACCCAGTCTTGAATAGGAGCGTCTTTTGCCTGACACATTCTAAAGATATCTTTATCTTCAACAGCTTGTTCCATTAGTACAGTTCCGTTAGCATCAACAACACGAACAACACCATCACCTTTTACTTGGAAAGTTTTGTCATGAGACCCGTATTCTTCTGCTTTTTGAGCCATTAAGCCTACGTTTGGTACGCTTCCCATTGTAGTTGGGTCAAAAGCACCATGTTTTTTACAAAAATCGATTGTAGCTGTATAAACACCTGCATAAGCACGATCTGGAATAATAGCAAGAGTATCTTGTTGTTTACCCTCTTTATTGTACATCTGTCCAGAAGTACGTATCATTGCAGGCATAGAAGCATCAACAATTACATCTGAAGGAACGTGTAAGTTTGTAATCCCTTTATCAGAGTTTACCATTGCAAGTGCTGGGCCTTTAGCTATAGCTGCATCTAAGGCTGCTTCAACTTCGGCTTGTTGAGGTGTTCCTGCAATTTTAGCATAAACATCACCCAATCCATTTCTTGTATCAATATTTAGTTCGCTAAATAAAGTAGCATATTTTTCGAATACATCTTTAAAGTAAACTTCTACAATTGCACCAAAAATAATTGGATCAGAAACTTTCATCATTGTAGCTTTCAGGTGAACTGAAAGTAATATGTTTTCTTTTTTTGCTTCTTCGATAGCCGTAGCAACAAAACTTTTTAAAGCATTTAAGTTTAATACAGCACTATCAATAATTTCTCCTGCTTTTAGAGGAGTATTTTCTTTTAAAATAGTAGAAGTTCCGTCTTTAGCAACAAATTCAATTTTTACATCAGTAGCATTAGGAACAGTAAGTGATTTTTCACTTCCGTAAAAGTCACCATTTGGCATAGATGCAACATGGGTTTTTGAGTCAGGTGACCAAGCTCCCATTGAGTGTGGATTTGCTTTTGCAAAATTCTTCACCGCTCTTGGCGCTCTACGATCAGAGTTCCCTTCACGTAAAACTGGGTTTACTGCAGAACCTAATACTTTAGCGTATTTAGCTTTAATTTCTTTTTCGGTATCGTTTTGTGGATCTTCAGGGAAATTTGGAATTTTATATCCGTGAGATTGTAATTCGGCAATGGCAGCTTTTAATTGCGGAACCGAAGCCGATATGTTTGGTAACTTAATAATGTTTGCTTCCGGTTTAGTAGCAAGTTGTCCTAACTCAGCCAAGGCGTCCCTTGTTTTTTGAGAATCGGTCAAGTACTCTGGGAAATTAGATAAAATTCGAGACACTAACGAAATGTCTCTAGTTTCAATAGCAATACCCGCTGTAGCAGTAAATTCTTGTACAATAGGCAAGAAAGAATAAGTCGCTAATAATGGCGCCTCATCAGTTAAGGTGTAAACAATTTTTGAATTCTGTGTCATTTTTTTTCTTTTTTAATATAATCGTATCGTCAAAAAAAATGACGATGTAAAAGGTGTGATTAGCTCAAAATGAGCGAAGCAAATATAAGGAAAACAGTCCGAAAACGGTTGCGTTTTTTTTAGAATTCCTTAAATTAACAGATTGCTATTTTAAGTAGTTATAATTAACAAATCAATGGTTTTCAAGCCAAAGAACTACTGTTTTGATATTTTGTTTAGAACAAAAAAAATCCCGATTCATAATTAATGAATCGGGATCTTTATTGTAAAGAGATAAAAAATTATCTTCTTCTGTCTCTAATCTTAGCTTTTTTACCAGTAAGTTCTCTGAAGTAGAAAATTCTAGCTCTACGTACAGCTCCTCTTTTGTTAACTTCAACTTTTTGTAAAGCTGGCAAGTTAACTGGGAAGATACGCTCTACACCAATAGCACCAGACATTTTACGAATAGTAAAAGTCTCTGTGTTACCAGAACCTCTTCTTTGAATAACAACTCCTTTAAAAAACTGAGTTCTTGTTTTTTCACCCTCTCTAATTTCGTAGTAAACTGTGATAGTATCTCCAGCTCCGAAAACAGGAAAATCTTTTTTTGCAACAAATTCGTTTTGAACGAATTTCATTAAATCTGCCATGATATCTTTAATTATGGTTTTGTAATAGAGCAACATACACGGATTTCGCCAGAGGTTGGTCTAATTTGGGTGCAAAAATACAACTTTAGTTTTAATTTACAACTTTTTTTATTGGTACTAGTTTTTAGTACTAGTTTTTAGTTACAGTGCTCATTATTAGTTTGTAGATAGTCAGTTGCAGTATTTAGTTTAGGGTATTTACTCTTAATTTTTAATACACCAGTTTGTAAACTGAGACTGAATACTAAAAACTTATTTTTCTTCCAGCAAGTCAGGGCGTCTGTTTTTTGTATGCTCATATGCCATATCTTCTCTCCATTTGTCAATTTTGGCAAAGTGACCGCTGGTTAAAACATCAGGGACTTTCCATCCCTTATAATCAGCTGGGCGGGTATATATAGGACCAGACAATAAATTATCTTGAAAACTATCTGTTAAAGCGGAAGTTTCATCACTTAAAACACCAGGAATCAAACGAATCAAAGCATCAGATAAAACTAAAGCTCCTAATTCTCCTCCGGATAAAACATAATCGCCAATCGAAATTTCTTTAGTAATAAAATGATCGCGCACACGCTGATCTACACCTTTATAATGACCACACAAAATGATAATGTTTTCATACATCGACATCGTGTTAGCCATTTTTTGGTTTAGCGTTTCCCCGTCAGGTGACATATATATAATCTCATCGTATGTTCTTTCGCTTTTCAAATGCGTAATGCAAGCATCAATAGGCTGAACCGTCATTACCATTCCAGCGCCACCGCCAAAAGGATAATCATCAACACTCTTCTGTTTATTGGTTGTATAGTCGCGTAAATTATGAAAATGAACCTCGACAATACCTTTGTCAATAGCACGTTTCATAATCGAAGCTTCAAACGGGCTTCGCAATAACTCAGGTAAAACAGTAATAATATCTATGCGCATTTTTTTTATTCAAAAGGTTCTAGGCTGCAAAGATACAAAGTAAATATTTTAGAAATTTAAAGATTTGAAAATTGAAGAATTTAATGAATCATATCAACATCACATATACTATCAATTAAATCATCATTAACTAATTAATTTTTTTAACCAACAGTAAACCATTAATAATTTACATAAGGAGCTATTTCCTGCTGTCCGCTATATCTTTTTCTGGCAAAAAGAGCCAGAAAAAGGATGCCGCTTTCATCAGGGCTAGATCTGTCAAGAATTATGATTTTTGAAAGGATATATTGTTTTTAATTGTATTTTCGGTTAAATAAAAACACTCTATATATTATATTGAAAATAAAAATGGACAGAGATTATACAAAAGATTATATAGAACTATCTACAGCGTTTAGAAAATCTGAAGCTTCAACAAAAAGTATCGAGGAACTTTATGACTTGCTTTACGAATTAGAAAGTACAAATAGAACAAAACAGGATGATATAGTTTTTTCTAATATTTATAGTTTGTTAGGATTTCATGAATCAGCTTATGAGGTTTTTAAAACAGTTGCCGATTTAACCAATAGAAAAGAGGCAACAAAGTTGTATGTAATGGAAGGAAAAGCCAAATCACACAAAGATAACTTCATAATAAAAGATGTTAGAAAATATCGTGAAAAAAAAGAGCAGCCAAAACTAGAATTGAGTGATTTTGTTAAATCAAAGGACAATAAAAATAAATTTAAAATAGCCAATAAAAGTATTGTAGTATTTAATAAATTAACTGAAAAGGGAAAGGTTTCAGTTTATCTCCCCAGCGAACACATTGAAAATTATTTAGATAAAATTTTCGACTATATTAATTGGTTGAGTAATTGTCAGATCGAACTAATCGATTTTTATAATAACGAATGTAATGAAGATAGAGCAAATAAAGATTGGTACGATACGTTAGAAGTATATAGAGCGGAAATAATAATAGACGATTCAGGGGAAGTTTTTTGTTCCATTTCAGGAGGTGATGATTTTTATAAAGATCATTTACTGGATATTGAAATAACGAATGATAAAATAACGTTGATGAATTACAATGGGTAAAAGAATATAGGCGTTTGTGCCAAGAAAACTTTAGCTAACAAATGATCTAATTAAAAATAAAACAGTTAAAAATGAAAACTCCAGCACTAATCGGATTTCTTTTTATATTGATAAACCTAAACGTAAGTTGTCAATCAAAAAAAAAAGAAACTAAAAAAGAAATAGGGAAAGACAAAGAAATAATTGTTGCTGAATTTGACGAAATCCTTGATAGTTTAAAAGTAAAAGGATCAATATTAGTTTACGATAGTAGTAAAAACACTTTTTATTCCAATGATTTTGCTTGGGCAAAAAAAGGAAACATTCCGGCATCGACATTTAAAATTCCGAATACTATTATTGCACTCGAGACAGGAGTTGTAAAAAGTGATTCGACAGTTTTTAAGTGGGATGGAGAAAAACGATGGATGAAAGCCTGGGAGCAAGATTTAACACTCAAACAAGCATTTCGAGTTTCTTGCGTTCCTTGTTACCAGAAAATCGCAAGGAAAGTTGGAGTGAAACGAATGAAAGAATATCTAAAAAAATTGGATTATAACACAATGGTTTTTGATACATTGACCATTGATAATTTTTGGTTAGAAGGAAAATCTAGAATTTCTCAGTTCCAGCAAATTGATTTCTTAAAAAGATTGTATTTGTCTGAATTGCCTATTTCCAAAAGAACCGAATCGTTAATGAAAGATATCATGGAAGTTGAAAAAACTAATGATTATATCCTAAGAGGAAAAACAGGTTTGTCTAATAGTAACGGAATCAAAAATGGTTGGTTTGTAGGTTATCTTGAAAATAAAGATGGAGTTTACTTTTTTGCAACAAATATAGAGCCAACTAAAGAAACCAATCAAGATGATTTTATAGCAATTCGACTTAATGCAACTAAAGCAGCATTAAAAAATATTTATAAAAAATAAGTTTTGGCCTTTTTTTGCTAAAAGCCCTAAAATTAACAAGTAAATTTTAGAAGAATTTATTTTTTATTAAATAAAATACTACTATTTTAGCAAAAAATTAACTAACCGAATAAATCACATTGAAGAAAGCCCTTACGATTATTGGTAGGATATTGGTTGTGTTTATAGCGTTTATTTTACTGTATATCGTTCTCGCATATTCTATTTCTAGAATTACAGTCGAAAGAGAACCAAACACCAAAGAAGAAGTCACTATTTATATCATGACAAATGGTGTTCATACAGACATTGTAGTTCCAACCCGTAATGAATTTATGGACTGGAGCAAAGAGGTAAAGTATGAGAACACGATTTCTAAAGATACAACATATCAATATCTGGCGATGGGATGGGGAGACAAAGGATTTTATCTAGAAACTCCAAACTGGTCAGATCTAAAAGTCTCAACGGCACTTAAAGCGGCATCTGGATTAAACAATACAGCAATACATGCTACCTATTTTTCGAATATAAAAGAAAACGAAAGCTGTAAAAAAATTACAATCAGTAAGGAGCAATATACTCGTTTGGTTGATTACATAAAAAATAGTTTCAAAAAAGATAAAAACGGGCGATTGATGCACATCAAAACAGATCAGAATTACGGTAAAAGAGATGCTTTTTATGAAGGAACCGGATGCTATAGTTTACTTCATACTTGTAATACTTGGGCAAACAACGCATTAAAAGTAAGCGGACAAAAGTGTTGTTTTTGGACACCAATAGATTCAGCAATTTTCTCGAAATATGAAAATAAATAAAAAGAAAACAGTGGTAAATAATAAAAGTATTCAGTAAAATAAATTAAACTAAAATTGAATTAAAAAATGGTACAAAAAACGTCGATTGCATTTATTGCAGCATCTTGGATTGCGATGGGAGTAGGAATTGTAGGTTATCTAGTAGGGCTTTCTAGAGCCGAAATGTTGTTAAATGAAATAGGGTATTATTTTACAGTCTTAATGTTTGGATTGTTCGCTGTAATTTCATTGCAAAAAAGTGTAAGAGACAGACTAGAAGGATTTCCTGTCACTAATATTTATTATGGAATTTGCTGGTTTGGAACAATTCTGTCAATTGCTTTATTAGCGGTTGGGCTTTGGAATGCTACGATTTTGCCTAGCGAAAAAGGATTTTATGCTTTTGCATTTTTATTAGGGATATTTGGAGCAATTGCAGTTCAAAAAAATACGAGAGATAATTTAGCTATTAAAGGATAAAAAAATACTTTTACAATAACGGTTTCAAACGATTGGAGTTACAGACTTATTCTATAATCGTTTGAAACCGTTTTGCTTTAACGGAAAGCTCAAAATCAGTAAAAAAAACTTAGTTATGAAAAAAATTGGGCTTGTTGGAGGTATTAGTTGGGTTTCGACAATAGACTATTATCGTTTTATAAATGAAGGAATAAATGAAAAATTGGGAGGGCTTAATTTTGCAGAGTGTATTATTTATTCTCTGAATTTTGATGATTTCCAAAGAAATAATACAGCCAATAACTGGGATGTAACATTCGAACTAATAACTAATGCCTGTAAAAGCCTCGAGAAAAGTGGAGCTGAAGCAATAGTTTTATGTGCTAATACAGCACATGCGGTGGTAGAAAGAGTCGAAAAAGAAATCTCACTGCCTATTATTCATATTGCAACAGCTACAGCAAAAGAAATAAATAAGAAAGGATTAAAAAAAGTGGGATTGTTGGGAACAAAATTCACGATGGAAATGGATTTTTACAAAGACAAACTTGCCGAATATAATATCGAAACAATTGTTCCTTTTCTTCAGGACGAACGAGATTATATTCAGAAAACATTAAAAGAAGAATTAGGAAGAGGAATAATCAATGAGCAGACCAAAAGAGCTTATATTATGGTAATTAATAAATTAATCGAAAATGGAGCCGAAGGAATTATTCTTGGTTGTACCGAAATACCAATGCTTATAAGTCAGGATGATGTTTCAGTTCCGGTTTTTGATACAACAAAAATCCATTCAGATGCAGCAGTAAAATTTGCTTTGTCATTAGATTAAAGAATAAAACAATGGATGATACAAAGAAAAAAACTTTGCTATATCTTGAAGTACAAGAAATAATTCGAGTAATTTCAATATTCTGAAATTTATTTCAGAATATATAAGTAAGAATTTTGAGGTAGAGATATTTGAGGATTTAGCAAGTATTCATCATTTTAATCTAGACTTGGATAATGAAAATCTACCAGATGCTGTAGTTAGTTTTAGAAATAAAATTGTAACAGAAGTACTAATTTGTACGCCGGAATATGTTTTTTTGTTTACTAGTTAGTTTAAAGAATGTATTAGAATGGTGTGTTTCGACAACGGTTTTTTCTAATAAAAAAGTAGGTTTAATAACTGCTTCGGCTTCGGGAGAAATGGGACAAGAACAATTAAGCCTGATAATGAAAACAGTTGAAGCTAAATTTGATAATGACACTCAACTTTTGATACAAGGAATTAGAGGGAAAATAGATTCTGATGGAAATATTATTGATGAAAACACGTTGATGAATATTCTGGCGTTCATTAAGAGTTTTGAAAAGCAAGTAGAAGAGTTGAATTAAAAATATAGATAATATGCAAAGTTTTGGAGCAAGCGAAAAATTTCTCTTTAATGATGAAATAGAGTGGGAAGTTGTAGAAGAAGGAATCAAGCGTAAAATAATGGCATACGATGACAGAGTAATGTTGGTGAATGTTCAATTTGAAAAAGGAGGTATTGGAGTTTTACACGAACATTATCATTCGCAAGTTACGTATGTAGCAAGCGGAAAATTTGAAGTAACAATTGATAATGAAACAAAAATATTAAAAGGAGGAGATAGTTTTTATATTCCGCCACACGCCATACACGGTGTTGTTTGTTTAGAAAGCGGACTTCTAACAGATGTTTTTAGTCCGATTCGCGAAGATTTTATGAAAAAGTAAAGATTGTTTTAAATGAATCACAAAATGAAATTGAAGGTGCTTAGTGTTGGAATATTATTGTTAATGCTTTCTTGTACGATATATACAATACCGCCAGAAAGTTTTAAGGATCAATTTACAAAAAATGATAAGAGTAAGGAAGTGATAGTTAATAATCCGCTCCTTTATAAAGATTTTAAATATTCATCAAATAATATAGAATATTTGACTGTTTATGATAAGAAGGGTAAAGAGATGAAAATACGAAATTCAGCGTCACTAGAAATGAGAGTGACATTGCTAAATGGAAAACGTAAATATTTTTATTTTGATACTGTAATATTGGAAAATGATACTTTAAAGGGAGGGAAATCCAGGTTCATGCCGGGATTACGGAATGTTATACCGTATGATCAAATTGTTAAAATAGAAGTGCAAGAAGGAGGCAAAAATTATTACTATAAAAATTAGTTGATTGTAAATGTAGAATATGAAATTATCAAGAAGAAACTTTATAATCAATACAAGTATAGTAGCGGCTACGGTTTGTTTAATTCCGTCATTGGCATTTGCTTCTAATAAAAAAACAATTGGCTTGCAGTTGTACACTTTAAGAGATGAATTGCCCAAAGATGTAAAAGGAACTTTAGAGAAAGTAGCACTTGCAGGATATACTGAAGTAGAATTGTATGGATTTTCTATTAAAGATAAGTTTTGGGGATTGTCACCTCAGGAGTTAAAGAAATTGTTAGACACAAATGGATTAAAAGCAGTGAGTGGTCATTACGAATTAGGAATGTTTTTGTCTGACGGAAATACTACAGAACTTGAAGCTGCAATAAAAGCAGCTAAAATTTTAAAGAATGAATACATTACTATTCCTTGGCTCCACGAAAGCATAAGAAAAAGTGCCGACGATTATAAAAAAATAGCTTCGTTATTAAATAAAGCAGGAGATATGTGTAAAGCTGCAGGTTTAAAATTAGCGTATCACAATCATGATTTTGAGTTTAAGAAATATGGAGATATAGCAGGTTATGAAATTCTGTTAAAAGAAACCGATAAAAATCTAGTCTATTTTGAAATGGATTTATATTGGATGGCGTATTCTAAAATTGACCCAATACAATTGTTTAAACAAAACCCAGGACGTTTTACAATGTGGCATGTAAAAGACATGGATAAAAGTAATGCGACATTAAATACGGAGATTGGTTCGGGTGTTATTGATTTCAAATCTATTTTTGCAGAAGCGAAACTTTCGGGCATGAAACATTTCTTTGTAGAACAAGAAACAAACTATAAACCAAATGCTATTGAATCAGTAAAAACTAGTTGCAAATTCATTGAAAAAGAACTGATTTAGTTTTTTGAATTTTAGAAGATTACGCTGTGAAGGAATAGTATTTTGGGAATTTTATGCTTTTTTTAAAGTTTTGTTAAAGATTAGAGTAGTATTTTTGCAAAATGAATTTATCCAAAACTAGTGTCATGTTTATGGCAGTTTGCACTGGACTTATAGTTGCAAACCTTTATTATTGTCAGCCTTTAATTGTTTTAATTGCCAATGAATTTAAAATCCCCGAAGCTGATGCGGGAACAATAACTTATCTTACTCAAGCAGGTTATGCTATCGGTCTTTTCTTTATGGTACCGCTTGGAGATAAAATAGAGCGTAAAAAACAAATTTTGATTACAACACTTGCAACAGTAGTTGCCTTGGTTATTGCGGCTACAGCCCAAAGTTTTTTAGTGTTAGAAATCGCATCGCTTCTTATCGGAATTACCTCTATAGTTCCTCAGTTAATTTTGCCTTTGGCAGCTTCTTTGAGTGATCCTAGTGAGCGTGGTAAAGTTGTAGGAACAATTATGAGCGGTTTACTTGTCGGAATTTTATTATCAAGAACTTTAAGCGGAATTATAGGAGATATTTGGGGTTGGAGATCTATGTTCTGGATTGCAGCCGGAATATGTTTACTTATGTTTTTTGTTATGCAAAAACAATTCCCGTATAATAAACCAGTATTTCATGGTTCATATGGACAATTATTACAGTCGCTTTTTACACTTATAAAAACACAGCCATTATTAAGAGAGGCTACCTTAATTAACGCATTTTGTTTTGCACAGTTTGGAGCTTTCTGGACAACAATGGTATTATTACTATCAGATGCCCCTTTTCATTTTACTAGTTCAACAATTGGTCTTTTTGGAATAGTTGGAGCTACAGGAGCTTTAGCAGCCCCTTTAGTAGGAAGGCTAGGAGATAAAGGAAATTCAAGAATAGCAGTAGGGTACGGTTGTTTAATGATGCTAATTAGTTTTATTGTTTTCTACTTTTCAGGAAATAGTATAGTAGGGATCATTATCGGAATAGTTTGTATTGATATAGGAATTCAAGGAGTTCATATTTCTAATCAGACTAGAGTTTATTCCTTATTACCAGAAGCTAGGAATAGATTAAATACAGTATTTATGTCATTTAGTTTTTTAGGAACAGCGGCAGGTTCAGCTTACGGATTGTTTTTATGGAAACTAGGAGGATGGCATGCTGTAAGTATAGGATGTGCTATTTTGGCATTATTGGCATTAACAGTTTATGGGTTAACATATAAAAAAACGAATTCAAAAGGATAATGTTTTACGATGAAAAAGATAATAGTTCTTGTTAGTTTTCTTTTAGTAAGCCAGTTGTGTTTAAGCTGCAAAAAGACGCTTACTGATGAGCAGATAAAAGGGTATTTTTGGAAATGTGGAGAGCCTTGCGGATTGGGAGACGTTATAGTATTTAATGAAAATACACTTCTTAGAAACGATACCATATTTCTCAAGGGAATTCCCTATGCGAAAATTGTAAAGAGAACCAACAAATTTGACGAGGATACTAAAATATCGGTTATCAATCTTGAAAACCCAGTTATTAAAGATACTTGTATTTTTCACGCAAAATGATATAGAATTAATTCGTAAATTTGCACATCAATAAAAAATATATACAATGGAAAACGGAATATACGCTAAATTCAATACCACTAAAGGTTCGATTTTAGTAAAATTAGCTCACGATTTAACACCTGGAACAGTTGGTAACTTCGTTGGATTAGCAGAAGGAAATTTAGAAAATAAAATCAAACCACAGGGAAATAAATATTACGATGGATTAAAATTTCACCGTGTAATTCCTGATTTTATGATTCAAGGTGGATGCCCACAAGGAACAGGAACAGGTGGTCCTGGTTACAGTTTTGATGATGAATTTCACCCAAGTTTAAAACATGATAAACCGGGAGTTTTAGCAATGGCAAATTCAGGGCCAGCAAGTAATGGTTCTCAATTTTACATTACACATGTTCCAACAGGTTGGTTAGACGGAAAACATACCGTTTTTGGTCACGTTGTAGAAGGACAGGATATTGTTGATTCAATTGCTCAAGGAGATGATTTAACTAGTGTTGAAATCATGAGAGTAGGAGAAGAAGCTGAAAAATGGAATGCTATTGAAGCTTTTATCACTTTTAAAGGAGAACGTAACAAACGTGATGCTGCTATGAAAGCAGAGGCAGAAGCAGCTATAGAAAAACTTGCGGCAGGTTTTGAAAAAACAGAAAGCGGTTTACGTTACCAATTTATCCAAAGAGGTGATGGTAAAAAAGCTGAAAGCGGAAAAACAGTTGCAGTTCATTACGAAGGTTCGTTAGACAACGGTAAAGTATTTGATTCTTCTTATCCAAGAAAAAAACCAATCGAATTTAGATTAGGTCAAGGTCAGGTTATTGAAGGTTGGGATGAAGGAATTGCTTTGTTGAAAGTTGGAGACAAGGCACGTTTCGTAATTCCATCTCATTTAGGATATGGTCCGTCTGGAGCAGGAGGAGTGATTCCACCAAACGCAAATTTAATTTTTGACGTTGAATTAATGGACGTTAAGTAATATATAAACATATAAAATTATATTTTATATGGTTGGATCCCAAAGCGTAAGTTTTGGGATTTTTTTATATTAACTCAAAAAAAATAAAAATCCCTAACCATAGTAGCTTTGGCAATAATAGTGTTTTCGTGCGCTGTAAAAAAGGAAACGACTAAAGTAGGAGAGTAACAGAAACGGTATAAGCTACAGAAGTTACTCCAGCGGTAGCTTCAGGGCAAAGTCTTTGTGGTAATAATTGGGGTAAGTATAAATTGTTTAAAACAACTAATTTTACAAAAGAAGACTGGAAACCTATCTTGGTACGTATACAAAAAAAAGCGTATCTTGATGATGCACAAATGGCTTTGATCTCAGATTATATATCTTCTCAATTGTAAAAAGAATCTATTCTATCTGGGTATGCAAATTATTTGGTAAGAGCACTAAATAGTTTTTTATTTTAAATAAGACATAAAAAAAACACCTTCACAAGTGAGGTGTTTAAAAAATTATTGATTGCTTACAGGTAATGGATTAGATACAGCAATTATTTTTAAAGTTTTTATTCCAGCAGGTAATTCCCAGTCAACTTCATCATTTTCTTTAAAGCCAATTATAGCAACACTTAAAGGTGCTAGAATAGAAATTTTTCCTTCTTTTACGTTAGCATTTGAAGGTAGAACGATTTGAATTTTCATTTGTTTCTTAGCCTTTACATCTTCAATGGTGACCTGCGAATTGATTCTTACAATTGAATTGTCTAAGATGTCTCCTTTGCTAATAATAGCTCGATCTAATTCTTGAGCAAGTTGTCCAACTTCTTTAGAGTTTGTAGCGTTTTTACTCTTTAATATTAATTCTCTCAAGAGTTGATAATCTGTTGTACAGAAAGTGGGTGTTGGTTTCATATCTATTGTGTTTTTTTATTTGAATGAGATTTTTGTTTTAGGCAATCTCAAAATCCTTGTATTTGTTTTGAATTAAAATACAGATTAATGTTTATTTGTAAATGCGAAATTTATGAAATTGTAAAATGCGTAGAAATTTTTAACGCAAAGAAAGAATCTTTTGTAAATAAAATAAATAACTAAATTTTAAAATGTAATCCTCCGCCTGAAAGAAAAATTGAAATAGACGGAGGTCTAATTTACGAAGGCCTTGGTGTGCGAATTTAATACAACGACACGTGGTTTTCTTTTACAAGAAAACAACAACGTAATGATCGTCAATTGTATGTTGCTCAACATGAGGATGATTTATTATGATTTGCAAAGTTAATCAAAGTTTTTTAATGATTGGTCTTTATTTCCATTTAATATTGCAACCCATGCTTGGTTTCTGCGGTTTTTTGATGTTTCGGTTGTAAATTAGGGAATCAATAGCATTTCTTAAATCACTTCCGCTAAGAGTAATTCCGTTTCCAGGTCTTGAATCATCTAGTTGTCCGCGGTAAAATAATTTGTCCTGATTGTCAAATAAGAAAAAATCAGGTGTACATGCTGCATCAAAAGATTTAGCTACTTCTTGGTCTTCATCGTATAGATAAGGAAAATCCATTTTATGTGTAAAGGCAAATTCCGTCATGTACGCGGGGCTATCCTCAGGATATTTAGTCACATCATTACTTGAAATAGCTACGATTCCTATTCCTTGTACACGATAATCGTTTGCAATCATAACAATTTCTTCTATTACATGCAGTACATATGGACAATGATTGCATATAAACATAACAAGAGTTCCTTTTGTTCCTTTTATGTCGTTATAAGAATATTCAAAATTAGAATTAGTATCTTTTAGTTTAAATTGCGGAGCCAAAGTACCAAGAGGTAGCATGTTTGAAAGTGTTTTTGCCATTTTATAGAAAAATTAATTATTCAAATTTAACTTTAAAAATCTGCATAAGAGAGTATAAGTGTAAAAAAATACCCAAAGAAGCTTTTATTTAAAATGATATCGCTCTTTGGATATTTATAAGTGATTTATGAGTTTAAAAAATTCAGTAAATCTGAATTTAGTCTGTCTCTTTCCGTGTAAAATAAGCCATGTGGTTCGCCCTCATAAATGATATAAGTATTGTTGCGTATTATTTCAGCTGCTTTTTTTGATGTAAGTTCGATGGGAACTATCTTATCTGCATCACCATGAATAATTAAAGTTGGTACATTTATGCTATCAAGTTCGTCTCTAAAATCGGTTGTTGAAAACGATTCAGCACATTTTAATGTAGCTCTTGGAGAAGCAAAAGAGCATAACGTTCTGTAATATTCTAATAAAACAGTACTTAATGGGCGGTTAATGATTGTAACTCCAAAAAACGTTTTTCCAAAATTATCCAAAAATTCTATTCTGTCCTCTTTAATAGCGGTTGCTGTAGTCTCACTTTTTTCTTTTGGATGGCCTTCGGGATTATCGTCAGTTTTTAATAAAAAAGGGATAATCGAAGAAATTAAAGCTGCTTTAATAACTCTTTTTCCGCCATGACGGCTAAAATAACGCACTACTTCACCACCACCCATAGAAAAGCCTACCAGCGTCACATCTTCTAATTCTAGTTGTTCGATAATTTCTTTTAAGTCATCAGTTAAGCTATCATAGTCATATCCGTCCCAGGGTTGAGAAGATTTACCAAATCCACGACGGTCATAAGTAATTACTCTATAATTATTCTGAACAAGGAAGTCTATTTGGTATTCCCACATTTCATTAGAAAGTGGCCAGCCATGAATAAGAATGACAGGTTTTCCTTGACCGTAATCTTTTACATACAGTTTTACATTTGGTGCAGTTTCTATATATTTGTCTGTAGACGGTTGCATTAAGTTAAAATTAGAATCTCTTAGAGATTGGCTGGTATTAATTTGAAGATTTTCCATTTTTTATTTTTTTAATTAAAGGGTGTTAAATTACTTCTGTATAAGTAAAAGTAAAACCTATAAAAAAATATACGTTATATAATTAGTCATAATGCTTACAATATTAATAGGTCGTAAAATAATAATTTAGTAAAACAGATAAATGGATTTAACTTGGTCAGAATTTGAAAGGGTAGAAATGAGAGTGGGAACAATTGTAGAAGTAGATGATTTTCTCGAGGCTCGTAAGCCAGCTTATCAGCTCATAATAGATTTTGGAGCAGTAATCGGAATTCGTAAATCATCAGCGCAAATTACCAAACGATATACTAAAGAAGAATTAAAAAATAGACAGATTGTTGGAGTCGTTAATTTTCCTAAAAAGCAAATAGGAAGATTTATGAGCGAATGTCTTGTAATTGGAGCAGTAGGTGAAGAAGGAGATGTTATTTTATTAGCACCAGATTTTAAAATTGAAAACGGATTGCGAATTGGGTAATTATTTATTGGCAGTAGTTTATAGCTTACGTAACTGCTGAATACTTTGACTGATATAGAAAGTTATCGGGGGGAATTATTAAATCATGCCAATCTTCATAATCAATTGTTTCAGTATTAATTGGCCTTCCTCCCAGTATTTTAAGTCTGAATCGGAGTTGATATGTCCTTTTTGTCCAACATTTACAAAGTCACTTCCCCACATTTTTGCAAAATATTCTTTTCTTTCAAAGGATGCATAGGGATCATTTTGACTAGCTATAACTATTGAAGGAAATGGCAATTTAACAATTGGCATTGGCGAAAAATTTCTTATGCATTCAGGAGTGTGTTGAGGTGAGTCTACATCAGCCGGGGCGACTAATAATGCTCCGATGATATTTTTGTTGCTATTAGAGATTGTCCAGTGTAGTACCAGAGAGACAGCTAGGCTATGGGCAACCAAAATAGTTGGTTTGTCTAGTTTAGAGATTTCTTCGTTTAGTCTTTTAATCCATTCCTCACGAATAGGTTCGTCCCAATTGTCTTGAACTAAACGAATTGAATTTTTAAATTTCTCATGCCAATAAGTTTGCCAGTGTTTGTCACCAGAATTTCCTAAACCAGGTAATATTAATAAATTTACTTTCATTGTTGATATTTTGAAATTTAAGAGATAAAAAAAGCCCAAAAATCGACTAGATTTTGGACTTTCTACTTCTTAATAGTAAATTGATTAGATATCGTCAAAATCAATATCTGTAAAACTCGACCTGTGAGATACATGCTCTTCTTTATCAGAGCTGTATTCTTTCTTGAAATCTTTCTGATGTCTTTCAGAGATTACTTCCTCTCCTTTGTGGTTTAAAACATAAGAAGTCATTTCTCCTAAAATTTCAGCAAAAGAACTAAAATCTTCTTTATACAAGTAAATCTTATGTTTCTTAAAATGGAAAGAGCCATCTTCTTCTGTGAATTTTTTGCTTTCGGTAATCGTGATGTAATAATCGTCTGCTTTTGTAGCTCTTACATCAAAGAAATAGGTTCTTCTTCCTGCTCGTAGTACTTTAGAAAAAATCTCTTCTTTTTCTAACATGTCATTTTCTCTCATAATCCGTTCTGTCGATTTTTTATTTAATAGCAATCAAAAATCTTAAAAAAATATCTATTATACAACAATTAAAGTGATTCTTTTTCGGAAAGTTGTTTTATGTATAATGCTGAATAATACCCTTCTTGATTTATCAATTGATTATGAGAACCTTGTTGGATAATTTTTCCTTCTTCAAGTATAATAATTCTATCTGCATTTTTTGCAGATGATACACGATGGCTCACGATTATAGTGGTTTTATCTTTGCAAATTTCAAATAAGTTATTTAAAATAGTTTCTTCAGTTTCGGTATCTACAGCAGATAAGCAGTCATCAAAAAGTAAAATAGCAGGGTTTTTTATGATTGCTCTGGCGATAGAAACACGCTGTTTTTGTCCGCCCGAAAGAGTGATTCCTCTTTCTCCTAATATGGTGTCATACTGTTTATTAAAGCCAATGATGTTGTCGTGTACGACAGCATTTTTTGCAGCTTCAATAACCTCTTCGTCAGTTGCATTTTGGTTGCCAAACTTAATGTTGTTTTTAATGCTGTCTGAGAATAAGAAAGCATCTTGAGGTACAATACCTATATTGTTGCGTAAATCGTTGAGGTTTAATTGATTTATTTCATTGCTATCTATAGTAATTTGCCCTTTCGAGACATCATACAAACGAGAAATTAAAGATAATATAGTTGATTTTCCAGAACCAGTTTTACCTAAAATAGCCAAGGTTTCACCTTTTTTCACAGTAAATGTTATGTCGTTAAGAGCAGTTATCTTGGTGTCTTCGTAAGTATAGGTCACATTTTTAAAAGAAATGGTTCCGTCGATAGTAGAATGGTTTGGATTGTTGTTTTTAATTTCAGGTTCGATTTTTAAGAACTCATTTAGCCTTTTTTGTGATGCTTCGGCTTCTTGTACCATCGATGAGACCCAGCCCAAAGAAGCAACTGGCCAGGTAAGCATGTTTACATAAAGAATAAATTCAGCTATCGTTCCTAAGCTTTTGATGCTGCCATTAATATACATTACACCTCCAAAATAAATTACTACAAGATTACTAATCCCGATTAGGGCAATCATGAGTGGGCCAAATAAGGATTGAACTTTGGCTAGGTTTAAGCTTTTGCTTTTGCTTTCATTAGCTAGATCAATCATATTATTTTGATGTTGATTTTCTAACGAATATGCCTTAATGACTCGGATTCCTGAAAATATCTCTTGTGTAAAACTCGAGACTTTTGATAGATATTGTTGAAAAACAGTACTTCGTTTATTTATCTCGGTACTTAATTTAAAAATGCAATATGATAATATAGGTAATGGTAATATGGTATATAAAGTTAAAAGTGGTGAAACATTATACATATATATAATTACGATAGCAAATCGAATAAAAGTGTTAATGGTATACATTACCGCTGGACCTACATACATACGCACCTTAGAAACATCTTCACTAATACGGTTCATTAGATCTCCAGTGCGATTTTGTTTGTAAAAGTTTTGAGAAAGCTTTTCGTATTGTTGAAAAACTTCATTTTTCAAGTCAAATTCAATATGACGAGACATTACAATTAAAGTTTGTCTCATTAAAAAAGTAAGGAAGCCTGCAACAATAGTTGTAGCAATAATTAGTAAAACATTGTGTACGAGTTCTTCTCTGTAAAAAGATAATACTACCTCTGATGCTTTTTCAGCTTTTGGTAGCTTATCGAACTTTTCAATAGCACTTAATGATTTACTTATCAGTTTTGGAGTAAATAGCGAAAATATTTGTGCGATTATTGTTATAAAAATCCCTAAGGAAAAACTGTATTTGTATTTAATAAAATATTTGTTTAAATAACGTAATTCTTTCATTTTTTTGTAATATTCTGTGTTGAGATAAGCTTATTTTGATAAATATTGTCAATTTTGGATATTGCTTAATATGTTTATTGAAAATATTTAATTACTGGATTGTTATTTTTTAATTAAAAAAATGCTATATGTATATTTTTTGCATAAATTTGAAATGTCTTTTTGACAAATTCGTAATTTTAACTAACAAAAATTATTTGCTATGAATGCAGCTTTTGCAACAGGAAAGGAACTTCAAAAAATGGATCCCGTTTTTGGTCAACTATCGTTTGACGATCACGAACAAATTGTATTTTGTAATGACAAAGATACAGGTTTAAAAGCAATTATTGGTATTCATAATTCAGTTATGGGACCTGCTTTAGGAGGGACAAGGATGTTTAATTATGCAAACGAATGGGAAGCATTAAACGATGTTTTACGTCTTTCTAGAGGTATGACATATAAATCTGCTATTACAGGATTGAATATTGGTGGAGGTAAAGCCGTTATTATTGGTGATGCTAAAACTCAAAAAACACCTGAATTGATGCGCAAGTTTGGAGAATTTGTACATTCTTTAAGTGGAAGATACATTACTGCTGAAGATGTTGGGATGGAAACTAGAGATATGGATATCGTAAGAGATGTTACTCCTTATGTTACCGGAATTTCTGAAGAAAGAGGTGGTTCAGGTAATCCGTCACCAGTTACAGCTTACGGTGTGTTTTTAGGAATGAAAGCAGCTGTTAAACAACAGTTTGGTTCAGATAACTTGGATGGTAAAAAAGTATTAGTACAAGGAATTGGTCACGTAGGTGAGGCTTTGGTTGAATATTTAACTAAAGAAGGAGCGATAGTTACTATTACAGATATTAACGAAGAAAAATTATACGAAGTGGCTGCAAAATACGGCGCTACAATTTTTGCAGGAGATGATTTATACAGTGCAGATGTAGATGTTTATGCGCCATGTGCAATGGGAGCAGTATTAAATGATGCAACTGTAAATAAAATAAAAGCTAAGGTCATTGCTGGTGCAGCAAATAATCAATTAGCAAACGAAAATATTCATGGTGCTATACTAAAGGAAAGAGGGATTCTTTATGCTCCAGACTTCTTGATTAATGCAGGTGGAATTATTAATGTTTATGCAGAATTAGAACATTATGACAAAGCAGAGATCATGCGTAAAACAGAAAATATTTACAATACAACGCTTGAAATTTTTGATTATGCTATTAAAAACGGAATGACAACACATCATGCTGCGTTAACGATTGCTCAAAATCGTATTGATTTGAGAAAAATCGAGAATAGTAAAAGATAGAAAAGCAGTTTAGTCTTAGTCTCAGCTTTCAACCTCAGTCCTTAATTTTAACTGAGCCTGAAAGCTGAGACTTTTTTTTGCATTGTAAAATCAGGCTCTTTTTTTACACCCGAAAATGGTAATAGAGGCTAGAAATTATTCTCAAATAAACTAAATATAAATTTTATTATCAGGCATGAAATTCTTATTTTTGCAAACTAATTTTTAAATGTTCTTACAAGGTGGTAAATAGAAGACACATACGCGTTAAAGTAATGCAGTCCATTTATGCGATGCATCAAAACGGTTCTGATAATCTTGAAAAAGAAGAAAAATTTCTTTTTTATAGTATTGATAATATTCAGGATTTATATCTTGTGATGGTTTCTTCGTTAATCGAAATTTGTAAAAAAGAGACAATCTATTTACACTTATCAAGCAAAAAACATCTTGCAACTCCTCAAGAGCGTAATCCAAATGAAAAATTTGTTAAGAATGCTATTTTCCAGATTTTGGCTGAAAATAATTCGCTAAGTATAGCATTAGAAAATCGTAAAATCAATAATTGGACATTAAATGACGATTATATTTTATTACTTCTTAATGATATTAAAGCAAGTAAGCAGTATTCGAAATACATGAGTAATGCGGTAAATACGTTTGAAGAAGACAAACAGTTTATTGTTGATTTATTTACTGAAGTGATAGTTCCTAATGAAAAACTATATGAGTATCTAGAAGATGATAAACTTACTTGGGTAGATGATATTCCTGTAGTAAACACACATATTATCAAACAATTAAAAGCTATTACGGCTGGAGAAGATGATAATTTTAGAGTTCCAAAATTGTATAAAGACAATGAGGATAGAGATTTTGTAAAAGACTTGTTTAGAAGAACTGTTTTAAATGAATTGGAATTTGCTAAAGAATATGTGGATAAAACGCCAAATTGGGATAGTGATCGTATAGCTGAGATAGATACTATTATTTTAAAAATGGCAATTTGTGAGTTTTTAAAATTCCCTTCAATTCCTGTAAAAGTAACTCTTAACGAATATTTAGAAATCGCAAAAGAGTATTCTACGCCAAAAAGTAGTATTTTTATCAACGGGATTTTAGACAATCTTGTTAAAGAACTAGAGGCTAGCAAAAAATTGATTAAAGCTGGTCGAGGTTTAATGTAATAATTATTAAATAAAAACTGAATTTAAATTATGGAACAATTAACTCAATTTGCACCTTTTCTATTAATGTTTGTAGTGATCTATTTCTTTATGATTAGACCGCAACAAAAACGTGCGAAAAATGAAAAAGAATTTGAAAGTAGCCTAAAAATAGGTGATAGAATTATAACAAAAAGTGGTCTTCACGGAAAAGTATCAGAACTTGCGGAAACAACTGTAGTTATCGAAACTATGTCTGGAAAGTTAAAGATGGAGCGTTCTGCAATTTCTATGGAAATGAGTGCAGCTTTGGCAAAGAAATAGTAAGTTTTAAATAAATTTATTAAGCCCCAATCCGAATTCGGATTGGGGCTTTTTTTTGCGTCTGTAATATTTGATGGTATTTCTTTCTGGTGGTTCCTTTCTATAGGGTATATTCCTTTTTTAACCTGCTCTGGTAAAGTATAATCTTCATTTTAGAATACGTAGTTTTTTAGAAGCTTCAGTGCGTTATTAGTTGTGGTGCGCTTTTTTAGTTTGGAAGTGTTAAACTAAAAACAGATAGTTTTTTTCTTTTAAAGCTAGTTGCGTTTTATTTGTTTTAACCAGTTATTAAAAGGGATCATTGTTTTTTTGAAATGTTTTTTGTACGAATTTATAAACACTTTAGTTTCTTTTTAATTTTATTTTTGTTTTATAGTTGTTTTTCTTGTTTTAGTTTATGTTTTATATATATGTATTTTTTAATGGGGGTGTGTGATATTTTTTGGTGATTATTTTCATGTTAGCCCCTTTTTTTTAATTAGTCTGTGTTTTATTTTTTATTTTTTTTAAATTTATGTATTTGCCCAGTTGTTAAATTTTTTAAAAACATGCCTTTGAAATATAATATAATGATATTTAGCTATTGTAATTTTTGTAATCCATAATTCTTTCTGAAATAAGCCAAAAAAATAAATTTTATAAGATTATCTAATATAAAAGTTAATAAATTCGCCTCATAAAAATGTTTTACCAAGGCTATATATTGGTATAAATTATTACTGCAGTTCTTTGATATTATATAGAATATAAATGGCATTCATAAAAAAATAACCAAACTAATTACTAACTAAAACCATTTACACATGAAAAAAGTAATACATATTTTAGCTTTGATGTTAACGAGTTCTTTTGCTTTTGCCCAAGAAAATAAAGAAACGACAGCCCCAGCGACAGTATTTGGAGGTTCAGCAGACGTTTATTATAAATATGATTTTTCTAAACAACAAAACGGTTTAACTAGTTTTACAAATTCACAAGACTCGTTCGAATTAGGGATGGGATCTATTGAAGCTTCGCATAAATTTGGAAAAGCCTCTGCTTTTGTAGATTTAGGATTTGGGAAAAGGGCAACAGAGTTCTCTTATAATGAGTATAATAATAATGAGGCTTCTTTTTTAATTAAGCAGTTATTTCTTAAATATGATTTATCAGATAATTTCTCTGTAACAGTAGGTAGTTTTGGAACACATATTGGATATGAATTATTAGATGCCGTTGATAATAAAAATTATAGTATGTCGTATGCGTTTTCATTTGGACCTTTCTTTAATACAGGAGTAAAGGCACAATATACAACTGGAAAATTTAGTGCTATGTTGGGGATTACTAATCCTACTGATTTTAAATCTGCAATGGAAGCGGGGTCTAGTCAAAAAACATATGTAGGGCAGTTGGCTTATATTGCTGATACAGGAAGTGCTTATTTAAATTTTACATCAGGAAGTACAAATCCTACCCCTGAAACTAAGGTTGTACCGACAGGTGATAATAAAATACAATTTGATTTTGCGGGAACTAAGGCAGTTAATGATTTATTTTCTTTAGGAATTAATGCTACTTATGCTAAAACAACAAATGATTATGATAGTAATCTTGATGGAGAATGGTTTTCATTAGTTGGATATGCTTATTATAAATTTAAAGATAATCTTGGATTAGCTTATAGAATAGAATATTTTGATGCAAAAGACGCTGCAGCTAGCTTAGGTGCAGTTGCAGGTTCAAGTGTTTTTGCAAATACTGTATCTCTTAATTACAAAGTTGGAAATATGACGATAATTCCAGAGATAAGATTAGATAGTGCTTCTGAAGATATTTTTCTTGACCGTAATTCTGTTCCAACCGGCAAGATGGTCTTTGGATTAGTTGCTGCTACCTATTCTTTTTAAGATATTAAGATTGATATTTTTTTTTTGAACTGTCAAAGCATTAAAATGTTTTGGCAGTTTTTTTTAAATCATTTCTGTAGCAAAAACAAACACACGCTTTAGAATTGTCTAAAGCGTGTGTTTATATGATATGAAGTTTATTTGGTGACTCTTTATTGTTTTTTATAAATAGAATAAATAGTGTTTATTGTTTTTCTATCTAAGACTCCATCAACTTCAGTTTGAATATAGTGTAGTTTAAAAGCTGTAATTGCAGCTGTGAGATTTTTAGTATTGTATCCAATAATTCGCAAAGCAGGCTCAATTTTAAAATCAAATGGCGCTTCCTCAAGTATCTCATCTTGCCAAATTCCAAATCCTAGTCCTGCAAGTGTTTTCCATGGGAATAATTTGCTTGGGTCTTGCTTTCTTCCCGGAGCAATATCGGCATGACCTAGGATGTTTTGTGATGGTACATTGTATTCTTTCTTTAATCTCGTTAAAAGCGCGATTAAACTGTTCATTTGTGTTTCAGAGAAAGGTTCTATTCCGTTGTTATCAAGTTCGATACCTAATGAAGATGAATTAAGATCAGTGTTTTTTCCCCAAGTAGAATTACCAGCATGCCAAGCACGTAGATAATCATTTAGCATTTGAACAACTTTACCATCTCTAGATATAATGTAATGAGCACTTACTTGTGTTTTTGTTTTAGTAAATGTATTTACAGTTTGCTGTAAAGAGTCTTGTGCGGTGTGATGTATAATGATGAAGTTAGGCTTACGTAAATTAAAGTTTACGGTACCTATCCATTGTGTATTAATGCCGTTTTCTAAAGCTGTAGATCCAGTTTTCGAAAGTGAATCCTTGTAAATATGTAACTGATTAGCGTAAGAGGTGTCTATACTTATAGTAGTACTAGGTGGTGGTATAGGCTGTGCTTCTTTACTGGTTATTTTATCTTCAAGAGATTTAAGTTGCTGGTCGTATACTTTTTCGCTCGATTTATATGGGTTCGTTGAGCAAGAAGCAATTGTAATCACTATGGCCAAACAGTAAAAATACTTTTTCATATTTTAAAAAATGTTTTATGTTTCGTGAAAATATTTACTTTTTCTTTTTCTTCGATTTTTTAGAGCCACTTTGATTTTTTAGCT
Source organism: Flavobacterium sp. ALJ2 (assembly GCF_015594725.1). Classification (GTDB taxonomy): domain Bacteria; phylum Bacteroidota; class Bacteroidia; order Flavobacteriales; family Flavobacteriaceae; genus Flavobacterium. The sequence goes on along the minus strand of NZ_JADNRC010000003.1, from coordinate 251,882 downwards.
GCTCCATATAAAGAGTGTATTTTTCTTTTTGATCTTTGTTTAAAAAATCAGATACTCTTTTGTTTGTAACTTCTGAAAGTGCTTGAATTTGTTTTACTTTTTCATCTTGGCTACTACTTTCATTTTTCAAAAGTATTCCTTGTTCTTTAATACTTTCTATAAAAACATTTGATATTGCAATTTCTTGAAGTGCATCAAGATTAAGTTCAGGCTTCATGTTCTCCATTATTTTGGAAACAGTTTCTTCAACAGGAACTTCCTTTGGTTTAGATGTATTGGCAGATGGACCAATACCACCCATACCTTGGCTCATTCTGCCTCCTCCGTAGCCACCACCACCATATCCATTACCGTAGCCATTTCCATATCCATTTCCGTATTGTGCACAAACTGGGTTGGCAAAAAATAACATAAATGCAAATACTATTGCTGCTTGAATTGTTTTCATATCTTATATTTTAGAATAAAAAATCAAAAAATGTATTGTAAATTTAAACAGGTTCACCGTATAAATCAAATTCTGTAGCTTCTATTATTTTAATATTAACAAATTCTCCAGTTTTTACGTAATGTTTAGATGCGTCAATTAATACTTCGTTATCTACATCAGGGCTGTCAAATTCAGTTCTTCCCACAAAATGGGCGCCTTCTTTCCTGTCGATAATGCATTTAAAGGTTTGTCCTATTTTTTCTTGGTTTAAATCCCATGAAATTTGAGATTGTAATTCCATGATTTCGTTAGCACGATCTTGTTTTACTTGGTCAGGAACATCGTCTTCTAGTAAATAGGCATGTGTATTCTCTTCGTGTGAATAAGCAAAGCAGCCCATTCTATCAAACTTCATTTCTTGAACAAAATCTTTAAGGATATTGAAGTCCTCTTGTGTTTCTCCTGGGTAACCTACAATCAGCGTAGTTCTGATTGCCATTCCAGGAACAGCTTTGCGGAAATCTTTTAGTAATTGAGTTGTTTTTTCCTGAGTTGTACCACGACGCATTGATTTTAATATCGAATCCGAAATGTGTTGTAACGGAATATCAATATAATTACAAATCTTAGGTTCACGTTTCATAACTTCAAGAACGTCCATTGGGAAACCAGTAGGGAAGGCGTAATGTAAACGAATCCATTCAATACCTTCTACTTTTACTAAAGCCTCAAGTAATTCGGCTAAATTTCTTTTCTTGTATATGTCAAGACCGTAGTAAGTTAGGTCCTGAGCAATCAAGATTAATTCTTTCACACCATTTTTAGCTAAGCCTTCAGCTTCTTTTACTAATTTTTCAATGGTTTGCGAAACGTGTTTTCCACGCATAAGCGGAATTGCACAAAAACTACAAGGTCTATCACAACCTTCTGCAATTTTTAAATAAGCGTAATTTTTTGGAGTAGTTGTTAAACGCTCTCCTAATAATTCATGTTTATAATCGGCTCCTAATGCTTTTAATAATTGAGGTAACTCAGTAGTTCCGAAAAACTGATCTACATTTGGGATTTCTTTTTCTAAATCAGGTCTATATCGTTCAGACAGGCATCCTGTCACAAAAACTTTATCTACTAATCCTTTTTCTTTTTTGTCGGCATACTCTAAAATCATGTTTACTGACTCTGCTTTAGCATTGTCAATAAAACCACAGGTATTTATAACAATAATATTGCCTTCTTCGGCAGCAGGAGCTTCATGTGTTACTTCTTTTCCGTTAGCGCGAAGTTGACCCATAAGTACTTCACTATCATATACATTTTTCGAACACCCAAGAGTGATTACGTTGATTTTATTCTTTTTTAAAGACTTGGTTCTCATACTTTTATAAATTGGAGTGCAAAATTACATTTTTTATTCCTAGAAACACCATGATTCCTCCTTTTTTCTGAAGTTGGTGTTGTCTGTCTTGAGGGTATTTACTGGATGCGTATTGTATCTTTTTCTATCTGGCTACAGTCATAAAAAGGATGTGCTCCTTTTGATGGCTAACAACATAAGGTTAAAAAAAATCCGTCTTGCTAAAGAACCAGACGGATTTATATAGGTGTGTTAGTATTTAATTATAATTCAAATAACATAGTCAATGAAACATTGTTAAATTTTGTATTAATATTAGCCCCATCTGTAAATCCTTGATTAAAGAATGCTTGTTGAGAGTTTCTTTTGGCATAAGAGTAAGCTAGATCTACTTTGGTTGCGCCAAAATTATATCCTAAACCTCCTGAGTAACCATTTAAATCGCCAACGGTAGTGCTGTTTTTATAAGGGCTTTGTTCATATCTATAACCGGCTCTTAGGCTAAGTAGTTTGATCTTGTATTCGGCACCAACTCGTACTTCGCTACTGCTAGTTAGTTCATTACTCATTATGTTGTTTACACCTCTAAAGTGGCTATCATTAGTTGGTTTAAATTTCGTGTTGCCATAATCTTTTATAGCATAATCTACGCTTAATAATCCAGTTTTTCCAAAAATGTATGCAAAACTGGCAGTCCATTTTCCAGGAGTTTGCAGTTTGTATGATTTGTATTCATTAATAATTTGTGGATCAACTATAGTAGGACCTAATTCTCCAACGTTGTTGCTTCTCACGGTTACTAATTTTTGTGTAGTTTCATCATAAAGCTTGTACCAGGTATTTGATTCGTATGCAAGTCCCAGTCGTACCTGATTAGTTATTTTTGCAATAGCACCGACTTGAAAAGAAAAACCATTTCCGTAAGTGTATAATTGATTGTCAAAACGTAATCTGTTTATTTGGTCAACTGCACTTGTGTTGTTAGCATTGTCTTCGTAAAAACTAGTGTTTCTAGTGTAATCTGCAAAATGAGAATTCAAATTTATTCCTATAAATAATTTGTCTTTATAAGATGTAGCGGCATTAAAAGATAATTTTCCATTATAGCCATTAGTGTGAATCTCATTTTCCTGATAATAATTTCCTCCAGCAGGAACAAGTGAGTAGTATGAACTGTTTGGGTTGGTTTCATCTGTTGGTTCAACTATAAATCCTTGGTATCCTAACATTGCTTGTTGAGCTGAGTGACCGCTTAAACCAGGATATTGAAAGCTTGGTAAACTATTGCCTAGGTGGCGATATAAGCTGCTTATTGTTCTATTTGGGTCATTAACAAATTCTTGGGGTACTGGTGCGCCACCATTGCCGGTATTTGCATAGCTTAAAAAATATTGATCTATAGAGTTTGTTGGATTTACTCCCATAGAGAAAACATCATTATTATAATTGTTGGTGTTTTCGTAATTAACAGCTACAGATAATTTTTTCCAGTTGCTGCTTGGGTTAGGATCTTTAAAAACCATAACTCCACCAGCTTGATTCAATATGAATGAGTTGTCGCTATCTTTGGATTTTGTTCCAAAATAATTAGAATTATTCTTAGTGTTGTAATTGCTTAATGTTACGCCAAATTGATTGTTTGCGAATATTGCAGAACCAGCTGGGTTAATATTCAGTGAAGATAAATCACCACCCAGTGCTCCAAATGCACCTCCCATAGCGCGGAAACGAGCCGTTCCATTCAGGTTGTCTTGTGAATAGCGCATTGCATCAGTGATGTCTTGAGCTTGTATTGCACTAATAGATAGTCCGGTAAGGATTAGAAATATATACTTTTTCATAATTATAGTTCAGATAAGTTTTAATTTATTTAAAAGAAGATGGAATGTTTTATCTTCTTCCTCCGCCAGAAGATCTTCCTCCACCGCCACCGCCAGAAGTTCTTCCGCCACCACCGGCATCGTATGAACGACCTGATGAACTAGGTGTGTAAGATCTAGTAGGTGCGCTGTTTGAGCTGCTTGGGTTGTAAGATCTAGTAGGTGCAGTGTTGTTGTTGCTGTTGTCTCTACGTGTTGGGGTATAAGTGTTGTTTTGTGAACCCGATGATTGATTTCTTCGTGTTGGTGTGTAAGTGCTGTTTGAAGATTGATCTCTCCTAGTGTAATTAGAATTACCGTTGTTTCTACTAGTTGTATTATAAGAGTCGTTTCTTCTGTAATCTGTATAATTAGTGTTGCTACTTCCTCTTCTGTTAGTGAAGTTTGAGTTTTGAGAATTACTTCTTCTGTCTGTGTAGTTGCTGTTTGTGCTGCCTCTTCTGTTCACAGAGTAATCCGAATTTCTAGTAGAGTAGCTTCTATTAGAATAATAGTTGTTACGATTGATGCCATTGTCATACATAGCCCCTCTTCGGCCAGCATTGTATGAGTAGTTGTAGTTGTTACGGTATCCGTAATAAGGTCTGTAGCCGTAGTAAGGATAGTATGAAGGGTAGCCCCATCCTAATCCGCCGCCATAATAAGGGTAATTCCATCCGTAGCCATATCCGTAACCATATCCTCCGTAATAAGGATAGCCCAATCCTAGGCCAAAAGATAATCCCCAAGTATTAGGGTATATATTTACAGATACATCTTGAACATTACTTCCCCAGCCAGCATAGCTAATGCTTGAGTTTGCTATACTGTCATCAGATTCATTGTAAGAACCGTAATTATCAACATTTGTGAAGATTTCAGTAGGTTCGTCATTGTTTTGTAAAGAGCTGAAATATTCTTTATATTGATTGTTGGTGCCAGTTGTTGTGACTCTTTCAGTATAATTGTTAGATGATGCTCCGTATATTCCATCATTGTCGTAATAGGAGCTATTTTGATAAGAACCACACGAAGTCACTAGTAAACACAGTAAACCTGTAATTGAAAAAAGCGCTGTGTTTTTTTGGAAAAAAATATTAGTTTTCATATCTGTGGGTTTTTTATTGTTGGACAATACAAAAATAGTTAGTTTTGTGGAACTATTTAGTTAAATTAAGTTAAACAAAATTTGTGCCAAACTATTCAATATGAGTAAGAACCTTACTACAAGATCAGAAGATTATTCAAAATGGTATAACGAGCTGGTTGTAAAAGCGGATTTAGCCGAGAATTCAGGAGTTAGAGGATGTATGGTTATTAAGCCGTACGGATATGCTATTTGGGAAAAAATGCAAGCTGAATTAGATCGAAAATTTAAAGAAACAGGACATCAAAATGCCTATTTCCCTTTATTTGTTCCTAAAAGCATGTTTGAGGCTGAGGAAAAAAATGCCGAAGGATTTGCAAAAGAGTGTGCGATTGTAACGCATTATAGATTAAAGAATGATCCAGATAAACCTGGAAAGTTAATGGTAGATCCTAATGCTAAGTTAGAGGAAGAGCTAATTGTTCGTCCAACGAGTGAAGCTATTATATGGTCTACTTATAAAGGATGGGTGCAATCATACCGTGATTTACCTTTGTTAATTAATCAATGGGCAAATGTTGTTCGTTGGGAAATGAGAACTCGACTATTTTTGAGAACGGCTGAATTTTTATGGCAAGAAGGGCATACTGCTCATGCTACAAGAAGTGAAGCGATTGAGGAGTCTGAGAAAATGATGAATGTGTACGCAGAGTTTGCCGAGGGTTTTATGGCAATTCCGGTTGTGAAAGGGCTTAAGACAGAATCAGAGCGATTTGCAGGTGCTGAAGAGACATATTGTATCGAAGCATTGATGCAGGATGGAAAAGCATTGCAAGCAGGAACATCACATTTTTTAGGTCAGAACTTTGCGAAAGCATTTGATGTGAAGTTTGCTAATGCAGAAGGAAAACAAGAATATGTTTGGGGAACTTCTTGGGGAGTATCTACTCGATTAATGGGTGCTTTAGTAATGACACACTCTGATGATAAGGGATTGGTTCTGCCTCCAAATTTGGCTCCTATACAAGTGGTGATTGTTCCTATTCATAAAACAGATGAGCAGTTGACTGAAATTTCGGTAGTGGTTAATGAATTGGTTTCTCAATTGAGAAAGCTGAATATAGCTGTAAAATATGATGACAGAACGACACAGAAACCAGGATTTAAGTTTAATGAGTATGAATTAAAAGGAGTGCCGATTAGAATTGCAGTAGGCCCTAAGGATTTAGAAAACGGAACTTTTGAAATTGCAAGAAGAGATACATTAACAAAAGAGGTAGTTTCAAAAGAAGGAATTGTTACTTATGTAAATGATTTATTGGCTCAAATTCAAGTTGATTTGTATAATAAAGCATTAGATTATCGTAATTCGCATATTACTGAAGTAAATAATTTTGAAGAATTTAAAGAGGTTTTAGAGAATAAAGGTGGTTTTGTATCAGCACATTGGGATGGAACTGCGGCTACAGAAGAGAAGATTAAGGACTTGACGAAAGCAACTATTAGATGTATTCCTTTGGATGGAGTAGAAGAGGTGGGAAGCTGTGTCTTTACTGGTAATTCTTCTACTAGAAGAGTGCTTTTTGCGAAGGCATATTAATTTTTTTGCTTTTTTTTGCTTTAGCTATTGTGCAACTAAAAAATAGGTGTATCTTTGCATCCGCATTAGGGAAGCAGGCCCGTTCGTCTATCGGTTAGGACGCATGGTTTTCATCCATGTAAGAGCGGTTCGATTCCGCTACGGGCTACTACTTTTTTTGCGTGTTAAAAGTTATTTGAAGATTGAATAATAAAATGGCCCGTTCGTCTATCGGTTAGGACGCATGGTTTTCATCCATGTAAGAGCGGTTCGATTCCGCTACGGGCTACAAATTCAATTTTTATTAAATTGAAAAAACTTAGAAGATTCTGGTCCGTTCGTCTAGGGGTTAGGACTTCAGGATTTCGTCCTGGTAACAGGGGTTCGATTCCCTTACGGACTACTAAAATTAGTTGTGAATAAGTTTTGTAAAATAGAAACTGGTGTCTCGGTTTTTGTTTTATTAGTTAAAGCTAAAGTGATTGTTTTACAATTGTGGGAGGCTTTTCTTTTTTAACTAGTATTTATAATTATTACATCTAAAATTAAAAAAAAATGGCAAATCATAAGTCAGCATTAAAAAGAATCAGAAGTAACGAAAAAAGAAGAGTTCTTAACAGATATCAGCACAAAACTACTCGTAATGCTATTAAAGCATTAAGAATAGCTATTGATAAACAAGATGCTACTTCAAAATTATCAACTGTAATTTCTATGATTGATAAATTAGCGAAAAACAATATCATTCATGATAACAAAGCGTCTAATTTAAAATCTAAATTAACGAAACATGTAGCTAAATTGTAATCATACAATTTGCTTAAAATATATTAAAAAGTTCTCTTTTAGAGGGCTTTTTTTTTATGCTTAAAAAAAACTCCTTAGGTAATTACTTTTAATTATTCAAGGAGTTTTTTATGTTAAATACTCATTTTGTTTTTTATGTATTCAAGCATTTGTAGAGTGATTGGTTTTGAGAGGAAGTCAAGTATCATTGGGTAGTTTTTTGCCTTTTCTAAGTCTTCTGGGTCAATTGTAGAGGATAATATGATTATGTTAGTAGTGTTGAAATCGGAGTAGTTAGATGTAGAGAAGTGATCTAAGAATTCCCAGCCACCCATTACGGGCATGTTTAAGTCTAAGAAGATAAGTCGTGGTTTTTTATTGTTAAGATCTGTGGGTTTAGTGTTATATTTAAGGGAGTTGAAGTATAGTAAAGCTTCTTCTCCGTTTTGTGCAGTTATTATTTCTTTAGAAAACTCAGCTTTTGTGATTACTTTTTTACATAACATTAGTGCTATGGGGTCGTCGTCTATGCATAAAATTTGATCAAACATTTTATTTGTTTTTAAATATTAGAGTAAATGATGTTCCTTTGTTAACCTCGCTGTCTATACTGATTGTTCCTCCCATTGTTTCTACTTGAGATTTTACTAGATATAATCCAAGACCTTTGCTGTCAGGGTAATTGTGGAATCTTTGGTAAAGTCCGAAGACTTTATCTCTGTTCCTTTCAAGGTCAATTCCGATTCCGTTGTCTTTAAAGGTTAGTATTGTGGTATCTTCACTTTGATTGGCTGAAATGGTGATTTTTAATTTACGGTCTTTAGATCTGTATTTAATAGAATTGGTTAATAGATTTAATAATATGCTTTCTAGGTAGGCTTTGTTGATGTTTAATATTGTTACTTTTTCTAAATTTATTTTTATTATTGGTTTATGTAATTCAATTTGAAAGCTTAACTGATTGAATATATTCTCGAAAACTTCGTTTAGTAAAACTTCTTCTTTTTGTATTGATGGGTTGTCTTTAATTATGATAACTTTTATTAAATCATTAATAGTTTCGTTTAGTAGGTGAGTTGACTTATTGAATCCGTTTAATATTTCTTTTAGTTCTTCATTTTCTATCGGAATGTCTTCTATGAGATTTAATAATCCTGTTAGGTTTGATAAAGGTGATCTAAGGTTGTGAGAGGTTATGTAGGAGAATTGTTTTAAGTCTTTGTTGTTTTGAGTTAATTCTCTAATAAGATGCTCTTTTTCTTTTTCTAGTTTTTTCTCTTCGGTTATGTCTCTTTGTATCGATATCCAGTGAGAAACCTCGTTTTCGGAATTAAAAATAGGAATCATTGAATAGCGAACCCAATATTCCTCTTTATTTTTGGTGTAGCTAATGGTTTCTATTGAACACTCTTCTTTGTTTTTTATAGCTTTTATTAGTTTTCGAAGTTCGCTAGAGTCGGATTTTGGTCCTTTAAAGATGTTAGGTGATTTGCCTACTATCTCTTCAGATTGATATCCAGACATTTTTGAAAATGATGGATTCACGTATACGATTTTAGGAATTTTACCATCATGTGAGTCGGCTTCAGTAATTAGGATGGAGTCTCGTGATTGAGTAATTACGGTTTCAAGTAGTTTTAATCGTTGCTCTTCTTCTTTTTGTTTGGTAATATCTTGTATGGCACCAATCATTCTTATAGCTCTTCCGTTTTCATCTTTTAAGAGAAAGCTACGGTGAAGAATGTATTTATAAGTAGTGTCAGCACATCTAAAGCGATATTGATCTTGCCATTTTTCTGTTTTTTGTTCTATAAATGAATATAGTTTTACTGACATTCTGATGCTATCTTCAGGATGGATTTTTTCAAACCACCATCTCGAGCTGTCGCCAACGTCTTCTTGTTTGTATCCGAAAACATTTTCGATTCCTTTGTTCCAAGTAATGTTGTCTTCTTGAATTTTCCAGTCCCAAATTGTGTCACTGGTTGCTTTTGCAACTATGTTGTATTTCTCGTTCGATTCTTTAATTTCATCGTTCGATTTTTTTAGTTTTTCGAATACAGTGATGTTTCTGGCGTCGTTTTTTGATAGTATGTATCTGTAGAGTAGCCCTGTTAAAATAATGAAAATAAGGTCTTTTATAAAACTGAAATAGTAGTATTGAGTATTTGAGATGTTGTTAAGCAGGTATTTGTGGCAAATGATTGCCAGAAATAGAGAAATGACAAAGTAAATTAATGTAATTTGATTGGTTTTGTTTTTCATTACTCAAATATAATTAATAATTACCAAATTATTAAACATCAATTATAAGATATTTGAAAGCTTTGAAATAAAGCTAGTTTTCGTACGTAATCAGTTAAGAATATGTAAACTATTCCCTAAATAGTTTTTATATTAAAAAAAAGTGTACCTTTGCACCCATTAAAAATCTCAGATGGAATCTATTAGAAATATTGCAATTATTGCCCACGTCGATCACGGTAAAACCACTTTGGTTGATAAAATTATGTATCACTGTCAGTTATTTCGTGACAACGAAAACACAGGTGATTTAATTCTTGATAATAATGATTTAGAGCGTGAGAGGGGTATTACTATTACTTCTAAGAACGTTTCGGTTCAATATAAAGGAACTAAAATCAATATTATTGATACTCCTGGTCACGCCGATTTTGGTGGTGAAGTAGAACGTGTACTAAACATGGCCGATGGTGTATGTTTGCTAGTAGATGCTTTTGAAGGACCAATGCCACAAACTCGTTTTGTATTGCAAAAGGCAATTGACTTAGGTCTTAAGCCATGCGTAGTTATAAATAAAGTTGATAAAGAAAATTGTACTCCAGAAGAAGTACATGAAAAAGTTTTTGACTTAATGTTTGAATTAGGTGCTTCAGAAGAGCAATTGGATTTTCCAACTGTTTATGGATCAGCTAAAAACAACTGGATGTCTGATGATTTCAGAAATCAAACAGAAAACATAGAGCCTTTACTAGATATGGTAATTGCTAATGTTCCTGCTCCAAAAGTTTCTGAAGGAACTCCACAAATGTTGATTACATCTTTAGATTTCTCAGCATTTACAGGTCGTATCGCTATTGGTCGTCTTGAAAGAGGAATTTTAAAAGAAGGTATGGCAATTTCTTTGGTAAAAAGAGATGGTAAAGTTATAAAAACAAGAATTAAAGAATTACATACTTTTGAAGGACTTGGTCGTAAAAAAGTAGAAGAAGTTATTGCAGGTGATATCTGTGCGATTATTGGAGTAGAAGGATTTGAAATTGGAGATACTATCGCTGATTTTGAAAATCCAGAAGCTTTAAAAACAATTGATATCGATGAGCCTACTATGAGTATGTTGTTTACAATTAATGACTCTCCTTTCTTTGGTAAAGAGGGTAAATTTGTAACTTCTCGTCATATTAGAGAAAGATTGACAAAAGAATTAGAGAAAAACTTAGCAATGAAGTTAGGTGAAACTGATTCTGCTGATAAATTCATGGTTTTTGGTCGTGGAGTACTTCACTTATCTGTTCTTATTGAAACAATGAGAAGAGAAGGATATGAGTTACAAATCGGACAACCACAAGTTATTATCAAAGAAATTGATGGTAAAAAATGTGAGCCAATTGAAGAATTAACAATCGATTTACCAGAAAATCTTTCAGGTAGAGCAGTTGAGTTCGTAACAGTTCGTAAAGGTGAAATGTTGAGTATGGAGACTAAGGGTGAGCGTATGATTATAAAATTCAATATTCCATCACGTGGAATTATTGGTTTAAGAAATCAATTGCTTACTGCTACTGCTGGTGAAGCTATTATGGCTCACCGTTTTATAGGATATGAGCCTTACAAAGGAGAAATTTCTGGACGTAACAAAGGTTCATTGATATCTATGGAAAAAGGAAAAGCTATTCCTTACTCTATCGATAAATTACAAGATCGTGGTAAGTTTTTTGTTGAACCAAATGCTGAAATTTACGAAGGTCAGGTAATTGGAGAAAACTCTCGTGCTGACGATATGTGTGTAAACGTAACTAAAGAGAAAAAACAATCTAACGTTCGTTCATCTGGAAATGATGAAAAAGCAAGAATCATCCCTCCAATTATTTTCTCATTAGAGGAAGCGTTAGAGTACATTCAAAAAGATGAATATGTAGAGGTAACTCCAAAATCTATTCGTTTGAGAAAAATCTATTTGACAGAGACTGATAGAAAAAGATTTAAAATCTAATCAGAATATATAGTACTAAAAAAGCCATTCACATTGTGAGTGGCTTTTTTTATGCTCGTAATTTTTAGATAATTATTGTTTTATGTATTTTGAAACTAAAGACAAGTTTCAGAATGTTTAATGACTTTTTGTAGATAGATTATCTTTTTAAGCTGAAGTGTCCTTTTACTTCTTTTCCATTTTCAAATATCAAAGTAAACCAGTAATCATCTGAAGGTAGTTCGTGACCGGTGTAATTACCATCCCATCCTGTACTTGTGGAGTTCATTTGTTTTATTAGCTTCCCATAACGATCAAAAATAGAGATAGTGTAATCTGGCATATCGTCTAGATTTTTGATTCTCCAAGTGTCATTATATCCATCTCCGTTAGGGGTGAAGAATCTAGGGTAGTCAAGAACGTAAAAATCGGATGATATAGTCGTTCCGCAACCATTCTTATCTCTTGCATAGGCTTTGTAAATACCAGCAGAAATGCCTTTAAATAAAGGATTGTCTTGATAGTTTATTCCGTCTAATGAAAATTCATAATTTCCAATTCCAGTATATTCTACTAAAATTGAATTTTCATTAGCAGCAAAATCTTTAATCTTAGTTCCAGTAATTATAGCTAGATCTGAGGCTACAACATTAAATTTCTTGGTTTTTTCGCAACCATTTATATCAGATACTGTAATAGAATAATTTCCTACGCTATTTACAGAAATTGTATTTGAGGTTGATCCTGTACTCCAGTTGTAACTTTCAAATCCTGTGGCGACAGATAAATCAATTGTTGCATCTTTACATAAAAATATAGTTTCAGCATCAAAATTAGGAGGGTTAAATACATTGATTGCTAATTCAATTGGAGTTACAGCGTAACAGTCTGGACCATTAATAATTTGAGCATATATTGTTTGATTAAATGCTGTTGTATTTTTGAAATTATTAGGTAAAGGATTCGACTCAGTAATTGCATCGTTTTGGTTTAGATAATAATTTACTAGCAATCCTGGAGGTAGCCCGTTTGTGAGTTGTGGAGTGACTTCAGTTTTTAAATTAAATTCATATAATCCATCTTTATCTTCATCACAAACTTCGATAGGATTTTGTGGTGGGATAGTATTATTTGATATTTTTAATTGAAGTTCAGCATATTTAGCACAGCCATTTTTATTTTCTACTCTCGCATGAATAATTTCTGTAGGTGAATTTTTAGTATAGTTTTTAGGGTTGGAAATTGGATTTAACTTAGCTTGAGCATCTGCTAATGATTTGTAATATATGATGCTTAAATCTGGGTTGTTGTTCTTTATTTTTAGATCCGCTTTAGTTAAATTAAATGTAGGAGTAGTGGCTGGGTCTATTTCACATTGAAATAACGTAGTGTTTGTTGCTGTAATTTCTTGGGAATATTCAATTTTTATTTCATCAGAAGCAGAACAGGCTGAAGGAGCCATTATAACATTTACTTTGTAGGTTCCAGTTTCTTTAACGGTGTATGTAGGTTCAGTTGCTGCATTGTCTTTGGTGCCGTCTTTATACCATTCATAGATGTAATTAGACCCTACTGGCGAATATAACTTTGTATCTAATACTAATTCGTCTCCATAACATAGCGGATTATTTGTGGTTGATTCTCGGTCTTCCCCTAAGTCTAATTTTGAAGTAAAGCTTCCAGCTTCAAGGAAAATAGCAGAATCATAATATAAATTTCTATCATCGGCTACTATTAATTTTATATGATACAATTTTCCAGCAACTACATTGGTTTCAGATTTCATCACAATAGTTTGTCCTGCGTAATTCGTAGCTCCGGATCCAACGATGTTAAATCCGTTAAAATAAATTTCATTTGCTGCTGGACATCCAGGATCCATACCACCTATATTGTTTGGAATTGGATCAATTTTTGGACGAACAGTCATAGATGAAACTGGTAGATTGCTGTTTGGTAATACGGCTAAATTTTTATATGGTTCACCGCTATCTTTTTCTTTTATAAGAAAAGCAAATCCGTCAGAGTATTCGCACGGATATGCTTTTTGGTATTCATTAGATGCGAAAATATAATTGAAGCTAATGAAATTTGTTAATGGTCTAAAATCAAATTCTAAAACAGTAGCATTTACAGATGTTATGCCTAATATCTGATCTAAATCTGAATCACCCAACCAGGAGCTGCTTCCACCACCGCGATCATCTTTTTTTAAAGGACCAATCGAGTTGTTACTGGTCCAGGTACTAAGTACGACACCTTCTTTAAAAGGGAAATCACTTGTGCCAGCATTAAAATAAGCAAAACTTTTTTGTCCAGGTGAATGTTCGTCACCAGTTATTTGTGGGTTGGATACTGTAGCACAGGAACTATTAACTAATACTTTTTCTATTAAATTTTGTGGATTTCGGGTATCGTCAATAATTATATATTGTGCATTGGCTTTTATTCCAAGATAAATTATAAAAATTGCCGTGATGATTATTTTTGATGATTTCATTATTTACTAAAAAAAAGTATAAACAAATATACTATAGATCTCGACTTTTTAGCAATTTATATGAAAAGAAAATGAAAAGGAATGTCCAGATCAAAACAATTACAACTGAAATGTAATCAACATTATAGTTTTTTATGTTTTCAACTCCCATTTGTACTCCAATATTCTTTATTACTGATAATCTTGTAAAAGGTTCAACAATTAAATTAGACATAGCTTCTAAAGGGAGTAATCGGATAAAATAATCAGCAATTTTATTTTCTGGAAAAAGTATGAATGCAAAAATTGTTTTTATAAAACCTTCTAGGATACTCCAAACCAGTAAGAATCCCAATGCAAATGCGGAGCGTTTTACCAATATTCCTAAAAATAAGCAAAAAGAAAAGAATCCTATTAGTTTTATGAAAAAGGCAAAAAGATATTCCATACCCGAAAAAATAATTCCAATTTCGGTATAAGAAGAAAAGCACAATCCTAAGATTAAGCTCATTACAAATACAAATATAGTAGAGCAAAAAGAGAATAAAATTACAGTATAGAACTTCGATAAAATAAATTCTTTTTTGCTTAAGCCGTCAATAAGGTTTTGTTTTAAAGTACCATAACTATATTCGTTTGCCATCATAGATACAATTACTATTGCTAAGAAAAACTTTAACCAAGCTGCGATATAGGTATTGAAATGCCAAATGAAAGGAAAATTAAAAATCCCCATTTCTGCTAAATGAAATTTAAAAACCCCTAAGTCAAATTTTATTGAGGCAATTAATGCAATAAATGAAAGAAGAATAAAGTAAGTTAACGTTAATACACGGCTGGCTTTATTTTTCCAAATTTTTTGTAGTTCTATAGATAGAAGTCTGTTCATGATTTATTTGTTTTTTATAGCAGTGTTATTGGTTAGTTCTAGAAATTGTTCTTCTAAACTATTTTTACGTTTTACTAAATGGTTTAATGTAATGTTTTGCGAAAATAAAAATCGGTTTAAATCTGCTGCATTTAAATCGTTTTTTAAATAAACTAAAATCATTTCTTTTTCTTTTACAATCCGATCTACTGCTGGATGTGTCTCTGCTACAGTAATTAATTTTTCGGTATCATCGGCTTGTATTTCAAAGAAGCCTTCATTTGCTGACATACCACCAACAGGACCAGAATATAAAATTTCTCCTTTTCTTAAAACGACAACATCGGTACATACTTTTTCTACTTCATCTAATAAATGCGAGGCAAGTAATATAGTTGTTCCTTGAGAGGCTATTTTTTTTATGATATCACGAATCTGATGAATTCCTTGTGGATCTAAACCATTTGTTGGTTCATCAAGAATTAATATTTCGGGGTCATTCAATAAGGCTGATGCAATGGCTAAGCGTTGTTTCATTCCTAATGAAAAAGTACTAAACCTACTGTTTTTTCGTTCGTTTAAACCTACTAATTCTAATTTTTCGTTTATTTTAGAATAATCGATATTCTTGATTTTACAAACCAATTTAAGATTTTCTTCAGCAGTCATATAGGGGTAAAAGTTAGGTCTTTCGATGATAGCGCCTACTTTTTTTAATGCGTCATGCGTTTGTATTTTTCCACCAAACCAGCTGTATCGTCCAGAAGTTTTATTTACTACATTTAAAACTATGCCTAATGTTGTAGATTTTCCGCTTCCGTTTGGGCCAAGAATTCCATAAACACGACCTTTTTTTATTTCGAAAGAAATATCTTTAAGGGCCTGAACTCGTCCATATCTTTTATGGAGGTTTTGTATTGTGAGTATTGTTTCCAAATTATTTGCAGTTTTAGTTTTTAGTAAGACGTTTCAGTTTAGTTTTTGTTACTAAATATTTATATTTAATGTAAATTTGCATCAAATATATTCAAAATGAGTGAATCTTTAATGTTTTTTAAAAAACCATCATATCCATTGACAAATATGTTATTGGATTATTTAGAACGGTTTGAACGAATCTCAAAAGTTTCCGTTTTTTATGATGATTTATTGCGTTTTTCAGGTGCTATAAATGTGTATGATAAAAATGATAAAGATACTTTATGGATCCGTGTTTATTATAATGAATTTGAGAGAAATGAAATTGATTTGAATCTAAAGAAAATCTATTCACTTTTGCATTCTGATGGTAATACGGATATTATCCAATTCTTGAATGTTGATGCCATTGATTATTGTACGTTCGGTAATTCAAAACCATTCAGAATTAAAGTTCGAAATATTTTAAATGATAATTATGTTCATTTTTATATTAAAAAGGCGGATGCTTCTCGAATTTATGGTCTTGAATTAGAAGAAATACTATCTCCTGATAAAATAAACTTTTTAGTGTATAAGGATACTTTAATCGAAGAGCATATAATTGGTATTCCGGGTGATATTTTCATGAGTACATTACTTAAAAATTGTACCGAAACAGAAAAATCTCAAATTGCTAAAGAATTTGTAAAATTCAATGAACGCTGTATGATTAGGCTTTTAGGTGATATGCGGGCATATAATTATGTAATTGTTCCAATTCATGATTTTGATCAAGTAGTATATAAAATTCGTCCAATCGATTTTGATCAGCAATGTTACGAAGGGAATTTTAAAGTATATAGGCCACAGTTTTTTAAAGAAAATTATCCAATGATTGAATTGATTAAAGATAAACTAGAAGATCGTTCGATTGTGCAATATAAAGATGAGGAGCGTGCAATCTTGGCAAAACGTATTCACTCTGCGGATAACAGAATTAAAAAATTATTGCATATTATGAGTGAAGATACTATTTCAACAGAAGCAAATTTAAATCAACTAAAAATGGAATTATACCGTTATACTAATGATTTGAATTTTAAAAACGCAAAATCAATGGGGCATATTATGTCGGCTGCATTTGGTTTTATTACTAGAAATTTCAAAAACACGAACTTGATATAGAATCTTAAATTTATTGTATGAAAAATTATATCTCACTTATTGTTGCATTTATTTTGTTGGCTTGCCAGCAAGATTCCAGTGTATTGAAAACATTATACCCATTGCCTAAAAAATTAAAAGAAGTTTCTGGAATCGCCTATTTTCCTGAAACAGATATGCTTTGGGCTTTAGAAGATAGTGGTAATGCTAATAAAATTTATGGATTAAATACTCAGGGTGAAATTACCAAAACAGTAACAATTACAAATGCTACAAATATAGATTGGGAAGATATTACCAAAGACAAAGCGGGTAATTTATACGTTGGCGATTTTGGAAATAATGATAACATGCGCAAAGATTTATGTATTTATAGAATAGATAAATCAGATTTAGGAAAAGAAAATGCTGTTTCTAGTTATAAAATTTCATTTGCATATCCTGAACAAAAAGATTTTCCTCCTAAGAAAACTCAAATGTTTTATGATGTTGAAGGTTTCTTTGAATTTAAAAATAATTTCTATTTATTTACTAAAAACAGAAGTAAAAACTTTGACGGTACAGCTTCTATTTATAAAATACCAAATGCAGCAGGAACACAAAAAGCTACCTTAATAGGTACGTTTAAAACATGTAGTAATTACAATCATTGTGCAATTACTAGTGCTGCAATTAGTCCAGACATGAAAAAAGTAGTTGTTTTATGTCACGATAAAATTATACTTTTCCAAGGTTTTAAAGGAGATGATTTTCATAAAGGAACACAAACGGAGATTGATCTTGATCATTTTTCTCAAAAAGAAGCCGTTGTTTTTAAAGACAATAAAACATTATTTATAGCTGATGAAAAGACGAAAAAAGTTGGTGGTAAAGTATATGAGTTTAGTTTTAAAAAATAATTAAAACCCAAATCCTATACCAAATGCAATTCTAGCTTCTTCGTCGATACTTTTAAAATAAGTAAGTCTGGCAGTGATAATATCTAATCCATTGAGCCATAAGCCTCCGCCAATAGATTGGTGCCATTTGTCTGAGATTTCTCCAGTAGTCCAAACACGACCATAATCAAATCCGCCAAGAATTCCATAAGACATTGGTAAGATACTTTTTCTTATTTTTCCTAAATTCCAACGGACATCGCTACTTTGATAAAAAGATTGGTTTCCTAAGAAACGTTGATTTCGATAGCCTCTTAAATCATAATCACCGCCTAATGTTGCGCCTTGGAAAAAATCGAAATTATTATTAAAAAGTATTTTTGATTTGATTATAGTTGCAAAAACCAATTTACCATTTGAATCAATTTTGTGATTGAAATTAATTTTACTTTCTAATGTTGGGAAATTTTGTTTGCTATCGTCCAGATTTATTTTCCAGATTCCAGCTATTGAAAATCCAAATCCCATTGATGGGAATGATGGTAGGTCGTAATTCTCAAAACTATATTTTACTGTAGCACCAGCGTATTGTTGACTTTTAAAAATAGTAGGAGTGACTTCATCAGGCGTGTTTATAAATCGACCTAAAGTTTCTTCAATTCTAATTTTCTCAAAAGATGTAGCGAAATTAATTTCACTTCCGTATTTCCCTATTTTTTTAATAGAGGGGGCTATTTTTATAGCACGCATACGAACACGGTTATAATTCATCCCTAAATCCTTATCATTGTTTACAGTCTCATTACCATAGCCAAAATAGTTTATCGTAAAATTTGGACTGGTTAAAATTGATTGTACATCAAAATCCCATTTGCCCATAATTTTTGGAAAATGCCCGTCGTAAATAAGTTCATATCCATCAGTTGCAAAAAAGTAATTAGCTTTTAATATGTGTTTTTGAGTATATGGATTCTGGTTAAATTTGTTTACTGTGTAATTGGCAATGATACCCAATTTCACACCATCATCAGGATTATAGCCTCCAAATGGTAGGCCTGAGAAAGCATTGTATTTTACTTTTTTATAATCATAAAGATTGGTTTGATAATCATCTGTAAGTACTTTTTTTGTTTTAGAGTCTAAATCGTAAGTGTTTTTTTTGGATTTAAAATCATAAATTTTCACTCTTTTTCCGTTGCTAATTATATACGAATCATTATTTTGACCACCTATTAAACGAATGTTTATTCGAGAATTAAAATCTCCTTTTACTTCAAAAACGTCATCATCATCTAGTCCGTAAACCCAAATGTTTTTTGTTTTACCCCTCGTAAAGTTTTTTTTGTAAATTAATTCTTCACCATTTTTCTTGATGCGATATACCTCGACATCAAGTTTGTTTTTTTCTTTATGTGTAATTATAAATTTATCTTTTTTATCTGTGCCAACTATTAAAACTGTTTTCTGTAACACTTTATAATACTCTGTAGCATATTTTTGGAGTTTCTTTTTTCGTAGTTTTAATTTGCGTTTAATATCTTTAAGAGTTTCATCTTGTACTTCTTTTGGTAAATTATTAAAGGAAGCATCTATGTCTGCATCAGTTAGATTTTCTTGTATGTATTTGGCTTGATCAATCCAGTCTTTTTCATGGGCAGTTTTTAAGAAAGCAATATCCTGAGGGTAAGGTTCACGGTTGAACCATTTTACATTTTTTATGTCCTCTTTAAAAGATTGCATATGACGTAATGCGGGCATATGCATTAAAAGTGAAAGCAATGCACCATCGTATTTTGTAAATGCTTGATCTCGATCTCTGGGAATTGGCTTGTAAATTATTTTGTTTCCCTCGCGATATTCACCCCAACGCCATTGATCACTATGTCTGTCCCAATCACCAATAAGCATGTCAAACAATCGGGCTTTTATGTATTCTTTTTCATCAATGGTATATTTTTCATCTTTATGAAGATTTTTCATTACATCATCAGTACTGATTATGTTTAGCGGTTTTCCGAAAGTTTTTAAACTTATCTGGCTGCTAGATGGACGTTCTTCTACCATGTACAATTCATCTCCGAAATTATAATTATATCCTTTAAGAATTTCTTGTTTAGGAATATAATATAAAACAGGATTGGTATGTGATATTCCAACTTTATCTGCCAGATTACCTACAGCAAATGGAGTATATGGATGAGAAGTTGTATAAAAGTCTAGTAAAAAGTTCTCGGCATATGTAGCATCAAATTGATCTTGAATAAATTGATCTTTAAATGCAACAGATTGAAGAAAACGTGAAGCACTTTTTTTCAAGGCACGCAGCACATATTCTTTTCCATCTTTAGATACAATTCGTAATGATTTTGATTGATGTCCTCCACCTTCACGCTTTGGAGTTATACCGCCAAAAAGAGTGTCTAAAGAAAGCGTTTTGGCTTCAATAGGCATGCTGTAATATTTTCTGTAATGTTTTCCGAATAAAAATTTATGAAAAATACTTTTTTTAGTCATTTCACTCGAATAAATAGAAGCCTTTGTTGTTGCATTAAACTTGGATGGTAAGTTTTCATGATACACGGTATCTTTTACGGTGATGATATTTTGATCAAATAGTAATTTTTCTTTTTTATTTTCATTGCCATAAAAAGCAAGTCTGGCATCTCCGTTTTTATAAAGAGTTAATGCAGCATATCCATTGCCACCATATGAAAAATCATTAGGATACACAGCTTTTGCTGCTTCAGATTTTGAACCAGCCCCACTTATTATTTGTTTAATATTGTTCTTATTGATGTACTGTAAATTATGGTCATGACCAGAAATAACAATAACATTATCCTGGCTTTGTAAAAGGGTTTTTACTCTTTTTACAAATTGTGTGTAGACTTTGTTTTGTATGTCTTGAGGGCTTACTCCTGATGTTTTGCGGAGTAAATTTATTACAGAACCAATAACAGGGAGTGGGATCTTTTGTTCTAAAGGGAATATTTGTTTTTCTAACGAAAATTGACCTCCATGTGTACCATTGCTCATTAAAGGATGGTGAATTGCTATAAGAACAGTTTTTTCTCTGTTTTTATTTAAAAGGCTTTCCAATTCTTCAAAGAATGCTTCACGAGTTTTAATATCGCAATTGTCATTTATAGTAGGGTTGTCGTCCCAGTCTTCTAGAAACCATTGACTGTCTATTGCTATTAAAGTGGTTTGGTTATTTATTTTTAATTGTTCGATAGCACAGGCTTTTTGTGGTAAGAACGCTTTTTTATTGTTTAAGTATGTTGTTATAAATTTAGATTGACGTTCCATTCCTTCAATTCCGCTATACCAATCGTGATTACCAGGGATAAAAATTGTTTTTCCGTTGTAACCTTTAGTTAATTTTAGCTGATTTGTTAGTTTTTTTTCTGCAAGAGCAGTAGCATCCGGATCTTTTTTACTAGGAAATCCATATGGATAAATATTATCTCCCAAAAATAAAAGTGTTGCGTTTTTATCTGAGTTTTGGAGCCTTTTGCGCAAAAGTTCAAGAGTTTGTTGTGCTTGTTCCTCGTCGGCATTTCCAGCATCTCCAACTAAATATAAAGTATGGGCAATTTTTGTAGTATCTAATGCGTTTTGTGAAAATGGATTTTGGACGTCTTTCCCATATTGAACATGGTGTGTTGCGCAGGATTGAATTAAAATGAAGCCGAAAAATGCAATTAAATATGCATTAATCTTATATGTAGAATAATTATCCGAAAACAATTTCATAATTTAGTCGTATAAAAATATGTTTATGAACCTATTAGAGCAGTCCGAAGATTTTGTTTATAATTTACTCAAAGATAAACTTTCTATTCTATATTCGTATCATAATTTTTACCACACCACAAGTGTTGTAAGGGCAGTTAAAGAGTTATGTGCTAATGAGAAAATTGAGAGTGGTGACGAAGAAAAGCTTTTGATTGCTGCGTGGTTTCATGATACAGGGTATATTAAAGGGTTTGAAAATCATGAGATCGAGAGTATACATATTGTTACCGAATTTTTGAGTGATAAGAATAAGTCTCCTGAATTTATAGAAAATATTTCTAGCCTAATTGCTGCTACAGCAAAATTTCATGAGCCTCTGACTCATTTAGAAAAGATAATCAAAGATGCTGATTATATTCATCTTACAACTAGAGAATATGCTACTAGTTGTGAACTTTTAAGAATGGAATGGAAGAATACAGAGAATAAAATATTTTCGAATGAAGAGTGGGAAATAGTAAATCTAAACTTTTTAGAAAACATACATCGATTTTATACCGATTATGCCAAAGAAAAATGGCAACCTTTGAAAGAAAAAAATTTAAAACAGATTCATAAAAAAATGGAGAAGCAGGAATCAAATAGTACCAATGAATTTGGTAAAGTAATTAAGAAAAAGAAAAATAAGATAGAAAAACCAGACCGAGGTATTGATACCCTTTTTAGAGTGACATTGGGAAATCATACTCGATTAAGTGGTATTGCTGATAGCAAAGCCAATATTTTATTGTCTGTAAATGCGATAATTATTTCGATAGCACTTTCAACAATTATCCCCAAACTGGACAGCCCTAAGAATGCCCATTTAGTTATTCCTACTTTTATAATGTTGATATCTAGTGTTATTACTATAATTTTTGCGATACTTTCAACAAGGCCCAAAGTTACTACAGGAGTTTTTACTCGAGAAGACATTGAGGCTAAAAAAATCAATTTATTGTTCTTTGGAAACTTTTACAAAATGCCATTACATGAGTATGAATGGGCAATGAACGAAATGATGAAAGACAAAGATTATTTATACAGCACAATGATTAAAGATTTATACTATCTAGGTATTGTACTCGAAAAAAAATACCGTCTGTTAAGAATTGCTTATAATCTTTTTATGATTGGTATTATTATTACTGTTATAGCATTTGTAGCAGCTTTTAAAGCACTTTAGGTTAGCTCATCTAGTAAGTCCTGATATGTGATTTTTTTAGATGTTAGTGTGTTGTTTGCTACTTTCACCCGAATAGCTTTTAGTCCCGATACACCTTGTAAATCTTCGATTTCAAATTGTTCTATTTGAGGTTCTAGTATTTTCTTGAATTGTAAATATTTGATATATTTTATATATTCTGTTTCTTCATTGGCATGAGAATATACAATTGTAATTTTTTCTTTTTCGGTGATACGTTCTCGTGTGTTTTTGATATGAGCTTTGTCGATACGTTTTTTTACAACTTCGTATCGGGCATTATAGGTTCCATCTACATCAAAACGTTTCTCATCCATTCGAAAACGGATAGAAATAGGGGAGCTAAATACTAAAATCAAGGATGTAACATCAAGCTCATACGGTAATGAAGCTTTAAGCTGATGGTGTGCTGATTCCATTTCACATAATGTTTGTAATTGCCATAATCTTAAATTATGGAGATACATTATATCAAATGGTTTTGTAGGAGCAATAGAAGCTCCTATGTATAAATTATGTTCAACACCATCGGTTTTAAATCGTTCGTAATAATGAGGGTATATTTGTTGGGCTTCAATTTGTTTTTTATCTAGGATAGTAGCTAGTTTTTTATTGATAATAGACATTGCATTATCAAATTTCTTTCTTTCATGATAAAACAAACCTGTTTTTTCGTCTAAACCTTTAAAGTATTTTTGTTCTAGTTTTTCTGCTTCAGAGTTACTTTTAGTGTTTTTTAAAATAGGATGAATTTCGTCTTCAATATAGCGTTGTATATGCTGTTCAGAATCGGCTTTTAAAGGCGAATCAAGTTCTTCAAGAAGCGATTGTAATTCGAATTTACGTTGCTCTAAAAGAATTAAATTTGTATTTTCTTTTTGACTTGCGAAAATTTGCAATAACATTTCTAACTGATTTTTTAAATCAGCTTTTACAGTTTCATTTCGATGCTCTGATGAGCCTTTAATGTCAATTTGTCCATATAACGGAAATACTTCTTTAAAGACAATTTCTTTAAAAATGTAATCTTTTGTATGATTGCTATTCTGAAAGTATTTTTGCGATTCCTCTCTAAATTTCCAATAAACACTCGGATGAATTGTAGTATATTCTCTTTGAATTACTGCTTCTATCTGATGTTGCATGTCATTATTATACCTTTCTATAGTGTCGATTAAATAAGGCAGAATGAGGTCTAATTTTCTTGCATTTATTGTGTTAAGTGCTCTAGGGGTAGCAGAAACTAATTCAATAACGCCTAATAATTTATTATCTTTTATAACCGGAGCAAAAACGCAACTATTAATGTTTTGACTGCGTAATAGTTCTCCAAGTTTTATATTCTCATTTTGTTTTATAAATTTTTCAACATTCGAAATTATAAGAGGTTCTTTATGTTCTAGTAAGTTTTCAAAAGAACAACCAAATAAAGCATTTTTACAATCCATTTCATGATTAAAAGGGAGTAAGAAGCTGGATAATTCGCCATCCTTTTCTAACTGTGGAGGTTTTATGAATTTTTCCTGTTCAGGATTGTAAATTAAAAAACCCACTTTGAGATTTGGAATCTTAAAAATAGATCTAAATATGATTTCGGTATTTTTACTCTCTGTTGCTTTTTTTGTATCTGATTTTAATAAATTAGTCTTTAAATTTGAAATAGCATTTTCTGTAGTGGCATCAAATAAAATAATAATACCAAATCCTTTTAGAGTCCAGCTTTCAATAGGAAATTTTTCTTTCCATAAAGCAATATCATCGTAGTTGTCAATCAATAAGTCAATATCTTCTTGTGTCAGCTTTGGAGCATTTTCAGAAGGAATGATTTCCATGAAATCAGCATTGTATAAAATACGGTAGTGATTTATGATTCCATTAGAATCTGGAATATCATAAAAAAAAGGTTTGTTGAAATCTATATTTTGTTTGTAGTAAGCTCCAAGAATTAAACAACAATTTGCAATGTAGAATTGTTGTTCATCGAAATCACGAATGGTTACATCAAAATTTGTACCCGCATCTTTAAGTATTTTTTTAAATCTTTCGGTATAATTGAATGTAAAGTTCTGAAATGGAATCGTAACAGCTTTTATTTCGTTATTTGTTAATGCTGTAGGGAATAAATCGGCTAATAAATGGTTGATTGTAGTTTCATGTTTCTTAATCACCGAAAAATCTTCAATTCCTGTTTGTAATTCAGGAATGTGCTCTATTTTCTTCAAAAGTGCCTTGGCATAATTAGATCGATAATCAACATCTGATTGCGCAATTTTCTCTAAAGCTTCAATAAGTTTATGAAATGATATTAGAGTTTTAAAAGGACTTTCGTCGAATAAATGATATTTCATGGCACTATTATTTAGTAGTATACAAAATTACTAATATACGCAATTTAAGTCTCATTTTCTGGGGTTTATTTTGTAAAAAAAGCCCCAACTGCAACAGTTGAGGCCTTAATTTTAAGTAAAAGTGAAATTGAAAAGAATAAATACTAGCTTTTCTCTTCTTTGTTGAAATAAACTAAATAGTAATACATTTGTTTTTCTTCATCCCACCCTTTTTCCACAAATTTTTCAGCACTTTCTGGATTAATAAAGTCCATTTTGATTTGTATATGTGTATCTAGGTTTATAACATTTTTGATTGATTTTCTTGCATCAGAAACGGCAGAGTTGGCAATAGGGAAAGTTGTAATATCTTCTATACTATATTTCTCTCCTTTATCAACTTTGTAGTTTTTAAATTCAGGAATTAGATCGGGATTATCTAATACTTCATTTAGAAAGTTAGTTTCTTCAAACTGATCGTTCTTTGCAAAATAATTTACAGAACGATTCATGAACATTACTTCTTCTTTTTTATCTTCTGCTGGTAATACTACGTCTTTAGCGAAGCTCTGGCAGAATTTTAAGTATTTTTTTGTAATGAAGTTTTCATCTTCAAATGCATCTACTGATAGGAAATGTTCTAACCAGTAACGAGCATCGTAACGATTACTATCTACAGTTAAGATTTTGTAACCCTCTTCTTTTTTATAATTAAAAATCAAACATCCTTTGTCTAGTTTGTTAAGGTTGATACCTTGTTGCAAAATCATTTCAAGGTTGTTGTCTTTCTCTTCAAATTGTAAAAAGTCTGCTTGTAATTCGCTTTTGAAAATCCCAATTGCATCAACAACATTATTATCGATACTTAAGTTGGTTAAATACGTCACATAAACTTCACCATTTTTAATATGTGGGTGATTTGATTGCTCGTATAAATGCGTAGTAATTTTTTTTGAAACTTCCTGTAAATTTCCTGGATTGTTAAAAATTTCAGTAGCATATTTAAACATGTCGTTATAATCCAAATCGACTTCGTGTGCAAACTGATAATAGTTTTCTTCTTTTTCTCTAAAAGGCTTAAAAAAGTATTCTTTTATCAAAGGAACGATTTCATCATTTAAATTAAATGGCTGATCTGATAAAAAAATAGCTTCGTTTCTGCTCTTATTTCCTACGCGGTGAATCGCAAGCGTGTCGATGTGGGTGTTGAAAAGGTTTATCATATATCTTTAGTTGCTAAGTGGTTAAGGTTCTAAGTTTTAAAGGTGCTGAAATTTAGTTTCTTTCTTTTAATTTATTAATAAAAGATACTAACATTCTCTCTACTTCGCGACTATCCTCATATAAATTATTAAATTAGTGTTCGTTTAGATATGCTATGTTTTTAGCAATTTCTAATTGTGTTTGCATTTCAAATAAAGAACCTATTGAAATGTTTGAAAACGTAAAAAATCTTTGTTGCTTTCTCTTTCAAATCCTTCAGCAATATTGCTTGGAATTGAAATTGAACTTCGTCTTATTTGGGAAGTTAATCTGAAGATTTCTTCTTTTGGAAATTTATTTGTTAAAATATAAATCTTGGTAATTAAGGACATCGATTTTTGCCAGATTAGAAGTTTCTGAAATTACTCATAATTATTAAAATCAAGTTTCAATAAAATCAAGAAAAATCTTTAAATAATAAAAACTTAGAATCTTAGCAACTCAGTACCTTAGAGACTTAAAAAAGAACTAATTCCAATTCTCTTCAAATCCATAATCTTCGAAACTATCGTCTCCTTCGAACATGTCTAAATCATCTTCGTCTAGATCATCTTCAAATTCACCATAGATGTCGTCATGCATATCTGCTTCGAAATTTTTCTCGCCTGAATCATCTGGCATTTCTCCATGGGAGAATAACGTTTCTGGATAAGTATTTCCAGTAGCTTGTTCTTCTATTGCAGCTAATTCAACCAAAAATGTCCACATATTAATAAAATCGTAGACATATATAATTTTAGTGTTCTCTTTATCTAATAGGTCTGATAAAGTGTAATCACTCATTGTTTTTTGTTCTCCAGGAACATCTCCAGTATCAAAAAGAGGTATTTCTTCTTCTTGATTCCAAGTTTCATCGCAGGTATAAAACGAAGCTACTTCCATTCCGTCAAAACCAAAAGAATTGAAAATGGCATTGTGTAAATCTTCTAAAGTATCTTCTTCAAGAATTGCTATATCTCTAAAAATATCTTCTTCTGCATCTAGAATTACTCTAAATTTATAAACCATAACTTAACTATTTTTTTGTTTTTTATTCCTGTTGAAAAGCAAATGCAAATATACTCGATAAATATTATTTCACAATGAAATAAATCTTTATTGTGTTTTTGAATACTGCATAATTTTTTCATTGTGAGAGTTACATATTATATGATTAGTTTTCAATAATAAAAGTGTTGTTTATCATATAATTGTGCATGTGAAAATAAAAAACCATTGTAAAAAAAACTTCTACAATGGTTTAATATATAAACTTAGCCTGTTTATTTGATGATTACTACATTAGTGCATCGCATCTGCAGGATTAATTTTGTTTTTTCCTTTTTTAATTAAAAATATGATTGGAATACACAGTAAAAACATAATACCTAGATATAAAAATATATCCATATACGCCAAAACTGTACTTTGTTTCATTACCGAATAATCAATAACCTGATAGGCTTTGTTTAATGATTCGTTACTGCTAAATCCTTTAGACATGAATCCTCTTTGAAGTATTTCAACTCTTTGTTGTACTTCGAATTTAGTTGTGTCCAAGTGTGCTACTAAATCAACACGATGTTTCTGACTGAATCTTGTGATAAATGTGGTGATGATTGCAATACCAAATGAACCTCCTAATTGTCGCATCATTCCTGTAAAAGCTGCTCCTTCACCAATATTTTTTCCTTGTAAGGTTGAAAGGGATAATGTTGTTATAGGTACAAAAAGCAATCCTAAACCAATACCTCTTAAAATTAAAGGCCAGTATAAATGTTCGACTCCTGTATCGGGAGTCATATTATTATACATCATAAATGTAAATAAAAAGAAAATAAAGAATCCAACTCCCACCATATATCCTTGTGGAACTCCTCGCTGAATTAATTTACCAATAATTGGCATCATAAAAGCGGTTGTTATCGATCCAGGAATAAGTAATAATCCAGCATCAGTGGCTGTCCATCCTAAGATAGATTGCGTATAAATCGGAATAATTAATGTAGACCCATACAGTCCGAAACCAAGGATAAAACACATAATGGTACCGATACGTAAATTTCCATCTTTAAGAACGCTTAAATTTACAATTGGATGCTTATAGGTGAGTTCTCGCCATATAAATAATATTAGCCCAAGAACCGTTACAACACTTAATGTCACAATCAATGAATCATTAAACCAATCGTCTTGCTGTCCGTGTTCCAGAACAAATTGTAAGGAACCAATAAATGATGCTAGGAAGAAAATCCCCCACCAATCGACTTGATTGGCTTTTAGTTTTTCACCATATTTTGGACTTCTTACGAAAGAAATAGCTAAAATTGTTGCAATAATACCAAGTGGGATATTAATATAAAATATGTATGGCCAAGAATAATTATCTACTAAATAACCTCCTAAAGGGGGACCTAAAGTTGGACCTACAATAACTCCCATCCCGTAAATTGCTTGTGCCATTCCTCGTTTCGCAATAGGATAACTCTCGGTTATAATGGTTTGCGCAGTAACTAATAGGGCACCTCCACCAAGTCCTTGAATAAATCTAAATGCAATAAGTTCCCAAATATTTGTGGCATTACCACACAGAAAAGAAGATATGGTAAAAATTATAATCGATGTTACAAAATAATTACGTCTTCCAAATTGTTGTGACAACCAACTTGTCATTGGTATTACTATAACATTTGCAATAGCATAAGCAGTAATTACCCATGCAACATCTGTTAATGTGGCACCAAGGCTTCCTCTCATGTCTGTCAATGCTACATTCACGATAGTTGTATCTACAATCTCCAGCAATGCACAAAGTACTGCGGTTATCGTAATTAAAACTCGTCTGTAGCCATATTCTACTAAATCATCTTGTGCTTGTACCATTTTGTTCTATTAGAATGCTTTTCAAAAATGAATGTATAATTTTTGTTATAGGAAAGTAATTTCCTGATAAGTGTAATTTTTATTTTAAATGTACATCTACATCCACGTTCATTCCTGGTCTTAATAATTTTATTTTTTCGATATCATTCGATGCGTCCAAGTTAATTTTTACAGGTAATCTTTGAATTGTTTTTACAAAGTTTCCAGTTGCATTATCAGGAGGAAGTAATGAAAAGCGTGATCCCGTTGCTGGTGAAAATGAAGTGATAGTTCCTTGAAAATCATAATTAGGATAAGCATCTACTTTTAAAGTTACCTTTTGGCCAATAATCATTTTGTTAAGTTGAGTTTCTTTAAAGTTAGCAACTACCCAAGCTTCTGAGTTGTTGATTATATAAAACAAAGATTGTCCTGGTTGTACCAATTGTCCTGGTTGAATATCAACTTTAGAAACCTGACCATCAATTGCTGCAGTAATTACGGTATAAGATAAGTTTAAATTTGCAACATCTAATAGTGTTTTTGCTTTTTTGATATTTGCCGCAGCTACTTCTGTTTGTTTGTCTGTAGCTTTAGATTTTGCTTGAATAACTGATTTTTGATACGAACTTGCTTTTTCTTGTTGTTGTAAAACACGTACTTGACTTTCAGCTTCTTCTTTAGCAGTTAATGCTTTCTCGTATTGTTGTTTTGTAATTGTATGGCTTTTGTACAAGTTATTGTAACGGTTATAGTCATTTGTTATTTGTACTAATCTAATTTTTGCACTTTCGATATTTCCACTTGCAGATCTTACATTTGCATCCGATACAGAGATGTTTGCCAGTGCACTTCCAATATCTGCTTTTGCAGCTTCATACGAACCTTCGGCACCTAATAAAGCAGCATTCGCTTCATCAATTTTTAATTGGTAATCTCTTTTGTCTATTGTAAATAAAGTATCACCTTTTTTGACAAAGTCATTATCTTTTACATAAACCTTACTCACGTATCCTGACACTCTTGGAATAATTGGGTTCATTTTTTTCTCTATTTGTGCATCATCAGTTTGTTCGTGTGCTAGAGAGTGCATGTATTTGTAGATTCCGTAAGTTCCACCAACGAGAACTAAAATAACTAGTATAATTGTAAATTTAGTATTTGTTTTTTTCTTTTCCATGTGGGTTATCGATTATATTTTTGTAAGATTGAATGATTGTGATAATTGTCCTGTTGCTGAAAGCATCTCGTAATATCTTTGAATTATATCGGCTTTAGATGTAGCTGTGTTTACTTTAGCGCTAAGATGTTCTACATCGGCCTCAAGTAAATCATTTGTATCAGCAAGACCGTTGTCGAATTTATCTTTTAAGATTCTATAATTTTCTGATGCTTGTTCTAAAGCTAAGTCATAAACTGAGCTTTGCTTTAATGCTAAATTATAGTTCTCAATTGCTTGTTGTACTTCGATTTTAATATAATTAGTTAAAATTTCTTCTGAGCTTTTTACTTCATCTGCTTTACTTTGAGCATGTTTTATATCGGCTCCCTTTTTTAATATTCCGCTAAGGTCATATGAAACTCCAACTCCAAAATTCATTGCATTTTGTACCGTAAGTATATTTCTAACATCAACAGCAGCATAACCACCTAATAAAGAAACAGTAGGGTAGTAAGCACTTTTTGCCATTTTTATACTAGATTCACTAGCTTTTTCCTGATAACGCAATGCTTCTAAATCTTTACGATTCTCTAAAGCGGGTTGCTCATTTGTTGGAATATTGGCTGTTTTATAATTAATAAAATCATTCTCTCTAACAACTAATTTAGTAGAAGAATCTAATTTTAGTAGCGTTATTAAATAATAATTCAGGATGTTTAAATTTTTATTAGCTTCGTCTATTGATAGCTGTATTTTTGAAACTAATAATTGAGATTTTAATAAATCATTTCTTGGGATGATTCCGTTTTTTTCTAATTCTATAAAATCAGTTACACGTTGCTTCGCTTGTTTTTGATCTTCATTTAAAAGTTCAATTGTTTTTTGAGCCTTGTATAGGTCAGCATAGTAATTTACTACTCTTAATGCTATGTCTTCTTTTGTTTTTAATGAAGTTGCAAGTTCTGCTTGGTATAAATTTTCAGATAATTTAATACTATTCTGAATTTTGAAACCTGCAAATATTGGTAAGCTTGCGCTAAGCTGTCCTAACATTAATTGATCTGGACTTGGCATTGAACCTGAGCCACTTTCTTGATTCGTTTTTAAATTTACATCTGCACCAGTCAATCTTTGATATTGTCCGGAAGCTTTTAAATCTGGATATTGATTGTTTTTAGTAGATCTAAGTTCATACTTTTTAGTGTTGACTTTTGTGTTTGCCAACGTGACTTCGTCACTCTTCTCCCATGCTATTCGTACAGCATCATCTAGGGTAAGACTCGTTTTTTCTTGAGCTTCTAACGAGGATATTCCGATTAGGAAAACTCCAAAGAGCATAATTGGATTAATTTTCATAAACAAGTAAGGCTTTTATAGTTTGTTGAATGTGTTTTGTTAAATGTGTTTTTATGTAATTGTTATATAAAGCTTCAGTATTTAAGTTCAATATTTTCTCAAAGAAGACTTTATTCATATGGAAATGAAAAAAAGTTCCGAGAATAGTAGGAGTTATTAATGGAATAATGACATCTTTTCGGAAAACACCTTTTTCTTGGCCTTCATTGATAATGCTTTCTAATGATTTAAGATTTCCTTTCTTTAATTCTGTAAAGTGATTTAAAGTTTTTTCTCTTTTTTTAGATGTCAATTCAAAATGCATAATTCTGAAAATTCCTCCGTTGCAGTTAATCTTATTGATATAAAGTTCGATTAACTTATTTACTTTGTCGATAGGTTCTAAATTTTCTTGAAGTAAATTTTCCAATTGCAATTTAAGATCCGATGTTCGATATATAATTAACGATTCGAGTAATCGTTCTTTCGAACCAAAATAATACGATACCATGGCAATGTTAATTTTTGCTTCTTTGGCAATATTTCGTATCGAAGTTCCTTCAAATCCTTTATCAGAAAAAAGCTTTTCTGCAACCTTGAGAATTTGAATCTTTTTCTCGTTTAATTCTATGTGTAACATGAGTGAGTTTCTAATCGGGTACAAAATTAAACAAGTGTTTAAATTAAACAGCTGTTTAGTTTTTATTTAACAAAATATTAACTAAAATATAGCTTTGTAAATGAATGTTCGTTTTGTTATAACATGTTGGTTTTCATGAAGTTGTTTTGTTTATAACGATATAGTTGGTTTTGGTGTTAAGGAATTTTTTGGTATTAAATACGAATAAATATTTTACAATTTTGATTCGTTGTACCAATCATTATAAACTAATTTCATGTTTTATATTTCAAATTTCACGAAGTTAAAAGTACAGTATTTGTGTGGTTTTTTTAAAATAAATGCTTGTTATATATGTGATTTATAAACCGTAAAGCGGTTAAAAGTGTAGTGAAATTTATCGATATTTTGTTCAACTGTTATTTGTTTAAATGCTGAAGATTATCTATAAATTATTTATACTTATATCGCGATGAAATCCTTTAATTACAACTTTCGAAGGGGAGGCAATGATTACTAAGTAGATTAATTACTGACTTATTTATTACAGTAAGATAATCTTGTAAAGTAATGTTGTTTATATTAAAACAATCATAACAAGATATAATAGATATTACAGTAATGTGGATATTTGAATTGGGATAATAATATTGAGAAGCATCAACTTCTTTTAATTCATTTAAAAAAAGTTGAATGCTATTCTTGATCTCTTTTGTAGGTTGAATTACTAATGTAATTCTATGGCAGTTATCGCAAAAAAACCTCTATTTGTGTATTGATACCATAATTGTCATTTAATATTTTTTCACAGGATTTTGTGAATAAATTAGGTATAATGAGTAGCTAATCCATTTTAAATTAGGTTTAAAAGTGGAATTATTTAATAGCCTCTACAAACTCGGCAATATTTCCAGTTCCTTTTTTAGATAAATGTTTGATAAAAGCACTTCCGATGATTGCTCCTTTTGCAAATTTAGTTGCCTGATTGAAGGTTTCTTTATTTGAGATTCCAAATCCAATTATCTGTGGGCTTTTAAGATTCATGTTTGCAATTCTTTCAAAGTAGCTTTCCTCTGTATTGCCAAAACCAGATTGAGAACCAGTAACGCTCGCAGAACTTACCATGTATATAAATCCGTTAGAAACGCTGTCTATGAATTTTATACGATCATCAGATGTTTGTGGAGTGATTAAAAATACATTTATAATTCCGTATTTTTCGAAAGTTGCTTTGTATTGTTCTGCATATACATCTACCGGAAGGTCAGGAATAATTAATCCATCGATTCCTATTGCGGCACATTTTTTGCAAAATTCATCCACTCCGTATTGTAATATCGGATTAAAATACCCCATTATAATCAACGGAATTTTTACGCTTTCGCGAATATCTTCCAGCTGGTTAAATAAAATCTGAGTTGTCATTCCGTTATGCAATGCCTGAGTTGAACTTGCCTGAATTGTTGGTCCATCAGCTAATGGATCACTAAATGGCAATCCGATTTCGATCATGTCAACTCCGCTTTTTTCTAAATCCTGAATGATTTGTACGGTGTCATTAAGATTAGGATATCCAGCAGAAAAATAGATAGAAAGTATCTTTTTATCTTCTTGTAGTTTTTGATTTATTCTGTTCATTTTTTTAATTTTTTTATATCAACAGGTTCTTAAAACTTGTTAGGTATTTACGTTAGGGATAAAAGGAGTATCCTTTTTCAGATAAGGGCTAACTATAATTTGAAATAATCGATATATGTATTTAAATCTTTATCTCCACGACCTGATAAATTGATAACTACGATTTCATCGGGACCAAATTTCTTTTGTTCAAGAACGGCAAAGGCATGAGCACTTTCTATTGCAGGAATAATTCCTTCGGTTTTGGATAATTGCAAGCCAAATTGCATCGCTTCGTCATCTGTAATTGAAATAAATTCAGCTCTGCCAGATGCAAATAAATGGGCGTGCATTGGTCCAACTCCTGGATAATCTAAACCTGCTGAAATAGAATAAGGCTCAGTAATTTGTCCGTCGGGAGTTTGCATTAATAATGTTTTACTTCCGTGAATGATTCCGATTTTTCCTAAAGCAGAAGTTGCAGCGCTTTCGCCAGAGTCAACTCCTAAACCAGCAGCTTCTACTGCAATAATATTTACGTCTTTTTCGTCTAAGAAATGGTAAAAAGCTCCAGCTGCATTACTTCCTCCACCTACACAAGCGATAACGTGATCTGGATTTTCGCGTCCTTCTTTTTCTAATAATTGTGTTTTTATCTCGGCAGAAATTACACTCTGAAAACGAGCTACCATATCAGGATAAGGATGTGGACCAACTACAGAACCGATGATATAATAGGTATCGACAGGATTATTAATCCAATCGCGAATGGCTTCGTTTGTAGCATCTTTTAAGGTTTTAGAACCTGAAAGAGCCGGACGAACTTCTGCGCCTAACATTTTCATACGAGCCACATTTGGTGCTTGGCGCTTAATATCGATTTCGCCCATATATACAATACATTGCAATCCCATTAAGGCACAAACGGTAGCAGTTGCAACACCGTGTTGTCCTGCACCAGTTTCG
The DNA here is from genome assembly GCF_015594725.1 of Flavobacterium sp. ALJ2. Lineage (GTDB taxonomy): Bacteria > Bacteroidota > Bacteroidia > Flavobacteriales > Flavobacteriaceae > Flavobacterium. The sequence goes on along the minus strand of NZ_JADNRC010000003.1, from coordinate 217,174 downwards.
GCAATAATTCGATTTTTACCCAGACGTTTTGCAAGCAAAATTTGTCCAATTGTATTGTTTACTTTATGTGCACCAGTATGACATAAATCTTCTCTTTTTAAGTAGATTTTGGTATTGTATTTTTTCGAAAGTCTTTCGGCAAAATACAATGGAGTAGGGCGACCTACATAATCTTTTAATAATGCATCGAACTCGGCTTGAAAGCTTGGGTCGGCAGTAATTTTTAAATAATTTTGGCGTAGTTCTTCTACGTTTGGATATAACATTTCTGGAATGTAGGCTCCTCCAAATTCTCCATAATAGCCTTTTTCGTTGACGTGAAAACTCATTTTGTTTAAAGTTTAAATGTTTAAAGTTGCAAGTTTTGCTTGAAACTATATAATATGTTTTTATCTTTTAATCCTGGTTCGATTTCAAATTTACTGTTTACATCAATGGCATAAATAGGTAAATTGGTTTTCGAAATTTCTTTTATTATTTCTATTTCTTCAAGCCCGATTCCGCCACTAAGGAAGAATGGTTTTGTAGAATTGTATTGGTTTAATATTTTCCAATCAAAAGTGGTTCCGTTTCCACCAGGTAATTTTCCTTTGGTATCAAAAAGGAAATAATCACAAATTGATTCGTATGGTTTTAATACTTCAAAATCAAAATTTTCATCAGCAGAGAATACTTTGATAAGTTCAATTTTGGCTTTGACTTTATTTTTTAGTTCTTGGAAAAATTCAACCGATTCGTGACCATGTAATTGAATGGCTTGCAAATTATATTTCGAAATCTTGCTTAGAATTTCTTCCTGACTTTGATTTACAAAAACACCAACTTTCTTAATCGACTTTGGCAAATCGGGAATGACTCCATCAAAATACCGAGCCGATTTCTCCCAGAAGATGAATCCCATATAATCGGGTAGGAGCGAACCTACTTCGGTTATATTATCGGGATATTTCATACCGCAGATTTTTAATTTCATTTTTTTGATGTTTTGAGCTTTGGGCTTTGAGCTGGTTGCCCTTTGTCCACGGCTTATAGCTGTTTAATAAACTCTGTTGCTGCTTGTCCAGCATTATCTGTTTTCATGAAATTCTCTCCGATTAAGAAACCTTTGTAGCCATAAGGTTTTAATTCGTTGATGGCTTCGATTGATGAGATTCCGCTTTCAGAAACTTTTACAAAATCATCAGGAATTTGTGCTGCTAATTGTTTACTGAAATCTAAACTTACTTCGAATGTTTTTAGGTTTCGATTATTAACTCCTATCATATCTAGTGTTGGCATAATCGATTTTTCTAATTCTTCCTGATTATGAACTTCTAGTAAAACTTCTAATCCTAAACTTTTTGCAAATTCAGATAATGATTTGATTTCTTCTCTTGTCAATACTGCGGCGATTAGCAAAATTAAATCGGCTCCAAATGCTTTGGCTTCTAATATTTGATATTCATCGACAATAAATTCTTTTCGCAATAACGGAATATTTACTGATGCTCTCGCTAAAAGTAAATCATCGAGTGAACCACCAAAATATTTCCCATCGGTTAAAACAGAAATTCCGCAAGCACCTGCGTTTTCATATCCTTTTACCACTTCTTCAACAGTAAAGCTTTGGTTTATAATCGATTTTGATGGAGAACGACGTTTGTGTTCAGCAATGATTCCTGTAGAACTTGCTTTTAGTTTTTGACTTAAAGAAATAGTTTTTCTATCGAAGAAAACTGAGGCTTCTAGTTGTGAAACTGGAATTATTGATTTCTTGAGAATGACTTCTCTTTTTTTGTCAACTATTATTTTATCTAAAATATTCATTGTTTTTTTATTTCAGGTTTCAAGCTTCAAGTTTCATGTTCCAATAATTTGAAACTTAAAACAAACGAAAACTTGAAACTATTTTTACTTACTTAAATCTTTCAATTTATTCAAAGCTACTAATCCTTTACCAGAAAACAAGCTTTCTTTTGCCAGTTCAAAACCTTCTTGTGGAGTACACTTTGTAACCGTCGCAATTGCTATTGCAGCATTGGCGCAAACTACATTGTTCTGAGCTTCGGTTCCTTTTCCAGAAAGAATATTGATAAACATATCCGCTGATTCGTCGATTGTTTTTCCGCCTTCGATTTCGCTTTGGGCTAAAAGGCGAATGCCAAAATCACTTGGATTCAACATGCCTTCCATTGTGCTTGTAATAATCTTTGTTGGACCAGTTAAGGAAACCTCGTCATAACCGTCAAGCGAATGTAAGATTGTGAAATTTACATCGGTATTTTGATATAAATACGCATACATTCTAGCTAGTTCGAGATTAAAAACACCGACTAATTGGTTCTTAGGAAATGATGGATTTACCATTGGTCCCAACATATTAAAGAATGTTTTTACAGCCAATTCTTTTCTTATTGGCCCTACGTTTTTCATGGCTGGGTGAAACAATGGGGCATGAAGTACACAAATTCCAGCTTTATCGATACTTTTTTCCAGGAAGTCGGCATCATTGGTAAATTTGATTCCCATTTTTTCCATTACGTTACTAGAACCTGAAATAGATGAAACTCCGTAGTTACCGTGTTTTGCTACTTTTATTCCCGCTCCAGCAGCTACAAAAGAGGCTAGGGTTGAGATATTGAAAGTGTCTTTTCCGTCACCACCAGTTCCGCATAAATCGATGGTATTGTAAGCCGATAAATCGATGCGAATGCATAAATCTAATAAGGCTTCACGAAAACCAGCCATTTCTTCGATGCTAATACTGCGCATCATAAATATGGTAAGAAATGCCGATATCTGACTTGGGTTATAATCACCATTTGATATATTAGTCAATACGGTTTTTGCCTCCTCTTTGGTAAGAAGTTCGTGATTGATTAATCTGTTTAATATATTTTTCATTCTTTTTAAGGTTCTAAGTTTTTTACTGCTACTGAATACTTTTACTGAACACTTTTTTAATGTTCATTTCCTTGATAAATCCACATTGGTTCGGTTTTCCCAGCACGTTCAAACCCATTTTTTTTATAAAAATCTATTGATTTTCCATCTGCGGTTAACATTTGCATATGGAAATGACTATATTTTTTCTGCATTTTATCACAAATCATTTTGCCTATCCCTTTACCTTGGTATTCTGGGAGTACTAATAAATGTGGATAATATACCGTTAAATAACCATCAGAAATTGCATTTCCAAGTCCAACCAGTTTTGTATCATCCCAAGCTGTAATTAAAGTCTCGGAATTTAAAAGCGCTTTATATAATAGGTCAGGTTTTTCAGCCGAACTCCATTCATTGGCTTTATACAATCTTATTATATCTTCAATATTAATTTCTTTGGTTTCTAAAATTTTAATATCCATTTTTTTTGTTATAAGTTACTGAGAAACTATGGTGCTTAGGTTCTAATTTTGTAAACTGTTACTGAATACTGTGACTAAACACTGTAAATTAACTCTTAATCCAGTTCTCTAACATTTTTTTCCCGTTTGGTGTTAATACACTTTCAGGATGAAATTGAACTCCGCGCACATCATAGGTTCGGTGTCTTAATGACATTACCTGACCGTTTTCGTCGTAAGATGTAGCTTCAAGGACATCGGGTAAAGTTGCATCTACAACCCATGAATGGTAACGACCAACTTCAAATTCTTTTTCTAATCCTTCAAATAAAATTTCATCATCGACCACTGTTTTTACATTAGTAGCTACACCATGATATACTTTATCAAGGTTTGATAATGTTCCTCCAAAAACTTCTCCAATGGCTTGTTGTCCTAAACAAACTCCAAGAATACTTTTAGTTGGTGCATATTTTTGAATAACAGCTTTTAGCAAACCCGCTTCGTCTGGAATTCCTGGTCCTGGAGAAAGTAATATTTTGTCGAAACTTGCAATTTCATCAATATCAAACTCATCATTTCTATATACAGTTACTTCACAATCTAAATCTTCTAGATAATGTACAAGATTATAAGTGAAGCTATCGTAGTTATCTATTACTAGTATTTTTTTCATTTTGTCTTTTTTTGTTTCAAGTTTCAGGCTTCAAGTTTCACGTTCCAACAACTTGAAACCTGAAACAAAGAAAACTTTAAACTAAATTTTGTTTATTTTTCTCGAACGTATTTTTCGATAATTATTCTATTTATTCTAAGTTTTTCAATTTTCTCAACTCCTTTTTGAATTAAGGTATCGTTTTTAATTTTTACTGTAAAATCAAATTTACTGTTCTCCCAGTCTCTATTATTGAAATATTCTAAATTCTCTGTATATGTACTATCTTTTAAAGTATATTTTCCTCCACCTCCGAAGAAAAGAGCATCCTCTTTTTTACCATTATTTAAATCATGATTAAAGAATGCAAAGTGGGAGTCATTTATAATTTTAATCATTTTTGTTTTTGGGTCGAATGTTGAAAAAGTGGAATCCTTTTCGGTTATCTCAGCTGATATAAGTCGCCAGGTTCCTTCGATGTCTTTTCTAATACTTGCAGTTTCTTGATTGTTTTTATCATTGCAAGAAGTTAAAAATGCCATAACCAATAATAATCCAATAGTATTTTTCATATTTTTTAGTTGTTATAGTCTTTTATTTAATTTTCTCTGCCATTTCTAGCGCAGTATTTAATGCTCTCAATTTATTATAGACTTCTTGCATTTCGCTTTCTTCATCAGAATTTGCTACAATTCCAGCTCCAGCCTGACAATGTAGTTGGTGGTTTTTACTTAAAAAAGTTCGAATCATAATAGCGTGATTAAAATTGCCTTCAAAGTCCATTACACCAATTGCGCCACCATAAAAATTACGATTGGTTTTTTCGTATTCTTCGATAAGTTGCATAGCTCTGTGTTTCGGTGCTCCACTTAATGTTCCTGCTGGAAAAGTATCGGCTACAACTTGCATTGTAGTTGCTTTGTCGTGTAGATGTCCTGTAACTTTTGAAACTAAGTGAATAACATGTGAGAAAAACTGAACTTCACGATATTTCTCTACGTTTACATTATGTCCATTACGACTTAAATCATTCCTAGCCAAATCGACTAACATAACGTGTTCGCTATTTTCTTTTTTATCTTCTGATAATTGTTTTGCTAGAATTGCATCTTGCTCATCGTTTCCAGTTCTTTTGAAAGTTCCTGCAATAGGATGAATTTCGGCTTTACGATCTTTTACAATGATTTGAGCTTCGGGTGAAGAACCAAATATCTTGAAATCACCGTAATCAAAAAAGAATAAATACGGAGAAGGGTTGATGCTTCTTAATGCTCTATACACATTAAATTCATCACCTTTAAATCCTTGTGTAAATCGGCGCGATAAAACCAATTGGAATACATCGCCACGGAAGCAATGTTTTTTTGCTAAAGCAACATTATGTTTAAATTCTTCATCGGTAAGATTTGAGAATCCTTCACCTTCTTTAGAGAATTGATACGAAGCTATATTTCTTGATTGTAATAATTGCTCAATTTCCGAAATGTTGTTTCTTCCATCTACGCTATGGCAAAAAATATATGCTTCATTTTTGAAGTGATTTATTGCTATTATATTTTGATAAACTGCATAATAAACATCGGGGATAGAAATGCTATTATCTTTTTTTGCAATAGTTACTTTTTCGAAATAACGAACAGCATCGTAAGAAATATAACCAAACAATCCGTTATTTATGAATTTAAAATCATTTTTCTCCGATTTAAATTGTCCTGAAAATTCCTGAATAATTTCTGGAATATTAGTAGAACTATCAACTACTATTTTTTCTGAAGTTCCATCAGGATAAGTTTTAGAAATAATTTCGTTCTCAATTTTAATGCTTGCAATTGGGTTGCAGCAGATATAAGAGAAACTATTGTCGTTTCCGTGATAATCACTACTTTCTAGTAATAAACTATTAGGGAATTTATCTCTAATTTTAAAATAAATGCTCACAGGTGTTACTGTGTCAGCAAGGATTTGTTTGTAGTTTGTGTTAAGTATAAAAGGTTTCAATATGTTGTTTTTTAAGTTTTAGTATATTGTTTTAAAAAAGTTTAGTACAAAAAAAAAGACTTGTCGTGATGACAAGCCTTTCATATTTATAGTTTGAATAATACCATAGGAAGCTTAGTTCACGACGTCTGACGTAAATTGTTCCACCACCAAGTATTATTTGTAATTGTTTTCATAAATTTTTTATTGCTACAAATATATAAATGTAATTTGGTATTCGTATACAATGTTTTAAAAAAAATATATAATTTTTTTAGTTTTTTGTTAAATTTATTCAAAGGCCCCTTTTAATAGTTTAATTTCCACTTACTAAAGTGTTGTTTACATTTATTCTAAAATCTGGATTTCCTTTAATATTGGGTGCTGTAAACAGTTCAGTATTTTTTTTGTTGGTGTAATCTAAGTTATAAGCGGGGTTTTGATACCAATTTTTAATTCCTAAATCAAAGCTTGAATTCTCACTTATGATTGTGCCTTGACAGCTATTGATTACTAATCCGTTTAAATTTATTTTTTCAAGATTTACTATTCCGTCTCCAATTTTACCCTGAAGTATTATAAATGGTGTAAAGCCTGTTATTACGCTATTATTTAATGTAAAATAACTATTTTCTCCTATATGTGCTGCTTCACGAACTAGTCCTTGATTGCTTTCTTCAAGATTTATTAATGTAATGTTACTAGCAGTTATTTTTGTTAATTTTTTGCTGGTATCGCTATTTTCAATTTTGTCGTAAGAGTCAATTTCAAAACATCGTGAGCCCGAAATATCCGAAGAATAAGGGTGACGAATGGCTATGCTATTGTTTATGGCGCATTGTACTCCTTGTGTAAAATCAAAATCATCATCTGTAGCTCGATAAGAGACTAAATTATTCATAATAACATCTCCCCCGTAAGCTTCAAATGAGTCATCATTTGAATAACTTATCTGGATATATTCAAGTTTGGTTTTATTACCAATTCCTGCTAGTGATAAGCCATTAATTTCTTTTAATGCATTTAATTTTCTGCCAGAATACTCAATGCGAATGTATTTTAAAATGCCTGAATTATCCTCAGCATCTTGTCCGCCGTAATGATTTACACCAGGATCAAGATTAAAGTCCAAAAAACTCACACCACCTATTTTATTGATAGGAGCTTTGCCAAGAAGGATTATCCCACCCCAGTCACCAGGCTTTCTTTCGGCAACATTCTTATTAGATGTAAAAATAATAGGGTCTGTTTCTAGTCCTTCTGCTATTATTTTAGAGCCATTTGTTATTACCAATGTACCACAAGTTTTATCATCTCCTCTAATTACTGTTCCTGGTTCGATTGTTAAAACGGCATTATTCGTTACATAAACCAGACCTACTAATTGATAAGTATTTCGTTTGTATAATTTGGTGTCTTTATCAATAGTTCCAGCCAGAATGTTTGTAGCTTCATTGTATTCTATTGAAGCAGGTTTAAAATTGGTCCATTTATTCATCCAGTTTGAGGCACCAATAATACCTTTTTGTTGTGCATTGATTATTATGCTACTTATTAAACAAATAATTACTAGGTGTAAATTTTTTTTCATAATGCTGTCTTTTACAAATTTGATTTTTGGATAAAAGTTTTTTTAATTACTCCAAAAATAGAAGTGCTTTGTTAATCAATGAATGATAAGATATTATGAAAGTGTTATTATACCTTTAAGAACGTTATTTTATTTGTTCATGACTGTATTATTTTTTAAAGTAAAATTTAAGGTATAAAAAAATCCCATTCGCCGTGACGAATGGGATTTTTTGAATTAGTAAGCGTAGGGTATTAGAATTTTAAAGCTACAGTTAATTCAAAATCATCATTGATAGTTTTATCTCCTAAGTTCGCAAAGAAATTTCCTGAGTTATATTTGATATCATATTTAGTTCTATCAACTTTTAATGCAGTTGTAGCAGTGTTACCTTTTACAGTAATATCAAAAGTTACTGGTTTAGTAATTCCTTTGATAGTTAAATCTGCAGTTACAGTATATACATCAGTTGCTTTTGCTCCGATAGTTTTGAAAACTAATTTTGCAGTTGGGAATTTTTCAGTTCCAAAAAAGTCATCAGCTTTTAAGTGACCGTTTAGTTTCCCTTGGTATTCACCAGAAAGGTCTGTTGCATTGATAGTAGTCATATCTACAGTGAAAGTTCCACCGGCCAATTTTTTCCCTTTAAATACTAATGCACCATCTTTTAGGTTTACAGTTCCAGAGTGCTCTCCAGTTACTTTTTTTCCAACCCATTTAACGGTACTTGTTTTAACGTCAATCTTTTTAGTTTGAGCGTTCATTGAAACTGAAGATAAAGCTACCACTAGGGCTAAAGCAATTGTTTTTAAATTTTTCATTTTGTTTGATTTTAATAAATTTGGATTAATAATTATAGTGTGATAAATAATTCTTCGTGAGATTTTCTTACTTTTTTATGATGCTGTGTTGCATCTTCTTCGTGTCTGTAACCTACAGTTGCAATTACCGAAGCATTTAAATGCAAAGTATCTAAACCAAGGATTTCATTAAAGGCAGCTGGATCAAAACCTTCCATTGGAGTAACGTCTATTTTTAATTCGGCAGCAGCATTCAATAAGTTACCTAAAGCCAAATAAGTTTGTTTAGATGTCCACGTGTTTTTTACATCAGCTGGGAGTGTAGAAATTTTAGATTTCATAAAATCACTATATCCAGATAATGACTCAGTAGGGATCCCTCTTGTTTCGCTTATGCTTTTGACGAATTTGTCAATTGCAGCATCACCAATATTGGTATCATTTGCAAAAACAATTAAATGAGAAGCATCAACAATTTGTGATTGTCCCCAAGCTGCTCCTTGTAATTTCGCTCTTAATTCTGGAGATTCAACAAAAATAACTTTGTATGGTTGTAAACCATATGAAGACGAACTTAAGCGTATTGCTTCTTTTAATGTGTTTATATCTTCAGCAGATATTTTTTTGGTCGCATCAAACTTTTTGGTTGCGTATCTCCAATTTTGATTTTCTAGGAAAGTATTCATTTTATTTGTATTAATTTTTTTGATTTCTAAATTTTTCTAGTAATTCATTTAATAATTCTAATTCATCTTTAGTCAGATTTTCAGAAAAAACATTTTCATGTTCTATTACTTTTGGGTCTAATTCTGTTAAAACTCCTAACCCTTTTTCCGTAATTAATACTTCTATTTTTCTTCTGTTATTTGGACATACATTTCTGGTAACAAAATCTTTCAACAATAACTTATCAACCAGTCGAGTTGTATTACTTGTCTTTGCCAACATGCGATCTTGTATAACACACATATTAGCCGGATTTCCTTTTTGCCCTCTTAATATACGTAACACATTATATTGTTCTCCTGATAAATCATAAGGTTTTAATACCTCATTAAATTTATCCTGAAGTACATTTTGTGTGTACATTATATTCAGAATAACTCTTTTTGGATTATCCATCTTAACGGTACTTTTTATTACATCTTCAATTGTCATAGTCGTCAGTGTATAATTTGTATATACAAATGTAGGTATGTTTTATATTTGTATATACAAGCGTTGAGTTAAATTTTTGTTAATATTATTTAAAGCAAGTTTTAGTGATAGGGAATTAAGTTTAAAATTAATTTATTATTTAAGTTTAATTAGGTGATTACTAAGTGTTTAATTGTTTTAAGTTATAAATGTCTTTGTCAAAGTTTTAAGTTTTAATAAAAGTTTTAAGTTGATGTATAAAAAATAACCCCACAGATTTTTAAATCTGTGGGGTTATTTTTTTGATATATCTAATAGAGGAAATTTTATTACTCCTCTAATTTGATGCATTCAATGTTTTTCGCTGCTCGATTGTTTAATGAGGTAATTTGTCTTTAAAGTAACCATAAACCCAAGTTCCTAGTATTGCACTTAATAGGGTTATAGAAATTACTGTAACTCCAGTTCCTATTTGTGCAAAAAGAGGGCCAGGGCAAGCTCCAGTAATAGCCCAACCAAAACCAAATAATAATCCGCCATAAATCTGACCTTTACTAAACGTTTTAGGCTCAATCTTGATTTCTTCTCCTTGAATAGTTTTTACTTTAAATTTTTTTATTAAAAAAACAGATAGCATTCCTACTGCAACTGCGCTTCCGATTACGCCATACATAAAGAAAGATTGTAAACGGAACATTTCCTGAATACGGTACCAACTAATGATTTCGGCTTTTACGAATACTATGCCGAATACAATTCCGACAAGCATATATTTTAAGTTTGAAATTTTCATTTTTAAGAATTTAAAGTGAAAGTATGTAAGGAAGAATCAGGTTTGCCATAACAAATCCGCCAATCATAAAGCAAATTGTCGCTACTAATGATGGCCATTGTAAATTAGAAATTCCCATGATTGAATGTCCGCTTGTACATCCGCCAGCATAACGCGTTCCGAAACCTACAAGAAAACCACCAATTACAATCATTATAAATCCACGTAATGTTAATAAACTTTCCCATGAAAAAAGCTGTGCAGGCATTAATCCTGAATTATCGGTAATACCATAAGTAGCTAATTCAGTAGTAAGTTTCGAGTTTATTTCGATAGCATTCGGATTTGATAAGAAAGCAGTCGCAATGACTCCACCTAAGAATATTCCGAATACAAAAAATAAATTCCAACTTTCTTTTTTCCAATCGTATTTAAAGAATGAAATGTTTGCAGGAATACACATGGCACATATATGGCGTAAAGACGAACTAATTCCGAATGCTTTGTTGCCAAAAATTAATAAAATAGGAACAGTTAAACCAATTAACGGACCTGAAACATACCAAGGCCAAGGTTCTTTTATAATTTCTAGTAGATTCATTTTTAAGTTTTATTTTAATAAATATTTTTTTCTTTTAATATGTAAATTTTATAAGACCCTGACAAAATCGCTTTCGGTTGCAGTGATGCAAAGTTTTAAGCCACAATTTTTGAACTTCATTGCAACATTATAAAAAGCAATTGTTGTTCTTAGCATTAATAATATACAAATTCCTGAGCTAATTTTATCAGCGAAAAAGGCAGATTCAGCATCTTTTTTATAAATTCCTGAAAATCCTCTTGCTTTACCAATGTCAATCCAATCTCTTGAACCAGAAATCCATTGACTATTTTCATGAGTATAATTTTTGCAAATGTACATTGTACTATCCCAACCATTATCTAGGCTGTAGTATAAACATAATGCTTCGGCTTTTTCAGAAGTAGCACGTTGGATACACTCATCCATTTTTTCTTCAATTTTTTTCTCATAACTTTTCAAATTGACTGCCATGATTTTGTTTATTAAATCTTGTGGAACAGTTAATTCTGATGCAACAGTTAGAGAAAAATTTTCAGCATTTTCAATTTCTCCTTTTTCAATAAATTCAATACAGGTTTCCCAGTTTTTATAATAATTCGTATTCATCTCTAAAGTTTACTTTTAGGATTTTTAGCAACAAAGGCTAAAACCTTTGTCACTTTGTACCTCTGCTACTTATTTTATTTTAAAATCTTACTTTGGCATACAAAATCAGATTTTGGAATTGTAGTTTTTGCAATAGCATTAAAACCACCTTCAACTTCGGTGAAGTTTCTAAATCCGCGTGCTTGTAATATCGATGCGGCTATCATACTTCTGTACCCACCAGCACAATGCAAATAAAAATGTTCTTTTGGATCAATATCTTTTACCCAGTCATTAATATATGCCAATGGTTTGTTGTAAGCATCTTCTATATGTTCGGCACTGTATTCTGTTTCTTTACGAATGTCGATTACTTTATTTTCTTCAGGTTTGAATTCGTTTGCAAATTGGTCAGGAGTAATTCTGTTTACGGTATCAATTTCGTAAGCTGCATTTTTCCATGCATCAAATCCACCTTCAAGATGTCCGATAATCGAATCGAAACCTACACGACTTAATCGAGTTACAGTTTCTTCTTCCAATCCATTTTCGGTTACTAATATAATAGGTTGTTTTACATCGGCAATTAGAGTACCTACCCAAGGAGCAAAATCGCCATTGATACCGATATTCACTGATTGCGGAATAAATCCTTTGCTAAAATCGCTGTTGTTTCTGGTATCCAAAATTAAAGCGCCAGTTTCTTCGGCTATAGCCTCAAATTCATCCACTTTTATAGCTTTCATTCCATTGTGTAAAACTGATTCGAAACTTTCGTAACCACTTTTGTTCATTGCTACATTCATGCTAAAATAAGCAGGAGGAGGCAATAACCCATCGGTTACTTCAGTAATAAATTCGGCTTCAGTCATATTAGCACGCAAAGCATAATTGGTTGCTTTTTGATTTCCAATTGTTGATACTGTTTCTTTACTCATGTTTTTACCACAAGCACTTCCTGCACCATGAGCCGGATATACAATAACATCATCTGGCAAAGTCATTATTTTTGTTCGTAGCGAATTAAATAATATTGCTGCTAATTGTTCTTGTGTCATTCCAGCGGCTTTTTGAGCTAAATCAGGACGGCCAACATCTCCTATGAATAAAGTATCTCCAGAAAAAAGCGCATAATCTTTTCCGCTTTCATCTATTAATAAATAGGAAGTACTCTCCATTGTATGGCCAGGAGTGTGCAACGCTTTTATGGTTATGTTTCCTAGTTTAAATTCCTGTCCGTCGGTTGCAGAAACACAATCGTATCCACATTCAGCATTTGGACCATAAATAATAGGTGCGTCAGTTTCTTTGCTCAAATCAACATGTCCAGAAACGAAATCGGCATGGAAATGAGTTTCAAAAATGTATTTTAGTTTTACCTGATCACGATTTAAACGGTCTAAGTAGGGTTGTATTTCTCTGAGCGGATCTATAATAGCAGCTTCTCCATTACAGGTAATGTAGTAAGCTCCTTGTGCTAAACATCCAGTATAAATTTGTTCAATTTTCATTGTTGTGTAATCTTAAATAATGTTTAGCAAAGGTAAGTTAGTTTTTTTGTTTAGCCAGTGACTAATGTTACACAAATTTGTTTTCGGTATTTAGAAAAAAAATTAACCATATAGGTTATGTAAGTAAATATAAGCATCATACTAATCATCGTAAAGCAAAACTTAAATAAACTTATATAGCTTAGACGTTTAAAAAAAATACGATTCAACTATTTTTGAAGTAGCTAAAAGTTTTAACAAAGGCAAGGTGATAAAGTGTTTTTATACGTAGTTTATGTTAGTTTTAATAGGTAAATTTGCGAGACCTCATAATAAAATAATATACGCTAGTATGGAAGAAATGCTTTTTTATGACCGAATGCAATTTGCATTTACCATAACCTTTCACTACCTCTTTCCGCAACTTACAATGGGACTTTCACTAATCATTGTATATTTTAAATGGAAATACCTCCGAACAAAAGAAGAACAATACAATCACGCCACTCATTTTTGGATGAGAATCTTTGCATTGAATTTTGCAATGGGTGTGGTTACGGGAATCCCGATGGAATTTCAGTTTGGAACCAATTGGGCTAAGTTTTCAGAATTAACAGGAGGGATTATCGGACAAACCCTTGCTATGGAAGGGATGTTTTCTTTTTTCTTAGAATCATCATTTCTTGGAATGTTTTTATTTGGCGAAAAACTGCTCGGGCATAAATGGCATTTTGTCACTGGATTATTAATCTGTATTGGTTCGTGGGCGAGTGGTTATTTAATAATAGCAACACATTCCTGGATGCAAAATCCAGTGGGGTATGAAATTCTTGAAAACGGAAGGTTTGTATTAACCAATTTTAAAGCCTTATTTCTTAATCCTTGGTTATGGCCTTCTTATTTGCATAATCAGGCTGCATCTATGGTAACGAGCTCATTTGTTGTTGCAGGAATTGGTGCTTTTTATATTTTGAGCAAAAAGAATCTTGCTTATGGGAAGTTATTCGTTAAGACTGGGGTCATTTTCGGATTGATTTCTTGTGTAATTGTAGCTGTTCCAACAGGTGATTTATTAGCTAAAAATGTTGTAAAATATCAGCCGGTGACTTTTGCTGCTATGGAAGGAATTTTTCATACTGAGAAAAAAGGATCTGAAATTGTTCTTATAGGTCAGCCCGATGTAAAAGATAAAAAACTTGATAATAAAATAGCAGTACCAAATATCTTGAGTTTCCTAACATACGGAAGCTGGCATGAAGAAATTAAAGGATTAGATCAGTTTGATGAAAGTATTCATCCAACTAATATCTCGGGACTCTATTATGCCTATCATATCATGGTAGGATTGGGAACGATATTTATTGGATTGATGGCTTTTGCAGTTCTTCAGCTTTGCAGGAAAAAGTTATTCGAAACCAAATGGATTTTATGGTCACTGCTTTTTATGCTTCCGTTTCCGTATATCGCTAATACCGCTGGATGGTACACTGCCGAATTAGGACGTCAGCCTTGGTTGGTTTATAATTTATTGCGTACTGCCGAAGGTGGCTCTCCAACAGTTTCTTCAGGGAATACATTGTTTACATTGTTAGGATTTATAGGATTATATCTTTTATTGGGCATGTTGTTTTTACTTTTGGTTGGGAAAATCATCAATAAAGGACCTCACACAGAAAAAATATAATTATGGAATTTTTTTGGTACGTAGTTTTAATGGGAATTCTAGCCGTGTACATTGTATTAGACGGTTATGATTTTGGTGCAGGAATTATTCATTTATTTTTTGCGAAAACAGAAAAAGATAAAAAAGCAATAACAAATGCAATTGGTCCTTTTTGGGATGCTAATGAAGTATGGATTATTGCAGCTGGAGGAGTTTTGTTTTTTGCTTTTCCAATATTATATGCTTCTTCATTCAGTGGGTTTTATTTACCATTGATTATGATTTTATGGTTGCTTATTTTTAGAGCAATAGGACTCGAAATGCGCGGACAAATTCATCATCCAATGTGGGAAGTGGTTTGGGATAAAGCATTCGGAATTGCGAGCTTATTACTAGCTTTATTCTTCGGAATTGCTTTAGGAAATATAGTTCGTGGTGTAAATTTAGGAATGGTTGTTAATGGAGTTTCGACTCAAGAAGCTCATTTCTTCTTTTTGCCTTTGTGGAATCCTACATTTAGTCCGCAAGCCAATGAATTAGGGATTATCGATTGGTTTACGTTGTTTCTGGGGATTGTGAGTGTAGTAGCTCTTACTATTCATGGAGCAAACTGGATTATTTTTAAAACCAATTCTTCATTAAATGAAAAGCTTAAAAATGTAGTTTTTAAACTTAACATCGTATTGTTGATTTTGGTATTTATATCCTTGCAAATCTGGCATTTTATTGAGCCAAAACCATTTCATAATTTTATTGAAACGCCCATTCTATGGATATTTCCTTTGATTACCTTTATTGGGATTATCGGTTTATTTAAAGTGCGCACCTATAAAAAAGATGGATCTGGATTTGTATTCTCGACTTTATTTCTTGTTGGAGGTTTTGCTTCAACGGCAGTTTCAATTTTCCCGAATGTATTACCATCAACAAATAATGTAAATCCTTCCTTAACGATTTACAATGCAGCAGCTCATGAATATGGATTATCTGTAGGGATGAGTTGGTTTTTTATCGCTTTGGCTTTGGTAATTGTATATTTCGTAATTCAATATAAAGTGTTCAGTGGCAAAATGGACGATATTGGGTATGGTGAGCATTAAGGGTTTTTATCCAAGAATATTAACGAATCGATTTATCAGTTTTTGTAAATAGCCATCGGTTTTAATCGATGGCTATTTATTTTATTGTCACAGATTAAAGAATATTGAAGAAGTTACTCTATAATATCTTTTAAAAAATCAACGAAGGAGTCTGCGTATTTTTCGAATTCCCATTTTCCATTTCCGTGCATACTTGTGTAAATTGGGGCATCGTTGTTTGTGATAGCTGAGATGTCAATGCAATATGGGTCAGCGCCAGCATCGGCAATTACAATATAATTGGGTGGCCAATCACTAAGAATTTCAGATGTCATTGAGTTAAATGAATAGCCATTTTGAGATTTGATTAAATCATCTGCTCCATATAAATTCAATCCTTGAAAGAATTTTTCATTATCAATAAACACGTTGATTGGAGAATAGTTTTTAAGAAATAACAGATAATTTTCGGGTAGTTTCCATTTTTGTTCTATTGCTTCAATTTTGTTTTTATCTGCTATAGCCAGCCAATCCGAAGGATTTGATAAATCTTGTTGCTTGCTTCTTTCTATTTTTAATTTGTTGTCTAGTTTAGAAACTGCTTTTTCTAGTTCTGTTTTTGGATTCTTTAATGATGGATGAGTTTGAGGTTCTTTATAACCTGAACCTAGTTTGTATTCTTTGCTTTTCCAATCTAATAATTCGTTAATCCTAAAGTTTTCAATTTTCCAATAACCAGGATCTTGTGGTAAATCACGGTCAAAAGGCTGTTTGCTGTGTGTGGCAATACTTTTGATAGCTTTTGCTCGAACGTCTGTTGGCAAGCTTTCGTTTTGAGCTAATTCAATGAGCGTTTTATATGCTTTTATTCCTTTTGTTTTTGTGAGTCCATCGATTCCCCAATAAGTAAGTTCTGGTTTTGTAATTGTCCATTCGAAGAAGTCACTATAATTTGTTTCGTCTTCTTTGACTAGATTAATAATATCAGTCAATAAGAATTCTCTCCAATGTAGCATTTTGCCATTTTTAGAATATTGGATAAAAATTTCGATAACTTTTTCTCTGTCAGACGGGGAGAAGCTTTTTATTAGTTTGTCTTTTATATTAGAAAATTTACTTCCATCATTTTCTGTAAATAAACTTTCTTCAAATTGTTCGATTGTTTTAGCCATAAGGTTGATTCGTAATATCAGTATCAAGTTAAATGTACTGAAAAAAGTTTCTTTGGCCTTACTATTATTCAATGATTTTTTTAATATACAATTCTAAACATAACCTCAAAATAGAGCGTTTTTCATCTTTGTCAAAGTTTAAAACTCTGACAAAGATTACTAAACAAGTAAAACTAAAAAACTATCCGCTTGGAACTTCTTCTTAAAAGAAAACTTCTTTTGTAATAATATAAAATCCCATAACAAGTACAAACCAACCAAAGATTGGTTTCAATTTAGCGCCATCAATTTTCTTAGAAAGTTGTGTTCCTATGAGCATCCCTAAAAGTGCAATACCTGATATTTTTAATAGGAAGTTATAATCTACAGGAGTTCCGATATATAAATCTCCACCAAAACCAATAGAAGAATTTATGAAAATAATAAGCAGTGAAGTCCCTACGGCTTGCTTCATCGGCAGATTAGCAAAGAATATCAAGGCAGGAATGATCAAAAAACCTCCGCCAGCACCAAGAAAACCGGTTACAATTCCAACTATAAATCCAATTATGCTTAGTTGAGTATAATTTGTTGTAGTTGTTTTTAGTTCTGGTTTGTTTTTTCGGATCATCGAAATTGCTGCCGTAATCATTAATATCGAAAAAATCAGCATGATTAAAAAATCCTTAGAAACAGTATAGGAAGCAACAGAGAATAATGTTGCTGCGATATGTGGGAAGATTACTTCTCGTATAATTAATATGGAAATAACGGATGGAACAGCAAAATAAAGTGCCGATTTTAGTTTGAGATTTCCCATTTTATAATGGCTATAACTCCCAAATAAAGCTGTAAGGCCAACAATAAATAAAGAATAGGTTGTTGCTTGCCCAGGATTTATCTTAAATAGATAAACTAAAATAGGAATCGTTAGTATAGATCCTCCACCGCCAATTAAACCTAATGATATTCCTATGATAATTGAAGCAAAATAACCTAAATATTCCATTGCTGTTTGTTTTGATACAAAGGTTGTTTCTTAAATCGTAAGGCACTGTAACATTTATCACATAAGAGGTTTTATTATTTTAGCACAGATTTCACAGATTAAATTGGCTTTTGTTACTTGTTTTTGCAAGAGATTGGGCAAACAAATTTATTTTAAAAGTTCAATTTGGTTTCGGTTCAATTTTACCAAACCACGTTGTTCCATTTTTTTGAGTAACCTCGAAATCACTTCTCTTGATGTATTGAGTTCAGTAGCAATTTCCTGGTGAGATGCTTTTAATTCGTTACAGCCGCAAGCATCTTTATGGCGCTTGAGATAAAATTCCAATCGTTCATCCATAGATCGGAAAGCGATGCTATCTACAACTTCTAGCACTTCTTCAAATCGGTTTCTGTATGTTTCTATTACAAACTCGTACCAGCTGCGGTGTTCCATCATCCATTTATCCATTAAGTTTAGTGGAATCATGACTACTGAAACATCTTCGACTACTTTAGCCATAATTTGGCTTTTTTCGCTCTTAGTGGCGCAAATCATCGATATAGCACAAGCTTGTCCTGGCTGTAAGTAGTACATAAAAAACTCACCGCCATCTTCGCCTTCACGATATATTTTGATTTTGCCTTTGGTTATCAAAACGGTATTTTTTATGTATTGCCCAGTTCGCATTAATATTGTTCCAGCTTCTGAATCCTGTATAGTAGCATTGCTTTCGATAGCTGAAATTAATTCATTAGAGAAATTTGGAAAAATACTTTTTAAAGGGTTTTGCATGAGTTGTTTTTTAACACTGAGAGAAATAATAATTTCACCATTAAGGAATTAAGAAAATCTTAGTTTTTTAAAACTTAATTTCTTAGATAGAATTAAATTTTAAAATTATATTTTTTTATCAAATTGAGTTTTAAAATTATAATTTATTACAAATATAGCCGATTATTATGGTATTAGTTTAGATAGGATATATGTTTAGTGGCTAATTCTTGTAAATAATAATATCCTGTTTTCTATGGGTTTTATAGACTATATTTTTAAAAATAATTTGTAGAAGCTAGAATTCATTGATTATTATATGTTTGCTAAAACGTTTTCTATGAATTATAACATAATTTGCAAATATGGGGTTTATTGTTTGCTAAAAACGTTGTAATTTTACCTGAAAATACGATATCATGAATTTATCACAAGAAGATTGGGTAGCTCAGTTTGAAGCTGACGAAAATGCAGTTATACTTGATGTAAGAACTGAAGACGAATATAATGATGGCTATATAGAAAATGCTCTTAATATTGATATCAATAAAGGACAGGCTTTTATATATGAGCTAGAAGAATTAGATAAAAATAAAAACTATTATGTGTATTGCCGTTCTGGAGCCAGAAGCGCTAAAGCGTGCCAAATAATGAATGAGATGGGGTTTAATAGCGCCTACAATTTATTAGGAGGAATACTGGCCTGGGAAGGAGATACCGTAACACCATAAACAAAAAAGAGGCGCATGCCTCTTTTTTGTTTTATAAAAACTAATAACCAAAAAACTAAAACAACCAAATAATGAGTTTTATACCAGAGGAATACCAAATAAATTCTCCATTGATACAGGATACCTATCTCGTAAATGGAGAATTAAAAAAATGGACAGGACAAACCACACCTGTATTTTCTACAATTTCTTCTACCGAAAAATATACGCCAACTCTATTAGGATCTATTCCTTTTATGGGAGAGGAAGAAGCTATAGAGGTTGTTGAGTCAGCAACTGCGGCTTATAACAAAGGACAAGGTTTATGGCCTACAATGAAAGTAGTGGATCGTATAAAATGTATGGAGAATTTTGTTTCTCAAATGAAAACTACCCGTACTGAAGTTGTAAAACTATTGATGTGGGAAATCGGAAAATCATTAGGAGACTCTGAGAAAGAATTTGATAGAACAGTAGAGTATATTTACGATACTATCGAAAGTTATAAAGAATTAAATACTAGTGGAGCAAGCTTTACCAAAGTACAAGGTATAAATGCCATGGTACGAAGAGGACCTCTTGGAGTTGTATTATGTCTTGGCCCGTATAATTACCCACTGAACGAAACATTTTCATTGCTTATTCCAGCATTGATTATGGGGAATCCTGTAATTTTTAAACCAGCAAAGCATGGTGTTTTATTAATATCGCCCTTATTAGAAGCTTTTAGGAGTAGTTTTCCAAAAGGAGCAATCAATATTGTATATGGTAGAGGCAGAGAGGTAGCATCGCCAATTATGAAATCAGGAAAAGTAGATATTCTGGCTTTAATCGGAAATAGTAAATCGGCTATTGCATTACAAGATCAACATCCGAATAAAAACAGATTGCGTTTAGTATTAGGATTAGAAGCAAAAAATCCTGCGATAATTTTGGCAGATGCCGATTTAGATTTGGCAATTCAGGAATGTATAACAGGAACATTGTCATTTAACGGACAACGTTGTACAGCCTTGAAGATTTTATATGTACACGAATCTATAGCCGAAGAATTTAATAAACGCTTTTCAGCAAAAGTAGATGCTTTGGTTTTTGGGAATCCGTGGGATAAATCGGTTTCACTAACGCCACTTCCAGAGCCAGAAAAACCGCATTATATACAGGAGTTAATTCATGATGCAACTCATAAAGGAGCAAAAGTAATTAATGAAAAAGGAGGATTACGTACAGAGAATTATATATTTCCTGCCGTTTTATTCCCTATAAATAAAAAAATGCGAGTATATCACGAAGAACAATTTGGACCAGTAGTACCGATTTTAACTTTCAAAGATATTCAAGAACCTTTGAACGATATGGCTGAGTCAAATTACGGACAACAAGTGAGTTTGTTTGGAAAAGACATTAAGACTATTGCACCACTTATAGATACTTTGGTAAACTTAGTGTGTAGAGTAAACCTGAATAGTTCTTGCCAGAGAGGACCGGATGTTTTCCCGTTTACAGGTCGTAAAGATTCGGCTGTAGGAACCTTAAGTATTCACGATGCATTGCGTTCGTTCTCTATTAGAACCTTTGTAGCATCAAAAGATAATGATTACAATAATGCCATTTTGCAAGAATTATTAAATAGTAAAGAATCGAATTTTATAAATACCGATTATATCTTGTAGTAGCTATTTTTTAATGTTTAAAGCCGTCTTGATCCTTTGGGAATAAGGCGGTTTTTTTGCTTAATTTAGAAACGATTTCTGTTTCTGTAATTCAAGATCTTTATTTTGATGGATATATGAGATAATAGAATAAATTTTAAGTATAATTGTAACAATGCAAAAAGATTCAGAACTAATATTAAGAACGTGATTTATAATTATTAAAAACAATTACCAATTATGAAAAGAAAAATATCTCAATTATTATTATTTGCCTTTCTATGCATAGCACAATATGGTTTTGCACAAGAATTGTATATGCCAAGAAATATTAAAGCGGCATACAAAAACGGAACTCGCTCAATGGATGGAAAACCAGGTAAGAACTATTGGCAGAATCATGGCAAATATACAATAGATCTAACAGTAAATCCAGATACTAAAATCGTAAGCGGAACTGAAACTATTATTTATGAAAATAATAGTAATGATACATTAAAACATTTGCCGATTCGATTTGTAAATAACCTTCATAAGCCGTCATCACCAAGAAGCGGAACAGTGAGTGATTATTTTTTGAGTGAAGGATTAACAATTACATCTTTAATAATCGAAGGCGAAACGTATAAAGAAGATGGAAGAAGTTGGGGAACTGTAGGAAGTGTAGAAATGAATAAACCAATGCTTCCGCATTCTAAAATTACAATTAATATCGATTGGAATTATCCGTTGTCTAAAGAAAGTGGAAGAGAAGGACAAATAGATAATACAACATTTTTTGTTGCTTATAGCTATCCTCGTGTTACGGTTTTGGATGATTATAACGGATGGGATATGTTGCCACATACAGACCGCCAAGAGTTTTATAATGATTTCAATGATTATGTATATTCTGTAAAGGCACCTAAGAATTATGTGGTTTATGGAACAGGAGATTTATTGAATCCAGATGAGGTTTTGCAACCAGAATTTTCAGCACGATTAAAGCAATCATATAGTACTGATGCCATTTTGCATATAGCAAATGAGCAAGAAATGAAAAGTGGTATTGTTACTAAGCAGAACGATTGGAATATTTGGAAATTTGAGGCCAAAAATATTTCAGATGTTTGTTTTGGTTTAAGTGATCATTATTTATGGGATGCAAGTAGTGTTATTGTAGATAATAAAACAAATCGTCGTGCAAGTGTTCAGGCAGCTTATGATGTAAAAGGAACTGATTTTGTTGTTTCTGTAAAGAACAATAGATATGCATTAGATTGGTTTTCGAATAATTGGCCAGGAATCCCTTATCCGTTTTCTAAAATGACAGCTTTTCAAGGGTTTGCAGATATGGAATACCCGATGATGTGTAACGATTCTCAGATGGGAGACCCTGTTTTTGCACAATTGGTTCAAGATCACGAAGTGGCACATACTTATTTCCCTTTTTATATGGGAACAAACGAAACACGTTATGCATTTATGGATGAAGGTTGGGCTACTACATTTGAATATTTAATAGGTATATCACAACGTGGTAAAGAAGCAGCAGATGAATTTTATAAAAAGTTCAGAGTAAATAGATATATTAATGATCCATCAGCAGAACAAGACCAGCCAATAATAGCAATGTCAACACAAGTTTCTGATGCTGGATATAGCAATAATTCCTATGGTAAATCATCATTGTCTTATTTGGCTTTAAAAGATTTACTTGGTGACGATCTTTTTAAAAAATCATTACATGCTTATATGGATAATTGGAACGGTAAGCACCCAATTCCTTGGGATTATTTTAATTCATTTAATAGCGCTTCAGGAAAAAACTTGAATTGGTTCTTTAATAATTGGTTTTTTACGAATAACTATATTGATATTGTTTTAGATAAAGTAGATACTAAAGCTAAGAAAACTATTGTAACAATTAAGAATCAAGGAGGATTTGCAATTCCTTTTGATGTAAATATCGTTTATACAGACAACACAAAAGAGACATTGCATCAAACACCTGCGGTATGGGAAAAAAATCAAAAGAATACTAGCGTTATTTTTAATGCTACCAAGAAAATTAAATCAATAACAGTTGATGGTGGAATTTTTGTAGATGCTACGCCAAAAAATAATACTTGGACTGCTAAATAACAATTTTATATTTATATAAAAAAACCGTCTCTTTCTTTATAGAATGAGACGGTTTTTTGTTTAATAATAAGTTTTATCGTGTAAAAACCAAATGATTTCCTTTAGAAAGATTGGCATCAAAATGATATCCTTCATAATTAAAACCTTTTAGATCATCAATAGTTTCAGCATTGGTATCTATAATGTAACGTACCATCATTCCTCTGGCTTTCTTGGCAAAGAAACTAATAATCTTGAGTTTCCCGTCTTTATAATCTTTAAAGTCAGGAGTAATTACAGGAACTTTTAAAGCCTTAACATCTACAGCAGAGAAATATTCATTACTCGCAAGATTTACAAATAACTCCTCTTTTTTGAGTTCTTTATTTAGCTTTTTTGTAACGGTTTCTTTCCAATATTCATATAGGTTTTTTGCTTCGCCAATAGGTAATTTGGTTCCCATTTCTAATCGGTAAGCTTGAATTAAATCTAATGGTTTTAAAATACCATACAAACCAGATAATATGCGAAGTTTGTCTTGTAAAACATCTAATTTTTCTACAGGAATTGTATAAGCGTCTAAGCCAGTATATACATCACCGTCAAAAGTAAATATTGCTGGTCGAGCATTTTCGGGAGTAAAAGGAGTTTTCCATTCCTGATTGCGTTCCCAGTTTAGTTGAGCCAATTTATCTGAAATATGCATTAATTCAGATAACTCGGAAGGTTTTTTTTGTTTTAAAACTTTATGAACTTGTCTGGCTTCTTTTAGTAAGCTAGCTTCAGTGTATTGAGAAGTTGGTAATTCTTTTTCGAAATTTAAAGACTTCGCTGGTGATATAACAATTTTCATTTTCTACTTTTTTGTACAGTCCCAAAAGTACAAATAGAAATCAAAAAAAGAACGGATATAGATTGATTTGTTCGATAGTAATATAGATCCATTGTATTAATGAATATAATAAAGAGATAAAATAATTTATTTTAATCTGGTTTTTAATGAAATTATATAGCTGAAAATGCTAAATATTAAAAAAAGTGTGCTTTAGATTATAAAAGGCGTATAGTATGTTGTAAATTTGCGCATGGTAAAATTAGCTATATATTATTTTACTATTATTTTATAAAAATTAGAGAATTCGTGGCTAAAGAAATAAATTATAAAGGAGCTCTGCAAAATAAAATTTTCGAAATTATCTCGCAGGCTTCTCAAGAACTTAATGTAGAAAGTTATGTAATTGGAGGATTTGTAAGAGACTTACTTTTAAATCGAGATTCCAAAAAAGACATTGACATAGTTGCTGTAGGAAGTGGAATAGAATTGGCATTAAAAGTTTCAGAATTACTACCAAAACAACCAAAAGTACAGGTTTTTAAAACATACGGAACAGCAATGTTGCGGTTTGAAGATACTGAAATTGAATTTGTTGGAGCACGAAAAGAATCCTATCATTTTGAAAGTCGTAATCCTGTTGTAGAGAATGGGACGCTTCAAGACGATCAAAATCGCCGTGATCTGACTATAAATGCATTGGCATTATCACTAAATAAAGCTACTTTCGGAGATTTATCAGATCCTTTTGATGGATTAACCGATTTAGAAAATAAAATCATCAAAACTCCTCTGGATCCAGATATTACTTTTTCTGATGATCCATTACGTATGCTGCGTGCCATTCGATTTGCAAATCAACTAGGATTTGAAATTGAAGAAAATTCATTGCAATCAATTACTAAAAATGCGGAGCGAATCAATATCATTTCAGGTGAGCGAATTGTCGATGAATTAAATAAAATTCTTTCTACAGATAAACCTTCAATTGGCTTTTTATTGTTGTTTCAAACAGGGCTTCTTGATATTATTTTACCTGAATTAACAGCTTTGAATCAAGTAGAAGAAATAGAAGGGCACACACATAAAAATAACTTTTATCATTCACTAGAGGTTGTCGATAATATTTGTCCAAATACCGATGATGTTTGGTTGCGTTGGTCGGCTTTATTGCATGATATTGGAAAAGCACCAACGAAACGTTTTAACAAAAAACAAGGCTGGACATTTCACGGACATGAGTTTTTAGGTGGGAAAATGGTCAAAAAGATATTTGAGCGTTTGCATATGCCATTGAATAACAAAATGAAGTTTGTGCAAAAGATGGTGATCATGAGTTCACGACCAATTGTATTATCACAAGATATTGTGACAGATAGTGCTGTTCGCCGTTTAGTTTTTGATGCTGGTGAAGATGTAGAGAATTTAATGACTTTATGTGAAGCAGATATAACTACTAAAAACCCTGGTAAATTCAAGAAATACCATAAAAATTTTGAAATTGTACGAAGGAAAATTGTTGAGGTTGAGGAACGTGATCATGTTCGCCAATTTCAGCCGCCAATTTCGGGAGAAGAGATTATGGAAATCTATAATTTAAAACCTTCCAGAGAAATAGGAGTCCTAAAAGAGGCCATAAAAGAAGCTATTCTCGAAGGTGAAATCCCAAATGAATATGAAGCAGCATACGAATTTATGCTAAAAAAAGGGAAAAAGTTAGGATTGGTTAAGGTTGCAAAGTATTAGAGGTTCTGAGAAACGTAGTCACTTAGCTTCTCAGTGTTTCAGTACCTTAATTAAATTAAATATAAAAAGTTTATTTATTAACCCAAAAATAGGAGATTCTGCAACTTTGCATCTTTGCAACTTTGTAGCTCAAGAAAATAAAATGAAAAGAGAAAATAAATCAGTAATCATTTGGCTATTGTCAGGATGTTTTTTATTGTTTTTAATGGTTGTTGTAGGAGGGATTACCCGATTAACAAATTCAGGATTGTCAATGACTGATTGGCACTTGGTAACAGATACTTTTCCGCCTATGAGTGAGGCAAAGTGGAATGAGGCTTTTGAGCAATATAAAAAGTTTCCAGAATATCAAAAAATTAATATTCATAATGATTTTCAGCTTTCAGATTATAAAATGATTTATTTCTGGGAATGGTTTCATCGTTTTATCGGACGTATCATTGGGTTGGTTTTCTTTATTCCTTTTGTTTATTTTTTAATCAAGAAGAAATTAGATAATTCCATAATAAAAAAATGTATTGTTCTTCTGGCAATGGGTGGTTTCCAAGGTTTTTTAGGATGGTTTATGGTACGAAGCGGCTTAATCGATAATCCAGATGTAAGTCATTTTAGACTTTCACTACATTTAACTTTTGCATTTATAACCTTTGCTTACACATTATGGGTGGCGCTGGATTTAATTTATCCTGAAAGGAATAGAATTACTATTAATGTTACTCTTCGTAACATTGCGAGGATAGCTTTGGTTTTTCTTTTGATACAAATAATTTATGGAGGATTTGTTGCCGGATTAAATGCTGGATTAATTCACAATCATTGGCCATTAATGAGCGACGGAGAATTTATTCATGACTCTGTTTTCATTGAACAACCTACGCTTATTAAAAATTTAATAGAAGGTAAAAGTGGAGTTCAGTTTGTACATAGAACATTTGCTTATGTAGTTGTTGCTATTATCCTTTTTTTATACTTTAAAAGCACACAATTCGCTCTTAATAAGACGCAATCTACAGGGATTAAAATATTAGTTGTTTTTGTGTTTTTGCAATTTATTTTAGGTGTTTTTACGCTTTTATATCATGTTCCGATTGCATTAGGTTTAATTCACCAAATAATGGCGTTTTTCCTTTTAAGTGCAATGACATACACATTACATAGATTAAGTAAATAATAATTCTTATTCATAAATTATACTGACTATATTGTCGCAACTCTTTTGTTTACAAAATACAGATGTCAAAACTTGCAGCACAAGATAAATTTTATGATTTATCAGATTATGGAAGGCCTTTTGGAAGGTTTTTTGCGAAAAAGTTACAAAACACACGATTTACACCTATAGATGTAACATTGCTTTTTGGGATTTCGGGATTAATTGCAATTTATTGTATTTTGGAAAATCACTTTTATTTAGCTGGTTTTTTTATAATATTAAAGTCTATTATCGATGCTGCCGATGGAGAATTGGCGCGTATAAAAAAAACGCCATCCTATACAGGAAGGTACCTTGATAGTATATTTGATATTATCTTGAACTTCTTGTTTTTGATAAGTATATGTCATGTTTCTAAAACAACTTTTTCGATTACAATACTTGCCTTTTTTTGCATTCAGTTGCAAGGCACATTATACAATTATTATTATGTGATTCTGCGAAATAAATCAGTTGGAGGAGATACAACCAGTAAGATTTTTGAAGATAAAATCCCTAAAGCTTTACCAGGAGAAAATCAAAAAGCAGTTGTTTTTTTACATCAGGTTTATACGATTGTATATGGACTTTTTGATAAAATAATCCACACACTTGATAATGATGCATATAAGGTTAAAAGATTCCCAAACTGGTTTATGACTTTTGTTTCCTTATACGGATTAGGTTTTCAATTATTGATTATAGCACTTATGCTGGCAATGGATGGCATTGAATATATAGCTCCTTTTTTTATAGGGTATTCTGTCCTGATTTTTGTAATGATAGGAATTAGAAAATATTTTTATTCTGTGGAAAGAAGTTAACCGCAAAGATTTATAATCTGTTTAATTCTTTCCACAGAATAAAAATATCTATTAAAAACTAGCCAATCCAGTTCTTGAAATCAGAAACTTTCTCACGGCTTACAATTACCTCATCGTCTTTATAAGTAGGTAAAATTATTTTTAGACGTGAATTACTATACAAGACAATTTCTTTGATAGCAGGAAGCGGAACAATAAATTTACGGCTGACACGATAGAAGTCTTTTGGATCAAGTTCTTGTTCTAAAATTTCTAAAGTAGAATCGATTAAGTAATTTCGATTATCTGTAGTATGTAAATAAGTGCCTTTGTTCTCACTAAAAAAACATTCTACCTCATCGGTTATAATAACTTTTAAATGTTGCCCAACTTTAATAGTGAATCTTTTTTTATAAACTTTTTCAAAAGGATTTGAAAGCATTTTTTTAATTTGTTCAAAATTGATTTCAAGATTTTGTGTAGCGTTTTCTATTTTTGGCAAACGAGATTTAAATTTAGTAACCGCTATATCTAGATCATCTTCGTCTATTGGTTTTAAGAGATAATCGATACTGTTAAGCTTAAAGGCTTTTAAAGCATACTCATCATAAGCAGTTGTAAAAATCACAGCACTTTTAATATCTATTTTTTCAAAAATTTCAAACGACAATCCATCGGACAATTGAATATCAAGAAATATTAAATCAGGATGTTCATTTTGAGAAAACCATTCAATTGCTTCTGCAACAGAGTGAAGCATTACAACCACAGGAACACTTATTTTATCTAGTTTGCGTTGTAATAACCGAGCAGCTGGTTTTTCGTCTTCTATAATTATTGTTCTCATTTTTGGTTTGTAGAGAGTTTTGGTTGGTTAAAAGTAGTGGTAAAGATTTAATTCGAAAATATTTTTTATGTTTTTATTTAGTTGAGAATAATAAAAATTATTCCCATTTTTGATCGGCTTCTTTTTTCATGTATTCTTTTATTTTCCTTTCCTCCCAACTCAGACTAAAAAAGATGTCTTTTCCAAATACAGACAATCCATGTATTACCAAGCCAATTCCCCAAAATAAAGTCGTTGAGAAGTTTTCCCATCTCCAGAATTCTTCATTCCCAAAGATCCCTTGGTTTGTGTCAGGAATCAGAATAAATATGTTTACCAGAATATATACGGTTAAGTGTGTGTAGAAACCTTTTATTCTTTTTACTCTTCTGTAAGCTATGTTGTAACGTTCGTTATTCGTTGTGTTTTCATTATAATTGCTATAATTGTCAAATAGCTGTCTTCTAAGTCGTCCCATTTTGATTTAATTTAAAGATTATTGCCATTTTTCGTTTCTGGATTTTTCCTTATCCATTAATTCTTTTATCTTTTTTTCCTGCCAGTTTTTTGCAAATACGGGGAAAGCATCAAATACTTTTAATCCATGAATAACGACTCCCAAGCCCCACCACATTAAAGGCCAGTAAAACCATAAATGCTCAGGAGAATAAACCAAGTTAATGATGAGTAAAAAGATGTTTACTACAATATAAGAGATGAGGTTGCCGTAAAATCCTTTGATGTTTTCGACAGTCTTTTTAGCTTCAAGATAACAGTCATCGTATTTATTATGATATGTATCTACTGTCTTTGTGTTTTTTATAGACTGTTTTTTTTCTAGAATAGTATTCAGTTTTTGTTCTTCCCAATTTCTTCCAAATATTCTATAAGTAAGAAATAAATCTACTGTCAATGATAGAAAAACTATTGTCCATATTGTCATTACAAAACTATTGAAGTATTTTAAAGGGAAAAAATCAAATCGTATTCCGATATATACTTTCAATAGGTAAATTATAAGACCGAGAGCGTAAAAGAATAAATGGACATAAAATCCTTTAATTTTTTTTACTTTTTTATGTGCCAGTTCCCGTAATTCACTTTTATCAAGTTTATTTCGATAGGTTTCCATAGTTATCTCCAGTTTTGTTTTCTCTCTTCTTTTCTTAGAATTTCTTGAATTTTTCTTTCCTCCCAATTTGAGCTATATCCAAAGACTTTAAAAGCATGCATTGCTAATCCAAATCCCCATCCTAGCGCTGAGAACCAAAACCATTGGAAACCAGGTGAGAATTTTAAGTTGATAAAAACTAAAAACGGTATTACACAACAATAAGAAATTAAATTCCCATAAAAACCTTTAAGTTCTTCAACTCTTTTTTTTGCTCTATAATAAGCATTGTTTTCATTGTAATCATTTGTTTCCATGACACTAACTTGTTTTGTTAAAATAGGTATTTTTACAGTAAATGTTTCCTTATTTTGCTCAATCAAGACTTTTCGGTTGGTAATAATGCCGTAACGATTTACTATGTTTTGCAATCCTACCCCCTGGCGATCTTGTAAAACTTCTTTTTTCTGAAAATCATTTTGAATGACTAAATAATCCTTTTCGATAAATATTCGAATATGTAATGGTTTTTGTTCACTTACCACATTATGTTTTACTGTGTTTTCTAGTAAAAGTTGTAATGATAATGGAACTACTTTGGCATCTGGATGAATGTCTTCGGTTGGTAATTCGTAGAATAAACTATTTTCGAAACGCATTTTTAATAAATTCATATACGTTTTTGCAAATGCCAATTCATCTTCTACCGATACAAGTTCCTTATCTTTTTGCTCTAAAACGTAACGATAAATTTTTGATAATGAAGTCGTAAATCGTTGAGCATTATCTGGATTTTCCTCTATTAAAGAACTTAATACATTTAAACTATTAAAAAGAAAATGTGGGTCAATCTGGTTTTTTAAAGTTTCAAATTTTGCGGAAGCAGTTCCTGCAATAATTTTTTGTTCCTTAACACGGTTCTCATTATATACTTTATAAAAGTGTAAGGCATGAAAAACTACTAATACAATAAAAGTAATTACAGAAGATTCTATATAATTCTCAGAGTCTTCATTAGCTAAAAATTCGACTATTGAATGTTTGTCGATAATAACTTTTAAAAAAATTCGGAGTACAAATATGGCTAATAATGAGAAAAAAAAAGAACTGATAAAACCTATAATTATACGCTTTAATGAATAAGGATTGGCTTTAAAAACTTTATCTAAAAAAGCAAATAATGATGAGTTAACGATGTATAGCGTTGTGCTATACAACATACAATATAGAAAGGCAATAAATAAATATGGAGTAAAAACCTCAGTTCCAAACGAAATAAATTTGATTAAAAAGGATACTAAGAAAATTACTGTTCCAATGAATAAAGCTTTAATTATATGCGGTTTCAAATGCATTATTTTCTTTTTTAGATATTTTAATAAATCTTATTTACATGTTTTTTGAACTTCAAGTGCTCTTTCTAAACCCCATTTTGGAGAAAAAGGAGTTTCAGGTTTAAAAGTAGCAAAAAGACCAATAGCTTTGTCAACTTGTGCACATAAAGGTTTGGTGTCAACTCCTGTCCATTTTGCACCACCTAATTGAAAATCGGCTTTACCAAAAACAACTCTAGGGTTTTCAGGAGCCAATACTTCGGCTTTATTGTACATTTCTATAGTCTTCGTTGAATATTTCATCCCGTTAGTCATAGGGTCAGCTACAACCCAAGCAGTATAAATCAAAGCTTGTAATACATAAAGCTCGGCATTGTTTTGATCTTTTATCATTTCAACATTCAATGCATTTTGTGCTTTAGTAAGTAATAAGTCTATTTGTGTTTTGTCTTGAGTTTTAAATGCGGATGTTGTATTTACTAATGCAACATAATAATTGGGCAGCCAGTTTGTTTTCTCGGCAGCAGCAATTCTTTCGAATAAATCAGATGCTTCAGTATTTTTTCCTTCTTTCCAAAGAGAGAATGCTTTACCCATTCCTTGTTCAAATTGGGTTTGAGCAGATAAAAGACTGCAAATAAATAATGTGATAACTGTAATTAATTTTGTCATGATTTTTTGTTTTAAAGATTAGTTATTTTTTGATGATTGAAACACTTGTTAGTTTATACTTCAAAAGTATTGTAGATTTTATTCTCTTAAAATTTAATAGTACTGAGTTGTTGAATTTTAGGGATGAGTTGTTTAAGGAAGGTTCAAAGGTTTTTTAAGATTCAAAGTTTTTTGATAATCTGAATAAAGCCTTTGTTTCTTTTCCTCACAATATTGGTGAAATATTTGTGACTTCTCAGCACAATGTTAGGAAAATATTCGAAGCTTTCCTTCTATAGATTCTTCAACTGATTCTCATTTTTATTTTGGCTAATAGTCCAAAAGAAGCCAATAAAGAAAAAACGATCAGCAGTAGGCGTAACGGCTTGTCTGTTATAAACTCCAGTTGCATCGGGAGATTTGGCATAATTATAACCAAATACATTTTGAGTACCTATAACATTAGAAACAGAGAAGTATAAAATCTTTTGAGTAGTTAATAAATAAGCCCAGCTAAGACTCAAACTATTATATGATTTTGTTTTTCCGTTCATGAATTTTGTTTCATTTGGATTGTTGTAAGGTCTTCCTGTGCTGAAACTATTTGTTAGCCCGATTTGAGATTTCCAATCTGTAATAAAATATTTGGTTACAATAGACAAGTTTTGGTCAGCAACAAAATCTGGAGTTACACTTGTTGGAAAATTTTTATAATCTCTTTTAGTGTCAATGTAAGAGTAGGATATCCAATATTCTAGATTTTTATATAATTTGCTATCTCTCCAAAAGATATCCAATCCTTTAGCATAACCAGTACCATCATTACTAAAAACAGAGTTGTATTGAATGGTTTGTGTGTTGTATTTTACCAGATTGCTGTAATCCTTGTAATATGCTTCGGCTCTAAAAGTACGCCCAGTTTTATTGTACTGAAAGTTTAAAATATAGTGAGCTGCTTTTTCGCTTTCAAACTGATGGTATTTAGAGTATTTGATGTAATCTACAACGGGAGTTTGTGTAAAGTCACCATAAGCAAGTGAAAACTGGCTGTTTTTCGCAATTTTATATCCCAACGAAATTCTTGGAGCTAATGCTGTTTCATCAAGTAAACTGTTATTAGATGCTCTAAGACCAACTTTTGCAGCTAGTTTACTAGAGAACGAGATTTCAGTTTCGGTATAAATAGCAGCAATATTTGAGTCGTAGCCATTAGTAATTGTAGGTATTACATTATCCTGAAAATCTTCATTGTATTTAGTAATAAAATAATCGGCACCAAATGATAGTTTCACTCTGTTCGAAAGACTCTTCTTTAATTTTAATTTAAGATGAGCTGCATTTTCATCATCATTTATATTTGCTACATCAATATCTTTTTTATTGTTGCTATAGCCATAACTCAATCCCGAAGTAATTTGCCAGTTACTGCCAAATGTTCCATTATAAACTGTGTTTAAGTAAAAATTGTTATTCACTAAATTTATTCGAATTGGGTTTTCAAAATTTATGTTTTTCTGATTAAGGTCAATCTTAGCAGTATCAAAAGCAGTATATAATTTAAAAATTCCATTTTTAAAATGATAGCGATATACACTCTCACCAGATAAAGATTGATACGGTCGATTCCAATCGACGTCTTGTTTTACAGCAGCTTGATAAGGAGCTAGATTTATGTAACTTACGTTTACACTCAAAGAACTTTTTTTCCATTTCTGAGTATTTCCAATTCCTAATCCTACAGTCATCATGGCGATGTCCGTTTTGTTTTGATCAGGTTCATCCTGAGTATTCAATAATAATACACTAGATAAAGCCTCACCATATTCTGCCGAATAACCTCCTGTTGAAAAAGCAATCCCGCTAAATAAGAAAGGAGAAAAACGACCACGGGTTGGTAAATTTTGTACTGATGCTCCATAAGGCTGAGAAACTCTAATGCCATCAACAAATGTTTGCGTTTCACTAGCTTCTCCACCACGAACAAATAAACGTCCGTCTTCGCCTACATTTTGAGTTCCTGGTAAGGTTTGTAAAGCAGCAATAATATTTCCAGCGGATCCAGCAGTGGTAACAATATCCAAAGGTTTTAAAACAGAAACCCTAGCTTTATCGCCAGATTCCATAGTTCCGGCAGTAATAATAACTGCATCTAATGAATTTACGCTTTCTTTTAGCTTTATAGTTTGATTTTTAAAATTGGCAGGATCTATCGGTATGGTTGAAGTTTCATAAATTAAAAAACTTACTATTAATATTTGATTCCCAGAAGTTTCAGTTGTAAACGAGAATTCTCCGTTTTCGGCACTTGTAGCTCCATCGTAAGTGCCATCAATATATATGTTTGCCCCAGTAATTGGTTTTCCTTTTGTGTCAACTACTTTTCCAGAAAGTGTGTTTTGAGAAAAAATAGCGAAACTTATTAATAAAAATAAGATTGTAAAAACTGATTTGGTCTTTAATCCTATTCTGTTTTTTTCTAATTCTAGAAACTTGGTTTTCATGTTTTTTGATTTTGATGAGACAAATATATTTTGTTAATTTTAACATTTAAATAGTAAGTGACCCAATTGTAGAATTTCGAGGATGAGTTGTAAAAAACTTATTTGTATCTTAGCTTTTGTGTTTCAAAAATGATTTATTATGTCAGAAAATAAAAGAATTTCGAATCTATATCAGTCAATTTATAATGGAAATCCTTGGCTAGAAGTTACTTTAGTAAATACTTTAAAAGATGTAAATGCAGAGCAAGCTTACAGAAAAATAAATCCTAATGTAAATACGATTTGGGAAATTATCAATCATCTTATACAATGGAGAAGAAACATTTTAAAACGTGTTCAGGGAGAAGTAATAATAACTCCGGATCATAATTATTTTGTGCCTGTTTTAGATTCATCAGAAGCAGCATGGGAGCAATCACTTCAAAGTTTAGAAAAATCACAAGAATTATGGAATTCATTTTTAGAGAATTTTGATGATGCCGATTTAGATAAAATATATGTCAATAATGGACATACCTATTACGAGCATATCCATGGAATTATCCAACACGATGTGTATCATTTAGGTCAAATCGTTATTCTTAAAAAGTTACTTTAAGATTTAAGAAACATTTTATATAAAAAAAAAACGCTAAGAAAAAATATAATACCATTTATGAAAACTGAAAAAGAAAAAATGATTGCAGGAGATAACTACATAGCGGGTAATCCATTTTTAGTAAAAGATCGTAGAAAAGCTAAAAATTTATTGCATCGTTTAAATGTTACAGAATACTGTATGACTAAAAAAGCTAAGCTGATTTTAGAAGAATTAATTCCAAATGTAGGTAAGGGGTTTTATATAGAGCCACCATTTCATTGTGATTACGGATATAATATTTACTGTGGCGATAATGTATATTTTAATGTAAACTGTGTTGTTCTAGATTGTGGTCCAGTTACTATTGGGTCGAATGTACTCTTTGCACCAAATGTTCAAATTTATACAGCTACACATCCGCTTGACGCAGAATTGAGAAAAACGCATCAAAGTACATTACCTGTTTCTATAGGAGATGATTGTTGGATTGGAGGAAACTCAGTAATATGTCCAGGAGTAAAAATTGGTAAAGGCTGCGTAATAGGAGCGGGGTCGGTTGTTACAAAAGATATTCCAGACAATTCACTAGCAGTTGGAAATCCAGCTAAAGTAATCCGAAAATTAAATCAAGAACCAGAAAATAAAAATTAATGCTTTCATTAAATAAGGTTCATCATATTGCCATCATTTGTAGTGACTATGACAAGTCCAAATTATTTTACACAGAGATTCTGGGTTTAACTATAATTAGAGAAGTTTATCGTGAAGAGCGTCAGTCGTATAAGCTTGATTTAGCTTTAAACGGAAATTATATTATTGAATTATTTTCGTTTCCAAATCCGCCAGCACGAACTTCCAGACCAGAAGCAGCAGGTTTGCGGCATTTGGCATTTGAAGTTTCAAATCTAGATGAGGTTGTGGCATTTTTGATATCAAAAAATATCGATTGTGAGACAATACGAGTGGATGAATTTACAAGCAAACGATTTACTTTTATTGCAGACCCAGATGATTTACCAATAGAGTTTTACGAAAGGTAGTTTTCTTACGTTACTGTTAAAAAAATGTAATATTCGTGTGTTTTAAAATGATTATGGTTCTGTTTCTTTAAATTTGCAGACCACTTATAAAAAGTGAGTTTAAACTTCTGATGAACAAAACGGCCAAAATCAAAAAGAATCATCAATTTATTAAATTTCGAAAATTAGTTATTGTTTCTGTTTTAATTGGTTTTCTCTCCGCATTTTTAGGAATTTCTCTCAAGAAAATAACAGAATATTATGAAGAGATATTTTTTCATCAAGCTACGGTAAATCCAATTTTTCATGTTGTTTTTCCGGTTTTCGGGTTATCAATAATTTATTTTTTACGTCAATATTTATTCAATAAAAAAGAGAATAAAGGAATCAAAGAAGTTTTTGAAAGTACACAATCAAAATCTAAAAACTTGCCTAATTATAAAATTCCATCACACTTTATTAATGGTTTGTTGACTGTTATTTTTGGAGGGTCAACAGGGATTGAAGTTTCGACAGTTGTAGCAACAGCAACAATCGGCTCAGTAGCACAACAAAAAGAAAATGTTTTTCGCCAGTATAAAACCGAATTAATTTGTGCAGGAGTTGCGGCAGGAGTTACAGCATTATTCAGTAGTCCGATTGCAGGGATTTTATTTGCAATCGAAGTAATTTCAAGAAAAGTAACCCGCGCATTTATAATCTCCAATTTAATTGCAGTTTCTATTGCTTTTGGGTTAATCACGATTTTAAACGAAGGGCCATTATTCGCAGTAACAATTACAACCTGGCACTTAAAAGCGATTCCGTATTTTATACTTTTAGGTGTTTTGGCAGGAATCAACTCGGTTTATTTAACACGTTGTGTATTGTTTTTTAAAGGGCAGTTCTCTAAGATAGAAACACATTATTATAAAATCATTTTAGGTTCAATCGTATTGAGTGTTTCCTTATTTGTATTTCCACAACTTTATGGAGAAGGATATCACGCTATAAAAGGAATTTTTAGTAATTCGGCAATTCCGTTAACGCTTACATTAACTTTTACATTTATTGGTATTTTACTTTTAAAACCTATTGTAACCTCTATAACATTAGCTTCTGGTGGCGATGGAGGAGTTTTTGCACCAAGTCTTTTTATAGGAGCATTTTTAGGATTACTTTTGGCATCAGTTTTAAATACCTTTTTTAATGCACAGGTAATTCCGTTAAACTTTATGGTAATTGGTATGGCAGCAGTTTTAAGCGCTAGTATTCATGCACCATTTACAGCAATCTTTTTAGTTTGTGGATTAACGAATGATTATACTTTATTTTTCCCAATATTAGTTGTTTGCTTGATTTCTAAATATACTGCAAAAATGATTTATCCGCATACAGTCTATACATTTTTACCAAGCATATCAAAATAAATAATTTATGGGAGAAAACAAGATAAAGAGAAGCTATCGTAAAACGAGATACATTCTTTACAAAGAAACTTTAATCAATTCTAAAGAAATATTCTGGTCTTTTGTAGGTTCTTTTGTTGGAATCGGATTAATTGCTTTTGTGCAAACACAACATTTTTTAGGTTCAGATTTAGTGTATTTAATCGGGTCATTTGGAGCTTCGAGTGTTTTGGTTTATGGAGAAGTTAGAAGTCCATTTTCGCAACCTCGTAACCTTGTTGGCGGTCATGTTATTTCGGCAATTATAGGTGTTACAGTGCAACAACTAGCGCCAGATATTATCTGGATTACTGCACCTTTGGCGGTATCACTTTCTATTGTTTGTATGCAAGTAACTAAAACATTACATCCACCAGGAGGAGCAACTGCGCTTATCGCAGTTACAGGTTCTAGCCAGATAAAGGATTTAGGATATTGGTATGTAGTGTCACCAGTATTAACAGGAGTTAGCGTATTGCTCATAGTGGCTTTGATATTTAATAACCTTATTTCCTATCGTAAATACCCAAGTCATAATAAATACCATAATACGTACCATAAATTCCGAAGAAGATTAAGCAAGAAAACAGCACCAAATAATTGAAGAATGTGGTAGTTGATAACTATTTAATGTTAAAAAGTAGTGGCAAAAATATAACTTCCGTAATTTTGTGGAACTATGAAATTACGAAGTTTAAATAGCGACGATATAGCCTTAGAATTTTATATTCCGGATTATTCATCAAAATTAGAAATCCCTTTTTTTGATGTAGGGATTAGCGCTGGATTTCCTTCTCCTGCAGATGATTTTATCGAATTAACGATAGATCTCAATAAAGAATTTATTAAAAATAAAGACACTACTTTTTTTGCCAAAGTAAAAGGGCATTCTATGAAAGATGCTGGGATAAATGATGGCGATTTGTTAATTATAGATAAAAGTTTAGAACCCCAAAATAACAAAATAGCAGTTTGTCAAGTCGACGGTAAATTTACAGTGAAACGTATTAAAATAGAAAAAGATACAGTTTGGCTTATTGCCGAAAATGAAGATTACGAACCTATAAAAGTGACAGCCGAAAACGAACTTTTGATTTGGGGGATTGTAGTTCATTCTATAAAATCTTTTTAACTCTTAGTTGTATTAGAATAGAAAAAAGATCTAATAGGTTCTTTCTTGGGTGGCTATTTTTGGCAAAGATATAATTAGTAAAAAATCGTTGCATCAGCTTTTTTACGAAGTAAATCTGTTTAATCCGTATGCGATTTAGAGGTGTGTTTTTAATCTTATATAATATAAAATGTTTGCTTTAGTCGATTGTAATAATTTTTATGCCTCTTGCCAAAGGGTATTCGAACCACATTTGATAGGAAAACCAGTAGTTATCCTTTCTAATAATGACGGTTGTGTTATTGCGCGCTCAGATGAAGCTAAATTGGCAGGAGTTCCAATGGGAGCACCAGCATTTAAATTTGAAGCACTATTTAAAGAAAAAAATATTTATGTGTATTCTTCTAATTATGCTTTGTACGGAGATATGAGTAATCGAGTAATGAATATCCTTAGAACCTATACTCCAGATATCGAATTGTATAGCATCGATGAAGCCTTCTTGAAGTTTACAGGTTTTGAATTATTCGATTTGAATGAAGTGGGACTCGATATGCGAAAAAAGATTACAAAAGGCACAGGGATTCCTGTAAGTGTAGGTTTTGCTCCAACAAAAGCTTTGGCAAAAGTGGCCAATAAAATTGCTAGAAAATTTGCCGAAAGAACTCAGAATGTCTATACGATTGATACTGATGAAAAAAGAATTAAAGCATTAAAGTGGACAAAAATTGAGGATGTTTGGGGAATAGGCAGAAAGCACGCAAAACGGCTGAAACAAAAAAATATCTTGACAGCTTATCAATTTACACAATTATCAGATGCCTGGGTACGTAAAGAAATGGCAGTGGTTGGACTTCGATTAAAACATGATTTAGAAGGGAAACCAACACTTGATTTAGAAGGACCTCGAAGTAAAAAAATGATTGCAACTACCCGTTCATTCGAAACTAAATATGCAACTTACGATGAAATTTCAGAAAGGGTAAGCACTTTTACAGCTTCGTGTGCCGAGAAATTAAGACGCCAGAATTGTCATTGCAATATGGTAACTGTTTTTATTCAGACGAATTATTTAGCAAACGACCAAGCGCAATATTCTCGTAGCATTACTATAAATACAGATTTTCCAACGAACTCAACAATTGAGTTAAATCAAGCGGCACAAAGAGGATTAAAGGAGATTTATAAAAGTGGATATTCATACAAAAGAGCAGGAGTTGTCGTTATGGGCTTAACACCAAATGACGAAACACAACTTAATTTGTTTAATACCTCCAATCCTAAGCATCAACCATTGATGAGTGTTATCGATAAAATGAATTTAAGTTTTGGTGATAACAAAGTTAAATTTGGAGTACAGTCATTAGGAAGGCAATGGAAAATGAAACAGGATAGATTATCTCCAAAGTTTTCTACCAAACTTAAAGATGTTATTACGATTGAAGTGTAATAATTTTTAGCCACTAATTAAATTGTGGTTTTCCTTCTGATTGTTTAAAAAATGGAACGCGGATGACGCGGATTCGCTATCGCGAAAACAAGGATTAAAGCGGATTTTTTTCTTTACGGATTGCTTTAAAAATCTGTTTTAATCCGCGTCTTTACTTCAGTAAATCTGCGTCATCCGCGTTCCATTTTCAAAGCAGCCACATAATTTTATCATTGAAAAAAATATGTTGTATCTTTGAATTTCAAAAATTTTGATGATTTCAAAAACGCACATATTATTTTTTGTTTTCTTGCTTGGCTTATTTTTAGTGCCAACGCAAGCAGAAGCATGTAGTATGAAATCTGAAAAAAAGGAACATACGAACGAGAATACGCAAACAAAAACAACTGATAGTTGTTGTGATTCGAATTCTAATAAAAAAGAGAAAGAGGGTTGTGGTGATAAATGCAATCATTATAATTGCCGTTGTGTTTCGGTTATTTCGATACTTACTTCCGAAAACCCTATAGAAATCGCTTTAAAAAGTTTTAATTTCTCAAATAAAAAACAATTCTTTCATTCTCATAAAGCCGCTTTATCTTCAGGCTTTTATATGATTTGGTCTCCGCCAAAAATAAGCTAAAAATTTTCTGTGACAGCCATAAGTGTGTCTAATAGAAAAAGGGTAACTTTAGGTATTCAAAAAAAATAATAGTAATAATATTCAAGGATTTGTAAATTCTTGATGCATAAAACATAAAAAAATGAAATCGATAAAAACGTTATTGGTAGCAGTCGTTGCATTGCTATCATTCACTGCCTGTGATGCAAAAATAAAAAATGCAAAAACCGAAACAGTAAAAGTATTTGGCAACTGTGAAATGTGTAAAAAAGTAATTGAAAAAGCAGGGAATTTAAAAAATATTGCTGAAGTAGATTGGAATGAAAATACTAAAATGGCAACGCTTACTTATGATGCAACCAAAACAAATAAAGAGGAAATTTTAAAACGAGTAGCATTAGCAGGATATGACAGTAACGAGTTTTTAGCGCCAAATGATGTTTATGCAAAACTGCCTGAATGTTGCCAATATGAGCGAAACAACAAAAAAACGGCAATGGTTCCTGCTGAGAAAATGAATCATGATATGCATTCAAATCACAATATGACTTCTTCAGATGTTGATTTAAAAGAGAAAGCTTTAAACCCAGTTTTTGAGGCATATTTCGGAATCAAAGATGCATTGGTTAAAACAGATGGAGCTACTGCTTCGGCAAAAGCCAAAACATTAGTAACTGCTATTAATGGAGTGAAAATGGAAAGTTTACCAACGGATGTTCATATGGTTTGGATGAAAGTTTTAAAAAGTTTAAAAGAAGATGCAGAACATATTGTTGATACTAAAGATGCAACACGCCAAAGAGACCATTTTGGGACATTATCTAAAAGTATATATGCACTATTAAAAGTTTCAAAAGATGAAACACCAACATATTATCAATTCTGCCCTATGGCAAATAATGGAAAAGGAGCCAACTGGTTGAGTAAAGAAAGTGCAATAAAAAACCCATATTATGGTTCGAAAATGCTGAGCTGTGGAAGCACTGTAGAAATTATAAAATAATGAAGTTATACATTAAAAACATGGTTTGTAGCCGCTGTAAAATGGTCGTGAAGTCAGAGTTGGAAAAACTCGGACTTCATCCTATTGCAGTCGAGTTAGGAGAGGTAGAAATTCAAGAAGCAACAATTGATCCATTAAAAGAAAATTTGGTAGATGTCTTGCATTCTTTAGGCTTTGAGCTTATTGATGATAAAAAAAGTAAGATTATTGAGAAAACGAAAACTTTAATTATCGATTTGGTTCATTATAAAAATAACGACCTCACCACCAATTTATCTCATTATTTGTCCAATGAGCTACAGCATGATTATAATTCGTTAAGCAATCTTTTTTCGGAAGTAGAAGGAACAACTATTGAAAAATACTTCATCTCTCAGAAAATAGAGAAGGTAAAAGAGCTACTTATATATGATGAGCTAAGCTTAAGCGAAATTGCCTATCAGCTTCAATATAGCAGTGTGGGACATTTGAGCAATCAATTTAAAAAAGTAACAGGATTTTCTCCAAGTTATTATAAACAGTTAAAGGATAAAAAGCGCAAGCAAATAGAGGATTTGTAAATCTTATAAATCATTACCAAAATTGTACAAGCTTATAGAAGCATTATTTTAGAACTTTACTAAGTTAAATTTCATAAAAAATAAAGCAATGATTCATACTTATACAATAACAGGAATGACTTGCGATGGATGTCGTACTAAAGTAGAAAAAGCATTAAATGCAATCGAAGGAATCGAGGCCAATGTTACTTTAAATCCCCCATTAGCAACGATTACAATGGAAAAACATATTCCGACGGAGCAATTGCAAGAAGCATTAAGAGCTGTAGGAAAGTACAACATTGAAATGACGATGAATCATGGGCATGAAAAACCTGTAGCTAAATCATGTTGCAGTACTGATGTAAAGGAGCCTAAGAAAGCAACAATGACTCATACTTATACCGTTACTGGAATGACTTGTGATGGGTGTCGGACTAAAGTAGAAAAGACATTAAATACTATTGAGGGAATTGAAGCCAATGTTATTTTAGACCCTCCATTGGCGACTATTGCAATGGAAAAACACATTCCGACGGAGCAATTGCAAGAAGTTTTAGCTGCTGTAGGAAAGTACAACATTGAAATGACGATGAATCATGGGCATGAAAAATCGTCAGTTAAATCATGTTGCAGTACTACAGGTCATGATAAAAAGAAAATAGTCGTGCCACATAATCATGCTGGAGGTAAATATTATTGTCCAATGCATTGTGAGGGGGAGAAAATGTATGATAAGGCGGGAGACTGTCCAGTATGTGGGATGGATCTAGTGCAGGAACCAGCAGCTGTTCAAGTTCAGCAATATACATGCCCGATGCATCCAGAAGTAATAACTAATTCGCCAGGTTCATGTCCAATTTGTGGAATGGATCTAGTACCAGTAGAACCAACAGATACAGAAGAAAATAAAGTATATAAAGAGTTATTGCGAAAAATGAGAATAGCAATACTCTTTACAGTACCTATTTTTTTTATTGCGATGATAGAAATGATGCACGACAATCCGTTACTAAAGATAATGGATGTTGGAAAATGGAATTGGGTGCAATTGCTTTTCTCACTTCCAGTAATTTTTCATGCAGGTTGGATGTTTTTTGTTCGCGGATGGAAATCAATCGTAACGTGGAATTTAAATATGTTTACTCTTATTGCGATTGGTACTGGGATGGCATTTTTATTCAGTATAGTAGGAATGTTTTTTCCGGATATATTTCCAGAAGAATTTAAATCGGATCACGGAACAATTCACCTTTATTTTGAAGCAGCAACAGTAATTATTACGCTGGTTTTATTAGGGCAGTTGCTAGAAGCAAGAGCGCACAGCCAGACTAGTGGAGCGATAAAAGAATTATTGAAATTAGCTCCAACAGAAGCAACCTTGGTACTAGATGGAGTCGATAAAGTAATTGCTATTCATGATATTAAAAAAGGAGATTTACTACGAGTAAAACCCGGAGATAAAATTCCTGTAGATGGAAAAATCACGGATGGCGAAAGCACAATAGATGAATCAATGATTACTGGAGAACCAATTCCAGTAGATAAAAAAGTAGGCGATACAGTATCCTCAGGAACTATAAACGGAAATAAATCATTTGTTATGGTTGCCGAGAAAGTAGGCTCAGAAACGTTACTTTCTCAAATTATACAAATGGTTAATAATGCAAGTCGCTCCAGAGCTCCAATTCAGAAATTAGCGGATAGTATTGCTAAATATTTTGTACCAATTGTAGTTATTATTTCGATACTTACCTTTTTTATCTGGGCAAAATTTGGTCCAGAACCAGCTATGGTTTACGGATTTATTAATGCAATTGCGGTATTAATAATTGCTTGTCCTTGTGCATTGGGTTTAGCAACACCAATGTCGGTAATGGTAGGAGTTGGAAAAGGCGCACAATCTGGGATTCTGATAAAAAATGCAGAAGCTTTAGAGAACATGAATAAAATAAATGTTCTGATTACTGATAAAACCGGAACAATTACAGAAGGGAAACCTTCGGTCGAGAAAATTGTTGCACTACAATACTCAGAAGAGGAGCTATTGCACTATATAGCTTCTTTAAATCAATATAGCGAGCATCCTTTGGCAGAAGCCGTAGTGAAATTTGCAAAAGCTAAAAATGTTTCTTTGACAAAAGTCGATGATTTTGAGAGCATTGCAGGAAAAGGAGTTGTTGGAACTATTATTGATAAAAAGCTTGCATTAGGGAATAAAAAATTAATGGAGCAAGTAGGAGCAATTGTTTCTGGAGCTATCGAAGAAAAAATTATCACCGAACAAAAATTAGGAAAAACAGTTTCATATATCGCTTTAGATGCCAATGTAGTGGGATTTGTAACGATAACCGATGCTATAAAAGCGACGAGTGCAGCTGCTATAAAAGAATTAATGCACCAAGGAGTTGAGGTAATTATGCTTACGGGAGACAATATAAATACGGCCAAAGCTGTTGCTGATGAATTGCATTTAACCTCTTTTCAGGCAGGTTGTTTACCAGAAGATAAATTAAAAGTAATTGAGAAATTGCAAGCCGAAGGAAAAATTGTTGCTATGGCGGGCGATGGAATAAACGATGCACCAGCTTTGGCACAATCGGATATCGGAATTGCGATGGGAACAGGAACAGATGTTGCGATAGAAAGTGCCAAGATTACTTTGGTAAAAGGAGATTTACAAGGCATCGTAAAAGCAAAAAACCTGAGC
Organism: Flavobacterium sp. ALJ2; assembly: GCF_015594725.1. Taxonomy (GTDB): domain Bacteria; phylum Bacteroidota; class Bacteroidia; order Flavobacteriales; family Flavobacteriaceae; genus Flavobacterium. The sequence goes on along the minus strand of NZ_JADNRC010000003.1, from coordinate 172,723 downwards.
CATGCTGTAATGAGCAATATCAAACAAAACTTATTCTTTGCATTTGTATACAATATATTAGGTGTGCCTATTGCTGCGGGAGTTTTATATCCGTTCTTCGGAATATTGCTTTCTCCTATGATTGCAGCTTTGGCAATGAGTTTTAGTTCAGTATCAGTTATTGTGAATGCATTGCGATTGAGAAGTTTGAAACTTTAAAAGCTGAAAAATGAAAATTTATTCACTACTTATAGTATTGCTCTTTGCGATAAGCACGACCGCGCAAAAAATAGTCAGGTATGATTTATATGTAAAAGATACGTTGGTCAATTTTACAGGAAAAACTAAAAGAGCAATTGCTGTTAATGGACAAATTCCGATGCCAACGCTTACTTTTACAGAAGGAGATATTGCCGAAATTCATGTGCATAATCAGTTAAAAGAAGGTACCTCTTTACATTGGCACGGTATATTTTTGCCTAATCAGGAAGATGGAGTTCCATTTCTTACTCAAATGCCAATAGCACCTGGAGCAACTTATGTGTATAAATTTCCAGTTATCCAAAACGGGACACATTGGTACCATAGCCATAGCGGAATGCAAGAGCAAATCGGGATGTATGGCTCATTGATAATGAATAAAAAAATAGGCGATCCAGAGTTTAGAAAAGGAATTGATGATTTGCCTACAATTCCAGTTATGTTAAGTGAATGGACAGATTATAACCCAGATAATGTGCATAGAATGTTGCATAATGCCTCGGATTGGTTTGCTATTAAAAAAGGAACAACCCAAAGTTATAGCGAAGCCATAAAGGCAGGTCATTTTAAAACGAAAGTCAACAACGAATGGAAACGTATGCTGGCAATGGATGTAAGTGATGTGTATTATGATGCATTTTTGATTAACGGCAAAAAAGAAAATGAATTTACAGGACCATTTAAAGCAGGCGATAAAGTTAGGTTGAGAATTTCTAACGGAGGTGCTTCGTCTTATTTTTGGCTTACATATGCTGGAGGAAAAATTACAGTCGTAGCCAATGATGGAAATGACGTAGTTCCTGTTGAGGTAGACCGACTGATTATTGGCGTATCAGAAACATATGATGTTGTGGTAACAATTCCTGTAGATGATACTGCATTTGAGTTTTTGGCAACGCCAGAAGATCGAACTAAATCTACTTCTATTTATTTAGGAACAGGTATAAAACAGTTGACAAGTCCTTTGCCAAAACTCGATTATTTCGAAGGAATGAAAATGATGAATGGCATGATGAACATGGACGGAACCATGAATGAAATGGGAATGGGGATGAGTTTGCAAAAAATGGATATGAATGCTGTAATGTATCCCGAGATAACAGGAAGCGGATATAAAGAAATGAAACATACTCCTGAAGAGCCTATGAAAATGGCTGATGGAGAAAAAATGGATCATTCCAAACATCAAAAAGAAGCAGATTCTGCCACCATTGTAACTTTAAATTACAGCATGCTTAAATCGCCAACGGTAACGACATTACCACAAGACGCTCCGGTTAGAGAATTACGTTTTGAATTAACAGGAAACATGAATCGCTATTTGTGGAGTATGGATAATAAAGTATTGTCTGAATCGGATAAAATTTTAATTAAAAAAGGAGAGACATTACGAATCGTATTATACAATAATTCGATGATGCGACACCCAATGCATTTACACGGTCATGATTTTAGAGTATTAAATGGTCAGGGCGAACATTCTCCATTAAAAAATGTATTGGACATTATGCCAATGGAAACAGATACAATTGAGTTCAGTGCAAATGCCGATGGAGATTGGTTTTTTCATTGCCACATTTTATATCATATGATGGCGGGAATGAATCGTGTTTTTAGTTATGAGAACTCAGTACCAAATCCGTTATTGCCAGACAAAGAGTGGGCGTATAGACAATTACAAAAAGAAAGTAATATGAATCATTTGATGGCAGAGAATGATTTTGCGACTAATGGGAATGATGGTAGAGCAATGATGCAAAATGCACGTTGGAGTTTTGGTACCGAGTGGAGATTGGGATATAATGATATGCATGGTTATGAAACTGAAACTCATATAGGTCGATATATTGGAAAAAATCAGTGGTTTATGCCATTTATAGGATTTGACTGGCGTTATAGAAAATTCGGACACAATGAGGTCGAGAAAAACATGTTCGGACAAAAGAGTACTAAAGACAATCGTTCTGTATTAAGTATTGGTGCCGATTATACATTACCTTGGTTAGTTATCGCCCAAGCCGAAGTTTTTACAGATGGAAAAGTAAGAATCCAATTATCCCGAGAAGACATTCCGATTTCACCAAGAATACGAATGGCTTTTATGGTAAATACAGATAAAGAATATATGGGAGGCTTAAAATATATTCTGACTAAGAATTCAGGCATTTCCACACATTATGATAGCGATATGGGTTGGGGATTTGGATTAATGCTTAATTATTGATTTTTATATTCTAACAGGATTTTTTAACCTCGTAGGTGCCTATTTTTATTGAAATAGAAAAAGGTTAAAAGCTAAGCTGTATTTAAAAATAAAACCATATAAGTCATGTAAGTCCATTTAAGTTTTTAAAACTTATATTTTCTTGTATAACTTATATGGTTAAACTAAAATCTGTTTTTTTTGTTAATTAATTTTTGGATTACAAATTATATAAATAACTTTTCTTGCGGATGATTTTTCCGTTTTCTGTTTCTTTAAATTGAGGTACAAAAATAATTTCTTTTGGTTTCTGGTATTTATCCAAACTATCAAAGATTGCGGTATCAATAGGGTATTTTTCGCCTTCGATAACTAAAACTAGTTTTTCACCGAGAGCAGTATCAGGAACGCCAATTACAAAATATCTAGCCTCTATTTTTCCTGAAAGTTTTTCTTCTATTTGTTCAGGGATTAGTTTTATTCCGCCACTATTAATTACGTTATCAATTCTTCCTAGAAAAACAAACTGATGGTCGCTTATTAATTCTACGATATCATTGGTGATAATTGTTTCACTAGAAATTGTTGGTGCATTTATAACGAGACAATTTCTATCATCATATGATATTTGAACATGGGGTAAAACCGTAAAAGCTTTTTCGCCTACTTGCTTGGCAGCAATATGTGTAATAGTTTCGGTCATGCCATAGGTTTCGTATACTTTTGTTTTTAATTTGGACACACTATTTATAAGCATGGCATCCATTGTAGCACCACCCACAATAAGTTTTTTTACATTTTTAAGCTCAGGCAATGAGTTTTGAACCTGTAAAGGAACCATAGCCACAAAATCATATTTGGTAGTATTGTTTGTAAGAGGGTGAAGGCTAGGCGCAACAAAATCTACATCTAATCCTAGAATTAGACTCCTTACAATCATCATTTTTCCAGCAATATATTGAGTAGGTAAACAATGTAATGCTTTATTTCCAGGATGTAAATCAAAGAAATCACCCGTTGCAAGAGCCGACTCAATCATGGCTTGCTTTTGTAGCTGAATTATCTTTGGAGCTCCGGTAGTGCCTGAAGTAGTTATCTCGATATAGGATTTATTATCAAACCAATCCAGAAGGAATTCCCCAATAGCTCTTTCGTAAGCTTCTCCTTCTTTTACGAAGCTATAAGCTATTTTAGACAAGTCTTCCCCATTAAAATGATCTCCATTTAATTTGAAGAAATTGTGAACGTTTTTATATGTTATTTTTGACATTTGAGTTTGATTATAGTTTAATTGTTTCAGACTTAATTTTTAATAACGATTTCACCAGTTAATTTTTCTTTCCAATTTGTCCAGTTGTATTTTTTGCTAAATATAAGGAGCATGACAGGGTAAATGATGAGTATTGGTAAAATAACATCAATGCTAGCTGAGGGGTCAGAAATATCTTTAAAAACAGCATGTGTTTGGAATACAGACCAATCGGAGGTAACCAATAGTGCCCCAACTAAATTATTGGCAGCATGAAAACCAAGTGCCAGTTCTATGCCTTCATCCATTAAAGTAATAATTCCTAAAAATAACCCAGTACCTATATAATATACCATAATGATATATCCCATCTTAGAAACTTCGGGATTAAAAATATGCATTACCCCAAATACGATAGAAGTCATTAGTAACGGAAACCATTTGTTTTTAGCCAAATTGGCAAACCCCTGCATTAAATAACCACGAAAAACATATTCTTCGGTGCTGGTTTGAATAGGAATTAAAAAAGTAGCAATTATAAATAAAATGGCGAACGGAATAGGTTTAAAATTAATGACAAAATCTTCGGGGTTTAGGTAATAAAATAAAACAGTTATTACAGCTGTAAAAGCGCCCCAAAGTGCAAATGAAAATAAGATGCGGTTCCAATCGACTTTTGGTCTCGAGGTAGTAACCGATAAAATAGTTTGATGATGTATGTAACGTATTACAAAATAAATTCCTGCCAAAGCAAATACAAACGAAATCAAGATGAGAAATAAAGTTACGTTTGATTCAAAAATCTTCATTATACCAGTTTCACTAGTTGGATATGGAGTTTTATTAACAATAGTTTGATATAGTATGGCAAGCGTAAGCGGAATTTGCCCAACAAATGATGCTGATATTATAAAGACAGAACCCAGTAAATATTTCCAAAATCTGTTTTCGTTTTTAACTCCTTGTTCTAGAAACATGTATTTAAATTTAAAATAGTACTTCGATTTATTGCATAAATCTTATTTTTGCTACGACTAATTTACCTTTTTTTATTTCAAACAGCTTAACTTCTTTAAAAAAATAAAAATGATACAAATATATCACAACTCACGTTGCGGGAAATCAAGAAATTGTGTGGCTTTTATCGAAAACACAAAACAAGACTTTGAGATAATTCCTTATCTTACCGATACTCCTTCATTTACTACATTGACAGAACTGCTTCAAAAATTGAATTTAAAACCAATTGAATTAGTTAGAACTAAAGAAAAAATCTGGACGGATAATTTTAAAAGTAAAACAATGAGTGATAGCGAAATTATACAAGCAATGGTGGATAATCCTATTTTAATTGAAAGACCAATTGTTGTTAAGGGAGGAAAAGCTATTATAGGAAGAGATTTAGAATTGGTAAGGTCTTTTTTAGAAATATTATAAAGAAGGTTGTTAACATATTTTTATGATTTTTCATTTTAAACCTACTGCTACATTTACAGTCTAAAAGCCAAATAGAAACTACCAAAATGAAAAAAAAACAATTAATCATCATGCTTGTATTCCTTTTTACAAGTATGCTCAGCTTTGCCCAGCAGCCTGAATCACAAAGATCAAAAGTAAAAGTAACAGGGAAGGTTGTCGAAAAAACAACAAACCAACCACTTGAGTATGCTACAATTACTCTGATAAACACCAAAAATCCAAAAGTATTAGCAGGAGGAATTACTAATAATAAAGGAGAATTTAGTGTAGATGCCGCTCCAGGTGTTTATGATATTAAAATTGAATTTATTTCATTTAAGGTAATCGAGATCAAAGAAAAGAAAATTACAGAGAACATCAATTTAGGTCAATTTGCTTTGTCAGAAGATGTAAATCAGCTAAATGAAGTTGTAATTCGTGCAGAAAAATCTACAGTCGAAATCAAATTGGATAAAAAAGTATATAACGTAGGTCAGGATATGATTGTAAAGGGCGGAACGGTGAGTGATGTTCTTGACAATGTACCTTCAGTTTCTGTTGATACAGAAGGGAATGTAAGCTTAAGAGGAAGTGATAACATTCGGATTTTAATTGACGGAAGACCATCAAACGCTATAAATGTTGCCGAAGCATTACGACAAATCCCAGCCGATGCAATTGATAAAGTTGAGGTAATAACAAATCCATCAGCACGTTATGATGCCGAAGGAGGTTCGGGATTAATAAATATTATTCTTAAAAAAGGAAAAAACCAAGGATTTAACGGAACTTTTATCGCATCAACAGGAATTCCAGAAACGTATGGAGTAAGTGCAAATGCAAATTATAAAACCGAAAAACTAAACTATTTCACTACAGCTGGATATAACTACAGAACTAATGAAGGAGGAGGTTTGACTAATTCACACTATTTTAATCCTGATGGGACAACTAAAAATTTTTTAGATGAAAGCAGAGATACCGAAAGAATTAGAAAGAATTATAACGGAAGAGCAGGAGTAGAATGGGTAATTAACCCAACTACTTTTTGGACAAATGCTATAAATTACCAAAAAAATTCAGGAGACGACACCGATTTAATCAATTATAATGAATTTGATGCTAATCGTAATTTTACAAAAACAACATACCGTTTGAATGATGGTGTTACAGCTAGTGAAAACGTAGAGTACACATCAAATTTGATAAAAAATTTCGATGATAAAGGGCATAAACTTACTGTAGATGCATCTATTTCACGAAATACGGATAATAATAATAGTATAATTTCAGGAACTCAGGGAGGAAATAATACATTAAACGATCAGGTTCAGAAACAAGTACAATTACAAGCAGACTATGTACTTCCGATAAGTGAAGGAAGTAGATTTGAAGCAGGATATAAAGGAAGTTTTGGGGATTTAAATAATAAATATTTGGTTTTAGATGGGGTAGGTGATAGAATAAATAGTTTATCAAACACTTTAGAATATAAAGAAAATATAAATGCACTTTATACACAATTTGGAGCTAAAATAAAGGATACTAAATTTTCATACCTTTTAGGTTTGCGTTGGGAAGATACTGATATTCAAGTTAATTTATTAGATACAAAAGAATTCAATACTAAAAAATACAATAACTTGTTTCCAAGTGCCTTTGTTAGTTATGAAATATCAGATCAAAGTAACTTTACAGCTAGTTACAGCAAGCGTTTATCAAGACCAAGAGGACGTTTTATGAACCCAGCATCAAATTTCTCAAGTAATATTAATATTTTTCAAGGAAATCCAGATTTAGATCCATCATTAACAGATAAATATGATATTGGATACATCAAGCGTTGGGATAAAGTAACTTTTAATACTTCTGCTTATTTTGAAGATACAAAAGACGTGTTTGCTTTTGTACGATCTCCAACAGGCAGATTTGAAAATGGAATACCAGTTATTTTAAGTAAACCTATTAACTTAGGAAAAGAGCAAAAATTTGGTTTCGAATTCACGCTTAATTATACGCCATATAAATGGTGGAGAATAAACAGTAACTTTAATCTTTATAACGTACAAACTACAGGAGAATACAGTTATACAGATGCAAATAATGTTGTTGTTACACAAAATCTTGATAACAAGGCAAACTCTTGGTATGCAAGAATCAATTCAAAATTAACTTTACCATATAAAATTGATTGGCAGTTAACAGGGATGTACAATGGAGAACAAAAAACAGCACAAGGTAAAAACTTAGGTGTGTTTGGTATGAATACAGCTTTTAGCAAAGACATTCTTAAAGACAAAGCAACGGTAGCATTTAATATAAGTGATATCTTTAATTCTAGAGTAATGAAGTCTTATACGTATTTGGAGAATCAAACCTCATATGGAGAAATGCAATTTCGCAAGCGACAGTTTAATCTTTCCTTTACTTATAGATTCAATAAACCTAAAAATGAAAGAGAAAAAGGACCTAAGGGCGATAATAACGATGGAGGAGGAGAATTTCCTGGATAAGGAAATACAGTAAATAAAAAAAAAGGACTCGTGAAAACGGGTCCTTTTTTATGTAGTAATCAAATTAATATTAAATTGATTGCTCTTTCTTTGCTTTTCTTTCTTTGTACATTTCCCATAAAGCTCCGCCAATCCAATATTGAACGAAACCTACAAGAAAAAACATTAACCAAAACCCTATAGTTAGGATGGTTAAGAAAAGTAAAAAGCCTAAATACTGTGAAAATTCAAACATGTTTTCCGGAATTTTTGAATGTAAGCACAAATGTATGCCTAATATTTTTTCTTACCAATAAAAAACCAAATCAATTTTTATAAAATAGTAATTATCCGTATTTTTGAGGTCAATTTAAAACGAATATGCCTAGAATTTGTTTCTGGAGCTATTCCGATAGCTATCGGGACCAGCTGTCCGCTAATTTTTTTTGGTCTAAAATGCCCTGAAAAAAGGATATCGCTTCCATCTGGGCTAGAGAATAGCAGTATTAAATATCAGATTTTTTATAATAACACACATAAATACACTAAAATGAAATTTAGAATAGAAAAAGACACGATGGGAGAGGTGCAAGTTCCAGCAGAAAAATATTGGGGTGCACAAACAGAACGTTCTCGTAATAATTTTAAAATAGGAGCGTCAGCATCAATGCCGAAAGAAATCGTAGAAGGATTTGCTTACTTAAAAAAAGCAGCAGCTTTTGCAAATCATGATTTGGGTGCTTTACCAGTTGAAAAAAGAGATGCAATAGCAGCAGTATGTGATGAAATATTAGCAGGTAAACTAGAAGATCAATTTCCATTGGTAATCTGGCAGACAGGTTCAGGTACTCAAAGTAATATGAACGTAAATGAAGTAATTGCTAATCGTGCACAAGTTCTTAAAGGATTTGAAATCGGAGAGGGGGAACAATTTATAAAAGCAAATGATGATGTAAACAAATCACAATCATCAAACGATACATTCCCAACAGGAATGCACATTGCAGCTTACAAAGCAGTTGTAGAAATTACAATTCCAGGAGTTGAAAAATTAAGAGATACACTTCACGCAAAAGCTGTAGAATATAAAAATGTTGTAAAGATTGGACGTACACACCTCATGGACGCAACCCCGCTTACTTTGGGGCAAGAACTTTCTGGGTATGCGGCACAATTAACTTACGGATTAAAAGCAGTTAAAAACACCTTAGATCACTTATCAGAAGTAGCCTTAGGAGGAACAGCAGTAGGAACAGGATTGAATACACCAGCAGGATATGATGTAAAAGTTGCGGAGTATATTGCAAAATTCACAGGACACCCATTTGTAACAGCTGAGAATAAATTTGAAGCGCTTGCAGCTCACGATGCAATTGTTGAATCTCATGGAGCATTAAAGCAATTGGCAGTTTCATTAAATAAAATTGCAAATGATATTCGTATGTTAGCTTCAGGACCACGTTCTGGAATTGGAGAAATCATTATTCCAGAAAATGAGCCAGGCTCATCTATTATGCCAGGAAAAGTTAATCCAACACAATGTGAAGCATTAACAATGGTTTGTGCTCAAGTTATGGGGAATGATGTTGCGATTTCTGTTGGAGGAATGCAAGGACATTACGAATTGAATGTTTTTAAACCTCTAATGGCAGCAAACTTCTTGCAATCGGCTCGTTTATTAGGTGATGCTTGTATTTCATTCGATGAGCATTGTGCACAAGGTATTGAGCCAAACTACAAACGTATCAAAGAATTAGTAGATAATTCATTGATGCTTGTTACAGCTTTAAATACTAAAATTGGATATTATAAATCCGCAGAAATAGCTCAAACAGCACATAAAAACGGAACAACACTAAAAGAAGAAGCAGTTCGTTTAGGATATGTAACACCAGAAGATTTTGATGCTTGGGTAAAACCAGAAGATATGGTTGGAAGCCTTAAATAATTAATTATTAATTATGGATTGTTAATTGTTAATGATGTGTAATAAATGAAAAACCCTGCAATGTTACTACATTGCAGGGTTTCATTTTTTATATCATCCATTGTCATCCTGAGCGGAGTCGAAGGACTTTAATATTCAATCATTAACAATTAACCATTAATTACTTCCCATCTACATAATCTTGTAAGTAACTAAAACGTGGCGTTAACTTACCGTTTTCTGTTATTTTGGCTCTGTGTAGGATTCCATCTTTATCCCCGTTAAAAAAGGCAGGGATTACGTGCTCCATAAAAAGTTCACCAAAACCTTCGCTGGCGTCTTTTGGGATTTCGCAAGGCAAATTATCTACAGCCATTACAACAATTGCAGCAGGATGAAAAACATCTACTTCTTTGTTCTCTCCCGGAAAATAGCCATACAAAGGCTCTTCGATTGTTGATGAACGAAGGGTGCAGGCAATAGGGCCATTTACATCGCATGAAATATCAGCAACGACTTTTATTTTACAATCTTTAGATTGAAGCATTTCTCTGGTCAAAATCATTGGTGCTGCATTTGCGTGAAAGTGTCCAGCAAAATAAACATCAGTTACTCGAGTGAATTTTTCAAAATCAGAAACGTACTCCTGAGGATGTTCGTAAAAATCCGTATAATCTAAAAGTTGACCATCTTTACGTTTGTTATAATCCAAAACATCAAGTTGAACATAAACAGCTTGACTATAATTTTTTGTTAGGTAATTATCAATTGTTACCTCTTTTATTTTAATAGCATCAAGGATTTCTTTGGCACCCATGCCAACTTTACCAGTACCAGTAATTACAAACTTTAGTGGAGGAAGAGTAATGCGTTTTAAATGAGTAATTAAAGCCTCTTTACCCGACAAGGTTTCAGCTTTAGGTAACTTGAATAATTCGAATTTAATTCCGAATGCACGAATACCGTTGTATACACCAACGATACCAGCATATTTACCAAACCCAATTAATCTTTGGTTATGAGAGTTAACAATGGTCTCGTGATCGTATAATTCAATATTTTTTGCTAAAATAGCTTGTAGTAATTTTCGATTATAGGGCTGTTTCTTTATGGTATGTGAAAAGAAAAAATAAGCCTTATCTGAAATTAAATTTTCAATAGGAACTTCTTTTACCCCAAAAAACACATCACAATCCGAAATCTCATCGGTAACAGTTATTCCTAAGCTTTTGTACTGGGTGTCGGTAAAAATTCGAATATCCGAACTTTCTACGGTCACAGTAGCTTCATGATAAAATTGTTTAAGACGAGCCAGTTCATTAGGCGAAAATACAACTCTTCTGTCTGGTGGGTTTTTTCCTTCTTTTATAATTCCAAATTTCATTTATTGCTGTTTAAACGTTGAGTAAATATAACTTTATCAATCTAATTTGTTTAAAATATAACAAATATAGTTAAAGTTTTGTTGTTTTTTTTTAAAAATTTCGGAGCTAATTTCATTATAAGCTGATGTTCAATAGGCTGATAAAAATTAAGCTTAAAACAGTGTTAAAACCAGAATATTTATCTTGAAAAAGCAAATAAACAAAAGTATTCAATTCTATATATTTGTTTTCCTAGAATCCAACTCATGAATTTCATTAAAAAAGCAAATATAGCACAAATCCTTTTCCTTATTTTAGTTTTAAGCTCTTGTGGAAAAGATAAAAATACGAATGCAGTTGTTAGCGAAACTGCAGAAGATACACTCCCTAAAATGAAGCCATTGCTTCATGAAAAAAAACTTCCAGCAAATTATGTAGCTGCAATAAAAAGTAAAGTTGATTATTTTTATAATAAAAACTGGCCAAACAATACCATGAACGGAGGTTTTTTGGTAGCAAGAAACGGCGAGATCATTTATGAAAAATATGAAGGCTATGCCAATAAAAATCAAAAAACGGAGATAGATATGAATACGCCGTTGCATATTGCTTCGGTTAGTAAAGTATTTACAGCAACAGCGGTTTTAAAATTAGTAAATGCAGGCAAAATTGATTTAGATCAAAAAATAAATACTATTTTAAAAACATTTCCTTATCCAGATATAACAGTAAGGATGTTGTTAAACCATAGAAGTGGTATGCGTAATTATGCCTATTTTACAGATAAGGATAAAACTATTTGGGACAGACATAACCAATTAACCAATCAGGATATTTTGGATATCATGGCTACAAAAGATATTGGTTTAGAATGTAAAACGGATACGCGTTTTACTTATTGCAACACCAATTATGCCATGTTAGCTCTAATTATTGAGAAAATAACAGGACTAAGCTATAAAGAAGCGATGACCCAAATGATTTTTAAGCCATTGGAAATGACTCATACTTATGTTTTTGATATTGATAAAGATAGAAAGACGGCCGTTCCATCTTATAAAGGGAATAATGTTGAAATTGGAATAGATTATCTAGATGCTGTTTATGGGGATAAGAATGTTTATTCAACTCCTCGTGATTTATTAAAATTTGATAGAGCCAGAAATGCTCCTGATTTTTTAAAACCAGAATTGCTAAAACAAGTTTATGAAGGATATAGTAATGAGCGTAAGGGTGAAAAGAACTACGGGCTTGGTATTCGAATGATTAATTGGTATTCGGGACAACATTTTTATTTTCATAACGGATGGTGGCATGGGAATACCTCCTCTTATATAATGCTTCAAAAAGAAAACGTTACTATTATTGCGTTGTCTAATAAGTTTACGCGCAAAACATATGCGGTTCGTAAATTGGCACCAATTTTTGGAGATTATCCTTTTGTTTTTAAAGATCTCGACTAATATTTAGGTTGCAGATTAAGGTGTTAAAATTAAATGGAATATTTTTTGAAAATTAATTTCGATTGATCGCTCAAAAAGCGTAATTTTGCAATCTCAATTTTTATTGAAAAGAAATGGGGTCGACTGGTTTTGACAGCAAGTCGAATTGAACAGTAAGCACGTCGAGCATTGAGACCTTGCTCGTAAATATAAGATCTTAACACTTTTACACGGCGAAAATAACTACGCTTTAGCTGCATAATCCGAATTATAGTACGATTAAGCCACGTTCCTATCAGATAGGAAAGCTGGATTCTCCTTGAAAGCCTTGGTTTGTGGCGGTCAATTCAGGGGAACCGTAAAAATAAACCTAGATTTCCATGAGCTTCGGGTGGATTTCGAAATTAAGAAGATAAGTATTGTGTGGCTGTTTCTGGCCGAGCACAATATCGAAAATTTAATCAGGAAATAAACGTGTAGAAAGCTCTTTAGTTGCTTGTTTGGACCCGAGTTCGATTCTCGGCGACTCCACAAAAAAATCCTGTAAACTTAATGTTTACAGGATTTTTTGTTTTTCATAGGGATTCAGAAACTTGATTTTTTTGCCCTATTTTTAATTAAAATATGAATCTGACATAAATTTCTATATGTCAGATGACTTACAAATCAACTTCAATTAAAATCTTATTTTACTGTATATGTCGTACGGTTTGCTTCACAAAGCCTGAAATAGCCTAAAGCAAAATTATTAGAATCAGTTGTATTGATTATATTTCCTCTAATATTACCAGGTACTGCAGCAAAAGGGTTTGAATTTGTAACCTCTAAAATTAGATTCATATAATTATAAAAGTTCTTAGAAATAGCACGATGTGTTATGTTAAGAGTTATTCCTGGTTTTAAATCTGCATCTGAAAATTTTTCGACTAGTTCATTTCCATTAGCAAATTCATCACTGGTTGATGTATATTCCGGAAAAGGAGATAATTTACTTTTATAATCTGTCAGGTAATAATTAGTCTGATCAGCTGGGTCTTTATAATAAAATGATACTACAATAAGATCAGGCCCCGATATGTCGGCCATAAATTCCTGATCTATTTTGGCGATTGGCGGCACAGAAACTAACTTTTCATTCGCCGTTAGACTTTGTCCATCGACTTGTGCAAATAATTTATATTCCATATTAATTACGGGAACAAAATTAGTACAGGTATATATTCCTGGCTCAGATTCATTAAATGTAAAAACAACTCCATCACTATTTTCGACCCTTACTTGTGCTCCTGAAACCTTTGGTGTAGTAGCACTGTAATAAGGAGCCATTCTGCTTATTTTTATCGTCTGTTTGTTGCCGCTAGTTCCTTTTTCCCAAATTATCTCAGCATCGATTACTATTTTAGGTTCTCCAGTTTCTAATTCAAGCTCAACAACCTTGTCACAGGACAGAAAAAGTAAAACAAAAAGAAGACTAAATAAAGTAAATCCTTTACTTTTAAAATTGTATTTTTTTAATCTTAGCATGCTATTAAAATTTAAAATTATAAGAAACACCTGGTACTAATCCGTAAATAGACAGTTGTCTGGACTCATTAGCTCCCGTATTATTATTTTGTGAAAACATCATCGATGCAGCATTTTGTCTGTTATAAAGATTATAAATACTAAATACCCAATAGCTTTGCCATCCTTTCTTTTTATCTGGTTTAGGGGTATATGTTGCACCAATATCTAAATGATGATATGCAGGGAGTCTGTTTGAATTTCTCAACGTATAATTAGGTACATATCTTTCTCCAAATTCATAATACCCGTTTGGGTATGTTACTGGCTGACCTGATTGTAAGGTGAAATTTGCATTAAAAGACCATTTACGGTTGAATTCATAATTTGCAGTAATATTCAAATTATGCAATTTGTCGTATCCTGATAAATACCAATCGCCATTGGCTATACCCGGCTCTTCGGGTGTTCTTCCAAGAGTTTTTTGTTCTGCCTTAGACAAAGTATAAGAAACCCATCCTGTAAAACGACCAGTGTTTTTTCTGAATAATAACTCCATACCATACGATCTGGCTTCTCCGTTCAGGATATCCTGTTCGATATTATTGTTACCCAATAAATTTGCACCATCAATGTAATCGATACGGTTTTTGATTTTTTTATAAAATAATTCTCCTTCAAAAGAATACTCACGATCCTTAAAGTTTTTGAAATATCCTACTGCATATTGGTCCAGCATTTGTGGTTTTGTAAAAGGTCCGCTAGGTGTCCAGATCGTCATAGGCAACGGAGCGCGGGTATTAGACAACATATGAATATATTGCGCCATTCTGTTGTAGCTCGCCTTTACTGAAGTTTCATCGTTAAAAGCGTATGATAATGCCAATCGTGGTTCAAGGTTGTTAAACTTACTTATGGTTTTTCCTTTTCCGTAATAGGTACTTCCGGTTGGTGTTCCTTCTTCATAAATATGATATAACGGATTGTACACTACTGCTTCTCCATTTTCGTAAGTACTAATGCTTTCGCCACCCAAACGATAAAACGTACTATAACGAAGCCCATAACGAAGATTCAGTTTTTCTGTAATCTGATTTTCGACATCTAGATAAGCAGAAGTTTCTAAAGCATATTTTTTATCTAATTGATTATAATTATACGAAGATCCAATACCATACGGTTGTATAGTCCCCGGATTAAAATCATAATATAAACCATCAATACCATAGTTCAGTTTAAAATTGTCTGATATCGTGTGATTCCAGTTATATTTAAGCCCGTAGTTAGTAATTTTACTATCCCATTCAAATTTTTGAAATGGTATAGTAAGATTAAATTTATAATCACTGTAAAAAACAGAAAGGTTCGTGTTTAAATTATCCGAAAATTTATGTTTCCAGCTAAACGTTCCCATAGTATTACCGTAGGTACTGGCAAAAAAGTTATTAATATCAAATAAATCATTTCCTAGGTAACCAGAAAAAGCAATTGTATTATTGGCTCCTAAACGATAATTAAGTTTAGCATTAATATCATAAAACATTACAGAACTCTTAATATCAGTAAGTTTCAAGAATAAATGTGCATAAGAAGCACGTCCTGCAATAATAAACGATCCAACATCTTTTTTCAGAGGTCCTTGTACCAAAAGGCGGCTTGATATAAGACCAATACCTCCGTTTACTTTATATTCATTAAGATCTCCTGTTTGCTGAGTTATATCAAGAACTGAAGAAACGCGTCCTCCAAATTTAGAAGGAATCCCTCCTTTGTATAAATCTAATCCGCTAACGATGTCGGCATTAAAAATAGAAAAGAAGCCAAACATGTGAGAATCTCCGTATACTGGAGCTCCATCTAAAAGAATCAAATTCTGATCAGCAGCACCTCCACGCACATTAAAACCAGATGAAGCTTCGCCGGAATTTGTAACACCGGGCAAAGTCAATAATGATT
Source organism: Flavobacterium sp. ALJ2 (assembly GCF_015594725.1). GTDB lineage: Bacteria > Bacteroidota > Bacteroidia > Flavobacteriales > Flavobacteriaceae > Flavobacterium. Next base: position 156,889 of record NZ_JADNRC010000003.1, on the reverse strand, counting down.
TTAAAGGATCTGCTTCACCCATTGCAGTCGGTAATCTTTTAATCTCAGCCATTGAAAGCTTATTAACACTCATCTGAGTATTTCTTACATCAACTGCCTTGTTTGTAGTTATGACTACCTGTTCTAATTCGTGACTATCTGACTCCATGCTGAAATCAGCTTTTAAATCATGAGAAACTGTAATTTGTTTTTTTTTATTCTTAAACCCCACGTAACTAACCAAAAGAGTATAAATCCCATTATCTAAGTCTAAAGAATACCTTCCATTTATATCGGTTATAGCGCCTATTTCTATTTCTTCAACAAATACATTAGCTCCAATAACTGGTTCTCTGTTTTCATCAAGAATTTGTCCGGTCAGTTTATTCTTTTTGGCTCCTTTTATAACTTTTTGTTTTACGAAAATATTATTACCTACAATTGAAAATTGAACGGATGAAATCTTATTAAGCTCACTAATAAGGTTTTTTATCTCACTATTTTTAAATGTCTGTTTTTGGGTAAAATACTTTTGACTCTTATTAATCTGATCTGTAAAAGCAAATTTGTAATCGGTTTGATTCTCAATTTGCTTAAAAAAATCTTTTAATGTTACAGTTTGATCTACAGTTACGGTTATGTTTTGAGAGAACATACTCCAACTGAGTAAAAAAAAGCATGCTGAAATTATATGCTTCATGAATTTTTGTATTTTTGAATATTATTGAATGGATAGTTTTATACTATCTTGACTAAGGGAAGGATGTTTAGTTTCGCGGCTAGTGCATCCTTTTTCTTTTCTATTGAAAAGTAATCTGTTTTAATTTTTCATTTACTTCATAGTTTAGGTTATACATTTCGGATATTAATAGAATAATTGTTTTTAAATCTTCCTTTTTATTTATTCGCACAGTAATTCGTTGGTTAGCATATTCTTTTGGGATAATCACTTTGTACCCATAATTTGTCTCGATATAGCTGCTTACATTGCTTAGTTTTTCGTTATCAAAATCCACAAACCTATTAAATCCTGTTACCGAAGCGGTTTCGTCGTTCCCGTAAATGAATTTCTCTCCTGGTTTCAGTATCCATTTTTGAGTCTGGTTTTTTACACTCATCTCAACACTTCCTTCGTAAAGTTCCACCGCCACTTCTTTTTTAGGATAGCCTTTAACTGTAAAAGAGGTGCCTAATACTGTAGTTGTAGTTTCGTTACAAAATACCTGAAAAGGATGCTTTTTATCTTTTTTAACTTTAAAATAAGCTTCTCCATTTACCTCTACTTTTCTATTAGCAGCAAAATTAGCGGCATACATGATTTTAGAATTTGGACTCAATTCTACTTTTGTACTATCTGGTAAGGCTATAATTTTGATTATAGAAGTAGTATTTTCAATTGTATTTTCGACAATTTCAATATTATTACTTATAGGGTCATTAGTAAAGTATAGTCCTGTCCCAACAAGAGCAAAAATTAAAACCGCGGCTGCTGCATAATAACGCCATGGGTTATTTTTTTGCTTTTTAGGAGGGAATGCTTTTAATTGAAATTCTTCCCAAGAATCCTCTTTTTCAGTGTCGGAATGTGAAACGGGAGTTTCATCCCATAACTTTTTTAATTCCTCTTCTAATTTTTTTTCGTCCATATCTTTTGTGCGTTAAAGTTTTTGACAATAAAATCCTTGTTTATTAAAAACACCATAAACCATTTCCTTAATATCTCTGTTGGTTTCGATTCTTAGAATATGATCACTATTATTCAAATCAAAATTCATTATACAATCAGAAATGATAAACTGCAGAAGCAGTACAATAAAGCTTGCATCTTCTTTAGTTATAACATCAGTTTTATAAGATTCAGTACGCATTTTATGTTCCGTTTATATGTATAACAAACGAGAACATAAAAGTTCCTAATGTTCTTCTATTTTTTTTCGAATAAATTTACTGGCAAGATAAATATGATTGGCAATGGTCTTTTCAGAAAGATCTGTCATTTCTGCAATCTCTTTATAACTAAGATTTTCCAGTTTGTGTAACGTGAATATTTTTTGTTGTTGTTCGGGAAGTAGATTTATGAAGTTGTATAATTTTTCTCTTCTTTCTTCAAAAATATCTGTTTCAGTATCTTCTTGCTCCATTTGAAATTCTAGAGGATCAAGCTGAATTAGTTTGTTTTCTCTATTAAGATGATTTATAATGATGTTTTTGCATATTGTAAACAATTGTTTATCAAATAAAACATCTTCATTGAGTAATTCTCTTTTATTATATAATCGTAAAAAAGTCTCTTGAACGAAATCCTGTGGGCTAAGAACAGTAAAATTAAATCGCTTGGCAATGTTTATTAGTTTATCGTAGTAATTTAGATAAGCTTCCTTGAAAGAAGCTTCATTACCTTTTTTTAAACTTAATATAAACTTTTTATTGTCCATAACGTAAATATGATGACTGATTTTAGCTCAATTTTCAAAAAAATATTGAGTTCTAAATTTAGCCATTAAGGCTAGCTTACCTATTTAAATAAACTTTAGGGTGCAAATAACAGCAATTTTATTTAAAAATTTATTCAAGAGAAAAATATAGTTATAAAATAGTATACACCAATCTGTAAGATTTGCTTTGTGAGTAGTAGTTGTTTGTACATTATTTATTTGTTGGTAAACTAAAAAAGTATATAATATTTATAGGCAAACAGTTGGTTTTGGGTAGGTGTAATATATGAGGAAGTTTTTATTAGTAATAAAAAAATCCTGTAAACATTTGTCTACAGGATTTTTGTTTTGCTAATCGTCGTGAGTGATTTGTAGGGTTTTATTATTGAGAGTGTATCGAATAGTATTCTTTATCTTCATATTAAACCAATAGGCAATCGTAATTAATGCAAATTTTAATGTTAAACAGTATTAAACTACTGAAACTTCAACTGCATTTTTGCCTTTTTTTCCGTCAACTATTTCAAATTGAACAGAATCATTTTCACTAATTTGCTCTTTTAAGCCTGATGCATGAACAAAAATGTCTTGTCCTGTACCTTCTTCTGTAATGAATCCAAATCCTTTTGCTTCATTGTAAAATTTTACTACTCCTGTTTTCATAATTTATATTAAATTTATTAGTAAATGTAGTCGAAAAATAATTTTAACATAGTAATTGTTAGTTTTTATTTTAAAAAATAAATTTATATCTTTTGACGTTTTATTAAGGGTTTGTAGAAAAAGGGGCTTTGACATAGGCAGATGGCGATTTAAGATTTGATTTTGAGTTTTGTTTTATTGCTATTAATGAAGGGGTAAAGTTTAAACTAAGATCATAGCGGTATCTTTTTTAGAGATAAAAGATATAAAATAATGAGAAATTGAACAAGAGCGAAGCAAATTGTTTCCCAAAAATAAAACCACCCGATTAGAGTGGTTTTGGCTTTTTAAAATATGTTTCAAACTATTTATTAAAGAGTTTGGTCATCTGTAATTGAGGTAGGAGCATTGGTTTTTACCGATTCGATTCCGTTATCTCTTGCAGCTACACTTTCGTACATTTCGCTAGTTCCAATGATTTGACCATTGGTTGCTTTTAGGTTAAAATAAGGTTTTCCGTTTTTGGCTGTTTCTCTAGTAAACTTCAAATCGTCTTGAGAATTCGTTTTTACGGATTCGATGCCGTTTAAACAGCCTGCTTTTGCAGAATACCCTTCACTTGCTAGGATTGTCTGTCCGTTATTGGCTTTTAAATTAAATTGAAACTCTCCGTTAGTTCTTTTTGTGATGACAAATTTTCCCATTCTAGTATTGATTAAGGTTAAAAAAGTTTTTAATAGTTGTTTTATTTCATAAAAATACAAAAGAAAATAATTTGAGGATAACGGGAAACAGTAAATTATTTAATTTTAGAATTTAAATCCTAAGCTAATATTTGAAACTGTAGTTTTTACTTTTAAATTAGATGCATCAATATCTGTAATTCCTGCTAAATATCTAAAATCTACTGTGAGTTTCCATAAATCGACACCAACTCCGCCAAGGATACTATTGTTGTTTTTTATAATGTCGATATAGTTTAGGTTATTGCTTCGGTCAATATTGGAGTAGTTTTTCCAGTTGTAACCACCAAATAGTCTAATATTTCCTAGTTTGCCTAAAGGAATAATTTTGTAACCTACGATTAATGTAGCTTCGGTTCCGGATAATTTATAATCAGTATTGGCGACTCCAGATTCAGAGACTGTAAATTTAGATTGAGCATATCCAAATTCAGCTTGTCCATAAAGCATTAATAAATTTACTCTTGCAAACCCTCCAAAACCAATTGATGTTCCTGAACTATCAGAATTGTAGTCATTTGTTGAAATTGAAGTTACATTAGAAGAAAGAATAGGGCCAAGTTCGAGTAATTGGGAAAATGAATTTACACTGATGGATAACAGCGTGATTAGAAAAAACTTTTTCATACGTGTAGATTGTTAGGGGGATAAATTTTGCTGTTAAAATTAATTATTATATATCGAAATTGAAAGGCATATATTGTTTGTTTTTGTTCAGGATTTTGCTAGTAGCAATAGTAATTAGTTGAAATGTACTATAATGTAATTTTTTTTTTGAGAGTCAAATAGGGGAAAAAATTGTAGACCCAGTTTTAATATAGGTTAATTCTGAAAAAAAAAACACACTAAAAGAGTTTATAAGTTAAACATTATATTGGTGTAAGATGGATAAAATAATTAATGCTAAATTTGAATTTTTAGCCCTTCAAAAAGTAATTATGATTATCAATGAAATTCCTGCTTCAGAAACATGGGCAATTCGGCATAAGGTGATGTGGCCAGATATGCCTTTAGAATTTGTACAGTTAAAAGAAGATTATTTAGGTATTCATTTTGGATTATATAATGAGTTCAAGCTTGTCGCTATTGTTTCTTGTTTTGAAGGTAATGAGGAGATGCAATTTAGAAAATTAGCAACATTAACTGAAGAGCAGGGGAAAGGTAACGCAACAGTACTAATGGATTATATTCTGCAACAAGCTAAGAATAGAGGTGTAAAGCGGATTTGGTGTAATGCCAGAGTAAACAAAAAGTCTTTTTATGAAAAATTAGGATTGAGAGATACGCGCATCACTTTTTTTAAATCTGGACAAGAATTTACTATAATGGAACTTCGTTTTTAAATTAGATTTAATTTTGAATAAAATAAGTGTATCTAATTAATATATAGGTATTTAATATTAAATGGAATGCTATTTGTATGTGTTGAAGTTTAAATTTCTGTGAGTTGTAAATTTTATCAATAAATTATCTTTTATGCTTCACTAAAAAAACTATTTTTGGATTCTGTATAAATTAAAATTGAAATGCATAAAAATCAGCACATAATATTATTTTTTTTATTATTTATTTTTTTTGGGTGGAACGGTAGTTCTCAGGAAAAGTCTCAATATCCTAAAAACGAGTTTAGAGGGGTTTGGATTGCTACTGTTGTTAATATTGATTGGCCAAAAAGCAAAGTTGATAATGCTGAAAAGCAAAAAGCTGATTATATTGAAATTTTAGAAACATATAAAAAATTAAACTTTAATGCTGTAATAGTACAGATACGAAGTGTTGGTGATGCTATTTACCCTACTAAATTAGCTCCTTGGTCACGTTATTTGACAGGAAAAGAAGGACAAGAACCAAAACCATATTATGATGTTTTGGCATGGATGATTGAACAAGCACATATCAGAGGATTTGAATTTCATGCTTGGATGAATCCTTATAGAGCTACATTTGACTTAAAAAAAGATAGTTTATACTCCAACCATGACGTAATTAAACATCCAGAATGGATGATTGAATACGGAGGTAAATTATATTATGATCCAGCTTTACCCGAAGTACAGGAGCACTTAACTACTATTGTAGAAGAAGTTGTTGAGAATTACGATATTGATGCCATTCATTTTGATGATTATTTTTATCCTTATACTATACCAGGAAAACAATTTAACGACACAGGCTCTTATAAAAAATACGGTAACGGACTTAGTTTAGCCGATTGGCGCAGGGCGAATGTGAGTAACTTTGTTGAAACGATTTCTATTGCAATAAAAAGCTGTAAACCATGGGTACAATTTGGAATTAGTCCTTTTGGGGTTTGGCGTAATAAATCGAAAGATCCAAAAGGGTCAGATACACAATCGACGTCTAATTATGATGATTTATATGCAGATCCTATTTTATGGATGGATCAAAAATGGATTGATTACATTATACCTCAATTGTATTGGAGCATGAATAATCCGAGAGCTAATTATTCAAAACTGGTAAAATGGTGGTCTGAAAATTCTAATAATACAGCAATTTATATTGGGCACAGTCCGTATAAGATTAGAGCTGATAGCGATAAAAGCTGGAATCTTGCAACCGAAATCCCAAATCAGGTCGATTATGCCAGAAGTTTTAAGAACGTAACCGGAAGTGCTTATTTTAGTGCTAAACTACTAATTAATAAAAATCAAGATGTGGTGCGTCTTTTGTCGGAGAATCAATATAAATATCCAGCGCTTCCATTAGCGGTTCCTAATCTTAAAAAGATTGTGGTTGATGTGCCTACAGTTAGCGAGTTTATAAAAGATAGTATTAATTATTCGTTTAAGGTTAAATATCCGTTGAATACTAAGCTACGTTATATAGTTGTTTATGGAGCAGAAATGGAAGGGAAAGTAGATGTCAATGATCCTTCTCAGATTATTGATAAATTAACAGTTCATGAAATAGACGATTCTATTTATTTTGTTCTTTCAGAGAAAAAAATGAAGAAGTATAAGGAATGTGCGATCACTTTTATTGATTATTATGCTAATGAAAGTGCTCCGACTATAATAGATTTAAAAAAAGGTTTTAAAGTAAACGTAGCTGAAATAACTGATGAAAACAGAAAATAAACCTTGGTTTTGGATTCCATTATTAAACTTTGCATCAGGGTTTCCTTATATCGTAATTATCTCGGTCTCAGTACTAATGTACAAAAATCTAGGAATTACCAATGAAGATATTGGTCTCTATACTAGTTTATTATATCTACCGTGGGTTATCAAACCTTTGTGGAGTCCTTTTATAGATTTGCATGGTACGAAAAGAAAATGGTTTTTAGCGATGCAATTCGTTATTTCAATTGCTTTTTTACTAGTTGGACTGACTATTCCGCTGAATAATTTTTTCATATTAACGTTAGCTATATTTTGGGTTGCAGCATTTGCTTCGGCTTCTAATGATATCGCTAGTGATGGATTTTATTTATTGGTTTTACCAAAAGAGCAACAATCTTTTTTCTTGGGAATTAGAAGTACATTTTATAGAATTTCAATGCTTGCAGGAAATGGATTAATAGTCCTTTTAGCTGGTTATCTAGAGCATAAATATGGTGATAACCGCAAAGCATGGTCATATACTATGATTTTTGTTGGTTTGCTAATGGCTCTAATTACAACTTATAATTATTTTTCTACACCAAAAACAGAAAATACTACTGCAGGCACTACCAAAGAGATCGCAGACCAAAGCTTTACTTCAGTTTTTGCAAGTTTCTTTAGAAAGAAACAAATTGTTTTAGTCCTTGCTTTTATTTTGTTATTTCGATTAGGAGAATCACAATTAATGAAAATGCTAACCCCGTTTTTAGTAGATCCGATTAAATATGAATTAGTTGAAACAGGTTCAGATGAAAGTCAGGTAAAAGCTTTAGGAATTTATAATTCAAAAGTTACCAACGGAGAGAAGCTTTCAGATTCAGAACTGCAATTGCTTTATTCTAAATTGCCAATATCGGCAGAAATGGCAAATGCTAAAAAACCTTTGCTAGAAGTTGAAAATAAAGATCCAAAAGAATATAAGAATCTAAACAAAGCTAGAATTAAATTTGTAGATCAGTTGGTTTCAAACAAAGGAACTCAAAAAGTTGTTCTAAAAGGAGGGATGGGATTAGATACGGAAGATATTGGTTTGATTTATGGAACTTTTGGATTGATTGCTTTGATGCTAGGAGGTGTATTAGGCGGAATTGCGATATCAAGAGACGGTCTTACTAAATGGATGCTTCCGATGATTTTGACAATGCACTTACCAATTATTGGATTTATTTTACTATCCTATTTTCACCCTTCATCAGTTTATTATATATATGCTGTAGTAATCGTAGAGCAGTTTGGTTATGGTTTTGGATTTGCAGCCTTTATGATGTACTTAATTTATGTTGCAGAGGGAGAATCAAAAACGTCACATTATGCTATTGCAACAGGATTTATGGCTTTGGGAATGATGCTGCCAGGAATGGTAAGTGGTTATATTCAGGAATACTTGGGATATGGAAATTTCTTTATTTGGGTGTTTTTGGCCACAATACCAGGAGTAATTCTTTCCCGATTTTTAATTTTTCCAAAAGATTTTGGTAAGAAGATAGAATAGATTTAATTAGAATATAACGCCTATGGAAATCAATGAAAACATACAGGTTGAGCGAAATCTGAAAGCAATTGAACTTGAAAAAGCAGGAGAGATTGAGAAAGCAATTGCGTTATACGAAGAAAATAGTAATGAAGGTTTTAAAGGAAATCATTCTTACGATAGATTGGCTACTATTTATAAAAATCAAAATGATGTCGAGAATGAAATTCGAATATTAGAAAAAGCAATTCTAATTTACGAAGTAATTACACAGGAAGATAGAATTGAAGGTATGCCAAAGTTATTTCGATTTAAAAACCGACTAGAAAAAGCTTTACATACTAAAAGCCAGTTAGCCAAACAAAAGAAGAGCAAGCTCAAGTGAAAATAATTTTTTAAAGTATTTGTTATCATGATTACATTAAAAAGAACAAATTCAGAAGATGTTGACTTTATAAATTTGGTTGTTTTATTAAATCAGGATTTAAAAATTAGAGATGGAGATGATCACGATTTTTACAATCAGTTTAACCATATAGATACAATAAAACATGCGATCGTATTTTATGAAGATGAAATAGCTATTGGTTGTGGAGCTTTTAGAGAAAAAGAAAATGATACTGCCGAAATCAAGCGTATGTTTGTGCATCCTGATTATCGCAAAAGAGGAATTGCATCTGCCGTTTTAAAGGAGTTAGAAAAATGGGCAGTCGAAGTAAATTATAAATATACTATACTAGAAACAGGTATAAACCAGCCTGAAGCAATTGCTTTATATCAAAAACAAGACTATACTATAATTCCAAATTATCCACCTTATGATGTTATGGATACTAGTGTATGCATGAAAAAAACTTTATAACCAATGAACAAAATACCACAAACAGTACAACAAAAAGTAGGGCAGTTTTTCTTTCCTGCAGTATTTATAAATGATACCGAAGAAAATATTCAGGAAACAGAACGTTTAATTCGTGACTATAACATTGGTGGACTTACTTTTTTTCATAGTCGTGCCAGTGCAGCAACAAATTATGAAGGCAATAAAAAAATTGTTTTCAATGATGATAGTTATAAACAGTTAAAAGAACGTATTGAGCGATTTCAAAAATGCGCAACCACGCCACTTTTAATAAGCATTGATGCAGAATGGGGTTTGGCAATGCGTGTCGAAAAAACACCACAGTATCCTTATGCAATTACACTTGGAGCTTTGCCAGAGAGTCAATCGCATTTGGTTTATGAAGTAGGTAAGCAAATTGGTTTAGATTTAAAATCGGTTGGAATTCATTATAATCTTGCACCATTAGCAGATGTAAATAATAATCCAGATAATCCAGTTATTGGTTACCGTTCATTTGGGGAGAACAAAGAAAAAGTAGCACATTTTGCTTTAGAATATTTAAGAGGAATGTCAGATGTTGGAGTTTTGGGTTGTTTAAAACATTTTCCAGGACACGGAAACACAAATATTGATTCGCATTTAGGATTACCCGTTTTAAAAGAAACTCTAGAAGAATTATTAGAAAACGAATTATACCCGTTTATAAAAGGAATCGAAAATAATGTAGATTCGATTATGATTGGGCATTTAGCAGTTCCAGCTTTAAATTCAGGGAAAGATACCTCCGCAACGCTATCAAAGCCAATAATCGAAACGTTGTTGCGTGAACAATTAGGTTATAATGGTTTAGTTATTTCAGATGCATTAAATATGCATAGTGTGTCTAAATTATATGATGTAAAAGGGCAATTAGAGTGGGAAGCATTTAATGCAGGAAATGATGTGTTGTGTTTTGCCGAAAATGTACCAGAAGGCATTCAGGCAATTTTAGAAAAGGCATCACCAGAACGGATAGAAGAAAGCTTTAACAGAATATGGAAATGCAAAGAAAAAGCAGGAATTCTTAATCAGACAGAAAAAGGTTTAGGAGTTTTAGATTTTGAAAGAACAGCGTTATTAAATGATAAAATCGCACAAAGCAGTATCACAAAAATAATTGACAACTCAAATTCTGAGACAGTTTTTGAGGCATATAAAAACAATACACTTGCAAAATTAAGTTTGTATAAAACTGAGGATAATGATTTCTTCAAAACGCTAAATATACAATTACCAAGTCCAGCGTTTGCAATTAAAGCAGGTGATGCTACTATAAACACTTTAGTCGAAAATGATTTAGAACCCTTCGATACAATAATAATTTCTTTGTTTGTGCCAAAAGCAAAGCCACTTAATAATTTCGACATCGAAGAGTCGGTTTTAGTGCTATTAGGCAAGTTATTAAAGTCAAAAAAATGTATACTCTATGTTTTTGGTAATCCATATGTTTTACCAATTATTCCAAATGCAAAACAAGCTTTAGGACTTGTTGAAGTATATCAGGATTTTGTAGAGTTCCAAAAAAATGCAGCAATTCAAATTATTGAAAATAAAACGTGTGTTGGAAAGCTACCTGTTTGTATTGATCTTCAGTGATTTATAAAAACCAACTACTTCTCTATAGGTAAAACTTATTAATAGATAAGTATTTATAATCGTATTCTATTGTTTCTAAATGGGTTTATGTGCTATTTTTGTATCAAATAAATAATTAACTTAAAAACAAAAGATATGTCTTTAGTAGGAAAAAAATTCCCAAGTATTGCAATTGATGCCATCTCAGAAATGGGAGACAATTTGAAAATCAATGTTTTTGAAGAAGCAGTAAACAATAACAAAAAAGTACTTTTGTTTTGGTACCCAAAAGATTTTACTTTTGTATGCCCAACAGAATTACACGCTTTTCAAGCTGCATTACCAGAATTTGAAAAAAGAAATACAATCGTAATTGGAGCTTCATGTGATACAAACGAAGTACACTTTGCTTGGTTAAACACTCCAAAAAACAATGGTGGAATCGAAGGGGTAACTTACCCAATCTTGGCTGATACAAACCGTAACTTATCTAACATTTTAGGAATTTTAGATATTGATTCTACAGAGTATAGCGAAGAAACAGATTCAGTTATTATCGAAGGTTCAAATGTAACTTTTAGAGCTACTTACCTAATTGATGAAACAGGAAAAATTTTCCACGAAAGTGTAAACGATATGCCATTAGGTCGTAACGTAAACGAATATTTACGTATGGTTGATGCTTACACGCATATCCAAGAAAAAGGAGAAGTTTGTCCTGCAAACTGGGAAGCTGGAAAAGAAGCAATGAGCGCAGATAGAACAAGTACAGCTGAGTATTTAAGCGCAAACTAATTTTAAAAAGTTTTAAGATATAAAGAGACTAAGGTTCTAAGATTTGTTCTTAAAACCTTAGTCACTTAAAAGCCTACTGCCTTAAAAGAGAGATTGAGAATAAGGAAATTAAGTTCTTAAAAACTTAGAATATTAAATATTTCAGTCCTCAGAACATTAAAAAAATAAAAGATATGTTAATCGAATTAAATGAAGATACTTTAGCAGATTTAGTTGCTAAAAATGAGAAAGTTGTCGTGCAATATTCGGCTTCTTGGTGTGGAAATTGTCGTATAATGAAGCCTAAATTCAAAAAATTAGCGGCAGAAAAAGAAGGATTAACTTTTGTTTTAGTTGATGCAGAAAATTCACCAGAATCAAGAAAATTAGCAAATGTTACTAATTTACCAACATTTGCCACTTTTGTAAATGGTAAACTGGTTAATGAGACTCAAACCAACAAACAAGAAGTGTTAATCGAGTTAGTAAACGAAATTGCTTAAATAGATTGTTAGAATTGCTTATAATTTTAGATTGCATAAGTGCTGTTTTAAAATTCAAGAAAGTCTAAAAGTCTAAAATATTTAAATATCTAAGAAGTCTAAAAATGAAATTACCAGTAATAAAACAATTAACGCAGTTTATAGAAGAAAATGATCAGGATTACATCATTGAAACTATTGAGGTTTTGGAAGCAATGACCGAAATTCCGTCTTTAAAAGATGAAGAATTAGATGTAATTGGTGAATTAATTTCTAATATGTACGGTGCATTAGAAGTACATAAAATGGTAGTTCAAGGAACTGATAAAAAAGAAGCTTTGAATACGTTTATGAAACGTGTTTTGGGGTCAATCGACAAATAGTTGATTTAGCTTAAATAGTTAGAAAAACTATGGTTATCTAAAAACGCATTCTCTACGGGTGCGTTTTTTTTATGTCCAGTGTTTTCAAGCTGAGCAGAATTAAAGTATCAGACAAGAAAGGTTATAATCGAAATAAAAAAAGCCGGAAAGTCAGAAAAACAAGTGTTCTAAGGCAATAAAACACCTAATAATTAGTTCTTTTGAAACTCGACTAATTCTTCCCACAACCCGTAACAAATTCTTTTAGATTCAAATTTTAATCATTACTTTTGAACCTCATAAAAAACAAACATCATGGCTTCAATAACATTAGGAGGAAATCCAATTCATACTTCAGGCGAATTACCAAAAGTTGGTTCACAACTAGTAGATTTTAAATTAGTACAGAACGACCTGTCGGTTGCTTCATTGAGTAATTTTGCAGGTAAAAAATTAGTTTTAAATATTTTTCCAAGTATCGATACAGGAACTTGCGCAACTTCAGTTAGAAAATTCAACGAAAATGCAAGTAATCTAGAGAATACTACAGTTTTATGTATTTCTAGAGATTTACCTTTTGCTCAAAAACGTTTTTGTGGTGCTGAAGGATTAGAAAATGTAGTTAATTTATCAGATTTTCAAACAGGAGCTTTTGGTAAAGCAAATGGATTAGAAATTGTTGACGGACCATTAGCAGGATTGCACTCAAGAGTAATTATTGTTGTTGATGAAAACGGTAAAGTTACCCATACTGAGCAAGTTGCAGAAATTGCAAACGAACCGAATTACGAAGCTGCACTTGCTGCACTATAAATTCTAGGAATGGAGTTTCAAAAAGAGAATACTTTTTTAAAAGGAAGATTAAAAAGCGTTACTTATGCTTACAAAGGTGCTTTAAAACTAATATGTACCGAGCATAGCGTTATGGTACAATTTTCGTTAGGAATTATAATGACCATTGCAGGTTTTTATTTCCGTATTACAAGTACCGAATGGCTTTTTCAAATTTTAGCAATAGGATTAGTATTAAGTGTGGAAGGATTAAATACGGCTGTAGAAAAAGTAGCCGATTTTATTCATCCCAATTATCATGAAAGAATCGGATTTATCAAAGATATTGCTGCGGGCGCAGTATTTTTTGCTGCAATGACCGCAATAGCAATCGGATTAACCATATATATACCATATATAAAAAATATATAAGCGATTAGTACCTAAAATAAGAATGGCAAAAACAACAAAAAAAGAAACAGTAGACAATAAAAATAAATCAAAATCTGGGGCTATTACGTCTTGGAAAATGACCAAACAGCATAATATTGTTTTGGGATCCCTTTTGGTATTATTTTCAGTTGCATTATTAGTTGCTTTTATTTCCTTTTATAGTTATGGACAAGCAGATCAGAGTGCGTTATCAGCACTTGGAGATCGAAGTGAGCCTGTGCAAAATTGGCTTGGAAAATTCGGAGCTTCTCTAGCAGATTTATTGATTTATCAAGGATTTGGTTTAGCTTCATTTATATTCGTTCGTTTGCTTTTCTTAACAGGAATGTTTTTGGTATTGGAACTTTCAATGAAAAAGCTCAAGAATATTTGGTTTTGGGACCTATTTGTAATAATTATTATATCGGTATTATTTGGTTTTTTTGCTACATCGGCTCCAGAATTAGGAGGTACAATAGGGTATGAGCTAAACTTGTTTTTACAAGATTATATTGGGAAAACAGGGACTTTGTTGAGTTTGCTTTTTGGATTGATAATCTATTTGATTTTTAAAATCAAAATATCTCCGGATAAGATTCAGACATTTTTCAATAATACTAAAAGAGAACTTCGCTCTGATTTAAATTCAGTACCATCTGTAAAAACAGAGAAAGGAGCTTATAATTTAGAGGAATTTGCAATTAAAGAAAATGAAGAGTTAGATGATATTCATTTAAAAAAACCAGATTCTCAATTTGAAATTAACAAAGAAGCATTAAAGCCGACTATTGCCCATTCATCCGAAATTAATTTGGATCCAGCTTTAAAGCCTATAAAAATGGATATTACTCCCGCTTCAAAGGAAGTAGTTTCGCATTCAGAGTCTTTTGTGATAGAGCAAGCTCCAGAAGAAGATATAATCGAAGAAAATTTAGCATCACGATTAGTTGCCGATTTTGGATTGTTCGACCCTACTTTAGATTTGTCTAATTATAAGTTTCCAACGATTGACTTATTAAAAGAATATTCTACAGGTGGAATTACAATCAATCAGGAAGAATTAGAAGAGAATAAAAATAAAATTGTAGATACACTTCGAAATTATAAAATCGAAATCGCGCAGATTAAAGCTACAGTAGGTCCATCGGTAACACTGTATGAGATTGTCCCAGAAGCAGGAATTCGTATTTCTAAGATTAAAAGTTTAGAAGATGATATCGCTTTGTCATTGTCAGCATTAGGAATTCGTATTATTGCGCCAATTCCAGGTAAAGGAACAATTGGTATTGAGGTTCCTAATAAGAATCCAACGATGGTTTCGATGAAAAGTGTTATCGGGTCGGCTAAATTTCAAGAAGCCGAAATGGAATTGCCAATTGCTTTGGGGAAAACAATTTCAAATGAAACATTTGTTGTTGATTTAGCAAAAATGCCTCACTTGTTGATGGCAGGGGCAACAGGGCAAGGAAAATCGGTAGGGTTAAATGCTGTTTTAACTTCATTATTATACAAGAAACATCCAGCCGAAGTAAAATTCGTCTTGGTAGATCCTAAAAAAGTGGAGCTAACATTATTTAATAAAATAGAAAGACATTACCTGGCTAAACTTCCAGATCTTGATGATGCTATTATTACTGATAATGCAAAAGTTGTAAATACGCTGAATTCACTTTGTGTTGAAATGGACAACCGTTATTCTTTATTAAAAGATGCAATGGTTCGAAATATTAAAGAATACAATGATAAATTTAAAGGAAGAAAATTAAATCCAGAAGCTGGACACCGATTCTTGCCATATATTATTTTAGTAGTGGATGAGTTTGCTGATTTAATTATGACAGCTGGAAAAGAAGTAGAAGTCCCTATTGCTCGTTTAGCTCAGTTGGCGCGTGCAATTGGTATACATTTAATAATTGCAACTCAAAGACCATCTGTAAACGTAATTACAGGTTTGATAAAAGCAAATTTCCCTGCGAGAATTGCCTTTAGAGTTACCTCAAAAATAGATTCGCGTACTATTTTGGATACGCAAGGAGCAGACCAATTAATAGGACGTGGAGATTTATTGTATTCAAATGGGAATGATGTAGTCCGTGTACAATGTGCATTTATTGATACACCAGAAGTAGAAAAAATTACTGATTTTATAGGTTCGCAAAAAGCATATGCAACAGCTTATTTACTTCCAGAGGTTGTTGGGGAAGAAAGTGGCACTAATCTTGATATGGATATCTCCGAAAGAGATACTTTATTTAGAGAAGCTGCAGAGATTATTGTAAATGCGCAACAAGGTTCGGCTTCATTATTACAAAGAAAATTAAAACTAGGTTATAACCGTGCAGGTCGATTGATAGATCAATTAGAATCTGCAGGAATTGTTGGCCCTTTTGAAGGTAGTAAAGCTAGAAGTGTAAATATTTTAGATTTAAGTTCTCTTGATCAATTTTTTAACAATGAACAAAATAATTAAATCATGAAATCAACGATTCTAAACTTCAAAAAAAATAATGTAAACAACCTGACTAAAAAGGTTTTTCAAATTGTTTTTTTATTCCTTGTTACTTTTTCTACTCAGGCCCAAGATAAAAAAGCAAAAGAATTATTAGATCAGGTAACTGCAAAGGTAAAAAGTTACGATAATATTGTAATTGATTTTAAATACACTTTGAATAATGCCAAAGAGAACATTAATCAGGACAGTAAAGGAAATGTTACCATAAAAGGAAATCAATTTGTGTTGAATTTTATGGGAGTTACAAAGATTTTTGACGGCCAAAAAACATATACAATTGTTCCAGAAGACGAAGAAATCTCTATTTCTAGAGTCAACGAGAAAGATGATAATGCAATTACACCTTCAAAAATGTTGACTTTTTTTAATTCTGGTTATAAATACACAATGGATATTGTTCAGAATGTAAAAGGAAGAAAAATCCAGTACATTAAATTAAATCCAACAAGTGCTAAAGATCAACGTAAAGAAATTCTTTTAGGGATTGATGTACAAACAAAGCATATTTATAATTTAATTGAAATGGGTAAGAACGGAACAAAAACTACATTAACCGTTAATTCTTTTAAAACCAATCAGCCATTATCAAAAAATCAGTTTACCTTTGTGCAAAGTAAATATCCAAATTACTATATCAATAAACTAGACTAATTACGGGTTGAAAATTTTAGACAAATACTTATTAAAGACTTTTCTTCTTACATTTACTACTGTATTTGTAATTCTATTTTTTATATTCATACTTCAAACTGTTTGGCTGTTTATAGCCGAATTGGCGGGTAAAGATTTGGATTTAATTTTAGTTGTTAAATTCCTGTTGTTTTCGATGCCCCGAATTATTCCATTGGTATTACCATTATCGGTTTTACTGGCTTCGATTATGACATTTGGGAATCTAGCAGAAAACTATGAGTTTGCCGCAATGAAAGCATCAGGGATTTCTCTACAGCGAGCCATGAGAAGTTTAATTGTATTCATATGCTTTTTAAGTATACTTGCTTTCTTTTTTGCAAATAATGTTATTCCATATGCGGAGTATAAATTTATTAATTTTAGAAAAAGCATCGCACAAGCCAAGCCCGCTATGGCTATTGCCGAAGGGCAATTTAGCGATGTAGGTTTTTATAATATTAAAGTTAATAAAAAATCAGGTCCAAACGGAAATAATCTTACTGGAGTAACTATTCATGAAAAGGCAAATAATAGCGGTGAAAATAAAACGGTTATTAAATCTAAAACAGGTGAATTAATAAGTAATGATAAATCGAGTATTCTTCAGCTGGTGCTTAATGATGGTTATTATTATCAAGATGTAACGCCTAAGAAATACGAAGATAGAAGTAAGATGCCTTTTATAAAAGGGGCGTTTAAAAAACAAATTATCAATATCGATTTATCTGAATTAAATAAGGTAGATGATAGTCAAGATATTGGTAATACAAACGGAATGCTTAATGCTAGCGAATTACGCTATACCTTAGATTCATTAACTAAAAACCTAGACAGCGAAATCCTCTCCTTTTCGGAAAATATCAATCAAAAAGTGGGTATTGCTAAAGGATTGCCTACAATAAAGCTTGATAAAAAGAAAAAACCGCTACCAAACGATCTTTTGTCGCTTTATACCAATGATAAAAAGGCCGAAATACTTAAGGTAGCAAGTAGCAATCTTACAAGTACAATGTATTCTATTGATTCTACTAAAAATGAATTAAAAGAAAAGCAACGAAATATTAACCGACACCTTACGGCACTTTATGAGAAATTTGTAATTGCTTTTGCTTGTTTTTTAATGTTTTTTATTGGTGCGCCACTAGGAGCAATTATTCGTAAAGGAGGACTTGGTTTGCCAATAGTTTTTGCGGTTTTGATATTTATTACTTTCCACTTTATCAATACCTTCGGAAAAAGAATTTCACAAGAAGACGGATTGACTCCTTTTATGGGAGCATGGATGTCAACTTTTATACTTACGCCATTAGCTGTTTTATTAACGTATCGCGCTACAAACGATATTGGATTAATAAGCATGGATGCTGTTTTGGCGCCATTAAATAAGTTATTTAAAAAATTCTCTGAGAGATTTATTTCTTCTCAAAACAAAACCTAACTATGTCAACAAATAAAATACAACTTAACACTATCGAAGAAGCAATCGAAGCTATTCGTCAAGGACAGGTAATTATTGTAGTAGATGATGAAGATCGTGAAAATGAAGGTGATTTTCTTGCTGCAGCCGAAAAAGTAACTCCAGAAATGATTAATTTCATGGCAACACACGGACGTGGATTAATTTGTGCACCATTAACAGAAAGCCGTTGTAAAGAGTTGGATTTAAAACCAATGGTTACTAACAATACAGATCATATGGAAACTGCATTTACAGTTTCGGTAGATTTAAAAGGAAATGGAGTAACTACAGGAATTTCTGCTGCCGATAGATCACAAACTGTGTTGGCATTAACAGATTCTAATACAAAACCACATGAACTAGCAAGACCAGGACATATTTTTCCTTTAGTAGCTAAACAAGGTGGGGTGTTAAGAAGAACTGGGCATACTGAAGCAGCTATTGATTTTGCAAGATTAGCAGGATTTAAACCGGCAGGTGTAATTTGTGAGATTTTAAATGAAGACGGAACAATGTCTCGTTTGCCTCAACTTGTAGAAGTGGCAAAGAAATTTAATTTGAAGTTGGTTTCTATAGAAGACTTAGTTGCTTATAGAATGCAACATGATAGTTTGATTGTTAAAAAAGAAGATTTTGACATAGAGACTCGTTTCGGTACGTTTCGTTTAAGAGCTTATGAGCAAACTACCAATAATCAAATCCATATAGCATTGACTAAAGGAAATTGGAGTATAGGCGAGTCAATCCTTACGAGAATTAATTCTTCACAGGTAAATAATGATCTATTAGGTACTCTAACTAATAATCCAGAGCAACAATTAGATGATATGTTCAAGGTTATTAATGAGGACGGAAAAGGGGCAGTGTTGTTTATTAATCAAGATATGCAAGTAGTAAACTTATTGAGTCGAATCACAGAGCTTAAAATATTACAATCTCAAGGAGTAATGAAAGCCCCAAAAGTAATCATTGATAGTAAAGATTATGGCATTGGAGCACAGATTTTACATGATATTGATATATCTAAAATTCGATTGGTTTCGAATACTGAACAAACAAAACGTGTTGGAATGATAGGTTATGGACTTGAAATAACAGAATACGTAAATTACTAAAGTATATGGGGACACTAGAAGAAAGAATTGCAAAATCTGAAACGCACATATTTAAGGCTGTTTTTCCGAATACAACGAATCATTACGATACATTGTTTGGAGGAACTGCTCTACAGCTTATGGATGAAGTTTCTTTTATATGTGCTACCAGATTTAGTCGAAAGAAAGTAGTAACGATATCTACAGGGCAAATTGATTTTAGAAAAGCGATTCCTGCAGGAACTTTAATTGAATTAGTAGCTAAAGTTATTAGTGTTGGAAGAACAAGCTGTAAAATTCATGTAGATATTTTTATGGAACAAATGTATTCTGAACTTCGAGAAACTGTAGTTTCAGGCACTTTTTCTTTTGTAGCAGTGGATGAAAATAAAAAGCCAGTGTCAATTTTGGATAATCCAGAATAATAAATCGTAATAGATTTTACTTGTAAATACTGATAATTAGGTACTTGAAAATCGAGTAAAAAAATATGTAAAAAAAGCGTTGAAAAAGTTTTTATAATCGAAAAAGCGTCCTATATTTGCACACGCAATCAGATAACGAAAGCGACATACTGGAGAAATGGCAGAGCGGTCGAATGCGGCAGTCTTGAAAACTGTTGACTGTAACAGGTCCGGGGGTTCGAATCCCTCTTTCTCCGCGAAAAGCACCTCAATGAGGTGCTTTTTACATTTTAATACTTTACTTACTTTACAAAAACCTAGTTATTAAAATGCTATAAAATTTATAAACTGCTTCAAATTTTTGTTTTGAGATGGTTTCTTGTTTTTTTACAGCATATTATTTTCTTTGTAAATGGGTAAAAAAAAGTTTTTATAATCAAAAAAAGCATCTTATATTTGCACTCGCAATCAGATAATGAATGCGATATACTGGAGAAATGGCAGAGCGGTCGAATGCGGCAGTCTTGAAAACTGTTGACTGTAACAGGTCCGGGGGTTCGAATCCCTCTTTCTCCGCCAGTAGAAGTTTTAAAAGTTAAGAAGCTGTCCGGAAAATATTTTTCAGGCAGCTTTTTTTTCTTCTTTTTAGTTACATTTCTATTCTATAAAAAACACCTTATCTGAAACACCATCTGAAAAAAGACCCTTGTCGTTCGATTTTTTTTTAGTTTATTTTTAAAACTATTTCTTTCTTTAGTACTGTTTTTTTATTAAGTAAATAAAATTTTTCAGGTCTGCCTTTAAGAGTGTATACATAGACTATGTTTTCTTCCAAATTTTCTTCTTTTATGTCAAGTAATTTCTGGTATTCTTTTTCAAATTCTAAGTGCTTTATTTTAGGGTTTAATCGAAAAAAATGGTATAAATATTTTGGCATATAGATGCTTTTTACATTAGATGAAACGTTTGTAAATTTAATTTCAGATTTTAGTTTCTCTTTATTTAGTATCTCAAAATGAATTTTATTGTCAACAAATTCAATGAGTTTTATTTTTTGATTTTCTGCAATTTCTATGGTTTTACCGATGTCATTTTTAGTAATTTCTTTTACTATATATGCTGTTGGAAGCTCAAGTTGAACAGTTATGGTTCCTGATAGATTTTTGAAGTTTGTGTTTTTATTTTTTATGTAGGTATAATAGATGAATCTCTCTTTGGTAGGAGTATCATTTGGTAGGAGATTGCAACAGAAAGAAGTCCAAGATTTGTCCAATTCAATTTGTTTATTTGTGGTTGTATTAATGATGTCTGTAGATATTATATTTACATGCAATAAGTCTAATAATTTTTCCTTATTTACAATTCCTCGTGTTTGTTTAAATTCTTTTAATTGTTCGGTACTTAAATCATAAACCATTGAAATATTGAGTTTGTCATCTCCAAAATCTTCTACTCTAATTGAATTGATAATTTGATTGAAAAAATATTTTGGATTATATTTATCTATTATTTCCCAAGGAAGAAGTCTGTCTTGTAAGTTATTAATTTGACTTTTACTGTCTTTAGTTGTGGCTCTTTTATAGTAAAATGTATATTCTTGATGATATTGACTTTTATAATCTTCATACGAGTAATTTGTATAATAGTCTTCTTTCTCGTCAATAAGTTGAGGATATGTTTCATTTTCTTGAGCTTTAGCCGAAATAAAAAGTAGTAAAATAAAAATTAGAGTGATTGGTTTTTTCATTTATTTTTCGATAGGTTCAATTTTGAGGGCTTTTGGTTTAGCATATCGTATAACTCAAAAACATACGTAATGCGTATTTTGTATATTCCTCTGTCGGATTTATTTTTTTAATTTATTCAAAATAAAATCCTTCTGAATTATTATTCCAACGCCAAATATCACTTTTTAAAGCAATCAGTACAAACTTTCTAAGGCTGAAAAGTGTGTAAGTTTAAAAATAAATGGATGACTTTTTAATTAAAGTGGTATCCTTTTTTTTAATATAGTTAAACTGATTAAGTAGAGATCCCCAATTATGGATTGGTATTGTTTTTTTTAAATTGCTTCTCTTAAAGTCAAATATACAGATTTTAAGATTGGAATGGCTTATGTCAAAGAACTGCTATCAAAATTTTGTCTTCCAATAATGTACTATCAAAAAGAGAGGTAACAGAGATTTTACTTTTTTACTCAGATAGGAGGGTATGTTTCAATTGCGGTGTTGATTTTTGCTACTAAATCTTTTGTAATGTTTTATTTGCTAAATTAATACCGAAAATCTAAATACTTCGTCTAATAAATAGAAAGATTTAGTTATAATCTATTATTGTTTTGATACTTATAGACAAATTTTTCTGATTGTTTAAATTAACCTAATCCTGTTTGTAAAGCAATGGCTTAGTATACTTAAATGGTGTAAGATATTGATTAGTCACCTCTTTTTTATAAGTTCTCTATATTGATTTTCAATATACTAGGTTAATTAAAAAAGTAGTTATCAATAATTTTAAATATTATTTTATTGTACGTATTATAGTTATATTGAGGGATATTTTAAAAGAAGAGTGATATGATTGATTTTTTGAGAAAAAACAAAAATTTTAGAAATGCATTATTTGTTTTTATAATTGCATTTTCTTCCTTTCTTGCCTTTGAACCTTTATTTGAAAATTTAGGACAAAAAGCATCTCAGGAGTTTGCAGCGGCTATTTTCGGGACCATCTTCGCGGCTGTTATAACAATGGTTTTGTTAAATAAACAGTCAGAAACAGAACAAGAACGTAGTCGTAATGAAAAAGTTTTTGAACAAAAAATTGTCCTGTTTAATCAGATATTAGATAATTTGCAAACAATTTATGCAAACTTAGATAATGTAGGTAAAATAAAAATTAACCGTGCAGAGGTTACGCAAATAGAATTTTTACTGGCAAAAATGATAATGATTGGCAATGATAAAACGATAAAAGAGTTTAAATCATTATATCAAAATATAACCAATAATTATGTTCCCGAAACACAAATATTAACCTTAAATATAAGTCATAAACATACTATCTTCCGTTTTGCAGATTATTGTAGAGAAGAGCTGGGATTATCTGATAAGAATTTAGAGAAAGAGATATTGGAGGATATCGTATTGCAAGGAGAATTGTTTTATAACCTTGAACAAAAAGAACCTTTAGATTTTGAAACACAAGAAACAATTAAAGATATTTATGGATTTTTAGCCTTTGATTTAAATCTACCAATCGAAAATATTAAGTTTTTACCAAATGGTTTCGAAGCCTATATAAATAAAAGCCAGACCAAAACGGTACGATTTCTGGAATGTTTAATTGATAACCAAGAAATACATATGAATCTGCCAGTTTATAATATGATAAAAGACTTTGACTTAAATGGTACTAAATTCAATATAAAGCCATCTGAAAGGAATAAATTTATAGCACAACAAATTAATATAGAGAAAGCAATTGAAGAGAGTTACGAGTTTGTTAAAAAACAAAAGATATAATAACGGGTTTTTTATTACTATCTAATTCTTTTTATAGAATTGAAAACGCTACAGAATTGCTTCTAATTATAAGTTGATGAATTGTTATTTATAATCTATAACTAACAAAGCCCTAATGGCTGTTTCATCTCATCATTAAGTAAGAATCTATTAAGAAATTTTTTTTAGGTTACTATTAAACCTGAAAGAATATAGATAAATTGAATGTTGAAGAATAGATATTCGATTTTTACTTACTGTTGGTAAAAAAAGATGTGCATATAAAAGGATATGATGAATTAATGAATTTTTATTTATAAAACTAGAAATTAGATTTTTGCAATGTCATTTTTTTTAGTTAATATTAGAGATTGATAAAAAGTCTATCAAAAGTGTTTCAAAACAAAATCGTTTTATATATTTGAATTCAAGATGATTTTTGCATTATTTGCAAAATAAAAGCAAAAAGTTAGAAATAAATTAATTATTAATAGTAAGTACACTTATGTCATTTTCAAGTCTATTCCGAAAAAAAACAGTACAAGATATTTTAAGTCAAGTAGAGAAAAATAATGCCAATGGAACGGATTCGTTAGGTAAGTATTTAACAGCTCGTGATTTAACAGCTTTTGGTATTGCAGCAATTGTTGGTGCAGGTATATTTAGTACAATTGGTAAAGCTAGTTCCGATGGTGGACCAGCTGTTATTTTTTTGTTTCTATTTACAGCAATCGCTTGTAGTTTTGCAGCTTTTGCATATGCTGAATTTGCATCGATGGTTCCAGTTTCTGGAAGTGCTTATACGTATTCGTATGTTGCTTTTGGCGAAATTATAGCTTGGGTAATTGGTTGGGCATTAATAATGGAATATTCTGTCGGTAATATAACTGTAGCTATATCTTGGAGTGATTATTTCACAGGATTGCTCGCCAGCGGTGGCATCCACTTGCCCCAATGGGTTCAAATGGATTATTTAACAGCCTCTAATGGATTTACAGATGCAACAGCTTTAATGCATGGAGGAAAAGCATTTGAGAATCTAGAACCGGGCTTACAGGCAGCATATACAGCTTGGACAACATCACCTTTAATAGGTTCATTTCATTTTGTTGCCGATTTACCAGCATTATTGATTATTATTTTAATTACAGCATTGATTTATCGTGGAATGAAAGAATCTCGTAATGCGAGTAATGTTATGGTTGTTGTTAAGTTATGTGTAGTGCTTTTGGTAATTGCAGTTGGTGCTTTTTATGTAGACACTGCTAATTGGGATCCTTTTGCACCAAATGGAGTAACAGGAGTCTTAAAAGGAGTTTCGGCTGTATTCTTTGCTTATATTGGTTTTGATGCAATCTCAACCACTGCCGAAGAATGTAAAGATCCACAACGAGATTTACCGCGAGGAATGATGTGGGCAATTATAATATGTACCGTTTTATACATCGCAATTGCATTGGTGCTTACTGGTATGGTGAGTTACAATCAACTTAATGTTGGAGATCCACTTGCTTTTGTATTCGAGAAATTAGATTTAAAATGGATGTCGGGGATTATAGCAGTAAGTGCTGTAGTGGCCATGGCGAGTGTTTTATTAGTTTTTCAGATGGGACAACCTCGTATCTGGATGAGTATGAGTCGTGATGGATTATTGCCAAAGCGCTTTTCTAAAGTGCACCCTAAATACAAAACTCCATCATACGCTACTATTGTTACTGGTTTTGTGGTTGCAGTTCCAGCTCTATTTCTAAATCTTACAATGGTTACCGATTTGTGTAGTATAGGAACTTTATTTGCCTTTGTATTGGTTTGCGCAGGAGTTTTAGTGTTGCAAAACAAACCAAATATTCCAAGAGGGAAATTTAGAACACCTTATGTAAATTCAAAATTTATAATGCCAGTTTTGTTGATTATAGGATTGGTGTTTTCTTTTGGATACAACAAAAAAGCAACAATGAGTTTTATTATGAATGAAACTCAAATTAATGAATCGGCAGATATAATCACCTCTTTGGATAAAAGTCATACAAAAATGGTATATGATTATTTAGTAACTGTTGATCCTGCTAATGCTACAACCGAAAAACCAGATTTAGAATTAATATTAAAGCAATATCAAAAAGATGAAGCAAAGTATGCCAACGTAATTGCAGGTTTACCAGTAGCGGATTCTATTAAATACGAAAGCGGTTTAAGCTTATTCAAACATAAAATACCAATGTGGATTTTCTTAATCGTTTTGGTTGGATTAACAGTTTGGGCTTTTAAACAAAATTTATCTTTAATTCCATTATTAGGTTTAATTTGTTGTCTTTATATGATGGCAGAATTAAGCGTTTGGAACTGGATTTACTTTACAGTTTGGTTACTTATAGGTCTTTGTATTTATTTTGGTTTTAGTCGAAAAAATAGTAAGCTTAATTTAGTAAAGTTGTAATATCTAGTTTTTAGTAAAAGACAACTATTCAAATATAAAATCCGGTCTGATTATTTTCAGAACGGATTTTTTTTGGTTTTTAAAAGCTACAGAATTCCGAAATCTAAGTAGTCTATGTCAGTAAAAAAGTAAAAAGTCTAACCAGTCTAACAATCTAAGGGAGTCTATAAAAGTATAATTTATAATAAAAAAAATCCGCTTAGAGCGAACTCCAGCGGATTCAAACAAACTAATTAAAAATTAAGAAAATTTATTTATAAAGAAATGTTTCGTGTTTATAAAACCCCAAGCTCGACCATGCAGGCTTTCATCATCTGATAGGTTCTTTCGATGTCATTATCCAATCCTATTGAAAATCGAATTAAACCATCTGTTAAACCCATTTCGGCTTGTTCTTCTAGTGGAATTTCACTAGAAGTAGAGGTTCCTGGAGCGCTAAATAAAGTTTTGTAAAAACCTAAACTCACTGCCAAATATCCTAGATTTCGTGCCTGCATCAACTCCATTAACTCATTGGCTTTAGCCAAAGAACCAACGTCTATTGTAAGCATGCCACCAAAACCATATTCAGGATTAATCATTGTTTTGTATAATTCATGGCTAGGATGACTTTTTAAACCAGGGTAAACGGTTTTAAGTCCATCTTTTTCAAATTTATCAGCTAGAACATGAGCGTTATGGCTGTGTTGTTTGATACGAATATGTAGTGTACGTAAGTTTTTCATAACACTAGCCGAGCGTAAACTGTCCATAGTAGGACCTAAAAGCATACTAGCACCACTATTTACATTTTTTAAACTATTTATGAATTCTTTTGAAGCACAAGTAACACCACCAACAGTATCACTACTACCGTTTATGTATTTTGTTAAACTATGAATCACGATATCTGCGCCTAATTTTGCAGGCGAAACAGATAAAGGAGAGAATGTATTATCAACAACCAATTTTAGATTGTATTTTTTTGCCAAACGAGATAATCCTTTAATATCTGCAACTTCTAATAAAGGGTTGCTTACTGTTTCGCAATATAAAACTTTCGTTTCTGGAGTAATTGCAGCTTCTACAATATCTAACTTTGTGATATCTACAAAAGTTGTTTTTATACCAAATCTTGGAGTGAAATTTTTAAGAAAAGCGTACGTTCCGCCATATATAGTTCTACTCGAAACAATATGATCTCCCGTATTGCATAATTGCATAAGTGTAGGTGTAATTGCACCCATTCCTGAAGCTGAAACATTAGCAGTTTCAGTTCCTTCCATAGCAGCAAGAGCTTGGTCTAAATATAAATTGCTTGGCGATGAATGGCGGGAATACAAATAACAGCCTTCCATATTTCCTTCAAAAGTGTCAAACATTGTTTTTGCTGAAAGAAAAGTATAAGTTGAAGAGTCTGAAATTGATGGGTTTACACCACCAAATTCCCCAAAATACTGCAAATCCTGAATCTTGTCGGCTGGATTAAAATTTTCCATTGTTATGTTATTATGAGGAACGAATGCATTTCATCCTCTAGTTACTATTTATTTTTATTTAATTCAAAGCTATACAATAAGAAACTATCCCGATGGTTAACTGGGTTATAAAATCTGAGTAGCTCAGCAATCATAATTCAAATTAATAACATATTAGAATAATAATCAATCATAGTTTGTGTGTTTAGATTTTTATACTATTAATTTGTGTTTTGGTAGATTTATTATCTAATTTTGTTTTGAGATAAGATTTAAATAGATTATTTTTCAGTCTAAAAACGATTTATAATTATGGTATTAGATTCTATAGATAAAAAATTATTATTGTTGCTTCAAACCGATAGTAAGAAAACGACTAAAGAGTTGTCTTTAAAGTTAGATCTTTCGGTAACAGCAGTTTATGAGCGCATCAAGAAACTAGAGCGAGAAGGAGTCATTCATAAATATGTAGCCTTAGTAGATAAATCTAAAATAGAAAAGGGATTTGTCGTTTTCTGCCACCTAAAACTTATTCAACATACCAAAGAATTTCTAACCAAATTCGAAAGCGAAGTTATCCAGTTAAAAGAAGTCCTCGAATGTCATCATGTAAGCGGAGATTACGATTATATCCTAAAGGTTCTCGTAAAAGATATGGAAGCATACCGAGAGTTTCTAGTAACTAAACTCACAAACCTGCAACACATCGGCAGTACTCAAAGTATGTTCATGATTAGTGAAGTAAAAAATTCAACGGTGATTTCTTTTTAAGACGCAAAGGGTCTTTTTAAGGTTCAACTTTGTGCCTTAGCGGAGTCGAAGTCCTGCATTGACTTTATCCAGAAGCTTCGAGATGCTAAGGGTGACAAAATGGAGAAAAACAATAATATTCAGAGTATTTAATTTATATCTTGGATCTTCGCACCTTTGAGAGAGATTTTAAAATAATTCTACGAGATTGATTTTTCAATCAGTTTTAAAAATCAGCAATCTTAAATCAAAAACAATATCTGCCTAATTTGCTAAATCTGCGTTTTCTACTAAATCTCAAAGAAAATTTAACATTTTTATGTATTTATTACAATAAGTTTTCCATAGTTCAGTAAATCCTGAGAAAAAACTCTAACTTTTAAAGTTTAAACAAAACTTAATTCCTTAATTTTGTATCGCTAAAAAATAAAAAATCAAAAACTATGAGTTCATTTGACGTAGTCATTATAGGTTCAGGTCCCGGCGGATATGTTTCGGCAATTCGTTGCGCACAATTAGGTTTCAAGACAGCTATAATCGAAAAGTACAATTCGCTTGGAGGAACATGTTTAAATGTAGGATGTATTCCATCAAAAGCATTATTGGCATCTTCACATCATTATGCCGAGATTAAGCATTTTGCTGATCACGGGATAGAAGTTTCTGGTGATGTAAAAATTAATTTAGAGAAAATGATTGCTCGTAAAAAAGCAATTGTAGATCAAACAGCAGGAGGAGTTAACTTCTTGATGGATAAAAATAAAATTACCGTTTTTAATGGTTTAGGTTCTTTCGTAGATGCTACACATATTGCAGTTGCAAAAGAAGATGGAACATCAGAAACTATTGAAGCTAAATATACTATTATTGCAACAGGTTCTAAACCTTCATCTTTGCCTTTTATTAAAATTGATAAAGAAAGAATCATTACTTCTACTGAAGCATTAGCATTAAAAGAAGTTCCTAAACATCTTGTTATTATTGGTGGAGGAGTTATTGGTATTGAATTAGGACAAGTATATTTACGTTTAGGGGCACAAGTTTCTGTAGTTGAATTTATGGACAGAATTATTCCTGGAATGGATAGCTCTTTGTCTAAAGAATTAACTAAAGTATTGAAAAAACAAGGAATGAAATTCTACGTTTCTCATAAAGTAAAATCAGTAGAAAGAAATGGTGATGCAGTTGTAGTTCAGGCTGAAAATGCAAAAGGAGAAACAATTACTTTAGAAGGAGATTATTCATTAGTTTCTGTTGGTCGTCGTCCTTACACAGACGGATTGAATGCTGATAAAGCTGGAGTGAAAATTTCTGACAGAGGACAAGTTGAAGTAAACGATCATTTACAAACAAATGTTCCTAATATTTATGCAATTGGAGATGTTGTTCGTGGAGCAATGTTAGCACATAAAGCAGAAGAAGAAGGAACAATGGTTGCTGAAATATTAGCAGGTCAAAAACCGCATATTGATTATAACTTAATTCCGGGTGTTGTTTACACTTGGCCAGAAGTTGCTGCTGTTGGACAAACAGAAGAGCAAGTAAAAGCTTCAGGTACTGAATATAAAGTTGGAAGTTTCCCGTTTAAAGCTTTAGGACGTGCAAGAGCAAGTGGAGATTTAGATGGATTTGTGAAAATCATTGCCGATGCTAAAACTGATGAGGTTTTAGGAGTACATATGATTGGAGCTCGTACTGCTGATTTAATTGCAGAGGCAGTGACAGCAATGGAATTCAAAGCATCTGCTGAAGATATTTCAAGAATGAGTCATGCACATCCAACATTTGCAGAAGCAATAAAAGAGGCTGCATTGGCTGCTACTGATAACAGAGCATTACACATATAGTTATGATGCACAACAGTGCATTTTGATGTAAAACAAAACCCGACAATTGTTTAGTCGGGTTTTTTTATGGAAAATAGTGAACTAAATTAAGCGGTGAATACACTTTTATAATTATTCCAATATCTGTAAATTAAAAATAGATTTCCTAAAAATAACAAACCAGCAATAGGTAAATTCTCTGGAGTCATAAAATAATTAATAAATAATATATTTATGGTAATAGGGAGAATTAAAATATTGGCAAGAGTTACATAACGCCCAGTTAGAAAAGCAATACCACAAATTAATTCTATTGATTTTGCTAATGGCATTATGTAGGTTGATGCAATTAAACCAACGTTGAAAGCTTTAAAATTCCCAGTTACTTCAGGTTCAGGCATTAAATGTAAAAAGTAACTCACCGAAGCAAAAAGTAGTAAAAGACCAATTAAAGTTCTGATAATGATAGTGGCGATTTTCATGATATAGATGATTTTTATAGGTTAAAAAATGATTTTGGATATAAAACTATCTTATTTTAATAAATTTAATAATATGTTTAATTATTAAATTATTACGAATTATGTGTTCTAATTGGATGTGTTTTAGGATTTATTTAATACTATATCAAATATAGTAAATTTTATGCTTTAAATAAATGTATGATTTGTTATATTTAAGAGTGTTTTTTAACATATTTTCTATAAATAAAAAAACCACCAGTACCAATTAAAATAAACGGCCAAAGATGTAAGAAAAACACAATTATTGATTGCAACATGTACCAGCCACTTTTTAAAGCATCTGTAATTTCGATACCAATATTTGGTTTATAGGTATTGTTGTCTTTGCTACTAGCTACTATTTCTTGTTTTAAAGATTGGTTTTGATATAATTGTAAAGTAATAGTACTAAAATTAATTTGATCTTTTAAAGACAATTTTTCGATTTTGCTAGAATCGTTTTGCTCTTTTTGTGCAGCAAGCGTATTCTCAGCTTCCATAACATCATTTATTTTTTTGCCTTTTGTGTCAATAGTATTTTCAATTCTTTTATTGTTTGCTGCGCTTCTGTTTTGAGCAAGTTGGTTGGCTACTAGTTTTAAAGAAACATCGTCAGCTGTGATAACGCGATAATCCAGAAAATCAATTTGTTTGGCAATCGTTTTTATAACAGCATCAAGTTGCGTGTTGGGAACACGAATCGTTATGTTATTTATTACGGAGTATTTTGTGGTTTGCAAAGTACTGTCTTGACTTATTTTAGTTTGTATTTCGTCATGAATTGTACTTTGTAAATTGGTGTATGTAACAAAACCTCCAAATTTAACAGTAGCATTTTCAATCGCATAAGTCGATTTTGCGACATTTTTCACCTTGAATTTTATATCTGCAGTTCGAATAAATTTATGATTACTATCTTTCTTCTCGACTGCAGCCGATGAAGAAATAATATCAGTTGTATTAGTTGATGATTTTGCAGCTGAGTCTTCAATAGAATAGTCTGCTTTTTTGCAGGAAAATAATAATGTGATGATTACTACTGTAGTCATGCCAAG
The DNA here is from genome assembly GCF_015594725.1 of Flavobacterium sp. ALJ2. Classification (GTDB taxonomy): domain Bacteria; phylum Bacteroidota; class Bacteroidia; order Flavobacteriales; family Flavobacteriaceae; genus Flavobacterium. Next base: position 125,543 of record NZ_JADNRC010000003.1, on the reverse strand, counting down.
TTTTGCAATTGTTTTCATGGGTAATTGATATTATTATTGATTAATAAATGGGTTACTGTAATATTTTTTTTAAATAGGGTATAAGTAGTTTTGTCTCAATAATCGTATCAATTTTATAAAATGGCTATAAAGTGGTATAATAAAAAGCATGCCAATATTTTTTGAGATTACTTTATCGAAGGATTTTTTTTGTCGTAATTTTGTCGGATAAAAAAATAATTTTTTGAGAGTTTCAATTCACAAGTATATTTCAAATCCTACAGCCTTTAAACAGCAACTTTTAGTTTGGGCGCAGCAACACCGAGAAGTTGTTTTTATGGATAGTAATTTGTATCCACAAGAATATTCAAGTTTCGATTGTTTGCTGGCTGTCGATGCTTTTACATCAATAAAAACTGATTTCCATAGTGCATTTGAGGATTTAAAACAATACCAACAAATGACTAGAGATTGGCTTTTTGGCTATCTGACCTATGATTTAAAAAATGATATCGAAGAGTTACAATCATCTAATTTTGATGGATTAGAATTTCCTGATTTATTTTTCTTTCAGCCTAAAAAAATATTTTTGTTAAAAGGCAATCAATTAGAAATTCAATATTTATTGATGTGTGATGACGAGGTTGAAGATGATTATGATGAGATTGTTAAAGTAGAGTCTCAGCCTTATATTACGCTGAATGAAGTTGAGGTAAAGCAGCGAATTTCTAGACAAGAATATATTTCAAAAGTAAATTCGGTTTTGGAGCATATCCATCGAGGAGATATTTATGAAGCTAATTTTTGTATGGAGTTTTATGCAGAAAATGCAGCTATCAATCCATTGGAGAAATTTGTAAAACTTAATGAAATATCTCAAGCACCATTAACAGTTTTTTTTAAAAATTACAAACAGTTTTTATTATCAGCTTCGCCAGAAAGATACATTCGGAAAATAGGAGATCAGATAATTTCACAGCCTATAAAAGGAACTTCAAAGCGGTTTGAAGATATGATAGAAGACGAAAATTCTAAAAATCAGTTAGAAGCAGATCCAAAAGAACGTGCCGAAAATATCATGATAACCGATTTGGTTCGAAATGATTTATCGCATACGGCTCAAAAAGGTTCGGTAGAAGTGGTAGAATTATGCAAAATCTATTCTTTTTTGCAAGTGCATCAAATGATTTCGACTATTACTTCAAAACTAGATTCTCAATATTCACCAATCGATGTTTTGAAAACAACTTTCCCAATGGGAAGCATGACTGGAGCACCAAAAATTTCGGTAATGAATATCATCGACAAGCTAGAAGAAACCAAACGAGGTTTGTATAGTGGGGCAGTAGGTTATTTTACGCCAGAAGGAGATTTTGATTTTAATGTCGTTATTCGAAGCATCTTATATAATCAGGAAAAAGAATATGTTTCCTTCTCGGTTGGTAGTGCTATTACATCGCAATCAATTCCTGAAAACGAATATGAAGAGTGTTTGTTGAAAGCAAAAGCAATGCAGCAAGTATTGCAATAATAACTAATCTATTTTTGTACTTTTAACAAGTTGATTTGCGAAACCAAATCATAATAAAAGATGTAAATTAAAATATGCTCCAAAAATTTAAAAATCATATTGCACAAATATTTCCTTTTCTAAAAAAAAAGAGATTATTACTAGCTACAAGCGGAGGTTTGGATAGTATGGTTATGGTTCATTTATTTGCTCAGCTAGATTATGATTTTGCAATTGCGCATTGTAATTTTCAGTTGCGAGGTTTAGAAAGTTTTGGAGATCAGGAATTTGTTAGTACTGCCGCAGCTGATTTAAAATCTCAATTTTTTATTACACAGTTTGATACTGAAGCTTTTGCTAAAGATTACAAACTTTCGACTCAGGTTGCAGCGCGAGAATTGCGATACAATTGGTTTTATGAACTTTTAGAAACCGAAGGTTATGATTATATTTTAACAGCACATCATGCTGATGATAATCTGGAAACATTTATAATTAATTTAAGTCGAGGAACAGGCTTAGATGGTTTGATTGGAATTCCAGAGCAAAACGACAAACTTATTCGTCCTCTATTGCCATTTTCGAGAGAAGAAATAAAGCAATACGCTGAGGATAATGCTATTGAATGGCGTGAAGATAGTAGTAATGCTTCGAATAAATATTTAAGAAATAAAATTCGTCATGATTTAGTTCCAATTTTAAAGGAGCTAAATCCTAATTTTTTGACAGCTTTTCAGAAGACTCAGGAATTTTTACAAGAAGCACAAATTATGGTCGAAGATGCTTCGATTATGGTATATCAACAAGTTGCAAAAGAAATTAATGATGAGATTCATTTCGATTTAGAGCAATTAAAACGCTTAGCAAATTATAAATCATATTTATATCAATGGCTTAAGGAGTATGAATTTTCGGCCTGGGATGATATTTATGAGTTGGTTGATAGCCAGTCGGGTAAACAGGTTTTTTCACCAGGATTTCGATTGATAAAAGATAGAAAAATATTAATTTTAAGTCCAATTCCCGAAATAAAGGAAGAAGAGTTTTATATAGAAATTAATGACAAAGAAGTTAATTTTCCCTTAAAATTGAAACTCTGTAACGTAGGTCACATAACAATAGATTCAAATAAAGCTATATTTGTGGACGTCGAAAAAATTCAGTTTCCTTTAGTTTTACGTAAATGGAATGAAGGTGATGTTTTTCATCCGTTTGGAATGAATGGGAAATCTAAAAAAGTAAGTAAACTTTTTAAAGATGAAAAATTATCCTTGATTGAAAAAGAAAACACTTGGATTTTGTGTTCGAATAATCAAATTGTATGGGTTGTAGGGATCAGACAAGATGAGCGTTTTAAAATAGAAAATACTACAAATAAGATACTTAAAATAGAATTACAATAATGAAATCAAACTATTACCGTCAAGCTTTACTCTCAAAAAAAATCTGGAATAATTCGATTGTGTTTTTGTTGCTTTTCTTTTTTGCTTTTATAAAAGGAAATGCACAAATATTAGAACCAGTAAAATGGACTTCTAAAATCGAAAAGAAATCGGGAAACAATTTTGTATTAATTTTTGATGGAGTTATTGAGAAAGATTGGCATATATATTCTCAATTTACCCCAGATGGTGGACCGCTACCGTTAGAGCTTTCTTTTAAAAATCAAAAAGGGAATTATAATTTGGTTGGTAAAGCCAAAGAAGGGAAAACCAGAACGGCATTTAATGATATATTTGGTGTTAATGAAACTTTCTTTGAAGGAAAAGCACATATCGAGCAAGAGATTACTATTACAAATGCTAGTGTAAAAACAATTGAAGTCGAATTTGATTTTCAGATTTGTAAAGAGGTATGTATCAATTTAAACAAGAAATTTTCTATTGCTATTCCAGCTAATTTTAAAATGAATGCCGATGCTGCAGCAGTTGTTATTGTAAAACCAGATATGACTGTAGCAAATCCTGTAGATGCTCTGGCAGCAGATACTACTAGTAAAGTACCTACCTCAGAAATAGTTCAAGCAATAAAAACAGATTCTAATTTAGCTACTGCTGATGAAGACATTCCAGAATCTACTTCGCAAAGAAGTTTATGGTCTATATTCTTTATTGCATTTTTATCAGGTTTTGCAGCATTGCTTACTCCATGTGTGTTTCCTATGATTCCTATGACGGTTAGCTTTTTTACAAAACAAAGTAAAACTAAGGCTGCAGGAATAAGAAATGCGATTATTTATGGTATCTCAATTATAGTAATTTACGTTTTACTTGGTTTCTTAGTATCATGGATTTTTGGTGCTGATGCTTTGAATGCACTATCTACAGATGTTTGGTTTAATTTAATATTTTTTGTTATATTAATTATTTTTGCATCGTCATTTTTAGGGGCTTTCGAAATTATGTTGCCTAATTCATGGGCAAATAAAGTTGATAAACAAGCAGATAGAGGTGGGGTTATTGGGATTTTATTCATGGCTTTAGCTTTGGCTATTGTATCATTTTCATGTACAGGACCAATAGTAGGGACACTTTTGTTTGAAGCAGCTACAAATGGTATTATTGGACCAATCGTTGGAATGTTTGGTTTTTCATTGGCTTTAGCCTTGCCATTTATGTTGTTTGCAATGTTCCCGGGTTGGTTAAACTCATTACCAAAATCTGGTGGATGGTTAAATACAGTAAAAGTAGTTTTAGGATTCCTAGAATTGGCTTTGGCATTCAAATTTTTATCTAATGCCGATTTGGTTTTACAATTACATTTATTAGAAAGAGAAGTTTTTATAGCAATTTGGATTGCCATTTTTGGAGCTTTAACATTATACTTATTCGGTAAAATTACATTGCCACACGATAGTCCTTTACAGCATATTTCTGTCGGACGTTTGTATTTAGGTTTACTTACGCTTGTGTTTACCGTGTATTTAATTCCAGGACTTTGGGGAGCGCCATTAAAATTAATTAGTGCTTTCCCACCGCCACCACAATATAGCGAAAGTCCGTTTGGAGTAGGAGGGTCAAGTAATTCAGGTCTTGGTTCAGATAAAGGATTGCCTGATGGAGCAGAATTAGGACCGCACGGAATTATGGTTTTTCATGATTTTGAAGATGGAGTAGCTTTTGCTAAATCAATCAATAAACCGATTATGCTAGATTTTACAGGTTATGCTTGTGTAAATTGTAGAAAAATGGAAAATAATGTTTGGTCAGACGAAAGAATCTTACCGATCTTAAAAAATGATGTTGTACTTATTTCTTTATATGTTGATGATAAACGCAAATTGCCTGTAGATAAGCAATATGTAACCGCTACGGGAGATAAAATTATTACCGTAGGTGATAAATGGACAGATTTTATGATCTCTAAATATAAAACCAATACGCAGCCTTTGTATATCATAACTGACTTAGAAGGTAAGAATCTAAATAGTTCAAAGCCTACAATTAGTTACGTTGGAGCTGATGAATATTTGAAATGGTTAAAGGAAGGAATTTCAAAGTTTAAATAATAAAAAAGACCAATCTAAATAATGAGATTGGTCTTTTTGTTTTCTGTTATTCGGTATATAAAGGTGCTTCAAAATAGTTTTTAAGGCTCTTTTTTTTACAAAAATTCTCCGTGTTGAGAAATATCCAAACCTAGTTCTTCTTTTTCTTCTGTAACTCTTAGTGGTGTAATTTTGTTTACAATAAAGAAAAGAATATAAGAGCCTATAAAAGCAAAAACAGATACGATTATCATTGCTATTAATTGGTTTGTAAATAATGTTGAACTTCCGAAAATAAGCCCTTGATTATCTCCAACTGCTGGGTTGATAGCTTTGGATGCGAAAACACCAGTTAATAACATCCCTACCATACCGCCAACACCGTGACAAGCAAAAACATCTAGTGCATCATCGATTTTTCCTTTAGGAAATTTACTCACTACGATGTTGCTTACAATAGCAGCAAATACTCCTATAAAGATTGCGTGAGGAATGCTTACGAAGCCTGCTGCCGGAGTAATAGCAACTAGACCTACAACTGCTCCAATACAAGCTCCGAGTGCAGATAATTTATGTCCCAAAATTTTATCAAGAAATACCCAAGCCATTGCTGCGGCAGCGGCTGCAACGGTAGTTGTTCCTAAGGCTTGAACGGCTAAACCATTAGCTCCTAAAGCTGAACCGGCATTAAATCCAAACCAACCAAACCACAATAATGCTGTTCCTAGTAATACATAAGTGATACGAGCAGGATTTACTTTTTGAACTTTTCTTTTTCCTAAAAATATGGCTCCTGATAATGCAGCCCAACCTGCACTCATGTGTACAACTGTTCCTCCTGCAAAATCTAGTACACCCATTTTAAAGAAAATGCCTTCTGGATGCCATGTCATGTGTGCCAAAGGAGAGTATATAAATAAAATGAATAAAACCATGAATAATAAATAAGCCCAAAAACGAACGCGTTCTGCAAATGCACCTGTTATTAAAGCTGGGGTTATAATGGCAAATTTAGCCTGAAATAAAGCGAATAACATAAACGGAATAGTAGGAGCAAGACTCCATGCAGTATTGGTGCCTACACCTTGAAAAAATAAATTAGAAGTTGGGTTTCCTATAATTCCACCTATTGATGGTCCAAAGGCTAATCCAAAGGCAACAACAACCCATAATAGTGTTACAATTACCATTGCCATAAAACTTTGAAGCATGGTACTAATTACGTTTTTCTTGCCTACCATGCCTCCGTAAAAGAAACCTAATCCAGGGGTCATTAGTAAAACGAATGCTGTAGCAACAATCATCCAAGCAGTATCGCCAGTATCAAACTTCACTGCTTCGGCAGGAATAGGGTTATCAGACAAAATAAAATTAGAGAGAAAGGTTAATACCAAAATTGTGATAAGAATCACAGTTAAAATAATTTTTCGCATAGTTGGTTAGTTTTAAATTTCAATAAAAGTATAAAATGATTTTACACCCCTGTAAAAAACAGTGTTAACTGTTTTATTTTTATTAAATTTTCATTTTTACCCCCTAATTTTTAATAGTAGTTATTAAAAAATATTCTAAAATTAAGTTTTGTAAATGGTGAGTTTTATTTATTTAGAGTTTGTTGTTTTCCTTTTAATAAAAATTATCAGTTTTATTTTACAACGTGATAAGTAATTAATTAAAGTCGGAGTATTTTATAAAATGTGTTTAAATAAAAAGGACTAAAATGAATTATTCATTTTAGTCCTTTTTATTACTAATTTAAATTACTATCGTTTATTTCTGATTGTATTTCTCTTTGTATTTTTTATTTAATTTAGTTTGATGCGTTTCCAAACTAATCATTCTACCTTGTATAAAAGCAGTGGTAAGTTTGTTGGTTCTCATATCGAGTGCGTCTCCTTCAGATATGAATAAAGTAGCATCTTTTCCAGTTTCTAATGTTCCACAAAGCTGATCTATATTTAATAGTTTAGCTGTATTAGATGTTATTAATTGTAATGCTTGTTCTTTGTCTAAACCATAAGCTGCACATGTACCAGCCAAGAATGCTAAGTTTCGAGTATTCATTCGTTCGTTGTCACCGCTGTTTTCTAAACCAACTAAAATGCCTTTATCGGTTAATATTTTTGCCATTTTATAAGGTAAATTAACGTCTTGGTCGTCACTTTGGGGCATATCATGAACACGTTTTAGCAAGACTCCAATATTATTTTTTTGTAATAAATCAGCAGATTTATAGGCTTCAAAACCACCTACAATAACTACTTTTTTGATTCCATTATCCTGAGTTAATTTTATAGCATCAATGATTTGTTTTTCTCCATTAGCATGAATGAATAAAGTTTGAGTTCCATCAAAGAGACCTTTCGTTGATTCAAAAATTAAGTTTCTTTCTTTTGGAGCCTCTCCGAAATAGGCTTTAGAATTAATTAAAAAAGCATTGATTTCTTCAATTTGAGGTACGTAATCTTTGTTGGCTTCGATAGGGCCTGGTTCAAACCAAGAGCCACTTTTTTTAAAGCTAGGAGGGAAATTAAGATGAATTCCGTCATTTTCTTTTAGTATAGCATCTTGCCAACTCCATGCATCTAATTGTACTATAGATGAAGTTCCAGAAATTCTTCCGCCACGAGGGGTAATTTGTGCTATTAAAATTCCGTTCGGACGAACAGTTTCTATTACCTTAGATTCAGAATTATAAGCAATAATACTTCTTACATTAGGATTAAAGCTTCCAATTTCCTCATCGTCATTAGATGATTTTACAGCATCTATTTCTACAAGTCCTAAGGTAGAATTTGGAGCAATAAAACCGGGGTATATGTGTTTTCCACTAGCTTCAATCGTAGTATCATATGCACCAGTAGCTAGTCTGATTGTTCTGGCATCAGCTACCAATGTTATTTTTCCATCTTTAAACCCGATAGCACTATTTTCTATCACAGTTCCATTGCCTAAATGTGCAGTAGCATTTAGTATTAAAACTGATTTTGTTTGTTTTGGAGCTGGTGTTTGCTGTGCTTTTATATATATTGGCATGCAAAATGCCAATAGTAATATATATATGTTTTTAGTTGTCATAGTTCTCTGTTTTTCTATTTGTGAATCTTTCGTTTTTATTGTTCTAAAGTATCACAGTGATATTCTTTTTTCTCTTTCTTTTTTGGTTGCTGAGTAGCTGCTCCTTTATTTTTTTCTTGTAGCAATTGACCTATTAGCTCACTTCTTTCTTTGGTTATAGCAAGCTCTTGTTCTGTTTCTTTTAGAACATCATAATATACAACACCTTCAATAATTGTTTTTTCGGCTTTAGCATAAATAGATAATGGATTAGTATTCCATAACACAACATCTGCATCTTTTCCTATTTTTAAACTACCTACTTTATCATCAATATGTAATAATTTTGCAGGATTCAGAGTGACAAATTTCCAAGCTTCTTCTTCAGATATAGTACCGTATTTTACTGCTTTGGCTGCTTCTTGATTTAATCTTCTGGACATTTCGGCATCATCAGAGTTATAGGCAACTACAATTCCTTCATTATGCATAATTGGTCCATTAAAAGGGATAGCATCATTCACTTCAAATTTATATGCCCACCAATCAGAAAAAGTGGAAGCTCCAACTCCGTGTTCTTTCATTTTATCGGCTACTTTATATCCTTCTAGAATATGGGTAAAAGTGTTTACTTTAAAATTGAATTTTTCAGTAACATTCATTAACATTAAAATCTCCGATTCTATATAAGAGTGACAAGTAATAAAGCGCTCTTTGTTTATAATTTCGGCAATAGTTTGTAATTCTAAATCTACTCTAGGTGCTTTTCCTTTTTTAGAACCCGAATTGTATTTTTTCCAAGTAGCATCATACTCTTTTGCGCGTTGAAAATAATCAGTAAAAACTTGTTCAACTCCCATTCTTGTTTGAGGGAAACGTGTAGGATTTGTGATTCCCCAATTAGATTGTTTTACGTTTTCACCCAATGCAAATTTGATAAATTTAGGCTGGTTTTTGTATAGCATTTCTTCTGCAGGTTGTCCCCATTTCCATTTTACAATTGCTGAACGGCCACCAATTGGGTTGGCAGATCCATGTAGTAATTGAGAAATTGTAACTCCACCAGCCAAATCTCTATAAATATTAATGTCTTCTGAGTTTACGACATCTTCAATAGTTACCTCTGCTGTTGAGTTGTGTCCCATTTCATTTACCCCATTTGATATTGCAATGTGTGAGTGCTCATCAATAATACCACTCGTAAGGTGTTTTCCTTTTGCATCAATAACTGTTGCTGATGCATCGGATAAATTTTTCCCTACAGCTGCTATTTTTCCATTTTTAATTAAGACATCAGTTTCTTCAAGAATTCCTTCTTTTTCATTAGTCCAAACAGTGGCATTTTTAAATAATATAGTTTGTGCTATTAATTTTTTTGAGTTACCAAAAGCTACGTTTGGAAAAGTAACTGGCATTATAGGGTTTAATTTTTCTGTGTTAGCAGAGTCTTTTTCCATTACAAAAGGAGCTGTTTTTATTGCAGTCCATTGAGTTTCATTTCCATTAGGTAAAACTGCTTTTCCAGAAAGTTTTTGTATATTTTCTATAAGTCCTGTTAAGCGAGTATATTCGGCTTTAGTAGAATCTTTGGATTTAATTAGTAATGAAACCCAATTGTTTGAAACAGAAAATGTAGTCGTTGCTTTTTTAGCGTCAGCTGTTGTAACTTCCGATTTTGGAGCAGTAATTGTGCCATCAATTTTCCATTTGTAAGTAGTAGCATCGATTGTTAAATCATAATTGCCACGGATGTCTTTAGTATTAACATCAGTAACAACATATTTAGTTCCTTGAACCCAGTTTTCATATAAAACGGTTTTCTCATCAAATATTTCTCCTGAAGTAATTACGAAGTTTGCATAACTACCATTTTTTAAACTTCCTATTTCATTGCTTTTTCCTAATATAGCAGCAGGTACAGTTGTTAAGGCTTCAAGTGCTTTTGTTTTGTCAAAACCATATTTAATAGCTTTTATCAAATTGGTTCTAAAATCTTCTGTTTTTTTTAATTTGTCTGTTGTCAAAGAAAAAACAATCCCATTGTCTGAAAGAACTTTTAAGTTAGTTGGAGCTTGATTCCAAAAACGAAGGTCGGCTAATTCTAATTGGTTGGATTGATATGGATTGGAAACATCATATGCTTCTGGGAAATTTATTGGAATAATAAATTGTGAATTTGTTTTTTTGATTTCTTCAATTCTTTCAAACTCATTTCCTGATCCTTTTAAGACATAATTTAATCCAAATTCTTTGGCTATTTTGGCAGCTCTTAAGCTGTTTAGTTTATCTTCGGTAGTAAATATTTGTGTCAATTTATCATTATTGGCTAAGGCTTCTAATGATAGGTCTTCGGTAGTTGAATTTCCTTTTTTGTACCAATCTAAATCCAAATACATTTGACGGAGCAATGCCATCATTCCCATTAAAGAACTTGGATATGCTTGGTTAGTGGCTACACTTCGTGTAAAACCAAAATGGTTTGTTGCTTTATTGGACAGTATTCGGGTGCTATTTTCACTATTATTTAATGCCACTAATACACCAGTTCCACGAGCAACTCCGTCAGGGATATGAGTTCCAACTACTCCAAAACCTGCTTTTAATAATTCTTCGGCTTTAGGTTGGTCGTATTTAAAGCTTTCGTAGGCGTTTACTTCAGAACGAATACTTTCATTCCAATAATATCCAGCTCTTTTAGTATCGTATAAAGGGTTTCGTCCCCCAGAATACCCTTTTGGTTTTTCTACTCCAAATGAGGTGTAAATGTCTATAAATGAAGGGTAAATCGTTTTTCCTTCTAGGTTAATTGTGACACTATTTTTGGGAATAGCGATATTGTTTCCTGCAGCAACTACTTTTCCATCTTGAATAAGTAAAGTGCCTTTTTCTATTTTTTGTGTTGGAGTTATATAAATAGTTGCATTAGTAAAAACGATATAATTGTTATTTTTACTGTGTATACTTTCATTATTGGGAAAATAATCCTGAGCGTGTGTTTTTGTTAAAAAAATGCTCAAAAAGAGTAGGAGTAAGGCTTTTTTCATAGTTTATCTGCAATTTTGTTGCTAAAAATATGAAATATATATTATCTAAAATTTATTTTTTTAAATGTTTTTCATTATTTAGATAATAATTTAATTAAACCTCTGAGAAGTAGCGCTTATAGGATAGTATGATAATAAGAATAAAATAAGAAGGAAGTATTATTGACTTGGGGAATTCTGTATAGAAAGACCAAAAGGAAACTAATTACAGTTTGCTAGTTCTCGGAAAAGGATATGTGCACGAGATTATAGAATGACACAAATACATCCGTAACAACCAAATCGAGAGTCGGTTTTGATTGCATCAGAATAGTTTGGATTTGAGTAAGATTGTAGAGTAAATAAAAAAAACAAATTGGATTAGAGTTTTCTTAATCCAATTTGAGATTACATAACTTCATTACTTTAGTAATTCAATTATTTCATTTTGTTTCGTCATAATTGCAAGTGAAAGGGCAGTATGTCCTTCTGCTGAAATTGATTTGTCTGCACCGTTTTCCAGTAGAATTTTTACAATAGCAATATTCCCCATTTCACAGGCTCGATGTAATGCTGTAAATCCTCTATTATCTTGTAGATTTATCAGTCCCCCCGATTTTATAAGTAAATTTAATTTCTCTATTTTATTAGATTGTACCGCATTCATTATAGGTGTTGCGCCTTCATTAGTTCGTGAATTTGGGTCAGCTCCTAATTCTAGTAATTTTGCCATTGATTCAATACCATCTGCAACCATTGACCAATGCAACGGTGCTAATCCATCTCCAGCTAGAGCATTTAAGTTTACCCCTTTTTTAAATTCGGTCTCAATTTCTTTTATTTCTCCCTGAGCAACTGCTATATGAAGCAAGGAGTGCGATCGCAATGGCAAATTTGAAGTGGGAAGAAATTGTTCATCAAATACTCCCAATTGGGCCATATTTCCATAAGTCGAAAATGCCCAATGACATGCAATTGTAGTGTCATTTTGAAATTCAATTGGTAAGAGAGCAGGAACTATTTCGCCAATCGAATGGCTGATTAAAATAAAGTTAAGAATAGCTTTTGTAAATTCCGGACTTTCATCTTCTGTAAATTCTCCAGTAATTGTTTCAACGATAAGTTCATTTTCTTTTTGTGTCGTTTTTGCGACAACTAAAATTTCTCTTAGCCAACTACGGACAAAAATCAAAAACTCTCCATCAAAATAAAGAGCCCATTTATGCTCCATTGTATTGGGAGTGAACAAAACTCCGGGATACAGAATTTTATCTGTTTTAAATGAAAGGTTTGCTTTGATTGTTTTTTCATTTACTGGTTTCTGTCCGAAAAAAGAAGTACCGTTTTCTGCGTTGTAGGAAATTGCATTAGTAGCCATTTCTTTATTTTCTGAAGTAGAAATCATGGTTTGGGAAAAAGGGCGCAAATCTAAAATTTTATGTCCCCAAGGGTTTTCTGTTTCTGGTATCCAGGATAATTCTATTTGATCAGAAGATTTTTCTTTTTTCTTTTTTCCGAAAAGTTTTTTTAAAAATGACATTTTTAAATTTATTGGTTTCTATAAAGGTTACGTTTGAAAGACGAATATAGTAATTAAACACTTAATTATAGTAACAACTATGTATTAATAAGTAAGGTTAATTCTATGAGTAACGCCCAAAACAAACGTGTTCGATTTGTTTCTCAAAAAAATATTTTTACTTCTTCAATTACACCAACTATAAATTCATTTATATTAACCAGTTCTGATAAGGGGCGTTTTTGATTGATTTACAGGTAATTGTAATGGTTTTGATCAAACGAATATAAGAATTAAAATAGTAATTTATTAAAATTTTAATTGTAATAGTTTTACTTAATTTTATTCTTTCATTGGCTCAGCCCAATCAGAATTTCTTATCAATATTATTGCCTGAGCATAGTCTGTAGTTGAGGTTTTCTTATCTGTAATTTGCATGCCTGACATTAAGCTGAAAAGGCCTAAACTTTTTACAAGACGTAATGAATTTTTATAGGGTGAGTCTACATTATTGATTTCAAAAAAGGTAGTAGTGTTCTCTTTAGTAACTTTTTTTAAATCATTTATCCCATAATGATATAGTAGGAAACAATTATCCGAAGTAATGTTCATTTTAGTATGTTCCGTGCTATCTCTGATAAAAAAGGGAAGAAATTTTGAAGGAGCGGCCATATAGCTATTTAAATAGCGTGATATAACAGTATATGTTTTGTTCTTAATAGGCATGTTTGATTCTTTAATAAGAGTTCCAAAATCTTTTATGTGATTCATTTCTTTTTGAAGAACATGCGCTTCGCCGAAATAGCCATAAATTTTCTTGTTTTTAAACTTATATCTCTTATAAAAGTCTTTAAAATTGGAGAACATAATGTTTTCTCTTGATGTATTAGGATAGTCAACAAGATTTTTTTTTATGTGTAAAATGTCTTCTATAAGACTTGTGTTTGTTGTATCTCGAGATATATTAGAGACAATTTGTGACAAATTTGTATTCCCCCATTTGATAAAGTCAGCCTTTTCTTTTGGTATTTCTACTAAAATGTTTAATTTTTTAAAAAGAATATTTAGGTGATTTTGGGTTGTTTCTATATCTTGAATTTTATCAATTCCATAAATTTTAATTTTCAAACTATTGGGTTGCTTTTTATTTATTTCGCGAATTTCTACCCATTTGCTTTTATAGTCTTTATTATGATGTCCGTGATTTATAATCCATTTATTTAAAACATAACCAATAATAGTGTCATTTCCGTTTTCTAGGTATTCGTTTAGAAAATAGGCTTGGCTAAAGTCAAATTCAGCAAGATGGGTTTTCATTCCAACTTTACGGTTTAAATATTTAATAAATTCTAAATCTATTTTAATAGTTTCTTTTACTCCATGAAACTCACCGTAGAGAATCAAATCATTTTTTAATGCATTCTTTTCGAAGTTTTTAAAAGTGAAATTTTCGTCTTGAGGAACAGATTCATATAATGTTGTATTATGTTTCCAGTAGGTTACATATTTTTTGCCAACTTGTTCATCAATTAGCTTTACTCCATAATTATAAAGGAAACTAAGAATTAAAATAATAACTAAAAATTGTATAATCCTTTTTAATAGCTTCATTAGGGCAACAGAATTTAGATTAGTTTATTCTTATAGTAAAGAATTAAAACTATGTTATTTATAAGTAAATTACTATTGCTAATATAGAGGTTTATCTTAGAATAGTAATTTTTTAAATGTAATCTAATTCTAATTCGTTTTGTGCGAAGTATTGATTTAATCTGTAATACAACAAGTTAAATATTTAAAAATAGAAAAACAGATTTAGAGTTATGTCTTTTAAATTTGTTTGACTCGGAATTATTTGAGAAATAAAAGTTGTCGAAATTTAATAATTATTAGAAACAAAAATGAACATAAATAATAAAATAAAAGCGGTAACAAGATCAAATTCAAGTACATTATCAGCACCGGTAGGTTAATTATTCTCATGTTACGAAGATATCTGGCAATGCAGATATTTATACTTTTTCTGGTCAAATAGGTACAAGCAAAGAAGGCGATTGACCTGAGAACTTTAACGAACAAGTAGTTAATACTTTTCAGGATATAAAGCTTTTCAGGATAGCCAGAGATTAAACTGGAAATCGAAATCTGAACTGCCAAGTAGCTTTAATCACTCTATTAAAATAAAAAACGAGATGATATTCATCTCGTTTTTTATAAACTACTCGATAGTTTTTTCGATATAATCGGAGTTTAGCAGATATAAGGCACCCATATATTTAATATTGAACGAGACTAAATCTCCAATTTTATATTTCTTTTTAGATTTAGAAATATCAATTACTAACATATCCGAACTAGCATCGACAATGCTAATTTCGGCATCATCAGATTCTAAGTATTGCGGTTGCATATCGAGTAAACCAATATCAAGGATTGCCCGCAATGAAGTACCGCCAAAATCTTCGGTATCGTTCATTGAAAAAGTATTTCCAGCGACATTTTCGCCCAATTCGCCAGTCGGGATATCTGGTTTTTCGGTTATTTCGATAATCTCAGTATAAAGCTTGAAAACATCGTTGTGCATCCCTTCGATAGTTTCTCCAGTAAACAAGTCCTTCCCAAAGAACAATGCTTCACCAATCCTAAAATGGTTTACTTCCATTGGTCTTGCATTTTTAATAATCAAAGGCAATGCAACCGAAGTTCCGCCTGAAACCCACGGAATACTGATATTAAATTTAGCTTCAATAAGTTGCTTGTATAAACTTAATTGAATTAGTTTGTCTTGAGTAGGCATCACGCCGCTCAAACAATTAAGGTTGGTACCAATACCGAGAACTTCAATATTTGGGAGGCTGAAAACTTGCCCATAAAACTCAACTAAATCTTCGCCCATTACACCTTCGCGTAAATCTCCCATTTCAATCATAATAATGATTTTATGGATTTTATTTTGTTTTTCGGCTTCACGCGAAAGCAGCTGTATGGTATAAATTTCAGTATTAAAACTAACATCAGCATATTTTACAATGCTTGCAATGCTTCGTTTTGCAGGAGGTTTAATGTAAACAGTTTGAATAGTAGGATCTATTGCTTTAATTTTTCGTAGGTTACTGACACGAGAATCATGGATTTCTGTAACTCCCAAAGCGATTATTTCTTTAAGGTATATTTTATTTCCACATAAAAGTTTAGAAACAACACCCCATTTAATGTTTTTGGAAATGAAAATGTTGTTGAGAAAAGTATAATTCTCCTCTAATTTTTTACGGTATAATTTTATGAATGCCATTGCGTTCTTTTTCTTTTTTATTTGAATTAATAATTCAGTTTTACTTATTCAAACGCATTTCGAGATATTTATTTGTAAAACCTAGTTTCTCGTATAAAATTTTAGCAGGATTGTCTGGTTCTACGTGCAAAGCAATATTTCCTTGAGCTGTAGCAATTACTTTTTGCATTAATTTTTTTCCGTAACCTTTCCCTCTTTGAGACTTGTCAACAGCAATATATACAAGTATATTTTCAGGAATATAATCTTTCATTCCTGTATTGTTTAAGATACATGCACCTACAATTTCTTTTTCTTCTAAGGCAAGTACAATTGTGCCACCTTTGGCTGGGTTCATTGCATATGCAATACATTTGAGGATGTCTTCACGGGTATCTCCATATTGTTCCAGGTGAGTATGAAGAAATTTTGCGATTATTTCACTAGTAAATGTGTTATCCTCTCCTTGTTCAGAAGTAATTATTTTGAATTCCATTATGTTGTTCTTTTTCGATTATTTGAGCCCGATTATGAAATTTTTTCGATAGGCTAAAAGATGCAATATAGATTGCAAATTGATACGTTATTTTTAGTCAGATTCCAGATAGGTAAAATAGAATTTGATAAATGGCAAATAAAAATTTTGACTAAAAACGGGATAGATATGTTCGCAATTTAAGTAAAAATAACCGTTAAATAACTAAAACGTCCCATTTATTTCAGTTTAAACAAATATAAGGCAGGCTAGTTTTATTGATTTTTGAGTGTAAAAAAAGGATTTTATAAAGGAAACAATAAGGGGTTTTTATGAGTAAGATCCCTAAGTGGCAATAGTTTTGTTATTAAAATAGAAATAAAGAAATCAAATAAAAAAAAGTAATTTCATAGGGGCTTAAAGAGTAATGTGTCACTGTTTAGGATAGAATAGCCGATGTTTTTTTTAGATGTGATAATCAATCCATTAAATGAGATAGTTTATAAATATGGTAATTCACTTATAACTGCTTATTTATAACTAATCGTTTTTCATCGAATCATGACCATAACTGATTATTCTTGCAATTCTCCATTCTCCATTTTTGTGTTGCCAAACATGAATAAATTTATAAGTTCCGCTTGGTTTTTCTTTTTCCCCTTTATTTGTGTGATAAAAGTTATGAATAGCAATTTCGACAGCACCATAATCTTTAATTGGATACACTTCCAAGCTGCTTTCTACAAGTTCTCTTCTAATGTTGCTTCCTCTTGCGCACATTTTCTTAAATGAAGCTAATTCGTTTTTAAAAGAAGTTGTTAAGCCACCAAGGTCATGGTAAAATTCGAGATCATCAATAAAAAAGTTTTTGTAAGCTATAGTATCGCACCTATTAAAGGCAGCAAATAAAGTGCTATCGGCTTTTTTAATTTCATAATACAATCTACTTTTCAATTTGGGTGTGTCCTTTTTGGTTTTCTGGGCAAAAATTGTACTTACGGAAAGAATGGAGAGTAGTAAAAGAACAAGGATTTTATTCGACATCTTTTTTTGTTTTGGAATTCGATTGAATTATTTTTTTGTTTTTTGGTTTGCAAGTTTTAATGCAAATTCTAGCTGAACATCTTTATCCTGAATGTAATCGTTTATAGTTGGGGTTATTTTATATTCGGGTAAAATACCTCGGTTACTATATTTGTCTTTTTTGACTGATAAAACATATTTGGTTGTAGGTATCGAAACATAAATTTGAGTATTTGGTAAAACTAATTCTACAGCATTGCCAGAAGTATTCCCAAAATATCCTCCGCCGGTTTCTTCCCCGATAAATACAGCTCTATTGTTGCTTTTTGCAATAGCACAAAACTCGGCTGTTGTCGAAAAACTCATGCCGTCAATCAAGATATAAACTTTGCTTGCATAATTGTTGTTGCTTGGTTTTTGGGTAGCCAAATTATTCCTGCCTCTAAAATAATCTTCTGTTGGATTTTCTTTTGGTTTATAACTGTTTAGATTTTCTTTAGTTAGTTTTTGTGTGGTGCTTTCTAATGAGGTATAATAGTCAAATGGAGTATTTGTAAGGTAAGAATATAATAGAGAACCATACATATCTCTTCCGCCGCTGTTTCCTCTTACATCGATTATTAAGCTATTTATTTTCTTCGCTTTAATTTCTTTAAAGGTTTGCTCTAAAAACTCAGTGTAATTCTCTTTTGTTTCATCAAATAACTCTTGATTAAAAGTTTGGATGTTCATTAAAGCTATATTGTCTTTTAAATAATTCACTTGTAAATGGCTACTTGGATCTAGTTTATGAACTTCATATTCTGCATTTTTATATAGTTCAGATTGGAGGTTGATTATTTTAATCTTTTTGTCATTCGATTCATATTCAATTTTAAAATCAGGTTGGTCGCCGTAAACTAGTCGATAGTAAAACCAGAAATTATTATTTAGAATCCAATATTTTTTAGTTTCGATTTTTCCATCAGAAACGATATATTCGAAAAGTTTTTCCTTGATTTCATTAATTGGAATAGTATTGATACTCAAAATTTTTGTTTCGGGTAATAAATTTCGTTTTCTGGAAGACACAACAAAAGCATTGTCTTTTATGAACTTAATTTGTATTGGAAAAACTTTTGCATTCTCATCAAAGTAGTGTTTTAACTCAGGGGAAGCGCCAGCATAAAAATGACCGTCTTGTAAGTGGCTTAAGATGAGTTTTATCTCTGCTAAAAATTCAATTTGAGTAGTGTTTTTATTTATCGAAGAAAAATAAGTATCGAATAAATTATCGACATTTTTTTTGCTGTTAAAGCGATATATTGACGGATATGATTTTTGTAATTCGTTTCTGAAAATTATAAAGTCTTGTTTTAAAAGGGGAGATTCAATGACTTTTGGACTAAAGTTAGAATCTCTTTCAATAGTTTGAGCTGAACATATAGTAATTGAAAGAAGTAATAATAGAAGTGTTTTATTTAACCAATTCATCTTTTGTCTTTTTATAGTAGACACATTAATGTTGTTTATGTTACAGGATATTTTTTTTATATTTTAATAAATGAAGTTTTACAAAGTTTTGAAATTCAATATGGATTCATTGAATAGGGTTCGATATTATTAAGTTAAGTAGTTTGTTATAAGAGATGGAACTTTTTTTGAGATTGTATGTATTAAAATGTTTTTAATACATTCATAGATTGTTTTCTAAAATAATCATGAATATAAAATAATGGATAATCTAATTATTCGCAGTGCTAACTTTAATGATATGGGGAAGCTATTTGTTTTTGAATAAGAATTAATTTGAAGGCTTAAAGGCATATAAGTTTTAAAACATATTCATTTGTAAATTTAATAGTACAAATAGTTGCGTTTTTCATTTATATTTGAATATTTTTACTTATCATAAATAAAAGTAGCTATGTTAGTTAAAGTATACGGAAGTGCAGTTTTTGGAGTAGAGGCCACAACTATTACTGTTGAGGTAAATATGGATCCAGGAATTGGGTATCATTTGGTAGGATTACCTGATAGTGCCATCAAAGAAAGTTGTTTTAGGATTGCAGCAGCATTAAAAAATAACGGGTATAAAATGCCTGGAAAAAAAATAACCATAAATATGGCGCCAGCCGATTTGCGTAAGGAAGGTTCGGCTTACGACCTAAGTTTAGCAATTGGTATTTTAGTGGCTTCAGATCAAATAAAAGCATCCGAACTAGATAAGTACGTCATTATGGGAGAACTTTCGCTTGACGGGAGCTTACAGCCCATTCGAGGCGCCTTGCCAATTGCAATAAAAGCCAAAGAAGAAGGGTATAAAGGCTTTTTTCTGCCTAAGCAAAATGTAAAAGAAGCAGCAATTGTAGCTGGGTTGGATGTTTATGGAGCTGAAAACGTACAAGAAGTCATTGATTTTCTAGAAGGGAAAGGAACTTTAGAAACTACTGTTATAGATACAAGGGCTGAGTTTTATAAAACGTTAGATTTTCCAGAATTCGATTTTTCGGATGTAAGAGGGCAGGAGAGTATTAAACGTTGTATGGAAATTGCTGCTGCGGGCGGACATAATATAATTTTGGTTGGACCTCCGGGAGCAGGAAAAACGATGCTTGCCAAAAGATTACCCAGTATTTTGCCACCAATGACATTAAAAGAAGCATTAGAAACTACTAAAATTCATAGTGTAGCAGGAAAATTAAAAGAAGTGGGCTTAATGAACCAAAGGCCTTTTCGATCACCGCATCATACTATTTCGAATGTAGCATTAGTAGGAGGAGGAAGTTATCCGCAACCGGGAGAAATATCGATGGCGCATAATGGTGTTTTATTCTTAGATGAATTACCAGAGTTTAAAAGAGATGTTCTCGAAGTAATGCGACAACCTCTAGAAGATCGAGAAGTAACTATTTCGAGAGCAAAGTTTACCGTAACCTATCCATCCTCTTTTATGCTAGTGGCGAGTATGAACCCAAGTCCAAGTGGATTTTTTAATGATCCCGATGCGCCACAAAAATCTTCCCCACACGAAATGCAACGGTATTTAAGCAAGATTTCTGGCCCTTTATTAGACAGAATAGATATCCATATAGAAGTTACTCCAGTGCCTTTTGAAAAATTAGCTGACGATAATAAAGCAGAGAGTAGTGTACATATTCGCGAACGGGTTACGGCTGGACGTGAAATTCAAGCAAAAAGATTTGAAGCTTTCGAAAATATAAATTATAACGCTCAAATGAATACGAAGCAAATTAGAGAGTTCTGTGCGCTTGATGAACAATCAAAATTATTGTTGAAAACAGCAATGGAGCGACTCAATCTTTCGGCAAGAGCATACGATAGAATTTTGAAAGTAGCCAGAACTATTGCCGATTTAGAAGCAGCTCCCGATATTATTTCTTCTCATATTGCAGAAGCAATTCAATACCGTAGTTTAGATCGAGATGGTTGGTTGGGGTAAATAAAAAAGAGCAACTCATTGAGTTGCTCTTTAAATATATAAATATAATTTCGTTTTATGAAGCTACAACTGGAGTATCTTTGCGCTCTAATAAAGCCATATAAAAACCATCAAAACCAGACTCAGAAGCCAATATTTTACGATCTTTTACAAATGTAAACTGCTTACCAATTTCTGTTTTTAAGAATTTCTCCACTTGCTCTTGATTCTCAGAAGGTAATATAGAACATGTAGCATAAACTAGTTTACCACCTGGTTTTACAATCTTAGAATAATTTTCTAAAACTTCAGCTTGAACTTTACGAATGTTATCGATAAACTCAGGTTTTAATTTCCATTTAGCATCAGGGTTTCTTTTTAAAACACCCAAACCACTGCAAGGAGCATCGATTAAAACTCTATCAGCTTTTTCATGTAATTTCTTAATAACCTTAGTTGTGTCGATAATGCGGTATTCGATATTAAAAGCACCATTACGTTTTGCTCTAAGTTTTAGTTGCTTCAATTTACTCTCGTATAAATCCATTGCAATTAATTGACCTTTGTTCTCCATTAAGGAAGCAATATGCAATGTTTTTCCACCAGCACCAGCACAAGTATCAACTACACGCATTCCAGGTTTTACATCAAGAAAAGCAGCAACAAGTTGAGAGTTTGCATCCTGAACCTCAAAGAAACCTTGTTTAAAAGCATCAGTTAAGAATACATTGGCTCTTTCTTTTAGAACCAAAGCATCAGGCTGGTCTTTTAAGTAGTCAGTCTCGATGTTTAAATCCATCAAGATAGCTCTTAATTGCTCTTTAGTTGTTTTTAGAGTATTTACTCTAAGTATAACTTTAGCAGGCTGGTTTTGAGCAGCAATTTCTGTTGCCCAAAGTTTTTCGCCTAATTCTTTAACACCCAATTCATCCATCCAATCCGGAATAGACTCTTTTACAGCTCTAATTTTAGAAAGCTCATCAAAACGGCCTTTTATTTTTCTTTCAGGAACACCTTCAAGTTGGCGCCAATCAGGAATAGGATATCCTCTTAATACAGCCCATACTGAAAACATTCTCCAAAGATTATCTCTGTCAAACGGTTCTTTAACTTCTGCAACTTCACTGTATAATCTTTTCCAACGAACTATTTCGTATATCGTTTCAGCGACAAATTTCCTGTCAGAACTTCCCCAACGTTTGTCTTTTTTTAATGCTCTTGCAACCACTTTATCAGCATATTCACTTTCATTGAATATTGCATTTAAAGAATCGATGGTCGTATAAACTAAATTTCTGTGTAATCTCATTTTAAATAATTGAGCTGCAAAGGTAGTATTTATTGCTTGAAAGTTAAATTTTTAATTTTGAATGTTCTTTTGATATTTTTTAACCAAAAAAAAAACACTCTTTTAAGAATTAAAAGAGTGTTTTGTAACTATTTAGTAAGGCTTAATGAACCCTTGTTAAACCTATATTTTCTGGAGCATGGAGCACCATTGGGAATTTTTCTATTTTTACAGAACTGCTATCTAATCCAAAAGCGCGTTCTTCAGATAAACTTAATTTCTTAATAAAGAAATAAGAGTTCATAATAATGTTTTCATGCCATCTTAAATCATTATCGTTAGAAAGGAATTTCTCAGACAATACAAATTTGAAATCTCCAATAATATTATTTTTATTCAAAGACTCGTATCGGCTAGTAATATCCACTTCACCTTTTTTGACCATATCACGAATAACTTCTCTAAACATTAAGTTAATTTTGGTAGGTTCTCTAAATCCTAAATTAAAATCAACTCTATAGATGTCATCTTTTGCAATTTCGGTTACTTTATACTGTGTTTTATAAGGCTCAGTTAAAATATTCACATGTACGAACCAATATATATCAGCTCTTTTTGGACGTTTTTGCAAAATAGAATAAATAACTTTTTCCTCTAATTCATCTACACGGCTAGCATTCGTCATATAAACCAAATGCGTTGCGTATTTTGGAATAGATAAATCTTCGCTCAATTCCATCAACACCTTTTTATAATCTTCAATTTTGATAACCTTAGTGTAGTTTTTATTAATTTTCTTAGCAAGGAACCAAATCGTCATAATCGAAATAAGAACTGCAGCTATAATTAAAGTTACATAACCACCTTCGGCAAACTTAGTCACATTGGCAATTAAGAAACTAATTTCGATTGCTAAGTATATTGTAATTAAAGGAACCATGAAGTATAATTTTACTCGTTTCATAATCAAGTAGAAATTAAGTAAAATAGTAGTCATGATCATGCATAAAACAATAGCTAAACCATAGGCATGTTCCATTTTTCCTGACTCTTTAAAATGCAATACGATTCCAACACAACCAAAGAACAATAACCAGTTGATAGAAGGAATGTATAATTGCCCTTTTAATTCAGTAGGATATTTTATTTTTACTTTAGGCCAAAAATTTAATCGCATTGCTTCATTTATCAATGTAAATGAACCACTGATAAGTGCTTGAGAAGCAATTACAGCAGCAAGGGTAGCAATGACAATACCAATAGGCTGAAACCAACTTGCCATTATTAAGTAGAAAGGATTTCCGTTGCCACCTAATTCTTGAAGAGTTTTTCCTTCGTGATGAATTAGATAAGCAGCTTGTCCGAAATAATTTAAGACTAATGCCGATTTAACAAATATCCAGCTAATGCGAATGTTTTTTCTTCCGCAATGCCCCATATCAGAGTACAAAGCCTCGGCTCCAGTAGTACATAAAAACACAAAGCCCAATACAAAGAAACCATCAGGATGTATAGATAATAATCGATAAGCATAATAAGGATTTATCGCCTTAAAAACTTCAGGATGATGTACAATTTGTATTACTCCTAAAACACCAAGCATAGTAAACCAGATTAGCATCATTGGGGCAAAAAACTTACCAACTAATTTTGTACCAAATTGCTGAATCGTAAATAGTACAAATAAGATTGCTATAACAATAGGAACAGTATTGATCGCAGGGTAATAGGTTTTAATTCCTTCTATTGCCGAAGAAACAGAAATTGGTGGTGTAATAATACCGTCGGCAAGTAAGGCACTTCCTCCTATAATGGCGGGCACAATTAACCATTTAATCTTTGTTTTTTTAACCAGAGCGTATAAGGCAAAAATCCCACCCTCACCATGATTATCAGCACTTAACGTGATAAGGACGTATTTTATGGTTGTTTGAAGAGTTAATGTCCAAAAAACACATGAAATACCACCTAAAACAATGTCAGCATCGATTATATGTTTGCCAAGTATGGCTTTCATTACATATAAAGGTGAGGTCCCTATATCACCATAAATAATTCCTAAAGTGATTAATAAACCTCCGAAAGTTAACTTACTATGTAAGTTCTTGTGTGATGCGCTCATTTAATTTTTAATTTTATAAAAGTCGCGTCAAATTTACTGTTTTAAAACAAATTAACATCAAATTATGAACAATAAAGATAAAAAAAACACGATGGCTAAATCGTGTTTTTATTTTAATCAGCTAAGTGTGATAAAATTAGCTTCTTCGATTGCTGCTTCTTTCAGAAGAGCTATTTTCTCTTGAGCTTGAATTACTTCTAGAAACCGAATTAGATCTTTGGTCATTAGAGCTTTGCGGGCTTGATTGTCTAGCTGAGCTCGTTCTGTTTTCAGAATTTCCTCTAGTGCTCTCAGTTCTTTGAGACGAATTATCTCTAGAAGTATTTCCTCTGTTTTGACTATAATCTCTAGTCGTTTCAGTTCTTTGAGTAGGTGTTACAACAGTAGAACTTGTTCTGTTTGGAGTATAATCTCTTGTAGATTCTGTTCTTTGAGTAGTATTACGGCTATTATAATCTCTAGAAGTATATGTTCTGTCTACAGATGTTCCTGTTGAACTTGATCTATTTTGAGAATAATCACGAGTAGTTGGTCTTACAGTAGTATTATTTTCTCTAGAAGGACTTGTTCTGTTTTGAGAGTAATCTCTATTAGTTGTTGCCGTTCTATCAGTAACCCTGTTAGTGCTCGAATAAGTGTTGTTTCTTCTGTTTGTTTCTCTACTAGCAACACGCCTTTGGTCTAATTCATATCTGTTATTAACATTGCTGTTACGTTGAGAGAATCCATTGTTAGGATTACGTCTTTCATATCCATAAGAACGATTGGAGTTGTATATTACAACTGCGGCACTACTTCTTCTAGTATTTACATAGTTGTAATGGTTGTTTACGTTAATAGAAATATTAATGTTACTTCTATATCTATAAATTGGGTAAGGTCTCCATGCAGTATAGTAAGTTGGGTAGTAATTCCATCTCCAGCTTGAATAATAAGGTCGGTAATTGGTTACCCAAAACGAAGTATAAATTACAGGAGTAACTGTATAAACAGGTTCATAGATATAATTTTGTCCATAAATAAAGTCGTTTCCAACAACCTGAATGTGTACTTTGTTAAAAGAATCTCTCTCTAAATCAATAGTTGCTACATCTTGGTAAACATCACGGTCAAGAACAGCTTGTATGATGATTACGTGAGTTCTGTTTTCTACACTTTCGATTACACGTAGGTAATCTACTTGATTATCGTCATTTAAATCAAGGTTTGATATTTGATATTTGGGTTCGTTTAATCTTCTTTCAAAATCCTGAAGATTCGCAGATTCCCCAAAAATTGAAGCTACAGCTCTTAAATCTAAATTATCACTAATATCAGAATTTTTCGCATATACAGTAGCTCCAGCTTGAGCTTGCATCGTAGCAAACCCTAAACTTAGTAGGCCTATTAAAAGTAGTTTCGTTTTCATGATGTATCGTATTATGATTGTTGTTTTTGAATTATCCAATTACTGTGCCATAAAAAATATTTAGTATTTTGGTTTTATGTAAATAATTGTATTTTAGCATAAAATAATCGAAAATAGCATGAAAAAATGGGCTCTCTTTTTAAGTTTTTTTAGTTTGGTAGTACATTGTCAGACAAAAGATTATAAAGTAAATAATGTAGGGTTTAAGTCGATAGAGATTGATACATTGTTTAAAGATAAAATAAGTATTAGAGCGCTGGTAATAGATAAAAATAAAGTGTGGTTTGGAGCTGATAATTCACGATTTGGATATTATGATTTAAAGGATAAAGAAAAATATGTTGAGCATATTTATAGAGATACTTTAAAATTAGAGTTTAGAAGTATAGCACAAACTGCAAATAATATTTTTTTGTTAAGTGTAGCAAATCCAGCTTTACTTTATCAAGTTTCAAAAAAAAATAGAACAACTAAATTAGTTTATAAAGAGATTAATTCGAAAGTGTTTTATGATAGTATGCAATTTTGGAATGATACAGAAGGAATTGCCATAGGAGACCCTACTGAAGATAGTTTTTCGATAGTAATAACTCGAGATGGAGGTAATACATGGGTAAAAATATTAGCAGATCAGTTGCCTACAATGGCCAATGGAGAAGCGGCATTTGCAGCGAGTAATACTAATATCGTTATAAAAGGAAAAGAAACTTGGTTGGTTTCTGGAGGAAAAAGAGCAAGAGTTTTTTATTCTAACAATAAAGGAAAAACCTGGAAAGTTACAGAAACACCGATTGCACAAGGAAAAACAATGACTGGGATTTTTACAGCTGATTTTTATGATTCAAAAAACGGATTTATTGCCGGAGGTGATTATGAACTTCCTGAGCAAAATTCAGATAATAAAGCAATAACAACCGATGGAGGGAAAACTTGGAATTTAATCGCTCAGAATTTGGGTTTTGGTTATGCTTCTTGTGTGCAGTATGTGCCCAAAAGCAGAGGAAAAGAGCTTGTGGTAGTTGGAGCTTTAGGATTACATTATTCAGCAGATGGAGGGAATTCTTGGAAGCAATTATCTACAGATTCAAGTTTTTTTACAATACGATTTATAAACTCAAATACTGCAATCGCAGCAGGGCATAATAAAATGGTTCAAATTCGCTTTAAAAAATGAGAACCCTAAATAATAAAGTAATTATTATAAAGGGTTCTCCGCTGTTGTTATTTTTAAGTACAATTTAGTTTTTACCTGCTTTATCTCTATATTGGTGTAGTAGTTTGCGATTAAAGTCATCTTCAGATTTTCGTAGAATTATGATTTTTTTCGCAGGAAGTATTTTCTTCAAGTTAGTTGTATATTTTTTACGCAAAATATATAACTCTTCATCTGTATTTTCAATTTGGGAAAGAAGTGTAGCCGCTTCTTTTTCAGACATATTTTTTAAACTTTCTTCAGTTAACTTTCTTGTATACGCTTTCATTTTTTGATGTCTTAATTCAAATTGTTTATCATCATATGCATTGTATATTGGCCAAAATTTCTCTGATTCAACAGACGTTAAGTCTAATTCAGTTGTTAGGAAAGAAACTTTATATGCTTTTATTTTCTCTCTCTTTTCGTCCATTTTCTCATTCTGAGCATAAAAAGAAAAAGTAATTAAGAATAGAAATATCGGAAGTATGTTTTTAATTTTCATCTGCATCATTTTTAATATAATTGTATTTTTATTCTAAAATTAGATGTTCAATATTGGGATTCGATGCCAGTAGATCTTCTATAGTATCATCTCCTAAAGCAATATTTTTATCTAAATTTTGAATATCGTCAGTGTCCAGTTCATGAATTAAATCATATTGATTTAAATTAGATTGATAGGATAAATATGTTTCTAAGGTTGCTTCGTCAAGTTCTTTAGATTTTGTTGCATATTTATTAACTATCGGTACAGTTAATGCAATGACAAGTACAGCTGCAACTGCAATGAATATTTTTTTATTTCTTGCAAATAAAGAAATTATTTTTGGTTCATTTTGTGGCAACTTCTCTAATAGATTTACTGAGAAATTTTCAAAGTAATGCTCTGGAGTTTTAAATCCAGTTTCTATTTTAGGCTCGTTTTCTAATTTAAATACTTTCATAATATATGTAAGACTATATTAGTTGTAAAAGGTTTAATTGGATACAACATAAGCTTCTATTTTTTTTACGGCATGATGATAGGATGCTTTTAATGCTCCAACAGAGGTGCCTAATATTTCGGAAATCTCTTCATATTTTAATTCCTCAAAATATTTCATTTTAAAAACCAATTGTTGTTTTTCTGGTAGCGTAACTATGGCTTTTTGTAATTTTAATTGAATTTCATTTCCATCAAAATAAGTATCGGCTTGAAGGTTTTCAATTGTTTTATTCTGTAGCTCCTCAGAAGTTATCCCACTTAACTTAGCTTTCTGATTTAAAAAAGTTAATGCTTCATTGGTTGCAATACGATATATCCATGAAAACAGTTTGCTGTCTCCTTTAAACTTATTTAGGTATCGAAATACCTTCACAAAGGTATTTTGTAAAACATCGTGTGCATCATCGTGATCCAAAACAACATTTCGAATATGATTATATAATGGTTTTTGGTAATCAGATACGAGTTTTTGAAACGCAATATTTTGCGTCTTCGGATTCAATAACTCTTGTATAAATACCTCTTCGTCTGTCAACTTTATAATATGTATAAGTTAGAATAGAATTATTTGAAAAGGTTTAATCTCCATTTCGGAGTTTTAAAATTCTGATTCCTCTTCTTTAGCTGGGCGAGGTGTGTGGATAGGAGCAGTTTCTGTTCTTGGGGTATTAACTACAGGTGTTTCTGCAGGAACTACCTTTGGTTTTACGGGGTAATAAATCTCAGTAATCCATTTTGAAGGATTTGCAATTTCAGATTTACTTACCGAATAAATTTCAATATGAGACCAATTAAGATCAGAGAATAATTTTTGATTCTTAATATAGGCTGTAGCTTTTTCTATTGCCTGTTTGGTATGTGAATAGTCTCCTTTTAAAGTTGTTTTTACTGCTTCAAAAGGTTCTAGCTTACCTGTTAAAATATCACTTCCAGCACTTGTGAAGATTTCTTTTTTAATAGGAAGACAAATAGATATTTTTGCTAATCCGTTTGTTGTATCATAGGTATGATAGATTACAAAGGTTTTTCCATTAATTTCAATACCATTAGCTTCACAAAATGAAATTAATTTAGGTGCAACAACTCTAACGTTTTTTGTTATTTTTTCAATTTCGCTAGTAAATGATTGGCTGATATAAAATGTTTCTGGTTTTTTTACAATTCCATCTACTTTAATATCAAATGTATTAGTCTCGTAAACTAATATTTTATCTAAGTTCGCTAAGCTTTTTTCATACATAGTACCAATAACTTTATCGGCTCCACCATTAAGTGCTGAGTATATTTTGAAAAGAAAACTCATTGTCCCTTTAGATTTCCATGTAACTTTTGTACCGCCAAGGGTATCTTTAAAAACCCATGAAACATCTGCTAAACTTCCGTCAAAATTCATTTTTTGTGTAATGTTTTGTGCATCAGTAACAGCAATAGTTTTCATGTCTCCGCTACCGTCATCTCCTTTCCATGAAAAGGATGCGTTTAATCCAGAAGTGTTTTGAGGATAAACGAATTTCATTGTTGGATCTTCAACAACCCAAGATCCAAAATCTGCCCAGTTTCTGTAGTCGTTTACAAAATTAAATAAAGGAGCACGTTGGGTTTTTATAACTTTACTTCTTTCAACTGTAAAATCGCCTTTTTGAGTAGCTACAAATACGGTTAATGAGACTAAACTTAATAGTAATAAAAGGAATATATATTTTAAAATTCTCATAGTATCTTGGTTATTTTCAGGTGTAAAGTTATAAATTTTTTTAATATTCGATAGAGAATATTAAAAGGTCAAAACTAGGTCTTTTTTGTTAATTTTTTCACTTTCCGAATAGTTTTATAAAAAAATATATTTGAAAAAAATGATTAAGCAATATAAAAAAAATGTCATTTAAAAACTATTCAAAGGCAATATTAACGTTGTTTTTTATGTTTTTTTTAAAGAAGATGTATCTTTGATGGATAATAATAATTTTATAAACTAAATATCATTAATAATGAAATTACTTAAAGCTGCAGGAATTTTTATGATTGCTGGTGTTTCAGTTATTTGTAACGCCCAAGTTGCCAATACATCTACACTGAAAACAAACAATGATAAACCTTTTGATTTTACAGTAGAGCAATTTGCCGACATTAAAGTATTGCGTTATCAAATACCAGGTTGGGAGAATTTAACGCTCAAAGAACAGGAACTGGTGTACTATCTTACACAGGCAGGAACTGCTGGTCGTGATATAATGTGGGATCAGAACTATAAGAATAATTTAAAAATCAGAAAAGCACTTGAGCAGATTTATGTAAGTTATAAAGGTGATAAAAAGGGTTCTGACTGGAAAAATTTTGAAATTTATCTTAAACGAGTATGGTTTTCTAATGGTATTCATCATCATTACTCTAATGAAAAGATTAAACCTGATTTCTCAAAAGAATATTTCGAAGGTTTATTAAAAGCTACAAAAACTAAATTGGCACCTGATGTTGCTTCAGTTTTGTTCAATAATGAAGATAGTAAAAAAGTAAATCTTGATGAGTCAAAAGGATTATTGGCAGGTTCTGCAATTAATTTTTATGAAAAAGGAATTACATTAGAAGAAGCTGAAGATTTTTATAAAAAACAAACAAGCCTAGATCCAAAGAAACCAGTTTCTTATGGATTGAATTCTAAATTGGTAAAAAATTCAAAAGGACAATTAGAAGAGAAAGTTTGGAAAAGTGGCGGGATGTACGGAGCTGCAATTGATAAAATTATCTTTTGGTTAGAAAAAGCTAAAACAGTAGCAGAAAATAAAAAACAAGGTGATGCAATAGGATTGCTAATCGAGTATTATAGAACAGGAAGTTTGAAAACCTGGGATGATTACAATATTGCTTGGCTACATGCTACTGAGGGGAATATTGATTACATAAGTGGTTTTATCGAAGTATATAATGACCCACTAGGATATAGAGGTTCTTATGAAGGTATTGTACAAATTAAAGACTTTGATATGTCGGCTAAAATGCAGGTAATATCAAAAAATGCGCAGTGGTTTGAAGATAATTCACCATTAATGGCTGAACACAAAAAGAAAAATGTTGTAGGGGTTTCATATAAAACGGTTATCGTAGCAGGAGAATCAGGTGATGCTTCGCCAGGTACGCCAATTGGTGTAAATCTTCCTAATGCTGATTGGATTCGTGCTGAGCATGGTTCTAAATCGATATCATTAGGTAATATTATCGATGCTTATTCACAATCGGGAGGAAGCGGTAAATTAAAGGAATTTGCTAATGACGAAGAAGAAATTATATTGGCGGAAAAATATGGAGAACTTGGAGATAAGCTACATACAGCTTTACATGAAGTTGTAGGACATGCTTCAGGGCAAATAAATGAAGGTGTTGGAACTCCAAAAGAAACTTTAAAAAGTTATGCTTCGACTCTTGAAGAAGGTAGAGCCGATTTGGTAGGTTTGTTTTATTTATACAATCCAAAATTACAAGAAATTGGATTAGTTGATGATTGGAAAAAGGTTGGAATGGAATCGTATGACAGTTACATCCGTAATGGATTAATGACTCAATTGGTTCGTTTGGATTTAGGTGCAAACATCGAAGAAGCTCACATGAGAAACCGCCAATGGGTGAGTGCTTGGGTTTATGAAAAAGGAAAAAAAGATAATGTAATTGAAAAAATTAACCGTAACGGTAAAACTTATTTTAATATTACTGATTATGATAAATTGCATGATTTGTTCGGGCAGTTATTGCGTGAAGTGCAACGTATAAAATCAGAAGGAGATTATGATGCAGGAAAGGCTTTGGTGGAAAATTACGGTGTAAAAGTAGATCAAAAATTGCATGCTGAGGTTTTAGAACGTAACAAGCAATTTACATCAGCGCCATACAGCGGATTTGTAAATCCTGTTTTGGAACCTAAGGTAGATGCAAAAGGAAAAATTATTTCTATCGAAGTAAAACAACCAAAAACATTTGCGGAACAAATGTTGAACTATTCTAAAAACTTTGGCTTCTTGCCTTTAGAAAATTAATAAGTATATATAGATAATGAAAATGCCCGCTAATTTAGCGGGCATTTTTTATGAAATAGATTATCGTTTGAAGAATATTTTTATTAGAAATAGAATAATGATAAAAGCTATAAAAACGAGCAAAACCTTATAATTTCCTTTGTAGAATATTTTGTGAAGGCCTACATCTTTTCTGTAGGCAAATATCATTGCGATAACAAAAGCAATAAAAAAACACAATGCAAATATTAATTGTCCCTGACTAAACATAAGTTTAAATTTTTTGTGGCAAATTTAGGCAATAGTTTAAGAATAGTTGTTAATTTAGTATATCATTTAATCAAATATAATTATGCAAAAACAGATTGATGCAGTGAAAGAATTTCATACTGCTTTTAAAATTGGACATAGCGAATCGCCAATTGCAGATTTGGGAGAGATAAAAAATATACTTCGTTACAATTTGATGAAAGAAGAAAATGAAGAATATCTTGAGGCTGTAAAAAATAATGATTTGGTAGAGATTGCCGATGCACTTGGCGATATGATGTATATTTTATGCGGAACAATTATCGAACATGGTTTGCAAGGAAAAATTGAAGCAGTTTTTGATGAAATCCAGCAAAGTAATATGAGTAAATTAGGTGAAGATGGACAGCCGATATATCGTGAAGATGGGAAAGTGATGAAAGGGCCAAATTATTTTAAACCTGATTTTTCTAAAATATTAAAATAGTTTTCAGTTTCAGTTTACGGGTGTTTAACTAAAAAAAAATAAGATATAAAAAAAGTGGTTTTCATTGAAAACCACTTTTTTTATATTGAATACTGAGACTGAAAACTAAACTTTTACAGTCCAGCCAAAAGTGTCTTCTTCTAGTTTGTTTTGTATGCCTGTAAGCTTTTCTTTTAAAAGAGAAGCATAAGAATCAGCTGCTTTAGGTAATTCGTAATATTCATCTTTGTATGAGAATCCTTTAATAACGCTTACTACTGCAGCAGTACCAGCACCAAAAATTTCTTTTAATGATCCGTCTTTAGCAGCTTCAACTAATTCAGAAGCTAATACTGAACGAACTTCTGTTTTTAAGCCTTCTTTTTCTGCAATTGCTAATAAACTTTTACGAGTAATTCCGTCTAGGATTCTTTCACTTGTTGGCGCAGTTAATAAAGTATCGTTAATTCTGAAAAATACATTCATTGTACCTGCTTCTTCAAGTTTGGTATGTGTTGCATCATCAGTCCAGATTACTTGTTGGAATCCGTCTTTATTAGCTAAATTTGTTGGGTAAAACTGTGCGCCATAATTCCCAGCAGCTTTTGCAGCTCCGATACCACCATTTGCAGCTCTACTATAGTGCTCAGCAATAATAACTTTTACTTCACCTGCATAGTATGATTTTGCAGGTGAAAGCAAAATCATAAATTTATATTCATCAGAAGGATTTGCAACAACTCCAGCGCCAGTTGCAATCATAAACGGACGGATATACATACTGCTTCCGTTTCCTCTTTTAACCCATTCTGCATCTAATTTTAATAACTCATTTAATCCGTCTATAAAAATAGCTTCAGGGATTTCTGGCATTGCCATTCTTACTGCAGAAGCATTAAAACGTTTGTGGTTTTCTTTAGGTCTAAAAAGCCAAATAGCATCTTTATCATCTTTATAAGCTTTCATTCCTTCAAAAATGGCTTGCCCATAATGAAAGACTTTTGAAGAAGGGTCCATTAAAATTGGAGCGTAAGGCTTAATGACCGGTGTTTGCCATTCTCCATTTTTAAAATCACATTCGAATAAATGGTCTGTAAATACAGCACCAAAGCTTAAGTTATCAAAGTCTACATCATTTATTTTTGATGAAGTTGCTTTTACGATTTCAATTTTGTTTGATTGAGTTGTACTCATGATAAAGTGTGGTTTTTGTGAACGATATTCATTGCTTAAGATTATAATCTAAAACATTGAAAGGATGTGAAATAAATTTTATTAATTGCAAAATTAAGTAATATATATATAATTTGACTGCTAAAATAATATTAATTATGGCATTTGACTGTGATTTATTTATTTTTTAAAAAAGTTTAAAAAACAGCTTGATTTTATATCAAATTTATGAAAAAACTACATTTTTTTAAGGCTTTACGCATTTGTTTTGATTAAATTTGACTTCTAAATAAGACAAAAACATCAATAAACGGATTTATAAATTGTGAAAAGAGAAATAATTCAAACTCTAGATGGTTCAACTACAATTCATTTGGAAGAATGGGATGAATGTTATCATTCTAAACATGGAGCGATCCAAGAAGCAAAGCATGTCTTCATAAAAAATGGGCTTTCGTTATTTACTGACAATCCTATTTCTGTATTAGAAATTGGCTTTGGAACTGGATTGAATGCTTTTATTACTTTTTTAGAAGCAAATAAGAAAAAACAGCATGTAAATTATGTTGGAGTAGAGGCGTATCCTATAACAGCCAATGAGGTACTTATGATGAATTATGTAGCTGAATTGGGAGCAGAAGATCATGGGGGTGTGTTTAAAAAAATGCATGAAACTAATTGGGATGAAAAAATCACGCTTAATGATTTATTTGTATTAACTAAAAGGAAGCAATTTTTTCAAGAAATTGATGATGTTGAAATTTTTGATTTAATTTATTTTGATGCTTTTGGATATAAGGTGCAGCCTGAGCTTTGGAGCACGGATATATTCAGAAGAATGTATGCTGCTTTAAAGCCAAATGGAGTTCTTGTAACTTATGCCGCTCGGGGTGTTGTTAAGAGAAGCATGATTGAAGTTGGATTTGCGGTTGAAAAACTTGCAGGGCCTCCTGGAAAAAGAGAGATGTTTAGAGCTCGTAAAGGCATGTAAATCATGCTATTTAGATTTGTTTTAAATTGATATATGTGTATTTAAGAAAACGTATTCGTTAATAATAAAACAAAAAAATAAGTTAAAACAGAAGTACTTGATTGTAAAATGCTTATTTTTACTTCGAGTTAAAGGATAAAGAGATAACCCCATAATCTTAATTTATTATGTCTAAAATAATGTTTGATTACACGAAATCAATACTCGAAAGAGTAAGTTTCAACCCGGTACTTTTCTTGAAAGAATTAGAGAAAGCTATCAAAACACTATTACCATACGAAATGGAACAATTGGAAGAGTGGTTATTAAAGTTTACAATCGGAAAGCCCGAATTAAAAGAATGTCTACTGATCGTTAAAGTATAGATAAACAAAAAAGGAACCTAATTAGGTTCCTTTTTTTATTTCTTTTGTATAGGACTTATTATCTGAACATTTTGAAAAACAATAGCTCCTTTTACAACACCTGCAATCGTACTTCTTAAGGCGTCGATGATTTGAATCTTTAATTCACTTTTTGGGTATATTAAACTTACCTCTCTGGCAGGTTTAGGTTCCTTAAAGTGACGAAGCTTTAGTTTGTCTGTTTCTTTTAAATCTAATGTATGTAAATAAGGTAATAATGTCGTACCTAAACCTTCGTCGGCCAATTTTATAAGTGTTTCAAAACTTCCGCTTTGTATCTGGAAAGCATTTGGCTCTATGTCTGTACCGTTTTTACAAAGGTTTAAAATACCATCTCTAAAACAATGTCCGTCTTGTAGCAGTAAAATTTCATTAATATTTAAATCAGATACTTCAATCTCTTCCTTTTGAAAAATAGAATGCTGTTCTGGGATGTAAGCAACAAAAGGCTCAAAATAGAGAACAATCTCTTTTATTTTTTCATCCTCTAATGGTGTTACGGCAATTGCAGCATCAAGATGTCCGTTTTTTAATTTGGTTATAATTTCATCAGTGTTGAGCTCCTCAATTAATAGTTTAACTTTTGGATATTTATTGATAAAATTATTCAAGAACATTGGTAAAAGGGTAGGCATAACAGTTGGAATGATTCCTAACTTGAATTCGCCACCAATAAAACCTTTTTGTTGTTCTACTATGTCTTTTATTCGGTTGGCTTCATTAACAATGTTCTTTGCCTGATTTACGATCTTTTGTCCGATTTCAGTAAGTTGAATTGGTTTTTTGCTTCTGTCAAATATTAAAATGCTAAGTTCTTCTTCTATTTTTTGTATTTGCATACTAAGTGTAGGTTGAGTAACGAAGCATTTTTCGGCTGCGAGAGTAAAGTTCTTGTGTTCAGCAACTGCTAAAACATATTGTAGTTGAGTTATAGTCATTTTTAATAGTATTTTCTGATGCAAAAATAAGAAAATATAACTTTTTTTTATGGTATTTTCGTAAAACTTGTTTTAAATTTACAATTATTAGAAATATAAAATTAATACATATGAAAATTAATATTTTAGGATTGCCAGTAAAAGAGTCAGAATTAATTGTTAAAGAATTAAATGTCTTACTATCAAATTTTCAAGTTTATTATCAAAACTTGCGAGGAATTCACTGGAATATTCGCGGAAAACGTTTTTTTGATTTACATGTAAAATTTGAAGAATTATATACAGATGCTCAAGTAAAAATAGATTTAATCGCTGAGAGAGTTCTTACAATTGGAGGTGTGCCATTACATACTTTTGAGGATTATATTAAAAATAATAAAATAGTAGTCGGAAAAAATATTTCGAATGATGAAAAAGCAGTTCATTTGATTGTAAACTCATTAACTGATTTACTGAAGATTGAAAGAGAAATTTTAAAGCAATCAGATGAGATCAATGATGAAGGAACTAACTCGATGATGAGTGATTTTATTTCTGAGCAGGAAAAAACAATTTGGATGATGAGAGCATGGTTAGAAGAAGATTTGTAAATTATAGAATAACGAAAAAACCAGAACAGCTATTTAATGCTATTCTGGTTTTTTTTGTTAATGTTAAATTTGTTTAAAATTTTCAACTTAGTGTTTTGATTTTATCAGTTTAACTCTATTTTTGCTCTAATGAAAAAAATCGCATACATATTATTATTACTATTTATTGCTTTCTTATCAACGCCACCGATTGTGACGATGATTGAGAAAACATGTGATGTGTCTGCATTTTATAATTTTTCAGAAGAAGAACATTCGCATAAAGAAGTCAAAGTTTATGTGTATCATCCTGTATTTCATGGTGAGTTTGTTTTACCTACGTTTGATAAATCAAATCTTATATTGTCAGAAAAATTATCTAAACATGATAAGATTTCTGCAAGCATTTTTGCACCACCACCTAATTTAGCATAGTACATTCAGTTATATATTTTTAAACATTTACTGTATTTAAGTAGTACAGTAGATATTTTACAAACATTTTTACTATTGTATTATGAAAAGAAAAGTAAATCTTTTTGCCAACCTTAAATCTGATTTTGCTTCAGGTTTAGTAGTGTTTTTAGTGGCTCTTCCGTTGTGTTTAGGTATCGCAATGGCCTCAGGAGCTCCGTTATTTTCTGGAATTATTTCTGGAATCATTGGAGGATTAGTTGTAGGTTATTTGAGTCAATCACATATTAGTGTGTCTGGTCCTGCAGCTGGTTTAACAGCAATAATCCTTACAGCAATAACTGATTTAGGAGCTTTTGACATATTTTTAACGGCTGTTTTTATTGCAGGACTAATCCAGTTAGGATTAGGTTTCTTAAAAGCGGGTAGTATATCTAATTATTTCCCTACAAATGTAATTGAAGGAATGTTGGCGGGTATCGGAATTATTATTATTCTGAAACAATTGCCACATGCATTTGGATACGATGCAGATTTTGAAGGAGACCAAGCATTTGTTCAAAATGATGGAAGTAACTCAATTTCATCATTGTTTGAGATCTTTAACCATATTCATATGGGAGCGGTAATCATTACATTAATCTCTTTTGCGATATTAATTTCATGGGATAAAGTCCCTTTTTTACAAAAACTTAAATTAATTCCAGGTGCACTTGTTGCAGTTGTTGCTGGAATAATTATAAATGAAATATTCATTTCATCAGGTAGCCCATTGGCTATTGGTAAAGAGCATTTAGTTTCATTACCAATTCCAACATCATTTGATGAGTTTAAAGCAATCATTATAACTCCTAATTTTGCAGGGATAACTAATCCTCAGGTTTGGGTTGTAGGTTTGACGATTGCAATTGTAGCTTCTATCGAAACGTTATTATGTATTGAAGCTGCAGATAGAATGGATGAACAAAAACGATATACAAATACCAATGTTGAGCTTAAAGCACAAGGAATCGGAAATATTGTGAGTTCACTTTTAGGAGGTTTACCAATGACATCAGTTGTTGTGAGATCTTCAGCAAATAATAATGCTGGAGCAAAATCAAAAATGTCTGCCATTATACATGGTGTTTTACTATTGATAAGTGTATTAGCTATTCCAGTAATTTTAAATAAAATTCCATTGGCTACTTTGGCTACTATATTAATATTAGTAGGTTATAAATTGGCTAAACCAGCAACCTTCATTCATTTTTGGGAAAAAGGAAAATACCAATTCATCCCTTTTGTTGCAACTTTAGTATTTGTTGTAGCGACAGATTTACTTAAAGGGGTTGCTTTAGGAATTGTAATTAGTGTAATTTTTGTTTTAAGAGGTAACTTAAAAAGAGCATACAGTTTCAAAAAAGAAGAGTATGAAGATGGAGATGTAATTCATATTGATCTTGCTCAAGAAGTTTCTTTCTTGAATAAAGCAGCTATTAAACTTACATTAAATTCGATTCCAGAAAATTCAAAAGTAATAATCAATGCACAAGATACCGTGTATATTGCTCATGATATTCTTGATTTAATAAAAGAGTTTAAAGAAACTAGAGCTATTGATCAGAATATTAAGGTAAAACTTAAAGGATTTAAAAAAGCTTATGAGTTAGAAAATACTCCCGATTTGCAAAACCATGTATCTATAGAACATTATTATGATGTTGCAAAAAGAGCATTGGTTAAAAAAACACAAAAAGAAAATTTTTAAAATAATAGTTAAATAAAGTAGTAATGATGTGTTTTCGGAGGATTAAAAATAGGTAACTTTACAAGAGTTTTTTTTAAAATCCTCTAAACACTAGAATTGACAGTTATAAAAAAATAAAAAATGAAAGAGTTTTATAAGCAAATATTAGATAATAATAAAAAATGGGTTGAGAAATCATTAGCTAGTGATCCTAATTATTTTGCAGATTTAGCCAAAGGGCAAACACCACCTTTATTATGGATTGGTTGTTCAGATAGTCGTGTTCCTGCAAATGAAATTATTGGAGCAAAACCAGGTGAGGTTTTTGTACATAGAAATATTGCAAATATGGTTGTTCACTCAGATATGAACATGTTGAGTGTTTTGGATTATGCTGTAAATGTTTTAAAAGTTAAACACGTTATTGTTTGTGGACATTACGGTTGTGGTGGTGTAAAAGCAGCTATGGGTAATCAATCAGTAGGAATCATTGACAACTGGATTCGTCATATTAAAGATGAATACCGTTTACATGATAAATATTTAAATTCTATTGAAGATGAAACAGAACGTTTTAATGCTTTTGTAGAAGTAAGTGCTAAAGAGCAGGTTTATAATTTAGCAAAAACCTCAATTGTACAAGGTGCATGGAAAAATGGTCAGGATTTGATGTTGCATGGTTGGGTTTATGGTTTAAATTCAGGATTTGTAACAGATCTAAATGTGAATATTAGTTCGAATGATGAGCTTGATGAAGTTTATCAATTGAAACTGTAAATAAAAAATCGCCTTATGGCGATTTTTTTGTTTTATTCGTTGTCATCATTTAAGTTCTCATTAAATGCTGATGGCAATAAGGTTGGAATGAACTTAATTAGTATGGGTAATAGTAAGCTTCCTCCAGGAAGTAAGAATATCGTCAATGATGGAATTGTTTTGCAAATATCTAATAATTGTTTTTTCACTTTCTTCTTTTCGCTAGGATCCAGATCTCTGCGGGTTGAATAGGCTAGAAGAAGCATTAACTCTTTACTTTGTATAATTTCCTTAATTAGTCGGTTTTTATTGCGTTTTATAAGCGTAATAACTCCCATTGTCATTTGATCGTAAAAATGCTTTACAGGATTTGAGTAATTAAAATATGGAATATCTTTTTTATGTTCGATGATAAAAGCATTAGTGCTTTTGATACTTTCGGTTACGAAATCATCAGATACGTTTAAAATACCTGATAGGGTATGTAAAAAATAAGCCTCTTCATTCTCTACAATGCCATCGCTCCATAAAGCCATACCTGCCATATCAATTAGATAATATCTTTCTAGTTCATTTGTGAAATAATTTAATTGTAATGTCTCTAAAGTAGCAACTGTAATTTTAGAAAATTTGCTATAGCGTATCGAGGCTTCAAAGAGTTTAATCAATAAATCATCATATTGTGATTTATTGGTTTTTGTTTTTAAGGCTAATGCTACAATACTCATAACTGTTTCCTCTATTTTTAGGAGGTATTTTTCAGGAATTGATCCATGAATTAAATATTGACGGAAAGCCAAAACATCTATAAATAGTAGCGCATTTGTAACTAAATGGGAAAAGTTTTTACTAATGATACTGTCGTTTGTCTGAACACGTTCATCAATAATGTTTTCTAAAGTTAGAGAATCACTACTTTTAGGAAGTAACATTTTGAAGAGATTAAAACCTTCAGGATTCATTTGATTATAGAAAGCCAAAGCTTCGGTAATGAAATGTTCTGAATTAGTATCGTTTTTGGTAAAAGAATAAATACCAAATAAAGTATTTAATAAAGCTACTTTTGAAATTTCAGTTTTAAACCAACCTTTTGTTTTAATTGGTATTGGAGTTTCTATTGCAATTATATGGCCATAAATAAAACCTGTCGCTCTAATTTTTTGATAAAAGGTATTATTAGTTTCAGTAACGACATGTTCTTGGAACTTTTGTTTACTAAAAAATTTATCTATCCAACCTGTTGCCGAAGGGTTAATCATTGCTTTAATTTGAAGCTACAAAGCTATCCTTTTTTTATGATTTTGGGATTGATTAAAATGAAAAAAAAACCATTTTATTTTGTTAATAAAATGGTTTTTTTGATTGAAGTAATTATTTTATAATTGCTGAACAAGCGACTCTTCCGCCTGCATTTCCTGTAGGTTGAGTAGTAAAATCATCTGCATCTTGATGTACAATTAATCCTTTTCCTAAAATATCTTTTGTTACATCACCACAACCTATACACCATTCATTTGTTGTTAGTGTAATTGTTCCATTTCCTTTTTCATCTGCTGTAAAGTTTCCGATGTCACCTTTGTGATATTCACCAACACCCCATTTTCCATGCTTTTTAAATGTTGGATTCCAGTGTCCTCCTGCAGAACTTCCATCGGCAGCAGAACAATCTGATTTTTCATGAATGTGTATTGCATGAACTCCAGGTTTTAAGCCGCTAATTTTTGCTACAAAAGTTACTTCACCTTTTTTCTCTACAAAAGTCGCTGTGCCAGATACAGAGCTATTGCTTTTAGCTTCAAGAGCGATGGTTAAATTTTTAGAGTCTTCTGAGTTGTTTTTTGTTTTACATCCAGTAAAAACCGCAGCAATTACTATAAGAGATAGAATTATTTTTTTCATAATGGGTATTTTTTTTTAATCAAAAGTAAAGTTAGCTTAAAATTATCGAAACAAAATCATTAGAAGGGTAAAAATCGTTATTGTGTAAAGTTAAAAATAAGTTTAAAATTACAAGTGTAGATGAAATATTGCTTAAATTCGTGTGTGAATTTATTTGTATATAATACTAAACATAGTCTTTAATAGTTATTTGTAAAATTTAAATCTCTAAATTATGATAAAAAATATATCAATGTTCGCTGTATTAGGAGTTATTTTATTTTCATGTAATTCTATACAAAATAAAACTACAACTGCAAATTCTGCTGAACAGCTTAATGGTACTTGGGAGTTAAATTATATATCTGGGCCAAGAATTGCTTTTGATGGTTTGTACCCTAATAAAAAGCCAACAATAACTTTTGATACTAAAGAAAATAGAGTTTCTGGAAACAATAGCTGTAACTCTTTTACAGGTAAATTAAATGTTGATGGTTATAAAATTAATCTTAAAGAAGGAATAGCAAGCACTAGAATGATGTGTATGGGTAATCAAGGAGAACAAGTTTTTATGGATACTATGTTAAAGATAACTTCTTATGATGTTACTGATAATGGGAAAACATTAAATTTTATTTCAGGAGATATTGCCATGATGCGATTTACAAAAAAATAGAAGGTATTTATTTTTAATCTTGTTAAAATTTATTTTTATGAAAACTAAATTGTCTATTTTATTAGTGTTATCATTTTTTTTTAGTATCTCTATTTTTGCACAAAAGAAGACATCTAAAGAGCTTAAAGCAGAAAAGGAATTACAACTGCAAAAACAAATCGAATCGTTAGTTGATTCTAAAAACTTTGTGTTTGAAGCTCAGAAAATTTCTCCACGTGGTGGAAGAGTTATTATTTTAGATTATAATACTTATTTTTTAAAATTTAATGAAGAAAAAGTAACCTGTGATTTGCCATTTTTTGGACGTGGTTACAATATTGGTTATGGTAGTGAGGGAGGTATAAAATTTGAAGGTACACCTGAAAATATAAAAGTAGATAAAAAGAATAAGAGCTATGATTTTAAAGCTATAGTAAAAGGGAAAGATGATGTTTATAATTTGATGTTTTCTGTTTTTTTTAATGGGAGTACAACACTTTCAGTAAATAGTAATAATCGATCATCAATTACTTATTATGGAGAGATAAGTGCTCCAAAAGTTGGTTCAGATAAGAAATAGCAGTTGTAAGCAATAGCTTTGTTGTTGCTGTATGTTTAGAAATTTTAAGGAATATTTATTACTATAAAATTTAAATCTAAAATTATGAAAAAGTTTCTTATTACATTATTATTGGTGGCTTCAGCGAATTGTTTTGCTCAATCTTTAGAGAAAGAAGATTTAGATGTTATTCAGAGTATTTATGGAAGATCAAAAGCAGAACTTGTAAAACAATATATGAATTTGTCAGATGAGCAAACTTCAGCTTTTTTGAAAGTATATGAAGGTTATGAGGCAGAACGTAAATCATTGGGACTTACAAAATTGAAATTGATTGATGATTATGCTATAAATTATGCTACTCTTACAGATGCTAAAGCTGACGAGTTGGCTAAAGGCTTATTAAAAAATAATCTTAGCTATGAAAAATTATATAATAAAACGTATAATAAAGCCAAAAAGGCAATAGGAGCTATTAATGCTGCTAAATTTGTGCAATTAGAATTTTATTTGCAAACAGCAATTAGTAGTGAAATACAAGACTCTATCCCTTTTATTGGGGAAATTGAAAAATCTAAAGTGAACTAAAGGTGATTTTCGCTTAAAGGAAATGCGTTAACAATTCAAGGAATTGTTAACGCATTTTTATTTTATGACATTTTTATTTTTTATTTTTCACTTCATAAATTGCATCAACCATTCCGCCTTTGAAGGTGTCTAAAGGCAATTCCCAAAACATGATGCCTCCTAATTTTTTAGCTATAGTATATTCAGTTTTCTCTTTTATTGAAGGAAGATCATCTCCCGTAGCAAATTTTTGTTCTTTTTCATTGTACCAATATCCTGCTTTTGCTTTATTATCCCAGAAATATTTCCATCCATTAGCCTCAGTAAACGTAGTTGCATAGTTTTTAAAAGCAACACCTTCAATATGCTCTCCTGTTTGATATAAACCATTGTTTATATTGGCAACATTTTTCCAGATTCTAGTATAAAAAGCTCCACCAATTACTAATTTGTTTGCAGGAATCCCTAATTTTAATAGATAAGTTACCGCTCTGTCTGTGGATTGTGCGTCTGGAGTTCCTCCATATAAAGGAGCATGGTGACCAGTTACTTTTGAATATCCATTTACCAAATCATAGCTCATTATATTTACACGATCTACTAATGGCATTATAATTTTCCATTCTATAGATTCGTCTAAGAATTTTTGAAACCCTCCCGCTGCAAAACTAAGTTCATGCTTTTTACCTAAAGAAGCACGTAATGCCTTTACAAGTTCAGTAAAGTTTCGTTTATCAGCTGCTTGGTATAAATGCCCAGGGAGTCCTTCAATTGCT
This sequence comes from Flavobacterium sp. ALJ2, assembly GCF_015594725.1. Taxonomy (GTDB): domain Bacteria; phylum Bacteroidota; class Bacteroidia; order Flavobacteriales; family Flavobacteriaceae; genus Flavobacterium. The sequence continues at coordinate 81,652 of NZ_JADNRC010000003.1, read as the reverse complement.
GGATATTCCCAATCTAAATCTAAACCATCAGTTTTAAAATAATTATTAATTTCTTTTACCGATTTAGCAAAAACAATTCTTCCTTGAGCAGTAGAGAAAACTTCAGAACATGGTTCACATCCGCCCCATCCGCCTAGCGAAAGCATGATTTTAAGCTTAGGGTGCTTTTTCTTTAATCCAACTAGGTGTTTAATTGCGATTGAGTCCTTAGTTGTGTCTACACTTAATTTTCCATCTTTTAAATGGCAGAAGCTAAAAATTATGTGAGTAAGCTTACTTACATCATATTGATCAATAAGTTTATCATCGCCAGTATAATAAGCAATAACATCTATTTTTTTTGTTGATTGTGAAAAAGAGTTTGTGGCAAAACAACAGAAGAAAAAGAAAATAATCAGTTTTAATTTTTTCATTTTAAGATTTTTTTTAATAGGTTTTTTATGAATGCTAAATATAAAACATTTCAATCGAAATAGTAATTAAATACACACATAGTATTGGGCTTATTTGTTATAGTTTTTGTTTTAAGAATTAAACTTTATACTGTTTTAAGGGGGAAATCGTTTCTTTTTTATTAGTTTTACAATTCTTCTGTGTAAAATTATCAAAGTTATATTAATAAAAACTTCCTCAATCTGAAATTTAAAATTTGGATTTACTTTAGATAATTACAGTAAAAAAATATTTTATCATGAACAAATCTACAAGCTCAAGTGTCTTTAAAACTAACTTTACAAAATCTGTTGCATTACCAAGTTTATCCATAATTATAGCGATTTCATTGTTTTGCGGTTTTTTCTCAAATGATGCGGAACGTGTTTTTAATTTTGCTAAAGAAATAGTTTTTAAAAATTTGAGTTGGCTATATGTATTAATAGTAACTGTTTTTGTCCTTTTTTTAATTGGATTAGCAGTTAGTAAATTGGGAAAAATAAAACTTGGTAATGATGATTCTGTACCTGATTATTCTTTTTTCTCATGGGTAGCTATGCTTTTTGCTGCAGGAATGGGAATTGGGTTAATGTATTTTGGAGTAAGTGAAACGATGTCTCATTATGCAACTCCTGCGAATGCTAATCTAGCTGTAAATCTTCGGGCTAAAGAGGCACAATTGTATACCTTTTTTCATTGGGGTTTTCATGCTTGGTCTATATATGGCGTTGTTGGATTATCTTTAGCGTATTTCGCATATAGACATAATTTACCGCTTGCAATTAGAAGTGGTTTTTATCCAATGTTGAAGGATAAAATACATGGTAGATTAGGTAATATTATTGATGTTTTCGGATTGTGTAGTACTTTTTTTGGAATTACAACTACTTTAGGTTTTGGAGTTGTACAACTTTGTGCAGGATTAGTGACTCTTAAACTTATTCCTGATTCTGATTTTAAATATCAAATTGCGATTGTATTAGTAGTTATGGTAATCGCGGTTTTTTCGGCAATTTCTGGTTTAGGAAAAGGAGTAAAGAAACTTAGTGAATTGAACATTATATTGGCTGTTTTACTAATGTTATTTATATTGGTTTTCGGTCCGACTATTTATATTTTAAGCACTTTTACAGAAGGTTTAGGATACTATATTAGCCACTTTATTTCTCTTACTTTTAATACGTATGCTTATGAAAAAGGGAGCCAAGAATGGTTTTCTAAGTGGACAATTTTATATTGGGCGTGGTGGATTTCATGGGCACCATATGTGGGATTATTTATTGCCAAAATATCAAAGGGAAGAACTATTAGAGAGTTTATTTTTGCCGTTTTGTTTATTCCTGCTTTTTTTAATTTTTTATGGATGACTGTTTTTGGAAGTAGTGCTGTTTGGATTGATGAACACGTTGCCAATGGAGCTTTAAGTCAATTGGTGAGCAATCCAGACACTTTATTATTTGTTTTTTTTGATTATTTTCCTTTTACAACATTTTTAAATATCTTATCGCTACTTATCATCTGTGTCTTTTTTATTACTTCTGCAGATTCGGGAATTTATATAATGAATGGAATTGCTTCAAAAGGAGCGACCAGTTTCCCAAAATGGCAAAGTATTTTTTGGGGAATCCTTCTATCGCTTTTGTCTTTAAGTTTGTTACGAACAGGTGGATTGGCTTCATTACAGACCATGACTCTTATAACCGCTTTGCCCTTTGGAATAATAATGATTTTATTGTGTTACAATTTGTGGAAAGCACTAATTACAGATAATGAATATAGTGCAAAGAAATATTCACATGGTAGTTTAAACTGGAATAATAATAATTGGAAAGAACATCTCGAAAAAATTCTTACGTTTTCTGAAAAGAAGGATGTGCATAAATTTATTGATACTACAGTAAAAATAGCATTCAATGAACTTAAAATTGAATTAGCAAATAATAATGTAGAGGCAAATATTAATCTTTTTTCAACTCCAAAACATGCAATTGAATTTGAGATTAAACATGACGAATTGAGGAGTTTTAAATACGGTGTAATGGCTCAGCCACTCACTATATCGGAGACTTTAATTAATGAAAAAAACACTGCTGATATTGATTCTGAAATTTCTTTTCATCCTTTTACTTATTTTGGAGATCACAGAATGGGGTATGATATTCAATATTTAAGTAAAGATGGTATTATCTCAGATGTTTTAAGAGAGTACGAACGTTTTTTAAATTTGGGTTCTGATCGTGATAATGATTTAATTATGAAATCAAATTAAACAAAAAAATAAAACCGCAGTGTTTTCGGGACAGCTGCGGTTTTGAACAAATTAAATTGACTAAAAACTATTTTTATTTTAGAAGCAGTATTCGTTTTCTGCAACTAATTTTGAAGTAATCGTTTCTCTAAGAGCTACTACATTTGGCATATTAGTATATTTTGTAAAACGACGTAATCCCATTAACATCATACGTTGTTCGTCACCTTCAGCAAAAGAGATAATACCTTCTTTTCCTTTTTGAGTAACAATATCTACTGCTTTGTATAAGTATAATTTTGCCATGGCAATTTGCTCTTGTACTTTAGCTTCGCCTTCTTTTTTGGCTAATTTTTCAGTTCTAAGAATAGTACTTTCTGCCATATAGATTTCGATTAAGATATCTGATGCAGCCATTAATAATTGTTGGTGAGCATCTAAGTCTGGACCATATTTTTGGACTGCACTACCAGCAACCATTAAGAAAACTTTTTTCAGGTTTGCAACGATTCCTTTTTCTTCAGCAAATAATTCAGAGAAATCAGGAGTGTCAAAAGATGGAATACCCATTAATTCTTCAGATACTTTCATTGCAGGTCCTAATAGATCAACATGCCCTTTCATTGCTTTTTTGATTAACATACCTACAGAAAGCATTCTGTTGATTTCGTTTGTACCTTCGTAAATACGAGCGATACGAGCATCTCTCCAAGCACTTTCCATTGGTGTATCTTCAGAGAATCCCATTCCACCAAAAATTTGAATTCCTTCGTCAGCACAATTTTGAATGTCTTCAGAAACAGCAACTTTAAGGATAGAACACTCAATTGCGTATTCTTCAACCCCTTTTAATTCTGCTTCTTGATGTGTTGCTCCTTCTGCTTCACGAGCAATAATTCTATCTTCAATATCTTTTGCAGCACGGTAAGAAGCACTCTCACCAGCATAAGCGCTAGTTGCCATTTCGGCTAGTTTATAACGAATTGCTCCAAATTGAGAAATTGCTGTATTAAATTGGATTCTTTCGTTAGCATATTTTACTGCTCCAGAGGTTACTCTTCTTTGAGCATCAAGACAAGCTGCAGCTAGTTTAATACGACCAACATTTAATGCATTCATTGCAATCTTGAAACCGTTTCCTCTTTCAGAAAGCATATTTTCAACAGGTACTTTGGTATCATTAAAGAAAACCTGACGAGTAGATGAAGCACGGATTCCTAATTTATGCTCTTCTTCATTCATAGAAATTCCATTAGAAGGATCATTTTCTACGATAAAACCTGTAATGTTTTTATCATCACCAATACGAGCAAAAACGATGAAAACGCTACAGAAACCAGCATTCGAAATCCACATTTTTTGTCCAGTAATTTTGTAATGTGTTCCATCTTCAGATAAAACTGCTTTAGTTTTTCCAGAGTTAGCATCAGATCCAGCTCCCGGTTCAGTTAAGCAATAAGCTCCAAACCATTCACCTGTAGCTAATTTAGGAACATATTTTTTCTTTTGCTCTTCAGATCCGTAAAGCGTAATTGGCATAGTTCCAATACCTGTATGTGCTCCAAAAGCAGTAGAGAACGAACCTGTGGCTCCTGAGATATAATCACAAACTAGCATAGTAGATACAAATCCCATTCCTAATCCGCCGTACTCTTCAGGAACAGCAACTCCTAGAAGTCCTAGTTCACCAGCTTTACGCATAGATGATTCAGTATAAGCATAATCTTTTTTCTCAAAACGATCTTTATGTGCCCATAATTCTTTGTCCACAAACTCTTTTACAGAGTCACGCATCATTAACTGCTCTTCCGAAAAATCTTCTGGTGTAAAGATATCTTCGCATTTTGTTTCTTTTACTAGGAATTGACCTCCTCTTGTTTTGTCTGACATGGTTCTGTTTTTTTTTATTTTTTTAAATTTAGATGCAAGAATCAAGAAGAAAGATTGTTGTCTAACTTGTTTATGAAACCTGTTGTCATCTTTTGAAATTCAATTATTTTGTTTTCTATTTCTTCAGTTTTTTCTTTTGATAAATAGTCGTTTTGACATGCTATCAATAATTGTGTTTGTAATTCAAATGAAGATCCTAAACTAATATTCAAATAATGTTGAAAATGTTTATTTCCTCTGTTTGAGCCTTCTGCAATATTAGATGGCATTGAAACGGAGCATCGATTCATCTGACTTGTCAAGCTATAGATCTCGAATTTTGGAAAAGTTAATGTTAGTTTATAAATATCATTTGTAATATTCATTGCTAAAATCCAAATTTTCAAAATTCTTAAAATTATGTCTCTTGTTTTTTGAGCCAAGATAAGAAATCACGAGTTTAAAAGTAGGTTTTTTATTACCTTAAAGAGTCTTCACTCTTACTTCTTCCTTCTCAAAAAAACATCTTTCCTCTTGCTTCTTTCCACTATTCTCTCTTTTTAAAGAACCTCGTAAATTCCAGCACTTCCTTGTCCCGTTCCTACACACATAGAAACGATTCCGTATTTACTTCCTCTGCGTTTCATTTCGTCGAATAATTGTACAGATAGTTTTGCTCCTGTGCATCCTAGAGGGTGACCTAAAGCGATTGCACCACCATTAACGTTTACGATATCAGGGTTTAAACCTAATTCGCGAACTACAGCTAATGATTGAGAAGCAAAAGCTTCGTTTAGCTCTACTAAATCAATATCTTTTAGTTGTAAACCTGCTTGTTTTAAGGCTTTCGGAATTGCTTTTACAGGTCCGATTCCCATGATTCTTGGTTCAACACCTGATGAAGCAAAGTTTACTAATCTAGCGATAGGCTCAAGGTTTAATTCTTTTACCATATCCTCGCTCATGATTAAAACAAAAGCAGCACCATCACTCATTTGAGAAGAGTTACCAGCAGTTACGCTTCCGTCAGCAGCAAAAACAGGTCTTAAACCAGCCAAAGCTTCTTTAGAAGTTCCAGCACGAGGACCTTCGTCTTTATTTACAACGTATGATTTTGTTTCTTTTTTACCACTTTCATTGATAAAAGTTTGTTCAACAGTAATTGGAACAATTTGTTTGTCGAATTTACCTTCAGCTTGCGCTTTTAATGCTTTGATGTGAGAGTTATAAGCAAACTCATCTTGATCTTCTCTTGAAATTTTATATTGGTTGGCAACTGCCTCAGCAGTTAACCCCATTCCCCAGTAATAATCTTCGTGACCTTCGGCAGCAAGTTTATAATCCGGAGTTGGTTTGTAGCCTCCCATTGGAATAAAGCTCATGCTTTCGGCACCACCAGCGATGATACAATCTGCCATTCCCGATTGGATTTTAGCCGTTGCCATTCCGATAGTTTCAAGTCCAGATGCACAGTAACGATTTACAGTTACACCAGGAACATCTTCTACTTTTAATCCCATAAGAGAGATTAAACGACCAACGTTTAAACCTTGTTCGGCTTCTGGCATGGCATTTCCTACCATAACGTCATCAATACGTTTTTTGTCAAAATCAGGTAGTTCAGCCATCATAAACTGAATGGTTTCTGCAGCCAATTCATCAGGTCTTTTAAATCTAAAAACTCCTTTTGGTGCTTTTCCTACCGCAGTACGGTATGCTTTTACTATATATGCTGTTTTCATAAATGATTGTATTAAGATTGGAGAATCAAGTATTAAGATTTTCCAATTGTTTTGTTGATTTTATCTTTTAATGACCTTTGAAATGAAAAATTCATATTTGAAACTTCTACTAATTGATTAATAGTTGGTTGAATTAAATCTTCACTAACAAGCTTAAGCCTTTTTGCAAGTATTAATTGGGTTATTAATTCAAAAGTTGAACCATTTGCAATTCCTAAAAAATGCATAAATTCTTTATCTGAATTTCTACCTGAGCCTTCAGCAATATTTGAAGGAATGGAAACAGCACATTTTTTTATTTGATGAATTAAATTGAACTTTTCATCATTTGGCAACAATGCTGAGATTTCATAAACATGAACCGCTATATCCATTGCTTTCTGCCAAATCTTTAATTTTTAAAACTGGTGCATTTCTTAATACTTAATTCTTATTACTTGATACTAGTTTCTCAAAGGTTTTCCTTTAGTTAACATATACTGGATTCTCTCCAATGTCTTTCTCTCTGTACATAAACTCAAGAAAGCTTCACGTTCGATATCTAATAAATATTGCTCAGATACTAAAGTAGCTTCAGATAAATCACCACCAGCCATAACGTAAGCTAGTTTGTTAGCAATTTTTTTATCGTGCTCAGAGATGTATTTTCCAGCTTCCATTTGATCTGTACCTACTAAGAACATTCCAAGAGCTTGTTTTCCTAATACTTTTACATCTGTTCTTCTTATTGGTTGTGTATAACCAGCTTCAGCCATTAACAAGGCATGTTTTTTAGCTTCGGCAATCTGACGGTCTTTGTTTACCACAATAACATCTCTACCATGTTGTAAAAGTCCAGTGTCAAAAGCTTCATAACCAGAAGTTGATACTTTTGCCATAGCGATAGTTAAGAAATATTCTTGAAGAACGTTTAATTCCACATCGTTTTTACGGAATAGGTCAGAAGCTCTTAAAGCCATTTCTTTAGATCCACCACCACCAGGAAGTACACCAACACCAAACTCAACTAATCCCATATAGGTTTCAGCAGCAGCTACCACCTTATCGGCATGTAAGCTCATTTCGCATCCACCACCAAAAGTCATTCCGTGAGGAGCTACAACAACAGGGATTCCTGAGTAACGTACGCGCATCATTGTGTCTTGGAACATTTTGATGGCCATATTCAACTCGTCATATTCTTGCTCAACAGCCATCATAAATATCATTCCGATATTAGCACCTACAGAGAAATTCGCTGCTTGGTTACCAATAACTAAACCTTGATATTCTTTTTCAGATAAGTCGATTGCTTTATTAATTGCTTGAAGTACATCACCTCCAATAGTATTCATTTTAGATTGGAATTCTAAGTTTAAGATTCCATCTCCTAAATCTTGGATAATTGCACCACTATTGCTCCAAACTTTTTTGCTTTCGCGAATGTTGTTTAGGATAATGAATGCATCTTGTCCTGGAACTTTAGTTTGTGATTTTGTCGAAATGTTATAAAAATAAGTAGCCCCTTCTTTTACAGAGTAGAAGCTTTTGCTTCCAGAAGCTATCATGTCGTTTACCCATGCAGCAGGCGTTAAACCTTCGGCTTTCATGATTTCGATTCCGTTTTCGACACCAATTGCATCCCAAATTTCGAAAGGACCATTTTCCCATCCGAAACCAGCTTTCATGGCATCGTCAATTTTATATAATTCGTCTGATATTTCAGGAATTCTGTTTGATACATAAGCAAACATTCCGGCGAAACTTTTGCGGTAAAATTCTCCAGCTTTATCTTTACCTTTCACCAAAACTTTAAAACGATTGATAGGTTTATCGATAGTTTTTGTTAGTTCAAGTGTAGCAAAATTGGCTTTTTTAGCTGCACGATATTCTAGCGTGTCTAAATCAAGAGTAAGGATATCTCTATCTACTTTTTTGTAGAAACCTTGTCCTGTTTTGCTTCCTAACCAATTATTCTCCATCATTTTTGTGATGAAATCTGGAAGTTTGAACAATTCGTGTTGTTCGTCTGTTGGGCAGTTTTCGTAAATACCATTGGCAACGTGTACCAAAGTATCTAAACCTACAACATCAACTGTACGGAAAGTAGCCGATTTTGGACGACCAATAACTGGTCCGGTCAATTTATCAACTTCTTCGATAGTTAATCCCATTTCTTTAACTAAATGGAATAAACTTTGGATGCCATAAATACCGATTCTGTTTCCGATAAAAGCAGGAGTGTCTTTAGCAACAACTGAAGTTTTTCCTAAAAATTTAGATCCGTATTCATTTAAGAAATCCAATACTTGAGTCGAAGTTTTTGGACCAGGAATAATTTCAAATAATTTTAAGTAACGCGCAGGGTTAAAAAAGTGTGTTCCGCAGAAATGTTGTTGGAAGTCTTCGCTTCTTCCTTCGCTCATAAAGTGAATCGGAATACCAGATGTGTTTGATGTTACTAATGTTCCTGGTTTACGGAATTTTTCAATTTGCTCAAAAACCAGTTTTTTAATATCAAGACGTTCTACTACAACTTCAATAATCCAATCAACATTGGCAATTTTTGCCATATCATCAGTTGTATTTCCAGTCGTAATTCTGTTTGCAAATTTCTGACTGTAAATAGGAGATGGTTTAGATTTTAATGAGTTAGCAAGGTGTTCGTTTACTACTCTGTTTCTTACGGCTTTGCTATCAAGCGTTAAGCCTTTTTTAGTTTCTGTCTCTGTTAACTCACGGGGAATGATGTCTAGGAGTAAAACTTCCACACCAATGTTAGCAAAATGACAAGCTATTCCTGAACCCATAATTCCGGATCCAATTACGGCAACTTTTTTAATTGTGCGTTTCATTTTCTGTTTTTTCTGTTTGATTAAATATATTTTTATCTTGTATTAATTCATTTATGATTTCTGAAACTTCAATAAAATGTTTTAATTTTTCTTCAGAAATGTGATTTCTAACTGTTTCATTAAATTTTAAGACTGTATTTTTAGATAAATCTCTTTTTTCTTTTCCAAATTCAGTTAGATAAATCAAAACACCTCGTCCATCGGTTGGATTTTTCTTGCGAACAATCAAGCCTTTATCTTCCATAGATTTGAGCGTTCTGGTTAAGCTAGTGGCTTCCATTCCCATTCTAGGGCCTAATGCTGTCGATGGAGTACCTTCTTCTTTATCAATACTTAATAGGGCAAAACCAGTAGCCATTGTCCCATCATATTTTGCAGCTTCTTCGTTGTACATTCTTGATACAGCTTGCCAGGTTGCGCGTAAAATATAATCTATAGTTTTTTCTTTCATTTTGTAGATTGTATTTGATTATCTAATTTTAATGTGAATACATTGCGATAGTATCTTTTGCATTAATTTAAATCGAATTCGTTTTTTTTGGCAACTATATCGATTTCAAATATAACAAAAAAATATTATGCACGCATAGTATTTTGAAAAATATTTTTTAGTTTGTTAAATATTAGTTCTGAAATAGAGTCGATTAAGTTTTTATTTTTCGAATGAAATATAATATTTTTTTTGAAATTTTAGCTATTGAATTATCCGAAAAGTTACATTGGGTCAGTAAATTAGGATTTTTGATTAATGTATCTTGAAAGATATTTCTTTATTTTAAAAACGGAAAAAATTATTCTCCATATTTAAGTAAAGCTTTTCTAAGTTTATCTTTTATTCGTAATCGCAGTCCATTGGGACTTATAACTTCTAATCCATCACCAAACCCCAAGAGCAAACGTTCTATTTCGTAATTAGTTTTAAGCTTTAGTGAGATAATAATACTTCCATCTTCATTTTCTTTTTCTAGCTTTTGCGAAGCATGAAAGGGTTTTGTTAAAACATAAGGAGCATTTTCTTTATCAATCCAAAGTTCAATTTTTCTAGTGCTCATCCCTTGGTTCACGGTAACTCCAACCACATCTTTATAAAAATCTTCGGCATCAAAAACTTCTTCTATATATGGTAGGTTAAAATCAAAATCGATGCTGGTAATCCGATCAAGAGCCAAATTGGTTATGGGTTGAGTGCCTTTTTTCTTTCCTACCAAAAACCAACGATTATTAAACTCTTTTAAAATAAAAGGATGAAAATTAAACTTTTGTTCTTCTCTGGATTTAAAAGATTTATAGGTAATAACAAGAACTATTTTTTTTATGATTGCTTGATATATTTCGTCCAGATAACCTAATCCTTTTAAGTTTTCGTTTTTATCCAGATAAATTACAGAATTAGTATGCGATTTCTCTGAATAGATTTTATCTTCTAACCGCTGCAAAATATCCGAAACATCACTAAACAAGGAGAAATCTTTAAATTGCTTTAACATAGAAACTGTTTCTGTTAAAACATTCATGTCGGTTTCTGTAAGTGGTATATCGGTAATCGAGAAATCTTCTTCATCGTACTTATAAAACTTCTTATCATAAACTACGATAGGAGCATTGTATCCGAGTTTTTCGCTTCGCATGAGTTGAATATCCATTTGGATGGTACGTTTACTTATGCGGTTTTCGCGACCTTCATACTCAAATAATGCGTCGGAACAGGCTTCGATTAAATCGTCGAGAGTCCAGGTTCTGTATTGGTTTTGCAGGCATTTATCGATTGTTTTGTATCGAATCAATGCATTTTTGTTTTGTGACATATTATGTGGTTTGCCGCAAAGGCTCAAAGTTTTATATTTAAAGCGACAGATTAAAAGGATTAAGAAAAAAATCTGCTTTAATCTGTAAAATCTGCATAAAATAAAACGTTATTATTCTACGTCTTTGCGAGATTAATTTAGTTAATAATTATTTGGTGTGTTTCAACAAAAAAGAAAATCACGCATCAGAATGTTACTATCTCTTTTGGTCAAAAGTTAAAGTAAAATACTTGCCGTTTTTGTCCTTTTTGCAAAAAAAAATTCAGGGATAAAAGTACGCTTTTATATTTTCTACGCAAAACAACTGCGTACTTGTTATTGGTATTTTATACCGTCAATAATCCTGTTTTTAATCAGGAATGAGAAAAAAAATTAGATTGGGGATACTAAAATAAATGAAAGTTTTTGATTTCAATATTAAATTGTATTTGTGTTATTTTTAGTACGTTATGATTGTTTCTGTGTTCTTTTTTAGTTTAAATTTTTTTAAACCAAAAAAAGATTTTTTTATAATATTTTTTTGGTTTAAAAAAAAACATATACTTTTAGCTACAAAACAAATGACATTTCATGAGAAAAATTTACTTTTTACACTTATATTTTCTTTTAATAACTACGACTTCAGTTCATGCATTTGGGGCTGTCAATAAAAACGATTTTACTTCTAATAAAGGGTATGAAAACCTAGTTTTAGTACCCAATGTAGATTTCAATTTTACTAATGATGAAACTTGTTCAGGAACTCTTATTGTATTTACTCCTGTTGTAAGTGGTACTGCACCTTTTAGCTATAAATGGGATTTTGGAGACGGGGAGACTTCTACAGAAAGTAGCCCAAGTCATTCTTTTAAAGCTGTTGGTTGCGGTACGGAGTCTTTTTCCGTCAAGCTTACGGTTACTGATGCTAGCGGTGAAAACAGTATAACGAAAACTATTTTGGTAAAACAAAAACCAGATTTAAAGTTCGTAAATGAGGGAAGTACTTCTTTTAATAAATGTGCAGATAATAATTCTAATTCTAAATATACAATTAATGTAGTGAATAATTCAGATTCAATAGGGTGTATCACTTCTTATAATGTAAGTTGGGGAGATGGCAGTTCTGAAACAAATGTCACTTTTCCAAAAGCACATGAATACCAAAATGTAGGCTCTTTTGATATGGTTATTACTGGAATCGGAAATAATGGCTGTAGTAATGATGTTCGTTATGTAGTTAAAAATTCTAGTAACCCAGTAGGGGCACTATTTGCTCCAGGTAATACTACCAATTTATGTCTTCCTGTAGGTCCAATGAATTTTGAAATAGGGGGATGGGGGCTTAACCCTTCAGATACCGAATATCTTGTTAATTATGGCGATGGAACTGAACAATCATATAAACAGGAGGATTTAGAACGCTCTCCTTATTATAATGCGGCTAATCCGAAAGCGTCTGAAAATTTTCCTATACCGCATGAGTTTATAAAAGCCAATTGTCCTTTTGGAAATGAGGTTAAAGTAACAATAAAGACATCTTGTGATAAAAAGATTCTTACAGTCGGACCTATTACTATATTAGCTAAGCCCGAAATAAGCTTTGATATGCAACCTGTGGGATGTGTCGAAACTCCTGTTCAATTTATTAATACAAGCACTGAAGGTTATACTAATAATTGTAGCACGATTGATGTTTATACTTGGGATTTTGGTGATGGAACACCAGTTTCTAGAGAGATTAATCCAACACATGTTTATACAACACCAGGTAGGTATACAGTTATTTTAAAAGCAACAACAGCATGTGGAACAGGGAGTGAAATGAGAAAAGAGATATGTATAGAGCCCATATTAGAACCCAGTTTTACCTTTAATAATACCTTTGGTAATTTTTGTACTTCAAGGATTGTTCACATTACGAATACTACAGATACAAGTTTAGCTTGTAGTACAGAGAGTTACAAATGGGAAGTTACTAATTACGTTGAAGGATTATGTGGCAAAGAGTCAGTACCAGGAACAGGTATAGGGCAATGGAATTTTGCAAATGGTACTAATTCTTCATCAAAAGATCCTGTTTTTAATTTTACGCTGTCAGGTACCTATTCTGTTAAGTTAACAACAATAAATTCTTGCAGAGAAGAGAGTTATATTACAAAGGAAATATCAGTAGAAAAGGAACCTGTTATTACTATAAATCCTATTTCTGATTACTGTGATTCAGCTACAATCCATCCAGTTGGCACGGTAGAACAAACTTGTTCTCTAAGTTCAGAGATCACTTATTTATGGGACTTTCCAGGGGGTATTCCTTCTTCATCTACATCGCTTGATCCGGGACCAATATATTATGCAACTAGTGGTAATTATGTAGCTACTTTTAGTGTTACAAATAGCTGTGGAACAACTAGCAAAGAGGCTCCTTTTTCTGTTAATTTAGTTCTTTCTCCAGTTATAAATGATAAGACAGCAAGAATATGTAGTGACACTAGTTTTGAGGTTACACCTGTTAATAACGAGATAGATTATGTACCCGAAGGAACAACCTATGTTTGGTCAACACCCGAAGTTTCTCCTGCAGGAGCAGTAAGTGGTGCAAATGCACAATCTTCTCCAAGACTAAATATTAGCCAGACTTTAATAAATAACACAGCCAATCCGGCAACAGTAACGTATACTGTATCGCCTATATCTGGAGCTTGTCCTGGGCCTAATTTTACAATAACAGTAACAGTAGATCCATTAATAACAGTAGCCCCAGTTACAAAAAACACTACCTGTTTTGGTTCAAATGATGGTTCCATTACGATAAGTGTAACAGGAGGTATTCCTTTTGCAACAGGAACTCCTTATCTTTTTTCTTGGACAGGCCCTGATGGATTTACAAGTACCGATAAAGATATTTTTAATTTAAAAGCAGGAATGTATTATTTAAAAGTTACTGATAATGGAGATTGCCCGTTTACAAAAAGTTATTCTGTTACTGAACCGGATGAATTTAGATTTTCAGGAGGTAAAAATGATATCACATGTTTTGGGTTAAATAATGGGAGTATAAATTTATCGGCAACAGGAGGGACACCGCCCTATACTTATGTGTGGACAAAAGATGGGAATCCTTATCCTGAGACTACCAGCAATATTAATAATCTTGGACCAGGAAAGTATGACTTTACCATTACCGAAGTTAATAATTGTAATATACTTACAGACAGTTATACGATCATCGAACCGCCATTATTAAAAGTAAAAAAGGAAAGTCAAGTTGATATTTCATGTTATGGATATTATACAGGTGAAATTAATGTTAGTACAATGGGCGGTCAATATACCGAGCTGTCTCCCGGAGTTTTTAATTACCGATACAGCTGGACGGGACCAGACGGATTTAGTAGTAATCTTCAAAATTTAAAAGGTCTTGCAGCAGGTACTTATAATTTAACTGTTACTGATAATTCTGGCTGTACAGATGAATTGGAAGTTGTATTACTTCAAAATGATGAAATACACTTAGAGTACACTAAAACCGAGATAGGATGTTATGATGATGCTAATGCATCGATTACTATTGATCGCATTACAGGAGGAGTTCCTTTTGCAACAGGAGATCCATATATTATTGAATGGAGCAATTTAGGAACTGGTTTAGTACAAAATAATTTATCAGCGGGAACTTATGTAATCACAATTACCGATGCATTAGACTGTCCTAAAGTATTTACTATAGATATAGTTAATGTACCAGTATTTACTATCAATCCAGATGTAAAGAACGTTTCTTGTTTTGGTGCAAATGATGGGTATATCCGACTGAACCTTGTAGGAGGTGTAGCGCCAGTTAAGTTAGTTTGGGATGATAATTCGACAGCAGGGGTTGAACGTAATAATATTGGGCCAGGAAGCTATAAAGTAACAATTACAGATGGAACACCATGTGAAATAATAAGAACCTTTAAAATATCTGAGCCTTCTTTGTTAGAACTAAGCGCCGTTGTTTCAAATCCTTTAGATTGTGCTGATGCAAACACAGGAGAGATTAATTTAGTGGTAACAGGAGGTCTGGCTCCATTTACGTACTCATGGTCAAATGGTGCAAAAACCGAAGATTTGAGAAAACTTCCACCAGGGATTTATGCCGTTACTGTTACAGATGCTAATGGTTGTAATAAATCAGAAGAATGGGAAATTACCAGATTCGATCAGCTTACGCCAACTATCGAAGTACTAACCGATTTTGATTGTGAAACTAAATATGTACATCAAACATTCATAGGACACGTAAAAGGTGGAATACCACCCTATACATTAAGTTGGTCCGATGGAGTTGTTTCAGGATCTAATAATGAAATTATGAATACCGAAAATAAAGGTTTAATCATATTTAGTGTAACCGATAGTTTTGGATGTACTGCCGATTTTCCATACAATGTGAATACACCTGTTTTAGGAATAGCTAATTATTCGACAAGCTCTTATGGCAAAGATGTTTATGATTTGTATTCAATTTACGACCCTATTTTATTTACGAATCTAGCAACAGGAGATTTTACAAATATTTCTTGGGATTTTGGTGATGGTAAATTCTCCAACGAAGAAAATCCAAAACATATTTATACAAGAGTAGGAACCTATACAATAAAACAAACAGTTACCTATCCTTTTGGTTGTCAATATAGTTATACATCAACATTAGTAGTCGAAAAAGGATATAGTCTGGTAATTCCAAATGCCTTTACGCCAAATAATGATGGTTACAACGACACCTTTGCGCCCGTGTTTTTAGGTTTTGATAGCATTACTCTTGATGTTTATGATACTTGGGGAGGAATTGTATATTCTGAAACTGGAAAAAATATCAGTGGATGGAACGGACAAATAAAAAATCATGCAGCCGAAAACGGAAACTACTTCTTCAAAATCACTGCAAAAACGTTTTACAACCATACCATAACCGAACGAGGAGCATTTACATTACTTAAATAATAGCAACATACTACAATGAGATTACAACTATATATAACAATACTAATTGCATGTTGCTTTTATTCAGAAACAAGAGCACAAGACCCAATTTTTACTCAATATTTCTTAGTTCCAGAAACACTTAATCCGGGGTTTTCTGGATTCATGGAAACTACCTATGCAGGGATAGTGCATCGGGAGCAATGGCCAGATTTAGATTTAAAAATAGATACCGATTATGCATTTGTAAATACTTGGAACGAAAACATGAATAGCGGTTATGGAATAAGTGTTTTAAATCAAAGAGAAAACCTAACCAAATATAATTACACGCAAATTAATGCCAATTATGCCTACCGAGTAAAGCTGAATGATACATGGTATTTTAGGCCAGCTATCGAAGCAGGTTTTGGATTAAAATCATTTGCTTTTCAAAATTTATTACTTGAGGATCAGATTAATATTCGAACAGGAGTTATAAATTCAAGTTCGGTAGATCCGATGCTAAAAAACGATAAAGTCAATTTCTTTGATGTATCAGCAGGAATGGTTTTTAATACCGAAAGTCTTTGGATAGGTTTATCGATGAAACACCTTAACAGACCCAATATTTCCTTTGCAGGAGACGGAAACGTGCCTTTAGATACATTCTTCTCCTTGAGTTCAGGTTACGAATTTCTTTTAGCCGATTATATCGATGTGTTGTTTTTCCCGTATGAAACCAAAATGCTTATTACCTCAAATTATATGCAACAAGGGTATTACAATCGATTTGATTTAGGAACATCTATACAATTTGAGAAAATATATTTTGGGGCAACAGCTGTTACCAATCCATCAAAAAACGGAATGAATAGGGAGTTGCTAACCTCAGTAAATCTTTTTACAGGATTGCAATATGAGAATTTAAAATTAGGGCTTTCCTATGATTTGAATACTACGAGTATCGGAAGAACAGGAGGCGTTTTTGAAGTTTTATTAACCTATCAGTTTAATCTAAGCGTAAAATGTTTTGGATGTCCTAATTATACAGGAAGATAAACACCAAGCAATAATAAGAAGTTATTTTAAAGAATAGCTTTATTCGAATAGGGGCGTGTCCCGCCGAAAAGGCGGGTCGGGCTTTTCGTTACAATCTTTTGCTTTTTAAAGAAAAAAGCAAAAGGATTTTCACTGCAATCCTTCACGCAAAATTGCAAATAGAATAAAACTTGGTTTCTAAAAAGAGTATAAAAAACTACTTACTTATAAAATCAATTTCCAGTTTTATATTTTCTCTCGCTTTTTCTTCATGTAAATTTCTGAATTCTTCAGTCTTGAAAATAAAATCATTTTCAAGAAAGTGATTCAATGCCTTAATTCTTCCCGGATTATAAAGAAAATCAGGATAAATACTATATTCTTTTCTTATCAGTTTAAAGTAAGTTTTATAAGCAGTCCAATCTCGGGCGAGAATTTTTAAATCAAAATCAATTAGCCAATTAATATCTTCAATCGCATTGTGTTGATGTTGCTGTGTTGCACAAATAGCATCAAAAACCAATTGTTTATTAAATGCGGTGTTCTTTGGTAAAATGGATAATGCATATTGAGCACTTTTTAATTCATTATCCTTTTTACGGCTATTGTATATGTAGTCATGATAAAAGATGGCGTACAAGATTTCATTAGGAAATTGCAGTTTCTCCAGATATGTTTCATAACAATCTATCATATCACTTATATGAGTAAGGTTATGATAGTGTCTGGATTTCTTAGAATAAGCAGTTTCAAGTTCCAACCAATTATGTTGAATCTCTTTTTCCGGAAAGCCAATGATTACGAGCAGTTCAGTATATTTTTCTTTTAGATTCATAGCGCTAATTTACTTAAAAAAATATTCCTTTTGCACTGCGCAAAATAATTGCGTACTTCTGTTGGAATCTTTGTAATGTCAAAATGAAACCAATTATGAATGCATTAAGAATAATATTAGAAGGAAAATCCAAAAATAAAGAAGAAGATAAGACTAAGAATAGAAATTTAAAAAAGAATTTTTATGAGCATAAAGTTAATAATAAATTTTATGAAGGCTTAAATAGTGATGAAATCAATAATTTGGAAAAATTATTTGGTTTTGTATTTCCCAGCATTTATAGAGGAATGTTATCAAATTTTAGTGGTTTTTATAGAGAAACTATTTCTGTTGATCCAAGTGGTAATGAAGAAATTATAAAAACGAACAGATTGTATAATTATCCAAATGATAGTAAAGAGACACAGTGGTTAGTTGATGAAGTTAAGGAATTTATGGATGAAGTAAAATCTGTAATTAAAGATAATGGATTTGATGAATCTGAAATTGAAGGTTTTATTCCGATATATAGTCACAGAGTATTAGTTGTATTTAAAGATAAAAGATTATCTCCAGTTATTTCTATTTATGATGGAGATATAATAATTTATGGAAAGAATTTAAAAGATTATTTAATTAATGAATTTGGAATAAAAAGATAATTGCACACTAATCATAAATCAGTATCATCAAAAAAAGACCTTGTAGTTTAAATGGGAAAGTAGGGAAACGTATTTAGAGCCACAATGTCCGAAAGAGAATATGAGTTCGAATTTCATTAGGGTCACAAAAAAGAATGTAAATCAGTTACGGATCAATAGGTTAAAATGGATTCTTAAATAGGATAAATTTTTAAAAAAATGAACACACCAATCTATCAAATATTTGGTTCAGAAAATTCACTTGATGTCGATCTGGTTTTCTTTATTAAAGAAATGCCAGAGACTATATTAGAAAAACTTTCATTATCAAAAAAGCTAACGGAATTGCTAGTACCATTTTTCCCCGAAAAGGAGATTAATGCCAACCTAGCAGTGTGTAAAAATGGTCATTTAGCTGAAGTTTATAAAGGCACAACCGATGAATTAAATAATGCATTGTTTTATACCTACAGTTATCATGAGCAGAAATATGAAAATCAAATAGCAAGGCTTTTGTGCAGAGATGTAGATTTAAAATTTTTAAGAAGTTCAAGAATGATTCTGTCATTTGTAAGTAAGACAGCATATAGATTACTTGTAAAAAATGCTTTGAGAGGAGATATAAATGAAAAAGTTATAGCATTAGAGACTATAAATCTAAATCGAATACTTTCTTTTGGTAAAGAGAAGAAAAATGAAAACATGATAAAATCAATTGCTTTTCAATTAGGGCAGACAATTTTACTACATGAAGGGAAAGAAGTTTACACAAAAAATCAAATTGCAGATCATATTCCAGATTTAAGAAAACAATTATCCAGAGATAAAAATGCCGATTCTGAAATCCTTCAAAAATGGCTTTTGGTATATGTAGAATTATTAAAAAAACGAATTGTTGGAATGAAACAATTGTCAGAATACAAGTATGAAGATGAAAATGATTTTAACTGCGCAAAATAATTGCGTAGTAGTTTTTGAATCTTTGTTTAACAAAAAAAGAAATGAATACAGTACTATTAAAAGAGATGATATCCAAAAATTATATTAGAGTAAACAAACACCCTAATTATGATTTATACATTTATAATTATACGCAAAGTGCCCAATTCGAAAGAATATGGAATGAGGTTACATTAAACTGTAGAGGATTAATTCTTGATGAAAATTTTAATGTGATAGCAAGACCCTTTCCTAAGTTTTTTAATTTAGGCGAAATGGAAAATCAAACGATACCTAATACAACTTTTGAGGTTTATGATAAAGCCGATGGTTCGCTGGGGATTTTATATTGGATAGATGAGGTGCCTTTTATAGCAAGTAGAGGTTCGTTTTCAAGCGATCAGTCAGATAAAGCAAACGAAATGTTACATGGGAAATACAAAAAATCATGGTCGCATCTGGATAAAAACAAAACCTATTTATTTGAGATTATATATCCTCAAAACCGAATTGTTTTAGATTATGGTGCTGCAGAAGAATTGGTTTTATTGGCAATTATCGATTCCCAATCGGGAGAAGAATTTCCGCTAGAAGCTATTGGTTTCCCTATTGTAGAAAAATACGACGGAATTAAAGATATTCGTTCATTAGCAGCAATGAATAAAGACAATAAAGAAGGCTTTGTTATTAAATTTTCGGATAATTTTAGAGTAAAAATCAAGTTTGAAGAATACCTTCGTTTGCACCGAATTATAACACAAGTTTCTAATTTAAACATTTGGGAATATTTAAAAACAAACCAACCAATAGATGAAGTTTTGGAACGTGTTCCTGATGAATTTTTCAATTGGGTAAAAGAAACAAAAAGTGATTTAGAAAATCAATATGCGGTAATCGAAAATCAATGCAAAGTAGATTTTAAAGTTTTGGATTCCCGTAAGGAAACAGCTTTGTATTTCCAAACATGTAAACATCAGGGAGTATTATTTGCAATGTTGAATAACAAAGATTATTCAGAAATAATTTGGAGAATGATTCGACCAACATTCGAAAAACCATTTAATAGAGAAGAAGAATAAAATGAGAAAAGTAATTTTAATGAAAGGATTGCCAGGAAGTGGAAAATCGACTTTGGCAAAAAAGATGATTTCAGAAAATCCAGAAACATATAAAAGAATCAATAGAGATGATTTACGCGCAATGTTTGATAACGGAACAACAAGCCAAAGCAATGAAAAGTTTGTAAAAAAAGTGCGTGACCTTTTAATTGTAAAATGTCTGGAAGAAGGAAAAAGTATAGTGGTAGATGATACGAATTTATCTGAAACGAATTTAAGAAGAATTACACAATTGGTTCAGGAATACAATAAAAAAAGTAACGAAAAAGTGACTGTTGAGGTTCTCGAAGTAAATACAGATGTGACGGTTTGTATCGAGCGAGATGCATTAAGAGAAAAACCAGTTGGAGAAAAAGTGATTCGTAAAATGAATGAACAATTTTTTAAAGATGCACCAGAATACGCAATCCAAGATTCAGAATTACCAAAAGCAATTATCTGCGATCTAGACGGAACATTGGCATTGATGAACGGGAGAAACCCTTTTGATGCAAGTAAATGCGATGAAGACCTGTTAAATGAGCCAGTAGCAAACGTATTAAGAAACTACAAGAAATTGGGATATGAAATATTGTTGGTTTCAGGTAGAGAAGATAAATACAAAGAACCGACTTTGCGTTTCCTAGAAAAACATACAATAGAATTCGATGATCTAATCATGCGAAAAAGTCAGGATAACCGAAAAGATTCTATCGTAAAAACAGAAATTTATAATGATTTTATCAAAGATAACTACTTTGTAGAGTTTGTTCTCGATGATAGAAACCAAGTAGTAGATACATGGCGAAAAGATCTGAAATTACCGTGCTTCCAAGTGTATTATGGGGATTTTTAGATTCTTTTTAAGGTTCAAAGAGTATGAAGAGTAGACACTGACGGAAATAAAAATAATCCAACAGACGGAGGTTCAAATCCTTCCTGCGCAGCTAATAAGTCGCGGTAGTTTAGTATGGGAAAATAGTTGGTTATTTAAAGGTTCAGAGGTTTTTAACCGCAAAGTTCGCAGTTCTGATTACGAGAAGTGCGCAAAGAATTGTTTCACGCAGATTTTGCAGATTCAGCAGATTTTTAAAATCCTTTTAATCTTATTATCCCGATCGCTATCGGGAGTGGCAAAAATAAAAACTTAGCGACTCAGCGACTTTGCCTTTACTTTGGATTAGCTTAAAAAAGAGTAAATTTATGATGTGAGTTTGTGGTTTTTTATTTGTTAATTTGAAACTGTATTGCAAATTGTAAATGCTAAAAAAATAATTAAACTTAAAAATTTTAACAGATAAAAAATAAATCGATTAATGAGTCTTAAATCAGTATACTTTCAAAGTAATAAAATAATCTTGCTTGTATTTATTGTCTTAGCATTTTCATGTAAAAAAGAAGTAAAAGCAGTACATAAAAAGAGTAGTAAAGACACGGTTTCTGTTGCAGAACCAGAAGCAGAAAAAGTAATTCCGACCGAAATAGAAAGTAACCTTTTAAAAAGACTTATTAAGGAAGAGATTGGCAGCCAGAAATATAAGGAAATGCAAATATCCGAATCACCTTATTATGTTTCATTTGCAAATGATGGCGACCCTTATACAGTTTCATTTTCAATTTTTGAAAAAGGAGATTTTAATAATGATGGAATCATTGATTATGTAATTGACAGATCATCTGAAGGAATGTTGGGAGGAAATGCAAACACAAATCAAGATTTTATTTTTTATATTATGAAAGATGAAATTAAGGAGAAAGAATCGCATAGTATTCTGGGATATGCTCCTTTTTCTTATAATATAATTGACGAAGCAAATTTTATTGGAAATAAATTTAAAATTAAGGTTACACAAAATTTCAGAACCTATTCTAATTCTGTAGAAAATTTAAAATCGGCTTCATTATCATTTATATACAAGAATGGTAATTTATATGAAGAATCGTATTTAACGAGTTGCAAAGTTGCAAAATTAAAATCTAAAACCATTTTTAATGATATTCCTGGAGTAGAAACGCGTACCAGAAGTATTGAAATACATAATTATACCGAAACGATCTTAGAAATATACAAAAAGAATGATACCATAATTAATGCAAGTGTAGGAGGTTGCGATAATTTAATGTTAGAGTTTAATGCGTTTTATAAAGTAGATCTCGATAAAATAAACGATACTGAATTTAGAGAAGAAACTGCCATGCAATTTTTAGAATTCTTAGCTAAGAATACGCAGTTTTCAAAAGAAATTAATGTTGCAATAAACTATTATGAAAACAATACTATAACCGATAAATACATCGAAAAAATAAAAGGATATGGATTTAGGATTTTTATTCGAGCAAACCGTGAAGACAAAGAGGAATTAGATATTTCCGTTCAAATTGATAAATTAGATAATCCATATCAAAAAGAGAATTGGGAAATTACTACACGCAATAAGACCGCTCCGCCTGATAATGAAGATTATTAGTTTTTGTTAGGAACATAGGGACAAAGAGACAAAGATGCAGAGGAACAAAGGTTCAGAGGAATAGAGGGAACTGAGGCGCGAAGAAGCAAAGGGACAGAGGATAAAATTTAAAACAATCAGCATAGAATAAAATAAAACCAAGAGTGTAAGAACCTTTAGTTTTACACAAAATAATCCCAAACTTGTCATTTCGACGTAAGGAGAAATCTCCACGAGTAGCTCGACAATTTGAGAATAAAACTTTGCGACTTAGCTTCTTTGCGAGATTACAAACGAAACCAAAAGCAAAAAACGTAACTTCTTAATGCCATGAAAAATCAGGTGTTTGTACTTGTTTTAAAGGCTATTTGTTTTAATTACATTTGAAACCAATCATGAAAGAAAAAATACTTAAAAAATTAAAAGAGATAGAAAACGACAATCAAGTTGAAATACTTTTTGCTTGCGAATCGGGTAGTCGCGCTTGGGGATTTGCTTCTCCTGATAGTGATTACGATATTCGTTTTATATACAAACACAAACCAGAATATTATTTATCGCTTTGGGAAAAACCAGATGTAATCGAGTTTATGACCGAAGATGATTTGGATGGTTCAGGTTGGGACTTGCGGAAAGCCGTAAAGTTATTATCTAAATCTAACGCACCTTTGATAGAATGGCTGTTTTCGCCTGTGGTGTATTATAAAAACGATGCTTTTTTGTAAGAAATGCAAGAGTTAGCCAGACAGTGTTTTTCACCAATAGCCATCTTACATCATTATTTAGGAACGACTAAAAATTTCATGGACGTTTGCGAAATGGAAGAAGTAAAATTAAAAAGTTATTTCTATGCTTTACGAACCGCTTTAGCAGGAAAATGGATTATAGAAAACAATTCTTTTCCGCCAGTCGCTTTTGCCGATTTATTGCCAATTGCACCACAAAACATACAAGACAAAATAATAGAATTACAAGAAATAAAAGCCAACCAAGATGAAAAGTATTTGCATCCTAAAGAAGTTTTGATAACTGATTTTTTGTTGGAGACTGTGAAGTTTAATCAGGAAAATGCAAGTACCTTGGGAAGTGGGAAGAAGTTGAGTGAGGAGTTGGATTTGTTTTTTAAAGAAGAAATTATAAAATAAACTAACATAAACGACATAATTATGAGTAATCGAGGTTCAGAATGGAGAAAATGGAACTTCCATGTTCATACTAAAGGGACAAATAAAAATGACCAATTTACTTCTAGAAGTATGGATGATTTTTTTTGTACATTTTTTAAAAAAGCATATCAGGATAAAATTGAAGCAATCGGTATAACTGACTATTTTTCAATTGATAGATATTTAGATGCAGTTAAATATATAAAAGAGATTAATAATAAAGTAGATGATTTAGGTGAAAAACTTTTTTCTGATGATGAAATTAACTTTATTCAAAAAATATTTATTTTTCCAAATGTAGAACTACGTATTTCTCCTACAACTAAAAAAGGAAAATTCATTAATTTACATTTCATATTTAATCCAATTATTGTTGGTGAATTAAATAATGGATTCTTTAATAAAATATCTAATATTGATGGTTGTTTAATGAATTATCAAGGTATTAAAGATTGCGCAAAACAGATAGATCCATTATTACATGAAGATCAACTGTATAAATATGGAATTAATAATTACAATATTGAATTTGGGAAGATTAAATCGTTACTAGAGTCGAATAAATTAATTAGAGACAATTCATTGATTGCAGTTAGTAGTAAGTCTAATGATGGAGTTTCTGGTTTGAAAGATTATTATGAAGAGTTTGAACAAGAAGGTGGAAGTTTATTAGGAACTATCAAGTCTATTTATAAAACAACGGATATTATATTTTCAAGTGCTCCTTCAGATAAAGATTATTTTTTAGGAAAAAAGACTACTGAAAAAGAAGTGATTAATCATACAGGTTCATTAAAGCCATGCATTATCGGATGTGATTCTCATAGTGAAGATACTTTATTTGAGAGATTTACGTGGATAAAATCTGATTTGACTTTTGAAGGATTAAGACAGATATGTTACGAACCAGAACAAAGAGTTAAAATACAAATTGATAAGCCAGACTTTAAGGAAGATAAAGTAATTATTAATAAAGTTAAGTTTATCTCTTCTAATAAAGTTTTTACCAATAATGAAATTTATTTAAACCCAAATTTAAATGTTATAATAGGAGGAAAGTCATCGGGAAAATCAATTTTTCTTTATTCTATTGCAAAGACATTATTGGTTGATGATACTATTTTAAAAAATGAAAGTTTAGAGGAAAAATATAATTTAAAGTCAATAGATTCTGATTTTAATTTTGAAATTACAACTAATGCAGGAATTGCGCAAGAAATGTTTCGCAATTCGGAAGAGAATTCAATTATTCCAGATATTAAATATATTCCACAAAATTATTTGGTAAAATTAGCTGAACCAGACATAAATAGAAAAGGAAAATCCTTAAACAAATTAGTTCGTGATTTAATTAAAGAAGACCAAGATTCGAAAGATAAATATGATCAATTTATTAGAAATGTAAAACAAAATGATAAAGAAAGGGATGATTTATTAAATAGATATTTTGAACTTTTAGAAGAGGTAGCGAAGAGTGAATCTGAGTTGAAAACTAAGTCAAATAAAGAAGTTCTTGAAAAAAATATTAAATCTAATACTGAGAATGTTGAAAAATTAAACAAAGAATCAGGTTTAAGTGATCAGCAGATTTTAAAGTATAAAGAAATTCAAACTAAGCTAGAATTTAACACTATTCAGAGAAATAATTTTAATGATGATTTTGCTAATATTAATTCTGGTTTATCTGATTTAAAAAAGCTTTCAAATGAAATATTAGAGAAGAAGAAAGAATTTGTAGAAAAAATTAAAACAGAAAATAGCAAACAATACTATATAAATAAATTGTCATTTATAGATGATATATATATAGATATCTCTAAAATAGTTGAAGAAGTTGAAGTGCAGACTGATGAAACAGGAAAGAGGTTTTTTAAAAATGAAAATCTTTTAAAAAAGAATTTAATTTTCATTAATGACGAAAAAGGAGTTCTAACGAAAGAATTGGAGCCGTATCAGCAAAATGAAAAATTAAAAAAGCAGATTGATGTCTTAACTCAGTCAATTATAGATGACAAAAAATTATTGGCTGATATTGATTTATTAAATAAGGCTATATTAGATAAAAAAGTGCTAGTTGAAAATTGTCATCAAGATATATTTAAATTATTTAAAGGAAACTTTAACGAATATAATAATATTATAAATGAGCTGAAGGATAGGGCTTTAGAGTTGGAAGGTGATGGTTTAAAAATAGATGGTATAGCTCAATTTAATTTTCCGAAATTTGCTAAAAACCTGTATGAGGTTAGTGATGGTAGAAAAGCTTCATATAATAATTACGCTATTTTAAAAGAAACTAATAAGGCTACTTCGCCAACAGATTTTGACGAAATTATTAAGGAAATTGAAAAAATATTTATTGACATAATTAATGGAGATTATTTTATTTTAGGAAAGTTTGGGAAAGTTCAAGCCGTAAGAGAATTGCTTGATGATTATTTCTTTGATTATTGGAAAATAACTTATAAAGACGACAAATTAGGGGAAATGTCTACAGGAAAAGCTAGTTTCGTGATCTTAATGTTAATAATAGGTTTAAGTAAATCAAAAGCGCCTATTTTAATTGATCAGCCAGAGGATAATCTTGATAATAGATCTATAACTTCGGATTTAGTAAGTTATTTGAAGAATAAAAAATTAGAAAGACAAATTATAATTGTTACTCATAATGCTAACATAGTTGTTAATTCGGATGCTGAAAACATTATAATAGCAAATCAGAAGGGGCAAAATGAGGTTGATACTACAAATGAATTCAGATTTGATTTTATAAATGGTCCAATTGAGAATACTTTCGCAACGAAAATTGGAGAAACTGATATATTAAAGTCAATAGGAATAAGAGAACATATTGCAGATATAGTCGAAGGAGGAAAAGAAGCATTTAAAAAACGAGAAAAAAAATACGGATTCTAATATGACCATCCAAACCCTAAAATCCCAAAATCTAATCCTTTTTGAAGTCATCTCAGGAAGTAAATCTTTTGGGTTAAATACACCAACATCCGATACGGATATAAAAGGCGTTTATTATTTGCCAATAGAAAAGTTCTTTGGACTCAATTATATTCCGCAGATTGCAAACGAAACCAATGATGAGGTTTATTATGAAATTGGTCGTTTTGTAGAATTGTTGCTAAAGAACAATCCAAATATATTGGAGATTTTGGCTTCGCCAGAGGATTGTATTTTGTACCAACATCCGTTGATGGATAATTTGAAGATAGAAGATTTTTTGTCTAAACTATGCAAAGATTCTTTTGCGGGTTATGCCATAACACAAATAAAAAAGGCGAGAGGTTTAAACAAGAAAATTGTAAACCCAATGCCAAAGGAAAAGAAAAGTCTTTTGGATTTTTGTTATGTCTTAAAAGGATATGAAACGATTTCATTAAATAGTTTTTTATCAGAGAATAATTTCAAGCAAGAACAATGCGGTTTGGTTAATTTGCCGAATTCAAAAGGAATGTTTGCGTTGTTTTATGACGAAAATAAAACGTTAGGCTACAAAGGAATCATTCAGAAAGAAAACTCTAATGAAGTTTCGCTTTCGTCAGTTCCTAAAAACGAAAAGCTAATTGGATATTTATCTTGCAATAAGGATGGTTATTCTAAATATTGTAAAGAGTACACTGAATATTGGAGTTGGATTGATAAACGAAACGAAGACCGTTACAACACGAATCAGCAACATGGGAAAAATTACGACAGCAAAAACATGATGCATACAATTCGTCTTTTGCAAACTGCTGAACAAATTCTGGCAACAGGAAAATTAAATATTAGAGTTCCCAATCGGGAAGAATTACTCGATATAAAAGCAGGGAATAAAGAATATGATGCTTTACTAGAAATGGCGGATAACTTAATTGTTTCTATCGAAAATCATTATCAAACATCTACTTTACCTGAAAAACCAGATGAGGATAAAGTCATTCAAACACTAATCGAGATTCGAGAAGAACTGTATAAATAAAACAAAAAGCGCAAACCTTAAAAATTTGCGCTTTTCAATTATATAAAGAAAAAGAATATTATTTCCCTTTCATGAAATTTTCTAAATATTCCACCTTTTCTTTTTCAGCTTGAACCAAACGTTCGTAAAGTTCCACAACCTTATCAAGAGGGTTGAAAGTACAAGCATTATTATTAGTGTTCCCATTTCCCTGACCGTTATTGGCACTATTGTCATAAAAGGTATTAAAGAAATTAAAAACAGATTCTTCCGAAAAGTTTTCAATAGCCTCTACAGTTACTCCCAGAACTTTTGCAATTTCTTCCAGTCTTTTGGGATCAATAGTTTCACTTGATTCCATTACAGAAATAGCTCTCTGACTTGTTCCAATAGCTTCTGCAAGTATCTCTTGTTTCATACCACGAAGCTCTCTGATTCGGCTAATATTTCTGCCAATATGTTTTGGTTTAGTTACTGTACTCATAAATTCAAAGGTATTAAAAATTTTTAAAAAAATAGGGATCGGTAAAAAACGCGATTGATTTATTAAAACATTTTTTTATCCACTGTAAATATATACTTTTTCTTACTTTAATTAAAGCGTTTTTCACCCAAAGTAAAGATGATCGAATGACTTATTTTAAATAAGTGTATAAAGCAGTTCCTTTATTACCCCCCTAAATAAGCCAATAGCGATTCAAAACTTAATAAAAATAGGAAAAAAGGGAGTCAAAAAGTGTGGATTAATTTGTTTGTAGCCTTTTGTTTACTATTTTGCAGGTATAATAAACAGTCATAAAAATGGATCTTACTATTTCTGTAAAACAATTAGGAAAAAAACATCCTATTCTTCACGAAAAAAGAATTGAATTAGTTATCAAATCCCCCCTTGTAACAACTCGAAAACTTATAGAATTGGTTGTCGATTATCAGGTACAATTATTTAATTCTTCTTCATTTGAGTGGGAAGATGAGGATAAAATTCATTTACCAAAAGAAAACTACCTGCCTGTTTTAACGGATACAGGCAAAATAGGTTTTGGAGCCCTTTATAACCATAATAAAGTAGATGTTATAATGGCTCAGGAAAATGCAATTTTAGCTTTTGAAGATGGTTTGTATGCCGTTTTTTATGGAGACGACCAATTAGAAACCTTATCAGATGAAGTGAATTTATCAGATAATAAAACAATCACATTTATTAGACTCACCTTTTTGGCGGGTAGTTATTGGTAAAAGCAATGTCAATTTCAATAAAGCATTTCACATTTCACAAGGAATACAATATATAATTTTTAAATAATAATGCTATGTCTATAGAAGATCTTCTTAAAAGCAAAGTAATTGAGAATCCAATTGAAAGATATAAAAAGGAATTAGAAGAACTTATTGCCAGTAATTTGGTGATTAAATTTTTATCAAAACATAGGCTTAGAAAAGAAGTTGCTGAGTTTGGTTTGCATTTAGTAAATCTTAAGGATAATTATTATGGTTTTTATGTTTCATTGGGATCAAAAGAATGTACCGAATTTGAGAAATGGGTAAAAGATGATTTGTGGGATGATAAAAATTATTATGATTTATTAATCTATTTTTTTGGTGCCCAAAACGCAGTATATGTAAAAGAAGCATGGAATAGATTGCCACAAAAAATGTATCAAAATGGGCATAGCAGAAGATCGTTTAGAGCGCCAAACAATAAAAATTATTTATTAGTTAATCAGATTAATTTTTTACGCTCTTTAATTAAAGGAGCACTTTTATATAATTATCAAAATAGTATTTATTACGATTTGAGTATCGAAGATCAAGTTCGTTTTGATACCGCAATAAGCAATACATCTAGTCAGTTTATGATTTGGTCGGTTGCGATTGATAGCGGCAACGATGCTTTATTTCAATTGTTTGAAGATATTCTCTACAATAAAGATCCGCAAGGAAAAGTCTCTCGCAATATTATTAAAGCACTTTTAAACAGTGAGAAGAAAGAATGTTGGGAGCTTGTAGAAAAACTATTGCTTGCGGCACAGCGACAAGAGGGTTTACGTCAGACAATTCTAGAAGCTTTAGACGAAACTAGTATTGGAGCTTTGCAATACATGATTAATGTAATTGTAGAACATAAGCTAACCCGTTTTTCGTCGGTTGTAAGAGCTATCGATACTTGGACGGGCTTGGGTTGGGAATCAGAAAAGGAAACTACTGTTAGAACTATTATTGAGCTGGCTTCAGGTTATTTTACAAACCCAGAATCGATTCTTGACGGAATCAAAAGCAAAAATAACAATGAAGTTTATATGGCACTTTGGGTGCAGGGCGTTTTTGATGTAGAAAAAACAGTTCAGTATTTAAATTATTTACTAGAAAGCGGTTCGATTGAAAAAAAATGCTTGGCAATGAAATTTGCAGGAGAGACTACAGATCCATATATCGAGATGCCGTTGTATTATAGAGCTTTAAATGAGGGGAATCTGCAATTGTTAGCCTTTATTATGCCTCGAATGAATGCTTTATTAAATGCAAATCTAAAAGGAAAACATTATATTGATAATATAAGTTACCCGAATTTTTTTGAAAAAATATATTCTTTAACAGAAATAATTACAGAAAAAGAGAAAGTTTTTGAAGGTAAAGTGTTTTCATGGTCAAGGGTAAAGTTTGATAAAGATTCCCTTTTTGCAGCTGCAATATATTTAATAGGAGATAATTGGGAGCGATTAGAACTTATATTAAATCAGTTTGAGAGTTTGTCTATTGATTTAAGAACGCAGCTTACGCGTGTGATCTTAGAAGATTTTTACAGCTATTCTTATTATGCAATAGCTAACAATGACAAAGAACCAAATAAGGTACCTTCAGATTTTCAGAGAAGTTTTGCGCTTCGTATTCTAAAAGATAGAGGAGAGTCTATTGTTGCATCGGCAATTAATGTTTTGAATAGAGTTGAGCTGGAAGAATTAGAATTAGAAATCTTTATAGAATTGTTTAAACGTAAAAATTCTAATTTAAAGAGAAGTTTAATTACCGTTCTGCTTAAGCAAGAAGATGATAAAATTGAATATTTCGTAAATAAAATTTTAGAAAAAGGCGATTTAGAGCAGCGTATGTCTGTTTTAGATTTAATGCTTCAGCTGCAAAAAAATGACAGGCTTAGTAAAGAGGTTAATGAGTGGGTCGAAGAATATTTGGCTCGACCAAAAATTTCAGAAAAAGAAGTAAAGTTTGTTGAGCAGTTGCAACCAGAAAAAAAGAAAGAAGTCCTGAGTTTAGCAAACGGATATGGATTTTATGATCCAAATGAAATTTCGAGCTATGAATTGCCAAAAGTAGAGCCAGATTCGTTGTATTTAAAAACTACAAAAGCAGCGCAATATGGTTTTTCGAAACCTATTTCTTATATAAAAGATGAAATTACTAAGCTTTATCAATTATTTGACGAAAATAAAAATTATGAATATGAAGTTGAGTATTATGGAAACACAAAAGAAAATGTACTACTAGGAAACACTTTTAGTTCTATAAAAAGGTTAGAAGACAATGCGAGTCAGGAGGAAAAGGAGACTAATTATCCCTTGTATAATGTTTGGTCAGATTGGTTTGTTAGCTCTGATCTTGTCGAAAGAGATTTGTTTTTACTGACGCTTGTTCATAGTTGTGATAAAGAGGAATGGAAAGATTTTCTTGAGAAACAGGTGTTTTACTTTCAGGACTTTCTTCCGAATCCGCTTAAAAACGGATCTAATTGGAATAATCCAATTTTGAAGATTTTGGAAGCGTTACAAATAAAATATTCATTTGTAGAAAAGCAAGATTTTCTGATTGATGCTTGTAGTAATTTGTTTTCTAATTTGCCAAAATCTATTTTAGAGTACAAGCATAAACCTGGTAAAAATGAGTTTTTTTATAATGATGCAAACATAAATAGTGGTTGGCAAAATCAGTCGTATTTAAATATTTATCTGAATGCTATTGATTTGAACAGGCTTACCGATGAACAAAATATAAAGGTTTGGAATTTGTATAGATGGAGACAGTTTAGCGGATTTAAAAATAATATAGAACACAACAAACCACCTATTCATTTGTATTGTTTAGCTTATGAGCAAAAAATAATTACTGAAGGAGAATTGTACGAAGGAATTCTGGATAGTGATAGAATATCAGATATTACAGGAAATAAAAAGTATCATAGATATTCTGAAAGTGAAGATTTAATTAAAAAGTTTCCATTTTTGATTTTGATGATTGATAAAATAAGGAAAACCTTTTTAGATATAGAATTAAAAAGAGGCGATTCAAATACATCAGTTACCCATTTGGTAAAGAGTTTTCAAAAAATATATGGGATTAATCGCTTCGTAGAAATATTAAGTGCTTTAGGAAAATCAAGTATATACAAAGGCTATATTTATTCGTGGGGTTATACCGAATTAAACAAACAAAAGCTATTTAGTTACTTACTAAAAAGATGTTTTCCGTCACCATCTGATACACAAGAAGTATTTAATGAATTAGTTAAGAACGAAAAAATATCCGAAGAAAGATTGGTTCAAGCGGCAATATATGCACCACAATGGCAAAAATATATTAGTAATTATTTAGATTGGAAAGGGCTGGATGAAGGAATCTGGTGGTTGCATGCACATACAAAAACAGCTGCCTACGGTGATGTGAATTCTGAATTAGAAAGTGAAGTTGCAAAATTCTCGGCTATAGACCTACAGGATTTTAAAGATGGTGCCGTAGATAAAATGTGGTTCCTCTCTGCATATAATGCATTAGGAAAAGCAAGATGGGAGCTGTTGAATGAAGCTGCAAAATATATTACAGACGGAAACGGCCACAGACGTGCAAGATTATATGCAAGTACAATAACTGGAGATCTTAAAATAAGAGAAGTAACAGCAAAAGTAAAAGATAAAAGAGATCAGGATTACTTAAGAATGTACGGATTAGTGCCTTTGAGTAAAGTAAATCCCGAAAAAGATATCTTAGCGCGTTACGAATATTTGCAGCAATTTAAAAAAGAAAGCAGGGAATTTGGTTCAATGAAACAAGCCAGTGAAGGGCTTGCCATCAGGGTAGCCTTAGAGAACTTAGCAAGAAATGCAGGTTATCCAGATCCAGTGCGTTTAACTTGGGATATGGAAACGAAGCAAGTACAAAATATTCTATCAAAAGAAACCAATGTAACAATTGATGATTCAACTGTAAGTTTAGTAATTAATAAAGAAGGGAAAGCCAATTTGGTAGTTTTAAACTTAAAAACAAACAAAGAGTTAAAAGCGATTCCTCCAAAAATTAAAAAAGAAAAAGCGATTCTGGAGTTAGTTGAGTACCGAAAAATAATGCGTGAGCAATGGATACGATCTAAGAAAGGGCTTGAAGAAGCGATGATTCGTGGAGATGAATTTTTGTTTGCAGAAATGGAAAATCTTTTCGAACATCCGATAATTTCAAAACATCTAGAAAAATTAGTTTTTATATCGAATGATGATAAAATAGGTTTTTATATAAAAGGAAATCTTGTAACAGCTTTAGGAGAAGTCGTTTCTTTGAATGAAAATCAAATTTTTAGAATTGCACATTGTTATGATTTGCATAAAAATAAGGTCTGGACTGATTATCAGGTTTATTGTTTTGACACTAAATTAAAGCAACCTTTTAAACAGGTATTTAGAGAATTGTACGTACCAACAGCCGATGAGTTAAAAGAGAAATCAATTTCGAGAAGATACGCAGGACATCAGGTTCAACCAAAACAAACTTTGGCATTATTGAAAAACCGAGGATGGAAAGTAGATTACGAAGAAGGATTGCAAAAAGTTTTTCATAAGGAAGGCTATCAGGCTAAAATATATGCAATGGCAGATTGGTTTTCTCCAGCAGATGTAGAAAGTCCAACTCTGGAAACGATTGAATTTCATTCTTTAAAAGATTATAAAAACATTGCATTTGAAGCTGTTAATCCACGTGTTTTTTCAGAGATAATGCGTGATATTGATTTGGTTGTAAGTGTGGCTCATGTTGGTGGAGTTGATCCAGAAGCAAGTCATTCGTCAATAGAAATGAGAGCCGTTTTACTAAGAGAAACATTGCGATTGTTTAAAATCAAAAATGTCGAAATAAAAGAAAATTATGCACTGATAAAAGGAGAAATGGCTATCTATAGCGTGCACTTAGGTAGTGCAGTTGTACATCAGGTACCAGGAAAGTATTTATCAATTTTGCCTGTACATTCACAACACAGAGGCCGTTTGTTCCTGCCATTTGCAGACGAGGATCCTAAATCGGCTGAAGTAATGTCTAAAGTATTGTTGCTGGCAAAAGATAGTGAGATACAAGATCCTACGATTTTAAGTCAAATTGATGAAATTTATTTTTAGAAGAAATATTGTAGATACACCAAGTGCTGAACTATAAGGATAAATTGTAGTAGAGCCAAAAAAAACATACATTTTAGGTAGTAGCTATTTTTTATAGCTACTACTTTATTTCATTTTCCCTCCCCTCCATTAGTATTAGATTGCAACACATAAAACAGTTTTAAACAGATGTTTTATACTGCATTTCAATAGAATCAAACAGGAACATTGCTATTGTTTATCTATTTAAATGCATTTTTGGTTTGATATTATAAATTGTAATACGATTTTAGAATAACTGAAATTCATAAAAGCAATCAAGTATGTATTAGAATCCTTTGCGATAAGCATAAAGGAGATAAATAATTCACTAATAATTTAATTACCTTTTTTGAGGTAAGTATAGAACATGAAAAATATAAGAGTACTAAATCTAGTGAAATACAGTGATTTTGCTAGATATAACCTAATTGAAGAAGGTATATATATTGATTTGGAGGATTCAGGTAAAGACAATCATAGAATTGTCATAGCTTATGAATTAGAAGAAGGAGAGGATAGTCAATTTCCGCTTGAAGATTTGTTAGATAAATTTTGTTTATATGTTTCTGATTTTATGGAATATGAAAATCACAGGCAAAATCAAGTGAAATTAGAGTTGGCAGGGACTTTAGAAAATGTACAAAAAATCAAAACAATTTTAGGAAAACGTGTTTATAACAAAGAATTTCTTGAAGACGGAATAATTAGCGTTGATTTAATTATCGAAGAAATAGCTAGCAGCGAAAATCAACAACAATTCAATAAATTTTTTGAAATCCAGCATTTACTCCCTATCGATCATTGGGCAAGATGGCGTAATGAGTTGCATCAAGGTAAATTTAATGATGAAATTTGTCTTTATATTTCTGGAGATTACGAAGTTGAAAATCTTAATCTCGGCGAAGTACAAGATGAATTAGGAAACTATGTTTTTCTGATTTTGATTTCGGGCAATATGAAAGCCAAAAATATTTATTGTAAAGATACAGGCATGAATACAGGCTTAGTTGTTTTAGGTTCGCTGGAAGCCGAAAATAGTATTGTTAGTCGTCAAGAAATTTATGTTCATAGAGATTTAACTGTTAAAGATTGTTTCTTAGGAGATTTTAATCACGGTGTATTAATCGTTAAAGGAACAATTACCATAAGGATATTTATTCCAACTGATTATCGATTTGATTTTCAACCATATCATAATGAGGATCGTTTAAAACTATATTGTTTTCTATGGGAAAAAGACGAAAAAGAGGAGGACGGTGGGTTTCCGCGTTGGAAAGTAGCATGTCTTTTTAGAGAAGATTGTTTAGTGGGAGAACTTGATATTGAAAATGATTTATCTAGCTGGAATGACTGGTTAGATAAGAATCAAATGATTGAATGCCTTAAAGCAGGAGAATCTATTTTGCATGATAGTATCGATTTTAAAAAACCAGTAATAGAAATTCCTTTTGTTTTTGAAAATATTGTATTTAACAATACTAATTTCCAGCGCTTAAGAGAATCTCCATTATTTATGGATAATTTATCTATTGATATTACAGATCCAAATCAAAAAATTGAGTATTGGATCGGAGGTGATTTTAAAAGGGTATCCATCACAAATGGGGAGTTATGCTCTGAAAAAGTTTATTTTCAGCAAGAAGACAGGGCGGTATTGATACAATATGAACGTGTAAATCAAAATTTGTTTGAAACGGTTTTAGGAGAAAGACCAAAATACCAAATAAGTGTTTTATGCAGAACCATTATAGAAGGAGTAGATGACAATTGGTACTCCTATAATTCTCTTCTTGAAGAGCATAAAAAATTTCGTTTGCTAATGGTAAATTTTTGGGAAAATCTACTGATAGAATGGTCTCAAATGGAATATTATCATCAAGAATTCCAAAAGACAGTTACGATAGAAAAAATAGAGCATATTCTTTCTTTGCCTGTAGTCAAAGCTAAATACAGTAATTATTATGATGATGATGAGGTATTGTGGTTTAGAAAATTTTTATGGAAGTTCAGGCAGAAAGAAAATACAAAGGGAAAGTGTCAGCGTATTACAATTGTTCATAGTATGTCAACAGCGGAAGATGAAATTTACGACTTCTATCATTTTGATATAGTAAAATTACCGAATGGAATTAGGATACCAGTTCTCTATAATCAGGATGCAAACGGATACAATTCAGAATGTTATGAAGTGTCTCAATCAAATGTGGACAAATTAAGCAATGCATCACGCTATTTTGAAATAATGGAAAGAAAGATAGAGCAGATTAATAATAAATATCTGGAAGAAATAATAGAACAGGAAAAATCCAGACAAAAAATTATTTCCGAATCACCACATTTTGTGCCTGTTAATAGTTTGGAATTAGAAGGACATCAATTTAAGGTACTAAGTGTGCATGAGGCCAATGTTTTATTAAAGGACATTAAAGATCTTGAGGAGAAGAAATACCTATATGATGTATTTGATACGACTTGTTTTCCTAATTATGATAAAGATGGGTATTTTTTATTAGCTGAGGATGATGTAGTAGTAGCAAAACTAGAATTACCTGAGAGGATTATTTGTGAAGATAATGACATTAAAATTTTAGGAATCATATTCTTAAAAAATGTAAGGGTTACGTTTCATATAAGGGCATATGATCTAAATTATTCCCCAGCATTGATTATAAAAGGTGATTTGCAATGCAAGAATATTCATTTGGTTGGAAACACGCACTATATAGAGGGATCTATTTCTTGCGAATTTTTGTATGCAGATAACCGTGGTTCATTATACGTTAAAGAGAGTTTTACGGGTGATTGTCTTGTTGCTAGAGATATGCCATGTTACTTTGGAGAATTAGTAGCTCAGGCTATCGTAAGTAATCACCGTGTCTATGTGCTCGATTGCATTTTAGATGAACAAGAAAATATTAAATATGTACTTAACTTTTATCCCAATACTCATTTTATCGAAGATGTGTTGGTGCCAGAAGCAGTAGGAAATGAGATGTGGGGCATGTTATGGCCTGATAATCTGGATAGTTGGATAAGTAAAAACAGATCGGTTATTGATAGAACAAAAGATTTGCAATACAAAATTTTGACAAATGAAAATATAGCTAGTCGTTTTGATGCTATTTTTAATCATGGGTTACTTGCCTCCAAAACTTATGCTATTACGAAAGATGAAAATGAATATGCATATAAAAAATATGAATGG
Organism: Flavobacterium sp. ALJ2; assembly: GCF_015594725.1. Taxonomy (GTDB): domain Bacteria; phylum Bacteroidota; class Bacteroidia; order Flavobacteriales; family Flavobacteriaceae; genus Flavobacterium. The sequence goes on along the minus strand of NZ_JADNRC010000003.1, from coordinate 44,090 downwards.
AATGGAAAGCATTATCGAGAAGTAGGATATAGAAAAAGGGGGCATTCCATCTGTCACCAACTTAGGATTCTACATAATTTTGAAGAAAACACCTATACAGCATATTTAGAATATCTGAACGATATTACAGATGAGGTAAAATTGAGGTTTTCGACTAAACTTACTGATACGTTGACTTCGACAAAGGCTGCAAAACATGCTTTTTGTATGGCAGAGCTAGCTCTGGGAATAAAGCGATTCTAATTAAAATAAATATTAAGAGGGCTAGGTAATTGGCTTTCTGGTTTTGTGTTTCAAAGTTTTTAATCAAAATAAATGATGATAGCGCTTTTTGCCAAGACTGAATATTTTAGGGTTTGTAGATTTTAGCTATAATTATGGAAGAACTCTGAATAATATATAACAACATTAATAATTACATAATGAAAGAAAATCAAATTGATGAATATTTAAATCAGTTTCGGGGAAAGGGAATAGATGACCAGGCTATTGAAATCTATAAACAGCAAATTATCCGATCTGCAAATTCAACTCAGGAAATGGATAACTTTGATGAAAGAGTAGATATGCGAGCAACTCATTTGACTGTTCTAGAACAATGGGCGGTAGCTTGTGGAGCAAGTCAAGCATATATAAATAAACAGCCTCTCAATATATTTAAGTCAGGTTTAGAGGTCGAAAATTGTGGTTCTTTGTTATCTAATTGGTGGGGTATCAATAGTAAAGAGGAACTTTTAGAGACCTTAGAATGGCTTGATGAAACAGGACATCGTCATAATTTTGAGCAAGTAATCGATACTTATTTTACATTAAGTCCGTCTAAAAAAGAGGAAGTGATATTAGAAGACGGTGAGATTAGTATTTTTGAAAAGATAAAGCAGGCTAGAAAACAGTTTGTAGAAGACGGTTTATTAGAAGCAGAACAGCCTATACCTAATACAACGATTTGGGACTATGCCCGTATGATTAATTTATGTCGTTTTGGATTAGATTACGGTTACCTTACAGAAGAGGAAGCATCAGGTATAATTTTATATGCAGCAAAAAAAATTAAACCATTTTATAATTCATGGAAGGAATTAGGCACAGCTTATGTTTTTAGCCGTTGTATATGGAACGGACTAACTGATTATGAGGAATGGAAGGAAGGATTGAATATTTTACTATCTGATACAAAAAGTCCTTGGGTAACTTTAAACTGGAATATAAGTTTGTCTTGAAAAATAATAGTTAAAAATAGAGATTACTATATTCATCTAAATGCTGAAAATATTTAGATGAATATAGTTCCCGATTAAATGGGTAATACATAAGCAAACTATATTTAAATCTGTCATTAAGTATAACGACTTAAACTAGATTAATTTATAGAAGATTAAAGCAAGACGATAACTTTACACTTCTAAAAAAATAAATTAAGTTGCTATTATTAGAAATTATATAACATGGCAAAATTAATACGCATAGCGTTGGCCTTTTGAGAACTTCCATTAGCATACTTTAATTCTTCATATCGAATTTGTGGTTCTAGACCAATTGTAATAGAATTAAATAAATCATAGGAGGCATTAAATGTAAACTGATAATTGGTCATTTGATCCCATCCGGACTGAGAGCCTTCTCCATCATAAAAATGATTATAAGAAGGTACAACCATCGTATGAAATTTGCTGTTCCAATAGCGTTGATAGGAAACTAAACCGGCATGTGCAGATAAAAGATTTAGTTTTCCTGAAAAATCGGATCTTGCAAAACCATCAAGTCCAGAACCACCTAGAGCAAGAAAGTAATCACCGATACCTTTACCTAAACTCCATTGTGCTTGTAGATTATTTACTAAACCTGATTTTTTTGTAAAAAATAGACTTGTGATAGCTGTTATACCACCAGCATTTCGAGAAGCAAAATCAAACTGAGTTTCTCCTGTTGCAATATTTTTAGAATTATATGCAATACTACGATAAAGACCTGCTAATTTTACGAATCCTCCATTATCAAAAGTATATTTTATACCTGCCACAGCATCGGGAGCTCTAGAAGGAGCATAATCAACACCATAATCTTGGTTTAATGTATAATCATATAAACGGCGAGGTTCCATATATTCAGCAGATAGTTCGAAAGAAGTATGTCCATTTTCTTTAAAGCGTGCATTATAATGAATTTGAATTCTACGTGAAAGCACCATGCCAGTAGGTCCATCCCAATCTATTAATGATGCAGGCCATAATAAAGCATCTCCAAAATTGGACCAACTTTGTCCTATGAGCCAATGGTCATATTTAATCCAAGCATGGCGCAGCCTAAACTGAGAGGTATTATTGGGACCGTCAAAATCGGCCTCTAGAAATGATGTTAATTCTTTGCTATTATTTAATTGTATCGTGCTTACAAAACGAAGCTGTGATTGTCTCATATCCATATTAAAAGCAGGTGTATCAGGAACTGAAACTTCATTTTTACCAATAAGAAGCGCACTATTTTGGCTAAGATTTCCCTTAACATCATAAATACCATTTAGCTTAAGCCTACCTGTAAGCCTAGATTTAACTTTAGGCTTACCGTTCAAAGAATCTTTAGATGCTACTTCCATTAACTGTGCAGTTAGTGAATTACTTAATAATATAAAAGAACAAAAGAAAACCAATAATAAAAGTTTGTGTTGTTTCATGATGTATGATTTAGTGATGTATAAGCAATAGAATAATTGTTTTTTTTAATAGTTAAGAGCATTATGAAATATGACCTAATTTAGCTACAGATGGAATTCCTTTTTCAAAGAGCTAATCAGCCATCCTACATATTCCTGTCATCAAATTGATAGTACTACTCAATAAAAGTTGTTGGTAATTTTTTTATACATTTTCCTGATATTTTATTTTATATAAAAATCGTCCGTATGTACAAATATATAAATTATTCTTGTTAAGTTTTTGTAATAAATTAAACAATTGTGTTTAAATACTTACTTATTTATAGAAAATAAAAAATAAATTTAAAAAAGTAATTATTAAAAACTATAGGATTTATATTTTGATGAACCATTTTATAGTATTTTATTCTATTTTACAAAATAAATAGTACTTATGAAATCATATAGAGAATAGAGTATCATCGATTTTTTTGATACATTTAAATGAGATTTGTATTGTGTGGGGAGGTTTTGTTGAATTGATAATTTACTAACAAATACAATTTAAAGGGATTAAATGTACTGGATTTTAAAAGTTAGATTTATAATTAATTTGAAACTGTACTGAAAACGGTTTAAGTGTTTAAAAATGACTTGGTTTTATGGAAAAAAAAGTCATTTTTTTAAGGTGTCTCCCTTTCTTTTTATAAAACTACCTCAAAAGGAATGTCTAATTTTTTGAGGCAGTTCAAAATCTGAATGCTTTTGTTTCATATTTCTCTTGTTCTTATGGCGTTATTTTAAAGCTATTACGAAATTGTCATTTTAACTCCCAATATATGCTTGCAAATACCTCTTTTGCCTTGATAGGCGGTAAACTAGTTGCAAGTACATCTTTGGCTTGCTCCTTCGATAATTACTTTGTGTATCACGCCAGAACCTTTTACTTTGGCTTCGATATAATCGGCTCTGCGTTCTACGATTTCAATGTCTTCATTATCGATTAACTTTTTAGCATTTTTAAGCCTTGGGTTTAAAGACAAAATACGTTCAGTTTTAAAAGGAAGACGTCGGTAAAAATGTGCTTTTTCGCTTAAATCATAACCTAATAATCCCATTGACGATAAATTAGAAGTTAGATTATCCATAGTGCCAAAATCGATATCATTTTCGATAGAAAGCATGGTGGGATCAAAAGTTTCATTCGATTTTAGTAAACTGTTCAATCCGTAAACCCATTCTATTGGTAAGTTTTCGGTCATGGTTTCGAGAACATTTCCTTCGCCCGAAAATCCGCGGTAGGAATCGGGAGAAAAAGCCATTAATAACTGCATTTTTCCAAATTCAGAAACTATGGCACACGTTTGTTTATCCGAAGATTCGTAGATATAAATTTTGTCTACAATTGCCAGAATTCCTTCTAATAATCGCAAACGTTGCACGCCACCAATTCGAACGCTGTCGTTTGTGGCCAGTGTTGAGAACATAAATTTCCCAGCTCTTTTGGTGATAAAAAAATCTCCTTTTACGCTTCCCTTTGGCAAACTTTGGAATAACTGAATGGTCTGAATTTTATTCAATTCATATTTAACATCCATATCGGCAAGATAAAGCTGTACACTTGTTAAGCCTTTAATCCATCGCATGGGTAAAGTCACTTTCTTTTCGGTCACTTTAGCTTTGGTAGTAATTACCTGTACTTCTTGCTGACCAACGGCAAGAGTTACTTTTTCGTTTTTTTGGATGGCATTTAAAGCATTCAGCATTGGGTCATTAAAATCGACATTGGTTGTTCCGTTGGCAATAAATTCGCCATCAATAGCTTCGGGTTTCATATCCAATCGTACATATACTCCGTTGCATGACGAAAATCCTTCAAAACGCAATCTTTCTGCTCCCGCTGATACAATTGGATCACGAAGGCTTGGAGGAACTGGGCCAAAACTAGAACGAACCACTTTGGCAATCGTGCTCCAGCATTTTGCAGTAACATAAGGATCGGTTAAACTACCCCAAAAAAAGCAAGGTATATTATTAACTTCTTCAATTTCGGTTTGATGAGCCAAAACCAAATTATTGATTCCTTTGGTTTTACTATAAGTTGAAATTCCTTTATAATTATATTCTAAATCAGTCATTTTCTTTATTTTAAAATTTGCTTAATCAATGATTTAAGCGAAGCATTATCTTTCCATTGCTCAAAGAAAACAGTTGCTTTAGGCGATGGCTTTTGATTTGTTTTGGTTAAAACATCAAGATAGTTTTCGACGATTTTTTTGAAGCTCGTTGGTAATTTGTCTTTTAGATCAAGATTTTCAAAAAAGGAATTAAACAACTTCAGTAAAGCATCGTTATGCAATGGAGAAACATCTTTTATGGCAATTAATCCATCAACCATTCGTAAGAATACGCCATATTTTTCAGTTGCTAAGAAAGCCAGTTTCTGAGCAAATACTTCCATATTAATCGTTTGTTTTTCGACCAGATTAATCAAAACTTCAGAAGCCATTAATCGGATATCTTTCTTTTCCTGAAAGAAGCAGCAAGCATATAAAAGCAAAGAAGTGTTTGAAAATGTAAACTCAGGACGATTTATAATATCCAGAAAACCTTTTAAATCAGGTTTTGCTCCATCGCCAGTACCACAATTTTGCAATAGCGTTATAGCAAGTGCATCATCATTTTGTGGCGTTAAACTATGCCAATAATAGGTGTTTCCCGCCGAATTGAGTAAATAACCCCAACTATTTGGTCGCTGATATATATCTAAACTATACAATAAATAATTTGGAATTTTTGAATAATTGGGCATGTCAAATCGTAGTTCGTACCAAGATGGTGTTCTTACTTTTTCTTTGGTTTTGTAATCAACCCATTCATTCCATTTTTCTTTAAATCTAATCTGAGGTTCAAATGGAGAAACCACAAAAGGAACTTCTTTTAAATACGTATTTTCAAATTCGGTGAAAGTATTATTTGGATAAAATGTTCTTGCAGCTACTGCCCAAAGAGATAGTATTCCCGTTTCTTTGTTTGCTTTACCCATTGTTGCCAATAGTTTTGAAAATAGCGATTCGGAACCTAAATTTATTTTTTCATTTACTCCCAAACAAAAAGATAACAACTCTTTAAGTTCTCCTTCTATTTTATCTAATAACGGAATGGCACTTTCGATATTTTCTCTAGGCATTCTCGAAATAGCAATACTTAAATCCAGTAAATCTATTTCTTCATTTGTATTTTGGTAGGCAATAAGACGTTCTAATAAAACTTTTGGAGCAACCCAATACGGTTTATGACTAGGAAAAGAGAGTAGTGGCAAAGCCGAATTTTCATTTATTTTTTGCTGTACTTTATGCAGCACCGATTGCATTAATAACAGCGTATTTATTTTAGAATAGTGTTTATGTTTGCCCTCGAATTTACTTTCGATGTTTATAATTTTTTCGATCAAAAATGTTTTTATAAAATCCTTGTGTACACTTTCAAAATAGCTCTTTTGCAGTTGTTTTAAATAAGGTTGTAATTGTGCTGAATAATCAGATGGGAACAAGTCTCTCTGCATGATATATACGTTCAAAAGAATTTCAGCATCCAGTATTTCTTCTGAACCGATGAAGTTTCCAAACTGAAACACAACGTCATTCCAATCAGTAGGAAGCTGTACTTCTTCGATAAGTAAAGCTTCTTTTTTAGGATCAAATATATATTCTTCCTGATCTGCGTCGTCAATAATTAATGCATCATCGTCTAGAAATTTACTTAAGCCTGTTTTAATATTACCTTGCATTAATGTTACGTAAGAAGATAATTTTTCTTTAAGAACAGTATCTTTTTCGGTAGCAATTTTTACAATAATCTTGCTCGCTCGTTCTTGCAAAGCCAAATCAGCGATTACAAAAACATCGGCTATAATTGGCGTAATAGTTTTGTTAAGCTTAGGATTCGATTTATTTATTTTTTCTAAAATTGGTAATACACTTTTAATGGCAGCTTTGCAATCGCTTCGCATCATTAAAGGTTCTAACCATTCAAAAAAAGATTTGGTTTTGAATTTCGGATGTTCGTACATTTTTTTAACCAACTCGATTCCGTAACTTGTTATTGGCGGATAGGTATTATGTAAATAAGAAAAAATGTTTTCTTGATGAATAATGAGTTCATCAGCGGTTACATTAAATTCTTCAATTCTTTTTCTGAAAAAAGATTTCAGGTTATTGTTCCATTCTTTGGTTTGAATCAGGATGGCATTTTCGATAAAGAAATTACGATCCATTTTTTTGTCGTCTAATAACGACTTATATATAATGCTCCAAGTACTGAACTTATCAAATTCTTGAGTATCATTATCTCTGAAAGAACTATTGTGAAGAATCGTTTCATAATTAAACAATTCAGGGATATCTCTTTGATAGGTTATTTTGTCATTTAATGAATTAGCAATGAATTTTCGAGTTTTCATCTTTGCATGCCATTCATGAGTTGCCGCTAGAGTTAAAGCATATAATTCGGGATTAAATGCTATTAAATCCTGTTCTTCAAGTTTTCGCAGCGTATGATAATTAAAACGAACCCAGTCTTGTTTTTTTATTTTGTCTAAAATAAAAGTTTCCAGCCAGTTGGGTTTTGCCCATAATAAAACATCTAAAATTTGACTTTTTTCATTGATTTCGTTAAGTAAACTAAAAGCTTCATCCCAGGAATTAATGTCTGTTTTATCAAATAATGCAATAGCACTTAATGTAATGATATCACTTTGTATTTTATCTCCACGGGTTCCCCATCCGTAATCATGTTTGCCTTTTTTTACGTAATCTGGATCTTTAGACAATTCAGTGTACGTCATCCAATAGCGCTTGTTTTTCTTGATGTGCTTTTTTAAGGCTTCAATATTTCCTTTTGATTTCTCTTGGAGGAAAGGCAATATTAAATCAATGTTTTTAGATTTTATAATGGCATCGTATTCTTGTAAAATTAGATCAGCATTTGCGCTTTTGGCTGTTTTTGGTTTTGAAGCTATTGTGACATCACCAGTTTCTGAGTATCCTTTTTTTTCTTTTTCGGCTACTAATTTTTCGGCGGTTTTTAAACAGGCATCATTTGTTTCAAAACTTTTTGTTTGGGATGTACCACTGGTTCCATTTTTTCCATAAGTAACAGTGTATTCTAATCCTGTAACTTCAATTTGCCAAAATTTATCGGAATTCCCATCTATGTATTTTAGGTGTTTTTTCATGCTATTATATGAACTGAATTGATAAAGAATCTTATAATTAGATATTTTAAAAATATGGAATTATTCTGATGTAAACTAAAAAAATAAGTGAGATTATTGGTCGCTATTTTTGATAGAATGATAAATGTTTCAGGATTAATTACATAGGATTCTTTAATTATATTAATAAAAGACTTACATTTGCCCTCGAAATGAAAATAAAGAATCTACATATTAATCTGTCAGTAAGACAAAATAGCGATCGTTTAGAGGGATTTTACCCTGCTAAAGGCTATGGATGTGATATGTATTTTATAGAATTGAAATGTAAATTGTAGTTTCAAATTCAACATAAAAATATAAAAGCGTCCTGATATCGGGGCGCTTTTTTTGTTTATGTCACACTGAACGAAGTCGAAGTGAGACAAAAATGTGGTTCAGTGAGACGATAATTGAACTGAAAATAACTTTTAAATAAAAATAATTAAAAAAATAAAGGATAAAATGTTTAATGATTAAACCTAATAGCGAAATATAATCTTGAAAAGTAATCTGATGAGAGACAGTCATTTGATAGAATTAAGGATCTGCTTATGTAAGCGGACAGGGATTTCTATGATTTCAAATAAGAGTTAATTAGCTGATTGTCAATAAAATAAAATTAAAAATGATTTGGATAATTGATTTTTTAGACTTTATCTTTGCCAAAGAAAATCTGGAAAACGAATTTCTAATAATGACAATGATTTCAATATATAATACAACACATAAAATGAATTTCACTCATAACATACATTACAAACAATTACTAAACCCGAGTTTCGATCTTGGATTTATTACAATACAGGTGCATTGATACAGGCAATAGGATACGTATATCTTATCAAATCTTATGAAGCACCTTTAATCGGGTGCTTTTTTTATGCCCAAAAATTAAATGATTTTGTATTTCAATTGGTAGAAGGGAGGTTAATTAACCTTGAATGAAGGTTCGAGCCCTTCCAAAATCACAAGTGTTCTCTAGAAGGAACAGGCTCATTGGGGTTACTGGCTAACCTTCCCGACTGTCTCTCGGGAGAAACGGGTTCGACTCCCGTATGAGCCGCTATTTTTTTTGAAGGTTCTCGAAGGTTCAAAGACGCAGAGTTCCGATAGCTATCGGAACAAAGATTTTAAAACTTAGCGACTTGGTGACTTTGCGAGAAAATAATTTTGCACATTATAATTTATTAATCTCTCGCAGAGACGCAAAGAAAAAACGAAGTGGTTTTGTGCTTTGGTTGCATTTTTCAAGAGTTTAAAAGTCTCTTTTTAGATGCTAAATAAAAAAGTTTTTTAGTTTCTAATTATCTACGCAGAATAGTTGCGCAGTATGATTTGAATATTTGCTCAAGAAATAAAATACGTTCTTTTAAATAAAGTAAATAAAGAAATTATAGGCAAGATGGTTTATGGTTTTAAAAATATCAAACGGGTCTTGTTGCGTGTTTCTGTATAGCACCATTGTAGAGAACTTTTCGCGAAAGCGTATTATGTTTTTCTATGCAACTTGATTTGGAGGTTTTGATTGTTTTCCAAAAAACGATCTCCTCTATCGGTCGTGGGTTCGACTCCCACTCACAGCAATGTGATAGTTCAGTCAGGTAGAACAATAGAAAGCTGCAGGTTCGAATCCTGCGCCGGATTCAGATTCGGATGGACGATTGGTAAGTCAACAGACTCAAAATCTGTGTTTAGAGCGCATCACTCTTAAAAAGATGCATAGCCAAAGAAAACTGATTTGTCTTTGTCTGTGAAGCTAGGATTGTAAGATTCAAAATTTCGCACTCACGATAAAACCAGTGCGAACAGCAATGTATTTTGAAATACTCGTTTTCTTTTCGATTTGATTGTTTGAGTGATTTTTTTAGAATTTAGAATCGCTTTTACAAAACAGAATCGCAAAACAATTGGAGTAAACAAACAACAAACTATTTGCCCGTTTTTCTCGGAGGAGAGAGACAATGAAGTTTTTTTATTTAGAGATATGAAGATGAGAGAAGGAAGAGAATAGAAGCAAGAGAATAGATTTAAGAAAATAGAAAATATAACTAAGTTTTTACTGGTTGGAAAACATGAAACCAAAAAAACCTTAAACAAAAATAAAAATGATAAATAGAATTAAAATTAATGCATACCAAGTGGGTTTGGTATTCGAGAACGGAAAATTAGTTAAGGTATTAGAAGATGGTTTGAATTGGGTTTTTGGAAATAAAAATGTGATGATGTACGATATGAATGTACCATTTCAGGCACCATATGAGTTGAACATATTATTGCAAAACGAAGCATTGGCTTCTATGCTTGAAATAGTTGAGGTTGCCGATAACGAAATTGCATTGCAATTTGTAAACGGTAACTTTAAAGAAGTTTTAACCGCAGGCAGATATGCTTTCTGGAAAGGGGTTGTGAAAAATGAATTTACTAAAATAGATTTATCTAAAATTTATATCACCGAAAATATTCCAATGAATTTATTGGAGAACGCAAGATTGAGGTTGTACATAAGAAAATTCATTGTTGCCAGTAATGATAAAGCATTGTTATTTGTTAACGGAGCCTTTACAACCGAATTAAGAGCTGGAACTCATTATTTTTGGAATAATGCGATTACAATCGAAGTAAAAACAGTTGATGCTAGACAGCAACATGTTGAGATTTCTGGTCAGGAGTTATTAACGAAAGACAAAGCAGGATTGAGAATTAATTTCTTTGTGAGATACCAAGTTATTGATATCATGAAAGCTTTGGTAGATAATAAAGACTTTGAAAAACAATTATATGTTGCCATGCAATTAGCTTTGAGAGCATTTGTAGGTGGTTTAACTTTGGATGAATTGTTAGCTAAAAAAGATACGATTGCAGAAAACATTTTAGATGAAGTAACAACTAAGATAAATGAATTAGGATTGGTAATTTCTGATGCAGGTATTCGAGATGTAATCTTGCCAGGAGATATGAAAGAAATCATGAATCAGGTTTTGGTTGCTGAGAAAAAAGCACAAGCCAATAGCATTATGCGAAGAGAGGAAACTGCGGCAACAAGAAGCTTGTTAAATACAGCCAAATTGATGGAAGAAAACGAGATGTTATGGAAATTGAAAGAAATGGAATATGTGGAGAAAATCGCTGATAAGATTGGAGAAATTACCATTTCTGGGAGCGGAAACGTCATTGGTCAATTGAAGGAAATCTTCGTGAAATAAGACTCTTTTAAATGAAAGAGAAATTTAAAATATTAAAAAATGAAAACTACAGATAAAATTATTATCATAGATTTAGAAGCCACGTGTTGGCAAGGCGATGTCCCGAAAGGACAACAAAACGAAATTATTGAAATCGGATTAGCAGTCTTGGATTCCCAAACAGGAATGATTACTAAAAATCAAGGAATTTTGATAAAACCCCAACGCTCCAGTGTGAGTCCGTTTTGTACAGAATTAACGACCATCACTCAGGATTTACTGGATAAAAATGGAGTAAGTTTTGAAGAAGCGATTGAAAAATTGACAGATGAGTATCAACCCGATTTATATACTTGGGCAAGTTACGGTCAGTACGACCTTAATATGCTTAAAAAACAATGTAGGTTGTTTGGTGTTCCATATCCAATGGGAGAGGAGCACATTAATGTGAAAGTTCATTTTGCAGAGAAATTCGGTTTACAAAAGCCAACGGGAATGAATGGTGCTTTGCATTTATTGAATATTCCGTTAGAAGGAACACATCACCGAGGTATTGATGATGCAAAGAATATCGCTAAAATTTTGCATTGGTGTTTGCATAATTAAAAGAATGCTATGTCATGCATTAAATAAGAAAACCACGAATTTACTATTCGTGGTTTTACAAAAAAATAGTAGACTTTTAATTAGTTTTGGATTATAATGCAAAGGTAAGAATGATTAAATGTTGAATGTAATGACTTAGAACCAGTGTTTTATATGCTTGAATGGCTTTTTTTATACAAAATGAAAACTATTTTATAAAAAACATTCCACTACGCAGAATAATTGCGCACTATAATTTGAATATTTGCTTAAGAAATAAAAATACGTTCTTTTAAATAAAACAAATGAATTAATCAGGTCAAGTTAAAGTTACTTCAATAACCATTCAAGATATACTTTAATAATTATCGATTAATACATTTATAAAATATGGGGCAGTAGCTCAGCGGTAGAGCAGGTAGTTTTGAAATTATCCTTAAAAGGTCAATCTTAACTTACTTCTCGCATTGTTAACGCCCGTGTCGTGGGTTCGAATCCCATCTGCTCCACAAAATTAAGGTCAAGTGTTTCTTACTTCAAAAATCTTTTAGGTAGAACCAGAAACACAATTATCTAATTATTAAAAAATGAGGGTCAAGATTAACTTACTTCTGGGGAAACCCACCAAACTGTCACTTTGTATAGTTAATCGATTATCCTCGAATTTAAGGTCAAGTGTTTCTTACTTCAAAAATCTTTTAGGTAGAACTAGAAACACAATTATCTAAATTTTTAAAATTTAAAAAATGAAAACAAAAGAATTATTAAAAATAAGTTTGCGTCAGAGCGCAATTTTCATTCCAACAGAATTAATTGCGAATGATGTTAAAAAAATATCAGGAACAACATTGGTTTTAGCAGCTAATGTTTCAAAACTCGGATTCACTTTTTCGGAATCGTTATTACATGCTTTAAATGATGTAAATCCGAATTATAAAATTGAAGTTTTAGATGTTTTAAAAGACGTTTTGGGAACCAATAAAAACTGGACTCCATTGGTTAAAGAATGGAATGTTCCTACTGGAGAATCTGTTTCAGATCATACTGCGACTTTGTTTGCTAATCTTTTTAAATCTAGTAACGGAATCACTTTGCAGTGCGGACATATAATTCCTAATGATACTTTTCCTTTAGAAAGATATAATGGTTGCCCTTTTTGCGGAACTCCATTTGAATTTGGAAAAATTGAAAACTACGGACAAGGAAGTAAATTGAAAGTTCTTGAGTTATGGTCAGAAAAAGAGTTGAATGATTTATTTTCATCTATGTTAATATCCAAAACTGCTTTGGATGCAACTCAAATAGAAAGTTTAAAAGGTTTGATTACTTATTTGCCATTGCCAGATGTTGCCATTGCAATGAAAGAGACCTTGATGCTTGTTATCGATGAATTAATCGAACAAGATCAAGCCGAAAAAGCAGCGCAATACTTTAAAACTCCAACAGATATTTTGAGATATTTATGGTATAAGAAAACTAATTTATTGCAAATTATTGATCCAAAAACAATCATTCAAAGAGTTGAAAAAAACAATCAGCATTTGGTTAGTTTTTTGGATAATAGCGCACAATCAAAGTTGGCTGCTAAAGAAAACCTGAAACTTAAATATTCCAGAAAAGAATGTTTGATGGTTGCCAATTGGTTGAATAATCTTGAAATGAGTGCTGATGCTGCTTGCGAAATCATGCACCCAAAAAGAGGAATGTGGGTTCGTTTTATACGAGCATTGCGTTTGCCAGAATATAGCAAAAGAAAAGGCTTTGAAAAATTAGCTGTTTTATTAGATGCTTTCTATAACCAGACTTATGAAGTTTGGCAAGGAAACCTGAATCACTTTCGATTGAAATTAGATGCAGATAAAACTTTTGCTTTGCTAAAACAACGACCAGGATTATTTGCTCGTTCGTTATTTTCGAATATGCTTTGGTTTGGAGCCGATGAAACGATTGTACATTTTAATGAAATTATTGATAAAGTCCCAGCACGTTTGGTTTTTACTTTGAATATGTACGCTCAAAATTATTTTGATAAAACAATTCAAAGAAGTGTGAAACCATTAGGTGGAACTACTAAAAGAATTGAACCAAATCGATTGTTGTCATTGTATACCGATGAACAATTGGATGCAATGAAAAAGCAAATCGAGGATATGTGTATCTTGGCAATGAAGAAGAGATTTGCTGCTGTTGCAAATGATAATAAGACAATTTATATAGATCCACAATTGTTTAATATCCCTGTTGCGATAGGAGATAGAAGCGAAAACATTCAGGATTTACCAGTTGCTTTAATGGGAACACGTTTCCCAATAGAAGGTAACGAAGTACGATTGTTTATGCAATGGGGTAAAGATTTACCAGCACAACATCTGGATATGGATTTAAGTTGCCATATTGCTTATAAAGATAGTACCGATATTTGTTCTTTTAGCAGATTAGAAACCACAGGATGTAAGCATAGTGGAGATATAAGAAGTATTCCGAATAAAATTGGTACGGCTGAATATATCAACATCAACATTGATGAATTGGCTAAAGCCAATGCCAAGTTTGTAACTTTTACTTGTAATGCGTATAGTAACGGAAGTATTACTCCGAATTTAATCGTAGGTTGGATGAATAGTAAACACCCAATGAAAATATCCGAAAGAACAGGAGTTGCTTATGATCCATCTTGTGTAGATCATCAGGTAAGAGTGACACAAAATGTTACTAAAGGTTTAGTTTTTGGAGTTTTGGATGTAGCTAAAAGAGAAATTATTTGGTTAGAGATGACTTTTGGAGGTCAAGTAGTTCAAGGATTAGATTATAAAGGTGTAAAAGCATTATTGTCTAAACTGAACAGTAAATTAAATATAGGAAGTTTGTTAGTTCTTAAAGCCGAAGCGCAAGGTTTGGAAATTGTAGAAACAACAGATGCCGATGAGGTTTACGATGCAAATTGGGCAATTAATTCGGCTGCAGTTACTCAATTATTAATAGATTAAAAAACAGAAAACCACGAATGTACTATTCGTGGTTTTTACTTTTGTTTTTATAAGTGAGAGGATTTAATTATATATTTACGGACTTAAGATTTTACTTCATAATTAGTTTTAAAAGTAAGAAACTAACTCAATAGCATGGATACCACAAAAACACCTTTTTTAGATACTATTTATCATCTCAGAACAATTGAACAGGTTATCTTGTATGATAAAGTAATTACCGTTTCTAAAGAAGAAGAGACAGATGCTGTTTTATTTCTGGAAACCGAATATGAGAGGGAAATTTTAGATTATCCAGGCATTGCTCCAGAGTTTAATTCTCTTGCTGCTTTGTGGGCATCCAAAACGGTATATCTAGCTGCACAACTATTATTATATAGAGAGCACAATAGTAATGATTTGGTGATGCTTTTGCCTGATTATAAGGGAAAAATAGATGCTTCGGCAATACTTTCAGCAGATATTTGTTTGCGTTTTTTACCTCAGATTATTATGGAACTGAAAAGAATAGATCCTGATGATTTGATTATTCCTATTCTTGAAAAATATTTATTTCAGTTTCATTATTCGGCCGTTGGATTTGAGGTTGATATAGAAAAAATAGATTTTGAGATTCTTGCTACAAATAATTGTTTGCAACAACTTTATATAGACCGAATTGTACAGAGAAAAGCAATAAAATTTACCGAATCCGATTTTATAAAAAAACAATTAGAAATAGGATTTGGGGATTATAGAAAAATCTTTTGGGCACAATTATAAAATTATACGAATAAAATAAAAATAGAAGTAAGTAAATGAAAACTACCGATAAATTAAATATTGTTTTAAAGCACATTAAAGACACTTTTGTTGGAAAGAATGAAATTATAGATTTGTTAGGAATCGGACTATTGGCAAGAGAAAATGCCTTTTTATTAGGTCCTCCGGGAACGGCAAAAAGTGCAATTATCAGAGCATTATCTAATGGAATTGAAGGCGGGAAAAACTTCGAATATCTTTTGACTCGTTTTACTGAACCTAATGAAATTTTTGGACCTTTTGATATTCGTAAACTTAAAGAAGGGGAATTAATAACAAATACAGAAGGTATGATGCCAGAGGCTTCGATGGTATTTCTCGATGAGATTTTTAATGCAAACTCGGCAATTCTGAACAGTTTATTAATGGCTTTGAACGAAAAGATATTTCGTCGTGGTAAAGAAACTAAAAAACTTCCTGCACTTATGTTTGTGGGAGCAAGTAATGTTTTGCCAGAGGATGAATCACTAAATGCGTTGTTAGACCGTTTTTTAATTCGAATAAAATGTGATTACGTTGAACCAGATTTATTACACGAAGTATTATTGGCAGGATGGAAATTAGAAAGTGATGCAGCTAAAGAAGCACCAACAATTTCGGCTGACGAAATTAGAGAACTGCAACAACTTTGTCGCAAGGTGGATTTAACTCCAATTCGAAATGAATACGTAGATATTATTCATAGCCTTAGAAATACAGGTATAAAAGTATCAGACAGACGTGCAGTAAAACTTCAGAATCTTATTGCTGCAAGTGCTTTAATGTGTGGTAGGAGTGAGGCAGTTTTATCTGATTTATGGGTTTTAAAATACATTTGGGATAATGAAGAACAGATTGAAATTCTAGAAGGAATAATTAATCAGATTATCGAAAAAGATACTTCTGATTCGGCTCATCCGCAAGCTTTGTATAACAAAACTCCTGATGCCGAAAGTGTGATGAAAGAAGTGAATTACCTAACTGAAAAATGGCAAGATGAAAATCTTTCTTTTGAAGAGCAAAATGTAATAAAAGATAAATTACGATATATTCAAACCCGTTGCGATTGGATTAAAGATGCAGAAAAGAAAAAATATATTCAGGATCATATAGAATCGTTGTGGCAAAAAATACTTCAAACTATTTAATATGTATTTTTTAGAAATTAAAAAAGAACACAACCATTTTTTGGGATCAATCAGGCATTGGGATAATCTAAAAGTGGCTTTTGAAACTGATACAATCTGGATTAAAGATTTTTCTTTGGAGCAAATTGATGCAGCCGAAATTCAGCAAATTCCATACAAAACGATATATGAATTAAAGGACAATTTGTTGTTTGAAAAAGGAAAGCTTTTGCCTTCAAGAAAATTGCCTTCAGGATTATTGTGGACTCCAATTTTGCGCGCATTGCCTGTTTCTTTGCCTAAGTTTAATCATAACTTTTTTGGAATAGACCAAAAGCTTAAAATAGTTTTAAAACCTTCTGAAGATATAAAAGAGGCTTTTGCTTTGCTAGTAGATTACGATGAGTTGAAGTTGTATATAGAGTCGGCTCCAAAATATAGATTAGAACCTTTGCAATGGGTAGTTATAGATAAAAGCGCCTTAATTATTGGGAATCCTTTATTGCCAATACAAGGCAGTACATATTGGGTTGATAATAACTTTTTAATTCCAACAGGATATAATTTTGAATGGTTTGCTTTGACCAAAACACTTCAGGAAAAATTAAATCCGTCAGAAGAAAATATAATACTCTGGAATACCGATAATAGTTATTCAATTATTCCAAAAACACATATAAAACAACTTTCAATAAGTTCATTTCGCTTAACTTTTTCATAAATTAAAAAATGGAATTTCTAAACTACTTTCAATCATACGAAGACTATTTCTGGGAATGGGAGAATAAAATATTATCTGAAGATAGTGTCTTTGAGACTATAACAATCCCTAATGGACAAACTATTGGTTACGAGAAATTTGTTTTTGAAATTTTAGAATACCTTTCAGATGATAGTATTCCGCCATTTGGAACTTTATTGTTAGCCATTGTAGCTACAAATACAGAGAATGAACAAGCAATCGAAATGATTCATGATTTGGTAAAAAGTAAGAATATAGTAACTGCTTTTCCGCAGTCTCAATCCTTTAGAATGGGTGCCAGTATAGATTTTTTAAAAATACTGTCTAGTTTACCAAATGAATATAAAGTTGGCGAAAAAAGAATGAAGTTATTTCAGACTATTTTTCATGAATGTCATAATAGAGTTTCATCAGAAAAAGCAAAAAATCTTCTTGATGAATATAAAGATTACAGAGGACATTTATTAAAAACAGCTGAAAAAACGCCATTCAACGAGGCTAATTTTAGAAAAGATTTCAGAACATTGGCTTTGCTGAAAACTAAGTTTCCAACGCTTCAATCGATATTAAATGCAATGGAAATCGTTCCTCATGACGATTTAAACGATACGTTGGATGAGGAAATTTTAGAAGAAAAAAATCTGTCTGATACTATAACTGATTTTGTAGATCAGCTTATTGAGGAAGATAAAACATTTCATGTAGGAAACCTTATCAAACGACTTTGGTCAGGATTAAATATTCCGTTACATCATAATCATCCGAGTGAGCAACCACTTGGAGGAATTTCTGATTTAACCAATAAAGGAGATTTTGATAAACTCGTAATTTCTGAATTTGCGTATGATGATGATGTTTTTATGTCCAGAATTGCCAATAACGAAGCCTTGTATATTCAGCGAGAAGTACCGCCTGAAGCAGATAAAATCAGACGTATTTTGTTAATAGATACTACATTAAAAAACTGGGGAAATCCTAAAATTTTAGCTTTTGCTTCGGCTATTGCAATTGCCAGACATCCTAAAACCGATATCGAATGTCAGGTTTATGTTGTTGGCGAAGATTACAAAGAAATTGCAGTTGAAAACGTCAACGAAGTCATCAAATCGTTAAATGAACTTAGCAGTAAATTAGATTGTTCAACAGGATTAGATTCATTTTTTGCAGCAAATAAAATCAATAGCAAGAATCAGGAAGTTTTTCTTTTTTCTTCAGAAGAAAGCCTAAAATTAGCTCCGATGCAAAATGCAATGAGTACATATTTTAATGATATAAAATACGTTTTTGCAATAGGATTACAGGATATTAATGTTTTTAAAAATCAGAATAAAGGCAAGAAACTGTTGCAACATATTATTATGCCGCTGGAGGAGTTATGGCAAAAAGACAATACAAATAAAAAACAAAGAGTTAAAGAAATAAGAGATGAAAGTATGCCGTTGCTTTATCCTGTTGAGCGATGTTATCAAAATATATTTACTCATAACAATGAGTTTTATATGTACATAAATGGTAATTTATTTATGTTCTCTAATGATAGATTTGGTAAGGGATTTGTGAAAATAGCTTCTAACCTTCCGTTTAGGAATGGCAATTTTGCGATGAAAATAAATAACAAGGGAGAGAAAATACTTTGGTACCATTATTATGATTTAGTACACTATGCTAGTACTATAAATCTTAGCACCAAAGAATTAAAAAGCTATAAAGATTTTAATCAAAAGATTAATGATGCACCTCTCAAAGTATTTGAATATAATAATAATTTTTATTTTGCTGGAGGTGTTATGCATCTTTTACCGGATTTTTGGCAGATTGATGGTGATTTTCATTGTACCCAAATAAGAAACGAAAGCATAAGAAAAGCTTTTAGTAATAATCTTGAAGAAAATTCTTCTTTCATTAATAATTATAAAAACAGTAGAGTTAAATACAGTGTAATTAAAAAAGTAGAAAGTGTTGTGATTTATGATAATTTCTTGATGATTAATGGGTATGGAATTGAGAATTTAGAGCTCAGAAAGGAACATAGATTTTCATATAGACAGTTAGAAAAATTATCTATAAAATTTGAAGAAAAAGTTAATCTTATTTTAAAAAACAAAGGAACATCCCCTTTGGCTGTTGTACAAATAATAAAAACGAATACTGATAAAACATTAAAAGAAGCTAATGAAATTATCGATGGGCAATTTGGTGTTGTTTTGAATAGCGTAACAAGAGATGCAGCAGAAAAATTAAAAAAAGAAATCGAAAATAATGGAGCAGTTTGTTATATAGAAATCCAATATTTTCAGTCTGGAGATGGTAGTAAAATCACCAATCAGGATGGGATTTTGGTTTTTGAAAGCAGTGATACACGAATTGATAAGTTTTATATTCCGTTTGTAATTAACATGCGAACTATTATGGCAACAGAAGGAGAATACGCAGGAAATAATTACTTTATTCCGGGCTATACAAAAGAAAGCGTGGCTGACGACATATTTATTGAAAAATATTTTAAACCATTTATTTTGAATATCGTACATCATGGAGCTTAAACTAAAGATAAATTCAAAAAATATATTTCCTAAAGGAGGTGTTTTTATAAAAAGTGCCTCTGCGGAAGTATGGCTTCAGGAAATTCAAAATATTGGATTATCGCTTGATTCTATTGCCGTTTTTCCTATTCCGGAAATACGTGCAAATGAATTATTTGGCTGTTTAGTAGTTTTTAATCAGGGAAAAAATAGAATTACGGATATCGGTAAAAACAATTTTTATCAATTGGCAGCATGCAAGTTATTTATTCCTGAAAATACATTAATCACACCTGAGTTAACAGAAGGTGAATGGCATAATTTGTTTTCAGAAGAATATCATTTTTTGCATCCTGAAATTGGTTTGGTTGAATTAAAAGAAGAAGTAAACTGGACAAATTTGCTTCGGTTGCCAATGCAAAAAGAAATCGAAATAACAGAACCGTCAAAAACGGTTTCGATTCCGCAATTCATAACTTCGATGCGTATTGAGATAGATCAGGAAAAGATTTTAGAGACCATTGAAAATCCACTTTCAGAAGAAGAAATAATTGGGAAAATGCCTTTTGATATGCAAAAAGTAATGAAAGGAAACCAAAAAGAAATGGATAAGTTTATGGCTTTTCTGGATAAAAATCCAAAATTGGCTTTACAATATGCAATTCCGCTGGATACATTAGGAACCTCAAGAGGAGATAATTACGGGAAGTTTTCTTTTGGCTCAAAAAATGTATTTAGATCTTTTTTTAGTAAAATTGGTGATTTGTTTGGTGGACAAAGTGGCGGTTTAACTTTAATTTTTAGATTGATTTTTGTTTTGTTCTTTGTGTCTGGTATTCGCAGTTGTAGCTCTGGAAACTCAAATTTTACAGCTCATAGTTTTTTTGTATTTGTAGTTGTTTTAATTTTAGTTATTTTAATTATATCATTTTTATCACGAGGAGAATCGAGTGGAAGCGGCTCAGCTTCCGGAGGATCTTTTCTGGTTGATTCCGAAAGATTCAGTACTTTGCAAAGTAAATATGAAAAACTGGCTGAGGAATTTATTGAGAAAGGAGAATATCAAAAAGCAGCTCACATCTATCTGAAATTACTCAAAAATCATCATAAAGCAGCCGAAGTTCTCGAAAAAGGGGAGTTGTATACTGAAGCTGCAGCGATTTATTTAAAGTATTTAAAAAATACAAAAAAGGCAGCGGAATGTTATGAGAAAGGACATGCTTACAAAGAAGCAATAGCACTTTATAAAGAACTCAATGAAGATGAAAAAGTAGGTGATTTGTACATGATGCTCAAGCACAAAAAAGAAGCTGATAAATATTTTAATGAAGTAATAGAAAACTACAAAGCGAATTTTCAATATGTAAAAGCTTCTCTGGTTTATAAAAATAAGATTGGTGATGTAACAGAAGCTCAGGAAATCCTTTTAGAGGGCTGGAAGACGAATAAAGATGCCGGAAAATGCCTAAATAATTATTTTACAAACATCAATAGTACAGAAGAATTATCACTCGCCATAACGAATGTTTATAATAAAGATGTGTCTCCTGAAAATGCTGCGGTATTTCTTCATTTATTAAAACATGAATTTAGTAAGGATCAGAAACTTGAGGGTTTAACTAGAAATATAGCTTATGAAATTGTTGCAAATAGGATTGATAAAAACCCTGATGTTGCTTCAGAATTAGTACATTTTAATAAAAACAATAAATTGATGCTAAAAGATGTAATGAAGTATAAACTTAAAGCAAAGAAAAAGACTAGATAATTTTATGTCTCTAAAAACAAAAAACCACGAATAGTACATTCGTGGTTTTGATATTATAATGCTTTTTTTGTTTGCAAAGTCATTCGGATTGCTAGAATATGTTCGCAAGGTCCTTTTCGTAATTGATTTGATTTGTAAAAAGAACATTCACAATAACCTTCAACAAGGCGGTTATCTTTGTCTAATACTGCAAGAGTATTGTAGGTAAAGTTTTTATCACTTACTTTTCCTTTAATTTGCAATTGATCAGCATTTGTAGTCGAAGTTATTTTTACTCTATTTTCGGTTATGTAATTATTAGCAATCTCTTCTTGTGGACTCGCAAAACGTAATGACTTCATGTTTAGAGGTTCTTGAGTTAATTCCCTTACACGATATAGTCCTAAATTTAAGTCATAAATTACTCGTCCAGCTTGAGTATATGCGGCTAATGATGCCGAAACTACAGAAGAATCAAGATTTAGTTTTTTTGCTAAATTATCAGACGTATCAAGCCAATTTTCTTTTAATGCATTGAAGACTTTTTCCTGTGTAAATAAATCAACATTGCTTCTTGGTGCCATTAAATCAAAATTTCCTGCGGTACTCCAATCATTTTTAGTCCAACCAGATAAGCCTAAAGTATAAGACATATCGCCAAGGTCGGCAATAAAAAAGGATGGTAAACCTGAACCCAATAAAACTACTTTAAAATTACGTGCTATAGGAATTAGTCTTTCTAAAATTAGTAATCGACGTCTTCCCCAAATACGGATTGTTTTAGATTCGTTTCCTTGATAAATAGAGCGATGAAATGTAATTTCGTCATGCAAAGGCTCAAATATTACTTTAATAGGTTTGTCTGGTTCTAGTATAAATCGTAAAGCTCTAGGTCCTTTCTTTTCTTTAAAGCGTCGTAAATATTGGCATAAGCTAAATATGTCCATAGGATGCAAATCGAGTACAGTTGCAGGTAAAGTCATTGCAGAACTTACTTGCAAAAATCCTCTAACCCAAGAATCTGGCAAATCTATTTTTACCTCTTTATAGACTTGTTCATTTGTTGTTTTAGCTTCAAAACCAGAAGGGTCAATCTTAAATTCGGTTTCTTTATAATTTCTTATCTTTTGGAATTCATTATATAATCCTTCTGAATAATCAATATTTGTTGTACCACATTTAAAGTCGCTTATCTCTGTGAATATATTATAATTGCAGCTTAATTTCCCATAAGATGATTCGTCTTTACTGAAACATTCAAAAAAGACTTCATCAGGATGTACTGTAATTACTGGGTCTAAAACATACCAAGCATCTTTATCATTTTTATATAAATAATCAAAATAGGCAGTTTTAGCTTTGTTAAAAGGTCCCATTACTGTTCTTTTCTCTTTTTGAACAATACTCAATTCTTCTTTCAATTCCTGAATACGTGCTCTAACATTTTCAATCTGAAAATCGGCCATATATTCGCTAAGCCATATTTTTTCTTGTTCTGCAGCCCATAATTTATATTCTTCTTTATCCTTTGGAAAAAAACGTAAATCAGAAATTACTACGTCATGCAACGCAGAAATAGCTTCTCTAAAAGCTATTTTTTTGTTTAGTTTTCCAACAAAAAAAGTAGGTTCTCGCAAAGTATCTGGCGAAAAACTCATGCCAGTGCTATTAGAGGTGTTATTTACAATGGTGCTTCCGCTATATTTATAATCAAATAACATAACTTAGTTTTTAAGGATTAAATGGGTGTGCAATTGTGGATAAAGCGTTTTTAAATCGGTCAGTATAGAGATACAATTTGCTTTATCTTGTATTGCTACGCTAGCAGAAACTTCGTCAATAATTTCTGTTACAAAAATTGCAGCTTCTTCGCTTTTTTTCCCTTCCTGATGTAAGAATTCAAAAATGCGCTGTTTGGCAATTCTGGCTTTATGTACTCGCGTTAATACAGAGCGGAAATAAAACTCAAGCTCTCTCAACTTAGGCAGATTATCTGTAGCATATGTGTTAAGATAATTAGTCACAAAAAACTGAATGTTTACACTAGGATGCTGGCTTAATTTGGTTAAATAAGTTACGCCATCATCAGGATTAAAATATCGGGTAATGATTTCTTTTCCAAATTGTTCAACCGCAGGTAATACAGAATCTACTATACTGATCAGACATTCTAGATCCCAATCTGTTTCATCAAATTCGGTTTTAAAAAAATGAAATGCAAATGTTCTCGTATCGTCCCAAGTCGTGTCTAATATTGCCAAAGCATTATTTCTTTCTGCTCGAATGCGTTCTTTTTTGTCCATAAAATAATTCCAGCACCATTGTCGAATGGCAAGAATTTCATGGTTTCCTAAAGAGATAATCTGGCGAATTGTAAAATCGTCTTTGCGAGTATATTTTTTCAATATTTCATAACCCATTAATTGACTTTCTCTATAATTAGCGTGAATCAATTTTATAACATCTCGAGGCTCAAGTGCTGTATTCCAATGATTAGTTGTTTCTTCAAGAATGAATTTTTTGAAGATCAAATGCGCGCCTTCAAATTTTTCTTTTCGAATCATCGCATAAACCGTATTGCGAAGTACAATGTCGATGATATCAGAATGTGATTTGCCTAATTGTGTAATACGCTCTAGAACAGATTCGATAACATCTGGGTATTCATTGTGAAATAAGTTTAACAGAGAATCACTATTTGTCAATAAATAATCTTCCTGATAGTTGTTTAATAACTGAATACCATTTTTTCTAATTTCAGCACTTTCATCTTCTAAAAAGAGAGTAATTAATGAAAATGGAATTTCTTTTGATTCTACTTTTTTAGATTTTAGAATTAAAATACTGCTGGCAAGTAAATTATTTGTTTTTAAATCCGAAGAGATTAAACGAGCTATAATATCCCAACTTAATTGTTCAAGTTGTGGAGTTGCTATTCTTTTAAGCCTATCAATGGCTAGTGTTGCCAGATTATTGTTTTCTATAGATTCTTCGAATGTAAGTAGTTCAACGATTACTTTTCCGGTAATTACTTTGGCTTTATCTTCAGTAAATGTAAAGTTTTCTAAAGTACTTGTTATCCATGTTTTTAAATCAGTTACCTCGTTAAAAATTAGTTTCACAACACATTCAATATCATTAAGAAATAATGCTGTGTTTGATGAAATATGTTTTTTTGACCAATTTCTTGCAGACTCAGTTTTAGAGTTTAACACATCTGCAATAAAACCAACCTGAGTAGTAAGGACATCATTTTTCAGGATAATTGTTTCAAATCCTAAATTGTTGGGTATAGTAAAATCACTATTTAATAAATTTAAAATAGTTGTTTCATCAAAACGATTGATTAAAGTATTATAATCGTTTCTAGCTTTTAAATTATGATAAGCAAATTCATGAATGATATTCATTTGCCCTTCCATTATAAGCTGAATATAGGCTTCTGGAAATGCATCCCAATGTTCTGGAAATAATTCTAAACGTTTCTTGGAATTATCCGCGATTGTTTTTTGTTCTTCCTGAACTATTGGCTCTTCGGTTTTTTTCTCTACTTCTTTCTTTCCAAAAAAAGTTGAAAATGCTTTTTTAGCAACATCTAATACTGAGCTCGAACTCTGGTCTGCAGCAGTATTTTTATTTTCAGTAGTTACTTTACTACTTACTTTGGTTACTTGATTTGAATCGTAATAATAGTTTTTGCTTGAGAAAACTTCCTGATTTAAAATGAATTTCATTTTTGAAGTTAAAATTCGTTTTTCGTCATTCCCAAATAAGATTGTAGATAACAATGCTAAGTTAGAACACTCTGGGTAATCTACTACAGTGTAATAGTATTTCTGATCATTGTAATTGTATTGACCATAGGTATTTATAGGCAATCTTTCGGCTTTGCTATAATCATCCTCTGAGTATTTTAATAAAATTGATACAGCAAATTTGAGGTATTTTTTTGAATCCATTTCAGAATCCATTTCTTTTAAAAAGCGAAGACTATTTTTCTGAAAATAGAATTTGGTAAAATTAGAGAATGCAATTTTACTGTCTTTTCCTCGAAGTTCTTTCCCAATGTTTACCCTTTCATTTATAGCAGTAATAAATTGAGAATTATCATATTCACTTTCTAACGAAACGGTTCTTGTAAACATAGGGTTTTCATTCTCAAATCGATATGCAAGAACACCAATAGCATCAGCATCGTTTCTTATATGAGCCAGTTTATAAATAGCCCTAATATGCTTAAAATAAGGAGGCCTGAATGGAACTGCTTCTAGTAAGAAAACTACAATTTCGTGCAATTTGCTGTTAAACTTAGCAACTAAGTATAAAGCTATTAGATAATCGATAGAATTATTCTCTAGTTCATCCTTTAGATAAATTACTAGCGAATCAAAATCTTTTTTATCAATATGATATCTTGCTTCTTGAGGTATCGTCTCCAGAATTGTTGAGATATGTTTTTGTAATTCCTCATCTTTTAAGATTCCTAATAATCCCTCATGAGCCAGATTTCTTATATATTCTTTTTGTTTATTTTGTAAAGCATACGATTTAAAAACTTCTTCTGCAGCAACAGATTTAAGCTTTATTAAAGCCCAAATTGCAGAATAGGTTTGTAAATCATCTCCTTTTGATGCTAATTTAATGATATAAGGAATTGCTTCTTTAGTATCTAGCAAGCCTGCTTTCCAAATTACACGACTGGTTTTCCATGCTGTTTTAAAAGTTTGTTTTCCCATTACAGCATCTTCTAAACGTTGAAGAATAATACCGTTTATAGAATTGGGTTCTACGCTTTCTAATGAAGGAAGATCTATTAATGTTTCTATTTCAGAAGCGTATCCTTTAACTTTTTTCTCATTTTCAAGCTTGTCAAAAATGATTTGTGCTTTATCGGCCGAAACGTATTCAGGTGTTTTGGTTCCATCTTTTAAAACGTTTCCTCTTCTTCCATATCTAAAATTGACTACATAATTAGCATCATCAATACTACACAAGTCTATTTCGTATACTTTATCTGAATTCCCTTCTTTATAGAAAAGTTTAATCTGTTTAATTAATTTCATAATTCAAAAAGGGTATTAATTAAAAAATATTCCACCAGTTTTCTGGCTTTTGATCTGTTACTATTTCTTCCACTTCATCAAGAACAGGAATAGCTATTGGAGTTGCTTTTTCAGGAATACTTGTTTTTGCTATATTGGGTTGACCATGTTTCTTTATAATGGTTTTCAAATTTTGTTTAAATGCAGTTCCTTTTTCAGGATTTACCATATATACATAATTAATGTAACCATCTATGGCATTAATAAGATGGATAGCTTTTCCCCATTGTTGGTCTTTCCATCCATTTTTTTCAATATTATGTAGTAAGGCACGAAATTTTCGTAATTGAATCCTATCGATATTTAATTTCTTATTTACAACAACCCCAGTAACCTTTTGTTGCATCCCTTTTCTCATTACGTGTACTTTGTCGGGATGAATTATAAAACCTTCTGATTCAATAATTTTTTTAGTATAATATAATAATCGGGAAATATTCTGACTGTTTTCTTCAGTAGTCGAAAAAGTCATATCATCTGCATAACGGGTATAGTTGAAATTTAATTTTTTGGCTAATCCATTAATTTTTTTGTCCATTTTGTAAACAATCATATTGCTTATTGCAGGACTTGCAGGTGAACCTTGAGGTAATTTGCGTTCGCCAGATTGAACATAATAGGTAACTCCATCTAGTGTGGTTTCGTTAATCTCGGAGTAAGTGCATAATAAGCCTAAAATTGTAGCAAGTTCTTCAGAGTAGCCTATTTTATGAAATAATCCTTTTACTCGTTTATAAGTTACTGTTGGGAAAAAATCTTTTAAATCGATATTAACAACAATGTCTTTATTGATGTGTGGTTCTGCATTGGTTACAATAGAACGTTCTTTTATAAAGCCATGCGCCTCCATTGTATAAGGTATTTTATGGAGTATGTTTTCTAAAATCCAGGTTTGAACTTCTTTTAGCTTTGGTTTTGGAGCAGATATCTTACGCTTACCACCTGATTTTTTTTCAAGTTCAAAGGTGTGATAATGGTTAATTTTAGAAACTTTTCTGTTATAAGCTAGATACTGTAGTGCTTTTAAATCTATTTGCAAGCTTTTGGCTAACGCTAATGCATCTTCATAAACAGGCAGATTATATTTTGCTAAAATTGTAGGATTGGTTTCTTTAACATTTAAACCTCTGGATACAGTTTCACCTAAATATAGAATTTGTTGCTGTTGCAATAATTTCCAATTTTCAGCTTTATTTAGTCTTTTCTTCTCTTGGTTTAATTTAGTTTCAGCTCTTTTTTCTTTAGCAACTTTCATACGTGCTTTACGCATTTCAAGAACCATTGCTTCTTTATTGCTAAACTTTTTGTCTTGGGCTAAAAGATCATTTAATTCCTTTTCAATCTTTGCTTCCTGATTAATAAGGATTTCAGATAGAGTAGGTTCAGATCCTGATTGCCAAAATCCTAAACGTTGCATTTCTTCTAATATGTAGCTATCCTTTGAGGTAGCTTTTATTCTATCATAAATTTGTTGTTTACTAAGCTGTTCAGACATATTACAATCGCTATTTTACATTAAAAAGCCCTATTGAAGCAATAGGGCTTAAAGTTTAAAACCTTCGTATTTTCTAAGGACTATGTCTATCAACTCCCGAGAAAGGGTACTATACGTACAGTTAATCTCGAGGAGGTGGAACCGAAACTGTACGTATAGTACCCTTTCTCATCCATAAGATAGAAGTAGTGCTGAATGTTAAATAATCTTACATCGATGACGAAACATCATCATTTTCTTTATACAAGAAAAGCAAGGTATTTCTTAAACTAAAACAAACATACTAAAAACATTTTAATTGAGTAGTAATAAAATTAAAAAATTCATCCTTTTTTAAAAGTTCCGTTATCTACATCTTTTAGGAATTGGATTACGCCCGGAAAGTAATGTTTTGGGTCATCATATTGAGAAAGATGACTCCCGTTGGGACAGAATAAAAAGCGTCCGTTTTGTACTTCGTTAGCAATCCATTTCATATGTTCAGGATCCATAGTATCGTATTTAGAACCAACAGACAAGGTAGGAACTGTAATCGTTTTTAATCTTGATTTTATATCCCAGTTTTTTAAAGTAGCATTCCCCGTTATTCCAAATTCGCTTGGTCCTTGCATATAAACATATACGCTCGGGTTAATGTGTTTGAAACATCTGTTTATAGATTCTGGCCATTTTTCAAGAGGCATTCTTAAGATATGTTGTGCATAATAATTTTTAAAAAGGAGTTCACTATATTTTGGGTTTTCAAAATCATTCTTTGCTTCAATATCTTGTAACTCTTTTAAGATTTTTGGATCCATTTGCGGAGCTAGAACATCTTTAGCATATTTATTATATTCTGGAACACTTGCCATCATATTGGATATGATAAGACCTTTTAAATTTTTTTGATATTTCAGAGCATATTCCATAGCAAGGATTCCACCCCAAGATTGACCTAAAATATAAAAGTTAGAATTGTCCAGTCCTAATGCAATACGTACTTGCTCAACTTCTTCAACAAAGCGCTCATTCGTCCATAAACTACTATCAGTAGGCTGGTCACTATAGTAAGACCCCAATTGATCATAATAGATGTATTCGATACTTTCGTTAGGGAAATAACCATCAAAGCATTCGTATAATTCATGAGTAAGTCCAGGGCCGCCATGTAGTAATAAAACTTTTATGGTAGGATTGTTACCAACAGTTTTTGTCCATACTTTAAATTTACCTTTGGGAGTAGTAATCGGAATCATTTTTATGCCGCCGGTAAGTTGATCATCACGTTTTGAAAAATCTAAATAATTTGCTTTAATCGTATCTGTTTTAGTTTCTTCTTTGCAACTAGCGAATAGTATAAAGCTTAAGAAACAAATAATGATTTTTATTCTCATGATTTTTATTTTTATAATTATTTATTACTAATATGAAAACGTTTTATTGCAAAAAATTCCACGAATTAATATAAACTAATAGGTGGAATTTGTATTTAATGTCAGATTTGCAGTTTCTTATGTGTTAACTAAAGAATGAACTTTTAAATCTATTATGTTATAATGAGCAATTGTATTTATTCGCCGTAGATTTTCTTGTAAAGTGGTGCGTAAATTTCTTTGATTATTTTACGTTTCAGTTTTAAAGTTGGAGTTAATTGTCCACCATCAATAGACCAAACATCTGGAGTAAGCTCAAAACGTTTGATTTTTTCCCAATGACCAAATTTTTCATTTACAGTTTCAACTTCCTCATCAATACGTTTAATTACTTGAACGTTTGTAATGATATCGTTATTAGAATTTCCTAATGTTATTTTATGGATTTTAGCCCATTCTTTTACAAACTCAAAGTTAGGTTGGATAAAAGCAGCTGGCATTTTCTCGCCTTCACCAATAACCATTATTTGTTCGATAAAACGAGATTGTTTCATCATGTTCTCAATCATTTGAGGAGCAATATATTTACCTCCAGAAGTTTTGAACATTTCTTTTTTACGATCAGTAATTTTAAGGAAACCTTCGCTGTCGATTTCTCCAATATCTCCTGTATGGAAATATCCATTTTGTAACGCTTCTTCAGTTTTTTCTTGATCTTTATAATACCCTATCATTACATTAGGTCCTTTACAAAGGATTTCTCCGTCTTCGGCAATTTTCACCTCTACATTACGAATTGGTTTTCCAACAGTTCCAATTTTAAAACCTCTGTTTCTAGTGTCGTTTACAGATATTACAGGAGAAGTTTCAGATAAACCGTAACCTTCCATAACAGGTATTCCTGCTGCTGCAAAAACACGAGTTAATCTTGTTTGTAAAGCGGCACTTCCAGAAACCATTAAATCGATATTACCACCCAAACCTTCTTTCCATTTACTGAAAATTAATTTACGTGCTATTTTTAATTGAAATTCATACCAGAAACCATTTGCACCGTATGGTTCATATCTTAAACCTAAATTAATAGCCCAGAAAAATAATTTCTTTTTGATTCCAGTTAATTCAGCACCTTTTGCATAAATTTTATCATATACTTTTTCAAGAAGTCTAGGAACAGCAGTTATTACATTTGGTCTAACTTCTTTTAAGTTATCACTTAATTTATCGATTGATTCTCCAAAATATACCGAAATACCATAATATTGATATATGTACAATATCATTCTTTCGAAAATATGACAAATAGGAAGGAAGCTTAGTGCTACACTATTTCCTGGGTCAAACGGAATTCTTGGTGCACTGTCCAGAACATTCGAAACGATATTTTTATGCGAAAGCATAACTCCTTTAGGACGTCCGGTTGTTCCTGATGTATATATAATTGTAGCTAAATCGTCAGTAACGATACTATCTTTTCTAGCTTCAACTTCATTTTGATTGCTTTCATCTGCACCTTCGGTCAATAAAATAGTCCAATTTTTGGCATCAGCGATTTCATCAAAAGTAAAAACATCTTTTAGAGTAGGTACATTTTGTTTAATGGCCAATACTTTATCTAATACTTCTTTGTCTGAAACAAAACAGTAACTACTGCCACTATGGTTTAAAACATACTCGTAATCTTCTTCAGATATAGTAGGGTAAACAGGAACAGTTTGCGCTCCAGTTTGTAAAATACCAATATCCATAATATGCCATTCTGTTCTGTTTGTGGAAGTGATTAAGGCAATTTTATCATCTTTTTGAACGCCCATTCGTAATAACGCGCGGGAAACAGCATTGGCTTTTGCAATATATTCTTCAGTTGAGGTTTTCTCCCAAACACCATTACGTTTGGTTACTAAAGCATCTTTTTTATTGTATTTTTCTTTTTGATAATAAGGAAAATCAAAAAGTCTCGTAATTGTAACCATGGCGTTTAGATTGAATTTTACCGCAAATTAATAAAATTTATCGTTAATTTTTATTTTTAATAAATTAAAGTATGAAAAGTTTAATTCAATTTATTTTAAATTACGAAATCGTTTTCTTCGTGCGGTATGTTTTATTGTACTTATGTTGCTAATTAAGAATATGATAATGTTATTTTTTGTTTTAAAAACTAAATTTTGTTATCTGATTTAAAGGACCGTTTTTATATTGGTTATAGATAATTTTTTCTGAATCACATCTGTTAAAGGATAGGTTACCAAGTTAAGAAAAATATCTTTAATGTACTGTTGAATAAATCTTTTGTAAAGTTGTCAAGCCATAAAGTTTATTCATGCTTTCTTTACAATTTTGCAACTTTATAAGAAAAAGCCCGTTTTAATAGGTTAAAATGAACTAAAGTGTATTTGTATGGTTAATCCAAAATTTTATTTTTTACTTCTTCAATATATTCTTTTACTCTTTCTCCTGAAATATACATTTTCTTTTTATTGAAATGAATCGAGAATTGAGCATAAATCCATTCGCTGTCTTCTTTATCATTGGTTTTGTACCAAAGAGAATAGGAGGCACTATCAAAACCTTCGTTAAATAAAGGGATTCCAATCTCCGAACATTCAAATCCCCAAGTGATGTTTTTCTTAGTAAGATCTTCGTATTGATAAATTCCAGTTCCATTTGTATTTAACTGAATCATTGGCTCTTTTTTTTCATCATATAAATAGATTCCGCTTACAGGATAAGAGATTGTTGTAGTGATGAAACGTTCTTGATTTTTAGCAGTAATTTTTTTAGTTTTAATTTGTGAATAAACGTTTGTTAGGCAAATAAAAAAAGCTACAAAAAGCAGGTTCTTGATCTTCATTAAGATGATATTTAGGGTTTTGTTTTATTTGTTTTTGAAGCATAATAAATAGGAATATTTTTTATACAGGAGGGCAAAACTACTAAAAGCAGGTCAAAAAAAAAGATAAAACTAGTGCACTAATTTTATCTTTTTTATGTCCAGAATGGGATGTATTGAAAATTAACTTGTTGTATTTTTGGTGTTAAATTTTGTGTATGAGAGTAGTCTTACTTAATAAAAAAAAACTCATTCAGTTACGAATGAGTTTTTTAGTATGGGTATGAAAAATTAGATTTTCTCAATCCATTTTCTAGCATTTACGAAGGCTTCATGCCAAGGAGAAACTTCGTCGTTTCTGTCTTTTGGATAGTGCGCCCAGTTCCATTGGAATGTTGAACGCTCAATATGAGGCATCATAACCAAATGTCTTCCTGTTTTATCGCATAGCATTGCTGTGTTATAATCAGATCCATTTGGGTTTGCAGGATATCCTTCGTAAGCGTATTTAGATACGATATTGTAACTTTCCTCAGCCAATGGCAAATTGAATTTTCCTTCACCATGAGAAACCCAAACTCCAAGAGTACTTCCTGCAAGGGATGATAACATCACCGAGTTGTTTTCTTGTACTTTTACAGAGGTAAAGATACTTTCGTGTTTCTGGCTTTCGTTATGCAATAATTTACCGTGTACTTCATGTTCTGGATTTATAACTTCTAATTCCATAAACAATTGGCAACCGTTACAGATTCCTACAGATAAAGTGTCTTCTCTCTTAAAGAAATTATCCAAAGCAGTTTTAGCTTTTTCATTATATAAGAAAGCTCCAGCCCAACCTTTGGCAGAACCTAAAACATCTGAGTTAGAGAATCCTCCAACTGCACCAATAAACTGAATGTCTTTTAGAGTTTCACGACCAGAGATTAAATCAGTCATGTGAACATCTTTTACATCAAATCCAGCTAAGTACATTGCATTTGCCATTTCGCGCTCAGAATTACTTCCTTTTTCACGAATAATAGCAGCTTTAGGTTTTGGTTTAGAAGCATCAATTACAGGTTTTTTTCCTGTAAAATGTGCTGGGAAAGTATAGTTTAAAACTTGATTTTTGTAATTCTCAAAACGGGCTTGTGCTCTTCCGTTTTTAGATTGTTTTTGATCTAATAAATAAGAAGTTTCAAACCAGATATCTCTGTATTTCGGAATGTTTAAAGACCAATTTCCAACTTCTAAAGTTTCGGTAGTAGTTACAGAACCAATCTTGAAGAATTCAATATTATTAGCATTTAATTTAGCTTCAACAGCTGAATCTGATTTTGCCTGAAAAACAATTCCGATATTTTCTGCAAAAAGGACTTTCAATAAGTCTTTTTCAGCGAAAGCTGAGAAATCAATTTTAGCTCCAAGATTTACATCTGCAAAACACAATTCTAATAAAGTTGTGATTAAACCACCACTTCCGATGTCGTGTCCAGCAAGAATTTGATTGTCACCAATTAATTCCTGAATGGTATTAAATGCATTTTTAAAGAACGAAGCGTCTTTTATAGTCGAAGTTTCGTTTCCGATAGTATTTCTGATTTGTGCAAAAGAAGAACCGCCTAATTTGTACGCATCTTGAGATAAATTGATATAATAAATAGAATCTCCGTTTTTCTGTAAAACAGGTTCAACTACTTTTTTAATGTCTGTACAATTTCCACCTGCTGAAATAATAACCGTTCCCGGTGCAATTACTTCATCATTTGGGTATTTTTGTTTCATCGAAAGAGAATCTTTTCCTGTTGGAATGTTGATTCCTAATTCGATTGCAAACTCTGAACAGCCTTCTACAGCAGCATATAAACGAGCATCTTCGCCTTCGTTTTTACAAGCCCACATCCAGTTTGCTGATAATGAAATCCCTTTTAATCCGTCTTTAATTGGAGCCCAAACAATATTTGATAATGATTCGGCAATTGCATTTCTGCTTCCTGCAACAGGATCAATCAAAGCAGCAATAGGAGCGTGTCCGATAGATGTTGCAATTCCTTCTTTACCTAAATAATCCAAAGCCATTACACCACAATTATTCAATGGTAATTGTAAAGGTCCTGTATTTTGTTGTTTAGCAACTTTTCCACCTACGCAACGGTCAACTTTATTAGTTAACCAATCTTTAGATGCAACAGCTTCCAGGCGCAAAACATCTTGTAAATAACTTTCGAAGTCATTTGCTGAATACGAAACAGCAGCATATTTTCTATCGATAGTTTTATCGTTCATTATGGTTTTAGGAGAACTTCCAAAGAAATCTTCAAGTGCATAATCCATAGGTTTGGCACCAGTCGATTTAGACTCAAAAGTAAAACGGTGATCTCCCGTTACATCTCCAACTTGATACATTGGCGAACGCTCTCTGTCGGCGATTCTTTGTAACGTATCAATATCTTTTTGACCAATTACTAATCCCATTCTTTCTTGAGATTCGTTTCCGATAATTTCTTTTGCAGAAAGAGTTGGATCTCCAACAGGTAATTTGTCTAAATCAATTAATCCACCAGTTTCTTCTACTAGTTCAGAAAGACAGTTTAGGTGTCCTCCAGCTCCGTGATCATGGATAGATACAATTGGGTTGTTATCGCTTTCTACCAAACCACGAATGGCATTGGCAGCGCGTTTTTGCATTTCTGGGTTAGAACGTTGGATTGCATTTAATTCAATTCCTGAACCAAAAGCTCCTGTATCTGCAGATGAAACCGCAGCTCCACCCATTCCGATTCTATAATTTTCTCCACCAAGAATAACGATTTTATCTCCTTCTTGTGGTTTCTTTTTAATGGCTTGATCTAATTTTCCGTAACCGATTCCTCCAGCTTGCATGATTACTTTATCGTAACCAATTTTGCGGTCGTTTTCTTCATGTTCGAATGTTAAAACTGAACCTGTAATAAGTGGCTGACCAAATTTGTTACCAAAATCAGAAGCTCCATTTGAAGCTTTTATCAAGATATCCATTGGAGTTTGGTATAACCATTTTCTTTCGTCAACAGCATTTTCCCATTCACGGTCTTTTGCTAAACGAGAGTATGAAGTCATGTAAACGGCTGTTCCTGCAAGTGGCAATGAACCTTGTCCTCCTGCAAGACGGTCACGAATCTCTCCTCCTGATCCAGTTGCAGCACCATTAAAAGGTTCAACAGTTGTTGGGAAATTGTGTGTTTCGGCCTTTAATGAAATAACCGAATCAAATTCTTTTATTTCATAAAAGTCTGGTTTGTCTGCTGTTTTTGGAGCAAACTGCTGTACGCGTGGTCCTTTTACAAAAGCCACGTTATCTTTGTAAGCCGAAACAATATCGTTAGGGTTTTCCTGAGATGTTTTTTTGATTAATTTGAATAAAGACGTTTCTTTTTCCTCGCCATCAATTACAAAAGTTCCGTTGAAAATTTTATGACGACAGTGTTCTGAATTTGCTTGAGAGAAAGCGAAAATTTCAGAGTCAGTTAGTTTACGTCCTAGTTTAATAGCTAGGTTGTCTAGATAATCTACTTCTTCTTGGCTTAAAGCTAAACCTTCAGTTTTGTTGTAAGCAGCAATATCAGCGATATCCAAAATTACTTCTGGTTGTACGTTGATAGTGAAGATTTCTTGATTCAGTTCAGTATATTTTTGCGAAAGCATCGGGTCAAAATCTGAAAAATCAGCAGTTGCTGGATGAAATTCTTCAATTCTGATTATGCCAGGAATACCCATATTCTGAGTGATTTCCACAGCATTGGTACTCCAAGGGGTAATCATAGTGGCACGAGGTCCAACAAAAAAATCCGTTAGTACGGATTTTTCTATTTTATTGGAGTTGGCAAAAAGCCAGTTTAATTTTGAAATATCTTGAGCCGAAATTTCGTTTTGCGTTTGTACTGCAAAAACAGTTTTGCTTTGGTTTTCAAAGAAATGAATCATTGTGTTGTGTGGTTTGTTGTATTTAGTCGCAAATTTAGTGTAAATAAATAGTAAGCGCAAATTTGAAAACCAACTCTTTTAAAAATAATACAATGATTTTTTCTTGTCACAGGACGAAAATTAGCAAACATTTTGTTTCTCGCAGATTTTGCAGGTTGAGCAGATCTTATCGCATTGGTTAGTGTACTGTAAATCTGCGAGAAAGATATGGCTATTTAATTTATTGTTAAACAAAAAAAAGCGACAAATTGCCGCTTTTAAATTTTTAGATATCTGATTTGTACTTAGTTGATTAGTATTTTTTTAATAAAGGTTTTTTTCTCTTTTATAACTTTAACGATATGTAATCCTTTAGGTAGATTACTTACAGCTATGTTTTCAAGGGTTGTGTTTGTTTTTTCGAATACTTTTTGTCCAGATATCGAAATTATTTCAATTGTATAAGGAGTATTTGAATTATCGAAATTAATAAAAAAGTTACCATCTGAAGGATTTGGATATAAAAGAATCTCGTCAGAATCAGAAACTAATTCTGGGTCAGTTACTTTTAGTGTACGATTTCCTAAATTTTCGCAAGAGTCTACAGCAAATGAATCCCATTGTGAGCTTAAATTAAATGTTGTACTTGGAGAAGTTACAGATGATTTTCTTCTTAAAGTTACATTCGCAGCAAAGTCAGCTGCTCCGCCATTAAAAGTTCCGATGATGTCAATAAGAACTCCGTTTTTAAATAATCCCATAGGATCATTTCCATTAAAAGTAAGTTCTGGAGCTGTTGTCGAAATATTAGCTGAGGCTTTAGGATAACAGGTAGAAGCAATCAAATTATTTACAATAGTAAATTTAGTTCCGCTATTTAAAGTTCCGCTCAAGGCAAGCCCCGTACTCCATGCTCCAGCTCCGTTTGTTTGTCTTTTTATAGTGTATCCAGACAAGTTAACTGGACTACCTGTTGCATTCAGAATTTCTAGTGCTTTGTTATTTCCAGAACCTTCTATATATTCAGAAAATAATAAATCGGTTGCTGTTCCTGGGTCAGTTACGCCACCAGCATCTGTTGTTACTGTAAGGGTATTACTTGTGGCCGAATTGTTTCCTGCAGCATCTTTTGCAGTCACAGTAATATTGTAATTTGTAGATGCAGTTAAGCCAGTAATTGTTCCGCTTAATCCAGTTACTGTAGTTTTTAAAACGCCATTAGCATATACATTATAACCAGTAACTCCTACATTGTCTGTAGATGCAGACCAGCTTAATGAAATAGTGTTGGCAGTTTTTGAGGTACTTGCTAAACTTGTTGGAGCAGTTGGTGCTTGTGTATCGCTAGATGGGCTCCAAATTTGGTTTACATATTCTGGATGATCGATATATGGATTTCGATTATTTTGACGTGCATAAATAGCATTGTTTCTTGCAATTTCTCTTGGACTTACAGGGTCTTGTGCATTCCATGTTAAGAGAATAGTTAAGAATGCAGCTGTGAATACTTTGTCGCCTGAGCCATCAAACATCGGATAACTATAACCAGCAACAGTATTTTCATAACGTGTTGCAAAATAAAAATACATTCGGGCAATATCTCCTTTAAATTCATTAATTGGTTCAAAAACAGTTCCTGAATATCCTGATGTAGAATTAGCTCCAAGTTCCCCCCCGTTTTTAGAAATATATGTAGGTGTGTTTACAACGCCGTGCGGATAATTAGATCGCATTCCGTTTACTTTTCCATCTGTTGGTACAATGAAATGAGCATCAGAAACCATTGGAGCTTTTTTACTAAATATTGATTGTGGTATTATATGTTCTCTGTTGTAACAATCTCCTTCTGATGAATAATTACCACATCTTTGTGTAGTTGCTATACTATAGTTATAAGGATCTGTTCCTGATGGATTTTCAGAATACATGTCTAATACACTTCCGTCATTTTCATAAAAATTATCTATATCAGATGTTTGATATGTAGTGTATAAGCCAGCATATCCATTATCGGTATGTCCTTTGATAATGTTGTATAATTGAGTTTTTAGGGTATAACCTGTTCCGGTTGCAGTGTTGTAATACCCTGAAGGAATTTGAGCAAAAGCAGCAAAACTAAAAAGCAGTAATGAAATGGAAGAGTAGATTTTCTTCATAATTAATTAGGTTGAGTTAAAAAAATAGAAATTATAAAAATATTTTAAAAAATTGATTTTAAATTGGTTAGTTTTATATTTGAACAAATCTACATCTTTTAGGAATGTTTTGTGTTAAGAGATGTTTAATTTATTGAGGTATTTTCTTACTCGCAATTATTATGAAGATTTAATTTGAAGATAGCTTTGCGCCTTAGCGTCTTTGAGGGCATTATAAAAAAGGTAGGTTTTACAAGTTCAATTTATTTCTCACTAAGTCGCAGAGATGCCAAGTCTTTTTAATAAAGATAAATAACTGTTTCGATTTTATTTTGATTTTGGAAAGGGCATACTTTGATAAGCTCCTAAATCGGGTGGAGAAGTTCTAGTATTCCCTATGATATCTAGCGAAATGTTATAGGTCTGGTTTCCTTTTGCGAAAGCGCCAGAACTGGTATCAATATTAAATTTATTTTGAGAAACTTTATAAAATTTTGGATCTTGATTTAGTATAATCCCATTATAATGCAGG
The DNA here is from genome assembly GCF_015594725.1 of Flavobacterium sp. ALJ2. Classification (GTDB taxonomy): domain Bacteria; phylum Bacteroidota; class Bacteroidia; order Flavobacteriales; family Flavobacteriaceae; genus Flavobacterium. Next base: position 5,156 of record NZ_JADNRC010000003.1, on the reverse strand, counting down.
GGGTCTTTATCAAACTGATAATCTGGATTTGTACTTGTACTGCTATACTTGATTAATGAATTGTTAAATTGGTATACAAAAGCCGAAGTGTTTTTTTTGTCTAATGACAATTCGTTAGTATTTGAGCCGTAAATGATGCAGTTATTGAAAGTTGCTTTTACTAAATCTTTAGATTCTGGAGTTGCACCCGCGAGAGTATTACTTAGAGAAACTGCACTTTGCTGAGAACTTTGCCAATTGTTGTTAAATGTACAATGTGTAAATTCATAATTTCCACCATATAAACAGGCTAAACTCGATAATCCTGCACGGTTTATTACAATGTTTTCACCTTTTATTTTTCCGTTTTCGGCTAAAATACCATGATTTACTGAGTTGTAAATTTGTGTGTTTTTAATGCTTACAGTCGTTTGATCACTATTTTCTATAAACAATCCTGTAGTTGCATTTTTAATGGTTAAATGATTTATAATGTTATTTGTGCTACCATTGGCAAGCCATATAGTTCCCCATTGTCCAGGGATATCCGAATATAAAGGTTCTAGGCGATCTCCTTCGAAAACAACTTCTTTTTCAAGTTTTTCTGTAGAAGATAGTGCGCCATTTACATTAAGACTTGCGTTTTTGCTAACCAAAAGTCCTGAATTTGAATGAAAATAAACCCTTGAGCCAGCATCAAACGTTACGGTTTTTCCTTCAGGAACAGCAGCATAGCCATATATCACATATGCTTTTTGGCTTGTAAATTGTAATTCAGAATCCTCCAAGTAAAAACCTTCTACTTCTTTACCATTGATTGGTAATGTTTCTGTAGTTCCATCAGAGGATTTTTTTGGATATAAAAAAGTCGCATCTTTAATTAGTGTTACTAATTCTACATTTTGAAGATTTGCACCACTATCAAATTGAATTTGGTCGGTGTATAAAAAATCGGTTGGGTTTGCATCGGCAATTGCAGCAGTTGTTTCTATAAAAACATACATGCTGTCTTTAGCCAAAAGTGTGATGTCGCTAAAGATTTTTCCTTCAGTACCATGCATTCCGTCAACTGTCATTCTGTATTTTGAGCTTAATCCTTTACCTAGTTTGATTGTTGGAATTGTAATGTCTTTTTTACTTTGATTGTAGACTTTTAATTGATAGGTACTCGAACCAATATTAGAAAAAACTGTATCTAGATAAATGGTGTCTTTTGAGAAAACTAAATCTCCAGTACTGGCAACGGTTTCAAAATCACTTCTACAGGAACTTGTTGCTAAAAGGATTCCAATAGTAAATAGTAAAAAAAAAGTACGCATTTGAATAGAATTTATGTAAAAATAGCAAAAAAGTAATTCGATTAACATTTGATTTTTAATTTAGAATTGTATTTGCTGTTTTGTGACTTATCTTTTATTTAATTTTACATTTTAAAGTCAAACAAATGAATTTTAGTAAAGAACAAATATTAGAACATTGCAATCAGTTTTCGCAAAACACCTTGATGCAAACCCTGAAAATTGAATATATAGATGCTGGAGTAGATTTTTTAGTTGCCAGAATGCCAGTAAATCCAGCAGTTCATCAGCCAATGGGTTTATTACACGGAGGTGCATCTGTAGCACTTGCTGAAAGTGTAGGTAGTGCGGCGTCATTTTTTTATATAAATCCTGAATTACAAGAAGTACGTGGGATCGAAATTTCGGCTAATCATTTAAAGAGCATCCGTGAAGGTTTTGTTTACGGCACAGCACGAATTATCCATAAAGGGAGGAGTTTACATTTATGGGAAATTAAAATTACAGATGAAGAAGGTAATTTAGTTTCGTTGTGTAAATTAACAAATATGGTTTTGGATAAACAAAAAAAGTAATCTGGAAATTATGAATGATTTTTTTTCTAAAATTAAGAAACACAAAGAGCAACAGTTGCCTTTTGTACTTTATAAAAAGCCGAAATCGGATACTATCATTGCTTTATTGCAACAAAATAATGCGTTGTATAAGGTTGTGGATTATAAAGAAAAGGGGTTTGTATTTGCTTCTTTTGATAAAAAACAACTTGTTCTTATTCCTGAAAATGAATCTGAAATTTGCACTAGTAAATTAGAGCATAAATCTGTAAGCTTATTAGATATTGCTGATTCTGGTTTTGATACTGAAGCTAAAAAACAATTTGAAACATTAGTTGCTAATGGTGTTAAAGCGATTGTGAATGATGAGTTCAAGAAAGTAGTTTTATCTCGTAGTGAAATTGTTCCTTTAAACGATTTTGATTTTGTCGAAACTTTTCAAAATCTGGCAAATTTATACCCAACAACATTAGTGTATTGTTTTTATCATCCCGAAGTTGGTTTCTGGATGGGAGCAACGCCTGAGCAATTGCTTAAAGCAAATGGAAATATTTTTGAAACTACTGCTTTGGCAGGAACTCAAAAGGCTACTTTGGCTTCAGAAGTTGTTTGGCATCAAAAAGAAAAAGACGAGCAGCAATATGTTACTGATTTTATCGTAAAAAGATTGCAGGACGTTGCTTCATCAGTAGAAGTTACAGCTCCCTATAGTGCTAATGCAGGAAGTATCTGGCATATAAAAACTGATATTTCGGGGGCGTTAAATACCGATTCTAGTTTAGATGAGGTAATCGATTTATTGCATCCAACACCAGCAGTTTGTGGTTATCCGAAAAAGAAATCCAGAGCATTTATTCTGGAAAACGAAAATTACAATAGAACTTTTTATACTGGTTTTCTGGGTGAACTAAATAGCAGTTTCGCATCAGACTCGATAAGCTCTGATTTATTTGTAAATTTACGAAGTATGCAAATACGCTGTTCTGAAGCGATTTTGTATATGGGATGCGGAATTACAAAAGAAAGTATTCCCGAAAAAGAGTGGGAGGAAAGTGTGAATAAATCAATGACCATGAAGAGGGTTTTGAATATAGAATAAAGAGAATAGGGCTGTAGAATTAGTTAGGACTCAAAACTAAAACTCAAATTAAATTTTAAATAAAAATATGAAATTAGATATATTAGCTTTTGGCGCACATCCAGATGATGTAGAATTAGGTTGTGCCGGAACAATTTTAAAAGAGATTTCTTTAGGGAAAAAAGTAGGTATTGTCGATTTGACTCGTGGGGAATTAGGAACACGTGGTTCTGCCGAATTAAGAGATCAGGAAGCTGCAGTTGCGGCAAATATATTAGGAGTTTCTGTACGTGAGAATTTAGCAATGCGTGATGGTTTTTTTGTAAATGACGAAACACATCAATTAGAAGTCATAAAAATGATCCGTAAGTACAAACCTGAGATTGTATTGTGTAATGCTATCGATGATCGCCATATTGATCATGGAAAAGGGAGTAAGTTGGTTTCTGATGCTTGTTTTTTGTCTGGTTTAATGAAGATAGAAACTACTCTTAACGGCGAGCAACAAACTGCATGGCGTCCTAAGGTTGTATATCATTATATTCAGTGGAAAAATATAGAGCCAGACTTTGTTGTAGACATCACGGGCTTTACTGAAAAGAAAGTAGAATCGATTTTAGCATATGGATCGCAGTTTTATGATGCCAATTCTAAAGAACCAGCTACTCCGATAACGAGTAAAAACTTTCTTGAAAGCTTAAATTATCGTGCGCAAGACTTAGGGAGGTTAGTTGGGGTAGATTTTGCTGAAGGCTTTACTGTTGAAAGATATTTGGTTGTCAATAGTTTAGGAGATTTGTTGTAAAAAAGATGAAATTTTTTCGTTTTTTTATTTGCAGAAGTAAACTTTAGTTGTATCTTTGCCACCGCTAAGCAAATGGTGGTTGTAGCTCAGCTGGTTAGAGCATCGGTTTGTGGTACCGAGGGTCGCCGGTTCGAACCCGGTCATCCACCCAAAAAAGCAAAAGCCTCGAATTTATTCGAGGCTTTTTTTGTGGAATAAACTTTTGTAAAAAATTGGATCATGCGTAAAAGGGATCAAACGCAAAAGTTGGGGATTAAGCAAAAAGAGAGATTAAAACGAAAACTTGTGGAGCGATAAAATTTAAGAATAAATAGTAGTTAACCTAAAAAGGAAAAATTTTATATTTTTTACTCCTCTAAATTTAGATCTAAACGTTTTTATTTTAGCATTGAATGATTCGGCAGAATCTATTATCAAAATAGTTTAATATGGTTTGATAATGATTGATAATTGTACGTGAGATTGTGCTAAAAGATTTAAATCCAGATTGATTTACTTTTTCGTGCCATTTGGCTAATTTTGCAAAACCAATGATTTTATCTTTTGTATTCTCGAAGATGCTTCGGAACTCTTGGATTAGATTAATTAAGAGTCAGCTTTGATTTTTGTATTAGGAGTACCTGCTCCTGGCTAGTAATTGCTTAAGGGTATCTCCATTTGAAAGTATTTTAGGTTCAAAATTCACTTTTTTTTTTAAGTATTATCTATGGTTTCGTTTTCTAAATCTATGACTTACCAACGGTATTTGATTCTGATTTCTTGTAGTGCTTCTGACGCTAGCTTTTGAACATGAAAGCGGTTTGTGATACGAGTTGTATTAGGAAAACATTTCTTTGCAATCAATCCCATATTACTGGCCATATCAAAAGTGATTTCTTTTACTAGATTTCGTTCTTTCAGAGGGATTTTTTCAATAATTGCAATAACTGTTTCTGCTTTAGTTCCTGCAACCATTGCTACTATAGTTCTTTTTTTACCTTTTGCAGATTTGTTGGATGTGTAACTCAAATAAGATTAGAGTTCTTTTGTTTTGACTTTGAGTCTATTTTTCTCGAGATTTGTTATTAGTGGTTATGTGGTGTTTTTTTTGTGATAGTATATATAGGAGATGGTATTTGTATTAATGTGTAAATGGAGTGTGTTGGTTCTTTTGATTTTATGAGTTGTCAGTGCAGGGTTAGAATGATTTGAGGTTGGTGGCAATGGTGACTTCATGGTAATAGATAAGGGAGGTTTCGGGACTTAGTGTTTTGGTGTGAAACAATGAGGTTTTAGGTAATTGGTAATGAAAATGGTTTAGTGCTTTGGTGCCTTGGTTAGGAATTTATCGAAAATAAGGGTTGAGCGGTGTGGATTTATGGAAAGAGCCATTAAGGATGTAGTGGGTAAAGAAATAATCTTGTGTAAGTGCGTTGTTATCAACCTGTTAATAAAAGATTAAG
>NZ_JADNRC010000002.1 GCF_015594725.1 Flavobacterium sp. ALJ2 | reverse complement strand
ACACTTCATATTTCATATATTCTATATCATTTGCTTCTTTTTTTTTCAAGTCATAAGAAGTTAAGTCAAATTCCAATTGTGTATCCTCTACTAAAGCAGAGAACGTTTCATGATATTCTGCTACTTTCCCCGCTGGATACATTTTATATGATACAGTATGCTTTCCTGATTTAAAAAGTAAATGATTGATCTCAACAGCAGTATTTCCTAAAATTTTATTTGATTTTTTATAGACTCTAACCCCATCGACAAACATTTCAAAATAACATTTGTCGTTAAAATATCCTAAATGATATATTTTTTCAGATGGATAATGTTTTACTTGTTTAGCTATCTCTTCTACTAAATTATCGGCGGTAATGTTTTGGTTTTGCATAACTTGATTTTTTGGTTGTGAACAAGCCATAAAACTTGTAATCATGATTGTACTTAATATTATTTTTTTCATTTTAGTTAAGATTTAAATAATTGTATTTCAGATAAAGGCACTTCAAAAGGTTCTATAAGGGTAAAAGGAGTTGGTTTTCCATCATTGGTAGACCAATCTAATAAATCAGTTATGGGTTTTGAAATTTTTAAACTACCTAAATATGTGCCCTCTACTCCAGAACAGTATAAAGATTGGGTAACGAATAGTCCTTTTCCTCCCTTGGTATCTACACCGTATTTTAGTTTTACTCCAGCTGCGCCTTTCAAAGCGAACTCGAGCTTAGTTTCTATAGTATTTTGTAATCTAAAAAAATCAAACTTACCTTTATACTCTCCCGTAATTTTAGCATTAAAATTAATTTGGTCTTTAGTAATTGTTTCATCTTCAGCTGTTATTACTAAATTCCCCAACTTATCTGTAAAGCTATAAGTATTAGTAAGGTAATTATATTGTATTTTTTTTTCAAACTTAATACTCCCAGTAATGTCTATTGTTCCTTTAATTTGTATCTCTTGATTTTTAAAGTATTCTATAATTCTTTTGTTGTTTTTTTTGTTGTTTTCGAGTTTCTTTTTAGTTTCTGGGTCTTTGGTTTTTTTTACATTTTGTATATCGCTAATGCCACTGGAAATTAGTTCTACAAGATCAAATTCTTCTTTAATATTAATGGCTATTAATGGGTTAGCTTTTAGGTTGGCTTTGTAAACTAGTGCCAGTCTGTGGTCTTTTTGTTTTTGGTAATACATTCCTGCATTTATAGCAATGGCGGGTGTTATTATTTCTAAACCTGCCTCTTTCATAGCGTCAATGTATTTTTTGGCTTTTTTTGCTTTGTTGGCTAATTTTAATAATCTTCCCTCAAGGTTCTTTCCTCGTGTAAGATAAATTAGCAGTAAATCTATTACTATACCTACTACTACAAACTCGTACACCACTGCTGCCGCAAAGTATTTGGTATATTTGGTCTGTTTTATTAAGTCGGTTTCTGTACCTATTAAAGAGAGTTCCTGTCCTACTTTTTCGAGCGTGCGGTTGTGTATGGTATGTATAGCATAGGCAAAAAAATCAGCCTGTTCTTTTATGTAGGGTAATAAAATTCTATCTGCTAAATTTATTATTGGTGTTATTTTTAAAACTTGATATAAAATGGTATTCGTAAGTTTATCGAGTATATCTTTAATACCTGTAGTTAATTCAAACGTTTTATTGTGAAAGAAATAATCGCCACTGTCTTTGTAGTTGTATTGAAAATGTCCAATCCATATTATATCGGGGTAGGTTCTTACCTCTAGCGTTGCTTTACTTTTGTCGGCATAATAGGCACAACTGTTGATATTGAATGTAAAAGAATTGTAGATTGTACTAAATGGATTTAGATAGGAAAATAAAACGCTTCCTGTGTTTTCGGGAAAATTAGCGTGGCTTGCAAACATTTTGCTCGGAACTTTATCACCATTTTTAATTGTTTTTGTTTTTTGGTTGTCAAATACAATGACTTCTGTTTTCTTGTGTTTTACATCTCTAAAACAGGCTTTGTCTGAACGGTTGATAATATTTACAGTAATGTTTTCCGTAAGGGCTATGTTTGGTGCTACAGTTTCATATATTATTGCATCCTGGTTGTATTCTATATAACTAAAATTTATTTCTACACGTCTGTTTTTCTGGTAGACATCTTCTGTTTTTCCCGCTGCAATAGGGTTTACTTCGCCAAATCCTCTTGTTTTAATTCTCTTGGTGTCTAGTCCTCCGTTTACAAAAAGGGTTTTTACTGCCTGTGCTCTTCTTTCAGACAATGTTTGGTTATAGTCTAGGGTTCCCCTGTCATCGGCATGACCAGAAAGCAGCATTTCTAAATGCTGGTTGTATAGTAGGAAATTTAAAAGATAGTCTAGCGTTTTTTTTGCAATTGGCAGAATATCAGCTTTATCAAATTCAAAATATACTTTGTGTTTTGCGGATTGTGTTTCGGGACTGTTTTTTTTAAATAATGTAACGCCATCTTTAAATACCTCAATCTCATCGTCATTATCAGTAATGTTGATCTGGTTAAATTTACAGAGATGGTAACTTTTTTTGTTTTTATCTACTCTTCCCACTGTAGCCGTGGTGTTATTGGTAGATTTTTCTATTACTGTAGTTGCGATTTCGTTTTTAATTCTTAAAAAACGGGCATGTACATAATCTTTACCATCACTTACATATTTTCCGTAGGCTGTTTTAATTTTTATATAAAATTCTTCTTTGTCTTTTGGATTTCCTATTTTACCGCTCCACAAGAAGGAGTTTCCTATTTTTAAATTAATTTTTCCATCTATTACTTCGACACCTTTATATACATATATAAGTTGGTCGTCTTCTAATTTTCTTGCACTACTTACTCTTCTGTAAATTTCTAGATATACTATGTCACCATTAAGACCTTCGGTGTTTAAAAATAGATATATCATGCTGCCATAAGAAAATGTAAAAGTGCTTCGTACATCGTCTCCACCTTCTCTAACACTCCATTTACTGCTTATTATTTTTGGTTCGCACCAGCCTTTTACATAGAGTCCTGGATTATTGGCAAAATCTCTTTTGCCAGATAAAGAGGCTTCAATATAGTACTGATATGATCCGCATAAACTTTTGGTGAGTCTTAATCCATATTTTTTATTGGACGTAATTAGCATTTGATTGACAATGACTTTTCTGTCTTTGCTTTGCCTCATCCATTTTATCGGTTTTGCTTTATCTTCGGTAGTAGTTCCGTTTTCCCATTGATCGATTTCAAACCAAACCCATTGGTCGGGTTCTATGGTTAGTCTTTGATCTGGTACAGACATTTTGGGATAAATTAGTCCTTTTGAATATTTTATTTTTTTTACTCCTTTTGCCATAATCTGTCTTTTTTATTCGTACATATCCTCACTGCCATGATGTAGATATGCTGCTTTGTACATTTCGTCTGGACTCACCAGTGGGTTTATCTGTTTGCTTACTTCTTTATTGGCATTTTTGAAATTTTGCGAGCTGGCTTCGGCTTTTTGTCCATGGTCTATTATTTCTATGCAAGGCGATCCTGCAATTGCACATATTGCCTTGCTGTCTTCTAGAATAATATTCCCCCCGTTGCTTAATGTTACTTTTTTATAAAAGTCTTTCCATTCGGTTATGTTAGGTTTGCAAATGGGTTGTGGGTAACCGTTTTTAGAACATTTTCCGAAGGTGTTTTTCTCTAATGTTGCCCCGCCAATTTCTTTGGTGGTTACAATCAGTTTTTTTGATGCTGTTTTGTCATTGGCATATTCTTTTTTATGAGAAAGCACCATTATTTTATCTGGTGTTTCTCCAAACTGGCAGGTGCATTGTGCTCCCTGTACTACGATGTGTTTTTCTGCCATTATTTTTGCTTTTTTGGTTATAATTTTTTTAGCTATTTTTATTTTAAAAACAACACTTCAAATTTCATTTAGTTAAAGATTGACCTTACTTTTTCCCAAAAACCAGTAATTTCAATTATATCTTCATCACTTTCTAAAACAGAAAATCGGTTATCACGCACTCTTAGTATTTCGGCATTGGATAAATCAGCAATACTAACGGATATTTTTTTTGTTTCTTCGAGATCTATGCTGCATTCTAAATGAATCATTTCGGGGATGCACTTGTTTGGGTGTAAAAAAGCTTTTGCTTTTATAGAGCCAAAAGGATTCGCTTTTTTTTGCTCTAAAGATTCTTCTGAAGCAAACAAACTATTGTTGATGAAGTCTGCTTGGGTACGTATATCATCTAAAAAGCCATCTATTTCTAGATTGATTAGGTTGTATTGATCCAAAAGAGGATCTACTTTCATTATTACTTTATACCGTGGTTCTACGGTATTATCTATAATCGGGAAACGGATTTGTTTTTCTGTTGTAAAATCTTTTTCAAAACTGGTACAATACCCTAAAAATAATGTCCTGATAAATAGATCATCGGAAAGTGAATGTGCTACTGTTTCTGGTGTCTGGAGTAATTTGTCTATTTTAGAAATGTATTCTTCTACCATTTCACCTTCAAATTCTTTTTTTATTTCTTCTTTAATAGCATTCCAGCGTTCTGTATAATTGACAGGCGGTACAACTTGTTTCCAGCCACCGTCTTTATCAATTAATAGGGTTAGAGGATAAAGTACCTGAGATGTTTTGTATGCTAAGATATAAGCAATGTTTTCAGCTTCTTCTTGATTAATATTGATTTTTGAAATACGATTAATTTGAAAAATAAAATCACCGTCTTGTTTTTTGCAGCTCACAGAAGCTTCATATTTCAGTTCGTTTTTCTCTTTTCCATTTTCTATAGTTATCATTACTCCATATTTATAAAAGGAATTATGAGGAAAGTAGTTCAATGTATTGTTTGGTCCAAAACTGACTTTTTTAGGACTATTATCTTTAATGTTTTTTTTCTTTTCTAAAGGAATAATAAGCTCTCTTTGATAGCTTAATTTATTCTCTAAACGCTCCAAAGGAGTGCAATGTGTATTGTGATAATGGCAGAGTTCTTCTACAGTCATATGGTGCTCTTGAGCTATACTTTGTAAGGTGTCATCTTGTTTGACACTGTAAATATGATGTTGTACCATGAGTTTGGTTTAGTTTATAAGATGTTTATTGACTTTAGGTCATTGATTATTGGTAACTAGGAGGGCATAAGTATTTTAAATCCCGTGCCATTTTGTTCCAATCAGTCTGCTTTAGCTTAGAAAAATCTACTGTATTACCATCACAAGTAAACTTGCCCTTAAATTCTTTTTTGGGATTGTCTTCTAAATGTTTTTATTGTAATTTTTGCATCCAATATATTTTCAGTTTCTTTATAAAAAGAAGAAATCTTGCTTGAAAGAGTACTTATACTTGGGAATTAATATTTTTAAGTATACAATAATTAGTAATAAAATCGTTATTGAAGCAAAACCAGCAGGAAGTAATCATAACTTCTCTTTTATTTTTATAAAATAATAATATCCAAACTGAAGCTATGAAAGCATCATTTACCCCTTAGATTTTATCCTTATTCAGAACACCATATTTGTCGGCATCTTGTGCATAGTAACCTTGAAACTGTATAATTCTATTTTGGGAGTCTCTGTAAACATGAGAGAGTGAATAAGAGATTTGCTGTAAATTATCGGATATTTCCATTTTCTGATTGAATTGTTGTTTTGCAAAATCAAAATTTTAACTCAAATAGATTATAGTCTAAAGTCCTTGTTTCTAAAGTTCTTTATGCCAAAGTCGGTTTAAGCTATAGATGTTAATTTCAGGGTTATTATTCCTTCTTGTGATTTCTGAATAAACGGTTCCTTTGCCATCTGTATGTCTTAGTATTTCTGCTTTTGAGAATACTACTTGGTACTTATTACTTTCAAACTATAAATCTCTTTTAAATGCCATAGAAAGCTATAAGTTGTTGAGTTTTTTTTTGAATACTCATTTTTATATCTGGACTTGCATAAACAAAAACGCAATGTTTTTTAATAATTTTTGTAAGAATATAATAGATTTTTTATTAATATATATACGAATATACACTTATTGTTTATATGTGCAAAACAAATAAGATTATTTTTCGCTCAAATATTTATGATTTGTTTTATTTGAATTACAACAATGAAGAAATAAAGAGGAAGTGCTTCTTTTTTTTATATTAATTCAAATATGTACTTACGGTGGTAATTATATGATTCAAATTTTGATATTTGTGTTGTTAAATTTTTATTTCATTTCCATGTTAAGTCGAATAAATTATTGTTTAAATATTCTTAAATTCGTTTGAAAAAGACACCTTAAGACTCAAGTTTGTCTTATGAAATATGTCATGATATTGCTTTACGGCTGGAATAATAAAGCTATGTCTAATACAAAGGAGCATCGGTCGAACTATCAAATAACGTTATTTCTTTTATTTTTTTGTACTTTATCAGGTTGTGGACAAAATAGCCTAAATTAAATAGTTCTGAAAAACGTGAGTTTAATTATTCTGGAAATGAGTTTTGTGTAAAATTTTTAAATAATATTTTAAAGGTCACTAAAGCTCAATCAAATAATTAAAGTGTACTAAAATTTCGAATGGAATACTTTTAGATATTAACCATGGAGGATGGTGGAGATAAACTAACATTTGTTCCCGATGATAAAATCAAAGAAGAATCGTTATCAATGAGGGAAATTTAAAATTCGTTTTTATGTTTAACCGAATATATACTCGGTTCTGTTGGTTTTTAAACACTGGGAAGCTCGAATAAGTGCTTTAAAATAATAAACTTGCGAATTCTAAGATTTGAAGATTTTGTTGCTTTTTTTGAGGTTTTTTTGGAAATATTGAAAAAAGCGATCTTTTTACTTCTTTTGTCCTTTTTGTAGGGAGAGCATGATCCACTTGATCGCCAATAGCATGGATTTGTAATTCTTTGTATAAAAAAAACTCCTTAATTTCTTAAGGAGTTTCTTGGTGGGCGATGAGGGGTTCGAACCCCCGACCCCCTCGGTGTAAACGAGGTGCTCTGAACCAGCTGAGCTAATCGCCCTATTTTACTAGGTTGCTATCATTTTCTGATTGCGAGTGCAAATATAGAACTGTTTTTCGTATCTCCAAAATATTTTTAAATAAAATGTGATAGTAATTTGTATTTAATTTTTAGCCTCTTGATATTTAGTTATTTGGAATTGCTGTTTTTTAGTGAAAGAATCAATTATTTCAATGTTTATTCTCTCTTGCTGCAAATTTGTTTCACTTTTTTTATTTCTTTTCATCAGATAAAGGCAGCTCGGCTACAACAAATGTACTTCCGCCTGCATAAATAAAATCATTTTTAGTCGCTTTTTCTTTTGCAGCTGAGAAAGCTTCAGAAACTGAATCGTATGTTTTACCTATTAAATCGTATTTTTTTGCATTTTCTTGCAAAATAGAAGTGGCTAAACCACGACTAGAATTAGGACTGCAGAAATAGTAGTGCGCTTGTTTAGGAAATAATGGCAAGATCGAATCTAGATCTTTATCATTTACAACACCAAGAACAATATGTAAGTTGTCGAAAGTTTCTTTTTTAATCTGATTCATGACAATTGCTAAGCCATGTTTATTATGGGCGGTATCGCAAATTATTTTTGGATCCGCACCAAGTTGTTGCCATCTTCCTTGTAGACCAGTATTTGCTGTAACATTTAGTAAGCCAGCTTTAAGGTTTTTATTGGTTACTTTAAAATTATTTAGCGTATTTAAAATATGAATTGTTTGCTGTACAGTTTTTTTATTATGCTGTTGGTAATCTCCCAATAAGTCCGAAGGGTAAACTTCAGTAATCAAATCAGAAGCAAAATAAATGGGAGCGCTATTTTCCTTGGCTTTAGCTAAAAAAACAGGTTGAGTTTCAGGAGTGTATTCTCCAATTACAACAGGAGTGTTTGGTTTTATTATTCCCGCTTTTTCAGATGCAATTGTTGCTGGAGTAGTTCCTAAAAATTGTATGTGATCCAAATCGATATTGGTAATTACCGAAATTAAAGGTGTAATAATATTAGTAGCATCTAAGCGTCCGCCTAAACCAACTTCTATAATAGCAATAGCTACTTTTTCTGTAGCAAAATAATCAAAAGCCAGACCAACTGACATTTCAAAAAAACTCATGTCGTTAGATTCAAAAAAGGATTTGTGCTTGCTTATGAATTCGCAGACAAAATCTTCTGAAATTTCTTTACCATTAATTTTAATACGTTCTCTAAAGTCTTTTAAATGTGGTGAAGTATATAACCCAACTTTGTATCCTGCTTCTTGTAATATTGAAGCAAGCATATGCGAGGTCGAGCCTTTTCCATTTGTTCCGGCAACATGAATGCATTTTAATTGATTTTCAGGATTATCAAGATGTGAAGCTAGAAGCTTAATATTAGTTAAGTCTTCTTTATAAGCCGAAGCTCCTTGTAATTGATACATCGGGAGTTGATTAAACATCCAGTTTGTAGTTTCTTGATAGTTCATTTATTTTGAATAAAATAGTTGCTGATTGAAATATTTTTCGTTTTTTTTAGTTTAATATACCAACGAAAAGTATCTTTATTGCAAAATTGGAATATTTTTTAGAATTAATTATTAAAAACAAGAATTAATATATGTTTAGCTTCATTCAATTACAAGCAGATACCATTGCAAACGCCACATCTAACGTAGTTATCGAAAAAATTGCACCAAATACAGAGATTTCTGTTTTAGGATTTATTTTAAAAGGAGGGGTTTTTTTGATTCCAATTGCCATTTTGTTATTTTATACTTTTTACCTAATTATTGAGCGTTATTTATATATCAGTAAAGCTTCTAAAATCGATAATAGATTGATGACGGATGTTAGTGTGAATCTAAATTCAGGTAATTTGGATATGGCTAGAAGTATTGTAGAGAGAAGTGATACAGCTGCAGGGAATATTCTTAAAGAAGGTGTACTTGTTATAGGAAGACCAATTGCTGAAATTGAATCGAATATGGACCGTGCTGCCGATATTGAAATAGGAGAGATGGAAAGACGTTTAGGGCATTTAGGGCTTATTGCTGGTATTGCGCCAACTTTAGGTTTTATTGGGACTATTTCGGGAGTTATCAAGATATTCTATAGCATCTCGGTTACTGAGAATATTAGTATTGGTAATATTTCTGGTGGTTTGTATGAAAAAATGATTAGTAGTGGTTCAGGATTAATTGTAGGTATTATTGCATATAGTGCATACCATCTTTTGAATGGTAAAATCGATGATTTTGCATTAAAAATTCAGAAGCAAATTCTCGAGTTTGTAAATATTATTCAAAGATCATAAGCTATGTCAATTAAAAGAAAAAGAAGATTTCATGCCGAAGTGGCAACTTCATCGCTAAGTGACATTATGTTTTTCTTGCTTTTGTTTTTCTTGATTATATCGACATTGGCAAATCCTAATGTTATAAAAATGACATTGCCAAAAGCTAAAGCAAATGAAAAAACAAACAAACAATTTATAAGCTTATCGGTTACAGAAGATAAAAAATTCTTCATCGATAAACAGCCAGTAGATTTTGAAGAGTTAGAAACAACATTAATGTCTAAATTAGGTACAGATAAAGAACAAACTGTAGTTGTAAGGATTCCGTTTAATCTACAAGTGCAAGACTTGGTAGATGTGCTTCAAATAGGAGTAAGGAACAATCTTAAGTTTGTTATTGCGACAAGTCCTAAGTAATAAAAAAATAAATAAAAAAGGCTTTCAGTGTAAAAATCTGAAAGCCTTTTTTTATTGTTCTTGTCTTTTTAATTCAAATCGAAATTGTAGATAATCTTACCAACTTGTTTTTCGGGAGCGTCGTTACTTGCAGCCCATTTTGTATTCATCGCAGCTATTTTGGCTTGATCCAATAAACATTTTGCAGTGTTTGTAGTTCCTTTAATTCCTGCAATAGCGCTTATGGTTTTTCCGTTTCTGTCTACAGCAACTTCTACGACTACTCTTCCGACTTCATTACAGGTATAGTTTGGAGCAGGTTTGGACAATGCTTTTCTGTTTCCAAGGGAATAACCTGATCCACCGCCAGAACCGCTTCCTGATCCGCCTCCACTTCCAGAACCGTATCCGCTTCCTGTTCCTATTCCGTTGCCAGTTCCATTTCCTCCACCAGTTCCCCCACCAGAACCACCAGTTCCATAATAACCATTAGAACTCAAGCTTCCGTTTGATTTTCCTTTGTTTCCTGCGACTTTATCATCGCCATCACCACCTTTGTTAGAGCCTTTTAAAATACTTGATAGTGCATCATTTGTGGTGTTTGAAACTTTAGGTTTTTCAACAACAGGTTTTGGGTCTGGTTTTGTAATAGTTATAGGCTTTTTTGTTTTCTCTTTTTGAGGAATTACAACACTCTCTTCGGTAGAATTCTCTTGTGATAGAATAGCTTCTTCGGGAGTTGATTTTACTGGAGTTTGTTTAGCATGGTTTTTTACGTCTAAAATTTCACTTTTGTAATTTGCACCTGAGCCCAAATCACTATCGCCAAAATTTACAGTTACACCGCCACCGCCACCGCCGCCAGCTAGTTCATTCAGGCTATTTGCAGGTGGCCAAAAACGAATGAAGAATAAAAGAAGTATGATTAGTCCATACAAAAGCACAGAAACAATGATAGATTTCTTTCTATCCGAACCTGGAGCATTTATAAACGTGTCGCTAGCTTTGCCTAGTAGTCTTGATATTAGTCCAATAGGGATTACCATATTTTATCAAATTAGTTTTAAATTTAAACGTTTAAAAGTACTAAAAATTGTTTACAATCAAAGAGTGGTGTGGGTTTTATGAAATGTAAGTTTTTGTATCTATTTCTAATACGCAGATTTGTATTGTGTTATTCCAGATATTTAATGGGTTAAATATTATTCACTCGATTTGCTAAATCGGTATGAGTAAAAAAATAAAAAAACGAATCAAACAGATAAAATGCTAGTTTGATTCGTTTAGAATGAAGTGTAAAAAATTATACTAATTGTTTCAGTGCAATTTCAAATGCAGTTGCGCTGATATTTGTTTTTGATGAGTTTAAAGAATGCGCTTTTTGGATTGCATTTTTTATAGTATTCGAAGTGTCATTAAAAATAGCTTCATCGGTCATTTGTACTTTCTTTTCCATGAAATAGGCAAAAACACGAGCCATTCCGCAATTAGAAATAAAGTCAGGAATCAAACTCACCTTGCTATCTACTTGTTCCATAATAGAACCAAAGAAAATTTCTTTATCTGCAAAAGGTACATTTGCACCGCAAGAAATTACTTCAAGACCATTAATGATTAAAGCATCGATTTGATTTTGAGTTACCAATCTAGAAGCTGCACAAGGAGTAAAAATTTCAGCTCCAATTGTCCATATTTTTTCATTTATTTCTTCAAATGGAATCATATTATCGGCAACAAGTTTATTGCCATCTTTTGCTAAAAATAATGCTTTGATTTCTTCAAAAGAAAAACCTTCTTCTTTAATTAATCCACCATCTCTATCAATAATTCCGATTACTGTAGCGCCCATATCTGCTAAATAAAAAGCAGCAGCAGATCCTACATTACCAAATCCTTGTACGATTGCCTTCTTCCCTTTTACATCGCCACCATAAGTAGCATAAAAATGACGTACTGCTTCGGCAACGCCAAAGCCTGTGATCATATCAGCAACAGTGTATTTTCTGATGACATCAGGTGAGAATTTTGGATTTTCGATTACTTTGATAACTCCTTGACGCAATTGCCCGATTCGGTTAATTTTATCCGCTTCCGTAGGTTTAAAGTGGCCATTAAAAACTCCTTCTTGTGGATGCCAAACACCGCATTCTTCGGTCATTGGAATTACTTCGTGAATTTCATCAACATTTAAATCACCACCAGTTCCATAATAACTTTTTAGTAATGGCGATACTGCTTTGTACCAACGTTGTAAAACCCCTTTTTTTCTTGGATCGTTTGGATCAAAATTAATACCAGATTTAGCACCACCAATCGCAGGTCCAGAAACTGAAAATTTCACTTCCATTGTTTTTGCCAATGATAAAACTTCGTTTACATCTAAACCTTTTCGCATTCGGGTACCACCACCAGCAGCTCCACCTCGAAGGGAATTAATTACTGTCCATCCTTCAGCTTCAGTTTCAGAATCTTTCCAGTTGAATACGATCTCAGGCTCCTTATTTTCAAATTTCTTTAATAAATCTTTCATTTTACTGCGATTAGTTTAATTTAGACAAATATAAAAAATAGGATAATGCGAAATGTGTATTATACTAAATATTTCAAATAGTTCGTATAATGCTATTTTTTTAACCAAATTACCTAAGAATACTTATTTACCTAATAACTGATTTTTTAATTTCTCATCCGTAGGTTTCTCAGCTAACCAAATACTAAAAAGTGCTTTTTTGAAATCAAATCCTTGAATTTTTCCTTTTAATTGATTGTTCTTATATACCCAAACAGAAGAATCGTTTGAAGAATATATAAGTTTAAAGACATCTTTTTTAGTGATATCATCACTTAAGTAGTTTT
Source organism: Flavobacterium sp. ALJ2 (assembly GCF_015594725.1). GTDB lineage: Bacteria > Bacteroidota > Bacteroidia > Flavobacteriales > Flavobacteriaceae > Flavobacterium. The sequence continues at coordinate 397,840 of NZ_JADNRC010000002.1, read as the reverse complement.
TTAATTCTTCGATTCGAGGTTGTAATGCATTTAAATTATCTCCAGCAGTTTTTTTGAAATTATCATCCATTGCTTTTGTCAATTTTTTAGAAGATACCATCGAGGAGGTAATTTCTATTCGGATTGCCATTTCTGTGTCACTATCAATAATGAATTTTGCATCTTGACTTAATTGCGATAAGTACAAGGCTTGTACATATATATCTGACCACATCATAGTTCTTCCGCCAGCACCATTTAATGATAATTTTTTGCTTTGGAATTCTATAGTTCTTGGAACCATAACACCTTCAATATTAAAAACTTTCTGAGCCGTAGCGGTCGAAAATTGTAAAGTCATAAGTACTGTAACTGTTAATAAAAAATTATTCATTATTTTTATATTTTTCGCAAAAGTACCCCTAATTTTTATATTTTAGGAATAGATAATCTTACTTTTCTATAAATACCCTAAGAATGAATATGTTTGTTTTATAGTCAATTGGTTGACAGTTAATTAGTGATTTATAAATATACTATAGTTTGTTGTTTGCTTTTTTTAATAAGAAAGCATATTTAAAAGTTATTTGCCTAATAATTGATTTTTCAATTTTTCATCAGCAGGTTTATTAGATAACCAAATTCCAAAAAGTGCTTTTTTGAAATCATCCCCTTTAATTTTTCCTTTTAGAATATTATTTTTATATACCCATACCGTTGAATCAATAGGTGAATAGATAATTTTAAAAATATCTTTTTGACTGATTTGACCACTTAACATATTATTAAAATCTTCTAATCGGGATCTTAAGAGTTCCATATTGTTTCCAGCTGATTTTTCGAAACGATCATGTATAAGTTTGGTTAATTTAGTAGCTGGTACTATTGAAGATGTTATATTGATACGAATTGCCATTTCAGTGTGACTATCTAGGATAAATTCAGCATCTTGTGTTAATTGAGATAAGTATAAAGATTGTACACAAGATCCTAACCATAATTTTGATCTTCCGCCTGCACCATTTAATGATAAAGTTTTGTTCTGAAACTTGATTGTTCTTGGTAGAATGACACCATCTACTGTGAACGTTTTTTGTGCGGAAACATTAGTGAATTGCAAAGTTGAAATTACTGTAAGTAATAGTAAAATTTTTCTCATCTTTTTGTAATTTATGTGATTTTTACAAAAATAGCCCTATTTTCTATCTTTTTTTAGTGATTATGTCCTCTTTTAGAGAAAATATTTTATTTAAGAATGTTTTTGGTTTGTATTATTGTCTTGTTAATCAAGTTATTGTGGAATATTTATTTCTTGAACTTATGGTTCTTTTTAGGTTTTGTTTTACTGCTTATGAAGTTTGTATCACTTCATAGATTTAATGTTTTGAATAAGATAAAACAATATTTTTTTTTGTAATGAGGTATTTATTAGGGGTATGGTTACTTTTTGGACAAATTTATTTTGATTGTTTGTAATCAAAACCACGTAACTTATAATTTTATTAGCTTTATTAAACACTTGTTTTGTAGGCTGCTAGTACAGAATTTTAATAACACAGCAATTATTAAAAATTAACAATTTATTTGTGGTTTAAATAAGACAACGTTTGGTTATTAATAAGAAGTATTATCTTTCAAAAGCAAAAAACAATGTTTTTTTGAGGTTTTGTTTAGTTAAAAAATATAAGGATTAAGCACTTTTAATGCTATTGTATGATTCTGCTGTTAGGGTAAAGATGTTTTTTAAATAAGTTTGTATAAATAATTATTTACCTAATAATTGATTTTTTAATTTTTCATCGGCAGGTTTGTCAGATAACCAGATTCCGAAAAGTGCTTTTTTGAAATCAAACCCTTTAACTTTTCCTTTTAAAATGTCATTTTTATATACCCAAACTGATGAATCAATAGGAGAATATATAAGTTTAAAAACATCTTTTTGAGTGATTTCATCGCTTAAAAAACTTTTAAACTCTTCGATTCTTGGGCGTAATGCTTGCAGATTATCTCCCGCAGATTTTTCGAAACCACTATTCATGGCTTTCGTTAATTTGTTTGAAGATACCATTGAGGAAGTAATTTCAATACGTATCGCCATCTCGGTATCACTGTCAATAATAAATTTTGGATCTTGACTTAATTGTGATAAATATAGTGCCTGAACATATACTTCTAGCCACATTTTTGATCTTCCGCCAGCTCCATTTAAAGATAAAGTTTTGCTCTGAAATTGAATTGTTCTTGGAACAGTAACACCATCAATATCGAAAGATTTTTGAGCAGTCGCCTCTGTGAATTGCAAAGTTAAAATTACAGTAAGTAATAGTAATAAGTTTTTCATATTGTCGTAATTTGTATGGTTTTGACAAAAATACTTTTAATTTCTATATTTTTATGATAAATGTGTTGTGTTTTTTTTAGCAAACTACTTCTGTAAGAAAACGTCCATTTAAAAGTTATTGTTTTGGTGTTTAGCTACTTATGAAATATAAATATTTGCTGAATTATCTTATTTTTTGCTATTTGTAATTTGATAAAAAAGTACATTTTGGAGAAGGAATTAAGAGGAATCTGTTCGTTTTTTCTTCAAAAAATATATTTTAGAAGTTTTCTGACTACAATTTATTAACCTCTATCGTAATTTTTATTTTATCTTTTAAGGTATAAACTAAAATTATTTTAATCTATAAATAAGATGTATTTAGTTTTATAATCTTGAGCAGTTTTTTTTTAATAAAATTTCATGTTTAAATTGTCTCTGCTATTAGGAGTTTTAATCGTTATTATTGAGTTTTTTAATAAAATTTTAATGGTTAATAAACAAGTGACATTAAGTGAAGTTCTTAATATTGTTGCGATAACGATATAGTTTGTGTTTTTCTTTAGTCAAAAATGCGAATCATAATTGAAAATTTCAGTATAAAAAAGTACCTTTGGATATATATATTTAACAAAAATCAACTTTTATTTTATAATACTATGGATTTTAATCTTACCGAAGAGCACTTAATGATTCAACAAGCTGCTAGAGATTTTGCTCAAAACGAATTGTTACCTGGTGTGATAGAAAGAGACGAAAAGCAAATTTTCCCTACGGAACAAATAAAAAAAATGGGACAACTTGGATTCATGGGAATGATGGTTGATCCTAAATACGGAGGAAGTGGTTTAGATACGACTTCATATGTAATTGCAATGGAAGAGATTTCGAAAGTTGATGCTTCGGCTTCTGTGGTAATGTCGGTAAACAATTCATTAGTTTGTTGGGGACTTCAGGCTTTTGGTACCGAAGAGCAAAAACAAAAATACTTACCAGGCTTAGCTTCTGGAGAAATTCATGGAGCATTTTGCTTAAGTGAGCCTGAAGCAGGTAGTGATGCTACATCACAAAAAACTTCTGGTATCGATATGGGAGATCATTATTTGGTAAACGGAACTAAAAACTGGATTACCAATGGTAATACAGCTTCTGTATATATTGTAATTGTGCAAACGCATGCGGAGAAAAAGCATAAAGGAATTAATGCTTTAATTATGACTAAAGATATGCCAGGTTTTTCTGTTGGACCAAAGGAACAGAAAATGGGAATTCGTGGTTCAGATACACATTCATTAATGTTTAGTGATGTAAAAGTGCCTAAAGAAAACCGAATTGGAGAGGATGGATTTGGATTTAAATTTGCTATGAAAACATTAGCAGGTGGAAGAATTGGTATAGCTTCTCAAGCGTTAGGTATTGCTTCAGGGGCTTATGAATTGGCGCTTAAATATTCGAAAGAGCGTAAAGCTTTTGGAACAGAAATTTGTAATCACCAAGCTATTGCTTTTAAATTGGCAGATATGGCGGTAAATATTGAAGCAGCTCGTCATCTTTGTATGAAAGCAGCTTGGGATAAGGACCAACACAATAATTATGATGTAAGTGGTGCTATGGCTAAATTGTTTGCTTCGCAAGTGGCAATGGATACAGCTGTAGAGGCTGTACAAATTCATGGTGGGAACGGATATGTAAAAGAATATCATGTAGAACGTTTTATGCGTGATGCAAAAATTACTCAGATTTATGAAGGAACTTCAGAAATTCAAAAAATAGTAATTTCAAGAGCAGTTATTGCAGGATAATCTTTTGAATTTATTGATATCAAAACCCTTTCAGCTTTCGGGATTGAAAGGGTTTTATTTTTGTAATAAAAATAATTATATTTACAACTAAGAGGGTAACAGTGTTTTTTGCCAGTTACTCATTTTTAGAATTATGATTGAAAAATCTTTAAACTCAACGAATCAAACCAAAATCATAAATAATGAAAAAACTAGTACTTTTATTCCCTTTTATTTTTTTTGGATGTAAATCCAATACGACAGTTACAACCGAAGCTACACAAACAGCTTCTAAGTTAGAAATTAATTATAAAGTTAAGGAGAGTGAAGTATCTTCGACTTTAAAATATCTCTCCTCAGATGAATTAGAAGGCAGGGAAACTGGGACAAAAGGAATTGAAAAAGCAGCGGTTTATTTAGAAGATTTCTTCAAAACCAATAATGTAAAACCTTATTTTTATTCTTATCGAGATACTTTATCTACATTTAAAACTCCAGCATATAATATAGTTGGATATTTAGAAGGAACAGATCCTGCTCTAAAAAAAGAATTTGTGATTTTAAGTGCACATTATGATCATATTGGTATTGATAAAAAAGGACTTAATGGCGATTTTATAAATAATGGTGCTAATGATGATGCATCTGGTGTTGTGGCAGTTGCAGAAATGGCAAAATATTTCAGTCAAGAAAAATTGAATAAAAGAAGTGTATTGTTTGTGTTTTTTGCAGGAGAAGAAAAAGGACTTTTAGGTTCTAAACATTTGGCAAAAAAACTGAAAAGCAAAAATTTTAATTTATACACTCAATTGAATATTGAAATGATTGGAGTTCCAATGAAACGAGCTTTCCGGGCATATATTACAGGTTTTGATAAGTCGAATATGGCAACAAAAATTAATGAATATACTGGAGATAAAACGATAGGGTTTTTACCAAAAGAAGCCGAATATCAATTGTTTTTCAGATCAGATAATTACCCTTTTTACGAAGCGTTCGGAGTTCCTTGTCAATCAATAAGCACATTTGATTTTGAAAATTTTGAGTTTTATCATCATGTTTCGGATGAATTTAAAATAATGGATGTGCAACATATGACCTCATTTATTCAAGAATTATTGCCTGCAGTAACACATATAGCCAATTCTCCAACAAAAGAGATTATGATGACTAAATAAGCTATGCTCTTTTATAGGTTTTCCTTATTTTTGCGATATGAAAAATATTATTATTACAGGGACGAGTAGAGGAATAGGTTATGAGCTGGCTTTGCAATTTGCAAATGCAGGACATCAGGTACTAGCTATTTCAAGAAAAACCCCTCAATTACTTTTAGAACATTCTAATGTTACTTGTCTTTCTATTGATTTGTCTAATGAAGCTGAATTGTATAAAGTAGACGAATTTCTTTCTTCAACTTGGAAAAAAGTAGATGCATTGGTGCATAATGCTGGAGCTTTGCTTTTAAAGCCTTTTGCAGAAACTACTCAGGTAGATTTTGAAAGCATTTATAAAGTAAATGTTTTTGCAGTAGCCAATCTAACTAGAGTTTGTTTGCCATATCTTCAAAAAGGAAGCCATGTGGTAACTATAAGTTCTATAGGTGGAGTTCGCGGTAGCCTTAAATTTGCAGGACTTGCAGCTTATAGTTCTAGTAAAGGAGCAGTAATTACACTCTCAGAATTATTGGCTGAAGAATACAAAGAAAAAGGAATCTCATTTAATGTTTTGGCATTAGGTTCTGTTCAAACAGAAATGTTACAAGAAGCTTTTCCAGGATATCAAGCACCAATTTCGGCAGAGGGAATGGCTACTTATATTTATGATTTTACACTTAATGGTAATAAATATTTTAATGGGAAAGTGTTAGAAGTTTCTTCGACAAATCCTTAGCGTATTGGTTTTTTTACTATATTAATTTGTAAGAAGATTGATGCTTTATTTCATTGTTTATTATAGTATCTACCAAAATTGTATCTTTTAAATAATATCGCTTGAATTCTAAAGTAGCTTCCGTTATTTGGTTTTTACTTTCTAAAACGCATGTGATGTAATTTGAATTATAAGTAAAATTCAAGCGTATTGGAAAGCCTAAATTGTTTTGAAAAATTAAATCTTTATTTCCATAAACAACAGTTGCATCGGATCCAAGCGCCGTAAATCTTTCTTCTTCAGTGTAGATATCAACAGAATGATTGTGTCTTTCTATTATTTTGAGATTTGCCTTTAATGCTGTGATGTAAATAATACTTGAAAGCTGACAAATTCCGCCTGCTTTTTCTTCAGAAATTTTACCATTAATAATATTTCTTCCAATTTTAAAAGTGTTTTTGTTATTTGGATTTCCAATGATCTTCCAAAAGGAAAAAACTTGGGTAGGATAAATTACGATATTCTCAATTTTTTGCGAAGCAGTATAAATGTTGTATGTTTTGTTTTCAAAAAACTTTCCCTTTTTTATTTCTTGCATAGACGAAATCTTAAAGTCAAAATTATTAATTCCGTCTTTTGTACTGGCAAAATTATATTTTAAACCTACGCAATGACGTAGGTAAAGTTTTATTTGTAGTTTAATTGTACTGGGTATGAAATGTTTTATGATCATTTTTTTTCTAAAATAAGAATAATATATGAAGCGTAATGTTTCAGAAAAGATCGGCAAAGCAAATTGTCAAGCGGAATAAAAAAGCGTCTTAGTTTTTTAGGAAAATGATGTATAGGAAAAAATAGAATACCAGTTTGTTTCTTTAAGTTCCAATTGTCTTTGGTTAAAGCAACGATTTCATTTATTGAAAGTTCGTTTGCACCATGCCAATTTTCGGGTGTATGAGCGGTTAGTTTTCTTCTTTTTTCAGAAGGGAAATCAAAAATCAATTTCCCTTTTTTTTCCAGAATCCGATGGGCTTCGTCTAAAAATGTAGTTGTTTCTTTTTTATCTAGATGCATAATGACATGAAAACAAAAGGCATTTTTAAAGAAATTATTTGCGAAAGGAACTTGAGATAATGATCCTAATTGAATATTTTTCTCTGGATATTTTTGTTTTGATTGTAGAATCATATTAGAGCTAATATCTATTCCATATGCTGCAAAATTCAAGAATCGCCCTGTTCCGCATCCAAGATCAACAGTTTTATTGAGGTCTAGATTTAAGGATTCTAAAAAGGAACGTTCCTGATTGTCTATATAAAGTCCGTAGCTGTTATTAAAACGGTTTTCATCGTAGTTTGGAGCTAATTGTTGGTAGTAATCAGTGATTGTATTCTGCATAGGTTATAGGGCTTGATTTTGGCAAAATAGGATAAAATTACTACTTTTGTTTTAATGAGCCAAACTTTAGCAAAATATATCCCTGAGCATGCAGTAAAACCAGTTTTTGAACTTATTGTTGATAATCGTGTGCATCTTAAGATTGTAAACGAAAGGCAGACACGTCATGGAGATTATAGAAAAGGACCAAGTGGTAAACATGAGATTACTGTAAATTCTAGCTTGAATAAATACAAGTTTCTGATTACGTTAATTCATGAAATTTCACATTTAGTAGCATTCGAGAAATTTGGAAGAAATATTAAGCCTCATGGAAATGAATGGAAATATTCTTTTCAACGGTTAATGGTTCCTTTTATTCGTCCAGAAATATTTCCTAGCCACTTATTGCCGCTACTTGCGAGACATTTTAAGAACCCTACGGCAAGTAGCGACACTGATACTACTTTATCATTGGCTTTAAAGCAATATGACAAAGAAAACGATAAGAATTATATTTTTGAAATTCCTTATGGAAGTGTTTTTAGAATACATAATGGAAAAATTTTCAAGAAAATAGCTGTAAGGACTAAACGTTTTGAATGTCTTGAAATAAGTTCCGGGAGGACTTATCTTTTTAATCCAAATGCCGAAGTCGAGTTATTGCCTAGCAGAGACTAAAATTTTGAATTAAAAGCAACAAATATAAAAATCCCAAATTTCAATCTAAAGAAAATTGAAATTTGGGATTTTTAATATGGTGTATATAGGAGGCTATCCTTTTAAATAGGCTTCTCTTACTTTTTTGAATAAATTAGATGAATAAACAAATTCTACAATAGCTTTATTGTCAGTTATGAAAATCTCTTCTTTTGTTCCTTGCCATTCTTTTACCCCATTTTTTAGGAATAAAATATTCTCACCAATTTCCATCACCGAGTTCATATCATGCGTGTTAATTACAGTTGTGATATTGTATTCTTCTGTGATTTCTTTAATTAAATTATCAATTAAAGTCGAAGTATTTGGATCTAAACCAGAGTTTGGTTCATCACAAAATAAGTATTTTGGGTTGTTTACAATAGCACGAGCAATAGCTACACGTTTTTGCATCCCCCCAGAAATCTCAGACGGTAATTTTTTATGTGCATCAATTAGATTTACTCTTTTTAAAACAAAATCTACACGATCCTGAATTTTAGAGCCTGTATCTGTGGTGAACATTTTAAGCGGGAAAGCAACATTTTCGGCAACGGTCATGGAATCAAATAAGGCACTTCCTTGAAATACCATTCCGATTTCGGTACGTAATTCTCTTTTTTCATCTGGATCTAGTTCTGAATAAACTCTACCGTCAAACTCAATTGTTCCAGAATCTGGAGTGTGAATACCCAATAAGCTTTTTAATAGTACCGTTTTTCCAGATCCACTTTGCCCAATAATTAGGTTCGTTTTTCCAGTTTCAAATACAGTCGAAACGCCTTTAAGTACTTTGCTGTCGCCAAATGATTTTTCTATGTTTTTTACTTCTATCATGAGCCTAATAACAATTGTGTTAGTATATAATTAAAAAGGATAATAGATACAGATGTCCAAACGAATGCTACTGTACTTGCTTTTCCTACTTCAAGTGCGCCACCTTTCATATAATAGCCATGAAATGATGGAATAGTTGCCAATAACATGGCAAATATTATTGTTTTAATAAATGCATAAGTAATATGAAACGGAATAAACTCCATTTGTGCTCCCATTATGAAATCATCACTGGTCGTGAATCCTCCATAAACTCCAGCTAGCCAACCGCCAAAAATACCTAAGAACATACTAATTCCGATTACGAAAGGATACAATAGTAAAGCAATTATTTTTGGGAAAACCAGATAGTTTAATGAGTTAACACCCATAACTTCCAGTGCATCGATTTGTTCAGTAACTCTCATAGTTCCTATACTCGATGTGATGAAAGATCCCATTTTTCCTGCCATAATAACAGAAATAAATGTTGGAGCAAATTCTAAAATAACTGATTGTCTGGTTGCGAAACCAATTAAGTATTTAGGAATTAATGGATTTGTTAAGTTTAATGCGGTTTGAATTGCAACAACTCCTCCTACGAAGAATGAAATGAAACAAACAATACCAAGGGAATCAATAATTAAATCATCAATTTCTTTAAAGATTAGTTTTTTCATAACAGACCATTTGGTTTGTTTATTGAAAATTTCTTTAAGCATCAAGAAGTATCTTCCTATTTGGGATAAATAACGAATGAGCATCATAGTTTTTACGATTATGGGCTAAATTACGAAAATAGTTGCCAGTTTACGGTTTAGATTTTATAGTTTTTTTGATTGCTTGAACTAAAAAAGCTTTTCTTTCATTTTTTTCAAACGATAATTCCGAATGAATTTTGCTTGTGCATCGGTTACCAATAATGGTGTTTTTGCTCTTTTTGCTTTTAAGAATCCTTTAATATAATCAAAGAATAGAAATGGTTTTTTCTTCATCATTGCCAACTTTGCGGATGCAATTGCTGTGATCCAAAAACCATATCCTAAAGTATAAAAAGCTTCACCTTGTTTATAACGTGCAGTTTTGCTATAATTAGCACCAGTTGGTTTAAGGTGTTTTACATGTAAAGAAGAATCGGTGACTATTTTCCAATCGTAATATTTACAAAGTAATTCGTCTACAGTGTCCCAGCCCATTGACGGTTTTAGACCTCCAATTTGTTTAAAAGTTTCTTTTCGGTAGGCTTTTAGTGCGCCACGAATATGATCTTTGTCGGTTAGATTTTCTAATATCCAATCTCCATTTTTTTCTATATAGCAAAACCCTCCTGCCATTCCGATTTTTGGATCAGATTGAAAGTGTGCAATAATAGTTTCGAAATAGTTTGGAGGGAAAATTAAATCTCCATCTATTTTTACAATGATATCATAATCATCATCGAGTGTTTCAAATCCTTTATGAAATGCTTGGATTACTTTGCTTCCTGGCAAATGTATAGCACTCGAGGTTTTGTTAACCAATGATATATATGGGTTTTCTTTGGCATAATCTAGTACAATTTCTCCCGTTTTATCGGTCGAATTGTCATTGACTACAATAATTTTTTTGGGTAAAACAGTTTGCGAAATCAAAGATTGCAATGTTAAGCCAATTAATTCTTGTTCGTTATGTGCCGGTATGACAATATAATATTTCATATTTAATAAACTGAAAACTGATGCTTAAAACTATTTTCTCTCTGCGTAAACAATATAGTATCTATTTGTAAAGCTTCGCAATAAAGGACGTATTCCGAATTTTTTTACAGGATTAGTCCATTTTTGGCGGTCGATAATTTTCCAGCCTGTTTTTTCAAGAAGCCAGTCTAATTGCCAATCTTCAAATTCGTGATAATGCCTGTCCCACATATCTGTTTTACTACGATATGCTGGTGAGAACCATAAACGCATAGGAATCGAGATGAATAGTTTATCTGATTTTATTTCGTTTAAAATAGTGAATGGGTTTAGCAAATGTTCGAAGATTTCAAAAGCAGTAACCACATCTTGTTTTTCGGTAGTAAATACTGTTTGGTCGATATCTAAATCTTCTCCTGTAGTATTTTTTACTTTAAAACCTTCAGCTTTCATGATTTTTGAAAACGGATTTTCAACTCCTAAATCCAAAACGGTTTCGGATGTTGTGATGTGCTTTTTTAGAAATTCTAAAGTATGTTTGAATCGTTTATTCGGAAATGTTTTTTCGTACATAGTTATTGCGAGGAACGAAGCAATCTCTCGTCCTTAGTTTTAATTAGGCTGCGAAGGTACAAAATATCTTCTTTTTTTATTGTTTTTAGCTTAGATAGAAATGAAAAGTCCACATTTAAAATATTGTTTTTAAATGTGGACTTTATTAGTTTGCAGTTTTCAGTTCTAATTTTTAGTTAAATTGTAAACTGTTTTATATAATTAATGTCTGTATACAAAAGTATTAAGGTTCATTCCTGCTCCAACTGATGCAAATATAATAACATCCCCTTTGTTGATTTTGTGATTTTCTATTTTCCCTTGTAATAGTAGGTCGTAAAGAGTTGGTACTGTTGCTACACTGCTATTTCCTAAATCATGAATACTCATTGGCATGATGTTTTCAGGAGGAGTTTTGTCATATAGTTTGTAAAAACGATGGATTATAGCTTCATCCATTTTTTCATTTGCTTGGTGGATCAGTATTTTTTTGACATCATCAATTGCAATTCCACTCTTGTCTAAACAGGTTTTCATAGCTGCTGGAACCTGATTTAAAGCAAATTCATATATTTTTCGACCATACATTTTAATGTATTTGGTATCTGGGTCTAAATCTGGATTGTATGATTTTCCGAAGAATAAGTATCCAGCTTCATCATTTGCAAAAGTGGCACTTTCGTATGATAACAAACCTGTTTCATCATCAGAAGCTTCGATAACTGATGCGCCTGCTCCGTCTGAATAAATCATAGAATCTCTGTCATGAATGTCTACAACTCTCGAAAGCGTTTCGGATCCAATTACTAAGCAACGTTTTGCCATGCCTGATTTGATGAAAGCATTTGCTTGTAGCACTCCTTCAATCCATCCGGGACATCCAAAAAGAATATCGTATGCAACACATTTTGGGTTTTTAATACCTAATTTGTTTTTTACACGTGTTGCTAAACTCGGTAATATATCAGATTGTGTTGTTCCGTATTTTACATCGCCAAAATTATGTGCGAAAATGATATAATCAAGAGTTTCTGGATCAATTTTAGCATTTTCGATTGCTCTTTGTGCAGCAAAGTATGCTAAATCAGAAGATGTATATTGGTCTTCTGCATAACGCCTGTTTTCAATACCTGTTATTCCTTTGAACTTATTGATGACAACTTCATTTGGATAGCCAAAAGGAGATCCGTCTTCATTTAAAAATACATGTTCGTTAAAATCTGTATTGCTTATTTCTTTTTGTGGAATATAGCTTCCTATACCAGTTATTTTTATTTTCATCACACAGTTTTTCCTAATAATTTAGGCTAATTTATAAATAATATTATAATTACAACTATAATATTTACTATGCGTGCATATAATTATAGAATATTTTCTGTTTTGTGGGAATAATTAGTTATTTGTTAATTATTGATGTGAATTTTTGCATTTTTTATTGAGTAAATTGAGACTATTAAAAAATTTATTTTAAAAACATTTTATTAATTCGAAAAAAACATCTCGATTTATCGAGGTATTTGTAAGAATATGTTTTATTTTATAGGCTATTATTGTATGCCATTTTATTAATTAATTCTTTCAAGAACAGTTGCTTTTTTGTTGATTTCTTCATTGATAGTTTTTATAGTTTCTTCTTTGCTGATTTCTGCAAAAATCTTTTCCCCACCTTTTAATCTTAAAGCACTAAATTATAATTTATTATCGGTATCAACACTAATAGTATAAACTTCATATTCACGGGAATTAAGTAATTTAGTATTAAAGTTAACCTTAATATAAATCTGTCTTTGTTGCGATGTAATGATTTCTTTTGAATAGATAATTTCGGCATCTGAAATAGTTGAAATTATTTTCTGAGATTGATTGATGTTTCCATCTTCTTTATTGTTTGAGCAAATAATGGATAATAATGCTAAATATATGCATAATACTTATAAGGTTTTTTTATTCGAAGAGAGTGAGTTAAGTGATTTTGTATCTAAAGTAAGAAAAAAAGAGCTCTCAATTTGTTGAAGCATTATGGGTTATTAAAATATCATGGACTAAAAAAAATACCCCGATTTCGGAATTCCGGATCGGGGTAAATTATATAATTGTAAAACTTGTTTTTTATTCTTCCATGTATGCTTCAATAGGAGCACAGCTACAAACTAAGTTTCTATCTCCAAAAGCATCATCAGCTCTGCGTACAGTTGGCCAGAATTTGTTTTCAGCAATATAATCTAATGGGAAAGCGGCTTGTTCTCTTGTGTATGGGAAATCCCAAACATCGGTAGTTAGCATTGCTAATGTATGTGGAGAATTTTTTAAGACATTATTTTTATCTTCTAATGTAGAAGCTTCAATTTCTTTACGAATAGAAATCATAGCCTCACAAAAACGATCTAATTCTTCTAAGTTTTCACTTTCAGTAGGTTCAATCATTAAAGTTCCTGCAACTGGGAAAGAAACTGTTGGCGCGTGGAAACCATAATCCATTAAACGTTTTGCGATATCAGTAACTTCAATCCCTTTTTGTTTAAATGGACGACATTCTAAAATCATTTCGTGAGCTGCACGACCCATTTCTCCAGAATATAAAGTGTCATAATGACCGCTTAATTTTTCTTTAATATAGTTAGCATTTAAAATAGCATGTTGTGTGGCGCTTTTTAAACCTTCGGCTCCTAACATAGAAATGTATCCGTAAGAGATTAAACAAACTAATGCTGAACCCCAAGGAGCTGCAGAAATAGCAGTAATTGCATGATCTCCTCCAGTTGCAATAACTGGGTTTCCTGGTAAAAATGGTACTAATTGTGGAGCAACGCAAATTGGTCCAACTCCTGGTCCACCACCACCGTGAGGGATTGCAAATGTTTTGTGTAGGTTTAAGTGACAAACATCGGCTCCAATTGTAGCAGGATTTGTTAATCCTACTTGAGCATTCATATTTGCACCATCCATATAAACCTGACCTCCGTTATCATGGATTAATTGTGTGATTTCTTTAATAGCACTTTCATAAACTCCATGAGTAGAAGGATAAGTTACCATTAAACAAGAAAGGTTATCTTTATGTAAAATCGCTTTTTCACGTAAATTATCTACGTCGATGTTACCGTTCTCTAAAGTTTTTGTAACAATAACTTTCATTCCAGCCATTGCAGCCGAAGCAGGATTTGTTCCGTGTGCTGATGATGGAATTAAAGCAATATTTCTATGGTGATCTCCTTTTGATTGGTGATACGCACGAATAACCATAAGTCCTGCATATTCTCCTTGTGCACCTGAGTTAGGTTGTAAAGTTGTTCCAGCAAAACCTGTGATAACATTTAATTGTTGTTCTAGTTTTTTCAACATTTCCTGATATCCTTGTGCTTGATCAAGCGGAGCAAAAGGGTGAATGTTATTCCATTGCGGGCTGCTTAATGGTAACATTTCTGAAGCAGCATTTAGCTTCATCGTACAAGAACCTAGTGAAATCATTGAGTGATTTAAAGCTAAATCTTTGCGCTCTAACATTTTGATGTAACGCATCAAAGCTGTTTCTGAATGGTATTTATTGAAAACATCATGTTGCAAAAATGAGGATGTTCTTTTTAAATGTTCTGGAAAATGGTTTGTATTTGTTAAGTTATCAATTGTTGTAGCTTGTTGATTTGTAGCTGTAGCAAAAACAGAAATGATTTCGTTTACTTCGGCAACACTTACTGTTTCGTTTAATGAAATAGAAATTGTGTTTTCGTCGATATAGTAAAAGTTAATTTCGTTTTGTTCTGCAATTGTGCGTACTTTTTTAGCATCGGCTTTTACAACAATAGTATCAAAGAATGCAGTATTAGTTTGCTTTACACCTAATTTTTTTAATTCGTTTGCAAGAGTTGCAGTTGCTGCATGAACTTTGTCTGCAATGTATTGCAATCCTTTTGGTCCGTGATATACTGCATACATTCCTGCCATTACAGATAATAATACCTGTGCAGTACAAATGTTTGAAGTTGCTTTATCACGTTTTATATGTTGCTCACGTGTTTGTAATGCCATACGCAAAGCACGGTTTCCGTTAGTATCAATTGTTACTCCAATGATACGTCCTGGCATGCTTCGTTTGTATTCGTCTTTTGTTGCAAAATAAGCAGCGTGTGGGCCACCGTATCCTAACGGAATACCAAAACGTTGCGTAGTTCCTACAACAACAGCAGCTCCAATTTCTCCCGGAGGAGTTAATTTTGCTAAGCTTAAAATATCAGCAGCAACAGCAACTTTTATTTCGTTGTCTTTTGCTTTAGCGATAAATGCAGCATAATCATGAACTTGTCCGTGTTTTCCTGGATATTGAAGTATTGCTCCAAAATAAGCTGTTGAAAAATCGAATGTTTCGTGATTTCCTATAACTAATTCAACTCCGATTGGAGTTGCACGAGTTTGTAAAACGGATAATGTTTGTGGTAAAATTTCTTCAGAAACGAAAAATTTATTGATTTCACTTTTCTTTTGGTCTCTTGATCTTACATCAAATAAAAGTGCCATTGCTTCAGCAGCAGCAGTTGCTTCATCTAATAAAGATGCATTGGCAATCTCCATTCCAGTTAATTCTATAACTGTAGTTTGGAAATTGAGGATTGCCTCTAAACGACCTTGAGCAATTTCTGCTTGATAAGGCGTGTATGCTGTGTACCATCCTGGATTTTCAAAGACATTTCTTTGAATAACTGCAGGAACGATCGCTTGATTATATCCTAAACCAATATATGATTTGAAAACCTTGTTTTTATTTCCTAATTGGTGTATGTGATTTGAAAACTCATATTCCGTCATTGCAGGATCTAAGTTTAATGGTGCTTTTAAACGAATGTCATCTGGAAGCGTTTCGTAAACGAGTTGTTCAATAGATTCAACTCCAATTGTTTTCAACATTTGTTGATGGTCGGTTTCTCTTGGACCAATGTGTCTTAAAGCAAAAGCATCTGTTTTCATATAGTAGTAAAAGTGTTGTTTTTTTGTGGAGCAAAATTAAGTATTAATAATAATCTAATAGCTTTTTTTTGTATCAATTTTTGTGAAATTTACAACTAAAGGGTTGATTTCTTAATAATTGATTATTTTTGTTGTATGAAGGTAATTACGCAGGTATTTAATTTTTATATCATTAGTAGCATTCATGTAGCCTTATCATGCTATGCATTGGTGCGTTTAACATTCCATATGTTTGGTATTGAGTATGATGAATCAATGGCTTTATTTGTTTTTTTTGGAACAATTGTAGGATATAATTTTGTAAAATATGATGCATTGGTTCGTGTGAACAAACTAACAATTGGGAGGCAATTAAAAATTATTGCTATTTTTAGTTTTTGTTCTTTTTTATTGGTTGGTTACTATTTTTTTCAGTTGAAGCGAATAACTCAAGTAGTTTCAGCAGGAATCTTTGCGATTACGGCACTTTATACACTTCCTTTCTTTCCGAATAGAAAAAATGCTCGAAATTGGGCGGGAGTTAAAATATATATTGTGGCACTTTGTTGGGTTGGAGCTACTTTAGTCTTACCATTAATAAATGCCGAAATTGCTTTTACTTCTGATTTTTATTTAAAATGCATGCAACGTTTTATATTGGTTTTTGTGCTAATATTAATTTTTGAAATTATCGATCTTGCCAATGATGATCCTCATTTACAAACGGTTCCGCAACAAATAGGAGTGAAGCGAACCAAGATTTTGGGATTATTACTTTTATTGCCTTTCTACTTTTTTGAGTTTTTAAAATCTAGCTTGGATCAAAATCAATTATTGATTAATTTAATTATGATTCTTGGGTTATCTCTTTTTATTGTTTTTGCAAATGAAAAACGGTCTAAATATTACACTTCTTTTTGGGTTGAAAGTATTCCAATTTTTTGGTGGCTGATGGTTGTGTTTTATGGGTGAAATCTAGGTGTGAAAAAAAAACCGATGCCTTAACATCGGTTTTTGTATATGAGAAAGTAAATCCTACTTTGTTTTTTGAGCCGCAACAGCTTTGTCTAATTCTGCTTTTGCTTCTTCTAACTTCTTTCTTTTTTTATTTATTTTTTCTTTTCCTTCTTGATTTTTAATCGCTTTATTTAAATCATCATTTCTTTCCTTAACTTTTTGTTCTTTTTCTTTTACTTTTTTATCAAGGTCATAGTTTATTTTTTCTGGAGTACAGTTCTTTTTGGTTTGAGCGATGGCATTTTCAATTCCTCTGATTTTATATTGATTTCCATACTGTTTAGCATATTCTAATTTTGTGTTCAATTCACATATTTTTCTTTCACATCCTTTTAATTCGGTACAATTACTTTGTGCAAATCCAATAAAAGAAACAGTAAGAAATACTGCTGATAAAAATTTAGTTTTTAATGTCATAAAGTTTTTTTTTAAAATTAATGATTTTTAGTTTTAATTAGAAATCAGATTGTTTTTAGGGACAAGGTTTTTTAAGATTGAAAGGTTTGTCTTATCTAATGTTTTAGCATAAAGTATGCCATATTGATCTTTGTTAATGATTAAACTTTGAAAAAAAACATCAAGTTGATTGGTTTTTAAAGCTTTACTTGCGATACTTATTAAAGTATGATAGTTGTTTTAGTTATTTCTTTCAGATACTTCTTTTAGAATTTTGTTTCTTTCTAAAAGGAATAGAGTTAAATACTTCTTTAAAAATAAATAATCAAACAAACTTCCAAATATTCCAAATGGAGTTTCATATTGTAATTTATCAGTCATGATTGTTTGCCCGTTTTCTTCTTTAAAAAAATGCTCGTGTTTAAATGATTTAAATTTTCCTTGTTCCATTTCATCTACAAAATAGTTGCAAAAATCCATGGCTGTAATTCGGCTTTTATGAGTTAAATAAACTCCGAAGTGTTTACCACGCCAAGTTACCGTTCCGTTATAATTTATTAATCCAGTTGTTGTACCAGCAATTGCAACTTCTTTTGATTTGCTTGCAGATTGTTGATGAACATCAATATCTCTAGAATTATCAAAGACGATTTTATTTGGTGCATTTATTTTTGGTGCATTTATTTTTGTTGTAAGATGAATTGTTGTCATAATTAATAGGCGTTATCTTTGTTAAAGATTTTACTTCAATAAATTTTTGAAAGCATTCTCTACATTCTCATACTTAAATTTAAAACCATTTTCTAAAAGCTTTTTTGGAATCACGTTTCGGCTTTTTAAAACCAATTCGGGTTCTGTTCGAATAAAGTAAGCACCAATTTTAAGTAAAAATGTGTTTACTGGGATTCCCAAAGGAAAACCAACAGCTCTTTGAAGTTTCTTCATAAAGTCAGCATTACGAATCGGTTTTGGTGAAACAATATTAACAATCCCAATCATTTCTTTTTGGAGTATAAAATCTATTGCATTTGCAAAATCGTCTTCGTGAATCCAACTAATAAATTGATTTCCTTTTCCTTGTTTCCCTCCGAATCCAATTTTGGCTAAGGTTTTAAGCGGAATAAAAGCGCCTCCTTCCTTTCCTAAAACTATCGAAGTTCTTAGTGCGGTTTTTAATGTATTTGGAGTTTCTGTTTTAAAAAAGGCTTTTTCCCAAGAAAGAGCCACATTTATAGAAAAGTCATTTCCGATTTCACCGGTAGTTTCATCCATTTCTTTATCTAATGAAAATCGATAAATTGTTGCTGTTGATGAATTTAGCCAATGCCTAGGTGGAGTTACACAATTTAAAACAGCTTTGTTTAAAATTCGGGTACTTTCGATTCGAGATAATAGAATTTCTCTTTTGTTTTCTTTGCTATAGTGGCAATCTACAGATTTTCCTGCTAGATTAATTAAAATCGTTGCGCCTTCAAGCTCGCTTTCCCAACCAGAAAAAGTTTTTGCATTCCAGTTAACGTATTTTATTCTTTCAATAGTTTTTGATTTTCCTCGGGTTAGAATTATAATTTCTTCAAATTTATTTTTGAAATGATTGACTAATACTTGACCTAAAAACCCTGTTCCAGCTGCTATGATAAGCTTACTCATTTTGTGAAGTATTAAACCTAACAGGTTTTAAAACCTGTTAGGTTTAGTTATTAATTAACTTTTTTAAATTAATCTGTCTTCTAGCTGTGCTTCTCTAGCTTTTTTTTTCCCTCTAAAAAAGAAATACAAATTAAGGAATAACATCAATCCGAGGTAAATAGAAAAACTTCCTATTTTATAACTTAGAGCTTCAATTAAGATTTGATAGTTATTAATGTCTTCGCTTATTCTTAATATCATTAAGGCAAAGCCAAGATTAAGAAGATAAAACCCAGTTTCGAAAAGTTTGTTGGTTGCATCTGCAATTTCTTCCCTTCCTCTAAAGATGTCTAGCATATATATTTTTCCGTTTGCGAATAAAGTTTTAGAAACATAATATGTTAGGAAAAGTGCTATTGGTAAATAGATTAGATAACCGATTAAAATTTTTGTAGTTTCCATGATGTTTGATTTATTAGTTATTAATTAATTTCTGAATGTATTTAGTTATTATAATGATGTTTAAATAATGTAATCCTGAGATTATAAATATGATAATTGCTGTTTTGGTTGCTATAACTTCTATGAGTTGGTTGGTAGCTATTATTGTTTCCCACGAAATTAAAGTCATGGCACAATAACCAATATTTAATAGATAATACCCCAAAAGCAATATCTGGTTTATTCGAAGACATAAATCTTCATGATCGGGTATAAGTTCGGAAACGAATATATTGCCATTTTTATAACAGGCTTTTCCAACCCGAACAATAATGAAAATGGTAATTATTAAGTAAATGAAATACCCAATAATATTAAGATTTGCATTCATGACTTTATTTTTTTCTTGTTCTCGACAGTAATCTTAGATCCAACTGCTAAAAAAGCCGAAAGGGGTTTTGTTTGATTCAGGAAGGCAAAATCCTTTCCGTAATTATCTTCAAAATCGACAGCTATTTTATAATCGATTATTGCTAGTTGTTCCCATCTTGGGTGAGTTACTTCATACTCAAAAGTGGTATTCTTATCGTATTTTGTATATCCAAAATAATGTTCGGTAATAAATTCGGCTTCAGAGTTTAATTCTATTTCTTTTACTTCTTTTTCTGTTTGAAGCTCGATTGTATTCCACATGTTATGATTTTTCCATTGATAAACAAAAGCCTTCGAATTTTGTTTGTCGCTAACAGAATGTTTCATTTTGTTTGTTTGATAATGCTCATGATATAATGTGTTTGCAATAAAAGTAATGGCAGTTTTCGGAACTATTTCTTTTATAAACACAACGCCGCGTTTCCATCCTCCATTTTCTAATCGCTTTACATAAAAGCGAAGGTTTACTTCTTCAAAGTCAATATGAAAAGGGATTTTGACACCTAATACTTTTGTATTCTCGAACATAAAACCTACAAGACTCACATGACATTTGTTATTCCATGTGTCTATTTCAGTTCCTAGAGGAACATATTTTTCTAATATTTTAGGATCAATTTTGTAATTAAATAAAGCTAAATTTTTCCACTCGGCAGTTAAAAAGCTCATTGGTAAGTTTTTTTATAGATTATTACTGAAAGATAAATGGCAAGAAGTATCGGGATTAATACAAGCCCGTATTTTAGTATCGGTATATATTCGATTTTTGGGAATGTAATACATGTTGTAAAATATAGAATCACACTTGTAATATAGATTTGAAGATTTTTGTCATGGGGTTCATCGATTATCATTTTTATAGCAATAATAACTTGAAATAAACCTGTTAAGATTGTTGCAAGGATGCCTAAAATCGGGAATACTTCATGGATAATCCCTGCGATACCCAGTACAACTGGTAAACCGACAAAAAAGAAATTTAAATAGTTTATAGCCTTCATAGTTATTCATTGTTTTAAACTTTCAGAAAAAAATGAAAGTTTTTATTAAATTTTTTTATTTCATTATCTTTATAACCAAACGTCCTAGCCAGTTTTCTTTGAATTCGGTCATTTTATCCAGCATATTATCTGCTTTTAGTACAAAATCATATAACTTGATCGTTTGCTCAACAAAGTGTTTTTCTTCAGCCGAATCTTTAGAATCAATCGAAGAAACTTCTTTTAGGATTTTTAGTGCTGGTTTAATTTCGCGTTTGCTTCTTTCTCTAGCAATTTTTACTGCAAGCTCATCTAAATCCTTTTCGGCGGTAAAGAATTCTCTTCTTTCTCCCGATTTGTATTCTTTGTAAACAATTCCCCAATCTATTAAAGCTCTTAAATTCATGCTGGCATTACCGCGGGAAATTTGCAATTCTTCCATTACATCTTCCATAGAAACAGGTTCGTTAGAAATCATTAATAAAGCATGGATTTGTGCCATAGTTTTATTAATTCCCCATTGTGAACCTAATGCTCCCCATGTTTGAACAAATTTATTTTTTGCTTCTTTGAATTCCATAGTTCAAATGTAAGTAAAAGTTTTTAAACTTTCAAAAATAAATGAAAGTTATTTTATGAGAGATTAAATTAAATTGATTTGTTTTGAAAATCAGGTATTTATACGCTGTCTGAATTTGTCAGATTATTGTTTCTTTATTATTGAATAACCGAACGGTTTTAATTAAAAGAAAATGTTCCCCAAAATTCTTTATTACTTAACCTATTAAATAATTAAATATGTCGCAGATTTCCAGAAAATTAGACTTTGATATATGTACTTACCAGAGTCTTCATAATCATTCAAATTTTATTGAACCTATAAAAGAGAATTTACAAATAGACATCTTGGTATATAATAATGACAGGTTGCCTAATTTTAATGAAACTTTTTTATATAGTAAACATGCTACACTGTGGTTTAAATATTCAGAAACAGTTAGTTTTTTATCTAATTAATCTAGAAAAACTATAGGCTATGAGAGATTCTATTGTCGAAACTAAAAGTTACTGTTGAGCGATCGAAGGACAATCATTACATAATTAAATGTTAGAAAACCTATCGTATAAAGATGTAATGGCTTTGCAAAAAAATAACCAATTTTTAAAATAAAATAAATAAATAAAATGAAAAAAATAGCCATAAAAATTGCGGTAGTATTGTTTACTGTAGCAATAATCCTATTTGTAGGATGTAATAAAAAAAAGGAATTAGCAACATCAGTTTCTATTAGTGATGAATATTTACCACAAGATGTAAAACAATCCTGTACAGTTTCTGAGTCTGAATTTAATTCCTGGTTTAAGACAGGAAAAGCGTCAGAAAATGGATTAGTAACGCCAGCAAACAGTGTTACGTTTCCTCATAATAATAATTGTGATTTTTATAAATGGTCAGAGCAGATGTTTTTATGGATTACATCTCCAGCCTCGGGGACTTACAGCGGAAAAGGAACAGTTTTAGAATCTTCGGTATTTTATAATGTATCGCCTCCAGATGCTAAAGGAAAACGAACTATGACGCAGCATAATCCAAACGAAATACTTAGTGCAGTAGGCAATATTAACCAAAAATGGGCCTAACCGTTTGCCACTTGTAAGGGATAAATCAGGAAGGCTATTTGAGGTAGAGCCTCAAAAAAGTGATGAGAAAGTTAAGGACGAAACTAATAAACTAGTACAAGTAAGTCGTATTGTAACAGATGCTAAAGGATTGCTTTCGTTTATAGATACTAAAGGTAAAGTTATTAAAAATGTAAAACCAGTTATTGAAAGTAAAGTAGATCCAGTGAATGTTTTACAGGAATTTAAAGTGGGTAAAAAATCTGTTTTTTTTAATTCTAAAGGTGAAGAAGTTCAAACGGAGCAAGGGCAGGCAGGATCTAATGGCGCTTTAATGGGAGAAAATAAATCATTAGTATATTATATCACGATGGTTAACGATGTATATGCTTATTTTTTAACAGGAGTTAATGAAGGGAAATTAAATGGCAATCAATTTCCAACAACTGCTAGTGCACGAGATAGTATTTTGGCTTATGCAAAAACCAAAGGTTGGGCAACTCCACCTGATCCCGATGCTTTGGCAATGGAATTAAAAACGTCATGGATTGAAGTTAAAGATTTACCTAATGCAGCTAGTTATATTACTATCCAAGCAAAGATTCCAACTTATGATAAATCTAATCCGAATAAATGGGTTGTAAATGGACAAACAACTACAACATTAGCTCTGGTAGGAATGCACGTTGTAGGAAGTGTAGCTGGGCATCCCGAAATGATTTGGGCTACTTTTGAACATGAAAAAAATTCGCCTAATGCAGCATATGCCTACAGAGATGTAAATGATAAAATAAAACAGGTAAAGGCAGATACTGGTGAAGGATGGCTTTTTAATGCTAATGCAAATGATACTGTAGGAGCGCAAAATATCCAGAATATGACAGTTAAGGCAGATTCAATTATAATTACAAATCCGGCTGTTAATAGTCCTACGGCCAGAAGAATTATGGCTTGGGGAGTGGCATCAAATACAGTTCCAAATGGAGAGGATAAAACTCCGGCAGATTCTAATAGTGAAATTATTTCTATTAATAATGCAGTACGAAAAATGCTAGATGCTAAAGATATCAGGAGAAATTATTTATTAATAGGTGCTACATGGACTTTTGGTGGTTCGGTGCCAAATGGTAAATCCTATCCATATGGATCAGCAACAGATTCTATTCATAAAGGAGATGCAATTGGAACAGGGCAATTAGCAAATACTACTATGGAGACCTATTTTCAATCTCCAAGTTCAGCAAGTAATGCAGGTGATTCCAGATCTTGTTTTTATTGCCATGGCTATACACTAAATCCAAATGGATTGAGTCATGTGTTTGGTTCAATAATTTCATTACCTCCATACAGTAAAAAAATATTGCCTAAATAAAAAAGCTTACTAAAATAAAAAGCCAGTATAAGTACTGGCTTTTTGCTTTTATAGGGTATTCAGTTTAAATCAATCCTGCTCTTTTTAATAAAGCTTCAGGTTTTGGTTCTTGACCTCTAAAACGTTTGTATAAAATCATAGGATGCTCTGTTCCTCCTTTAGAAAGCACATTGTTTTTAAACTTAGTTGCAACCTCTTTATTGAAAATTCCTTTTTCTTGAAAGTATTCGAATGCATCCGCATCTAAGACTTCAGCCCATTTGTAGCTGTAATATCCAGAAGAATATCCTCCTTGAAAAATGTGTGAGAAAGCAGTACTCATAGCATTTTCTTTCACGTCTGGATATAATTGGGTGTCTTTAAATTGTTCGGTTTCGAATGTTTTTAAATCAGTGATTGCGGTTGGGTCTTGCCCGTGCCAAGCCATGTCTAATAATCCAAAGCTTAATTGACGCAATGTTGCTAAACCTTCTTGAAAACTAGCACTTTCTTTGATTTTATTTACATATTCCATCGGAATGATTTCGCCGGTTTCGTAATGGTTTGCAAACAATGCAAGAGCTTCAGGCTCGTAACACCAATTTTCCATAATCTGACTTGGTAATTCTACAAAATCCCAATACACCGATGTTCCAGATAAACTTTGATAAGTTGTATCAGCTAACATTCCGTGTAAGCCATGACCAAATTCGTGAAACAACGTTGTTACTTCATTAAAAGTTAATAATGAAGGTTTCGTTTCAGTTGGTTTTGTAAAGTTACATACATTTGATATGTGTGGTCTTTCGTTTATTCCGTCTTTTCTGTATTGCGATTTAAATGATGTCATCCAAGCACCATTTCGTTTTCCTTTTCTTGGGAAAAAATCAGCATAGAAAATAGAAACTAATTCGTTTTTATCATTCGTAACTTCGTAAGTCATCACTTCTTCATGGTATTTATCAATGTCAAATACTTCAGTAAAAGTAAGTCCGTATAGTTTTCCTGCAATTGTAAAAGCACCCTTAAGCACTTTCTCTAATTGAAAATAAGGCTTTAATTTTTCATCATCCAGATTAAAAAGTTGTTGCTTTAGTTTCTCTGAATAATAAGCACCATCCCATTTTTCTAATTGTTCGATTCCGTCCAACTCTTTTGCGAAAGCAGTAAGTTGAGCAAATTCTTTTTTGGCAGCAGGTTTTGCTTTTGCCAATAAATCATTCGAGAAAGAAAATACTTTCTCAGGGTTTTCGGCCATGCGCTCCTCTAGAACAAAATGAGCGTGAGTTTTATATCCTAATAAATTGGCTCTTTCAAAACGTAATTTCACGATTTTAAGTACAATTTCCTGATTGTCAAATTCATTGTTCTGAAATGCTTTTGCTCCAAAAGCGATTGCTAATTTTTTACGCAATTCACGATTGTCAGCATAGGTCATAAACGGAACATAGCTTGGATGGTCTAAAGTAAAAATCCATCCTTCTTTTTCTTGGCTTTTAGCCAATGAACGAGCTGCTTCGATAGTTCCTTCGGGTAATCCGGCTAAATCTTTTTCATCAGTAAGATGTAATTCGAAAGCATTAGTTTCGGCTAAAACATTCTCACCAAATTGTAAACTTAATTTCGATAATTCTTTGTCGATTTCGCGTAATTGGTCTTTCTTATCTTCTGGTAAATTAGCTCCGTTTCTTGAAAAACTCTTATATTTTTTATCAAGAAGTGTCGTTTGTTCTGGATTAAGATTTAGACTTTCTTTTTGGTCATAAACAGCTTTTATTTTTGCAAATAAAGCAGCGTTTAATGTAATGTCATTTCCAAATTCAGATAATAATGGAGAAACTTCCTGAGCTATTTTTTGCATTTCGTCATTCGTTTCCGCAGAATTTAAGTTGAAAAAAATACTCGAAAGACGATCTAAAATATCCCCTGAGAAATCCATTGCTACAACTGTATTTTCAAAAGTTGGTATTTCGGGATTGTTTACAATTGCATCAATTTCGGCTTTCGCTAAAGCAATTCCTTCCTGAAATGCAGGAACGTAGTCTTCGGTTTTAATTTTCGAAAAAGGTGCTGTATTATGTTTGGTTGTAAATTTTGAAAGTAAAACGTTCATTATGATATAATTATTTTATTAATTGAAGTCGATATTTTTGAATTCCAAAGATAGCAATTTATGAAAATCTAGCGACCTAAACAAGCTTGATTCTCAGCATAAAATCCTCTTAAATTGTGTTATATATATGTTATTTATTGCTGTAGGAGGTTTAAAAATCTTAAATTGTAAAAATTGTAGGATTATAAAATTCTAATTATAAACAATTCTAAATAAAAATATGGACTACCAAATTATAATAAAACGTATTGATACTGTAAACGAAGTTGAAGGGTATTGGTCGGATAAAGATTTCATTCAGTTATTAGAAAGATTCAATTATCCAGATGGAGCAACAGCCGATAAAGAAAGTTTGCCAGAATTGTTAGAAATGGCTATTTCAGACTATGAGCCCAACGAAGCTGCCGAAATAGTCTTGAAATACAAACTGGGTGATGAATTAAACGAAGGACAAATTGAGCAAATAGGGCACAATATGTTAATTGATAAGATTTGTGAGGAATATCCAGAAATTGGTATGCAAGGAACCTTATTTCATGTGAATCAATTACTTTTTAAAGCATATAACGGAAAATTTCCAAATGCAAAAGCTTCAGTTGTTCACTTTTCTATGACACCAATAGCTGGCGAAGTACAAAAGCTAACAGCAGAAAACGTGCTAAAATTATTGAATAAAGGCTTGTCTGATAGAAATCTTATTAAAAGATTATTTGAAGATCAAATGTCTCAAAGTATTCCGTTTCCTGAAGCTCAAAGTATTGTTTGGGAATTGACTACAGAGGATGACAAAAATTACAGTTTGATTACTTCAGAGAATTGGCTAAATAGCGAAGATATAACTGAATCTGAATTTGAAGCTATCTTGGAGGAAATTGAAGATGAAGCGTAATTAAATAAACTAGAGAATAAAAAAGGCTTCCGTAATGTGAAGCCTTTGTCGTTTTTATGGATGTTTTATTTTTTTAAACCTTCTGAAGATTTGTACACAGCTTCTTTTAGGCTTTCTTTATAGGCTATGATTTTGTCTAGAACTACTTTATCATGGCTTCCTATGATTTGTGCCGCAAGGATTCCTGCATTTTTAGCTCCGTTTAAAGCTACAGTTGCTACAGGAACTCCGCCTGGCATTTGTAGAATAGATAAAACTGAATCCCAACCATCTATAGAGTTACTTGATTTTACAGGAACTCCAATTACAGGAAGTGGCGACATCGAAGCGACCATTCCTGGTAAATGTGCAGCGCCTCCTGCTCCGGCAATAATTACTGAAATACCTCTAGTATGAGCATTGTTACTAAAATCGAATAATTTTTCCGGCGTTCTGTGAGCAGATACAATATCAACTTCAACTTCTATATCAAATCCTTTTAATATATCTATGGCATCTTGCATTACTGGCATGTCGGAGATGCTCCCCATGATTACGGCTACTTTGCTCATTTTATTTTTTGTTTAATTTCAAGTTATATTGTGTAATAGGAAACTGTGACTATTTTATTTAGTTTCAAGTTGTAAACTGTTACTGACCACTGATTACTTGAATTGTATTCTTGACATCTTCGGCAATTCGTCTTGCTTCGTTCATATCTTCATTTACGATTGTAACGTGACCCATTTTTCTGAAAGGGCGGGTTTGTTTTTTACCATATATATGTGGTGTTACACCATTCCATCCTAAAATAGTTTCGATATTTTGATAAACCACATCACCAGAAAATCCTTCAGCTCCAACTAAGTTTACCATAACACCTGCAACTTTACTATCAGTATTTCCTAAAGGAAGATCTAGAATAGCACGTAAGTGGTTTTCGAATTGTGAAGTATAACTTGCTTCGATAGAATAATGTCCAGAATTGTGTGGGCGAGGAGCAACTTCATTTACTAAGATTTCATCATCTTGGGTTTGGAACATTTCAACAGCCAAAAGACCAACATGATTGAATTTCTCTGAAACATTAAGAGCAATAGCTCTTGCTTTTTCAGCAACTTTATCGTCGATTCTTGCAGGGCAAATTACATATTCTACCTGATTTGCCTCTGGATGAAATTCCATTTCAACAACAGGATATGTTTTTATTTCTCCCGATGGTGTGCGACAAACAATTACAGCAAGTTCATTCTTGAACGGAACCATTGTCTCGGCAATGCATTCTACATTAGGTAAATTATCTAAATCTGAAGCTTGACGAATAACTTTTACGCCATTTCCGTCATAACCAAACTCCGTACATTTCCATACAAAAGGTAATTTTAAATCCTGAATTTTAGATTTTAAGCTTTCAAGATTTTCAAATCTTTCAAAAGGAGCAGTTGGTATATTGTTTTTGATGTAAAAATCTTTTTGGATTCCTTTATTCTGAATCCCTCTTAATGTTTTAGGAGAAGGATATACTTTTATGCCTTCATTTTCTAGTTTTTCCAGCGCTTCGAGGTTAACAAGTTCGATTTCGAAAGTCAAGACATCTACTTGTTTTCCAAAATTGTAAACAGTCTCAAAGTTCATCAGGTCACCTTGAAAGAATTTATTGCAGGCAATTTTGCTTGGAGCTTCATCACTTGGGTCTAAAACATAAGTTTGTATGTCAAATTTACGTGTGTCAAAAAGAAGCATTTTACCTAATTGTCCACCGCCTAAGATTCCTAATTTAAAATCAGAAGAAAAATAATTCATTGTTGTGTGTTTGTGATGCGCAAAGATACTTTATAATGATTGAATAGGAAAATCCTATTTTATTTTCTTAAGAACTTCTCTGGCAACTGCTTTATATGCAGAAGTGTGATTTGCGTAATCCTTAGTTAATATGATTTGTAATTCGGGATGAATCCAATCGTAATGTTTACCTAATGTGTATAAAGTTCGAATGGAGTAGGCTTTTGCTGCGACTTTGGTATCAGTAATTAACCAATCAAAACTGGTTTCGATGATATCTTGAAGTTGAGTTTCAGAAAGTGTACTGTTTATTTCTGATTTTTTGTAATGAGCATTGACTAGAAGTTGGCAGATTTTTGCAATGGGTCTAATAGAACTTTCGTCTTTTAAATGTTTAAGATTCGAGCAAAAAAAATCAAGATAAGGTTGCAGCCATTCTAACTTTTTATATGATACAAATTCTAAGACCCAACAGGCTTTATGCGTATTTTTGTCTGAAATATCAAAGAAAATTGCAATTAATTCTTGAAAATAATCAGGATTTTCCAAAATAGTTTGTGCGCCTTTAAGTCTATTTTCTCTGTAAGCACTTACATAATCAAGGTTTTTTTGTAATTCAGAAGGCATTGTTTTTTATTTTGATTTAAAAATACAAATTTAGAGTCAATATTCAATTCTAAAACTCGAATTCTGTATCTTTGCCCATTATTTTAAATGTAAAAAATAATGATACAACTTCACGATAAACAATTTGTTCCGTTTATTTCGGCTAAAGAAATCGATTTTGCAATTACTAAAATGGTAGCCCAGGTACAAGATGATTTTGGAGATGAAATTCCAATTTTTATCGGTGTTCTTAATGGTTCTTTTATGGTTGTTGCCGATTTTTTAAAAAAATATAAAAAACACTGCGAGGTTTCATTTATTAAAATGGCATCTTACGAAGGAACAGAAACATCTCATGATGTTAAACAACTGATAGGGTTGAATCAAGATTTAACCGGAAGATCAGTGGTTATTATTGAAGATATTGTTGACACAGGAAATACTGTTGTTGAACTTAAAGAAATGTTTAAGAAACAAAATGTTAAGCATTTAAAAATAGCTACTTTGTTCTTTAAACCAGAGGCGTATAAAAAAGATGTTAAAATTGATTATATTGGAATTCGAATTCCAAACAAATTTATTGTTGGTTACGGTTTAGACTACGATGGTTTGGGAAGAAATTTGTCTGAAGTATATCAATTAGCAGAATAAATTTAGAACCAAAATCAAAGAATTATAAATTAACTATTCACTTTAAACTTCTTTAAAGAATAAGGAAGTACGACACAACACACAAACTATGATTAATATTGTTTTATTTGGAAAACCTGGTGCTGGAAAAGGTACTCAGGCAGAATTTTTAAAAGAAAAATATAAGTTAACACATCTTTCAACTGGAGATATCTTTCGTTTTAATTTAAAAAATGATACAGATTTAGGTAAGAAAGCTAGAGTTTTTATGGATAATGGCGAATTAGTTCCTTGTGAAGTTACTACTGCAATGTTAATAGAGGAGGTAAATAAACATCCAGATACAGTAGGTTTTTTGTTCGATGGTTATCCAAGAACATTAGATCAAGCTGCTGCTTTAGATAAGTTTTTGCCAACTATTGGCACAAGTGTTACCGCAACAATTGCTTTAGAGGCTGATGATGAAATTCTAGTAGCTCGTTTATTAGAAAGAGGAAAAACAAGCGGAAGAGCAGATGATCAGGACGAAGAAAAAATTCGAGTGAGATATCAGGAATACAATGAAAAAACAGCTCCATTAATCGGATATTATAAAGGGCAAAATAAATTCCACACTGTAAACGGCATCGGGTCTATTGAAGAAATAACGAAGCGTTTGACTAGTGTAATTGATAATTTGTAATAAGAAAAATAGTTTAAAGTTTAAGGTTTAAAATTTGCCTAAGTAATATTTATTTGGGCAAATTTTAGGCTTTAAACTTTAAATGTTTAATCATAAAAATGGAAATACTAATAATATTTTTTCTAATAATTTTAAATGGGGTTTTCTCTATGTCGGAAATCGCATTGATTTCGGCAAGGAAGAATAGATTAGAGACAGCGGCAAAAAAAGGAAATAAAAGTGCTAGAATTGCTCTTGATTTGGCAAATTCGCCAAATAAGTTTTTGTCGACAGTTCAAATTGGGATTACTTTAATTGGTATCTTGACTGGTATTTATAGTGGAGATAAAATCACAATGGATGTTGAAGGTTTTGTAAATAAATTCGAAGCTTTACAGCCTTATGGACATTCAGTTGCTGTTGGGATTGTAGTTGTAGTCTTGACTTTCTTTTCTCTTGTTTTGGGCGAGTTGTTGCCTAAGCGAATTGGTTTGAATCATCCAGAAGCTATTGCTAAGGCGGTGGCGTTGCCAATGAAAATTATTTCGATTATTACAGCTCCATTTATTTGGTTGTTGACCAATTCTACAGATTTTTTGTTAAATGTTTTGCAAATAAAACCTACTGCTGACGGAAAAGTGACCGAAGAGGAAATAAAAGCTATTATAAAGGAAGGTACAGAAGGTGGTGAAGTACAGGAAATAGAGCAGGATATTGTAGAGCGTGTTTTTCATATTGGAGATAGAAAAGTAAATTCGTTAATGACGCACAGAAAATCAGTAGTTTTCTTGCCATTAAATTCAGAAAAGCAGCGTGTAAAAGAACTAATATTAGAAGATTTACACTCCATTTATCCAGTTTATAAAGAGAATTATGATGATATCTCTGGAGTTGTTAATTTGAAAACAATCTTTGCTAATATTGAAAAGGAAGATTTTAGTTTGGCTTCTATAATGACTGATGCACCTTTTATTATGGAGCAAACTACAGCGTATAAAGCATTAGAGAATTTTAAGAAAACGGGAATACATTATGCTTTCGTTTCTGATGAATATGGAATTTTTCAAGGAATTATAACATTAAATGATATTCTTGAAGCTCTTGTAGGAGATGCTGCCGATTTTTATAAAGACGAGTTTCAATTAGTAGAAAGAGAAGATGGAACCTGGTTGGTTGATGGGCATTATTCATTGCATGATTTCTTAACTTATTTTGAGTTAGATGAATTAATTAATGATTATGAAGTTACCACTGTAAGTGGTTTAATAATGACTGAATTATCTCGCATTCCAAAAGAAGGGGAGAAATTAATTTGGCAAAAATTTGAATTAGAGGTCATCGATATGGATGGCGTAAAGATTGATAAAGTATTAATAAAAGCATTAAAAGGTTAACATTAAAATAGTTTTGGTTACAGTTTTCAGTCGCAACTTGCGCTGTAAACTGTAGTTGTAACTGAATACTGAGAAATATGACAGAGGGAAATTTTGTAGACTACGTTAAAATATTTGTTTCTTCCGGAAAAGGAGGAAAAGGTTCTACGCATTTACATAGAGAGAAATTTATTGAAAAAGGTGGTCCTGATGGTGGAGATGGTGGACGTGGTGGACATGTTTTTTTAGTCGGTAATAAAGGACTTTGGACTTTGTTTCATTTAAAATTTGCTCGTCATATTAAAGCTGGGCATGGAGGAGATGGTGGAGGAGACAGAAGTACTGGAGCCGATGGTGATGATAAGTTTATTGAAGTACCATTAGGTACAGTCGTAAAAGATAAAGAAACGGGTGAGACTTTATTTGAAATTACAGAAGATGGAGAAAAACAAATTCTTTCAAGAGGAGGAAAAGGAGGCTTAGGAAACTGGCATTTTAGAAGCTCAACTAATCAGACACCAAGATATGCACAACCAGGTTTGCCTGGAGTAGAAATGGATGTGATCTTGGAACTTAAAGTTCTTGCAGATGTTGGATTGGTTGGTTTTCCAAATGCAGGTAAATCTACATTGTTGTCAGTTTTGACATCTGCGAAGCCTAAAATTGCAGATTATCCATTTACGACATTAAAACCTAATTTAGGGATTGTGGCTTATAGAGATTTTCAATCTTTTGTAATTGCTGATATTCCTGGAATTATTGAAGGAGCTGCGGAAGGAAAAGGATTGGGACATTATTTCTTACGTCATATAGAACGTAATTCGACTTTGTTGTTTCTTGTTCCTGTTGATACACCAGATATTAAAGCAGAATATGATATTTTGGTAAATGAATTAACAAAGTATAATCCGGAAATGTTGGATAAAGAGCGTTTGTTAGTAATATCCAAATGTGATATGTTGGATGATGAGCTTAAGGCTGAGTTAAAAGTTGAGCTAGATGTTGCTTTTAAGGATACTCCTTATATGTTTATTTCATCCGTAGCCCAACAAGGCTTGTCAGAATTGAAAGATAAATTGTGGAAAATGTTGAATGATTAATGTCTGAATTGACTATTATATATAAACAAAAAACCACCAATAGGTGGTTTTTATGTTTCAATAAAGAATGGAATCTTTTATAAACTAAAGTTTTTAGAAATACCAATGTTTAATGTTTTACCAAAATTGAATTTGATACGCTCTTCTCTCAAGTCATTCTTGCCATCTATGTTATCATAGCTAAGACCTCCTATTGAAAAGTTTAAACCAAAACCTTTGTTCATGTTTATGAATAAAGCAGGCGTGATGTAAGCATACATTCCTTTTGCATCATTTAAAGATTTTTGTTGGTAGCCAGACCCTATGTCAGCAAAAACTGCAAATGTTTCATTAAGAGGTCTTGTGTAACGAACAAAAGCTCCAATTTTTTGATTGTTTGAATTCTCCGCGTTGTCTTTTTTGATATTAGCAACAGATGCATCTACTCCTACAGTCCAGTTTTCTGAAAATTGGTAACCAAATCTCGGAGAAAAATCAAATGATTCTGCTTTTGAATCACCAATTTTTTCAGATTCAAATCCTACATTTCCACCTACAAGGATTGTGCCTTTTTGAGCAGTAGTTATTCCTGAAACAACTAAAGCAATACATAATAATAATTTTTTCATTTCGAATGTAATTTTGATTTACACAAAAGTATGATATTTTTGATAAGAAATTAATTATGTATTGTCTTTGTTTAATAAATTATTTATTACATCTTTATTTATGTAATTAGATAAGTTCTATTAATTTTATTTGTTTTTAGTATGGTAAATTCGTAAGTATTTGGTGAAAATTTATAGATATGTTTAATTTGGGGATTGAGCTTGGATGTTTAATTGTGAAAATGAACTATATTCGCACAACTAAAAATATTTAATACGTATGAAAAAAATAATTTTATTTTTGACAATGTGCCTTATGGCTTTTCCTATGAGAGCAGATGAAGGAATGTGGTTTTTGATGTTTATTGAGAGATTGAATCATAGAGATATGCAGAAAATGGGCTTACAACTTACGTCCGACGAAATCTATAGTATCAATAATCATAGTTTGAAAGATGCAATAGTTCAGTTTAACGGAGGGTGTACTGCTGAAATGGTTTCTAAAAATGGTTTGGTTTTAACGAATCATCACTGTGGTTACGATGCTATCGCAGAGCTTTCTAGTGAAGAGCAGAATTACTTGAAAAACGGTTTTTGGGCAAAAGATAAAAGCGCCGAAATGAAACCAAAATCATTATACGTTCGTTTCTTTGTTCGTATGGATGATGTTTCTAAAAGAATTTTATCAAAAGTAAATGATAAAATGACAGAAACAGAAAGAAACAAAGCGATTCAACAAGAAATGGCTTTGATTGAGAAAGAAAATAATGAAGGTGGAAAATATACAGTTTCTGTTCGTCCTTTCTTTCAAGGAAATGAATATTACTATTTCGTGTATCAAGATTATACAGATGTACGTTTAGTAGGGACACCACCAGAGAGTGTTGGTAAATTTGGAGGAGACACGGACAACTGGGAATGGCCGCGTCATACCGGAGATTTCTCTATGTTTAGAGTATATGCCGATAAAAATGGAAATCCTGCAGAGTATTCTAAAGACAATGTGCCTTTACAGCCAAAACACCATTTGCCAGTAAGCTTAAAAGGAGTTAAAGAGAATGATTTTGCTATGATTTTGGGTTATCCAGGAAGAACAAACCGTTGGATGCCAGCTGGTGGAATTGAGCAAAACATAAAGTTTGCTTATCCTGCTTGGGTTGAAGGTGCAAAAACAGGAATGGACCAAATGAAAAAGTATATGGATAAAGATGCAACTGTCCGTTTGCAATATGCATCCAAATATGCTTCAACAGCTAATTATTGGAAAAACCGTCAAGGTATGATTGATGCTTTAACAAAAGCAGGAACTGTAGCTACTAAAACGGAACAAGAAGATAAGTTTTACGAATGGGCTTCTATACCAGCTAATAAAGAAAAATATGAAAATGTAATTCCAACTATTAATGGTTATTATAGAGAAACTAACTTAAAAGCGACTCACGATAATTACTTAACACAGCTTTTGCGTACTTCAAGTTATGCGACTGGACCAGCAAGTTTAGGAAATGCATTGATAGCTTATTATAGAGAAAATGACGCTAAAAAGGCAGAGATGTTGCCTAAGATTAATGCCATGATTGATAATATTTATGGTGAATTTTATGCGCCACTTGAAAAAGATGTGCTAGCTGCTCAATTAAATTTATATGCTTCTAAAGCTACTGAATATGGTTTAGCTCCACAAATTGCTAAAATGAAATCAGAGAATAAAGGTGATTTTACTGCAGATGTTACAAAAGCAACTGAAATAAGTTATTTTACATCTAAAGAAAAAGTAATAGCATTTATGGCAGATCCTAAGCCATTAGCGATTGTACATGATCCATTGTATATCATCTCTAATGATTTGCTGACTAAATACCGTACTAAAACAGAAGGACAACTAAAAGCAGATGATAGCTTTGCAATTGCTTATCGCGAATTAGTAGAAGGTTTAAGAGAATCTAAATTGAATACTATTAAATATCCAGATGCAAACTCTACTTTGAGATTGACTTATGGAAAAGTTCGTGCTTTGCCAGAAGATAAGAGAAATGATGCGAAAGTTAATAATTATACTACAATGGCTGGAATGGTTAAAAAGTATAAAGCAGGAGATCAAGAATTTGATTTACCAGCTAGATTATTAGAATTAAATAAAGCAAAAGATTTTGGTCAATATGCCGATAAAGCAGGATACATGCCAGTGAATTTCTTAACAGATAATGATATCACAGGAGGGAATTCAGGTTCGCCTGTTCTTAACGGAAAAGGAGAATTAATTGGAATTGCTTTTGATGGAAATATCGAAGCAATGGCTGGAGACGTTATCTTTGATCCTAATTTACAACGAACTATCAATGTTGATATTCGTTATGTACTTTGGATTATCGATAAATATGCTGGAGCTAAACATATTGTTGATGAAATGACAATTGTGAAGTAATTAGATTATATCATAAAAATAAGAAACCCGACAAGCTTTTAAAACTTGTCGGGTTTTTTTGTTTTATTTGTTATTGAATTTTATGAAATAGTTAAGCTAATCGAAAATAATTTCCTTACAAATTACTAATTAATACTTAAAAAGAAATGATACGTTTTATATTTCCACTATTTTTGGAGTATGAAACAAATAATAATAATCTTTCTTTTATTTCCAACCTTATTTTGGTCGCAGACAACTTTTGAGAAAGCTAAAAAATTATTTGAAGCTAAAAGTTTTGACAAGGCAGAAGTTCTTTTTAAATCTGCTTTAAAAGAAAACCCTTCTGATTTTAAATCTTTAGAATATTTGGGAGATATTGCTAGTCGTAATAAAAGATGGGATGATGCTGTAGGTTATTATAAAAAATTAAAAATGGTAAAACCATCAGTGGCTAATTATTTTTATAAATATGGAGGAGCTTTGGGTATGAAAGCTCTTGAAGTAAATAAGTTTAAAGCTTTTGGAATGATTGATGAAGTAAGAGAGGCTTTTGAGTGGGCTATTGTACTTAATCCAAAACATATAGAAGCACGTTGGGCTCTTATAGAGTTAAATTTGCAATTACCTGGGATTGTTGGTGGTAGCCAAGCTAAAGCGATTGAATACTCGAATGAATTATTAGACTTATCACCAATAGATGGATATTTGTCCAGAGGGCATATTGATGAGTATTTTAAAAGGTATTCAGATGCAGAGCGACAATATAAACATGCAATTATAGTAAGCAAATCTAAAACAAGTTATCAAATGCTTGCTAACTTATACCAGAAAAAAATGAATCAACCAGTGAAGGCTAAAGCAGTTTTGGATGAGTATAAAAATAAACAAAATTAATTTAATCAAGACTAATAAACGAATAACCGAGCAAACTAAAATGAAAACACATTTTATAGCAATAGGCGGAAGCGCCATGCACAATTTGGCACTAGCATTACATAATAAAGGATATCATGTTACAGGAAGTGATGATGCTATTTTTGAACCTTCGAAATCAAGATTAGAAAAAAAAGGGATTTTACCCCTCGAAATGGGATGGTTTCCGGAAAAAATAACTTCAGATATTGAGGCAGTAATTTTAGGAATGCATGCTAAGGCAGATAACCCCGAATTATTAAAAGCTCAGGAATTAGGATTGAAAATATATTCTTATCCAGAATTTTTATATGAACAATCAAAAAATAAAACTAGAGTTGTTATCGGTGGTTCACACGGAAAAACAACAATAACTTCGATGATTTTACATGTAATGCATTATCATAATATCGAAGTAGATTATATGGTTGGAGCACAATTAGAAGGGTTTGATACTATGGTACATCTAACCGAAGAAAATGATTTTATGGTTCTGGAAGGAGATGAGTATTTATCTTCACCAATAGATAGAAGGCCTAAGTTTCATTTGTATCAGCCTAATATTGCTTTAATTTCAGGAATTGCTTGGGATCACATTAATGTTTTTCCTACTTATGAAAATTATGTAGAACAGTTTGAGATTTTTATAGGAAAGATTACAAATGGAGGAATATTGGTTTACAATGAAAATGACCCTGAGGTAAAACGTGTAGCTGAGGCAGCTACAAATCCAATTAGGAAATTGGCGTATCATACACCAAATTATACCGTAAGTGACGGGGTAACGCTTCTTGAAACTCCAGAAGGGAATATGCCGATTGAGGTTTTTGGAGCGCATAACTTAAATAATCTTGCTGGAGCAAAATGGATTTGCCAGAATATGGGGGTAGATGAAGCTGATTTTTATGAAGCCATAGCAAGCTTTAAAGGAGCTTCTAAACGACTAGAGAAAATAGCAGAAGGAAAAGGAAAAGTAGCGTATAAGGATTTTGCGCATTCGCCAAGCAAGGTATCAGCAACGACTAAAGCTGTAAAAGAACAATATCCAAATCGCACTTTAGTTGCTTGTCTAGAATTACATACTTATAGTAGTTTAAATGCAGCATTTCTAAAAGAATATGAAGGGGCATTAGAATATGCAGATGTTGCGGTTGTTTTTTATTCGCCAGATGCCGTAAAAATTAAGCAACTTGAAGAAGTTACCTATGAGCAAATTGCGGAAGCTTTTAATCGCAAGGATTTGATTATTTATACAAATCCGAAAGATTTTAAAGAGTATTTATTCAACTTGGATATAGAAAATTCGGCACTGCTATTGATGAGCTCAGGGAATTATGGAGGTTTGAATTTTGATGAAGTAAAGGAATTGATTAATTAAGAAATTAGATAATGTGCCAATTGCGTTTTGTGATTGGCATTTTTTTAGATCTTATTTCCCGAATTTATAATATTCTACAATTTTATAATCAAACAAACAGTCTTTTATGACTTGTCCACGACCAACATTATGAATGATTAGATCCCATTTTCCATCTCGTGATTTTTTATTTATGACAATTCCGATATGAGGAAGTTTTCCGTTAATTATTCAAGTTACTATTTCGCGAGTCTTACATGTAGAAGGATCTTTATTTATAGCTAATTTCTGCCCTTTTATTTTAAAGAAAACCTCTAAATTAGGTGTTCTTCTATGACATATATTGGTATCTATTTTGTCATTCCCTATTTTTATAAATT
The DNA here is from genome assembly GCF_015594725.1 of Flavobacterium sp. ALJ2. Lineage (GTDB taxonomy): Bacteria > Bacteroidota > Bacteroidia > Flavobacteriales > Flavobacteriaceae > Flavobacterium. The sequence goes on along the minus strand of NZ_JADNRC010000002.1, from coordinate 359,185 downwards.
GTGATATTTAGAAAAATTGGCGACCATATCTTCATGTACCCCTTTATTGTAAATCAATGCCTAATATTCTATAGAATCTAATAATAACGTCTATGAAGACTCCTTTGTTTTTGGGAACATCTCCATTAGGATATTCAATCAATAAATAAGTTGGATCATAATCTATTGTTGATTAATATTAGACTTGTCTTTATCTTCCTGTTTACACGAATAAAGTAGTATTGTGATTGTTAGAATTGAAATATATTTCATTTTTTATAAATTTAAGTATAATTAGAATAGGATTTAAGTTTATTTTGACCGAATTTTCTTGTTTTTAATGTAGCTTAGCTATTTGATAGCTCACATAAAGGCTATACATCAATTCGTAGGAATAACTAATTATAATTTTATATTTAATAAAAATTGAGAGGTATTTATGGGATCAACGTATTTTTCTATTAAAGATTGGTCTGAGGAGGATAGGCCTCGTGAGAAATTAAGGCTAAAAGGCAAGGAAACTCTGAGTGATGCTGAATTAATCGCTATTTTGATAGGTTCCGGTAGTAAGAGTGAATCGGCAGTAGATTTGAGTAAAAGAATTTTATCAAGTGCAGATGATAATTTGAATGCATTGGGTAAAATGTCAATTTTACAATTAACTAAATTTAAAGGGATAGGGGAGGCGAAGGCTATTACTATTGTAGCTGCATTAGAATTAGGCCGCCGCAGAAGATTAGAAGATGCTTCGAAGTTGAGTGAAATAACTTCTAGTAAAATAGTTTTCGAGATGATGCAGCCTATCATTGGAGAATTATCACATGAAGAGTTTTGGGTGCTTTTTTTAAATAATTCTAATAAAATAATTTCTAAATCGCAATTGAGTAAAGGTGGTATTACAGGAACAATTGTTGATGTCCGTCTTGTTTTTAAATTAGCACTTGAAACCAGAGCTACTAGCCTGATATTATGTCATAATCATCCTTCGGGTAATTTACAGCCAAGCGGAGCAGATAAAGAAATCACAAAGAAAATAAAGTTGGCAGGAGAAAGTTTAGATGTTAAAGTTTTAGATCATTTGATTATAACTGAATCAAAATATTATAGTTTTGTAGATGAAGGAATTTTTAACTTATGAATACTACTATTACCGATATTTTTTTTGATTTAGATCATACGCTTTGGGATTTTGATAAAAATTCAGAATTAGCATTTGAGGCTATCTTAAATCAGTATCACCCAACAATCGAGATTAATGCTTTTATGGGAAAGTATATCCCAATAAATCAGGCCTGCTGGAAATTGTATCAAAATGATAAAATTTCACACGTAGAACTGCGTTATAATAGATTGAAGCATACTTTTGATGCTTTGAATTATGCAGTTTCAGATGAGTCAGTTAATGAAATGGCGGATGAGTATATTCGGATACTACCAGATAATAATTACCTTTTTGATGGTGCAATTGAGATTTTAGAATATCTAAAAAACAAATACAGATTGCATATCATAACTAATGGATTCGCAGATGTTCAACATAGAAAAATAACCAACTCAAATATTGGAGATTATTTTCAAACAATTACAAATTCAGAAATGGCAGGGGTAAAGAAACCTAATCCTATTATTTTTGAATATGCATTACATTCTGCTAATTCTAAAAAGGAGAATAGTATAATGATTGGAGATTGTTTAGACGCCGACGTTCAAGGAGCTTTGAGCGCTGGACTTGATGCAATTTTCTTTAATGAGAAAAAAATTGAAGCACAACAAAATATAAAACAAATTAATCATTTACTAGAACTAAAAAAACACTTATAAACTATGAAAACAAGAATCTTATTATTGCTTATATTTATCTCAAGCTATGGTTTTTCTCAATCTGTTAACGACTACAAAGCAGTTGTTGTTCCGTTGAAATATGATTTCATGAAAACAGAAAATCAATACAGATTAGCTACACTTACGAAATTTAATTTAAACAAAGCTGGTTTTGAAGCTTTTTATGTCAATGAAACAGTTACTGATGATTACAATAGATGCGATTTATTGTACGTAGATGTAGTAAAAGATAATGCGTTTTTGGTGACAAAGCTATATATAGTATTCAAAGATTGTTATGGAAAAATAGTTTTTACATCTGCAATAGGAAAAAGTAAAACAAAAGAATATGATTTAGCATATTCAGAAGCATTAAACCAAGCTTTTGTGTCAGTTAATGCTTTGAATTATAAATATAATGGGACAAAAGCATCAGTAACTAAAAACAATCAGTCTCCTGTTTCAGTAGCTCCTGTTGCTGTAGCTTCTAATGCAGTTGTGAATACAGTTGTAAATAATAACGATCCTAATTTGTTGTATGCGCAACCTACTGAAACAGGCTATCAGTTAATTGATAAAACTCCAAAAGTAGTTATGAAATTGATGAAAACTTCACGTCCAGATTCATTTATAGCAATAAAAGGTGATATTCAGGGATCTCTAAATGCAAAAGATAACGAGTGGTATTTTGAATATTATCAAAATGATAAATTAGTTTCAGAAAAAGTAGTCGTTAAGTTTTAAGTTCATTTATACGAATTTAATATCCATATTTATCTTTCCAACGATTTCTCAAAAATTCCCGGTTGCTATTCTCTCTAGAGTTGTTGCCGGGATTATATAATACAGTTTCGGATAGTGCATCGGGCAAGAACTCTTGTTCGGCAAAGTTATTTGCATAGTCATGCGAATATTTATAATCATCTCCATAGCCCAATTCTTTCATTAATTTTGTTGGAGCGTTGCGTAAATGTATCGGAACGGGTAAATCTCCTGTTTGCTTTACTAATTGCTGTGCACTGCCTATCGCCATATAAGAAGCATTACTTTTAGGAGAAGTTGCTAGATAAATGGCACATTGACTTAATATTATTCTGCTTTCAGGATAGCCAATTGTTGTAACTGCCTGAAAAGTATTATTAGCCATAATAAATGCTGTAGGATTAGCGTTTCCTATGTCTTCACTTGATAGAATAAGCATTCTTCTGGCGATGAATTTTACATCTTCACCACCTTCAATCATTCTTGCCAACCAGTAAACGGCACCGTTAGGATCGCTTCCGCGGATCGATTTTATAAATGCAGAAACGATGTCATAATGTTGTTCACCACTTTTGTCATACAAGACAGTATTTTGTTGTACTAATTCAAATACGCGGTCATTAGTTATGGTTATTTCATCGTTTGGTGATGCATTTATGACTAATTCGAAGATGTTTAATAGTTTTCTTCCATCACCTCCCGAAAGCCTCAACAATGCTTCAGTCTCTTTTAAATCAATTTTCTTAGAAGACAAGATAACATCAGTTTTCATGGCACGATGTAATAATAATTCTAAATCGCTTTTAGTAAAAGCATTCAAGATATAGACTTGGCATCTGGATAATAATGCAGGGATTACCTCAAAACTTGGATTTTCGGTTGTTGCTCCTATGAGAGTAATCCATCCTTTTTCGACAGCAGCCAAAAGTGAATCTTGTTGGGATTTACTAAATCGATGGATTTCATCAATAAATAAAATAGGGTTTTTGGCTGTAAATAAGCCTCCGCTTTGTTTTGCTTTATCAATAACATCACGAATGTCTTTTACACCAGAATTAATAGCGCTTAAGATGTAAAAAGGGCGTTTGGACTCTTGTGCAATGATTTGTGCCAAAGTTGTTTTTCCTGTCCCAGGTGGCCCCCAAAGCAACAATGACGGAATAATTCCTTTCGTGATTTGTTGCGTTAATGAGCCATTTGGTCCAACCAAGTGACTTTGGCTAATGTAGTCTTCTAATTTCTGAGGTCTTATGCGTTCTGCTAATGGTGCTTCCATTTTGTAAAATTACTATTTTCAATTTTGATTTGTTACCTCATTTAGCTTTTTTTAAGGGCAATTTGTTTCATCAGTTTGACCTCTTTTAGGATAGGCTAAAAATAGTGCTTCTTTGTTGTGTTAGTATCTGACAAAATAGCATTATATTTATTTTGGATAAATTTTTGACATTAATTTAGTTAACAATTATAATTATAAACAATAGTGGAAAATCATTTTAAATTCACCAATTCGGTTATTGTATTGCCGTTTTTTTCTGTATTGGTATTATGGATTGTATATTGGTTACAAATTCGTTATGATTTCGATTTTTATGAAAATGGTATTTATCCAAGGACATTTTCGGGTTTACAGGGTGTAATGTTTAGTCCTTTTATTCACGCCGATATAAGTCATTTGTATAATAATTCAATACCATTATTGGTTTTGCTCGCTGCTCTTCAGTTCTTTTATCCAAGACAAACAGTTCCTGTAATTATTTACGGGATATTGTTTTCAGGATTAATTACTTGGATTATTGCAAGACCTAATTATCATATAGGAGCGAGTGGATTGATATATGTTCTGGTTAGTTTTATTTTTTTTAAAGGAATTCAGACTCAATATTACCGATTGGTAGCTTTATCTTTATCTGTTGTTTTGCTTTATGGTGGAATGATTTGGTATGTCTTCCCAGAAGTAAATACTTCAATTTCATGGGAAGGTCATTTGGCAGGATTAATAACGGGTTTTTTGATGTCACTCAAATATAAGACACCAGAATATCAGAAGCCTATTTTATATGATTGGCAACATCCTGATTTTAATCCTGAAGAAGATGCTTTTATGAAACGTTTTGATGAAAACGGTAATTTTGTTAATTTACCAGAACCAGAAGAAATTATTCTCGAAAGAGAGTCTTTTTTTACTTCTAATACAAATGTTGTCTATGATTTTGTGGCAGATGCAAGTTCTGTAAAAAAAAAATGAATTAAAACCAGAGCTTTAATTCATTTTTTATGTATTAAGTATTGTTATTCTAATTTCGTTGGCGAACTGCTTCGTATAAAAAAGCACCACAAGCTACAGATACATTTAATGATCCAATTGTACCTAACATTGGAAGCTTTGCTTTTTCATCTACAATTTTTAAGACTGAGGGATTAATGCCTCTATCTTCTGAACCCATAATGATTGCTACTGGTTCGTTTAGAGAAATGTCATAAATATTTTGATCTGTTTTTTCTGTGGCTGCAACAGTTTTTATTCCTGAACCTTGTAAGTAAAAGATAGCATCTTTTATGTGTTCTACTTTACAGATAGGCACATTAAATACTGCACCAGCAGATGTTTTAACAGTATCTCCATTTACAGGAGCAGAGCCAGATTTCTGAACAATAATTCCATTTACACCTGTACATTCAGCAGTTCTAATAATTGCACCAAAGTTTCTAGCGTCAGATATTTGATCCAATATTAAAAATAAGGGAGTTGTTCCAGACGCAACAGTTGAGTCTACAAGATGTTCTAGCTCAATAAATCCAATAGGAGATATTGTTGCAACTGCACCTTGATGATTATTAGGAGTGAGTCTGTTAAGTTTTTCGACAGGAACATAAGAAAAGTTGATGTTTGCTCTTTTCATCACTTTCATCAAATCTTTCATTAATTCACCAGAAATCTCCTTTTGTATAAAGACTTTATCTACTTCTTTACCTGATTGAATTGCCTCTATGATTGCTCTTATTCCGAATATTTGATGTTCTTTTTCCATGTTACAAATATATATATAATGTTTATATAAAAAAAACCACTCTGAATGAACAGAGTGGTTTTAGTTATAATTAAATAAGACAAAAATTAGAATTTATCCCAGAATAATTTTGTTGTCATTTTATCACCGCCAATTGCTGCAGAAGCTGCTGCGTAATTATCACCATTTGTTGATGGAGCTAAGTGAGAATATATCAATCTTACTGGAACTTTTCCTTGTGCGTCTGGAACAGCAGTAGATGGAGCCACAAGTTTAGGGAAGTCAAGCCTTCTGTATGCAGTCCAACTTTCAAAACCTCTGTTGTAGTATGCAATCCACATTTGATATGCAATTCTTTCTTTAGGATTGCTTCCTATTGCAGTTGCAAAAGTAACGTTAGGTTGTGCAAGATAAGTGCTAATGTCTGAACTTGCTACACCCCAAAATTCCATACTTGCAGTAATACCATTTGTGTAATGGTCACTTGCTGTGCCACCAACTGCCCATCCTCTGTTTGCAGCGTCTGCTAATAAGAAAGATGTTTCAGCATAGTCAAATAGATCTCCGATATAATCAATTTTTTTTAAAATAGGATTGAATAAAGATACTGTTGCAACGTCTGCTTTAAAACCATAAGAGGCACCAACGTATACTCCTCCTTGTTTAGTTGCAGGGTCAAAATAGAAGTCTCTTCTTGGATCGTTAAGAGTTGTTAAAGCATCTACAAATAAAGTTGATATAGCAAAATCGATTCTGCTTTTGTAATCCTCAAAATTTGGATTGAAGTGAGGTTTAGCCGATGTATATCTGAAAATTGCATTATCTGCATTACTAGTCATCGCTCCAGAGCTATAAGCTGTTTCAACTAATGTTTTAGCAGTAGCTGGATCTACGTCAGATAATTGCATACCCAATTTAATTTGGATAGAATTTCCGTATTTTTTCCAACTTTCTACATCTCCATTAAAGATTAGATCAGCAGTACCAAAACTATCATTAGTAGTGTCTAATTGGCTTATTGCTTTAGTTAAACGAGTTCCAAGATCTTTGTAGATTGTAAGACCATCATCATATTTTGGTCTAAAGTTATTGATGTCTAAGGCTTCAAAATAAGGTACATTCCCATACAGGTCTACCAAAGTTTGGTATACTTGCACAATCTGAATTTCAATAATTGCGACCTTGTTTTGTCTTATAGCAATTTCTTCAGCAGTTATAGCTGATGTTTCTGCAATCTTATTCTTCGAATCGGTTAAGTCCTTTAGTACATCTCTGTATAACAGAACCCAGTTTGCATTTCCTAAAGAACGGGCTGCCATCTCATATCTAGATTCATCTGGATATGCAATTGCAGTCCACTGCTGCACATACAGTCTAAAGTTGTTTCTATTTGCAGATGCATTATTTAAAAAGTTGGCATATTGCTCCTGTGCTGAAGACATAAGAGCTTCAGGTATAGGTTTGACGTATGCTTTAGTATCTTCGTTTAAATCCGCGACATTGTCACAAGAATTTAAAGATAAGGCTAAGAATGCAAAAAGTATCGGGTGTTTTAATTTTTTCATTTTTTTTAATTTTTAGAATTGAACTTTTACATTAAAGCTAATTTCTCTTACTGAAGGCATAACACCAGTTTGGAATCCTTGAAAGTTTCCAGAGCTAAAACCAGCTTCAGGATCTGCGTATGGTAAGTTTTTGTGGATAATCCATAAATTGCTACCATTTGCTGCAAAAGTTACATTGTTCATAAATGTTCCTTCTAATAGTCTTGTTGGTAATTGATAAGATATAGAAACCTCTCTTAGTTTTACATAAGAAGCGTCATAAACAAAAGCTTGGCTTGGGAAAGATTTGTAGCCTAGATTAGATTCACCGGATGCAGTAGTAACTGCAGCTCTAACTGTATTAGGACTACCGTCAGCTTGTACTCCCGGTAAGATTTGGCCACCTGGTCTTGGATCGGTAAGTTGGTTACGGATAGGGTTACCTAACTCATTTGTTCCTACTGTATTTTGATAAAGTCCACTAGCTTGTCCGTAAGCTTGATCTAATGAGAATACATCTCCACCTTTTTTAAAGTCAATTAAAAAGCTTAAAGTTATGTTTTTGTAATTAAAAATATTATTGATACCGCCTGTCCAGTCAGGAGCTACGTTTCCAATTATAGCATTACTAACTCTGTCGTAGTTTCCATTTGGTAATACGACTCTTTCTCCGTCTAGGTATTTATATCCAGATCCTCTAATTACACCTAGTGGTTGCCCTGGAACTGCGTTTAAGCTTGTTCCTTGGTTAAATGTGCCAATAACAACTTGTGGGAGGCCATTAGCTAAAGATACTACTTCACTTTTGTTTTGATTCCAGTTGATTTTTGATGTCCAAGAGAAATTTTGTGTTTTAAATGGAACTAGAGTAAGTATTAATTCGACACCTTTATTAGTAAGCTCTCCTGCATTAACTGTTGTTCCAGTATAACCTGTTTCTGCACCTGTAGTGATGTTCATGATCAAGTCCTTGGTAGTGCTCTTGTATACGGAAGCTTCAAGACCAATTCTTCTTTTAAAGAATTGTAATTCGATACCTGCTTCTTGCCCGAAAATTTTTTCTGATTTTAAGTTTGGATTTTTACGGATATTTTCATTCGAAAATAAAGGATTGTCACCAAAGTTGGTGTCCTTAGTGTAAACAGGAGCAATTCTATGTACATTAGCATCGTTTCCAGTTTCAGCATAGTTAAGTCTTATTTTTCCAAAATCTAACCAAGGTACATTTAAGTGATTGCTAAAGATATATGTACCCGTAACTGAAGGGTAGTTGTATTTCGCTGCATCTGTAGGTAAAGTAGATGATTCGTCAATCCTAAAAGTTCCCTCTATAAATAATGTTTCTTTGTAATCAAAAGTAGCACTTGCGTAGGCGCTATTTACACCTATTTCGTCTAAAATTTCAGTAGGCGTTTCGATAGCACTAACTGAGTTTGAAAGAGAATAATTTTTTGGGATCAACAAGCCTCCGTTTGTAGATGCACGGATAGAAGAGGCTTTAGATCTTCTACTTGAAGCTCCTAGTAGACCTCTGAAGTTAATGTCTTCGGTAATTTTAGCTTTGAAGTTAAGTATTAAATCAAGATTAATTTCTCTAAATCTTTTGTCGAATCTACTGTAGCTAGAAGTTGCACTATTAGATGATGATCCGACAGCAATTCTTTCTTCTTGAGTTTCAGCGTAGGTGTCCATAGCACCTCTTCCTGTTACAGATAACCAATTTGTGATTTCGGTGTTGATGGTAAAGTTACCAAAGAAACGATCTCTATCAAAATTATTATAGTTTTCGTAACGTGCGAAATATGGGTTATCCCAATATAAAGGATTTGTATCTGTAGGAGATCTTGGATTCCAGGTGATATTTTTACCTGTAGATTGGTATGCACGTTGTAGCTCTTTAATATCTACATCAGTATGCCACCATTGTCTGAAACCACCGAGTATATTGTCTGAATATCCAGTGTCGTTTAATCCGGTTCCTTGAGAGGTTATATAATTTGCTGTAGCAGCAATTTCTGTTTTGCTACTTAGTTTGTAGCTACCAGAAAAATTAAAGTTGTCTTTCTTTAGGTTGCTATTAGGTAGGATTCCTGTTTGATCAAATTTAGTATAGCCAAATCTAAAAGTTCCGTTTTCATTCCCGTTACTTATCGCAATGTTATTTGTGTAAGTTGTAGAGTGATTATAAAATGAGTTTGGATCATTTTTTGCCGCTACCCATGGAGATGTTTGTCCGAAAGTTGATAACTCAGGGTAATATGAATTCCAATTGTATACTCTTTGGTTTGAATTGAACGCAGGTCCCCAAGATGCATCTTCTGCTACTACAGTTGGAAATGATCCTTGTCCTAAGTCTACATTTGAACTAAATATTGAACTGTCTCCTCCACCATATTGTTTTTGGTATTCAGGAAGTGTTTTTTTGTCAGCAGTACCAGTTGTAATTCCTGAGCTAAAAGAAATTCCTAGACCTTTCCCTTTTCTTCCTTTTTTAGTTGTAACAATGATTACGCCATTACCAGCTCTTGAACCGTATAAGGCAGATGCTGCAGCTCCTTTTAGTACGTTGATTGTTTCGATATCATCAGGGTTGATGTCTGATGCAGCATTCCCATAATCATAACCAGAACGGCCTGATTTTTGGTCAGCTGAATTTGAATTGTCATTGTTTAATGGAATCCCATCAACTACCCATAAGGCTTGGTTGTTTTCAGTGATTGATTTAGAACCACGAATAATAACATTTGTTGATCCTCCGATGTTTCCACTTCTTTTAATTTCAATACCAGCTACTTTACCAGCGATTGAATTTGCAACGTTTCCAGAGTTAACTTTTGTTAAGTCGTCTCCTTTGACCTCTTGAGTAGCGTAACCAAGAGATTTTTTCTCTCTTTTAATCCCTAAGGCTGTTGTTACTACAACACCTTCAAGTTCTAATGCATCACCTGATAATTTTGCATTTATCATGGCTGAACTCGCTGTTATTTCTTGGGTTTTCATACCGATATAGCTAAATATCAAGACTTGGTTTGGTGACGCTTTGATGGAGTATTTACCATCAAAATCAGTTTGTGTTCCGCTTTTCGTGCCTTTGACCAATACACTCACGCCTGGTAAGGGCATTCCTTCATTGTCAGAAACAATTCCCGAAACAACTCTTTCTTGCGCAAAAGTAAGTTGCGCGACTAGTACTAAGAATAGCACTAAGAATCCATTGAATTTTAGTTTCATTTTTAATTATTTTGAATTAGTAATACAATATTCTTAATAATTTATTATTTATCCTAATATTATGTTAACGATTTTTTTACTTAGTTAAAAATTTAACGTTTAAATATATTTCAATTAAAATGTTGTTTTATTGTTGTTATTCTTTTGTAATGCGTAGTTTTTTTATTTTTATTAGGTGTGTTTTTTGTAATTTTGTACATATAGTTCTAGAATTTAACATTATATGATATGTTAAGAATGCTGTTGTAGAATTTTATTTCATCCTCAGTTCTGCTTCCATTTGCGAGTATTATTTTCAGCAGTCCATTTCTTGTTAGCATACCTAATCCTAGGCCGACACTTATCAAGCTGTTTGTTTTTTTATTGCTTTCTAGTGAAGTTTTGTCTTGATATATTCCATAATCCAGGATGGTGTGTAGGTATAGGTTGGAAGAAGCGAGATACCTGTACTCTGTTGTAAGTAAATTCACTCTATTTCCTTGAAGGCTGTTTTCTGCAAACCCTCGTATAGAGTTAGCGCCTCCAAATCGGTATAATTCGTTTGTTAGGTATGAGTTGCTAAATAGGTAGTGGTTTTTACTTCTTATGTATATGCTGTTTTTGGCATTCAGGTAAAAAACATTAGACAAGTCGATGTTGGTATAGTATTGCTTGTTTTCGTTAGATTCGTCGGTTATGTTATTTGTGTTGGTTCTTTTTCCAAGACCAGCGGTGAGGATGATATTTGTTTTGTTTGGTGATGTGAAGATTTCGGGTGTTATTTTTTTGTATTCAAAAGTACTGGTTGTAAAGTGGTTCTTGTAATCTTGAATTGATTTGCTGTTTAAGTTTTGTATGTCGCTTGATTCGGTAGATTGGTACCCTAGGTATAAATGAGAATTGTGTTCTATGTAATAGCCTAAAGCTATTGCGGTCTTTGTGTTTTGAAAAAGGCTATCTTGTTTGAAGATTTCTAATTCAGCTCGTAGGCTTGTGGGAGTTTTGAATAGGTATGGGATTTCTAGTTTTGTTCGGAATGTGGTTTGTTTGTTTCCATCGCTTTTCCAGTACAAAGAGAATTCTTCTCCGCTATGGAGTGTGTTTTCTAGATTAATATCTAAGTATCCGTTTAAGGTTATCTTTTTGTTTTCGTCATTAGAGAATCCTATGTAGCCATCAAAAGTATTGGCTTTTCTTTTTTCAAGATAGATGTAGATTTTTGTTGAATCCTTTGTGAATAGAATTTCTGGAAATTTACTTTGTTTTATAAAAGAGAACTTTTCAAAATCATTGTAGATTTCTGTTGCTGTTTCTTGGTTGAATGTTTTCCCAGTGTATTTCTTTTCAATTTGTTTTAAATGGCCTTTTGGGAATATGCTCGATTGATTGTTTTGTGTGTAGTTTAGTATAATTGAATTTATTTCTCTTTTTTTTTCGCTTTTAAAGTCTAGATCTGCATAAAGGGTATTTTTTTTTCGGTGAATGTTTGTGAGTTTTAGTTTTGTAAAAGCATATCCTAAATTTTCAAGTTGATTTAGTTTTTTATTTAAGAGTGACTCTATTTCTTCATACGGAGTTATTAAGGTGTCATTTTTTAGGTTTGAGAATATGGTTTTGAGAATTGGGTTCTCATTACTTATATATATATGTATGGAGTTTGTTTTTTCTTTTAAACTAAACTTTATTATGAATAGGCTATCGTTGGTGCGGTTGCTTGAAATTATTCTGTTATCAATGTAGCCTTTTGTGGATAGTTTATCTGAGAATAATTGTATTTCATCATTGATAGATTTTGTTGTTTTGTGTTTTTTTAAATAGGGTATTGAATCTAAAATTTTGTCTTCTAGATTATTTTCTCCACTTATCTTTAATTTAAAATGTTGGGCTTGGCATTGCAGGCTTAAGGTGATTGTTAAGAAAAGATATAAGAGTGTCTTCAAGTTTTAAAAGTGTTTTGTTAAATATAATGCAAATATCTAATCTTTAAGGTAAAAATAATGTAGATGGTTGAAAGTTTTGTTTAATCTAAAATAAAATTATTTGGATTCTTTTTTAGTAAATGTAGCTTCGGTAATATCTAGTTGTTATTGAATTTATGGAGTTTTGTTGTGATTGAAGTGTATTTTATTGCTGTGTAAAACTTTGTTGGTTTAGTCGTTTGGTAAGGGGATGGTAATTGCTATTTAGGTTTGTTCTAATGATTTATTTGAAGGTATAATAATAGAAGGAATTAGGTTTGTTTGAAAAATTATTGTAGAAATGTCTAAAACGGAATGATTAGTACTGGAAATTTTTCATAGTGGAAAATATTGAGTTTTAGATACGGATCATTGTATTTTAGGTTTAGGTGACAAAAGTGAGTGAGGGTAGGTTGGGTTTGAAGTAAGTATTCAAATGGATTTCTTTTTGGTAGATTAGTCTTGTATTCTAGGTGCTTTTAAGAATGGAGTATATAAAGTGATATAGTTTTGTTGTTGAAATCTGAAAATTATTTTGTCTTTTTTCGTGTTTATATTTTGTTTGAAAAGGTCTTTTAGATGTTGTTTATTTTGAGGAATTAAAAGTATAGGATTTTGGGGTATTTTTTGTTTTGAACCTTCAGAGGGCTGAGGCAGAAAACATAAGGTTAAATAATCTTATTGAAAATTAATGAATTAACGTTTGTATAGTGAAAATTATTTTATACATTTGCAACCCCGTAAAAAGCGGGAATTTAATATACATAATAAATTTTTAGTATTAATTATGCCAACAATTCAACAATTAGTAAGAACAGGAAGAACTCAGATGACTAAGAAGAGTAAATCGGTTGCTTTAGATTCTTGTCCTCAAAGAAGAGGGGTTTGTACGCGTGTTTACACTACTACACCAAAAAAACCAAACTCTGCAATGCGTAAAGTTGCGCGTGTACGTTTGACAAATGGTAACGAAGTAAATGCTTACATCCCTGGAGAAGGACACAATTTACAAGAGCACTCGATAGTATTAGTTAGAGGCGGAAGGGTAAAAGATTTACCAGGTGTTAGATATCATATCGTTCGTGGAGCGCTTGACACGTCAGGAGTTGCAGGAAGAACGCAAAGAAGATCTAAGTACGGTGCTAAACGCCCAAAAGAAGCAAAAAAGTAATTTAAACTTTTAAAAAAAAGACATGAGAAAAAGAGCGGCAAAGAAAAGACCACTTTTACCAGATCCGAGGTTTAATGACCAACTGGTAACACGTTTTGTGAACAACTTAATGTGGGACGGTAAAAAATCTACAGCTTTTAAAGTATTTTATGATGCAATTGACATCATTGAATCTAAAAAGCAAGATTCAGAAAAATCATCATTAGAAATCTGGAAAGATGCCTTAACTAATGTTATGCCTCACGTAGAAGTACGTAGTCGTAGAGTTGGTGGAGCTACATTCCAAATTCCAATGCAAATTAGACCAGATCGTAAAATTTCTATGGCAATGAAGTGGTTAATACTTTATTCTAGAAGAAGAAATGAAAAATCTATGGCTCAAAGGTTAGCTTCAGAATGTTTAGCTGCGGCTAAAGAAGAAGGAGCGGCTGTTAAAAAGAGAATGGATACTCATAAGATGGCTGAAGCTAATAAAGCATTCTCTCACTTTAGATTTTAATTCATAAGAAATGGCTAGAGATTTAAAATATACAAGAAATATAGGGATTGCTGCTCATATTGATGCAGGTAAAACAACGACTACAGAGCGTATCCTTTTTTATACAGGAAAAAATCATAAAATAGGTGAAACTCACGAAGGTTCTGCAACAATGGACTGGATGGCTCAAGAGCAAGAAAGAGGGATAACTATTACTTCGGCAGCAACAACTTGTGAGTGGAATTTTCCAACAGAGCAAGGTAAAGTTTTGCCAGAGACATTACCTTATCACTTTAATATTATTGATACTCCGGGGCACGTTGATTTTACTGTAGAGGTAAATCGTTCATTGCGTGTTCTTGATGGGTTAGTTTTCTTGTTTAGTGCTGTTGATGGTGTAGAGCCTCAATCAGAGACTAACTGGAGGCTTGCTGATCAATATAGAGTTCCTCGTATGGGATTCGTTAATAAAATGGATAGACAAGGTTCTAACTTTTTGAGTGTATGTCAACAAGTTAGAGATATGTTGAAATCTAATGCTGTTGCAATCACTTTGCCAATCGGTGAAGAGAATGATTTCAAAGGGGTAGTTGATTTGGTTAAAAATCAGGCTATTATTTGGCATGATGCAAATCATGGGGCTACTTTTGATATTGTGCCTATTCCTGAAGATATGGTTGCAGAGGTAAAAGAGTATAGATCTGTGCTTATTGAGGCGGTTGCTGATTACGATGAGAATCTTCTTGATAAATACATGGAGGATGAAAACTCTATTACAGAAGAAGAAATTAATAAAGCATTAAGAGCTGCTACAATAGATATGGCAATCATTCCAATGCTTTGTGGTTCTTCTTTTAAGAATAAAGGGGTTCAGTTTTTATTGGATGCAGTGTGTAAGTATTTACCATCTCCAATGGAAAAAGAAGGTATTTGGGGTATTCATCCAGATGAAGCTGAATTGTTAGAAGAGGATCAAACTCCTATTTTGCGTAAGCCTTCTGTTGCGGAGCCATTTGCTGCCTTGGCATTTAAGATTGCTACAGATCCTTTTGTTGGGCGTTTAGCTTTCTTCCGTGCTTATTCAGGTCGTTTAGATGCGGGTTCATATATATTGAATACGCGTTCAGGAAACAAAGAAAGAATTTCTCGTATTTATCAAATGCATGCAAATAAGCAAAATCCTATCGATTATATCGAGGCTGGGGATATTGGAGCGGCAGTTGGATTTAAAGATATCAAGACAGGAGATACAATGTGTGATGAAAAACACCCAATTATTCTTGAGTCAATGAAGTTTCCAGATCCTGTAATTGGAGTTGCAATTGAGCCTAAAACTAAAGCTGACGTTGATAAAATGGGTATGGCTTTAGCTAAATTAGCAGAAGAAGATCCTACATTTACGGTTAGAACAGATGAGGCTTCAGGACAAACGATTATCTCTGGTATGGGTGAGTTGCATTTAGATGTACTTATTGATCGTATGAGACGTGAGTTTAAAGTTGAAGTGAATCAAGGTGAGCCTCAAGTAGAGTACAAAGAAGCGTTTACAAGAACTGCTACGCATAGAGAAACATATAAGAAACAATCAGGAGGTCGTGGTAAATTCGGAGATATCGTATTTACACTTGGGCCAGCTGATGAAGTTGATGGTAAGGTTCCTGTAGGATTGCAGTTTGTTAATGCTGTAAAAGGTGGTAACGTTCCTAAGGAATATATTCCATCTGTAGAGAAAGGTTTCCGTGAAGCTATGAAAACTGGTCCTTTAGCAGGATACCAGGTAGATAGTTTGAAAGTTACTTTAACTGATGGATCTTTCCACCCTGTCGATTCAGATGCGCTTTCTTTTGAGCTAGCAGCTAGAATGGGGTATAGAGAAGTGGCTAAAGCTGCTGGAGCAATCATTCTTGAGCCAATCATGAAAATGGAAGTTATTACGCCAGAGGAAAACATGGGAGATATCGTAGGTGATATTAACCGTCGTAGAGGTCAGGTTAATGACATGGGAGATAGAAATGGTGCTAAAACTATCAAAGCTGATGTGCCTTTATCAGAGATGTTTGGTTATGTAACAACATTAAGAACACTTTCGTCTGGTAGAGCAACATCTACAATGGAATTTTCACATTACGCTGAAACACCTTCTAATATTTCAGAAGCAGTTATCAAAAAAGCAAAAGGAAACGCTTAATCTTTAAGAAAATGAGTCAAAAAATCAGAATAAAACTAAAATCTTACGATCACATGTTGGTAGATAAATCTGCTGAAAAGATTGTAAAAACAGTTAAGAGTACCGGTGCAGTTGTAACAGGTCCAATTCCGTTGCCAACACATAAGAAACTTTTCACTGTACTACGTTCTCCGCACGTTAACAAAAAAGCGAGAGAGCAATTTGAAGTAATGTCATATAAGAGATTAATTGATATTTATTCATCTTCATCTAAAACTATTGATGCTTTAATGAAACTTGAATTGCCAAGTGGAGTAGAAGTTGAAATCAAAGTTTAAGTAGTTCAAGAGTAAAAAAGGACGCTGTTTTTAAGCGAAAAACATTTTTTTTGTTTTGTGTGTAAATAAGTTATACTTTTGCACCTCTTAAAAAATAGGATTCGGTTAAAAGCTGCGTTCTATATTTATATTTAATAATTAATAATTAATATTTATGTCTGGGTTAATTGGTAGAAAAATCGGCATGACTAGTATTTTTGATGAAAACGGGAAAAATATTCCTTGTACAGTAATCGAGGCTGGTCCATGTGTTGTTACCCAAGTCAGAACCAAAGGTGTTGACGGGTACGAAGCGTTGCAACTTGGTTTCGATGACAAAAACGAGAAACATTCCACAAAAGCGGCTTTAGGTCACTTTAAGAAAGCGGGAACTGTAGCTAAGAAAAAAGTCGTTGAATTCCAGGATTTCGCAACAGAGCAAAAATTAGGAGATCTTATTGATGTTTCTATTTTTTCTGAAGGAGAATTTGTAGATGTACAAGGTGTGTCTAAAGGTAAAGGTTTTCAAGGGGTTGTAAAACGTCACGGTTTTGGTGGTGTTGGTCAAGCAACTCACGGTCAACACAACCGTTTAAGAGCGCCAGGTTCTGTAGGAGCTTCTTCTTATCCATCAAGAGTATTCAAAGGAATGCGTATGGCTGGAAGAATGGGAGGAGATAATGTAAAAGTTCAAAACCTTAGAGTTTTAAAAGTAGTTACTGAAAAGAACCTACTAGTTATTAAAGGATGTGTTCCTGGTCATAACAACTCTTATGTAATCATTCAGAAGTAATGGAAGTAAAAGTATTAGATTTCAACGGAAAAGATACTGGAAGAAAAGTTCAACTTTCTGATTCAGTATTCGCAATTGAACCAAATAATCACGCTGTATATCTTGATGTTAAACAATATTTAGCAAATCAAAGACAAGGTACTCATAAGGCTAAAGAAAGAGCTGAAGTAGCAGGAAGTACACGTAAGATTAAAAAACAAAAAGGAACTGGTACTGCTCGTGCGGGTAGTATTAAAAATCCTTTGTTTAAAGGTGGTGGAACGGTTTTTGGACCAAGACCAAGAAGTTATTCATTTAAATTGAATAAAAACTTGAAGAGGTTGGCGAGAAAATCAGCTTTCTCGATTAAAGCAAAAGAAGCAAGTATTGTTGTTTTGGAAGACTTTAATTTTGAAACGCCAAACACTAAAAATTTCATTAATGTTTTGAAAGCTTTAGGGTTAGAAAATAAAAAATCTCTATTTGTGTTGGGAGAGTCAAATAAAAATGTATATTTGTCCTCACGCAATTTAAAGGCGTCTAGCGTTGTAAGTAGCTATGAATTAAGCACTTATGCTATTCTAAATGCTAATAATTTAGTGCTTTTAGAGAGTTCTTTAGAGGTAATTGAAGAAAATTTAAGCAAATAATAGGAATATGAGTATCATAATTAGACCTATAGTAACTGAAAAAGTAACCAAGGAAAGTGAAGTTTTAAATCGCTTCGGTTTTGTTGTTGACAAAAAAGCAAATAAAGTTCAGATTAAGAAAGCTGTTGAAGCTGCTTATGGAGTAACTATTTTGAGTGTTAACACAATGAATGTGAGACCGGATAGAACTACAAAATACACAAAAAGCGGTTTGATCAGCGGAAAGACAAATGCAATCAAAAAGGCAATTGTTCAAGTAAAAGAAGGAGAAACAATTGATTTTTACAACAATATCTAAGATAGAAAAATGTCAGTAAGAAAATTAAAACCTATTACCCCAGGTCAGCGATTTAGAGTTGTGAATGGTTATGACGCCATTACAACTGATAAGCCGGAACGCTCTTTGATAGCGCCGATAAAAAACTCTGGAGGTAGAAATAGTCAAGGAAAGATGACCATGCGTTATACGGGTGGTGGTCACAAGCAGAGATATCGTATTATTGATTTCAAACGTACAAAAGAAGGAATTCCAGCTACAGTGAAGTCAATCGAATATGATCCAAATCGTACTGCATTTATCGCTTTATTAGCTTATGCTGATGGAGAGAAAACTTATGTTATCGCTCAAAATGGATTGAAAGTAGGTCAGAAATTAGTTTCTGGACCAGAATCTCAACCAGAAATCGGTAATACATTGCCTTTAAGCAGAATTCCTTTAGGAACTGTTATCTCTTGTATCGAATTGAGACCAGGTCAAGGAGCGGTAATCGCTCGTTCAGCTGGAACATTTGCTCAATTAATGGCAAGAGATGGAAAATATGCTACAATTAAAATGCCATCAGGTGAAACAAGATTAATTTTGTTAACTTGTGCAGCTACAATTGGAGCAGTATCTAATTCAGACCACCAATTAGTTGTATCTGGTAAAGCAGGTAGAACAAGATGGTTAGGAAGAAGACCTAGAACAAGACCTGTTGCAATGAACCCTGTTGATCACCCAATGGGTGGTGGAGAAGGACGTTCTTCTGGTGGACATCCACGTTCAAGAAATGGAATACCAGCTAAAGGTTATAGAACTCGTTCTAAGAAAAACCCGAGTAACAAGTATATCGTAGAACGTAGAAAGAAATAATTAAGATATGGCACGTTCATTAAAAAAAGGACCTTTCGTTCATTATAAGTTAGACAAGAAAGTTCAAGAAAACGTAGAAAGTGGTAAAAATGCAGTTGTAAAGACTTGGTCTAGAGCTTCAATGATTACTCCGGATTTCGTTGGGCAAACTATCGCAGTTCATAACGGTCGTCAATTTGTACCAGTTTACGTAACAGAAAACATGGTAGGTCACAAATTAGGAGAATTTTCACCAACTAGATCTTTTAGAGGTCATGCTGGAGCAAAAAATAAAGGTAAAAAATAAGAAGCAATGGGAGTTCGTAAAAGAGAAACAGCAGATGCGAGAAAAGAGGCTAATAAGTCTATTGCTTTCGCAAAATTGAATAACTGCCCTACTTCACCTAGAAAAATGCGCTTAGTAGCGGACTTGGTAAGAGGTCAGAAGGTAGAAAGAGCACTTAACATCTTGAGATTTAGTTCTAAAGAAGCTTCTAGAAAATTAGAAAAACTATTATTATCTGCAATCAATAACTGGGAGCAAAAAAATAGTGAAGGTAATTTAGAAGAAGCTGGATTATTTGTTAAGGAGATCAGAGTAGATGGTGGAATGATGTTGAAAAGACTTCGTCCAGCTCCACAAGGTCGTGCACACAGAATAAGAAAACGTTCTAATCACGTAACAATCGTGCTTGGAGCTATCAATAACACACAAAGCAATTCTTAAGCAGCATGGGACAAAAGACAAATCCAATTGGAAATAGACTTGGTATCATCAGAGGGTGGGACTCAAACTGGTATGGTGGAAATGATTACGGTGATAAACTTGCCGAAGATCACAAAATCAGAAAGTATATCCACGCTCGTTTATCAAAAGCTAGTGTATCAAAAGTAATTATCGAGAGAACTTTGAAACTTGTAACCGTTACTATCACTACTGCAAGACCTGGTATTATTATCGGGAAAGGTGGACAAGAGGTAGACAAGTTAAAAGAAGAACTTAAGAAAATTACAGACAAAGAGGTTCAAATTAACATCTTTGAAATCAAAAGACCTGAATTAGATGCTTATCTTGTGGCGACAAGCATCGCACGTCAAATAGAAAGTCGTATTTCTTACAGACGTGCAATCAAAATGGCAATTGCTGCTTCTATGCGTATGAACGCTGAAGGTATCAAAGTTTTGATTTCTGGTCGTTTGAATGGTGCTGAAATGGCACGTTCAGAAGGTTTCAAAGAAGGTAGAATTCCTCTATCAACTTTCAGAGCTGATATTGATTATGCACTTGCAGAGGCTCATACTACTTATGGTAGAATGGGAATCAAAGTGTGGATCATGAAAGGTGAAGTTTATGGAAAGAGAGATCTTTCTCCACTTGCTGGAATGGATAAAAAACAAGCTGGTGGTGGAAAAGGTGGAGATGCTCCTCGTGGCAAATCTAACTTTAATAAAGGTTCTAAACCAGACGCTCGTAAAAGAAAGTAAATTTTTAAACTAAAGAAAAATGTTACAGCCTAAAAGAACAAAATACCGTAAGGTACAAAAAGGTAAAATGAAAGGGAATTCTCAAAGAGGATTTGAACTTTCTAATGGAATGTTTGGTATTAAATCTGTACATGAAGATGGAATGTTCTTAACCTCTCGTCAAATCGAAGCTGCACGTATCGCTGCAACTCGTTTTATGAAAAGAGAAGGACAATTATGGATCAAAATATTTCCAGACAAACCAATTACTAAGAAACCTCTTGAAGTACGTATGGGTAAAGGTAAAGGTGCAGTAGAATATTGGGCTGCAGTTGTTAAACCCGGAAGAATAATGTTTGAAGTTGGAGGAGTTCCATTGTCAGTTGCAAAAGAGGCTTTACGTCTTGCAGCACAAAAGCTTCCAGTAAAAACTAAGTTCGTTGTTGCTAGAGATTTCGAAGCATAATTTATAATATATTATGAAACAATCAGAAATAAAAGATCTTTCTGCAGCGGAGTTGCAAGAAAAACTTAGTCAAACTAAGAAGATATATGCTGACCTAAAAATGGCCCACGCTATTTCTCCAATTGAGAATCCACTTCAAATTAGAAGTGTAAGAAGAACAGTTGCAAGATTGGCTACAGAGTTAACTAAAAGAGAGTTACAATAATTGTATTCTGCTGAAAGATGGAAGAAAAAAGAAATTTAAGAAAAGAAAGAATTGGTGTTGTTACTTCAAATAAAATGGATAAATCTATTGTTATTGCTGAAGTAAGAAAAGTTAAACACCCATTATACGGTAAGTTCGTGTTGAAAACAAAGAAATACGTTGCACACGACGAAACAAACGACTGTAACATTGGAGATACTGTAAGAATTAGCGAAACGCGTCCTTTAAGTAAATCAAAATGTTGGAGATTAGTTGAAATCTTAGAAAGAGCTAAATAATTATGGTACAACAAGAATCAAGACTAAAAGTAGCAGATAATACGGGAGCAAAAGAAGTTTTAACTATCCGTGTTTTAGGAGGTACCAAAAGAAGGTATGCCTCTGTTGGTGACAAGATTGTAGTTTCTATCAAAGATGCAACTCCGAACGGGAACGTTAAAAAAGGAGCTGTTTCAACTGCAGTTGTTGTACGTACCAAAAAAGAAGTGAGAAGAGCTGATGGTTCTTATATCCGTTTCGATGACAATGCATGTGTTCTTTTGAATGCTGCAGGAGAAATGAGAGGAACTCGTGTTTTTGGTCCGGTAGCAAGAGAACTTCGTGAAAAACAATTCATGAAAATTGTATCATTAGCACCAGAAGTGCTTTAATTCGTTTTAAGATGATAAAGCTAAAAATAAAATCAGGAGATATCGTAAGAGTAATTGCTGGAGACCATAAAGGTTCAGAAGGTAAAGTTTTACGTGTTTACCGTGAGAAAAATAAAGCGATAGTTGAAGGTGTAAACATGGTTTCGAAACATACAAAACCAAGTGCAAAAAACCCTCAAGGTGGTATCGTTAAGAAAGAAGCTTCTATACAAATATCTAACATTTCACTAATTGATCCTAAAACTAAGGAAACAACTAGAGTTGGTATTAGAGTAGAAGGAGATAAGAAAGTAAGATTTTCAAAAAAATCTAATCAAGTACTATAGTAATGGCATATACACCTAGACTAAAAGAAGAATATAAGAGTAGAGTAATCTCTGCTCTTAAAGAGGAATTCGGATATACAAACGTAATGCAAGTTCCTAAATTGGAAAAAATCGTTTTGAGCCGTGGAGTTGGTGCAGCTGTATCTGATAAAAAACTTATTGACTATGCAGTTGATGAGTTGACAAAGATCACTGGACAGAAAGCAGTATCTACAATTTCAAAGAAAGACGTTGCGTCATTCAAATTGAGAAAAGGAATGCCGATTGGAGCAAAAGTTACTTTGCGTGGTGAAAGAATGTATGAGTTTTTAGATAGACTTATTACTTCTGCTTTACCACGTGTTAGAGATTTTAGTGGTATCAAAGCTACTGGTTTTGACGGAAGAGGTAATTACAATCTTGGAGTTTTAGAGCAAATCATTTTCCCAGAAATTGATATTGATAAAGTAAACAAAATTTCAGGAATGGATATTACTTTTGTTACAACTGCTCAAACAGACAAAGAAGCAAAGTCATTATTGGCTGAATTAGGTTTACCTTTTAAAAAGAATTAAGACATGGCTAAAGAATCAATGAAAGCCCGTGAGGTGAAAAGAGAGAAAACGGTAGCTAAGTATGCTGAGAAAAGAAAAGCTTTGAAAGAAGCTGGAGATTTTGAAGGTTTACAGAAATTACCTAAAAATGCTTCACCAGTTCGTTTACACAACCGTTGTAAATTAACAGGTAGACCAAGAGGTTATATTCGTCAATTTGGTATTTCACGTGTAACTTTCCGTGAGATGGCTAATAATGGATTAATTCCTGGAGTTAAAAAAGCGTCTTGGTAATCTCGCAATAAGTTATTACTTTTGCAAACCAAAAAATAATTTTAATTGATTAAAGGTTCGGGAGACGAGTGTCTCCCGAAAACCATAATCGCAATCAAATACATATGTATACAGATCCTATTGCAGATTATTTGACTAGAGTTCGTAACGCTGTGGCTGCAAACCACAAAGTTGTTGAAATTCCGGCATCTAATCTAAAAAAAGAAATAACTAAGATCTTATTTGATCAAGGTTATATCTTGAGTTACAAATTTGAGGACAACGCTGTTCAGGGTTCAATCAAAATCGCTTTGAAGTATGATAAAGATACTAAAGAGCCAGTAATTAAAGATATCCAAAGAATTAGTAAACCAGGTTTGCGTAAATATGCAGGTGCTGCTAACCTACCTAGAATCCTTAACGGATTAGGAATTGCTATTGTTTCTACGTCAAAAGGTTTAATGACAGGAAAACAAGCTAAGCAATTAAATGTAGGTGGTGAAGTAATTTGTTACGTATACTAATTATAAAGACTATATAAGATGTCAAGAATAGGTAAAAATCCAATTGTAATCCCTGCTGGTACAACTGTAGAAGTTAAAGACGGTATTATTACAGTAAAAGGAAAGAATGGTCAGCTTACACAGGAGTTTTCGGACGTAACTGTTACGGTTGAAGGCGATCAAGTTCAAGTAGATAGATCGTCTGATCACAAAGATCACAGAGCAAAACACGGACTTTACAGATCATTAATCAGTAACATGATTGTTGGTGTAAATGAAGGGTTTACTAAATCTTTAGAGTTGGTAGGAGTTGGTTATAGAGCTTCAAATCAAGGACAAAAGTTAGATTTAGCTCTTGGATATTCTCACAATATTGTTTTAGAAATTGCTCCAGAAGTAGTTTTAGAGACAATATCTGAAAAAGGTAAAAACCCTATCGTAAAATTAACATCAATTGACAAACAACTTTTAGGTCAGGTTGCGGCAAAAATTAGAGGTTTCCGTAAGCCAGAACCATATAAAGGAAAAGGTGTTAAGTTTGTAGGTGAAGTATTAAGAAGAAAAGCAGGTAAATCAGCTTAAAAAATAAGATTATGTCATTAACAAAATCTGATAGAAGACAGAGAATTAAATTCAGAATTAGAAAAACGATTAGTGGTTATGCTGCTAAACCAAGACTTTCTGTATTTAGAAGTAATAAAGAAATTTACGCACAACTTATTGATGATGTAAATGGAGTTACTTTATTGGCTGCCTCTTCAAGAGAAAAAGAAATAGGTAAAGGTACGAACGTAGAAATTGCTAACGCAGTTGGAAAACTAGTTGCAGAAAAAGCGTTAAAAGCTGGAATAGATGCAGTAACTTTCGATAGAGGAGGATACTTATATCACGGTCGTATTAAATCATTAGCAGAAGGCGCAAGAGCGGCTGGACTTAAATTCTAATATATTATGTCTAAATACAAAAATGTAGAATTGGTAAAACCAAGTGGTCTTGAACTTAAAGATCGTCTGGTAAGTGTTAATCGTGTTACTAAAGTTACAAAAGGTGGTAGAGCTTTCGGTTTTTCTGCTATTGTAGTTGTAGGTGATGAAAATGGAGTTGTTGGACATGGATTAGGGAAATCTAAAGATGTTTCTGAAGCAATTGCGAAAGCAGTAGAAGATGCTAAGAAAAATTTAGTAAAGATTCCTTTGAATGGAAAATCTGTTCCTCACGAACAAAAAGGTAAATATGGTGGTGCACGTGTATTTTTAATTCCTGCTTCTCATGGTACAGGGGTTATTGCTGGTGGAGCTGTTCGTTCAGTTCTTGAATCAGTAGGTATTCAGGATGTATTATCTAAATCTCAAGGATCATCAAATCCTCATAACGTAGTTAAAGCAACTTTTGATGCTTTATTACAAATGAGAAGCGCTTATACTGTTGCAAAACAAAGAGGTGTTTCTTTAGAAAAAGTTTTTAAAGGTTAATTCAAGGAAATTATGGCTAAATTATTAGTAAAACAAGTAAGAAGCAAAATCAACTGTCCTCTTTCTCAAAAAAGAGGTTTGGAAGCTTTAGGTCTACGTAAAATGGGACAAGTTGTAGAGCATGATTCAAATCCTGCTATCCTTGGGATGATAAACAAAGTTAAACACTTAGTTTCTGTTGAAGAAGCTAAATAACAAATACTGTTATGAATTTAAGTAACTTACAACCAGCTGAAGGGTCAACGCACAATCAAAATAAGAGATTAGGTAGAGGAGAAGGTTCTGGAAAAGGTGGTACTTCTGCAAGAGGACACAAAGGAGCAAAATCTCGTTCTGGTTATTCTAAAAAGATTGGATTTGAAGGAGGGCAAATGCCACTTCAAAGACGTGTACCTAAGTTCGGTTTCACAAACATCAACCGTAAAGAATACGAAGGTGTAAATTTAGATACGCTACAATTATTAGTAGACAATGGTGTTATTACAGATTCTGTTGATATGACAGTTTATGTAGCAAATCGTCTAGCTACCAAAAATGAAATCGTTAAGATTTTAGGTAGAGGAGAATTGAAAGCAAAATTAAAAGTAACTGCTCACAAATTTACTGCTACTGCAAAAGCGGCTATTGAAGCTGTTGGTGGAGAAGCTGTAACAATATAATTTTTCTATTATATGAAGAAATTTATTGAATCAATAAGTAATGTTTGGAAAATCGAAGAACTGAGAAATAGAATCTTAATTACATTAGGACTTCTTTTAGTATATCGTTTTGGAGCACACGTTACGCTTCCTGGAATTGATGCAACGCAATTGACTGGTTTAGCGGGACAAACAAAAAATGGTTTAGGATCTATTCTAGACATGTTCACCGGAGGTGCATTCTCTAAAGCTTCAGTTTTTGCTTTAGGTATTATGCCTTATATTTCTGCGTCTATTGTTGTTCAGTTAATGGGAATTGCGATTCCGTATTTACAAAAACTTCAAAATGATGGAGAGAGCGGTAGAAAAAAAATTAATCAGATAACACGTTGGTTAACTATCGTTATTACTTTAGTTCAAGGGCCAACTTACATCTATAATTTATATAGAACATTACCTAGCAGTGCATTTTTGCTAGGTTTTAATTCTTTTGAGTTTTTATTTTCTTCTGTGATAATTTTGGTTACAGGTACTATTTTTGCCATGTGGTTAGGAGAGAAAATTACAGATAAAGGTATTGGAAATGGAATCTCATTGTTGATTATGGTTGGTATATTAGCTCGTTTTCCACAAGCTTTTATTCAAGAATTTACAACCAGAGTTACCAATAACAATGGAGGGCCAATGTTATTAGTTATCGAAATTATTATTTGGTTATTAGTTATTATTTCTTGTGTACTGTTGATTATGGCAGTTCGTAAAATTCCAGTTCAATACGCTCGTCGTACAACTTCAGGAGATTATGAGCAAGATTTGATGGGAGGTAATAGACAATGGATTCCACTTAAGCTTAATGCTTCTGGGGTTATGCCAATTATTTTTGCACAAGCAATTATGTTTATTCCTGCAGCTGTAGCTGGATTATCGAAATCAGATACATCACAATCAATTGTTGGTGCTTTTAGTAATATGTTTGGATTTTGGTATAACTTTGTATTTGCAACTTTAATTGTTGTGTTTACTTTCTTTTATACTGCAATTACAGTACCTACTAACAAGATGTCTGATGACTTAAAGAGAAGTGGTGGTTTTATTCCAGGTGTTAGGCCAGGGGTGGAGACTTCAGATTTTCTTGATAAAGTGATGTCTTTAATAACTTTCCCAGGATCTTTATTCCTTGCTTTAATTGCTGTGTTCCCAGCCATTGTTGTAAGTTTTATGGATGTACAACAATCTTGGGCAATGTTTTTTGGAGGTACCTCGTTAATAATTATGGTTGGAGTTGCAATAGATACTATTCAACAAATTAATTCATATTTGTTAAACAAACATTATGATGGTTTAATGAAGACTGGTAAAAATAGAAAAGCAGTAGCTTAATTTTTATATGGCAAAACAATCAGCAATAGAACAAGACGGATCAATCATCGAAGCATTGTCAAATGCGATGTTCCGTGTAGAATTAGAAAATGGACATATTGTAATCGCTCATATTTCTGGTAAGATGCGTATGCATTACATCAAATTATTACCTGGTGATAAAGTGAAACTAGAAATGAGTCCTTACGACTTGTCAAAAGCAAGAATTACTTATAGATATTAAAGGATATTCACTATGAAAGTTAGAGCATCAGTAAAAAAGAGAAGTCCCGAGTGCATCATTGTGCGTAGAAAAGGGAGATTGTACGTAATAAACAAAAAGAATCCTAGATTTAAACAAAGACAAGGATAATTATGGCAAGAATAGCAGGGGTAGATATCCCAAAAAATAAGAGAGGTGTTATAGCACTTACCTATATCTTTGGATTAGGAAGAAGTAGAGCTATTGAGATTTTAGAAAAAGCTCAAGTTAGCCAAGATAAAAAAGTTCAAGAATGGAATGATGATGAGATCGGAGCAATTCGTGAAGCAGTATCATCTTTCAAAATTGAAGGAGAATTACGTTCTGAGGTTTCTTTAAACATCAAACGTTTAATGGATATTGGTTGTTACAGAGGTATCCGTCATAGATCTGGTCTTCCGTTAAGAGGACAAAGAACTAAAAATAACTCTAGAACAAGAAAAGGTAAAAGAAAAACTGTTGCTAACAAGAAAAAAGCAACTAAATAATAAGTAATATGGCTAAAGCAACTGCAAAAAAACGTAAAGTTATCGTTGAATCAACGGGTGAAGCTCATATTTCTGCCACTTTCAACAACATTATCATTTCTTTGACAAATAAGAAAGGTGAAGTTATTTCTTGGTCTTCAGCTGGTAAGATGGGTTTCAGAGGTTCTAAAAAGAATACTCCGTACGCAGCTCAAATGGCAGCAGAAGATTGTAGTAAAGTAGCTCTTGAGGCAGGACTTAAAAAAGTTAAAGTTTATGTAAAAGGACCAGGAAACGGACGTGAGTCTGCAATTCGTTCTCTTCATAACGGTGGAATTGAAGTTACAGAGATTATCGATGTTACTCCAATGCCTCACAACGGATGTCGTCCTCCTAAAAGACGTAGAGTTTAATACTCAAAATTTATAGTATAACCTAGATTGAAAATAGATTATCGAAGGATCAGACCTGAATTCATAATCTCAATCTTAAACAATTTAAAATGGCAAGATATACTGGTCCAAGTACAAGAATAGCTCGTAAATTTGGCGAAGCAATTTTCGGAGATGACAAATCTTTCGAAAGAAGAAATTACCCACCTGGACAACACGGGATGGCTAAAAAAAGAGGAAAAAAATCTGAGTATGCTATTCAATTAATGGAAAAGCAAAAAGCTAAATATTCTTACGGAATTTTAGAAAAACAATTCAGAAATTTATTCGAAAAAGCATCAGCGACTAAAGGAGTTACTGGTGAAGTTTTGTTACAACTATGTGAAGCAAGATTGGATAATGTAGTTTTTAGAATGGGTATTGCTCCTTCTAGAAGAGGTGCACGTCAAATCGTATCTCACAGACACGTTACCGTAAATGGTGAAGTTGTTAACATTCCGTCTTACCACCTTAAGCCTGGTGATAAAGTTGCTGTTCGTGAAAAATCTAAATCTTTAGAGGCTATCGAACGTTCTTTATCAAATTCAAGTCATGTTTATGAATGGATTACTTGGAACAATGATCTTAAAGAAGGAACTTTCGTTTCTGTACCTGCAAGACTTCAAATTCCAGAAAACATTAAAGAACAATTAATCGTAGAGTTGTACAACAAATAATAATTGACTTAGTCGAAATTTATGGCAATATTTAATTTTCAAAAGCCCGATAAAGTTATCATGATCGATTCAACCGATTTTGAAGGTAAATTCGAATTTAGACCTTTAGAGCCTGGTTATGGATTGACTGTTGGTAATGCACTTAGAAGAGTTTTGCTTTCAGCATTAGAAGGTTATGCAATTACATCTGTTCGCATTGAAGGTGTAGATCATGAGTTTTCTACTATCTCAGGTGTTGTTGAAGATGTTACCGAAATTATCCTTAATCTTAAACAAGTTCGTTTCAAACGTCAAATTGAAGATATCGATAATGAAGCAGTTACTATTTCTGTTTCTGGTAAAGATCAACTAACAGCAGGTGATTTTCAAAAATTTATTTCAGGTTTCCAAGTGCTGAATCCGGACCTTGTTATCTGTAATTTAGATAGTAAAATTAAACTGAATTTCGATTTAACAATCGAAAAAGGTAGAGGATACGTTCCTGCTGAGGAGAACAAAAAACAGAACGCTGCAATTGGAACTATTTTTACAGATTCAATTTTTACTCCGGTAAAAAATGTGAAATATGCAATTGAAAACTTCCGTGTTGAGCAAAAGACAGATTACGAAAAATTAGTTTTTGAAATCAAAACTGATGGTTCTATTAATCCTAAAGATGCTCTTACTGAAGCTGCTAAAGTTTTAATTCACCACTTCATGTTATTCTCTGACGAAAGAATTACACTCGAGGCTGACGAAATTGCACAAACAGAATCGTATGATGAAGAGTCATTACATATGAGACAATTGCTTAAAACTAAGCTTGTTGATATGGATTTATCTGTGAGAGCATTAAATTGCTTGAAAGCGGCTGAAGTTGATACACTTGGTGATTTAGTATCGTTCAATAAAAATGACCTAATGAAATTCCGTAATTTTGGTAAAAAATCTTTAACTGAACTTGATGAACTTGTTGCAGTTAAGAATTTAACTTTCGGAATGGATTTAGCTAAATACAAACTAGATAAAGAATAATCTAATTCGCTTAGGCGAGTTAAATTTAACATAGCAATGAGACACGGAAAAAAATTCAATCACTTAAGCAGACAGACTGGACATAGAAAAGCTATGTTGGCTAATATGGCTTGTTCTCTTATTGAGCACAAACGTATTAACACTACTGTTGCTAAAGCTAAAGCGCTTAAACAATTCGTTGAGCCTTTAATCACAAAATCAAAAGAAGATACGACTCACAATCGTCGTATTGTTTTTGCATACTTACGTAGTAAATACGCTGTAACTGACTTGTTCAGAGATGTAGCTGCTAAAGTAGGAGACCGTCCAGGTGGATACACACGTATCATTAAAGTTGGAAATCGTTTGGGAGATAACGCTGATATGGCGATGATCGAACTTGTTGATTTCAATGAACTTTACAATGGAGGTAAAAAAGAAGTTAAAAAAGCAAAAAGCCGTCGTGGTGGAAAAGCAAAGAAAGCTGAAGAGACTTCTGAAGCTCCTGCTGCTGATACAGAAACGACAACTGAAGCTTCTGAATAATTATGAAAATAATCATTCAATAAGAATTAAGGATAAACTAGTTACTAGTTTATCCTTTTTTTTTGTTTTTTTTGAAACTAAAAACACAATAATCTAACACTTTCCCTTTTAAGGGTTTTATTTTTAAAGATGAATTTTTTAAAAAACCTTGCACTCGCTCTTTTAAAAAATTAAATTTGCAAAATATCTAATTACAAATGAAATACACAACACGACAAAGCGCCATTCTTTTGCTAAGCGACGGAACAATTTTTCACGGAAAATCAATCGGAATTAGTGGTACAACTTTTGGCGAAGTTTGCTTTAATACTGGAATGACAGGATATCAAGAAATCTTTACAGACCCTTCTTATTTTGGTCAGATTATGGTTGCTACCAATGCACACATTGGGAATTATGGTGTAAATGATTCAGAAATAGAATCTGATAGCATCAAAATATCAGGATTAGTTTGTAAAAACTTTAGCTTTAATTATTCTCGTGAAGATGCTTCAGAGAGTTTAGAGTCTTATTTTATCAAAGAAAATCTTATTTGCATCTCTGATGTTGATACAAGAGCATTGGTGAGTTATATACGTGATAACGGAGCGATGAATGCTGTGATATGTACAGATGGAACTTCAATCGAAGATTTAAAGATTGCTTTGGCAAATGTTCCAAATATGGAAGGTTTGGAGCTTGCTTCAAAAGTTTCGACAACTGAACCTTACTTTTATGGAGATGAAAATGCAACTTATAAAATCTCAGCATTAGATTTAGGGATTAAGAAGAATATTTTGCGTAATTTGGCTAAAAGAGATTGTTATATAAAAGTGTTTCCGTATAATTCTACTTTTCAAGATTTAGCAGCATTTAATCCAGATGGTTATTTCTTGTCTAATGGCCCTGGTGATCCAGATCCATTATTTGGAGCAATAGAAGTTGCTAAAGAAATTTTGGCAAATAATAAACCATTGTTTGGTATTTGTTTAGGGCATCAAGTTATTGCTTTGGCGAATGGTGTTTCTACTTATAAAATGTTTAATGGACATCGAGGAATAAATCATCCTGTTAAAAATATTATTACTGGAAAAGGTGAGATTACATCTCAGAATCATGGTTTTGCGGTTAATAAAGAACAATTAGATAATCATCCAGATTTAGAGATTACACATTTGCATCTTAATGATGAAACTGTTGCGGGTATGCGTATGAAAAATAAAAATTGTTTCTCAGTACAGTATCATCCAGAAGCAAGTCCAGGACCTCATGACTCTTCTTATTTGTTTGACCAATTTATTGAGAACATAAGAGGAAATTAAACTAAAACGATTGAGTTAATAAATAAAAATGTTTTATCGCTAAGGAACTTAATTAGTGTCAAATATTTTTATAATTTCGGAATATATTTATAATTTAATAATAAAAAACAAAAATAATGAGTATTATAATAAAAATTCACGCAAGACAAATTTTTGATTCTAGAGGTAATCCTACTATTGAAGTTGATGTAATTACAGACAACGGAGTTTTAGGAAGAGCAGCAGTTCCATCAGGAGCTTCTACTGGAGAGCATGAAGCGGTTGAATTACGTGATGGAGGAAAAGCTTTTTTAGGTAAAGGAGTTTTAAATGCAGTGAAAAATGTAAATACTATTATTGCGGAAGAATTAGTTGGTATTTCTGTTTTTGAACAAAATGTAATCGATCAAGCTATGATTGATTTAGATGGAACTCCAAATAAATCTAAATTAGGAGCAAACGCTATTTTAGGTGTTTCTCTTGCGGTTGCAAAAGCAGCGGCTAATGAATTAGGATTGCCTTTGTATAGATATGTAGGTGGGGTTTCGGCAAATACGTTGCCTGTGCCGATGATGAACATCATTAACGGAGGTTCACATTCTGATGCTCCGATTGCTTTTCAAGAATTTATGATTTTTCCAGTAAAGGCAACTTCTTTTTCTCACTCTATGCAAATGGGGACTGAAATTTTCCATAGTCTGAAAAAAGTGTTACATGACAGAGGGTTAAGTACGGCTGTTGGTGATGAAGGAGGTTTTGCTCCAAATTTACCAGGTGGTACTGAAGATGCTTTGGATACGATTAAAAAAGCAGTTGAAAATGCTGGATATACTTTTGGTGACGAAATTATGATTGCTCTTGACTGTGCTTCTGCTGAATTTTATGTAAACGGTAAATACGATTACTCTAAATTTGAAGGAGAAACAGGTAAAGTAAGAACTTCTGCAGAGCAAGTTGATTACTTAGCTGAATTAGTAGCTAAATACCCAATTATATCTATTGAAGATGGAATGGATGAAAATGACTGGGATGGATGGAAATTACTTACTGAAAAAATTGGACATAAAGTACAATTGGTAGGAGATGATTTGTTTGTGACTAATGTTGAACGTTTATCTACTGGGATAGAAAAAGGAATTGCGAATTCTATTCTTATAAAAGTAAACCAAATTGGTACTTTAACAGAGACTATTGCAGCGGTAAATATGGCTAAAAATGCAGGCTATACTTCGGTAATGTCTCATCGTTCAGGAGAGACTGAAGATAATACGATTGCAGATTTAGCAGTAGCATTAAACTGTGGTCAGATTAAAACAGGTTCAGCTTCACGTTCTGATCGTATGGCAAAATACAATCAATTATTAAGAATTGAAGAAGAATTAGGGAGTACAGCTTACTTTCCAGGATTAAATGCATTTAAAATAAAATAATTGTAAGATTATATATTGCTTTGAGCCATTCGTGAAAACGAATGGCTTTTTTTTTGAGTTTTAACAAATTCATAGCAATATTCCTTTTTTAGTTAGTCTTAAATTCCTTAGATTTGATAAATTATTATTTAAAAGATTTATTTCCGATTATATTATGTCAAAAATAGCTACCCTAGAAGTAGATGGTAAGAAGATTGAGCTTCCTGTTGTAACTGGAAGCGAAAATGAATCTGCTGTCGATATTAACAAATTACGTGATTTAACTGGTTTCATTACACTTGATCCAGGATATAAAAACTCAGGTTCTTGTACAAGTGAAATTACTTTTCTTGATGGTGAATTAGGAATTTTACGTTACAGAGGATACTCAATTGAAGATTTAGCTGAGCAAGCAAGCTTTCCTGAGGTGTCTTATCTATTAATTTTTGGAGAATTACCAACTGCTCAGCAATTAGCACAATTTGATGCTGATATTAAAAAGCATACTTTGGTAAACGAAGAAATGAAAAACATCATTGATGGTTTTCCAAAAACGGCTCATCCTATGGGTGTTTTGTCTGCATTGACAAGTGCCTTGACGGCTTTCAATCCTAAGTCGGTAAATGTAGAAAATGAAAAAGAAATGTATGATGCTGTTTGTAAAACAATAGCTAAGTTTCTTGTTATTGCTACATGGACTTATAGAAAAACTATGGGGTATCCGTTAAACTATTATGATAATACAATAGGATATGTAGAGAATTTTATGCAATTAATGTTTAAATTACCTACAGGGCCTTACGCAGCAAATCCTATCGTAGTTAATGCACTAGATAAATTATTTATATTACATGGTGATCATGAGCAAAACTGTTCTACATCTACTGTAAGAATGGTTGGTTCTTCACATGCTGGACTATTTGCTTCGATTTCTGCGGGAGTTTCTGCACTTTGGGGACCACTTCATGGAGGTGCGAATCAAGCAGTTCTTGAGATGCTAGAAGAGATTAATAAAGACGGTGGAGATACAGATAAATTTATGGCGAAAGCCAAAGATAAAAATGATCCATTCCGTTTAATGGGATTTGGTCATAGAGTTTACAAAAACTTTGATCCAAGAGCTAGAATTATTAAGAAAGCTGCGGATGAAGTTTTAAATACATTAGGAGTTGATGATCCAATTTTAGCAATAGCTAAAAAACTGGAAGCAGCAGCTCTTGAAGATGAATACTTTAAGTCAAGAAGTTTGTATCCTAACGTAGATTTTTATTCAGGAATCATTTATAGAGCATTAGGAATCCCTACAGATATGTTTACTGTTATGTTTGCAATTGGAAGATTGCCAGGTTGGATTGCACAATGGAAAGAAATGCGTGAGAATAAAGAACCAATCGGGCGACCTAGACAAATATATACAGGTCATCCTTTAAGAGAATTCAAATCGAATAAATAAAATTCAATTTAAAGCTTCACTTAACTGTGAAGCTTTTTTTTATCTTTGTCGAAATCAAATAATAGAATATGTTACAATTAAATGTAAAGAACGAAACATCAAGATTACGGGCAGTAGTTTTGGGATCTGCAGTTCATAATGGGCCTACGCCAACTATCGAGGAAGCGTATGACCCAAAATCTTTGGAGCATATTAAGGCAGGGACTTATCCAGTAGAGTCTGATATGGTTACCGAAATGAATGCTTTTAATGCAGTGCTTCAAAAATACGATGTGACAGTTTTTCGCCCCGAAATGATTGAAAACTATAACCAAATTTTTGCTAGAGATATTGGTTTCGTAATAGATAATGTTTTTATAAAATCAAATATTTTACCTGATAGAGAACGTGAGTTGGATGCCATTCAGTATGTAATAGACCAAATAGATCCTAACAAAGTAGTTCGTCCACCAGAAGAAGTCCATATTGAAGGAGGTGATGTTATGCTTTGGAATGATCATGTATTTATTGGGACTTATAAAGGAAGCGATTATAAAGATTATATTACAGCAAGAACAAATATAGAGGGAGTTGAATTTATTAGAAATTTGTTTCCTAATAAAATAGTAAAAGAGTTTGATTTAGTTAAATCTAAAATTGAAGCTCGCGATAATGCTTTGCATTTGGATTGCTGTTTTCAACCAGTAGGAAAAGATAAAGGAATCATTTATAAAAGAGGATTTCGTGAAGAAGCCGATTATATGTATTTGGTAAATCTTTTTGGTAAAGAAAATTTATTTCATATCGAGAGAGAAGAAATGTATTTTATGAATTCTAATGTTTTCTCTATAGATACAAATGTTGTTGTGTCTGAGAAAAATTTTACTAGATTAAATAATTGGTTAAGAAGTAATGGGTTTGTTGTAGAAGAAATTCCATATGCTGAAATTGCTAAACAAGAAGGGTTATTGAGATGTTCAACATTACCTTTAATTCGAGATTAATTTTATATTAAAAACATGAAACAAACTACAAACGCAATAGTAATGATTCGTCCAGTGGCATTCCGTATGAATGAACAAACGGCTGTAAATAATTATTATCAAAAAGTGTTAGACGGACTTTTGCCAGCAACAGTAAATGCAAAAGCGCAACAAGAGTTTGATACTTTTGTTGAAAAGCTAAGAGCTGTAGGAGTAGATGTAACTGTTGTAGAAGATACTCTAAATCCGGATACGCCTGATAGTATATTCCCTAACAACTGGGTTTCTTTTCATGAAAATGGGGATGTGGCTTTATATCCTATGTTTGCTGAGAATCGTCGTCAGGAACGTCGTGAAGATATCTTAGATATTCTAGAAGAAAAAGGATTCGAAATTAATAATATAGTCGATTATACATCGGCAGAGGAAGATGGTTTTTTCTTAGAGGGAACTGGAAGCTTACTTTTGGATAGAGCAAATGGGAAAGCATATTGTGCACTTTCACCAAGAGCTGATGAAGAATTGTTTATCGAATTTTGTGAGGATTTTGATTATGCGCCAGTTATTTTCGAAGCATTTCAGACTGTTAATGGAGAAAGAAAACTAATTTATCATACTAATGTTATGATGTGTTTAGGAGAAACTTTTGCAGTGATTTGTGCAGATTGTATTGATGATAAAAAAGAGCGCAAAATGGTTCTTGAAAATCTAAAAGCGGATAAAAAAGAAGTCATTTTAATTACAGAAGGTCAGGTAAATAATTTCGCAGGAAATATGCTTGAAGTTCGTGGTACAAATGATAAAAAATATATTGTTATGAGTGCATCAGCACATCAGAGTCTAACTCCAAAACAAATTTCGCAACTAGAAAAGCATGCCGAAATTTTAAGCTCAAGTTTAGATACTATTGAAGCTTGTGGCGGAGGAAGTGCAAGATGTATGATGGCAGAAGTGTTTTTACCAAGAGTATAAACTAAAATAGGGTTGCAAAAAAGGGATGAATTGTACTATTTATCCCTTTTTTTTGACTTTTAGCGAAATCAAAATTACATTAAATTTACTTTAATTATATTGATAATTGCACTTACTATGTATTGTATTCCAATAGCAATTACAATAAAACCAACAATCCTAGAAATTGCAACAATTCCAGATGCTCCAAGTATCTTGGCAAGATAATGTGCACTTCTTAGAATAATAAAAATTACAATAGCAATTGCTAAAACAGCAAATGAACCTATTATAACTTCACTAGTTTGGTGGTGTTCTTGATAAAAAGCAATTAATAAAGATATCGACCCAGGGCCTGCAAGCATTGGGATTGCAAGTGGAGTAAGAGCAATGTCATTTCTTTGTTGTGCATCTGTTTCTATCTTTTTATTTATCCCTCTTTTCTTGTTGAATTTGCCTGATAGTAGAGAGAATCCTGAATTTACAATTATAATTCCTCCAGCAATACGAAGAGCATCGATGCTAATCCCGAAGAAAGTCAGCATATATTGTCCTACGAAAAATGAAACAATTAAGATTATGAAAACATTTATTGCAGTCCATAAAGAAATTCTGGAACGCTCTTTCTTGGAGTCGTGTTGTGTTAATCCTACAAAGATTGGAACTGTTCCAATTGGGTTTAATACCGAGAAAAGAGCGGCAAATAAGTAAATAAATAGATCCATAAGGTCTGGTTTAGTACTGTAAAAATAGTCTTTTTAAAAGATATGATTGCAGTTTGAACAGTAGGTTGCTGATTTTGTTGAAAAATAACTAAACTTTTTAAATAATCGAAGAGCTAAACCTTTTTGATTACTTTTGTGGTATATATTAAAGACAATGAAAAATAAAAAAACAGTAGTGCTTGGAGCAACTACGAAGCCTGATAGATATGCTTTTTTAGCTATAAATAAATTAGTTGAAAAAGGACATACAGTTTTGGCAATTGGTCAAAACGCAGGAGAAGTAGCAGGAGTAAAGATTCATACAAAGGCTATTCCGCTTAAAAATATTGATACAGTTACTTTATATTTGAATCCATCGCGTCAGCGCGATTATTATAATTACATTGTAGAGGCTAAGCCTAAGCGAGTAATTTTTAATCCGGGAACTGAAAATCCAGAATTATATCAATTATTAGAGCTTAATAATATCAAAGCTCAAGTTGCTTGTACATTGGTTTTACTTACTACAAATCAATATTAGTTCTTTTTAGGTAATTTGTTTCTAAAGAGCGATACCAATTGTTATTGGAGCTTATTTGTTATATCTTTTTCTGGCACTAAAAGTCAGAAAAATGATGTTGCTTTAAATGAAGTTTAATTGTATTCTAAAGGATAGAAAAGTGTAACAAGTCAATTTGTTGTAGGCCAGGTAATAAAGAACGATTATGATTAGTTTTAAGATGTACTGCTTTGCGTATTTTAAACATCTTTATTTCCATAAACAAAAGTTGAGTAAACCCACAAATTTAGTATTTTTGTCTTCATGGAATTTTCTTCAAAATTAATAGAAAAAGCAGTCAACGAAATGTCACAATTGCCAGGTATTGGTAAACGTACAGCTTTGCGACTAGTTTTGCATTTATTAAAACAACCCAAAGAACAAACAGGTTTTTTAGCCGAAGCGCTAACAACTATGCGCGCTGATATTAAATTTTGTGAAAGCTGTCATAATATTTCTGATATCGCAGTTTGCGAGATTTGTGCTAATACGTCAAGAAATCATCAGACTATTTGTGTAGTAGAAGATATTCGCGATGTAATGGCTATAGAGAACACAGGGCAATACAAAGGGATTTATCATGTTTTAGGTGGGAAAATTTCTCCTATAGAGGGAGTCGGACCAAGCCAGTTGAATATAACGACTTTAGTCGAAAAGGTTAAGTTGGGTGGAGTAAACGAAATTATATTTGCTTTGAGCTCGACTATGGAAGGTGATACTACTAATTTTTATATCTATAAGCAAATAGCCGATGTCGAAATTATAATCTCAACTATTGCACGTGGAATTGCGGTAGGCGATGAGTTGGAATATGCCGATGAAGTTACCCTTGGCCGAAGTATATTGCAGAGAGTTCCGTTTGAGAAAACGTTCAAAAATAATTAACTGAGTTTATAATAAAAATCAATATTTTATAAATAATAAATGAAAAGCTATATTTGCTGTTAAAATTCTACAAATGAACAAAAACTCTTTTTATCTGTTGCTACTTATTGGCTTCCTTTTTACATCTTGTATTCCACTAAATGATTTGGTTTATTTACAAGATAAAGGAGCAACAGGTACAGAAAGTAATATTACTGCTGTAGAATCAAAGCCGTATCGGTTACAAACAAATGATGTTTTAAGTATTAATATAAAAGCGATTGATCCAAAATTAGTTGCGATTTTTAATACTACTGATAAAGTTGCTGGACAAAGTTCTTCTAACTCTGAATCGAGTTTGTATTTTGATGGTTTTACTGTTGATGATCATGGAAATATAAGGATGCCTGTTTTGGGAGAAATAAATGTTATGGGATATACGATTGAAGAGGTGCGTATTAAAATTGAGAAACAATTATTAGACGACCATTTTAAATCTGAGGCAAATATATTTGTAACAGTTAAGTTGGCAGGTTTTAGATATACAATAAATGGGGAAGTAGGCTCTCCAGGTACGAAAACACTTTTTCAGCAACACGTAAATGTAATGGAGGCCATTGCCAATTCTGGTGATATTACAATTACAGGAAATAGAAAGTCAGTTACCATTATTCGTCAATCGCCTACAGGAGTCGAAATGCACGATATAGATCTTACCGATCTTAATGCTATGAAATCTCCTTACTATTATTTACAACCAAATGATTATATATATGTGAAACCACTTAAGCAAAAAACTTGGGGAACTGGTAAAACAGGAATAGAATCTATTGGAACAATAATTACAATAATTTCTTTGGCAACAACTACATTTTTACTTTTAAAACTTTAAAAACCTACTCAGAAAATGTTAGATATAAAAGATTTTTCAATTTTTGACAATCAATCCAATTTTGATTTTAGAGGGTTTTTATTGAAAATTGGAGGGTATTGGAAATGGTTTTTATTGAGTTTAATTATTTCTTTTACAATTGCCTATCAAGTAAATATTCGTAAAGAAAAAATATACGGAATGGAGACGTTGATTTCCATAAAAGAAGAAAATAATCCATTTTTTACTTCAAATACAAGTTTAGTCTTTAACTGGGGAGGAACTTCCGACCAGATTAGTAGTACAACTACCGTATTGCAATCAAGATCTCACAATGAACTTGTTGTAGATAAATTGCAATACTATATTGATTATCTAGAACAAGGAGAATATAATTTGGTAGATTCTTATGGAGCAGTTCCTTTTTATGTAGCTATAGATAAATCCAAAGGCCAGTTAGCTGGTTCGTTAATTAGTATTAAGTTTTTAAATGCTAATGAATATGAAATCAGAATCCCTTTTGAGAATAATTCAGTTTCATTAATTACTTATGCAAATAACTCATATAATAATACAGCTGTTGAGATAGGAGAGTTTGTAAAAAAGTATAAAGTTGGTGAACAAGTTTCGTTGCCTTTTTTAAATTGGAAATTGCAAATAAATGATAATCCAGGTTTTTATAAAGACAAAGAATATTTTGTAAGATTTAATAATTTTGATGGAACGGTTGCAAGATATCGTGGCGTTAGCGTGCAGTCGGATGAAAGAGGAGGTTCGATACTTACATTAGGAATGCAAGGAACTAATAAAGCAAGGATGGTTGAGTATTTAAATTCGACTGTGAAGATGCTAATAAAAATACAACTTGATAGTAAAAATCAATTTGCGACAAATACGATTAATTTTATCGATAGTACGCTTGTGGCTATGGAAACTCAGTTAAAGCAGACAGGAGATGAGTTGAAGTCGTTTAGAAAAGGCAAAAATGTTTATAATATAGAAGAGGGAGGTAGTAAAATCTCAGACAAAATTATGGATTTTGATGTCGAAAGAGATGAAGTTACCCGTAAAATTGCCTATTATAATTCGTTAAAAGCTTATTTAAAGAACAGTGTTGATTATTCTAAATTACCAGCCCCATCAGTTGCAGGAATTGAAGAACCAAATATTGTTGTGAATGTTTCTAAATTAATATCGCTTTCCACACAAAGATCAGAAATGGCTTATGCGGTAAAAAGTGATAAGATTTTTAAGGATTTTGACAATCAAATGATGGCTGTTAAAAATGTTTTGTTAGAGAATATTGCATCAGCAAGAGCTTCACTACAATATGATTTGGCGATGGTTAATAGTAAAATTGGACAGACTGAAAGTACGATAAAAAGATTACCAGAAGAGCAGCAGGAATTATTAAAAATTAAGAGGAAGTATGATTTAAGTGATAATATTTACAGCACATTTCTTCAAAAAAGAAGTGAAGCAGATATTGTAAAAGCAGCTAATTTATCTGACATTCATTTTATAGACCCTGCGAAAGATGTTGGAGGAGGATTGATAGGGCCTAAAACATCGGTTAATTATGTTTTAGCGTTATTCTTGGGGTTGTTAATTCCATTGTTAGCTATTTTTGCTGTTTTCTTTATTAGTAATTCAATTCAAAATATAGATGATGTTAGTAGGCAAACACAGATTCCATTAATTGGAGTAGTGGGTGTAAATAATGAAGCTTCGAGTTTAGCGGTATTTGATAAACCAAAATCCGCATTGTCAGAGTCGTTTAGGGCAATCCGCTCTTCGTTACAGTTTTTATATAAGAAACAACAAGTTGATGGAGCAAAAACATTAATGATAACTTCATCGGTTAGTGGTGAAGGGAAATCATTTTGTTCAATTAATATAGCTACTGTTTTTGCCTTGAGCGAAAAAAGAACAGTTATTGTTGGTTTGGATTTAAGGAAACCAAGATTGGCAGAAGAATTTGAGTTGACTAATGATGTAGGAGTAGCTAATTATTTGATTGAGAAAAAAAGCCTAGCCGAGATTACGAATACAACCAAGATTCCATATTTAGATGTTATTCTTTCAGGACCAATTCCTCCAAATCCTTCTGAATTGATTTTAGGAGAAACTATGAAGGAATTTATTGATGAGTTGAAAATGAAATACGATTACATAATTTTAGATACCCCTCCAGTTGGACTCGTTTCAGATTCTTTAGAATTGGTACAGTATAGTGATGTTATCTTATATATCGTAAGACAAAATTATACCAAAAAGGATATGATAACGTTGTTAAATAATAGGATAAAAAGAGGAGAACTTAGAAATACGAGTATTGTTTTGAACGGATTTGAGAATAAAGCTAAATATGGAGCTACTTACGGATATGGTTATGGGGACTATTCTAACGGTTATCATGAAGAATCACAAAAAGCAAGCTTATTAAAAAGGATTTTTAATAAATTGAATAAAAAATAATATCGGAAAATTTAAAAGCATTAATTATGGAATCACAAAATACGATATTAATTACAGGGGGAGCTGGTTTTATAGGTTCTAATCTTTGTGAATATTTTTTAGGACAAGGGCATAAAGTTATTTGTTTAGATAATTTTTCGACAGGTCACCGACATAACTTAAAAGATTTTATTTCTAATGTTAATTTTAAATTGATAGAAGGGGATATTCGTAACATTGCAGATTGTGTTTTAGCAGTTCAAGGAGCTGATTATGTTTTGCATGAAGCGGCTTTAGGTTCCGTTCCAAGGTCCATAAATGATCCGATTACGACGAATGATGTTAATGTTTCGGGTTTTTTAAATATGCTAGTAGCTTCAAGAGATGTTAAAGTAAAACGATTTATTTATGCGGCTAGCTCGTCTACTTATGGTGATTCAGAAGGATTACCAAAGATGGAGGAAGTAATAGGTAAACCATTATCGCCTTATGCTATTACAAAATATGTAAATGAACTATATGCTGAAATTTTCAGTAAAACCTATGGTTTAGAAACAATAGGATTGCGTTATTTTAATGTTTTTGGGAGAAAACAAGATCCACAAGGAGCTTATGCAGCAGTTATTCCAAAATTTGTGAAGCAATTGATGGAATTAGAAAGTCCTTTGATAAATGGTGATGGGAATTTTTCACGAGATTTCACCTATATCGATAATGTGATTCAAATGAATGCTTTGGCTATTGCGACTAAGAATCCAGAAGCAGTTAATACAGTGTATAATACTGCATATGGGGATAGAAACACTTTAAATGATTTAGTAGAATATTTAAAAAAATATTTATCTGAGTATGATCCAAAAATAGCTTCGGTAAAAGTAACGTACGGTCCAAATAGAGCAGGAGATATTCCACATTCTTTGGCAAGTATCGATAAAGCAAAAAAAATGCTGGAATACGATCCGAAATATTCATTGCAAGAAGGTTTAAAAGAAGCTGTAGGTTGGTATTGGGACAATTTAAAATAAGAGCATACTTTTGATGTAGAATGAAAAAATATAAAATAAAAACATTAGTAAATTTAATTAGATGAAAATTACAAAGATTTGTTGTATTGGTGCAGGTTATGTAGGAGGGCCAACTATGGCAGTTATAGCACAAAAATGCCCGCATATACAAGTTACAGTAGTCGATTTAAATGAAGATAGAATCAAAGCATGGAATGATGAGGATACTGATAATATACCAATTTATGAACCAGGTCTTGATAAAATTGTAGCTGAAGCCAGAGGCCGAAATTTATTCTTTTCTACAGATGTTGAAAAAGCTATAGATGAGGCTCAAATTATCTTTATATCTGTAAATACACCTACTAAAACCTATGGAAAAGGGAAAGGGATGGCTGCAGATTTAAAGTACATCGAATTGTGTGCAAGGCAAATTGCAAAAATCGCAAAAGATAATAAGATTGTAGTCGAAAAGTCGACATTACCAGTACGAACAGCTGAGGCTATTAAAAGTATTTTGGATAATACAGGAAATGGAGTTCAGTTTCAAATCTTATCAAATCCAGAATTTTTAGCAGAAGGGACTGCAGTTACGGATTTATTAAATCCAGATAGAATATTGATTGGTGGAGATTCTACATCAGAAGGCAAAGAAGCAATAGATGCTTTAATAGAAGTATATTCAAATTGGGTAGCATCAGATAAAATATTAACTACAAATGTTTGGTCGTCGGAGTTGTCAAAGTTGACAGCAAACGCATTTTTAGCACAAAGGATATCTTCAATTAATGCAATGTCTGAATTATGTGAGAAAACTGGTGCAGATGTGAATGAAGTCGCTAGAGCAATTGGAATGGATACCAGAATTGGTTCTAAATTCCTCAAAGCTTCAGTTGGTTTTGGAGGATCATGTTTTCAAAAAGATATTTTAAATTTAGTGTATATCGCTAAAACATATGGATTGCATGAAGTGGCTGATTATTGGGAACAGGTAATTATTATGAATGACCATCAGAAGAGAAGGTTTTCAAATAAGATAGTTAAGACGCTATATAATACGGTTTCAGACAAGAAAATAACATTCTTAGGCTGGGCATTTAAAAAGGATACAAATGATACGAGAGAGTCTGCAGCAATTTATGTAGCAGATGATTTAATTAATGAACAAGCTAAGATAGCTGTTTATGATCCTAAAGTTTCCAGAGAAAAAATGCTAAGTGATTTAAGTTATTTAGAAACCAGAAGTTTAGAGAAAAATACTAAAGCAGTTGCGACGTTTGAAAATGCTTATGATGCT
Organism: Flavobacterium sp. ALJ2; assembly: GCF_015594725.1. Lineage (GTDB taxonomy): Bacteria > Bacteroidota > Bacteroidia > Flavobacteriales > Flavobacteriaceae > Flavobacterium. Next base: position 315,162 of record NZ_JADNRC010000002.1, on the reverse strand, counting down.
TGTAATGGAGCTCATGCAATTGCAGTTTTGACTGAGTGGGATGAGTTTGTGGCATATGATTGGGTAAAGATTTATGATTCAATGCAAAAACCAGCTTTTATTTTTGATGGAAGGAATATATTAAATAAGGAAGAATTAAAAAACATCGGATTTGTATATTTAGGAATTGGGTCATGAAATTCGTATTGTAATTAATTAAGAGTTTTAATGTTTATAGATAAATTTCATAACAAAGTAATTAGTAATGAATTGGTATGTAGTTTATACGAAACCCAAATGGGAAAAAAAAGTTGCGGATCAATTAAATAAAATAGGGGTCAGATGTTATTGTCCATTAATTATTCAAATGCGGCAATGGTCGGATAGGAAAAAAAAGGTTGAAGTACCGCTGTTTAATTCTTATGTTTTTGTTCAATTAGAAGATTTGGATAGGAATTTAGTATTTCAAATTCCAGGGGTTATTCGTTATTTGTTTTGGTTAGGAAAACCAGCTATTGTGCGTGATGAAGAAATTAAGATTATTAAAAATAGTTTAGAATCACCCAATATTGGAGATGTTTTAGTTACTCCATTTAAAATAGGAGATAAAATCAAGTTAGATTCAGGAGCATTTAGTAATCAGGATGCAATTGTGCAAGAGATATCTAATAATCATTATATATTGGTTTTAGAGACGTTGGGATGTGTGCTAAAGATTAAGTTTAAATAAATTAACAAGAGAAGGTTGGTTTATAAGTAAGGATTTGCGAAAAAAAGAGTCACTAATTTTAGTGATTTTTTTGTTTAATATTTTGGCTTAATAGTTTTTTTAAATTGACCTTTAGCTTATTGTGATTTTTCAGGTTGGATAATATGGATTTTTATTATTTCGATGGTTTTTGCTATTGAATTAATAACCTTATTATGTTATATTTGCCGAAATAGTATGTTCGTTTATCTGTGTCAAAATGTGACTTGGATAAGCGAAGCTGTGTTGGTAAATGATTAAAATAATTAAAAAAACTAGTAATAATGGATAAAAACGTAAAAATAGCAGTTATAGGCTTAGGTTATGTTGGTTTGCCATTGGCCAGATTATTTGCTACAAAATATTCTGTTGTTGGTTTTGATATTAATCGATCAAGAATAGCCTCCTTACAATCAGGGACAGATACAACATTAGAAGTTGATGATGACACTTTACAAAAAGTTTTACTTGATAAAACTGGTGATGCTATTGGTTTGTATTGTAGTTCAGATTTAGAAGACATAAAAGATTGTAATTATTATATAGTAACAGTTCCTACTCCAGTTGATAAGAATAATAGGCCAGATTTAACGCCTTTATACAAATCAAGTGAAACAGTTGGTTCTGTTTTAAAAAAAGGAGATATAGTTATTTATGAATCTACTGTTTATCCTGGGGTAACTGAAGAAGAGTGTGTGCCTGTTTTGGAGAAAATATCAGGATTGAAATATAATGTTGATTTTTACGCAGGGTATTCGCCAGAGCGTATTAATCCAGGAGATAAAGAGCATACTGTTGAAAAAATTTTAAAAGTAACGTCGGGTTCAACTCCAGAAATAGGAAAAAAAGTCGATGAATTATATAGAACGGTTATTACAGCCGGAACACATTTAGCACCAACAATAAAAGTAGCGGAGGCGGCCAAGGTTATTGAGAATTCACAAAGAGATATTAATATTGCATTTGTAAATGAGTTAGCTAAAATATTCAATTTAATGAATATTGATACTCAGGCTGTTTTAGAAGCTGCAGGAACAAAATGGAACTTTTTGCCATTCAAACCAGGATTGGTTGGTGGTCATTGTATAGGTGTTGATCCTTATTATTTGGCACAACGTGCTCAGGAATTTGGTTATCATCCTGAAATTATCTTAGCAGGACGCCGTTTAAATGATAGTATGGGAGAATATATTGCTTCACAAGTGGTGAAGTTGATGTTGAAAAAAGGGATTTATGTAAATGGAGCTAATCTTTTAATGCTTGGAATTACATTTAAAGAAAATTGTCCTGATGTTCGTAATACCAAAATTGTTGATTTAATTCTGGCTTTGAAAGAATATGGTATTGCAATTACAATATTTGATCCATTAGCTAGTTTAAAAGAAGTACATAAAGAATATAAATTAGATATAACGAATATAATCCCAAATCAAAAATTTGATGCCGTTGTGCTAGGTGTAGCTCATGCTGAATTTTTAAATTTAAACTTTTCAGAATTACAAAAAGAGAATAGCTTGTTGTACGATGTAAAAGGGATTTTAGGAAATATTGCAGATAGTAGATTATAGAATATAATATCCGTTTTTAGATAAATTATGAAGATAGAGAATTCAATTATACATGTTATTTTAACAGGGGGAGTTGGAAGTAGATTATGGCCACTTTCTCGTAAAAGCATGCCTAAACAATACTTAGAGATATTTGAAGAGAAATCATTGTTTGAAATGACAGTAGAACGAAATGCTAATTTGGCAGATAAAGTTATGGTTGTAGGAAATGTTGATAACTGTCATCTGAGTGAGAAGGTAATGAAGAAGTTAGGAAAGGATTATATTAATATTATAGAGTCAACTCCTCGAAATACAGCAGCTGCTATTGCGTTTGCTGCATTTGCATCACGACCTGACGATATATTAATCGTAACGCCTTCGGATCATATTATTGACGAAATGGATAAGTACAACGAAGCTATAAAAAATGCAATTGCCAAGGCTGATGAAGGTTATATTGTAACTTTTGGAATTGTGCCCACAAAACCAGAAACAGGATACGGCTATATCGAATCAAAAGGGGATAATGTGATTTCTTTTCGTGAAAAACCTAATAGTGTTACAGCTAAGAATTTTATCGCAAGAGGTAATTTTTTATGGAACAGTGGGATGTTTTGTTTTAAAGCAGGTATTTTATTAGAGGAATTAAAGGCATATCAGCCTGAAGTATATGAGAAGTCTAAAAAAGCGTGGGAGAACAACAAAAATGGTAATCTAGATTTAGGTTTATCACTAGAGATTCCTTCTATAAGTATCGATTATGCTGTTATGGAGCGTAGTAAAAAAATAAAAGTAGTACCGGCAGCTTTTGCTTGGTCTGATTTAGGATCTTTTGAGTCAGTATATGATTATTTAATTACTAAAGGACATTTTGTAGATAAGTTTGGGAATATGGTTATAGGTTCTGATAAGCATACAACATTTTTGGGATTAAAAAATACTATTTTTGTACATACTGACACAGCTAATTTGATTTTGCAAAAAGAAAACTCACAAGATGTTAAGGATTTATATGGCGAATTAGAGAGTCAGAACTCTGAATTATTAAATTAAGTTAAAATGAAAAAAATACTTATAACTGGTGGGGCTGGATTTATTGGTTCGCATGTAGTGAGGCATTTTGTGACAAAATATCCACAATATCATATTTTTAATTTAGATGTACTGACTTACGCAGGTAATTTGGAGAATATAAAAGATATTGAAGATGAGCCAAATTATACTTTTGTTAAAGGGGATATAGTCGATGAGTCTTTTATAAATAACCTTTTTTCAGAAAATGAGTTTGAAGGAGTTCTGCATTTAGCAGCAGAGTCTCACGTAGATCGCTCAATAGAAGATCCACTTTCGTTTGTAAAAACGAATGTTATTGGTACAATGAATTTGTTGAATGCAGCAAAAAATCAATGGAAAGGAAACACCGAAGGAAAAAGATTTTATCATATTAGTACTGATGAAGTTTATGGGTCGCTTGGTGCTGAAGGATTATTTACAGAGAAAACGGCATATGATCCTAATTCCCCTTATTCAGCTTCAAAAGCTAGCTCAGATCATTTTGTAAGAGCTTATGGAGAAACTTACGGTTTGCCTTATGTCTTAACAAATTGTTCCAATAATTATGGGTCTTATCATTTTCCAGAAAAATTAATTCCACTTTTTATTAATAATATTATCAATAATAAACCACTACCAGTATATGGAGATGGTAATTATACACGTGATTGGCTATTTGTTGAAGATCATGCTATTGCTATTGATTTAGTATTTCATGAAGGAAAAAATCATGAAACTTATAATATTGGAGGTTTTAATGAATGGAAGAATATTGATTTGGTGAAATTATTGTGTCAAATCATGGATGAGAAATTAGGAAGAGATAAAGGGACTTCTCAAGAATTGATAACTTACGTAAAAGATAGACCTGGGCATGATTTGCGCTATGCAATTGATGCTTCAAAAATTAATACTGAACTAGGTTGGAAGCCTTCAGTGACTTTTGAAGAGGGATTAGAAAAAACTATAAATTGGTATTTAAGTAACGAACAGTGGTTACAAAATGTTACTTCTGGAACCTATAAAGATTATTATAAAAAACAATATTCTTAAATATTTGTAATTTCTAATTCAGAATATTGAATTAGAAATTGTCTAAATGAATTTTATTAAAACAAACTATATGAAAAAGATAACGGCAGTACTCATATTATTTTTTACTCTTTTGGTGTCATTAAATATGTCAGCTCAAGATATTCTAAAGTCTAAAGACTTAAGTACTGTTAAGGTCGATTATTTATCTGATAGTGATATTAATAAAATCAAAAATCAATTAGAAGATAATAATCTTACGATTGATGATGTAGAGGATGTAATTTTATCAAAAGGGATGAGTGAATCTGAGCTTTCTAAATTGAAAAAAAGATTGGAAGAACTTTCTAGAAAAGATCCCAAAAAGAAGGATTCTAAAGATAAAGATTCTAAGGATAAGAATTCAAAGGATAAGAATTCAAAGGATGAAGATTCTAAGGATAAAAATAAAAAGACTGAGTTTGGAAGGAAACAACAAGAGATTATTAATGATAAGATTAAAGATTCGATAAATGCTTTAATTTTTGGTTCTGAATTATTTGATAAGCCTACATTGAATTTTGAACCAGATTTAAAGATGGCAACACCTATGAATTATGTTCTTGGGCCAGGCGATGAATTAGAAGTAAGCGTTTATGGTGTTCAGGAATTCGAAGATAATATTCCCGTTAGTGTTGAAGGAAAAATCACAATACAATATGTTGGTCAAATTGCTGTTTCTGGAATGACGATTGAAGCAGCTACACAAAAAATTAAAGCAGCTATAGCAAAAGTATATAGCACTGTTCAATCAGGCCAATCAAAAGTAAGTGTTAGTTTAGCACAGATTAGAACTATTAAAGTTACTATTGTTGGTGGTAAACAACCAGGTAATTATTCTGTATCTTCTTTGGCAACAGTTTATAATGCTTTGCATTTAGCAGGTGGACCAGGGAAAAATGGGAGCTATAGAAATATTGAATTGATTCGTAATAATAAGGTTTATAAAAATGTAGACATTTATAAATTTTTAGTAAAAGGAGATCAGTCAGATAATGTGAGTTTAAAGGAAAATGATGTAATTCGAATTCCAGCTTATAGCCAGAGAGTAACAGTAGAGGGTGAAGTAAAGCGTCCAGGGATTTTTGAAATGAAAAAAGGGGAAACTTTTGCCGATTTATTATCTTTTGCTTCAGGGTTTAATGAATTTGCTTATACCGCTTCTGTAAATATTTTGCAAAAAACAGGAAAAGAGTTTAAAGTGCATGACGTTAATGAAAGTGAATTTAAAATATACCAACCACAATTAGGTGATGTTGTAAAAGTAGCCAAAATTTTAAATCGATTTGAAAATCGTATTCAAATTGAAGGAGCGATTTTTAGACCAGATTATTATTCTTTCACAGAAGGGATGCGTATATCTGAGTTGATAACTAGAGCTGAGGGGCTAAAAGAAGATGCTTATACAAAAAGAGCTAGAATTATTCGTTTAAAATCGGATTTAACAACAGAAATTGTAAATGTTGATCTAGCAAGTGCTTTGTCAGGAGATTTAAACTCAGATGTGCTTTTAAAAAGGGAAGATATTGTAACAGTATATTCTATTTTAGATTTTAGAGAAGAATATAAAATTACAATTGATGGTGAGATTAAAAATCCAGGGGAGTATGAGTTTTATGAAAATTTAACTTTAAATGATTTGGTAGTTCAGGTTGGTGGATTAACGGGTTCAGCATCAAAACGAGTTGAGGTTGCTAGAATGAGAAAATCAGACGCAATTGATGATGCAGATCCTAAACGAGTAGATGTGTTTGAGTTGGAGATCAAAGAGGGTAATAATGAGCAGATAAAAAACTTCGAGTTGATGCCTTATGATGTCATTAACATACGAAGAATGGCTGTTTATGAAAAGCCAGAAATGGTTAAAATAAGTGGTGCAATTTCGTATCCTGGTAAATATGTTTTGGCTAACAAAAGAGAAACTGTCTACAATGTGGTGATGCGTGCAGGAGGATTAACATCAATAGCAAACTTGAAAGGTATGAAAATCAAAAGACCGATCAAAGAGGAACAAATTGAAAAATTAATGAGTGTTGATTTGAATCTAACTAAAGAAGATACTTTAAAAGGGAAAAAATTAACTAAAAAATTAAAAGAAGAATTAAAGTATGCTACTATTCCAGTAGATTGGGAAAGAATTGTAAAAGACAAAAATCATTATTCAAATGTCACTTTATTTTCTGGTGATGAAATAGAAGTTGCCACTTATAACGAGGGAGTTAAAGTAACAGGTAACGTATTGTTGACTTCAGAAATTCCATATAGAAGTGGTAAGAGTTTTAAGTATTATTTGAATGCGGTTGGAGGTGTTGATAATATGGGGTGGAAGAAAAAAGCTTATATAATATATCCAAATGGAAAAGCAGCAGTAGCAAGTTCTTTTTTGTTTTTTAGATCGTATCCGAAGGTAACGCCTGATTCTCAGATTGTTGTTCCTGAAAAACCAGAAACTGGAAAGATGACTGCAGGTGAGTGGGTAGGAATCGGTAGTGTCATTTCGAGTTTAGCATTATTATTTATAACAGCTTTTAAATAAAAATATAATTTCTAAGAATGGATAATAGACCTATTGAAAACGATGAGATTTCATTAAAAGAATTATTAATAAAAGTAAAGGAATGGTATAACTATTTATTGTCACAATGGAAAATTATTCTTTTGGCAGGAATAATTGGTGGTAGTTTAGGATTAGCATATTCTTTTATAAAAAAACCAGTTTATACGGCAACTTTATCTTTTGCACTAGAAGATGAAAAATCTGGAGGAGGAGGTTTAGGAAGCGCATTAGGTTTAGTAGGTTCGCTAGGATTAGATCTCGGCGGCGGCGGCGGAAATATTTTTACTGGTTCTAATATAACGGAGTTGTTTAAGTCCCGTAGAATGGTGGAACAAACCTTATTGAATCCTATTGATTATAACGGTAAGAGAATATCTTTGGCTGAAATGTATATTGAAATTAATGAATTAAGAGATAGCTGGAAGTCTAATCCAGAGTTTGCTAATATTGTTTTTTTGCCTAATGGGAGTCGGGAGAAATTTACACGAGTTCATGACAGTATTTTAGGTTCAATTTATCAAGGTGTATCAAAAGGAGGATTGGTTGTAGGTCAAAAAGATAAAAAAGTAGCAATTATTTCTATAGAGATGTCCTCTACTAATGAATTATTTGCTAAATATTTTTGTGAAGCGTTGGCGAAAGAAGTATCTGATTTTTATGTGGACACTAAGAGTAAAAAGGCTAGGATGAACATGGCTGTTTTACAAAAACAAACAGATTCTATTCGTGGCGAACTAAATGGATCGATTACTGGTGTTGCGGTTGCTAATGATAATACTTTTAATTTAAACCCAGCAATGAACGTTCGTAGAGCACCTTCAGCAAGAAGACAAGTAGATGTACAGGCTAATACAGCTATATTAACAGAGCTTGTGAAACAATCGGAACTAGCAAAAGTGACTTTGCGTAAGGAAACACCTTTGATTCAGGTTATTGATAGACCAATTTTACCACTAAAAAAGGAAAGATTTGGAAAAATAAAAGGTATAATAATAGGTGGTTTCTTAGCAGGTTTTTTGATAGTATTTATTGTTGTTTTTAAAAGAATTTTAAATCAATTAATGAAATGAAAATTTTTATTTTCATAATAGTTTAAATGAAAAATTATACTTTAAAAGTTCAGGAAATTAGAAGAGAAACTGATGATGCGGTTACTTTATGTTTTAAACAGCCTGGGCTAAAAAAAATTAAATATAGAGCGGGCCAATACCTTACGATCCAATTTAGAATTAACGGTAGAAGATACATTAGGCCCTATTCATTTTCGTCAACACCTTTAATTGATGCTACCCTCGATGTAACCATAAAAAGAGTACTAGGAGGAATCGTGTCAAATTATATTAATGATACTGTAAAAGTTGATGATGTTATAGAGGTACAAGAGCCCTTAGGAGAATTTATTTTTGAGCCGGACGAATCAATAAAATCAGTTGTGTTTTGGGGAGTTGGTAGTGGAATTACGCCTTTATTCTCAATGATAAAAGACTTATTAGCTACTCAGTCATTAATTAATATTTATTTGGTTTATGGTAATAAATCTAATTCATCTGTAATTTTTAAAGATCAATTGGAGAAATTAAAAAAGATTTACTCTGATCGTTTTAAAATTTACAATTTTTACTCCAAAGAAGAATTTTTTGACGATGATTCACATAATTATAAGGGAAGAATTCATAAAGAGTTTGTTGAAAAACTAATGAATAACATTCAAACTCCAGCTCAACATTTTATATGTGGACCCATAGGTCTTAAAAATACAGTTAAAGGAGCCTTATTGAATTTGGGACATTTGGAAGGGACTATATTTTCTGAAGATTTTGAAATAATTAAAAACCCTGAAGACTTTAAAGATATTAAGGATCAGCATGTAACTTTAAATTTTAAAGGTATTTCCAATGAGGTTAAAATTAAAAAAGGGCAAAGTGTTTTAGAAGAAGCTTTAGAATCTGGTTTAGAATTGCCTTATTCATGTCAAACAGGAAATTGTAGTACTTGTAAAGCAACACTTAAATCGGGTGAGATGATTATGATAGGATTAAGTAAGCCTAGAACTGATTTAAATGAAAATGAATTTTTGCTTTGTTGTAGTTATCCTCTAACAAATGATGTTTGCATCGAAATTTAACAACCATAAAAACGATATAGAATAATGAAAGTAGTAATTTTTGCAGGTGGTTTTGGTACTCGCCTTATGGAAGAAACAGAAGCTAGACCTAAACCAATGGTAGAGATTGGTGGAAAACCTATTCTTTGGCATGTTTTAAAAATGTATGAGCAGCACGGCTATAATGAATTTATAATTTGTTTAGGATATAAAGCAACTTTTATTAAAGAATATTTTTATAATTATTATTTGCATAATTCAGATGTAACTATCGAATTAGCAAATAATAATATTAATGTTCACTACTCAGAAACAGAATCTTTTAAAGTGACTTTAATCGATACAGGGTTGCATACAAATACTGCTGGTAGATTAAAGCGCATTCAGAAATATGTTAAAGATGAGACTTTCATGTTGACATATGGTGATGGAGTTGCAGATGTTAATTTGTCGGAGTTGCTTAAATTTCATAAATCGCACGGTAGATTAGCTACTTTAACAAGTGTACAAGTTCCTGGACGTTTCGGAAATTTAGAGATTAATCCAGAAGGTGAAGTTGATAGTTTTGTTGAGAAGCCTGCTGGTGATGGCATGTGGATAAATGGAGGTTTTTTTGTTTTAGAGCCAGGGATTTTTAAATATCTTGAAGGAGATGTTGAAGATGTTCAATGGGAGAAAGAACCTTTGGGAACTATTGCAAAAGACCAACAATTAGCTGCTTATAAGCATAATGGATTTTGGAAATGTATGGATGCTTTGCGAGATAGAGTTGAATTGGAAGCCATGTGGAATTCAGGAAATGCAAAATGGAAAACATGGTAGATTTATTGTTTGAAAAATTAAAGCAGACTTATAGTGGAAAAAAAGTTTTTTTAACTGGTCATACTGGTTTTAAAGGATCTTGGATGTTAAAAACATTATCCCTATTAGGAGCCAATATTAAAGGTTATGCATTAGAACCAAACACAAAGGATGATTTGTTTCATTTAATAAATGGAAATTCGATTTGCGATTCAGTTATAGCTGATTTAAGAGATAAAAAACGTTTAGAGAAAGAAATTCTTGATTTTAAACCTGATTTTATTTTTCATTTAGCAGCCCAACCCTTAGTTCGATTATCATATGATATCCCAGCTGAGACATTTGAGGTAAATGTTATTGGTACTGCAAATGTTCTTGATGGTGTTCGTTTATTAAAAAATAAATGTGATGTGGTACTTATTACTACAGATAAAGTGTATCACAATAATGAATGGATTTATCCTTATCGTGAGAATGATAGATTAGGAGGGTATGATCCATACAGTGCAAGTAAAGCTTGTGCAGAATTATTAATTGACTCCTATCGTAATTCTTTTTTTAATAGTAAAACTTATAGTTCTCATAAAAAAGCAATAGCAGTTGCAAGAGCAGGGAATGTAATAGGAGGAGGAGACTGGTCAAAAGATCGTCTAATTCCTGATGTGGCAAAAGCATTTGCAATAGAAAAACCAGTAGTTATACGAAATCCAAATTCAGTAAGACCTTGGCAACATGTTTTAGAGCCAGTTGTTGGTTACTTATTATTAGGCGCTAATTTAGCTGAAAAGCCATTAGACTTTAATCAAGCCTATAATTTTGGACCACATTTATCTGATGCATTACCGGTTGAAGAAATGCTTAAATTGACAATTAAAAGTTGGGGTAAAGGTGAATACATTATTGACAGTGATAAAGCTCAACTTCATGAGGCTGGACTATTAAAATTGGATATAAGCAAGACAATCTCAGAGTTGAAATGGCAACCAAAGATGAATGCTGAAAAAGCAGTAAGTATGACTATGGATTGGTATAGCGAGTTTAATAATAACCTAAATGCTATAAATTCATATACAGAATCTCAAATTATTAATTTTATTAATGCATAAAGTTTTAATAACAGGTATTACAGGTTTTCTAGGCTCCCATATTGCGGAGAATCTTGTTGCTAATAATATTAGTGTAGTGGGATTAAAACGTAAAAGTTCAGACATCTGGAGATGTGAAGAATTTAAGGAAAAAGTAGAATGGGTTGATATCGATGACGAAGGTTTATTTGTAAATGTGTTAGAAAAACTTTCATTTGATACAATTGTTCATGGGGCATGGATGGGGGTTGAATCGAATAGTAGAAATAATTGGATTGAACAATCTAAAAACATTACTTTTCTTGTTTCATTATTAGAAATGGCAAAAAAACGTGATGTAAAAAAAATTATTTTTTTAGGATCGCAAGCAGAATATGGCTTTATAAATAAAAAGATAAATGAAGATTTTCCTGTAAATGCTCTTAATGCTTATGCAGGAACTAAATTAGCTTGTTTAGAAATCATGAAGAGTTTCTGCTCTCTTAATAATATTAATTGGGTTTGGTTAAGATTGTTTTCATTATTTGGAGAAAAAGAAAATTCAAATTGGCTGATTCCATCTTTAGTAAATTCAATGTTAAAATATGAAGATATGGACTTTACTTTAGGAGAGCAAAAGTATGCTTATTTATATGTTAAAGACTATGCTGAAATAATGAGAAGGATAATAACAATGGATGTTGATTCAGGAATTTATAATGTTTCTTCAGATGAAACTAGAACAATCAAATCTTTAGTTGAAGATATAAAAATATATATTAATCCAAAATTCATTTTAAATTTTGGAGCTTTAAATTACAGATTGGGACAATCAATGCATATGGAAGGAGATATACAAAAATTATGTTCTCAAATAGGAAAAATTGAATTTTCAAATTATGATATTGCTTTGCGGAGTACTTTAGAATATTATTTAAAAAAATAAGACTATGATGAAAGCATCTGATTTCATTGCTGAATTCTTGATGAAGAAAGGGATTAAAAGTGTTTTTGAGTTATCAGGAGGTATGATAACACACATACTTGATTCTTTAAATCAAAAAACAGATATTAATATTATTACAATGCATCATGAACAAGGAGCTGCTTTTGCCGCCGAAGGTTATGCTAGGGTTACAGGATTACCAGGAATCGCATTAGCCACTTCTGGTCCAGGCGCTACTAATTTATTGACTGGGATAGGTAGTTGTTATTTTGATTCGACTCCTGCTGTTTTTATAACAGGTCAGGTTAATAGACATGAATTAAAAGGGGATAGAGAAATTAGACAATTGGGTTTTCAGGAAACTGATATTGTTACAATGGCTAAACCGATAACTAAAGCTTGTTTTCATGTAAGTGACGCAAACGATTTACCAAATATATTTGAAAGTGCTTTTAAAATTGCTTTAGAAGGAAGACCTGGACCTGTTCTTATTGATATTCCTATGGATATTCAACGTATTCAAATAGAAGATAATTTTCTTATTGATAATAATATTAAATCTTTAGGAATTGATTCTACTATTTTAGAAGGTTTAATTGAAAATATTAAAAAAGCTAAAAAGCCTCTTATATTATCAGGAAGAGGTATAAAGGCTAGTAAAAGTCAAGAACAATTTTTAGATTTTATTAAAAAAACCAAAATCCCAGTTATTACGACATTATTAGGGTTAGATACAATAGCTTACGATAATTCACAACGTGTTGGATTTATCGGAAGTTATGGAAATAGATGGGCTAATATTGCTTTTGGTGAATGTGACTTACTTATTGTTTTAGGGAGTAGGTTAGATATTAGACAAACTGGAGCAGATACTAAATTTATTGAAAATAGAAAAATATATCATATTGATTGTGAAAAAGGAGAAGTGAATAATCGAGTTAAAGGTTGTAAAGCAATTATAACTGATTTGAAGTTTTTCTTTACTGAATTTGAAAAAGCTGTGTTCAATATTTCTTTTATCTCAAAAGAAGAGTGGAATAAACGTATCAATGATTTAAAAAATACTTGGCCAGATATTAAGGAACTTGATGCTAAAGGAATTAATCCAAATGTTTTTATGCATTTGCTTTCTAATAAATCGAAGAAAGCTAAAGTTTATTTAGCAGATGTTGGAAGCCATCAAATGTGGGCAGCACAATCATTAGAAATTTATAAGCATCAGCAATTTTTAACTTCAGGTGGAATGGGTGCCATGGGATTTTCATTACCAGCAGGAATTGGAGCAAGCATTGGATTAAATAAAGAGCCCGTAGTTGTTCTTGTAGGAGATGGTTGCATGCAAATTAATATTCAAGAATTACAAACTATTGTTCGAAATAAACTTCCAATAAAAATCATTGTTTTAAATAATAGAACCCTAGGGATGATAAGACAATTTCAAGATAGTTATTTTGAATCTCGTTATCAATCAACTTATTGGGGGTATGACGCGCCTGATTTTGCTAAAGTGGCTATGGCTTATGGAATAGATGCAAAAACAATCGAAAATCAAAAAGAAATTGAAAATGCTGTTAATTGGCTATGGAATGTTGAAAATGAAAAGAAACCACAATTACTACAGGTGATGATTGATCCACACACAAATACCTATCCTAAAATTGCTTTTGGTAGACCAATTACCGAAATGGAACCTTTTGCTAAGCCAATAGCAATGGAAGCAACATAAAAATATAAATAAAATTACTGTTAAAGATAAATTCATATGTTACAAAATTTAAAAGAAGATTCTCTGTTAAAAAGTTTAAGAGAAATAGCAAAAAAGAAATCTACGCAAGTTATTATCGCAGGTGAAAATTACATACCTGTTACAGGTAAAGTTCTTGATGAAGAAGATATTTTAATGGGAGTTGATGCGGCCCTTGATGGATGGTTAACGGCAGGACGTTTTGCTAATAAATTTGAGGCAGATTTTGCTGCTTATTTTGGAGCACATCGATCTCTTTTAGTAAATTCAGGCTCTTCAGCAAATTTGGTAGCATTTTACGCCTTAACATCTCCAAAATTAGGTGATAGAGCGATTAAACCGGGTGACGAAGTTATTACCGTCGCCGCCGGATTTCCTACCACAATAAATCCAATTATTCAATTTGGGGCGATTCCTGTTTTTATTGATGTAGATATTGCTACGCATAATGTTAAAGCAGATATGATTGAGGCTGCAGTAAGCCCGAAGACAAAGGCAATTATGATTGCGCATTCATTAGGAAATCCTTTTGACTTGGATGAAGTTATGAGAGTGGCAAAAAAATATAATCTATGGGTAGTAGAAGATGATTGTGATTCACTTGGGGCAACTTATAAAGGAAAAAAAACGGGAACATTTGGAGATATCGCTACATTCTCGTTTTATCCAGCACACCATATTACAATGGGTGAAGGTGGAGCTGTTTTAATAAACAATCCAATTTTATCAAAATTAGCGGAAAGTTTCCGTGACTGGGGACGTGATTGTTATTGCGAGCCTGGAAAAGATGATACTTGTGGCTGTCGTTTTGGTCAACAATTAGGTACATTGCCTTATGGATATGATCATAAATATACTTACTCACATATTGGTTTTAACTTAAAAGTTACTGATATGCAAGCAGCTTTTGGAGTTTCACAAATAAAAAAAATAGATCAATTCGTAGAACGCCGTAAAGAAAATTATGCCGCTTTGTATGAAAGAATGAAAGAATTTGAAGAGGTATTTATACTTCCTGAGCCAACTCCAAATTCGGAACCATCTTGGTTTGGTTTTTTATTGACTCTTAGAGAAGGGGATGCAAATGATCGACACATGTTAGTGCAACATTTAGAAAAAAATAAAATTGGTACACGTTTATTATTTGGAGGAAACTTATTAAGACAACCAGCATATGCTAACATAGAGCATCGCGTAGTTGGAGATTTAACAAATACTGATATTATCATGAACCAATCTTTTTGGTTAGGTGTCTGGCCAGGATTAAATGAAAGCCATTATGATTATATCGCAAATATTATTCGAGAATACCTAAGTTCTTAATGCAATTTTAGCTAAAAAGTTTTTTTAGCTAAAACATTGTAGTTTAATATTTAATAATTTTGAAAATATAAATTTTGAAGAAAATAGCAGTAATAGGAAGTAATTCCTTTTTAGCAAAAAATTTAATTAAGAAAGTTTCTAAAGGCAATGATATTTACCTTTATGGTAAGAATATTGAAAAAGCAGGGGAATCGTTGCCTTTTGTTTCTTATATTAATTTTGATTATCCTACTGTACCTTTGAATATAAAGTCATTGTTAGATTATGATGTTATTGTTTATACTGCTGCTGTTGGGGTACAATCTAATAATCGACCAGCAAATTTATTATTATATCAGGTTAATCTTTTTTTGCCAATAGAAATAGTTACTTTTTTAAATGATAATAAATATAAAGGAAAATTCATAACCTTCGGATCTTATTTTGAAATTGGAACTAATGACAATATAAAATTATTAGATGAAATTGAAGTTATTAGATCTGCAGGTACTATTTCTGATAGTTATTGTGATTCTAAGAGACTTTTAAGTAACTTTTATTTAAATAAACAATTTAATATTTTATGGTATCATTTAATACTACCGTCAATATATGGTCCAAATGAGAATGAAAATAGACTTATTCCATATGTGATTAATAATATTAAAGCAAAATTGGATTCTAAATTGTCTTCAGGAGATCAAGTTAGACAATATCTATTCATTTCAGATTTAGTTGATTTAATTGATAGAATAATTAGCACAGAAGTGCCCTCTGATGTATATAACGTTGCAAGTTGTACTGATTCGATTAAAATAAAAGATTTAGTTAGCTTAATTTATGAAATAATGGGTGAAAAACAAATTGGACACAGTCAAATTGTGACAAGAGATCAAGGAATGACATTCCTAGGTTTAAATACTGAAAAAATAATGAAGGTTATTCCGGAATGGAAACCTAAAGTTTTTTTAAAGGAAGGTATTAAAAAATATTTAGAAGTCTAAAAATGAACATAATGATGTGTTTTACTGAGGTATCATTTTTTTTTGAAATGAAACAAATCTTATTCATCTCTTCTGAGTTATGAGCAGTAATCCTGTAATTAGTATTTGTATTCCAACATATAATAGAGGAAATAAGGTTAATGAATTAGTTAATTCTATATTAAAATATAAAGGAGATGATATTGAAGTAATTGTAGTTGATAATTTATCTACGGACAGGACGAGCTCATTATTGAGTGAGATTGTTGATCATCGATTTATCAATGTAAGAAATGAAGAAAATATTGGGGGTATAAAAAACATTTTTAAAGCATTAAAGCTTGCGAAAGGTGAATATTGTTTTTTATGTTTAGATAAGGATAGAATTGATTACGAAAAGGTTGGATTTTTAATTAAACGACTTAAAGAAGATTCAGATGTTTTATTTGGATATTGTAAATTAAATAGCATAAAAGATAGCCCTGATATTTTGTATAACAAAGGATTTGCTTCATTGTATAATATGGCATATTTATCAGCACACCCGTCTGGAATGTTTTATAAGACAGATGTATTAAAGAGCTTACCTTTGCTAAATCAGATTTTTACAGAAAATAAAAAATTTGGTTTCTATACGGATTTAATTAATGCAGAGATAGCTACATTAGGACAATCTAAAATTATTATGTTGCCAGTTTTTTATACAGAAACGAAAGAAGATTGTGAAAAAGTTAGCTCTTTTACATATACTAATGAGAATGAAGTGTTTTTCTTTCCTTCAAAAAGGATTGAAGAATTTATGGTTTATAGTGAAAGTTTATATTCTTTAAAAATTGCTAGGAAAGAAAAGAATAAAGTTCTTGCTAAAATTTTTTTAAGCGGATTATTGGCTTCTACTTTAGGATTTAAAAATATTCTGGAGGATTCTTCAGTTTGTACTCATTATTTCGTCAAGTCTCGTAACGTTTCTATCATTGAATTAATTAAAATTGCTTTTACATTTTCAAAGGCCTTTTTTAAAAGTGATTTGCCAGTTAGTGTTTTTTTTAAAATTTACGTATGTATTGTCTCAAATGTTAAAATGGGTTATCTAATAACTCGTAATAAATTAAAAAAATAGTGCAAGAAGAAGCAAAAACGCATAAGCAAATACTTAAGAGTACCAGTATAGTTGGAGGATCACAAATAGCCTCTATTTTAATTGGAATAATTAGAACGAAAGTGGTTGCAGTTTTATTGGGTCCTGTGGGTATAGGTTATATTGGTGTTTTTCAAAATATTATTGATTTAGTTAGGCAAGTTACTGGTTTTGGAATAAATTTTAGCGGAATAAAGGACGTTGCAGAAAGTAACGTAACAAATGATAAAAAGAAGATTTCAAAAACAATTAGAATATTACGGAGATGGGCTTTTTGGACAGGCGTATTAGGTACAATATTGACTATTGTATTTTGTGTTCCTTTAAGTGAGTATTCTTTTGGAAATAATTCATATGCATTAAGTATTGTAATTGTATCAATTACAATTTTGATTATTAGTGTTTCAGGGGGACAACTTGCATTACTTCAAGGTTTGAGAAAAATTAACTTGATGGCAAAGGCAACTTTCTATGGAGCAATTGTTGGTACAGTTATCACCTTACCATTATATTGGATACTTGGAATTGATGGAATTGTTCCTGGTATGGTTTTGACAAGTTTAGGTGCTCTTGCTTTATCATGGTGGTTTACTAGAGATATTAAATTAGAAAAAGTAGACCTTTCTTTTATAGAAACCTTTAAGGGAGGAACCCGAATGGTTCGTTTAGGTTTTTTTATTACCATAACTGGGATTATGGCAACAATCACTTTGTATTTCGTTAGGTCTTTCTTGTTAAAGAAAATGAATATTGATGCTGTTGGATGTTTTCAAGCGTGTTGGATGATCGCGACTATGTATTTGGGTGTGATACTTAATGCAATGTTAGCTGATTTTTTTCCAAGACTTACAGAGGTAAATGAAGATAATGTTGCAGTTAATAGATTAATTAATGAACAATTGGAAATTGCATTTCTAGTGGCATCTCCAATGATAATCGGTATAATAGTATTTGCACAACTTATCATTAAGGTTTTATACAGTAGTGAATTCATACTTGCGATACCAGTCTTACAGTGGCTTATTTCAGGAACTTTTTTTACTATAATATCTTGGCCACTAGGAGTTATGTTTTTGGCTAAAAGCAAAGGGTTGTATAGTTTTGTAATTGAAAGTGTCTGGAATATTGTTTTTTTAGTAATCTTATATTTTGGGTGGAATTTTTATGGGTTCAAAGTCGTAGGGTATTCGTATGTTCTTGCTTGCGCCATCAGATTTATTCTTGTCTATGGGAGTACAACTTATTTGTCTAATTTTAAATTTAGTACTATTAATCTTCGATACACTTTTGTTTTTGGTCTCTTGGTTATTATAGCATTAACAAATGTCACTTTACTTTCGAATAATATTCAATATATTATAAGTTTAATTATAATGTTAATAGTAGTAATATTTAGTTATATTAATCTTAATAGAATCATGGACATTAATGGATTTATAAATAATAAAATCAGGAAGAATAAATAATTTAATAAATGAGCATTAAACTACTTTCTATTTGTATACCAACTTATAATCGTTGCGATATATTAGATGAGACTTTGAAGAAACTTTTAGAAAACCCAGACTTTAATACCGAATATATTGAAGTTATAGTTTCAGACAATTGTTCAACAGATAATACAAAAGAGGTGGTTGCAAAATACTCAGTTGTTAAATATTATTGTAATGAAAAAAACACTTCATTCTTTAATTTAACTACTGCTTTATCTTATGCCACAGGAAAATATATCAGATTATATAATGATACATTTACTTTTCGATTAGGCGCTTTGGGAAAAATGGTCAAAATGATTAAAATGTATGAAAATGATAATGTTAATCTTTTCTTTTATCCAAACTTTTTGAATAATCATGATACTAAAATAACGATAAACTCTATTTCTTCTTTTTTTTATCACTGTAGTTATAATACAACATGGACAGCAGCTATAGGTTTTTGGAAAAAAGATTATGATAAGGTACAAGATAAGAATAAATATGCATCACTTCATTTTCCACAATTAGAATGGATGTATAGTATAGTGAAAAATGGAAAAGAGACTATAATCTATTTTGAAGATTTATTTAATGTGACAATACCTAAAAAAAAAGGAGGCTATAATGTTTTTAAAACATTTGTACAGGATTATCTTGACATTATAAAGAAAGAAAGATTATCTTTTTTTATTTATGAACTTGAAAAGTATCGATTATGTCGCTATTTTGTTTATCCATGGTTTGTTACATTAACAATTTCAAAGAAAGAAAATTTCGATTTTGAAAGTAAAGGAGTCTTTAAAATCATTTTTAAAAAATATTGGTACGAACCATACGTTTATCCAATGTTATTATTATTATTATTTAGAAAATTGGTAAAATGAAAAGAATAATAAAAAAGATAGTTAAGAAAAGTATTATAATTTTATCTTTTATTTTTTCAAAAAAAATATCAATTACTATTGATGTTTTTTTTAATTTACTATATACCTTTTGGTACACCAGAGAATTTAGAAATATAGGCGAAAGTATTTCTTTTGCTTATCCACTATATTTGAAAGGTGGAAAGTATATTTCCATCGGAACAAATGTTGGAGCAGATCAACGTTTGCGTTTAGATGCTATTGACGAATTTCTAGGGGACAAATTTAATCCGGAAATTATTATAGGTAATAATGTTTCTATTCAAAAGGATTGTCACATAGGAGCTATAAATAAGATTAATATAGGAAACAATGTCTTGATTGCTAGCAAGGTTTATATAAGTGATCATTTTCATGGAGAAATTACAAAAGAGGCTTTGCTATTGCCTCCAGCACAAAGAAAATTATATAGTAAAGGGCCTGTTATTATTGAAGATAATGTTTGGTTAGGAGAAGGTGTGGTTGTTTTGCCAGGAGTTACTATTGGAGAAAACGCAATAATTGGAGCAAATGCAGTTGTAACAAAATCGATTCCCAAAAACTGTGTTGCAGGTGGAAATCCTGCTCGAATAATAAGAGAAATTAATTAATGAAAAAAAAAGCAAGAGTACTGGCCTTTTATTTGCCACAATATCATCCAATACCAGAAAATGATTTATGGTGGGGAAAAGGGTTTACCGAATGGACAAATGTTGGCAAAGCAAAACCCCTTTTTAAGGGACACTATCAACCAAGGGTTCCTGCAGATTTAGGATATTATGATTTAAGACTTTCGGAAACACGTCAAGCACAAGCTGATATGGCTAGAGAATATGGAGTTGAGGGGTTTTGTTATTGGCATTATTGGTTTGGAAATGGAAAGAGATTGATTGATAGACCATTTAATGAAGTACTAGAATCAGGGGAACCTGATTTTCCATTTTGTTTAGCTTGGGCGAATGAAACTTGGAAAGGGTTTGATCATGGTTTGATAAATCGTAATATTTTAATAGAGCAGTTATACCCTGGGATTGAAGATTATACTGCTCATTTTTATGAAGTATTACCTGCATTCAAAGATAAGCGTTATATAACTGTTGATGGAAAACCATTATTTATGATTTATAAGCCATTGGCAAATCCTGAGGTAATCGCCTTTATGAAGGTTTGGAGGGAATTGGCCGTAGTGAATAATTTAATTGGCATTCATTTTGTTGGGCATAATAATGATATGAATGACAGTGTTCAGGATATATTATCAACGGGTCTTGATGCTGTAAACACAACAAGATTAAATAGATATATTGTACAAAACAGATCGTTTATTACTAAAGTGTATGGTAAATTAAATAAATTATTTAGAAATATACCCAATGCATATTCATACGAGGCTATGTCTGAGTGGTTTATCATACCTGAAATTGACAAGCAAGAAAAAGTTTACCCTAGTATAATTCCGGGATGGGATCACACACCTAGGAGTGGACGTGATGGTCTTGTTATGACTAATTCTACGCCTGAAATATTTGAAAAACATGTTAAGGATGTAGTTAAACTTGTAGAAGATAAAGCTGATGAACATAAAATTATTTTTATTAAATCTTGGAACGAGTGGGCTGAGGGTAATTATATGGAACCAGATTTACGATGGGGTACAAGATTCCTCGAAGTTTTTAAGAAGCAATTACTATAATTTAATATATTATGCTTTAAATAGAAACCAGTAAAGATTTAATAGATATTGATTACATATATAGTTTTATTTTTTTTCTTCGCAGCTTTAAGTTTTACAGATTATATCCGTACACCAGTATTATACAGAAAAATTTACTTGTTTTTTGGTAGTATAACTGTATTTGTAATTTTGTGGATGTTTGCGGGTTTAAGATGGAAAACCGGTACTGATTGGGAATCTTATTTTGACTCTTTTTGTTATTTTTCAGATGATTATGCAGTTAATTTTGAGCCTGGATTTGTTATTTTTCTAGCTACTATTAGAGACTTAACATCTGAATATACAGTTTTTTTATTAATACTTTCTTTTTTATGCATTTCATTAAAATTTATATTTTTTTTGAAATATCATAAGGAGACTTTTTTCACATTAGTTTTTCTGTATCTATGTTATTATTTTGCCGATATTTTTGCAGTTCGTCAAAATTTAGCTATTTCTCTAACGCTTTTTAGTACTTGGTTTATAATAACTAAAAAGCCTATTTTATTTCTGTTATTTGTAGGATTAGCTGCAAGTATTCATACTTCATCATTATTATACTTTTTTGCATATTATATTTATTGGAAGAAATTTACTGATAAATCTTTTTATTATATTATTTTCTTTAGTATTTTCTTAGGATTAATAGGATTTGGTAATATAGTTTTAGATTTATTACTCAAGGCTTTAGGTTTGGAAGGTTTTGTGGGAGAGAAAATTAGTAATTATTTAAGTAATGATAGTGAAGGATTAAATACCAACAGTAATCTTCTGGTTTTGTATATAATGGGGATTGTAAAAAGATTAATATTGATTCCTTTGTTTTTATATGTTAAAAATAAATCACAAGGGAGGTTCGTTTATTTTCAGGGTTACTTAAATCTTTATATCGTAGGGAATATTATCTATTTCCTATTTGCAAAAGATTTAGCAATATTTGCAAGAGCTTCAGTTCCCTTTTTAATATTTGAGATTTTTTTAATTAGCTACGTTTTATTATATTATAAACCACATAAAAAAAAGATGATTTTTGCTTTTGTATTAATAACCCTTTTTTCATGGGCAAGATTTAGTGCTTTAATCAATTCATATTATGATCTTTATGTTCCTTATAATTCAATTTTTGATAAAAAAATAGAAAGAAATGTATAATGAATGATGTTATAATAATTAGTGAAGTTACCCATACGGGAGAAGTTCATTTTCAGGTAAATAGTTGTTTTATTGAAATGTTGTCTGGATTGTATCCATCTCAAAAAATAATATTTTATGCTGAAACAAATCATAATAATACAGTAAAAGAAAGTTTAAGTAATAAACAACTTAACAATCTGGAATTTTTACCTTTTGAAGGTTATTATGATGAAAAGAAATTTAGATGGGCATCTAAGATTATTGGTGAATGTATTCAAATTGTTAAGATACTTCGAAAAGGCAAACTTCTTAAAAGTGAGTTGTTTGTATGGACATGTCTATTTCCAACGGGACATTTTTTTTTAAATTTTCTAATATTATTTCAAAAGAAATCAAAACATATAATTGTACTACATGGAGAGTTAGAATTCTTGAAAATTAGTGGAAAACGTAAATCCGAAACTTTATTAGGAATTATTCTTAAAGCAGGAATTTATTTAAGCACCAAAAAAACTAAATATATTGTACTGGGGGGGAATATTAAAAAAAGTTTAAAAACAATTATAAGTCAGCGTATTTTAAAAAGAACCTATTCTATATTGCATCCGTATAATTTTTCCGTTGATTATTACTTAAAGGATTTAAATAATACTAATGATCAATTATTAAATATAGGTGCAATAGGAACACAGATGTTATCTAAAAATTCTAATTATATTTATTCTTTGGCAGAATATTATAAAGCTGATGTAATTCAAGACAAAATTAATTTTATTACTATAGGGAAAATATTGCCAGAACTTAATCCTTTTGATACGGATTTAGTTAAAAAACTTTACTCAGATTCTTTTGTTTCACAAAAAAACTTTGAAATTGAAATTTCAAAATTAAATTTTATAATTTTTTTTTATGATAATACCGCATATGAACTTTGTGCAAGTGGAGCTATTTTTGAAGCGATTAGATTAGATATTCCTATAATATCAATAAAAAACGATTTTTTTCAATGGTTATTTGATAGTTATGGAGAGATGGGGTTTCTATGTAATAATTTAGATGATATTAAACTTACTATTGATGAATTAAAAAGAGATGGATTTAAGGAAAAATTAGTGAATTTTAGAAAAAATATAGTAAAATTTAAAAATGAAAATGATTTAACAAACTTGGCTATAAAATTGAAAACTATAATATGAAGTCAGGAGTAACTATTTCAGTTATAATTCCTTGTTATAATTCTGGAAAAACGATTAAGGTATGTCTTGAATCTATATTAACTCAGACTGAAACTGTAAATGAAGTAATTGTTGTAGATGATGGTAGTACAGATGAATCTGTAAATATCATTAGAGATTTTTTTAAAAATGCTAGTAAACAAATCAAGTTTATTTTGGCTGAACAAAAAAATCAAGGGCCATCCGCAGCACGAAATAATGGAGTTTTATTAGCTTCCTCTAGTCATATAGCTTTCCTAGATAGTGATGATGAATGGTTTTTTGATCATATTCGAATTTCAAAACAGTTTTTAGATAACAATCGTGAATATAAAATTACGGCAACAAAATATTTGGCTATTCCAAATAATTTTAGTGGGGAAGTTTCATTTAAAAAACTACTTATAAGAAATTATTTATCTACACCTTGTGTCGTTTTAGATAGAGATTGCTTTTGGGATAATGGAGGATTTAATGAAAAAATGAAATATTCAGAAGATTATTATTTGTGGTTGAGTATTGTTTTTAAGAATAGGTTTTACAAGCTAGATTATATTGGAGCAAAAAACATCGATTACAAACGTCCTTTTGGAGATAAGGGATTGTCATCAAATTTATTACAGATGCATTATGGAGTTATAAAGTGTTATGACAATTTATATTTTAATAAAATGATTGATTTTAAGACATATTTTAAAATTAAAGCAATTGAAAAATTAAAGCATTTACGAAGATTAATATTAACATATTTACATAAATATAAAATATAATGAAGATTAAATTAATAATATTACTAAGTTTTATTAGTTTTTCATTTTCTAGTTTTGCTATAAATAATACTGTAATAAAAACAAATGGAAACTCTATTTCTGTTTTAGATTTTGGTGCGATTGGTAATGGAATTGTTGATGATTCAGATGCATTTCAAAAAGCTATTGTATATTGTATAAAAAACAAACAAACACTTTATGTGCCTAAAACAAGCAAAAGTTACAACTTTAATAAAAGTGTAAGGGTAAGTTTGTCACAAGGTGAGAAAATTAATATTATCTCAAATGGAGCAACCATAACGCCAAAAATCACAGATGTTACTACAGCCTACAAACTAACATCTTTTAAAGAGCATGTTTTTATATCTATAGGTAGAGAATTTAATTCTATAGATATACTTGAAAATCCAGAAGAAAATCATGATACAGCAATTGCTATTTCGGGTCTGATATTTGACGGTATAAATCAGAAAAGCACAGAGGTTATTACTTCCTATGATAATGATATTTATATAGGAGGACAGTTTATTGCAGAAAAAGTAGATATTGAAAATTGTATATTTAAGAATATATTCGGTTATGGTATTAGAATTCATGAAGTTTCAGAAAGTAAAATCAAGCAATGTAAGTTTATAAATGTAGGAGGTAGAGGTCTAACACCATTTGCAAATAAGTTAGATTTAGATGCTTTTGGAGATGCTATATTTCATGCAAAAATAAATGAGAATGCCAATATTGTAATTGAAGATTGTTCTTTTTATGGAAAAAAAAGCAATAATCGAAGAAGTAGATCAGCATTAACATTTGAGTTTTCTTTGTCTCCATATAAAGTATATTTAAAAAAATTGAATATTGAAGGATACGCTAAATGTCTTCATATTGAAGAAAAGGCAGTCACTTTTTTTCAATTAGAGAATGTGAAAATGAGAGATTTTAATTTTGGAATTGTAAATGCACTAAATGATGAGACAGAAGTTCATTTGAATAATTGTACTATCAATGTTGGCCTAAATGATGGTAATGACAGTGGAGATGCACTCGCATTCTTAAATTATAATAGTTTAGCAAAAATATATGTGAATAATTCGTCACTAGATTTTAAAGGAAAGCCATCTGCTTATCAAAGCGCAGTTGGATTAATTAAAGTTGAAAATTCTACTATTAATGGAAATAATACAAATTTTTTCTTTGCAGATGGTAATACAGTTTTTTTGAATTGTAAGTTTGTAAATTTTGGCGGACCTGGAATGTCTTTTTTTTCAAATAATCCAAAAAATTTATATCAAATTAAAAATTCAACATTTAGAGGGAGTTCAATTTCGAGTGTAAAAGCGAGTAACGTAAAACTGGATATTAAAAATAATTAATATTTTAAAGTCTGAATCTGAATTAAAATTATTTTATAGCTTTTAATACTAGCTAAAATAATATAATTCTAAAAATTAAAATTAAAATGCAAAGAAATGTTTTACATGTTGTTTCAGTGTCTTTTTCTTTACCATATTTTGTAGGCGAACAATTTGTTTATTTTAAGAAAAACAATCCTGAATATAATTTTTTTGTAGCTTGTTCTCCCTCAGAAAACCTTACTAAATTATCAAACAGCTTACAATTTACAAAAATCCCCTTAATTATAAATCGTTCTATATCGCCCATTCAAGATATAAAATCTATTTTTAAACTAAAAAAAATTATACTGGAAAATAAAATTGATGTAGTTGTTGGGCATACTCCAAAAGGAGGAATGATTGCTATGATAGCGTCTTATTTAGCCAGAATACAAAATAGAGTTTATTTTAGGCATGGTATCATGTTTGAAACATCAACTGGGTTTAAGAGGTTTCTTTTAAAAAATATTGAAAGAATTACAGGTTCTTTAGCTCATAAAGTTGTATGCGTTAGTAATGAAATAAAATTAATTAGCGAGAAAGAAAAACTTAATAGCAAAACAAAAAATATTATTCTGGGAAGAGGAACTTGTAATGGAGTTGATTGTTATGGAAAATACAATCGCAATAATAAAGTAGAGAAAATAAGTGAGTTACGAAAAAAAAATGGAATAAATGAAAAAGATTTCGTAATTGGATATGTCGGTAGATTAGTAAAAGATAAAGGAATTAATGATCTTATTGATGCATGGGAAATTATTATTACAAAATATTCAAATGTTAAATTATTGCTTGTTGGTCCTTTTGAAGATAGAGATAAAGTTAATGATTTAGTCCAAAATAAGATAATAGAGTATGATTCTATTATTCATACTGATTATGTTGAAGATACGTCGAATTATTATTATATAATGGATACATTCATTTTACCAAGTTATAGAGAAGGATTTCCTACTGTTGTTTTAGAAGCATCTTCAATGGAATTACCAATACTGACAACTAGGGCAACAGGTTGTTCAGAGTCAATAATTGAAAATGTAACGGGATTTTTTTTTGATATTGAAAAAAATAAGATTGCTCAAGCTATAAGTTATATTATAGAGAATCCTATTCATGCCAAGGGAATGGGTATAAAAGGTAGGGAGTTTGTAATAAGTAATTTCGAGCAAAAAGAAATTTGGGACATAATCGAAAAAGAAATTTTGGCTATATGATATTATTAACAGGAGCGAACGGTTTTTTAGGTAAAATTATTTTGCAAAATAGTAATGAAAAGATTTATACTCTTGGTAGGTTCGGTGATTTAGATATTTCTGTAGATCTTTCTAAAAACATTCCAATTTTACCCAAAGTAGACATAGTTATTCATTCAGCAGGTAAGGCTCACAGTATCCCGAAAACTGATTCTGAAAAAAAAGGGTTTCATGATGTGAATGTTTTAGGGACATCTAATTTATTAAAAGGATTAGAAAAATCAGGTTTGCCTAAACAATTTGTTTTTATAAGTTCAGTTTCAGTTTATGGACAAGAAAGCGGTAATAATATTTGCGAAGAACATGCACTATTAGCTAAGGATCCATATGGGCTAAGTAAAATTGAAGCAGAACAATTAGTAAAAAACTGGTGTGATAAAAATCAAGTAACATGTAGTATACTAAGATTACCATTATTAGTTGGGAAAAAACCACCTGGTAATTTAGGAGCTATGATAAAAGCTATTAATAAAGGTTATTATTTTAATATTGGAGGGGGTACAGCTAAAAAAAGTATGGTTTTAGCTAAAGATGTCGCTTGTTTTATTTTAACAGTTGCTCCTATTGGAGGAATCTATAACCTCACAGACGGACTTCATCCTAGTTTTAGTGAATTAAGTTTGGCAATTTCCAAAAATAAAATAAAACAATTTAATTTACCAATTTATGCTGCGAAAATCATGGGATTAGTAGGTGATTTTTTAGGTGACAGAGTGCCAATTAATTCCTTTAAAATAAAAAAAATAACCTCAGATTTAACTTTTGATGACTCTAAAGCTAGAAAATTATTGAATTGGAAGCCTCAATCGATTTTGGAATTCTTAAAAAAAGAAGATTTAGATTAGTGATTTTTGAAAAAGAAAGAAAATTTCTGAAGTAGATATTAGAAAATGTATAAATAGTAATAAACAAAAGTATATGAGTTTCTAGATTAAGCACTTTATGGTATTGATGATTTAAAACTCATTAAAAGTTTAAATATATATTATAAATAGATAATTAGTATGATTTTTTATGTTTTTTTAATGTTTGTAATATTAACTCTTTTTTTTACTAGCTATAGATTTCCAAGTTCAGAAAAAGTTATTAGTATAATTCTTTTAGGGACTTTAATTTTAGTTGGAGGATTTAGAGATAGAATAGGTTGGGACTATAATAGTTATATGCATTGGTATCTGACTGGGACAAGAGACAATGATTTTGAATTAGGTTTTTTAACTATTATGAATATTTTTAGATATTTAAATCTAGATTACAAATTTCTTTTTTTCTTTTTTTCTTTTTTCACTTATCTGTTTGCTTATTTGGGGGTCAGAAACTATACACAAAAAAGCAGTCTCCCTTTAACACTTTATTTTTTTGTTCCAGTTTTGTTTTTGTATTCATTTAGCTATGTTAGACAATATTTGTCCATTACGATTGCCTTTTATGCTTTTACATTTTTATTAGAGAAGAAATATTTTAATTATATTTTCTGGATGATTATAGGAACTTCATTCCATTACAGCTGCTTGGTTCCTTTTGTGCTTTTTTTTGTAGTATATAGGTTTGCTGATTTTATAAAAACACATCATTTGTTTTTGCTGATGGTATTTTCATTTATTATTTCACGAATTGGCATTATTTATTGGATAAGTTTACTCCTTAAAGGCTCTCATTATTTATATTATTTCTCCAGTAAATTTGCAGTTGGAGTTCCATTATTGAAATTATTGGTAATGAATTCAATGGGTTTTTTAGTGATAAGATATTTTGATAAAAAGGGATTTCAGTATGACTACCAAAAATATTTGCTGATACTTTATATTTGTTCTATTTTTTTTCTAAATATATTTTCGGAATCAACGGAATTAACTAGGATTTATATTTATTTTAGAATTTTTGAAATTATTCTTGTAGCAGATATTATGCGTTATGCCTTATCAAAAAAGCGGTTTTTCCTTATCGGATTTATGTGTTGTTTTTATTTACTTCCTTATTTTAGATCTATTAAGCTCGATAGCGAGAGTACACTAAAAGATGAATTTAAATTTATTCCCTATAAGTCGTTATTATTTAAAAGCTCAAGAAATTAATTAGTTTACTAGACTGTTAAATGTTAATTTTTGAAATCGGTAAAGAAAATGATTATTATTAATTAATAGGAATTTAAAATTACTTATTGAAAGGGTAACAAAATTTAAATTAATATAAACTTATTAAATAAACAATGCAATACACAATACTAGGAATTCTTTTAATGATTATAATGTTACTTTATTTTAAAGTTGCAAATCATTTTAATATCATTGACAAGCCAAATGATAGAAGTTCACATACGGAAGTTACTTTAAGAGGTGGGGGAATCATTTTTTGGTTTTCGACCTTGATATATTTCACTCAGCATATTCAGAGTAATTATTTTTTCTTTACAGGAATAACTTTGGTCAGTTTAGTCAGTTTTTGGGATGATATTCAAAGTTTGTCAAATAAAATAAGAATCTCTGTTCATTTTCTTGCTATTACATTAATTTTTTATGATTTAGGCGTTTTTAATTTGATGCCAATATGGGGAGTTGTTATTACTTATGTTTTATCCATAGGATTAATTAATGCCTATAATTTTATGGATGGCATAAATGGTATAACGGGCTTGTATACTTTAGTTGTAATGGGGGCGATGTTATATGTAAACACTAAGATTCAATTATTTATTGATGGCGATTTTATAAAGTATGCGATGATTGCAAGTTTGGTTTTTCTGTTTTTTAATTATAGAAAAAAAGCCAAATGTTTTGCTGGTGATGTAGGAAGCATTGCAATTGCTTTTTGGGTAATTTATCTAGTTTTAAAATTAATTTTGATAACCAATTCAATTATTTGGTTGCTATTTTTAGCAGTTTATGGAGTAGATGCAATATTTACTATTATACATAGGCTGTATTTAAAACAAAATATATTCGAAGCGCATCGTTTGCATTTATATCAAGTCTTGAGTAATGAATATAAAATACAACACCGGTTGGTTGCTTTATATTATGCAATTGCTCAAATCATAGTTTCGGTTTTAGTTATATGTTTATACCAAAAAGTTCAGGACATATTATTATTTGTAGTTATTATTGTGCCATTACTTTTGATTTATACTTTGAAGTTTTATTTAATGAATAAAAATAATTTGAAAGTTAATATATGATCCCAAAAATAATTCAAGGAGGGAATTTCTCTGATCATCGTGGAACTATTTCGTATGTAAATGATTTTAGTTTTGAAACTATCGAAAGGTTCTATATTATTAGCAATTCAGAAGATAAGCCTATTCGAGCTTGGCAAGGACATAAATTGGATGCTAAAAACTTTTATTGCATTAATGGATCTTTTAAAATCCATTTTGTAAAAATTGATAATTGGGGAAATCCTTCAAAAGATTTAGCTATTGAAACAGTTATTGTTTCTGCTTCTGATAGTAAAATAGTTCATATTCCTGCGGGTTATGCTAATGCGATCCAATCTTTAGAAAAAGATTCTAAACTGATATCATTTTCTACGTTACCATTAGTAAATGTTAGTGATGATGATGTTCGTTATGATTTCGATTATTGGAAAATTGATGCGCAATAAAAAAATTTTTCTGTCATTGCCACAACAAAGTGGATTTGAAGAAAAGTATATTCAAAAAGCACTTAAGGATTCTTGGATTACTTCTGGTGGGCCAAATGTTAATGAATTCGAGAATAAGTTAGAAGATTATTTTGATAATAAAGTTTCTATAGCAGCTTTAAACTCGGGTACTGCTGCTATTCATTTAGCATTAATTTTATTAGGAGTAAAATCGGGTGATGAGGTAATTTGTCAGAGCATGACCTTTTCGGCATCTGCAAATCCAATTATGTATCAAGGGGGCACTCCTATTTTTGTAGATAGTGAATTAGATACTTGGAATATATGCCCAAGATTTCTTGAGGTTGCAATTAAAGATAGAATTGCAAAGGGTAAAAAACCCAAAGCAATTATTACTGTTCACTTATATGGAATGCCTTATAAAATAGATGAAATTCACGCGATTGCTAATCGCTATGAAATTCCGGTAATTGAAGACAGTGCAGAGGCATTGGGTAGTAGTTATAAAGGAAAGAAGTGTGGAACGTTTGGTGATTTTGGGGTTTTGTCATTTAACGGAAATAAAATAATTACAACTTCAAGTGGAGGAGGATTAATAACTAAATTTGATAAATTAAAAGAAAAGGCTATTTTTTATGCAACTCAATCAAGAGATAGTGCACCACATTATGAACATAGTGAGGTAGGTTATAATTATAGGATGAGTAATATTTGTGCAGGAATAGGCTGTGGTCAGATGGAAGTTTTGAATAAAAATATTATTTTGCGTAGGGGAATGCATGATTTTTATAAAAAGGCATTTGAAGGCATAGATGAAGTGACAGTCTTTGAAGAACCAAGGGACGATTATTTTTCTAATTATTGGTTAAGTACCGTTTTGATCGAAACTAATAGTGATAAAAAGATTGATAGAGAATCTTTACGATTAGCATTTGAACATGAGAATATTGAATCACGACCTTTATGGAAACCAATGCATTTACAGCCTTTGTTTTTTGGTTACCCCTATTATGGAGAAAAAATAGCTGAAAGTTTATTTGAGAAAGGATTGTGCTTGCCTTCGGGATCAAATCTGACAATCAGAGACATGAATAGAATTGAAAAAGTGATCAAAACTTTTTTTAATTAAGAAATAAGAATTATATTTTAATATGAAAATTGAAGAAACATTTATAAAAGATTTAGTAATAGTTGAGCCAACAGTTTTTGGTGATGAAAGAGGTTATTTTTTTGAGTCATATAGTAAAACTAAGTTTAAAGATTTAGGAATTGATATTGATTTTGTGCAGGACAATCAATCCTTCTCTAAAAAAGGTACTTTACGTGGGTTACATTATCAAAATCCTCCTTTTGCACAAACTAAATTGGTACGTGTTTTAGAAGGTGAAATTATTGATGTAGCAGTAGATTTAAGAAAAGATTCACCTACTTATGGAAAAGCATTTAGCATATTGCTTTCAGCGGAAAATAAAAAACAATTGTTGGTTCCTCAAGGTTTTGCTCATGGTTTTTCGGTAATTAGCGAAACAGCATCTGTGATGTATAAATGTGATGAGTTTTATAATAAAGCTTCTGAAGGGGGAATTAAATTTGACGATCCATCATTAAATATTGATTGGGGGATGAATTTGAAAGAAGCGATAGTTTCTGAAAAAGATCAAATCCTTCCTTTTATTGAAAATTGTAACAGTTTATTTTAATGGAAAAAATACTTGTAACAGGAGCAAATGGACAGCTAGGTTCGGAATTAGCTATTATAGCAGTAAAATATCCACAACACCAATGGATTTTTGCAAGCAGAAGCCAAATAACTCTCGATGATTTAAATTTACTTCAAATGCAATTGGTAGAATTGCAACCTACTATTATTTTAAATTGTGGTGCTTATACAGCGGTTGACAAGGCAGAAACTGAAATTGAGTTGGCTAATGTAATTAATCATTTAGCAGTAGAAGTAATAGCAAAATATTCAGCTAAAAATAAAGTAAGATTAATACATGTATCAACAGATTATGTTTTTGACGGAACATCCTCAGTTGCTCTAGATGAAGAAGCTCCAACAAAACCTATAAATGTTTATGGAGATACTAAAAGATTAGGAGAATTAGCTTGTTTGAAAGAAAATCCAGACTCAATTATTATTCGAACATCTTGGGTTTATAGTAAGGTTGGAAATAATTTTGTAAAAACGATGCAACGATTGATGCAAGAGAGAGAGTCAATAAGTGTCGTAAATGACCAAATAGGATCGCCAACTTATGCTGCTGATTTAGCACAAACGATGATTGAAATTATCTCATCAGATGAATGGACTTCAGGAATTTATAATTATTCGAATGAAGGAGAAATTAGTTGGTATGAGTTTGCATTGGCTATAAAAGATATTGGAGGGTATAATTGTAAAGTAAATGGAATTGCTTCTTCGGCATATCCTACTCCTGCGAAACGTCCCTCTTTTTCTTTATTAGATAAAAATAAAATTAAGAAAGTTTATGGGGTGGATGTTCCAAACTACAAAGCGAGTTTAAAACAAATGTTGGCACAATTATAGTTGCTCAACTTTTATTAGTATAATATAGATATAATCCAGACAAATGAAAGGAATTATTTTAGCAGGAGGTTCAGGTACCAGGCTACACCCATTAACACTTGCGATGAGCAAGCAAATGATGCCAGTATATGATAAACCAATGATTTATTATCCATTATCAACTTTGATGATGGCAGGCATAAATGAAATTTTGATTATTTCAACGCCTCATGATTTACCAAATTTTAAAAAATTATTAGGTAATGGTGAGAATTTAGGTTGTAAATTTAGTTATGCCGAACAAGCCATTCCAAACGGATTAGCACAGGCTTTTGTAATTGGAGAAGAATTTATAGGAGATGATGATGTCGCTTTGATTTTAGGAGATAATATATTTTTTGGAGCCAATATGCAGGAACTTTTACGTTCAAATACAAAACCAAATGGAGGAGTGGTATTTGCATACCATGTTTCAGACCCAGAACGTTACGGAGTAGTAGAGTTTGATGAAGACCTAAAAGCCATTTCGATAGAAGAAAAGCCAGAACATCCTAAATCTAATTATGCAGTTCCAGGATTGTATTTTTATGATAATTCTGTTGTTGAAATAGCTAAAAATATTAAGCCAAGTGCTCGTGGAGAATATGAAATTACGGATGTAAATAAAGTATATCTTTCAAAAGAAGCTTTAAAAGTTGGAATTTTAAGCAGAGGTACAGCTTGGTTGGATACAGGAACTTTTAATAGCTTAATGCAGGCGGGTCAGTTTGTGCAGGTATTAGAGGAGCGACAAGGGTTAAAAGTCGGTTGTATTGAAGAGATAGCTTGGAGGCAAGGTTTTATTAATGACTCTCAACTTGAAGAATTAGCATTACCCCTAGTTAAATCTGGTTATGGAGGGTATTTGATAGATTTTTTGAAACAAAAGAAAGCAGGTGTTAAAATTTAATTTTTTAAATCCATTATTTCGTATTTTTGTGATTATTATCGGACTCTATAATTTTAAGACCAACTAATTTGAATAATAAACCAACCAATTTAGCAATTTTATTTGCTAAGTATTTTTCTACAGCTAATTTGAGGCTTAATATTCATAACCTGAGTTATTTACCTAGGTGGATTATAGTCTTAATGGATGTTATGGTATTGATTTTCTCTTTTACTTTTACTTATTTGTTATTTAAGGGTACAGGTTTAGGTTATATTATAACGCATCATGAGTT
Organism: Flavobacterium sp. ALJ2; assembly: GCF_015594725.1. Taxonomy (GTDB): domain Bacteria; phylum Bacteroidota; class Bacteroidia; order Flavobacteriales; family Flavobacteriaceae; genus Flavobacterium. The sequence goes on along the minus strand of NZ_JADNRC010000002.1, from coordinate 280,916 downwards.
TTATTTTGTTGGCTCGCTTTTGGGAGTTAATATTTTTTTCTTTTGGTTATTCAGGACTTATTCGGGTATAATTAGACACTCATCGTACATTGATGCAATTAAGCTTTTGTTCTCACAAATGTCGGTATTGGTTGTTTTTTTGTTCTTCAATTTTGTATTTGAATTATATCATGGTGATAAAGCATTTTTAAATACTGCCCTTTTTATAAACATAGTACTTTCATTTTGTGGTTTGTTTTTATATCGAGTTGTAGTTAAACAAACATTTGAACTTTATTTTGCAGAAAAAAATAATAGTAAATTAATCAGAACTATTATTTACGGGACCGATGCAAATGCAATATCAGTAGCAAATGCATTAAAATTTGAGACACCTTCTCGTTTTAAAATTGTAGGTTTTGTAGACAAGAACAATCAAAATGCCTCGAAAAGAATGCTGGATTTGCCAATTTTAATTCAAAAGAAAAGATTACCTGCATTAATGCGTTCTGTTGCTGCAGAGGGGATTATTATTGCTGATAAAAGTCTATCTAAGGATGAACAATTGATTATTGTAGATCAGTGTTTAGAATTTAATTACAGAGTTTATACTGTGCCTTTAATTTCGGATTGGGAAAACCAAAAAGAAATCTCTCAAAAGGTAAAGAATATTCAGATTGAAGATTTACTGGAAAGAAAACCTATTGTATTGGATAGTAAATCAATATCTAAACAACTAAAAGATAAAACCATTTTAATTACTGGAGCAGCAGGATCCATTGGTAGTGAAATAGTAAGGCAAGTGATTGGTTTTAATCCTAAAAATATAATTTTATTAGATCAGGCAGAAACACCGCTGCATAGTCTTTGTTTAGAAACACAAAATATAATTTCAGATTCTAAAATTCATGCTGTAATTGCTGATGTGAAAAGCAAAGAGGCTATGGAGAGAGTATTTAAAGTTTATGCGCCACAAGTTGTTTTTCACGCTGCCGCTTATAAACATGTACCTTTAATGGAGGGGAATCCATCTCAAGCTATATTAACAAATATAGAAGGGACAAAAAATTTAGCTGATTTAGCCTGTAAGTACAAAGTTAAAAAGTTTGTAATGGTTTCTACAGATAAAGCAGTAAATCCTAGCAATGTAATGGGGGCTAGTAAGCGTATTGCTGAAAAATATGTGCAGTCATTGCATCTGAAAAATCAAAAAGAAAAGGGGAATGATACTACGAAATTTATCACAACACGGTTCGGAAATGTTTTAGGTTCCAATGGGTCAGTAGTTCCTTTGTTTACTAAACAAATTGCTGAAGGAGGTCCACTTACTATAACACATCCAGATATTATCAGATATTTTATGACTATTCCTGAAGCATGTCAGTTAGTTCTTGAAGCTGGTGCAATGGGCAATGGAGGAGAAATTTACATATTTGATATGGGTAAACCCGTTCGAATTATTGATTTGGCTCGAAAAATGATAAAATTAGCAGGTTTTATTCCTGATAAAGAGATTCAGATTCAGATAGTTGGGTTAAGGCCAGGAGAAAAGTTATTTGAAGAATTACTTAATGATACCTCAAAAACGCTACCTACATATCATAATAAGATCATGATTTCTGAAGAAATTCAGGATGAATATGAGACCTTACATATTGAAATAGATGAGTTAATAGGTATCTCTAAATTTTTTGACAATGATGATATTGTTGCCAAAATGAAAAAAATAGTGCCAGAGTTTAAAAGTATGAACTCTAGTTTCGAAATTCTTGATAAATAATATTTATGTAAGATTATTTTTGTTTTAAAATTATTTGAGGTGTTTTTTTATAAAAGCACCTTTTTTGTTTTTTATAAAACTTAGAATTGTAGTAAATAATAATGATTACATCTAATTGTTATATTTGTTGTGAAAATATAGTATAATTACTATTCCTAAAAAGATTATTGGCTGTCTAGTTTTAGACAGAATTTTAAAACTACTCATGAATAAATCAGAAGATGTTTCGACTCCTTGGTTGTTTGAAATAACCCCTAAGAATAAATTTTTTTCGCTGAATTTAAAAGAAGTTTGGCAATATCGTGACTTGTTGGTTCTTTTTGTAAAAAGAGATATTGTAACAGTTTATAAACAAACAGTGTTAGGACCACTTTGGTATTTAATTCAGCCTTTATTTACCTCTGTAACATTTACTATAATATTTAATAGTGTTGCAGGAATTGATACGGGGTCAGTACCTCCTTTTTTGTTTAATCTAGCAGGGGTTACGGTTTGGAATTATTTTACGGCTTGCCTTACTGGAACTTCTGATACTTTTAGGGCTAATGCAGGGATATTTGGTAAAGTATATTTTCCAAGAATAATTACCCCTTTATCTATTGTTATTTCTAACTTGATTAAATTTGGAATTCAGTTTTTGATTTTTATTGTTTTTTATGTTTACTATTATTTTCAAGGTGCTCTTATTAGTTTAAATGTTACAGCAATTTTTTTTCCTGTAATTATTGCATTGATGGGGATTCTGGGGCTAGGATTAGGAATGTTTATATCGTCATTAGTTACTAAGTATAGAGATTTTAGTAATTTAATTGGTTTTGGTGTACAATTACTGATGTATCTTTCAGCAGTAATATATCCAATGGCATTAATTAAAGATAAATTGCCAAATTATGGGTGGTTGGTACAATATAACCCATTAGCATATATAATTGAGACATCAAGGTACATGCTTTTGAGTGTTGGGGACATTTCATTTTACGGTCTTCTTTATACGTTTATAGTGACTGGTATTATTTTTTTCGCAGGATTATTGGTCTTTAATAAAACAGAAAAAAGTTTTATAGACACAGTATAGTTTTTATATGCATTACATTAAATAAAAATGAATAAAGACATTATATTAAAAGTCGAAAACATTTCTAAACAATACCGTTTAGGACAAGTGGGTACGGGAACTTTAAGCCATGATTTAAATCGGTGGTGGCATCATATACGTGGAAAAGAAAATCCCTATTTAAAAATAGGTGATATAAATGATCGAAGTACAAAAGGGACGAGTGATTATGTGTGGGCCTTACAGGATATTAATTTTGAAGTTGAACGCGGGGAGGTTTTAGGAATCATTGGTAAAAATGGAGCTGGAAAATCTACGTTATTAAAAATTTTATCAAAGGTTACTGCTCCAACTTCCGGAAGTATTAAATCTCGTGGTCGTATTGCATCTTTACTTGAAGTTGGTACAGGGTTTAATCCGGAACTTACAGGAAGAGAAAATGTTTTTCTGAATGGTGCAATTTTAGGAATGACGAAAAAAGAAATCACATCAAAGTTAGATGAAATTATAGATTTTTCTGGATGTGAGCGTTATATAGATACACCAGTAAAAAGATATAGTAGCGGTATGACTGTTCGTTTGGCTTTTGCAGTTGCTGCTTTCTTAGAACCTGAAATTTTGGTTATTGATGAGGTTTTGGCTGTTGGTGATGCTGAGTTTCAAAAAAAAGCAATTGGAAAAATGCAAGACATTTCTAAAGGAGGAGGTAGAACTGTTTTATTTGTTAGCCATAATATGGCAGCGGTGAAGAGTTTGTGTACGAAGGGAATGGTAATAGAAAATGGTAAGGTGATCTTTCAGGGAAATGTCGATCATGCTATAGATAGCTATCTAAGTGGAAACAATAATAATTCTTTTAAAACATGGTCAAAAGGAAAAACACCGAGTTGTGATTTTATAAAATTATTACAGGCTAGGGTTCTGAAAATCAATGATGAGGTTTGTTTTAATCATGCTATTTCGGATGAAATTAAAATAGAATTCACATACGAAGTCTTAAAAGAAAATCAATTATTTACACATGGATTTAATTTGTTTAATAATCATGATATTCATATTTTAAGTTCTCATGACAAAGATTCTCAAACTTTAGTAAATTCTTTGCCAGTTGGAATTCATTCAAAAACGATTACTATTCCTGGTAATTTTTTAGCTGAAGGGGGGTATTCTTGTAGTTTTGCTATAATGCGTTATAATCCGTTTCATGTTGAATTTCATGAGTTAGAAATTGTAGGATTTAATGTTATTGATGAAATAGGTAGTAAAACTGCTAGAGGAAATTATTCAGGGAGCTTCCCAGGTTTAGTTCGTCCTTTGTTAAAATGGAAATAATAAATAAAATGAAAAATTGGACCGGAGAAAGATTAGAGACATTTATACTTACTAGAGATGCAATTGAACATTTACACAGATATGCTATTGCAAGTAATTATATAGAAGATAAAGTTGTTTTAGATATTGCTTCAGGAGAAGGATACGGTAGCAATTTGATGAGTGAGAAAGCTTCATTTGTGTATGGAGTTGATATAGATAGTAGTACGGTTGATAAAGCGAAGTTAAAATACAAGAAAGAAAATCTTGAATTCAGAATTGGTAGTGCAAATAAAATACCCATTGAAAATAATAGTATTGATGTTGTTATAAGCTTTGAAACGTTAGAGCACCATGACAAACATGAGGAAATGATGTTGGAAATAAAAAGGGTTTTAAAATCTAATGGATTACTAATTATTTCAACGCCTGATAAATTATATTATTCGGATGTTAGAAATTTTAAAAATGAGTTTCATATAAAGGAATTATATAAGGATGAATTTGTAAACCTAATGTTTGATAATTTTAATCGAATGCAGCTTCTTACCCAAGTATATTGTAATGGTGCCTCTATTATTCAGAAAGAATCCGATCAAAATGGAATCAAAGTATTTTCTGGGAATTATTCTAAAATAACAGATAATGTTGTTAGCCCATTGTACCTTATTGCAATTGCTTGTGATTGTGACTTTGAAGAACAGAAAACTTCTATTTTTGATGGAGGGAAGATAAATGAAAAAAAAACAGAAGAGAGGGTACGTAATAGTAATTCATATAAGATGGGGCATGTTATTTTATTTCCATTTAAATTATTAAAAAGAATATTTAAATAAAAATGCTTGCTATTATTATTCCATATTATAAAATCAAATTTTTTGAAGAGACTTTGAAATCACTAGCAAATCAAAGTGATAAACGTTTTAAAGTTTATATTGGTGATGATGCTAGTCCTGAGGATCCTGTTACTATATTAGAAAAATATAAGGGACAAGTTGATTTCGAATATCATCGTTTTGGAGATAATTTGGGGTCTTATTCACTTACTCAGCAGTGGGAGCGCTGCATAGCACTTAGCAAGGACGAACAGTGGTTAATGATTTTAGGAGATGATGATGTTTTGGGTAAAGAAGTCATTAGTGAATGGTATAGAAATTTTAATTTATTTAAAAATAAAACAAATGTGGTTCGGTTCTCAACTATTATAGTAAATCATGAATCTCAATTTCTGACTTCTTTTTATCATCATCCCGAATGGGAAAATGTAACAGATTTTTATTTCAGGAAGATAAGAGGTATAACAAGAAGTTCATTATCTGAATATTTTTTTTCACGTAAATCATTTCTGAAATATAAATTTCGCGATTATCCTGTAGCTTGGCATAGTGATGATGCAGCTTGGTTTGATTTTTCTGAAGGGAAATCAATTTATACAATCAATAATGAATTAGTTTATATAAGGGTTTCTGATGTTAGCATTTCTGGACAGCAGAATAATCTTAAAGAAAAATCAGAAGCAACCTTCAAATTCTATCATTACTTACTAACAAGTAAAGTTGGTCTTTTTTCTAAGTTCCAAAAAGAGGAATTATTTAAAAGAATATCGAAGTCTTATCTTAATGACAAAAAGAATATAAAATACTTTTTTAAAATTTCCATAATTTGTTTTAAGAACAATGATTTTAAGCAATATTGTAATTTTATTTTGTCAGTTTTATATAGTCTGAAAATTTCTTTAAATACGTTAAAAAACAAAAGAATCTTTTAAATTATGCAATTACCATTAGTTTCTGTAATAATGCCATGTTATAATCAAGGAGAGTTTATTGAAGATGCAATTAATTCGTTGCTATTACAAACCTATAATAATTGGGAGTGTATTATTGTAAATGATGGTTCTTCTGATAATACAGATGAGATAGCCAAAAAATGGTGCTCTAAAGATATAAGAATAAAATATTTTAAAAATGAAAATAAAGGAGTTTCTAATGCTAGAAATTTTGCTATAAAAAATTCCCTGGCAGATTATATTTTACCACTCGATGCAGATGATAAGATAAATAAAAATTATATAGAAAAATGTTTGGAAATACTTTTGCATAATGACAACACAAAAGTTGTTTATGGCGGCGTTGAAAATTTTGGTACTTCAAGTGGAGAATTAGTATTAGCAAATTTTAGTTTTGATTATTTAATATTTAGTAATATGATTCCTTGCTCAGGGCTTTTTCGTAAAAAAGACTGGCAGAGAACACAAGGTTATGATGAAAAAATGGTTGAAGGCTACGAGGATTGGGAATTTTGGATTAGTTTGTTGAAATATGGAGGGAATGCCATAAAAGTAAATACGGCTTGTCTTTATTATAGATCTAAACCTGTGTCTAGAATGAAAGGTATTAATATGAAAAATAGGTATAAATTGATTGCTTATATTATGCATAAACATCAAGAATTATATTCTAAACTTATTTTTAATTATTCAGAAAAACTAAATATTAATTTTTCTTATTGTTATTATTTAGGAATCAAGACTTATCAAAAAGATGATTTATTAAGGTTACAAAAAGCAAAAGAGCAGTATAATTTTCGACTAAATGAAATTTTGAAAAAGCACAATTTTTTTCAACGAAAAAAAATTCTATATTATTGGTATAAGAGAGGTAAACTCAATTTAAGTTTCTTTAGTGTTCTAACTCATTAAATTTTAATTATGATATCAGTAGTAATAAGAAATAAAAATCAGGATAAAGCTTTGGAATTTTTACTTCGTAATTTGACTGAAAGATATATGTCTGATATTGATGAAATTATTGTCATAGATAATCTATCAATAGACGATAGTAAGGCTGTAGCTGAAAAGTATAATGCTAACTTCATTACTATAGAAAAGTTTAGTTATGGAGGGAGCGCTAATTTCGCAGCAAAATGCGCGAAAAATGATATTGTTGTTATTTTTAGTGCACATTCTTTCCCTGTTAGTCATGACTTTTTTAAATTAATTGAAGAAAAATTTAAAGGAAGAGAAGATGAACTTGCAGGTCTGCGTTGTTTGCATAATATTAATGATTATTCAGGATATATAAATAATATTTCAAGTATTGATGATTATAATAGAGCAGGTTTGATTTTTGCTGGTTCCGTATTTAATAAAAGAGTTTGGGAGAAACATCCTTTTATGTCCGATATAACTACTTTTGAAGATAAGGAATGGACGAAACGCGTTATTGCGGAAGGCTATAAAATAGAGTTTGTACCTTCAATTTTTTGTTATCAAATAAATAGAACAAAAGCACAAAATTTCTTTCGATTTAAAAATGAAACTATTGGAAGTTATCAATTGCATCATGCCAATTATACAATGTTTAAATCCCTTAAAGGTTTTGTACACTCGGGTTTTAAAATAACTTCAAATTATTTTACTGATATTTTTTATGTATTTAAAAGATTCTTTTTTATGATTAAATTTTTAATAAATAAACCTAATAGATTTTAAGTTGTGCGAGTAGGTTACAACCCATTTAAAGATCAAAAAAATGATGAATCCAAATACATTCATCAAATAATAATCCCAGTTTATATACCCAATCAGAGAGATTATTTTAAAGATAGTTTCGCAATCTTAAAATTGTGCTTGGATTCTTTATTTGCAACAATTCATAAAAGAACTTTTATTACAATTGTTAATAATGGAAGTGATACAATTATAGGAGATTATTTAATTTCTCTTTTAAATAAAGATAAAATACAAGAATTAATTCATACTGAAAACATAGGTAAGCTCAATTCAATACTTAAAGGTTTGGCGGGTAATAATATAGAATTGGTTACAATTTCAGATTATGATGTTATGTTTTTGCCGCAATGGCAAGTTGAAACAGTAAAAGTTTTTACTCATATTCCTAATGCTGGAGTTGTTGGTATAGTTCCTCAGTTTAAAATGTATGAACATTATTGTTGGAATGTTATTTTCGATAATTTTTTCAATAAAAAACTAAAATTTATTCCAGTAAAAAATAGTGAAGCTTTAATTAGATTTTATGATAGTTTGGGTTGGGATAGAAATTACAATCAGGATCATTTACAATATGTATTAGGTTTAGAACTTAATTTAGATTTAAAAGTTTTAATTGGGTCAGGTCATTTTGTATCTACTTATAAAAAAGATATGTTCGAAGAGTTAGTATCTTACATTGGTTTTAAAATGGGAGGAAATAGCGAAGGATATCTGGATCAATTGCTATTAAAGAAAAATTATTGGCGTTTGACTACATACGATAACTATGCTTATCATATGGGGAATACATTTGAAGATTGGATGACTGTTCCATTTGTTGAAAGAAAAATGAATGAAGATTTAGAAACAAATTTTTCTAAGAATAAAAAAATAAGCAATATTTTATATTTTATAAAAAACAAATTGTTTAGAAAACTTATTTCAATAAAATGGATTGTTAGATTATTCTTAAAATGGAAAAAACTTCCTCAGCATATGATCAAAAGGTATTAAAATGCAGAAAATAATTAAAAGTTTTTCGATTCTAATAACTACAAAAAACCGTAAAAATGATTTGGCTTTTACATTGGGTAAATGTCAACATTTATTAGATAGGAATGATGTTACTTTTATTATTTGCGATGATGGATCTACTGATGGTACAGATATCTTTGTTAGGGAAAAATATCCAGAAATTCAATTGATTAGAAACGATAAAAGTAAAGGATTAATTTATAGTCGTAATAGATTGATGGATCTGGTTACTACAGAATTTGCTATTTCTATAGATGATGATTTACATTTTATTACCCAAAATCCTTTAGCGATTATTGAGGAGGCTTTTTATAAAAATCCAAAAATTGGATTATTTAGTTTTAGGATTTTCTGGAATATAGAAGAGCCTAAAATAATAAATTGTGCTGAGGTTTCGCATCGTATAAAAAGTTTTGCAGGAGGAGCAAATGTTTGGCGAATGTCGGCATGGAAAGATATTCCTGATTATCCAGCATGGTTTGTTTTTTATGGCGAAGAAGATTTTGCTTCCTACCAATTATTTAAAAAAAACTGGGAAATACATTATTTGCCAGAAGTTTTAGTTAATCATAGAGTAGATTTAAAATCACGGAAAAAAAATAAAGATTATAGTATCCGTTCTCGGAGGTCATTGCGTTCTGGCTGGTATTTATATTTTTTGTTTTATCCTTTTAGTGCCATTCCGAAAAAAATGGCATATTCAATTTGGATGCAACTTAAAACAAAAGTTTTTAGAGGTGATTTAATAGCTTTAAAAGGAATTATATTGGCCCTGTGGGATTTATTGTTTTCAATTCCAAAAATTATTAAAAATGCAAATAGATTATCAATTAAAGAATATCAGGAATACCAAAAATTAGGCGATACAAAATTATATTGGAAACCAGCAGACAAATAATTACATGAAAACTATTGCTATTATCCCTGCAAGAGGTGATTCAAAACGATTACCTATTAAAAATATTCTTTCATTAGGAGGGATTCCTTTGTTGGCACATAGTATTCTGTATGCTAAGGCAAATAGTAACATTATCGATGACATATATGTTTCGACTGATAATAAGGAAATAAAACGAATCGCTATAGAATATGGCGCGGAAGTGATAGACAGACCATCAAGTATATCTGGAGATTTAGAACCTACAATTACTGCTGTTAAGCATGTTTTGCAAAATATAGAACCTGTAGAAAATATAGTTTTACTTCAGCCTACAAATCCTCTTCGTCCAGAAAATTTATTGCGGGAAACATTCGATTTATATCAAAGAGAAAATTATAATAGCCTATTTACTGTTACAAGAAACCATCAAAAATTCGGAAAAATAGCAGAACATAAATTTACTCCGTACAATTACGAAATTGGACAACGAAGTCAAGATCTTGATCCATTATATTTTGAAAATGGGTTACTTTATATTACAAAAGCAACTTTAATTTTTGATGATATAATTATTTCTCATGAAGCATTTCCGTTTGAGATAAATCATATTTTTGCCAATGTTGACATTGATACCCAAGAAGATTTTGATTTTGCCGAATATTTATATCACAAACATATTAAAATCTAATTTATAGACTCTTTTATAGAAATTGCAGACCGTAAAAAAAAATGGATTTCACAACGCTAGTTGTTAATATACAGATCAATTTGGGTCATGTTATGTATTCTTTTAAAAAAGCACCAAAAAACAGTAAAATGGATAGTTCTAAAATAGCAATATTATCTACAGTTAATAATTTTAAATTATACAAAAAAAGCGCATCATTATATCCATCAAATATTAAATCATATGTTTTTGATGGTAGAAATGGAATGTTTGGAATTTTTAGCATAACATTTATGATGAAAGTTTTTAAAAGAAAAGATATTGATTGGTTAATCTTAATGGATGAAGATGCATTATTTGTAAATTCAGATTTAATTTATCCATTAATAGATAATATGAAAGTTAATGATTATATAATAGCTGGAATCAGAGATGGAGGGGCATTGCCAGAACGTTCAGGTAACCCTTATGTAATGAATCCGTTTTTTTCTATAATCCATTTAAAAAAGTTGAAAAAAATATGGAATAAAAAAGAAATGTTTCAAAATCATTATGTCAGAGAAAATGAATTTAATGATGATTTATCTCAATTAAAATATCCTTATGATAAAACAAGTATGAGCGAACCGTATTATTGTTTTTACTTATGGTTAAAAAGAAAAAATCAAAAAATGTTATACTTAAATGTTGATTTGCCTTTTGCAGATGATCAAATCACTAATGTTGTTTACGATTTAAATAACCAACCAATAGTATACCACACATGGTTTTCACGAGAATATGGAGATTTAAGAGGAAGACATACGGCAAGAATAGATAGAGTGTTTGAGGAATTTGAAAACAAGTATACTGATTCAAAACCGGTTAAAATATATAAAGATTATTTATTTCCATTTAAGGATAGGGTAAGAAAATTTAAAAAACATACTAGAAAGAGATTAATGAAAATTGGTTTGATTTCAGAAATTAAAATAAATAAATCATGAAAAACCCATATATAGAAATTGCAGGCCGAAAAATAGGATTAGATTTCCCACCTTTAGTTATTGCAGAGATTGGGATTAATCATGAAGGCTCATTGCAAGTTGCTAAAGAAATGGTTGATGCAGCAAAAAAAGCAGGTGCAGAAGTAGTAAAGCATCAAACTCATATTGTTGAAGACGAAATGAGTGGTGCCGCTAAGAAAGTTATTCCAGGTAATGCAGATGTCTCTATTTACGAAATAATGGAACGATGCTCATTAAATGAAATTGATGAACTGGAACTTAAAAATTATGTAGAAAGTAAAGGAATGATTTTTATTTCGACTCCTTTTTCTCGCGCAGCAGCCGAACGATTGAGAAAATTTGATGTTCCGGCTTACAAAATTGGTTCAGGAGAGTGTAATAATTATCCTTTATTAGAACATATTGCTTCATTTGGGAAACCAGTAATTTTAAGTACAGGTATGAATACGATAGAGAGTATTCGAAAAGCTGTTGCTATTTTCGATAAAAATAATATTCCTGTAGCTTTATTGCATACTACAAATTTATATCCAACCCCAATTCATTTAGTTCGACTGGGAGCAATGATAGAATTACACGAAGCATTTCCTGATAAAGTTTTTGGTTTAAGTGATCACACTTTAAATAACAATGCCTGTTTAGGTGCAGTTGCTCTTGGTGCAAGTGTTTTAGAAAGACATTTTACAGACCATATGCAACGTACTGGTCCAGATATTATTTGCAGTATGGATGAAAAAGCCTGTGAAGAGTTAATCATTTCAAGTGCAGAAATTGCTTTGATGCGTGGAGGAATAAAAAAGCCAGCATTAGAAGAGCAGGTTACAATTGATTTTGCATTCGCAACTGTTTGTGCTATTACCTCAATTAAAAAAGGAGAAAAATTATCGAAAGAAAATATTTGGGTTAAAAGACCCGGAACGGGTAAAGTTCTAGCAGAACATTTTAATGATTTAATTGGGAAAATTGCTTTGAGAAATATTGGAAACGATGAACAATTAGATTTTTCAGATTTTGAGTAGTTCAATAAAAAAAATTCTATTTCTTACAGGTACTCGCGCAGATTTTAGTAAAATAAAATCGCTAATTCAAGCGCTTGAAAAACAAGAAAATTTTGAAGTACATGTTTTCGTGACAGGAATGCATTTACAAGAAGTTTATGGCTATACGTTAATTGAAATCGAAAGATGTAATTTTAAAAACATTCATACTTTCAAAAATCACACGCATGAAACCACAATGGATTTAACTTTAGCTAAAACTATTGAAGGATTATCTGCTTATTGTAAAGATGTAAGTCCAGATATGATTGTAGTTCATGGTGATAGGGTAGAAACATTGGCAGGTGCTATTGTAGGATCTCTCAATAACATCCTAGTTGCACATATAGAAGGTGGAGAGGTATCAGGAACAGTTGATGAATTAATTCGTCATAGTGTAAGTAAATTGAGTCATATACATTTTGTATCCAATATACAAGCGCAGAAAAGATTAATACAAATGGGGGAAATAAAAGAATCAATATTTACAATTGGTTCACCTGATGTTGATATTATGTTTTCAAATAAATTGCCAGAATTAATAACTGCAAAAGCATATTATAAAATCGATTTTGAAAAGTATGCAATAGTTATGTTTCATCCGGTAACGACTGAAATTAAGGAAATGCAGCAATATGTAAAAAACTTTGTGACTTCATTATTGCAAGACAATCATAATTATGTTGTGATTTTTCCAAACAATGATTTAGGAAGTCGATTCATTCTAGAGGAGTATGAAAGACTAAAAGGAAACGAAAGATTTAGAATTTTTCCATCTCTCCGATTTGAATATTTTTTAACTTTATTAAAAAACAGTCAATTTATTATAGGTAATAGCAGTGCTGGAATTAGAGAAGCTCCATATTATGGAATCCCGATTATTAATATTGGAACTCGTCAGCAAAATAGAGCCGTTCATGCCGATATTATTAATACAGATTATTCTGAAAAGGGGATAACAAAAGCGCTTTCGATTATTAATTTGCATAAGATTAGAAGATTAGATAATGATTTTGGGCAAGGTAATAGTAACGAATTATTTCTTCAATGTCTTCAAAAAGGAGATATTTGGCAATTGAATCATCAAAAACAATTTAGAGACTTATCTAATTAATGAAAACTCAACTTAAAAATAGATATTATAAATTTCTAAAATTAAAAAGTAGGGTATTATACGGAAGGCCTGTTTTAGTAATGATGTATCATAGAGTTAGCAATAGTGTTGGAGATAAACTAGGAGAACTTACAGTAAGTGTAGCGAATTTTGAAAATCAATTGCGCTATTATAAAGAAAAATATCAGATTCTTAAATTAGACGAAGAATGGACTTCTTTAAAAAAAACAGGATTAGTAATTACTTTTGATGATGGTTACGCTGATAACATTATTAATGCGCTACCATTACTAGAAAAGTATCAAATTCCTGCAACAATTTTTATAACAACATTAAACATCGATACAGAAAAAGAGTTCTGGTGGGATCGCTTATTTTTTGATTATTCGCATTGCAAAGAATTATTTTATCTTCCTAATCAAAGTGACAAAATTTCAAAATCAAATGGCTCATATAAGTCTATCACATATTATCTTAATAAAATTTCAAATGAAGATAAAGAAAAGTGGTTTTTAGAATTTGAAGAGTTAAATGAAATACCCTTTTTTCCTAGAGAGGAGTATCGCTCATTAACAAGCTCAGAAGTGAAGTTGTTAGTAGCGCATCCTTTAATTACTTTAGGAATTCATACACATAATCATTATTCTTTAGGGAGTCTAAACTATGAAGAACAAAAAAAGGAGTTGGTATTATCGATACAAAAGCTAGATGAATTAACTATTAAAAATATAAAATATTTGGCTTTGCCTCATGGCTCTTATAATTCAGATACATATAAGATACTAGATGAAATAGGCTTTTCAGGGATTTTATTGGCTAATAATTATTATTCTTCAAATAATAATAAAACTAGAAAAAAAATCAATAGAATTTTGATACCAAATATTAAAGATAAAGAATTAGTGAGGTATATAGATAGATATGATTTCAAAATATGGTAATCGAAAAGTCTAAAATAGCGATACTTTCTACAGTTATAAACTTTGATTTATATGCTAGAAGTTCCCAGTTTTTTCCAAAAAACATTCAAAAATATGTTATTGATGGTAGAAATGGGATGCACGGTATAAATAGTCTTTTCTATATGATGAAAAAGTTAAAAAACAAAAATATAGAATGGCTCATAATGACAGACGAAGATGTCCTTTTTTATGATGCTGAAATTGTTTTTGATATTATAGATAAAATGCAATCTGAAAGTTATACTGTTTGCGGAATTCGTGATGGAGGAATGATTACACATAGAGCTTATAACCCCTATGTTATTAATACATTTTTTTCGATAATTAACTTTAAAGAGTTGGAGGAAATATGGAACAAAAATGAAATTGTAAAAAATAATTATATTTTAAATAATGAGTTTGATGATAATTTAACGAGTTTAAAAGGTAATTATGATAAGAATAATCTTTATGAACCTTATTATTGTTTTTACTTTTGGTTGAGAAGAAAAAACAAAAAGTTTTTTTTTCTGAACGCTAAAATGAATGAAGATTATATTACAAATTCAGTTGAGTATAATGATAAGATATTTCTATATCATACTTGGTTTGCAAGAGCTTATGGAAATAATGAAAAACATACAAAACGGATAAATAACATATTTGATTCATTGAGTTTTGAAGAAAATAAAACTCCTCATTCTATAATTTTTAAAGATAATACGTTTTTTTGGATCAAAAAAATCAAGAAAAATTATCAGAGAATAATAAGGAGATTTAATATTATAATAAAATGAAAAAATTAGGAGTAGTAATAACGGATGGTGTAGGATTTAGAAATTTCGTTATGAGTGATTTTATAGCAGAAGCTTTAAAGCAATTTGATAAAATTGTTGTTTACTCTGGATTACCCGAAAGTTGTTATCAGAATTTTGATAACCCAAAACTTGAAATAAAGGAACTTGCTGTTTATAAAGAAGGTAAAATAACATGGGCTTTTAGAAAATGGAAAGAGTTAGCACATTTACAAAAGCATAAAGCATTTTATGGAATGAATGACAACCTGGTATCTAGTTATCCTAAAAATAATTCGATTAGAGCAATGTTTTTAAAAGGACTTTATTTCTTTACGAAATACGTAAACACAAATTCAAGTATCCTTATTGCTGAAAAGCTTCAGTTTTTGTCTTTCTCTAGAAACAAAATCACAAAGGAATATATTGAAATCCTTAAGAAAGACAAACCTTCTCATTTGTTCTTTACTCATCAGCGTCCACCATATTTAGCCCCATTTCTGTATGGTGCAATTCGGTCTAAAATCCCAACGAGTACATTTATCTTTAGTTGGGATAATTTGGCGTCTAAGGGAAGAATGTTAGGTGCTTTTGATAATTTTTTGGTGTGGAGTCAACTGATGAAAGAGGAGCTGTTGTATTTTTATCCAAATGTAAAAAATGAAAATGTAAAAATTGTTGGAACGCCACAATTTGAGCCCTACGTTTTGGATAAATACAAATCTACAAAGGAAAATTTTATTGCTAAATTTGGGTTAGACACTAATAAAAAAATAATTTGCTATAGTTGTGCAGATGTTTCAATTGGACAGAATGATCCTATAATAATTAAATCAATTGCAGAGGCTATTAAAAATGGTAAAATTCAGTTCCCAGTACAGCTTTTGGTAAGAACGTCACCTGCTGAAGATGACAGCAGGTTTAAAATGATTCGGGATGAATTTCCTGAGATTATATGGAATGTACCAAAATGGATTTTGACAAGAGAAAATCATCAGGAAAGTTGGTCTCAACGGATTCCAAGTGAGGAAGATATTATCGATTTACGATCATTATTAGAAAATGTAGATTTGAATATAAATATGTGTTCTACCATGAGCTTGGATTTTATGCTTTTTGATAAACCAGTGATAAATACGGTATTTGGTAATTTGAAAAACGGTCTTTATAATGACCAAAGATTTTTAGAATATGATCATTATAAGAAAGTAGTTGATAGTAAGTCTGTAGATATAGCAAAGGACAGAGTGCAATTGATAGAGCAAATAAATCATGCTTTAAAGTATTCGAATGAAAAAGAAATAGAAAGAAAAGAAATGATTAAGTTACAAATAAGTAAAGATTTATTAGGGACAAGTAAGCGTATTGCTGGAACTTTATCTGCATTGAATGATTAAGAAGAAAATAGCAGTTCTCTGTAATTATGAATTACTTCCAGAACGAGTAGGAGGAATGGATTATTTTTTCTGGTATTTTGATGAAAAATGCAAAGAAAATAATATTCATATCGACTGGTTTTTTCCTAACAATTCAAATCATGGGAATTATTCAAATCTGACTATTTATAGTAGTAAAACCAAAAATGTAGAGAACAATTTTTTAGCCTTTAATAATAAAAATAAAAAAGGATATTCACATATTATTACTCATTTTGTAGAATTATGTACTCCATTTTTCTATAAAATAAAAAAAACAGCTAATACTAAAATTATTGTTGTAGATCATAATCCCAGGCCTTTAAATGGGTATTCTCTAAAAAAGAAAATAAATAAAAGGTTGAAAGGAGTTTTATTCTCAAGGTACATTGATGCTTTTGTTGGAGTATCTAACTATACGGTAAATGCGATTTTAACTGATTTTGGGTTTCATTTAAGATCTAAAACACATACAATTTACAATGGAGTTATTTTAGAAGCCATTTTAGTGAGAGATATACGGAATGATGTGAAACCGAGTTTTTTAGTAGCTTCTCATCTTCGAGAATCCAAAGGTATTCAGGATTTAATCGAAGCAGTACACCTTCTTCCTTTAAAAATAAGGGATGAAATTAAAATCACTATTTATGGAGATGGACCATATAAAAATCAGTTAATCCAGTTAATTCAAAAATATTCTTTAGATAAAATTTTTGTCTTTAAAGGAAGCCAAGCTAATCTTAATGAGATTTTTTCTCAATATGATTATATGTTGCATCCTACTCATATGGAATGTTTCAGCTTGTCAATTTTAGAAAGCCTTGCTGCAAACGTTCCTGTAATTACAACAAAGGTAGGAGGGAATACAGAAGTAATAACTAATGAAGGAAATGGATATGTTTTTGAAGCAAAAAACATTCAAGCTCTAGCGGTAATTTTAGAAGATATTTATTTAGGAAATAAAAAGATATCGACTAATACGAGAGAATTAATTGCCAATTCCTTTTCTTTGCCGAAAATGGTAGAAAATCATTTTAAACTACTTACAGAAGGAATATATTAATTTAAAATTTCATAAATACCTATATGTTTTTTAACTCCTTAGCTTTTGCTGTTTTTTTACCAATCGTTTTTTTCTTATATTGGTTTGTTTTCAATAAGACTAAAAGCTCTCAAAATGCTTTATTAATAGTTGCCAGCTATTATTTTTATTCCTGTTGGGATTGGAGATTTCTTTTTTTGTTGGTTTTCTCTACGTTTCTAGATTATTATACGGGAATTCAAATCGAAAAAGGAAAAACAGAAAGGATCCGAAAGTTCTGGTTTTGGCTTAGTATTTTAGTCAATTTAGGGTTTTTAGGAATCTTTAAATATTATAATTTTTTTGCAGCATCTTTCACCGAGTTATTAAATTCAGTTGGAATTCAGGCAAGTCCAATTTTATTGAATGTAATTCTTCCTGTCGGAATTTCATTCTATACTTTCCACGGGTTGTCATATGTAATTGATATTTATTATAAAAGAATAAAAGCCGAATATAATTTTGTAGATTATTCTTTATTCGTGAGCTATTTTCCACTTTTGGTTGCAGGACCAATCGAAAGAGCAACACATTTATTGCCGCAAGTAAAAGTAAAACGTGAGTTTAATTTTGAAATGGCGAAAGAAGGTATTTATCAAATTATTTGGGGTTTGGTCAAAAAAGTAGTTATTGCAGATACCTGTGCAACCTATGCAAATGCTATTTTTGATAATTATACTTCAATGAATACTTTTTCATTAATTCTGGGAGCAATTTATTTTGCATTTCAAATTTACGGCGATTTTTCAGGGTATTCAGATATAGCGTTGGGAGTTTCAAAATTGTTTGGTTTAGATTTATTACGAAACTTTAATTACCCTTATTTTTCAAGAGATATTGCAGAATTTTGGCGCCGTTGGCACATTTCACTTTCATCATGGTTCCGTGATTATTTGTACATTCCATTAGGAGGGAGCAAAGGAGGAATTTGGATGAAGATCAGAAATACCTTTATCATTTTTGTAGTAAGCGGGTTTTGGCATGGAGCCAATTGGACATACCTTGTCTGGGGATTTATTAATGCCGTTTATTTCCTGCCTTTACTTTTATCAAACAGTAATAGGAATAATATAGATTCCTTTCGGTTAAAATACAATTTTGATTCAGTAAAAGTTATAATGAGTATTTTATATACCTTTTCGTTAACTTGTATAGCCTGGGTGTTTTTTAGATCAAGAACAATAACAGATGCAGTTTTGTATTTGAAGCGTATCATTACTAACAGAGACATTAGTCTTCAATATTTATCAAATGAGCGCTATAATTATGAATTGTTACTTATGATTGGTCTGTTCGTTTTAGTAGAATGGAATAATCGTAATAAAATAGAACCAATTTCAGGAAAAAGAAGTATGCTAAAATTAACTTTGGCAATAGCAGCTATTATGGTTTTTGGAACTTTCTCCGATTATAAAGAATTTATATATTTTCAGTTTTAATGAAGAAATTTTTAGTTTATACAGTTAAAATTCTAGTCATAATTATTTTGATTGCGGGAGTTTTAGACTTGGCTTTTACCTATGTTTTTATGCAATCTAAAAATAGAGGGAAAATAGAAAAAGTTTTTAACTCAAAAGCTCAAAAGTACGATGTGATAATAGTAGGTTCTTCAAGGGCTAATAATCATTTTGTTTCACAGCTATTTGAAGATAAAGAATTAAAAACCTTTAATTTTGGAATGAGTGGAGGTCATTTGTTTGAGACTTCTTTACTACTGAAATTAATGATTGAAAGAAAATATACAATTAAAAATGTAATTCTTGAAGCAGATTTGAACCTTTCTAATGATCAGGAATCCATAGGGGTTTCGACAAAGTTTCTACCGTATATTCATAATTCAGAAGTTATAAAAAAGCATTTTTATGATGAAGAAAATTTTAATGAATTATATTATTTCCCTTTTTATAGATATGTGAAATATGATTCTGAAATTGGATTTAGAGAAGTTTATAAAACACTAATAGGCGAAAAAACGAATGCTTTAGACTATTTAGGATATTATCCGTTGGTAAAACACAAAAACGGAAATATGAAAAATAATATAGTTAATTTAAACCCTTTACCACATAATAAATATTACGAAGAAATCAAACGCATCTGTAAGACCAATGATATCAATTTGATAACAGTAATGACTCCGATGTGCGAAAATGTTGCAGGAATGAATTATTTTGATAAAGTAAAAAAAGCCTATCCCGAAATTCATAATTATGAAAATGTGGTGCAAGGTGATAAGTATTTTTCTTCTTGTGGACATATGAATGATGCAGGAGCAAGAATATTTACTGCTAGGATTATAAAAGATTTTTTTAATTAATAAATATGCTTAAGAAAATTAATTTAAAGTTAGTTCTGATTTTATTTTCTATTCTAATCTTAATTATCCCCGATATTATAATTAACTGGAGAGAAGATATACTGACTTTTATTTTATCTGTATTTTCAAAGTGTTGCTTTTATTTGTTTTTATATTTAATACTATTAAATGCTATTAAATCATATTTTTGGACCTATCTTGGTGTTGGTCTTTTTTATTTGATATCCTCTTGTATAGAGGTCGTTAATGTAATTATTTTAGGAGGTTACACGACTGTAGATAATATAAAAGCTTTGTTTTATACTTCATCTTCAGAAATTGGGGAGTTTATTAATGGTTTCTATATTTATATATTGATTTCCATTATAGTTGTAGTCACGTATTTGTTATGTTTATTAAAGTTTAAAAAATTTAAATATAAAAGGATACCATATTGTATTTTTATAGCGATATGCTGCTTATTGATTTCTTTTACTTTATCATACCTGAAAGTATATAATTCATCGGATTATTACTCGGGAAGAAATTTAGTCAAAATTACTTTAAGAAAACATTTTTTAAAGGAACATCCCTTGAGTCTGTATTACCGAGTTTATGAATTTGGAACAATAATGAACAGATTCAATAAATATAAAAAAGAAAAAGAAACATTTAGTTTTGGAGTCACAAACAAAGAAGAAGGAGGAAAACCCGACATCGTAGTTTTGGTTATTGGAGAAAGAATAAGATATAGTAATTGGACTGTAAATGGATATAAACGGTCTACAAGTACGAATCTAGACACTATAAAGAGCTTAATTTCATTTGATAGACATTATTCAAATGGGAACTCTACAGTAGCTTCAATACCCCTTCTAATTACACAAGCAACCCCTCAAAAACCTGAAATCGCTTATTCAGAAAAAACAATAGTTTCATTATTTAAAGAAGCTGGATACGAAACAGTTTGGATTTCTAATCAAAATATTTTTGATTATATAAATAATAAAGACGAAGCAGATGAGCTGTTTGAGTTGTATAAAAAAAGGAGTACGGATTTAGATATTATTCCTGTTTTTAATGAAGTAGTAAATAAAAAAAAATCTAAAAGAAAGTTAATAGTTGTCAATATGATTGGAGGCCATGGAGAAATACCTGAGGAATTCAATTTTTATAAACCAAATAGCTCGAAAAAAAACTATCCAGTTACAATGGAAAATGCACCTGTATTTATCAATAATTATGATAATATGATAAAGCTGCAAGATTTTGTTTTAGGTAAGATTATAAACTTAGTTCAAAAGCAAAATAAATCTTCCATTTTTATGTTTACAGCAGATCATGGCTGTAATTTGTTTGATGATAGTCAAGCACTTTTTGGATATGGGTCCCAAAACCCTACCGAAAAGGAAACACATATCCCCCTTTTTATATGGAGTTCATCAAAATATAGTAAAGAAAATACAGAAAAAGTTAACAACTTAAAAAAGCATAAAAAGTATCTCACAACAAACAATAATTTGTTTTATACATTAGCGGATTTATCAAATATTAAATATACTGATTTCAAAAAGAATCAAAGCATAGCAGATTCGACTTACTTAGTCTATAAGGAAAGATATGTATATATTAATGGTAATGCTATGAAATTTAATTCTAAATGACGCACATTGCTTTTTTAACACCAGAATATCCACATGCAGTAACTGGTAACTCGGGAGGCTTAGGAACGAGTATTAAAAACGTAGCTATTGGGCTTTTAGCACAAGGTATTGTAGTTCGGGTTCTTGTATATGGACAAAAACATGATGCTATTTTTGAAGACGAAGGGATTATTATACAACAGATAAAAAATATAAAATTCAAGGGATTATCTTGGTTTTTAACTAGGAAGAAACTAGAAAAAATAATTAATGAATTATATAAAAAAAAACAAATTGATTTAGTAGAAGCACCAGATTGGACAGGTATTACATCATTTATACAACCTAAAGCATGCCCATTAATTATACGATTGCATGGCTCAGATACTTATTTTTGTCATTTAGATAATCGTCCCGTAAAATGGATCAATAAGTTTCATGAAAAAAGGGCATTACAAAAAGCAGATGGATTGCTATCAGTGAGTCAGTTTACAGCTGATATTACAAATGCCGTTTTTGGGTTGAATAGAAAGTTTGTTATTATTCCGAATCCTATTGATAGTAGTTCGTTTTACGCAAAAAATAAATATACTCAAAAAGAAAAAAGCATATTGTATTTTGGAAGTTTAATTCGTAAAAAAGGACTTCTAGAATTGCCTTTTATTTTTAATGAAGTCATTGCGAATAATCCTAATGCGAGATTAATTTTAGTAGGCAAAGATGTTCCTGATGTTGTTTCCAGAAATTTTTCAACCTGGAAAATGATGCAAGAATTGTTCTCTGACAAAGCAATCAGAAATGTTGAGTATATAGGGAGTGTGCCTTATAATGAAATAAAAGAGAAAATTGAAGAGGCAACAGTTTGCATTTTTCCTTCTTTTGCAGAAGCTTTTCCTGTTTCTTGGCTTGAAGCGATGGCTATGAAAAAATCAATTGTAGCTTCAGATATTGGTTGGGCAAAAGAAATGATAGATCATGGAGATGATGGCTTTTTAGTTAATCCCAAAGATCATGTTCTCTTTGCAAAAAGAATAAATGATTTTTTGACAGATGAAGAACTATGTTTAAAAGTGGGAGAGTTGGCAAGAAACAAAGTAGAAAGATATTTTGATGTAGAAGTTCTAGCAAAGCAAAATATTGAGTTTTATAAATCAGTAATAGCTAAATTATGATAGTATTATATCATAATGAAAATAATGTAATAAAGGTTTTATCAAAAGCTAATGAAAGTATAGCTTTTGATAAAAGAGCTTCTATTGCATCAGTATTCATGGATTTAGCAGTAAGTTATCCACAATCAAAAGTAGTTTGGTGTAATCAAAATTATCAGGACTTTATTGATTTAAAGGTTATAGATAATGTGTTTCACCATAATAAGATGATGTTATCATATAATCCGAATACTATAAATTTTCTTGGTAGAAAAATTGGTTATATTGATGAATCGCCTTTCATTAGAATTAATAAAAAAGTGTCTTATCCAACTTGGCAAATGAGTAGCACAGTTGGAGTTATTCATGCAAGCATATTGTTGGCTATTGATAAGAAAATAAAACTTGATTGGGATTTTGATTATTATTTAAGTTCGATAGCTAAAGTGTGCATGCCATTAGGTTTATTATGTTATTCGGAACCAAAATTAGTATCAGGGAGTTGTCCAATTTCTATAGTGAAAACTTCAAATTTAAGACTTTTTAAATTTGTAAAGCAACATTATAAAACCCGATGGATATTTTTATTATTCTTAAATTTAGTGATTTATGAGTTTAAATTCCCCTTTTTAGCTTTCTTATATAGTATGTTTTTTAAGAATAGGAATAAAAAGAACATAAGTATTAATAAGATAATAGTTCATTCATCTTTAATAGTAAAAGAGGAGAAAACGGTAGACATTATTATTCCAACTATTGGAAGAAAAAAATATTTATATGATGTTCTAAAGGATTTATCACAACAAACACATTTACCTAAAAATGTAATTATTGTTGAGCAAAATCCTTTATTAGAAAGTATCTCAGAGTTAGACTATTTGACTTCTGAAATATGGCCTTTTGCAATAAGACATACTTTTACTCATCAACCAGGAGCTTGTAATGCCAGGAATGTTGCTTTAACTCAAGTAGAGAGCAAATGGGTATTCTTTGCAGATGATGATATTAGGATTACCGGTTCTTTTATTGAAACTGCATTTGAGTTTATTTCACAATATAAAAACACAGCAGTAACTTTTAGTTGCCTGAGAGAAGGAGAAAAAGCCATTAGTAAAGAAATATTTCAATGGAATACTTTTGGCTCAGGGTGTAGTATTGTAAAAAGCGAAGTAGTAAAAAATATAACTTTTGATATAAAATATGAATTTGGATTTGCAGAAGACTCAGATTTTGGAATACAAATTCGAAATACAGGTAATGATGTTTTATTTTTTCCAGCCCCTCAAATCGTGCATCTAAAAGCTCCAGTAGGTGGTTTTAGGACAAAATCAAATCTAGCATGGAATAATGATGAAATAAAGCCAAAGCCATCCCCGACAGTATTATTGTATAAGATTTTGCATGAAACTAATGAGCAAATAAACGGATATAAGATAATTTTATTCTTTAAATATTATAGCAAACAATCAATTAAGAATCCAATAAGATATTTTTTTAATTTTAAAAAAGAATGGAAACAGAGTTTGTATTGGGCAAATAAATTAATAAATAAGCCATGAAGTTTTCTTTAATCATTTGTACTTATATGCGTCCAGAGCCTTTGCTGAAATTATTGCGATCCGTTCAGCTACAGACATTATATCCAGATGAGATTTTAATTATTGACGGTTCCACAAATAATAAAACAGAATTTATTTTAAACAAATATTATTTTGAAAACTTAAAATATTTATTGGTTGATGATGAAAACAGAGGACTTACCAAACAAAGAAATTTTGGAATTAATAAAGTAAATGATGCTGTCGAAATTGTTTGTTTTTTGGATGATGACACCGTTTTAGAATCTGATTATTTTGAAAATTTATTAAAAACGTATGAAACTTTTCCTGAAGCCTTGGGAGTTGGAGGATATATTTGTAATGAAATAAAATGGGAGAAAGTAACAGATAGCTATATTCCTAAAATCAATGAATTTTGTTTTGATGGATGGAAACGCAAAGATGGAAGCCGTTTTGTTTTAAGAAAAAAACTTAATTTAGATAGTAATTGTCGGCCAGGTTTTTCTCCATCCTTTTCGCATGGAAGAAGCGTTGGTTTTTTGCCACCAAGTGGGAAAACATATCAGGTAGAACAATTGATGGGAGGAGTTTCGTCTTTTAAAAAATCAATTTTTAATACACTTTCTTTCTCTACATATTTTGAAGGATATGGTTTGTATGAAGATGCCGATTTTACATTAAGGGTTTCGAAAACAGGAAAATTATATTTAAACACTACCGCAAAATTAGGACATTTTCATGCAGAGTCTGGAAGACCTAACCAATATCGGTATGGGAAAATGGTTGTCAGAAATGGCTGGTATGTATGGAGAGTCAAAAATCCAAATCCAATTTTTATAGATAGTTTAAAATGGAATGTTATAACTATTTTGCTTACATTCATCAGATTTAGCAATGTTCTTACTTCTAATAATAAAAAAGAAGCTTTGACAGAAGCAATAGGAAGAACGATTGGTTGGTGGAGTTTAGTATTCAATAAACCGAAACAAGGATAATTATGGCAGATATAAAAACGATCTTAATAGCACATAATTATACCAAAGATTCATTTGCATCAATGAGTTATTATTTAGCTCACCACTTAGCCGATTTAGGGAATAGAGTTGTTTTTATTTCACATAAACCATTTTTTGATGAAAGCAAGATAATTAATAAAGGAAAAGGAGAAATAATAATTTGTTCCTGGCCTTCTGAAAAGAGGCCAACTTCTATAAAAGATGCTCTTTGGTTCTCTAAGCTTTATTTTAAATATAAGCCAGATGTTGTAATTGGTCATTTTGTTGGAGCCAATATCACTATCGGAATATCAAAATTAATCTCAATAAATAAGGTTAAGACATTTAGTTATTATCATACTTTGGTACAACAAATCATATTAGATCAGAAGAGAACATCATTGAAAAGAACATTTTTATTTCTTAGGAAAAAAATATTTTATAAACTGTTTTGTGATGTAATTGTTTGCCCATCAGAATTAGCTAAAAAAGATTTAGAAAATAATTATTATTCTAAAAAAGGATTAGTCATTTTGAATCCGATGAAAGATAGGTTTCAAAAAAGCAATAATCAAGATAAAAATAAAATTGTAATCTCTTATTTGGGTCGATTAGATCCCTCAAAAGGGATCGTAGAACTTATAGAAGCATTTAAAATTTATAGAAAAGGAAATAAATTTTCAAATATAGTTTTAAATATTGCAGGTACTGGAAGTCAGGAGCAGGCAATTAAAAAAATGATTGATAATGAAAGTACAATAACTTTCTTTGGCGGACTTTCTTATGATGATGTGGATGACTATCTATCGGAAGCTCACTTTACGATAATACCCTCAAAGATGGATGCTCTGAATATGGTGGGGATTGAATCGATGATGAATAAAACGCCACTGTTGGTGTCAAATACAACAGGATTGGCACATTCTTTAGAAGAAGGGAGAGAATGTTTTAAGTTTGATTCTAATACTAAATCGATGGTTCTGTTATTCGAAAAAGTTGAAAGAAACTTTGAGCAACAGCCGCAAATGGCCATAAATGCTAGAAACACTTATTTAACAAAGTTCAGTATGGAAAAGTATTGTATTAATTTTTCGAATCAAATATTCCAATGAAATTAGTGATTATAACCCATGTTGTTCATCGTCAAAATAAAGATCAATATTTTGGTTATGCCCCTTACGTTCGTGAGATGAATATTTGGTTAAAACATGTAGATGAAGTGATTGTTGTGGGGCCATTTTTAAAGCAGGAACCAACCATAATTGATTTTGTATACAAGCATGATAAAATAGATTTTAGAAAAGTATCCAATATTAATTTTACCAGTTTTAAAGATAGTTTAATTTCTTTTTTTAAACTACCAGTGCTTTTTTGGCAAATATTTTTGGCTATGAAAGATGCAGATCACATTCATTTGCGTTGCCCAGGGAACATTGGTTTATTAGGTTGCTTTGTTCAGATATTCTTCCCCAATAAACAAAAAACAGCTAAATATGCAGGTAATTGGGATCCAGTGAGTGTGCAACCATGGACATATAAATTGCAAAAATATATTTTGAATAACACTTTTTTAACCCGAAACATAAAAGTTTTGGTTTATGGAGAATGGGAAAATCAATCTAAAAACATTCTGCCCTTTTTTACTGCTACTTATTCTGAAACCGAAAAAGAAATTATTCAAAAGCCTGATTTTAATGAAACTATAGCATTCGTTTTTGTAGGCAGCTTAGTTGTAGGTAAAAATCCAATGTATGCTATAAAATTAGTTCAAAAATTAATAGCAAATGGATATAAGGCAACTTTAGATTTATATGGAGAAGGAATTGAAAGAGGTGTTCTAGAGAAGTATATTCAAAATAATCAACTAGGGAATCATATTGTTTTACAGGGAAATCAAAATCATGAAACATTAAAAAAAGCATATCAAAAAAATCATTTTGTAATCTTGCCTTCTAAAAGTGAAGGTTGGCCAAAAGCACTCGCAGAAGGAATGTTTTGGGGATGTATTCCAGTTGCCAGTAAAATTTCTTGTATTCCTTTTATGCTTGATTATGGTAATAGGGGTATTATGTTGGAAATGGACTTAGAGGAAGATGAAAGTAAATTAAGTGAAATACTAGAATGCGAAAAAATATTTTTCACTAAAAGTAAATTAGCTGTAGAATGGTCTCGAAATTATACTATAGATATTCTTGAAACTGAAATTAAAAAGCTTTTAGTAAAATGAGAATTGTACAAATTATAGACTCTTTAGAAGCGGGTGGAGCAGAACGCATGGCAGTTAATTATGCTAATGCATTATCTGAGAAAATAGAATTTTCGGGTTTAATCGCTTCTCGGAAAGAAGGATTACTAGTAAGCCAAATAGATAAGAAAGTTTCGTACTTATTCTTGAATAAAAAGAAGAGAATAGATTTTAAAGCTATTTTTAAATTACGTAGATATATAAATAACAACAAAGTAAATATAATTCATGCGCATAGTTCTTCTTTCTTTATCGCACTTTTAGTAAAGTTGACTTTGCCAAAAATAAAAATAATTTGGCATGATCATTATGGTATTTCTCAGGATTTAAAATCTAGAAGAAATTTTGCATTAAAGTTTGGTTCTCTTTTTTTTGAAGGTAGCATAGCAGTAAGTTCTGCCTTGAAAAATTGGGCAGAATCTTATCTGTGGTGTGAAAATATTATTTATTTTCCAAATTTTGTTCATGAAATAACAGGTTTAGATGAAGAGTTATTATTAAATGGGGAGGAAGGAAAAAGAATTGTTTGCGTAGCGAATTTGCGTCCACAAAAAAATCATGAATTATTAATTAAAGTAGCCAATATAATTAGAAAGGAATACCCAGATTGGACTTTTCATTTATTTGGAAAAGATTTTTTAGATGACCATTCTAAAGAACTTAAGAGGCTGATTAGAGATTTAAGATTATATGAAAATATTTTTTTTTACGGAACAGTAAACAATGTTGCCTCCATATTAAAACAATGTGATATAGCTGTGTTGCCTTCTATATCAGAAGGACTTCCATTAGCAATCCTAGAATATGGATTGTCCAAATTACCAGTTGTGGCAACTAATGTTGGAGAAATTTCTACTATAATTATTTCAGAAAAAGAAGGATTAATTGTTGAATCAAATAATATAAATCAATTTTCACATTCGATTCAAAAATTAATTAGAGATGAAAAATTAAGAATAACGATGGGGTCTGAATTAAATAAGATGGTGAATTTGAATTACAGTAGAGAATCGATTGTAAGAGATTATATTTCGTGGTTAAACTATTTGATTAATTTTACTCCTTCAAAACATATTTAAATTAATGAAAAACAATCCATTAACCTATGGCTATATTCTTTTAATACATGCTTTAATTGCTTTAGCAATTTTTGTGGTACCTTTTTTGTCAAAAATTTATGCTCTTTTGATACCAATATTTGGTTTTTATATTGTGTATAAAACAAAGAATAAAAACAACGAAGTGCTTTTAGTTGCTGCATATATGGTAGGAGTTGAGGTTTTTTTAAGAATGACAGGAGGGAATTTTAATAATGAATATGTCAAGTTAAGTATTGTTTTTTTTATGCTGATGGGGATGATTTATAGCAGTTTTACAATTAACTCATTTGTATATTGGTTTTTTTTGATATTATTAATTCCTAGTATTCTGGTAACAGCTACTACTGATATTTTATCAGTAGATGTAAAAAAAGCTTTATTCTTTAATTTATCAGGGCCTTTTTGTTTAGCCTTTTGTGCTATATACAATCTTAATCGAAATATTAGTTTCTCAGAATTACAGAATATAGTTCTTGTAATGGGATTGCCAATTGTATCAACAACTGCTTATTTATTTTTGTATAATCCTAGTGTACAAAGTGTAATTACAGGTACTCAGTCTAACTTTGAGACTTCAGGAGGATTTGGACCTAATCAGGTTTCAACTGTATTAGGATTAGGGATGTTTGTGTTTTTTACTCAATTAATTCTCTTTTCGAAATCAAAAAAAATGTTGATTTTAAACGGAATATTACTTTTAGTTATTAGTTATCGAGCTATTGTAACTTTCTCCAGAGGAGGAGTAATAACAGGAGTAGTTATGATTGCTATATTGTTATTGTTGCTATATCTTCATTCAAGTAGAGAAATAAAAGGAAAGCTAGCTATGGTATTTGTTATTACGGCTGTTATGGGAGTAGGAATTTGGACATATACTTCTATGCAAACTGCTGGGTTAATAGAAAAGCGTTATGCTAATCAAGATGCAGCTGGAAGAGTAAAAAAAGATAGATTAGGGGGTAGAGAAGTAATTATAGAGTTTGAACTTAAAACCTTTTTGGATAATCCAATACTAGGAGTTGGAGCAGGGTTGGGAAAAGAGTATAGAAAAAAGGTCTTTGGAGTAGATGTGGCTTCACATAACGAAATAACACGTATGATAAGTGAACACGGTGTGCTCGGGATAGTAGGATTGCTAATACTTTTTATAATGCCTTTTGTAATGTATTATAATAATCGAAGTAATTTGTATTTTCTATCATTTTATGCTTTTTGGCTTTTAACAATTAATCATGCTGCAATGCGAACTGCTGCACCCGCATTTGTATATGCATTAACTTTGATTACTATAATTAAGAATAAAACAGATAATTATGTAAAAACAAATAGTATTGTTGATTAATACGGCCTGATTATTAATTTTATAATACATTTGTTCAAGTAATTTTAAATTTCCCCAAATTTAATCGTATAACTTAACCGATACAGTTTAAATGCCCAAAAAAAATAAAATCCATTTTGAAATATCAGAGCGAAAAGTCATTCTGCGGTTTTTTGACTCTTTTTTTGTTTTGGGCTCTTTGTATCTTCTAGGTCAGGTATTTGATTATCATTATTTTAATATTTCAAGTACTAATTATCATGGAGCAATTGTATTAGTATTGTATCTTAATGTTTTTGGATCTATTTTTGAGATGTATAATTTGCAAGTAGCAAGTAATCAGTTTCAAATTCTTAAAAGTACTGTTATTGCTGTTTCGACTACAGTTTTGGTTTATTTGTTGACTCCTGTTTTATCACCTGAATTACCTAAACAACGAATTTCGATAATTATATTTTATTTGACTATACTTTTTGTTATTCTATTCTGGCGTTTCTTCTATGTTTATTTCCTTGCCTCACATCGTTTTTTTCAGAATGTAGTTTTAATTTGTGATCAAGACCAATTAGAAGAATTAGTTTTGGGATTAGAAAATGTTGACCCAAATTATAAAATCATTGGATTTGTAAATTTAGATACTTTAAATAAGAATCCGATAGAATATCAGTATGTAAAAGAAGTCAAAAAGGAGGAGCTAGAAGATTTTGTTCTCAAAAAGGGGGTTTCTGAAATTGTTATAGCATCACAAAAGACAGATGGAATTACTGCAGATTTATATCAGCAATTATTACATTTACTTGAGTCGGGCAAAATAATAAGAGAATATACACAAGTTTACGAAAGCAAAACACAACGTATTCCTGTGCAATATATAGCGAGAGACTTTTATCGCTTTTTTCCTTTTAGTCGCAGCAATAGCAATAAGTTATATTTAGTGGTCGTGCGGTTTTTTGAATTTGCCTTTTCTTTGTTAGGCCTATTAACTGGGCTGTTTTTAATACCGTTTATTTTTATAGGGAATTGTATAGGTAATAGAGGAAAACTTTTTTATACCCAAGAAAGGATAGGAAAAGACGGAGCAGTTTTCAAAATATATAAATTCCGAACAATGGTAAAGAATTCGGAATCAAAAGGAGTCGCTTTTGCAGCTACAAATGATGTTCGTGTGACCCCTTTTGGGAAAATAATGCGTAAATCCAGAATAGATGAACTGCCTCAGTTTATTAACGTTATAAAAGGGGACATGGCAGTTATAGGTCCACGTCCAGAACGTCCATTTTTTGTAAAAGAGATTGCTCAGGTTATGCCATTTTATGAAACAAGGCATATCATAAAACCAGGTCTTACGGGATGGGCACAAGTAAATTACTCCTATGGAGAATCAATAGAAGAAAGTTTAATAAAACTACAATACGATTTGTATTATATCAAACACAGAAGTATTTTTCTTGATATGAGTATCACTTTTAAAACTATTACTACGGTTTTATTTTATAGAGGGCAATAATTAAATGATAATAGGGATTGGTTTCTTGTTCTTGATTGCTACGCGTACCAGAACAACTCCGCTAGTTATAATCAAAGGTAAAACGATAAAGAACGAAGCCTTATTAATCATAAATAACCCATAAGCAATCAGTGAAATTATATGAATTAGTGAGAAACGATAAGTCCATTTTTTATTTTTCATTAGATTAAGAATCAAAAGAATTAATAAGAAAGGGCTAAATAATAGGATGTTGTAATTGTATTCTAATTCTTTGTGCAAGGAATAAAAACCAACAAAGACAAAAAACAGTCCCAATAACCCCATTGTTAAAAGATAAATTGTATCAACACTTCTTTTATTTATGAAGATGATAAATGCTAATACAATGATGTAAGTATACCAATTATTCCACCAAGAGCGATTTGATTCTTTGTC
Source organism: Flavobacterium sp. ALJ2 (assembly GCF_015594725.1). Classification (GTDB taxonomy): domain Bacteria; phylum Bacteroidota; class Bacteroidia; order Flavobacteriales; family Flavobacteriaceae; genus Flavobacterium. The sequence continues at coordinate 249,094 of NZ_JADNRC010000002.1, read as the reverse complement.
AAAAGATAGAATAGTTTTGTTTTGTTTAACTAAAGAGTGATTTTGAAAAGTTGTTTTGTTTAAGCTATTCTTTAGTTCAAAAGGCAGAAATATTTTTGTTCCAAGCTCATCTACTTTTTTCCCAAAAATAATGCTGATACCTAGTTTTTCATAAAAATGTCCATCAAAATATGGGTAAAGAATGGTTCTGTACGTTTTATCAGTATCTCCTTTTTTTATAATTACAGTTCCATTCAAAGATTTATTAAGAATGTCAACAACCATAGAAGTACAATTTTTATCAATAAATTTATAAGTGTAAAACCTATCTTCAGAAAGCAGGGTTTTGTTTAAGTTATCAAATAATTTTTGCTTTAAATTATCAGAAATATTTAATTCCTGTTCGTAAACACTACGTTTTGTAAAGTTGTATTCATTAATAAAATCGAGATAGGAATTTGCGGTAGCATAATATTGTAAGTCACCTTTTGTAAATTTAGCAACAAAGTTAGGAGTTCTGAAATCGAAAGTACCATAATTATATACTATATCAAGAGCATTAATAGAATCCTGTATTCTAATAGCTGTGTGGCCAAAAAGAGAGTAGGGTTCATTGCCAGTTCCGCAAGTTAAAACACTAGCTTTAGAGTCCTTAGATAATAAAATGCTTTGTCCGAAACTATTATTGATAAACGCAAAAAATAATACCAACAAGAATGCTTTTTTAGATGAATACGTTTTCATAAATATTTTTTTAAATGAATTATCAATACCCTTTTTATATGTAATTTTTTTATTATCTAAATACGCCTAAATCCACTTTAAGTGAAAATATATTAGAATATAAAGCAACACTTTGATTTCCTAAATCTGTTAAAGCATAATCAATTTGAATGCCTTTATATTTAAAACCAAGTCCGATGTTAGGTTGGAAGCCTACTTTTTCAGAATTGTCTAATTGTGTCACATTTTGAAAATTTCCTACTCCAGCTCTCAAAAAAACAAGATTGGTATAACCAAATTCCAACCCTAATGCAGGATCAATGCTTACAAAGTTACTAGAAATTATGTCTTTTGTTCTCTCAAAACGCATATTCATATTTGTAGCAACCAAAATACTATAATCATATCTTATTATGAACTTCTTTGCTAAGCCTAATTGCGCTTTTGGTAATGTGATTTCGGTGCTTTCAGGTAAATCTTGATTTTCTCCAGGAATAGCATTAGAGATTTTTTTGTATTCTTTCTCATCAATATTCCAAACATTATAAGTTGTTGTGATGTCACGTAACATTAAGCCAAATTGCCAGTCATTTTTTTCAAATTGCAATCCTAAATCAAATCCGAAGCCCCACGAGTTGGCAAATTTTCCAATAATACGTCGTATTACTTTAGCATTTACTCCATATTGAAATCCGGGAACAGGTAATTTTCTTGCGTATGAAAAGGTAAAACCGTAATCGGCAGTCGAAAAAAGGCTAATTCGATTGTAGTCAATGTTTCCTTGGCTATCTATCAGTTCAGTAGTATTTAAAATATCATCTACTCCAAAACGAATTAATGAAATTCCCCAAGCACTTCGATCATCTATTGGGCTAGCATAGCCAATATAATCATATTGTGCGATATTGGCAAAATAATTAGCGTGCATTAAAGCCACTTGATGGTCCTCTAGATTGGCTAAGCCAGCAGGATTCCAGTAAACTGAATTTACATCATTAGTAGATGCAACGACTGCGCTAGACATGGCAAGTGCTGCAGCATCTACACCAATGTTCATGAACTCATTAGAGTATTTTCGAACAGATTGACTGTAATTGGCTGTGTAAACACAAAGCAGTAAAAACAATAAAATTTTCCTCAAGAGCTAATTTTTATAAACCGAAGTCTGTTTAATTTTTATCAAAAATATAATTTTTTACTGAGCTTATTTATTCCTTCGAGTAAATAATACTAAAGTCTTACTTTTGTGTAAAAAACTCTAATAAAAACGTGCATCTCATTCAGTTATTATAGTAAATTTGTCGTTTATCATACTTAAAAATATATTTCCAATGAATATTAAAAAACAGGTTCCTAATGCTATCACATTAATTAATCTTTTCTGTGGCTGTATAGCAGTTGTTTTTGTCTCTAAACTAGATTATGAAATGGCTTTCTATTTTGTTTGTTTAGGAATATTTTTTGATTTTTTTGATGGTTTTTTCGCTCGATTATTTAAAGTGTCCAGTCCGTTAGGCTTACAATTGGATTCATTGGCTGATATGGTAACTAGTGGAGTGGTGCCAGGCTACGTAATGTATAGTTTGTTTGTTAGTAGTTCAAGTTCTCACGACATAATAGGTTCTGAATTTACTCCTTTTTTAGGGTTTATCGTTACTTTAGGTTCTTGTTATCGATTAGCAAATTTTAATATTGATACGCGCCAAACAGACTCATTCATTGGTTTGCCAACACCAGCAAATGCATTGTTTATCTTAAGTTTACCTTTGGTTTTGAAATATTCAGATTCATTGATGGTTCTTGAAATTCTAACAAATCAATGGATTTTATTAGCGATAGCATTATGTAGCGCCTATATTTTAAATGCCGAAATTCCTTTGTTCTCATTAAAGTTTAAAAAAATTAATTTAAAAGATAATGCGCTACAAGTGGGCTTTTTATTATTGTCAGTTTTGTTGTTGGTTTTCTTTCAATACCTAGGGATTCCATTGATAATTATTACTTACATAATATTATCTGTAATAAATAATAAGTTTCTTAAAAAGTAGTTTTTTTATTGAATGAAAAGGAAAGTTACTAAAAGGAAACAAACTTCAAATCGTAAAACTAAATCAAGCAGTTCGTTTGGTAAAGTTTTTCGGTTTCTTATAGTCTCAATATTTATTGGTCTTTTTCTGGGAGCTGTTTATCATTATCGTAATGGTTTGGCTTATTATTTCAGTTTTAAAACAGATAAAGTTCTTGAAAAAGAAGCCGAAGACAAACGCCTTTCAGATGTTAGGAATTTTCAGGTTTTGGCAAATCACAAAGGAAAGTCTATTGGATTAGATGTGTCCGAGTATCAAGGAAAAATTAGTTGGTCTTATGTTGATACTTTAGAGCAAAAGTATCCTATAGATTTTGTATTTATTAGAGCTACTGTTGGGAAAGATAGAAGAGATTTTCAGTTTAAAGAGAATTGGTTAGGAGCTAAGAAAAATAAAAAGATTCGTGGAGCATATCATTATTATCGCCCAAATGAAAATTCGATTGAACAAGCTAATCTCTTTATTAAAACTGTAACATTAGAAAAAGGTGATTTACCACCTGTTTTGGATATTGAAAAGTTGCCAAAAAATCAATCACTAGATAGTTTAAAAAAAGGACTAAAAAGATGGTTAAATAAAGTAGAGGCACATTATAAAGTACGACCGATAATTTATACAGGAGAGAGGTTTTATGATGATTTCTTGAAAGAAGAATTTAGCGATTATCTTTTTTGGATAGCCAATTATAATTTTTATCGAGAAAAAATAGAAGAAGATTGGTTGTTTTGGCAATTCACAGAAAAAGCAACTATACCAGGTATTAAACATACAGTCGATGTGAATATCTATAACGGAGATTTACAGCAATTGCAATTTATAACAATAGACTAAGTATTTTAGGTCGCAGTTTCAGTATTTTTTGTGACTGTAAACTGCGACTTAAAACTAGTTTTAAAACTCTAGTTTCTTTTTTCTAAGTTCAAAATTTTGACCTAAATATACGCGACGCACCATTTCGTCTTCTACTAATTCTTCAGGTACACCTGCTTTTAGGATCCCACCTTCAAACATAAGGTACGTTTTATCAGTAATAGCAAGAGTTTCTTGTACGTTATGGTCGGTAATTAGAATTCCGATGTTTTTGTTTTTTAATTGAGCTACAATCCGCTGAATATCCTCTACAGCAACAGGGTCAACTCCAGCAAAAGGCTCGTCTAGTAAGATGAATTTAGGATCAGTAGCAAGAGCTCTTGCTATTTCGGTACGGCGACGTTCACCTCCAGAAAGTAAGTCTCCTCGGTTAGTGCGAATGTGTTCTAAGCTAAATTCTTCAATTAAGCTTTCCATCTTAGCTTCTTGTTCCGCTTTAGATAAGGTAGTTAATTGCAGTACGCTTAATATGTTATCTTCGATGCTTAATTTTCTAAAAACAGATGCTTCTTGAGCTAAATAACCTATTCCGTGTTGTGCTCTTTTGTACATAGGGAAATTGGTAATATTTAAGTTGTCAAGATAAATGTTTCCTGAATTTGGCTTCACCAATCCAACGATCATGTAAAATGAAGTGGTTTTTCCAGCACCATTTGGACCTAATAGACCAACTATTTCTCCTTGGTTAACCTCGACAGAAATACCTTTTACTACACTACGGCCTTTGTAGGTTTTGATTAAATTATCGGCTCTTAGCTTCATTTTTAATTAGATAATGTGAGAATTTAGATAATGAGATAATTAAAACTAGCTCAAATCAATTTATAAATAGTTTAGAAAAGACAAATTAAAAGTAAAATAATCAATCAATTAAGAGAATTAACATTTTGAGTTAAAATTATCAAATTGACTAATTATAAATTTTCTAATTAGCAGTTTCTTCCAGAGCTTCCCAAAATTCGTATGCTCTACGCAAATGAGGAACTACGATTGTACCGCCAACTAAGGTTGCGATTCCCATGGCTTCCATCATTTCTTCTTTGGTGACACCTTCTTTAAAGCTAGTTTCAAGATGGTATTTTACACAATCGTCACAACGTAAAACTGCTGATGCAACTAAGCCTAAGAGTTCTTTTGTTTTAACATCAAGGGCGCCTGCTGCGTATGCATTAGTGTCTAGATTAAAAATTCGCTTTACAATTTTGTTATTATCGGCTAATAATTTCTCGTTCATTTTAGAACGATAGTCGTTAAATTCTTGAATGATATCAGACATTTTCTTCTTTATTTTTATTTTTATATACAAGTACCGAAATAAAGATGCTTAATTCATATATTAGTAACATTGGTACTGCTACAATTGTCTGGCTCACAACATCTGGTGGAGTTACAATTGCCGCTACAATTAAAATTATAATTACAGCATATTTCCAGTATTTTCTTAAAAAAACAGGAGTAACCAATCCTAATTTGGTAAGGAAATAAATAACAATTGGTAGCTCAAAGAATAATCCGCCAGCCAAGATGCTTGTTTTTACCATTCCCATATATGATTCCAATGTAAATTGATTTTTTACAATATCACTAACTGTAAAAGTTGCTACGAAGTTTACAGACATTGGTATTACTACAAAATAGCCAAATATTACTCCTAAAAAGAAAAGTAAAGAGGAAACGAAAATAAATACTTTAGCATTTTTACGCTCTTTTTCATACAACGCAGGGCTAATGAATTTCCATATTTCCCATAAAATATAGGGAAAACTCAAGATGAATCCCGCCAAAATACACATCCATACAAAAACGTTCACCTGACCTTCCATTTGTGTGTTCTGAATAATGAATGGCATTTCGGTAATACATATGTTCTCTGCAAATCCTAGCTTATGAGATAGCTCGCAAAAAAACTGATAGGTAAAGAAAGTCGGTCTCGTTGGTCCGAAAATAATTACATCAAATAAGTAATCACTTATAAAATAAGTTAAAAAAGCCATTATTATTATGGCAGTTGTACTTCTAACTAGTAGCCATCTTAATTCTTCAAGATGGTCTAAGAACGACATTTCGCCTAGGTTTTTCTTCTTTGCCATTATATGATTCCTTCTTTTAAAATGTCATGTAAGTGTAATACGCCTTTGTATTCTCCGTTGTCGGAAACAATTAATTGTGTAATCGAGAAATCTTCCAATATATTTAAGGCGTCGACAGCCATTGTATCTGATGATACCATTTTTGGGTTCTTGGTCATAATGTCTATTGCGGTTAAATCGGCAAAAGTATCTCTGTCGTTTAGCATTCGTCGGATATCACCATCGGTGATAATTCCGATTATTTTATCATTTTCTACAACTGCAGTTACGCCAAGTCGTTTTTCTGATATTTCAAATATAACTTTTTTGATTGAAGAATCGGGAGCAACAGTTGGTTTTAACGAATGTTCAATCATGTCTTTCACACGAAGTAAAAGTTTTTTACCTAATGCGCCTCCAGGGTGATATACAGCAAAGTCTTCTGGTTTAAAATCACGCATTTCCATTAAACAAACAGCAAGCGCATCTCCCATTACTAATTGAGCAGTAGTACTATTGGTAGGAGCTAGGTTTATTGGGCAAGCTTCTATTTCAACAGTAGTATTCAAAACATGATCGCTGCCTTTTGCTAAAAAAGAAGTCATGTTTCCTGTAATAGCAATTAATGTATTACCAAAGCGTTTTAATAACGGAACTAAAACTTTGATTTCTGGACTATTACCACTTTTAGATATACAAATAATTACATCTTCATTCTGAATCATTCCTAAATCACCATGAATTGCTTCAGCAGCATGAAGGAATAAAGAAGGAGTTCCTGTGGAGTTAAAAGTGGCGACCATTTTTTGTGCAATTATTGCACTCTTTCCTATTCCGGTGACTACTAATCGACCTTTTGTTTCGTATATCTGTTGAACGGCTTGGGTGAAGTTTTCGTCTAAAAAGGTAATTAGTTTCGCAACTGCTTCACTTTCAGAGAGTATTGTTTTTTTAGCGATAGCTAATATGTTTTCTTTTGTTATCAAAACAGAATAGTTAAAATTTGTAAGTGTAAAAGAAAGTTGTATCTTTATTGATGCAAATTTATACAAAATACCATAAAATAAAGAATGAATTCAAACGAAATTGAAATACATAAAGAATTAAAGAAGTATTTCGGCTTTAGCCAATTTAAGGGATTGCAGGAGCAGGTTATAAAAAGTATACTAGATAAAAAAAATACTTTTGTTATAATGCCTACTGGAGGAGGAAAATCACTCTGTTATCAATTGCCTGCTTTAATTCAGGGAGGAACAGCAATAGTTGTGTCTCCTTTAATTGCTTTGATGAAAAATCAGGTAGACGCTATTAGGAGTCTGTCTTCAGAAAACGGAATTGCTCACGTTCTGAATTCTTCCCTTACCAAAACAGAAATTGCCCAAGTAAAAAAGGACATTACTTCTGGTTTGACAAAATTATTATATGTTGCACCCGAATCACTAACCAAAGAAGAATACGTGCAATTTCTTCAAAATGTACCTATTTCATTCGTGGCTATTGATGAGGCGCATTGTATTTCAGAATGGGGACATGATTTTAGACCTGAATATAGAAATCTAAAACATATTATTAAACAGTTGGGTGATGTGCCAATTATTGGACTTACAGCAACTGCTACACCAAAAGTTCAAGAAGATATTTTAAAAAACCTTGATATGTCCGACGCTAATACTTTCAAGGCGTCGTTTAATAGACCTAATTTATACTACGAAGTTCGTACGAAAACTAAAAATATTGAATCAGATATTATTCGTTTTATAAAACAACACAAAGGAAAATCTGGAATTATATATTGCTTAAGCCGTAAAAAAGTAGAAGCAATTGCGGAGGTTTTGCAAGTAAATGGAATTAGTGCAGTTCCTTATCATGCAGGGCTAGATGCAAAAACAAGAGCTAAACATCAGGATATGTTCCTTATGGAAGATGTAGATGTTGTTGTCGCAACTATCGCTTTTGGGATGGGAATTGATAAGCCCGACGTGCGATTTGTAATTCATCATGATATTCCAAAATCACTCGAAAGTTATTATCAAGAAACGGGTCGTGCAGGACGTGATGGAGGTGAAGGACATTGTTTGGCATATTACTCCTATAAAGATGTAGAGAAATTAGAAAAATTCATGTCGGGAAAACCGGTTGCTGAACAAGAAATCGGATTTGCTTTGTTACAAGAAGTTGTGGCTTACGCCGAAACATCAATGTCGCGAAGAAAATTTCTGCTTCATTATTTTGGAGAAGAATTCGACAGCGAAACTGGCGAAGGTGCCGATATGGATGATAATGTTCGTAACCCAAAAACCAAAATTGAAGCCATAGATCAAGTGGTTAAATTGTTGGAAATTGTACGTGATACCAAGCATATTTACAAGTCTAAAGAAATAGTATTTACATTAATAGGTCGCGTAAATGCAGTAATTAAAGCACACAGAACAGATTCGCAATCTTTCTTCGGTTCAGGTTTAGACCATGACGAAAAATACTGGATGGCATTACTTCGTCAAGTATTAGTAGCAGGATATTTATCGAAGGATATTGAAACATACGGAATTATAAAAATTACTAAAGCGGGATTAGACTTTATTAAAAAGCCAGTTTCGTTTATGATGTCTGAAGATCATGAATATAATGAAAGTGAAGATGATGCTATAGTAACAGCTTCAAAATCAGGAGGTACTGCCGATGAAGTTTTGATGGGGATGTTGCGAGAGCTAAGAAAAAAAGTAGCTAAGAAATTAGGTGTTCCTCCATTTGTGGTTTTTCAAGATCCTTCACTAGAGGATATGGCTTTAAAATACCCAATTTCTATCGCTGAATTGTATAATATTCATGGAGTAGGTGAAGGCAAAGCAAAAAAATACGGAGGAGATTTCGTAGCCTTAATAAATAAGTATGTTGAAGAAAATGATATCATTCGTCCAGATGACTTAGTTGTAAAATCTACGGGAGTTAATTCTGTAAATAAATTATATATTATTCAGAATATTGACCGTAAATTATCACTCAATGATATTGCTTCTGCAAAAGGACTTTCGATGGATGCTTTGATAAAAGAAATGGAGCAAATCGTATATTCAGGAACAAAACTGAATATTAAATATTGGGTAGATGACATGCTCGATGAAGATCAGCAAGAAGAAATCCATGAATACTTTATGGAGTCAGAATCAGATAAAATAGAAGATGCTCTTAAAGAATTTGATGGAGAATACGACATCGATGAATTACGCTTAATGCGAATAAAATTTATTAGCGAAGTAGCGAACTAGTTATAAGTTTAATGTGAGATGTATTTGATGTTTTTCATCTCACATCTCACATTTTACTCATTAGGAAATACTTCCCCGCGATGTGGTTTTAAAGCATCACGAACCTGAATCATGTTTTCATCGGTTACAACCATGTAAGCAATAGCATACATATCGTTTAGGATTGTAAAGCCTGTTATATTTAAAGGTAGCTTTTCGATAGCAATAAATTCTTTTAAATGAATCTCATGATGTTCAGCGGTTTTTGCTGAAGTAGAACCACGAAAATCCCATATTAATTTTATTTTTCTTGACATTATTTTTTTAGGTGCGAAGTTTCAAAGTAACAAAGGTACAAAGTCTCAGTTCAAAATGTTATTTTTGCATGTTCTTTTCATAAATAGAAAAGCTAATTGATTAAATAAAACAAATGCCAAGAGAACTTTTACTTCAAGTATCGCCCGAAATAGCTGCAAATGAGTTGTTGCTAAAAGAACATTTGTCGAAACAAATTAAGGTTTCTCCAAAGGAAATTCAGCATGTAACTATTTTGAAACGCTCCATTGATGCTCGTCAGAAAGCAATAAAAATCAATTTGAAGGTTAATATTTATTTGCAAAATGAAGTTTTTCAGCCAACTAAAATCGAGCTTCCAGAATATAAAAATGTATCGGGAGCACAAGAGGTAATTGTTGTTGGTGCTGGACCTGCAGGGCTTTTTGCAGCTTTGCAATTAATAGAATTAGGTTTAAAGCCAGTTGTACTTGAAAGAGGAAAAGATGTTAGAGGCCGTCGCCGAGATTTAAAAGCAATAAACACAGAGCATTTTGTAAATGAAGATTCTAATTATTGTTTTGGAGAAGGGGGAGCAGGAACATACTCAGATGGTAAATTATATACTCGTTCAAAAAAACGTGGGGATGTAACCAGAATTCTAGAATTATTGGTTGCTTTCGGAGCTTCGGATGATATTTTGATAGAAGCACATCCGCATATCGGAACCAATAAATTACCAAAAATCATACAGGATATTAGAGAAAAAATTATCGAATATGGTGGACAGGTTTTATTTGAAACTCGCGTTACTGATATTCTTGTAAAAAATAATGAAGTTCAGGGGATTGTAACTCAGGACGGAACTACTATTAATGCTAATAAATTAATATTGGCAACGGGACATTCTGCTCGTGACATCTTTGAATTATTAGATAGAAAAAAAATTTTTATCGAAGCCAAACCTTTTGCCTTGGGCGTAAGAGCCGAACATCCACAATCTTTAATAGACAGTATACAATATAGTTGTGATTATCGTGGAGAACATTTGCCTCCGGCACCATATTCTATCGTGAAACAAGTAGGAGGAAGAGGAATGTATTCTTTTTGTATGTGCCCAGGTGGTGTAATTGCGCCATGTGCTACAAGTCAGGGTGAAGTAGTTACTAATGGTTGGTCTCCATCTAAAAGAGATCAGGCTACAGCCAATTCTGGAATTGTAATCGAGTTAAAATTAGAAGATTTTAAACCCTTTGCAAAATTTGGAGCTTTGGCTGGAATGGAATTTCAGAAAAGTATCGAACAAAAGGCGTGGCATTTGGCTGGGGAAACTCAAAAAGTTCCAGCACAACGAATGGTCGATTTTACTCAAAATAAAGTTTCATCAGATATTCCTAAAACATCTTATGTTCCCGGAACTACTTCGGTAGAAATGGGGCAGGTTTTTCCGGGGTTTTTATCTCAAATATTACGTGAAGGTTTTTCTGAATTTGGAAAATCAATGCGTGGTTATTTAACCAATGAAGCTATTCTTCATGCACCAGAAAGCAGAACGTCGTCGCCTGTTCGTATTCCTAGAAATTCGGACACTTATGAACATTTACAAATAAAAGGTTTGTATCCTTGCGGTGAAGGAGCTGGATATGCTGGCGGAATTATATCTGCGGCTATAGATGGGGAAAAATGCGCCTTGATGATTGCAGAAGCTTTAAAATAATATATGAATGAAGAATTTCTTTTCTAATCTCTTTGGTAGAAATAACGACCCAAAATCTATTGTTTCTTTTGATGTTATATATTCAATTTATTCTTATTTATATAGTGAGGTAAGTAGTATTGATTTTAAAATGAAAGGGGTTCATGACACGGTTTCTGTAAAATGTTATTCATTTCCAAGTTCATTTAATCATGAAAAGGGAAGAAAAGAGATTGAGGGAAACGGATTTAAGAACGCATATGAGGTTTTAAACGAATTGTATAAAAAGATTGATATCGGAGTACTTTCTGAAGAGGTTATACAAACAGAACTAGAATACGATTATATTCATATTCAATTTTATTCTGAGTCAACTCCTGAAATGAAAAAACAGCTGAAACATGTTTTGCATAATTTCATCATTTTCTTTTGTTGTACAAATAGTCTTGAAACGAACGATTTTAAACTTTTGTACACAAATAGTTGTTTTTTTGACTATACAAGAGGATTGTTAGATTGTGAAGCTATTGCTATAGCTAATCCTAAAAATGAAATTCAGAAAATAGGATTTAAAGAATTTGAAAAGGTTTTACAAGGAATTTGCGAGTATGTGGAAATTGAAATACCTGAAAGTGTTGTGCTTCCTTCATCCGAAAGTTTAATGGTTGATGAGGTTTCAGTAACTCATTTTCAAGAATTTTTGCGGTTAATCTCGAGAGGAGATATTGAAGAAGAATTGCTGGAAGAGCAGTCACAGATTCTTTATAATAATTTTGGAAAAAATGAGGAAGATGAAGATTATGAATTTGACTTTTTCGACGGAATAAATACATGGCATAGTGACTGGAAATTCGATCCAGAAGATGTAGAGTGTTTTGTCTCTGAAATGATTGGAGAAGATTTTAACTTTGAATATCCAGAAGAAACGTACAGTCATGACTTGTTTCCGTATATTCAAACTGCATTAGCAAAAAAAGATTTAGAATTAATGAGTTATGATACAATGGGAGATAGTTATTTGTTTTTTGTAGTAAATAAAAATGATGTAAATAGAATTTTACAATTGTCCGAGATTACCGAAATGGGAATTGATAAGTTACTATAAAGAAGTTGTCCAAAAGTAATTTTCGGACAACTTCGATTGAATTAGTAACTACTTCTTTTTTAATTTGTCTTTAAATACTTTTTCAAACTTTTCTATTTTTGGCTGAATTACCATTTTGCAATAGGGCTGATTTTTGTTGTTGTCATAATAATTTTGATGATAATCTTCAGCTTTGTAAAACTTAGTAAGAGGCTCTACTGTGGTTACTATCGGGTTATTATATACTTTTGCTTTGTTTAGCGTATTTATAATAATATTTGCTGCATTTTTCTGTTCTTCATTTTTATAAAAAATAACGGAGCGATATTGACTTCCTACATCAGCGCCTTGTCTGTTTAAGGTTGTAGGATCATGTAGCGTAAAAAAAACTTTAAATATTTCATCCAGATTTGTTATGTTTTTGTCATAAGTGATTTGAACTACTTCGGCATGGCCAGTTTTTCCAGTGGATACTTCTTCATAACTTGGATTTGCAGTTTTTCCTCCTGAAAATCCAGACACAACAGATTTTACTCCATTTAAGTTTTCATAAACTGCTTCTACACACCAATAACAACCTCCGCCAAGTGTTATAGTATCGTAATTGGGTTGTTTTTTTGCTTGCCCAAATCCATTAAGAGATAGGATCAAAAGACTGATTAAAATTGTATTTTTCATGGTATTATTTATTATCGGGTATAAAGTCAAGTGCAATAGAGTTCATGCAGTATCTTTTTCCTGTAGGTGGTGGCCCATCATCAAATAAATGACCTAAATGACCGCCACATCTACTACAAAGAACTTCAGTTCTTTCCATTCCTATGGAGTTATCTTGTTTGTATGTTACACTTTTTTTGTTTTCTTGCTCAAAAAAACTTGGCCAGCCACAACTACTTGCAAATTTTGCTCCAGATCTAAATAGTTTATTTCCGCATGAAGCGCAATAATAAGTGCCCTTTTCGTCGCTTTTCCAGTACTTTCCAGTAAAAGGTCTTTCAGTATCGGCTTTTCTCATTACAGCATAAACATCATCCGGTAATACTTTTTTCCATTGAGCATCAGTAAGATTTAGTTTTGTAGTATCAGTATTTGAATAATATGGATTGTCAGGTTTGCTGATTTTATTTTCCATAGGGTTCGTTTTTGTTGAGGTATATTGTTCTTTTTTGTTTTGTCCGCACGCCTGAAAAATAAACAATGGAAGCAAAAAGAATAAGCTTAAGTATTGGGCTCTTGTTTTCATAATTGGTTGATTTTGTAATGTAAAAGTAAGATGTCTCTAATTGGTAAATTGTCGTGTACTTTACAAATAAACATGTATTTAAGTAAGTTTTAACTATTGTTATTTACGTACAAAAAGCAATTTTAGTTTTAAAATTAAAGACTATTGCTTGTGTGTCTTTGAATATAATCATGATATAAAATTAATTTTTTTGTGGATGCAAGACTCGTTAAACTTTTCACAAACTTTTTATAGGCTCTAAAGCAATTTCTTTTTTCGTATTTTTGTGTGTTTAATACCAATTATGATAGAAGAAAACGTAATATTAGTTAATCAAAATGATGAGCAAATTGGCTTAATGCCAAAAATGGAAGCGCATGAAAAAGCAGTTCTGCATCGTGCATTTTCAGTTTTTGTTTTAAATGATAATAATGAAATCATGTTGCAACAACGTGCGCATCATAAATATCATTCTCCGTTACTCTGGACTAATACTTGTTGCAGTCATCAGCGTGATGGTGAAACTAATATCGAAGCAGGTACTCGAAGATTGTTTGAAGAAATGGGATTTATAACCCCGCTTAAAGAACTTTTTCATTTTATATACAAAGCTCCTTTCGATAACGGATTGACAGAACATGAACTAGATCATGTTATGATTGGACGTTATAATGGAGTTCCTACCATAAATCCTGAAGAAGTAGAAGCTTGGAAATGGATGAAAATAGAAGATGTAAAAACGGATATGCAATTGCATCCTGAGATTTACACTGTTTGGTTCAAAAAAATTTTTGAAGAGTTTTATCATTTTCTAGAAGACCATAAAATTTAAACCAAAACCTACATGAGAGTAACGATATCTAGGAAAGCACATTTTAATGCTGCTCATCGACTGTACAGAAAAGATTGGACTGCAGAGAAAAATGATGCCGTTTTTGGGAAATGTAATAACCCAAATTTTCATGGACATAATTATGACTTAACAGTGAGCGTTACTGGAGATGTCGACCCTGAAACAGGTTTTGTGATAGATGTGAAAATACTAGCAGACATTATATATCAAGAAGTAGAATTGCCATTTGATCATAAGAATCTTAATCTTGATGTGCTAGAATTTCAAGATTTAAATCCAACTGCTGAGCATATTGCAGTAGTGATATGGAATAAAATTAGAAAAAAAATAAATCCCGATTTTGATTTAGAAATCGTGTTATACGAAACTGCTCGTAATTTTGTAACCTATAAAGGAGAATAAAATGTCATTAAAAGTAGGAGATATTATCCCGAATTTTACAGCTAAAAATGCTGATGGAGAAGTGTTTGAGAGTAAAGATGTACTTGGTCGTAAACCTTTGGTTATTTATTTTTATCCTAAAGATAATACGCCTGGTTGTACAACAGAGGCCTGTAGTTTTAGAGATCAATATGAAGACTTTGTAGCTTTAGGAGCTGAAGTAATAGGGATTAGTAGTGATAGTGTTGATTCTCATCGTAAATTTTCTCATAAACACCATTTACCATTTGTACTTCTTTCAGATGCTGATAAAAAAATAAGAACTCTTTTTGGAGTTCCTTCAGGATTACTTGGGCTATTACCAGGAAGAGTAACGTATGTTGTCGATAAAAATGGAGTAATAATTCTAATTTATGATAGTATGATTGCAGCTAAGCATATACCTAAGGCGCTTGAAGCAATTAAAGAATTAGTATCATAGTTGATTAAGTATAGTATTATGCGAAATTTTAAGATCAACGGATTTGTATAAAATAAATAAATCATTACAGATGAACCAAGAATTATATCCTTTACAGTTTGAACCAATCTTGAAAGATAGAATTTGGGGTGGAGAAAAATTAAAAACGGTTCTTAATAAACCGATTACTTCTAAAATTACTGGCGAAAGTTGGGAATTATCTACCGTAGAAGGTGATGTAAGTATTGTTGCTAATGGAAGCTTAAAAGGTAAATCACTTATAAATATAATAGAAGTATTTCCGAATGAAATTTTGGGAGCAAAAGTTTATGACCGATTTGGGAAACAATTCCCGTTGCTTTTTAAATACTTAGATGCTCGTGAAGATCTTTCAATTCAGGTACATCCTAATGATAAGCTTGCTAAAGAGCGTCATAACTCTTTTGGTAAGACTGAAATGTGGTATATTATGCAGGCTGATGATGATGCAAGGATTATTGTAGGTTTTAAAGAAAATTCAAGTAAAGAAGAATATCTGGAGAATTTAAATAATAATACGTTAGTTGCTATTCTTGACGATGTAAAAGCTAAGCCAGGAGATGTTTTTTTTCTAGAAACAGGAACAGTTCATGCAATAGGAGCGGGGTTGGTAGTTGCTGAGATTCAACAAACATCAGATATTACCTATCGTTTATATGATTTTGATAGAGTAGATGCGCAAGGAAATAAAAGAGAATTACATGTAGATTTGGCGCTGGATGCAATTAATTATAATAAGGTAGATACCCACAAGAAATATGATAAAAGGCAAAATAAATCGAATGCTGTAGTTGATTGTTCCTATTTTACCACAAATTTTATTCCGTTAGATGGTCAGGTTGAGGTATATAAAAATGGAGATACTTTTACCGTATATATGTGTATTGATGGGTCTTTTGATATAGAATATAATAAAGAAAAATTAAGTTATATAAAAGGAGATACAGTATTAATTCCAGCAGCTATGAATAGCTTCATTCTCAATGGAAAAGCTTCAATTTTAGAAATTTACATTTCATAGCGAGTAATAGAAAGATTATGTGTACTTTTGCAAACGCAAATTAAAATAAAAATAAAATGGCAAACGTTAAGAATTTAAAGAAAGACATCAACTACGTTTTAGGTGATATTATTGAAGCAGTTTACTTATTTGAAATTTCTACTACAGGAAAACCAACTACAGAAACTAATGCTTTAATCGATGAGGCTATTGCTGCTTTTGATGCTTTGATCACTAAAGTGAACACAAAGAACGTAGAAAATAAAAAAGCTCATTTCAAACAAATCAATGTTGAATTGGAAGAAACTGCTAATCAATTGATTGCGAAAATCAACGAATTGTAGTAAAAAAAACGATAAAAAAGTGTAGAATTATTTTGGTAAAACAAAAATCAATCTTACATTTGCACCCGTAATGAGTCGCCAGCGTAGCTCAGTTGGCTAGAGCAGCTGATTTGTAATCAGCAGGTCGTGGGTTCGAGTCCCTCCGCCGGCTCAAAGACGAAACCATCATAGAAATATGGTGGTTTTTTTTTAAATAAAAGTGTGAAATTATTTTGGTAAAACAAAAAATCAATCTTACATTTGCATCCGTAATGAGTCGCCAGCGTAGCTCAGTTGGCTAGAGCAGCTGATTTGTAATCAGCAGGTCGTGGGTTCGAGTCCCTCCGCCGGCTCAACATAAAATCATCCAATAAGGGTGGTTTTTTTTTAAAATAAAAGTGTAGAATTATTTTGGTAAAACAAAAATCAATCTTACATTTGCACCCGTAAGAGTCGCCAGCGTAGCTCAGTTGGCTAGAGCAGCTGATTTGTAATCAGCAGGTCGTGGGTTCGAGTCCCTCCGCCGGCTCAACGTTAAAACCATCATAGAAATATGGTGGTTTTTTTTTGTCTTATATCCAGTTTCTATTATTATAAATAGTAGTTCGCAAAAAAAATCCTGTTTTAATAAAAAAACAGGATTTTTTTTGTTTAAGGATATGATTGTATTTATTGTTGTTTCTTTATTTTAGCAACATATTCAGTAAGTTTTTTTCCATAAAGTGATTGAGCTACTTTAGGAGTCATTGATTTTTGAATAGTATCTAGGTATTTAATATTGATATCGTATATGTCTGACAAAGCAATATAAGGTGCTATTTCGTAATCTTTGTTGTTAATGGCAAAGTTTGTAGCGTATAAATATTTTCGTTTGATATTAGACTCTTGTTTCTCGTTTACACTGTCTAGTGTTTTTTGATTATTATCTTTCATTGCTTTAAATCTCAATGCAACAAGATCAAGGTTCGAATCATTAAAGCGAGAGCTTACTTTTCGATAATCTTCGTATAATTCTTGGTTTTTTGATCCTGTAATTTTGGCACTAGAAATATAAGTGTCTAAATTTGTGTCTATGTTGATGTTGCCAGGTTCTGCAAAAAATAATATATTATTGTCTAGTGAATTACTTACTCCACGATCTAGAAATAGGTATAGCATTTCTGGTGATTTTAATTCGATGTTAGTTTCGAAAGCAGAATTACCATCAATTTTAATGCTATCAATAGCTACTAGTGATGTGTCTACAACTCTTTGTATGTATAAGGTTCCGTTTTTTAATCCTTTAATATTTCCTGTAATATGCAAATTGGTTTTTGATTCGTTTTTGCTGCATGAAGTTAAAAGAACAAGGGTAACGAATGCAATAATAGTTTTTTTCATTGTTTATAGATTTTGGTGCAAAATAAAGAAAATAGTTTTAAAAAAAACATTGCTAAACTTTTAATTTATAAAAAAAATCCCAATGTATTTCTAAATTGGGATTTTCTTGTTTTGTTCTTTATTAACCTTTTAACCAGGCGTTTCTAAGGGATTGCTTAGAATTGTTGGTTGCTTTAAAAGTATTCTTTTCTTCGTAAGGAAGTTTAAGTACTCCTTTTAAAGTTAGGTCCTTGCCATTACGTTTTATTTTAACGGTTACGGGGTCGTTTTCTTTCCAGGTTTGACTTTCGGTTATCATATCGTAAATATTTACTAATGAATATGGTTTTTCATTTATAGATAAGATGTAATCGCCTCCTCTTAGGTCAAGTGCTTTGAAAAAAGGATTCAATTCTATTTCAGGTATTACCATAATTTCTTTGGTCTCAGGGTTTATAGTGATGTATGGGACTTGACCTTTTAAGAAAATTGTTCCAGGAACTTTCTCTACGGCTTTAGTTACTCCAACTTTATCTAAGTAAAAGTCGTAAGGTATTGGAGTGGTTCCTGCAACGTAAGTGTTTAAAAATGTTCCGACTTCAGGATAAGTCAATTGAGTGATTTTAGCAAAGAGCTCGTTATCATTAAATGGCTTTGTAATACCGTATTCATCCGATAATTTATGCATTAAGTCTAGAATTCCTCTTTGACCATTACTTTTTTCTCTAATAATAATATCGATGCACATACCAATAAGTGCTCCTTTTTCATATACATTCAAATATTGGTCTTTATATGGTTTTACTAATACATTGGCACTCATTTTTGTAAATGACATAGTATCATTTAGTGTTTTTGCATGTTCTACTTTCTCTGCAATACGAGAGTAAAATTCAGTTTCATCAATTAGACTTTGATTGATCTGGAAAAGATTTGCAAAATATTCTGTAACACCTTCGTACATCCATAAATGCTCAGACATCTTAGGAGCATTGTAGTCAAAATATTGAATTTCTTTTGAATGGATTGTCAATGGGGTTACAATATGAAAGAATTCATGAGAAACTACATCTTTCATCGATTTTATTAATTCGTCTTTGGGCATCATCTCAGGTAGTACAACTGTTGTTACAGTAGGGTGCTCTAAAGCTCCAAATCCATGCGCGTCATCAGGCTTCATAGTTGATAAATATAATAAAACTGTATATTTTTTAGTTGAATTTATTTTTCCTAAAAAGTTTTTTTGAGCGGTCATTATTGTTTTCATTTCTGGAGTAATGCTCTCTGCAGTAAATTTTCCAGTTGGTGAATATACTGCTATTTGTATTTTCATACCATTTACATCAAATGAAGTATAATCGGGTTTAGAGTACATAATTGGGTTTTCTACCAAAACAGCATAGTGAGACGTTGTAAATACGTCGCTAGTATTGCTTGCATCTTCATCAGTCATCGATGTTGCTGCCCAAAGTGTAGCTGGATGTGTAATGGTGACTTTATAAGGAGTGTCTAGTTTGTCCTGAAAATAGCCTACAAAACCATGGGTGTTTATCATGAAATTAACTCCGGCATCGATATTTGTGCCTGCTGGGGAGAAAATATCATCATTACCAAATCCTGTACCTTTTTCAGTGTCGAAAGTATCGTTCACTAAGTAAGTAATTGTTTTTAATGCTTTTGCATTAGAAATTAACCAAGTGTTTTTGTCTGTTTTCTTTGCAGTAAGGAGTGTTCCTTTTGAATCAAAAGCTTTAAAATCTTCAATAAATCTACCATAATTGTCTTCAGAATATGTTCCGGGAACGGTTTTAGGAATACTGTAGGTTACTTCTTCTGTATTGATTTTAGGAGCTGTAACTGTGACCTGAACTTTATCTTCTTTTATGTCAGTAAGATTAATATTGACTCCGATTTCTTGTTTTGCATGTGTATTACTAGTTGAACTAGCTGTTTTACAGCCTATAAATACGGCTACTAATGCTAATGTGGCTATTATTTTTTTCATTACTTATGAGTTTGTTTTTAGTATTTGTCTTTATAGATGGAAGTAAGTTACAAAAACATTTCAATTTTATTTATATGTACAAAAAAAACTCCTGTTTCCAGGAGTTTTATGGTTAGTCTAATTTGTTCTTTATGTAATATTTTCCGTCCAAATCTTCGTCAAAATCATCTATTTTAACTGGTTTTGGCTTAGGTTTGTTAGCAACAGCTTTCTTTTTCCACATTTCAAATTTCTCTGCGGGCATTTTCTTTTTCATAATTTCTAAAACCTCTTTTTCAGCCAGTCCAAATTCTTTTTTGATAATTTCAAAAGGATTCTTTTCTTCTAGGGCTAATGTAACAAGTTTTTCTGTTTGTTCCCAGCTCAATTCTTTACGGTTACTCTTTTTCATCACGTGAAAATTAATTCAAATAGGGGTTAATGATTAATAATAGATTGATTTTCAATTTAGATATCAATATTAATGAAAAAAATAATTACTTCGTCGCTTTGGTAGATTTTTTTTATTGATTTTACTCGTTTTTTTTCGAACACAGTTTTTGAAACGGAATTTGTAATAATTTTTTTAAATTATTCTGTTTTTTTGGGTTGATGTGAGTGTCAATTCCATAGATTTTTTTTTGGGTAAGTGTCATAAATGTTCCGAAAAGATGGCCTTTATAGAAGATATATTTCTATAATTAGTATAAGTATAGGGCAATATATAATGATGATGTGTTTTGTGCATATTTGGGGAAACTATAAAGTAGTTTAAAAAAGAATCAACTTTAATGGGTAGGGAGGTATTTGCATAAGTAAATTGGGTAGATATAACAGAAAGTGTTTGGTCTAGGAAAAATACCACATAGCACTTCTTATAATTAAAACACCAAAAGTTGTGAAAACAGATCGAATTATATTTTCACCAGGATGATGTCGATTGCTACTTGTAGTGTTAATCCAGTTATTAGTATGATAAATAAGATGAAAACACTATGAGAATTTAATTTTATGCTCGGCGAGTGTTCCCAAAACGGTTATTTCGCTAATAAGAATTAAGCTGCTGTGTAAAGAAGGGGGGGGAGTACTAAAATAAGAAAAAAAACATACCGAAAGTATTTACTAAAAATTAATGATTTTGATGATATGAAATTAAAATGAGTCTTCAATGTTGTAGATAAATTATGCTTTTATGAATTATGTGTCGAATGGTATTAAAGAAAAAAAAGAGAAGGAAATAAAGTAATAAACTTCTTTTCCTTCTCTTTGATATATAAAGTTATTACTTATTTAATGTTTTTCATAACAAGTAATGTAACGTGAAGCGAGTTATGCTTTTTTTATTAAGCTAATAATAAATAATAAAACCCAAGCGCCCCCAACAGCAATTATAATTTGCCAAAGCAAACCGCCTCCACCAATGCCTAACCTTCCTGCAATCCAGCCTCCAATAAGTCCGCCGACTATTCCAACAACAATATTGCCAAGAATTCCAAAACCAGCACCTTTCCATATTTGACCTGCAAGCCAACCGGAAATTGCTCCAATAAGTAAGAAATATAAAAATTCCATATTTTAAAAGTTTAAGGATTGATAATTGTTTTAAGAAAATTATGCTGCGTCATGATTTTGTAATAATGTTTTATATATAATTCCTGCTACAATTGCACCTAATATTGGGGCAACCCAGAATAACCAAACTTGTGATAATGGCTCGCCACCAACAAATAAAGCTTGAGATAATGATCTAGCTGGGTTTACAGATGTATTTGTTATTGGAATGCTTATTAAGTGAATTAATGTTAATCCTAGACCAATTGCTACTCCTGCAAATTTTCCATTTGCAAATTTATCTGTAGCGCCAAGAATAATTAATAAGAAAAACAGAGTCAGTACAAATTCAGCAATAAATGCGGATTGTAAAGAATATCCATCTGGAGAAAAAGCTCCAAAACCATTTGATGCAAATGCTCCAGCTTTGGTATTATCTATCATGAAACCAGCTTTGCCAGATGCAATTGTGTATAAAGTTCCAGCTGCAGCTATTGCTCCAACACATTGTGCGATAATGTATGGTATTAAGTCTTTCGCAGGAAACCTTCCGCTGGCCCAAAGTCCAAAAGAAACTGCAGGATTAAAATGACCTCCTGATATATGTCCTACGGCATATGCCATTGTCAAAACGGTTAAACCGAAAGCTAATGCTACGCCTGCAAATCCAATTCCTAATTCGGGGATTCCTGCTGCGAAAATAGCGCTTCCGCAACCTCCAAATACAAGCCAGAATGTTCCGAAAAATTCTGCAAAAAGTTTTTTCATAATAAAAAGTGTTTAGTTAATATATAAATGCTTAAAATGTATATTGATATGCCCAAAAAATCAAAACGAGTTGAAGAGGCATGCGCAATAATAAAACCCATTTAGGTAACCCAAAACTTGCTTTTTTGTTTTGATACATATATACGTGTGTTGGGAAAACTGCGACCAATAACGTAATAATTCCCCATGCAGCAAAATGAGATGTCGCTGAGATTAATAGGAGTGATCCTAATATAATCTCAGCGACACCGCTTAAAATATTTAATAATTTTGGATTTGAAAGATAAGAAGGAATGATCTTTTGATACATTCTAGGATTTCTAAAATGATTTATCCCAGCAATAATATAAAGCGAAGCCATTAGGTATAAGTGCCAAGGTAAATTCATAATAGTTATTTATTACGAATTTAAGAAATAATTAATAATTTAACGCAATATATTAATTGTTTTTAACGACTATTAGGAATTAATTATTTCTTCTTCTCGAAATTTAGATTCATAATAATAATTGCAAGTATGATTAAAATTATTCCAACCCATTGTAAGAATACAACTTGCTCATTTAGTATTATGTAGGCCATCATTACAGATACTGGTAGTTCTAGTGCAGAGACTATACTTCCAAGTCCAATTCCTGTAAGAGGGAAGCCAGCATTCATAAGCATTGGAGTTATAATTGTGCCAAAGAGAGCAAGTATAATACCCCATTTAGCAAAAATTTCGAAGTTAAATGGAGTTGTTTGTGTTGCTAATGCAAATGAAAAGATGATAATTGCTCCTCCTAAAAGCATGTACAAACTACGTTGTGCTGATGAAATCTCAGTTGCAACTCGGTTTGCTGTAAACATTGTTGTAGTAAATGATGCTGCTGCCAAACACCCCCATACAAGACCGCGCCAATCTAATTGTATTTCGTTTTGAGTAATATTAGTAGCTAAGACTGTTCCTGCTAAAACAATTATTACAGCAACTACTTTTTGCTTAGAAGGTAATTTTTTCTCCAAAATCATTTCTAATAATACACCCATCCATACCGTTTGCATCAATAAAACAATTCCTATGGAAACGGGTATATATTTTACTGCTAAATAATAGAATAAACTTGTCATTCCTAACGAAGTTCCAGCTGTCATTAGCTGAGCAATATTCTTTGGAGTTGCCTTTGCAACTTCATTTTTATGTTTTGCTTTTTGAAAAGCGTTAATAATCAGGATTCCAATTATTCCTAATATAAATTGAGAAGTAGTTACTTCTGCTGTAGTGAATCCCTCGTCATATGCCATTTTTACAAAAGTGGCTAACATGCCGTAACTTGTTGCTCCAATTGCTACTAGAAAAACCCCCTTTAGTACGTTATTTTTTATCATTGTATATAATTTACTGCTTTGTTTTTAACAAACAAAGTCGGCAAAGATAGGCTTTACTGATTGAATTAAAAAGTGTTTTTAATTTAATTAGTATAGTTATAACATTGTTTTCGTTGGTGAATTTATTAAAAATGCTTCAAAGTTGTGTTATTTGTAATTTATTCATAATTATCTGAATACTGTTTTTATATGAAGACTCAAACAAGACGATTTGAAGTTATGCGAATAGCTGTACTAAAAGTATAGGTAGTTGTTTTTTTATTTCTTTAAGCAAAAAGACCCGCAAGTATTGCTTGCAGGTCTTCGTAATTATTAGGCTATAGACCTAAATGTGATATTATTTGATCATTTCAAAACTTCTTTTTACAAAAGCAGTTAATGCTTCACCTTTTAAAAGGTTTTGTGACAATTTAGCTAGATCTAAAGCTTGTTTTACCAAATGTTCTTGGTGTGATTTGTCTTCGGTGTTTAAGATGTTAGTTGCTAATTCAGAATTTGTATTTACAACCAAGTTGTACATTTCTGGCATATTACCCATTCCGAACATTCCAGAACCACCAGATTGACTCATTTCTTTCATTCTACGCATAAATTCTGGTTGCGTAATAATAAATGGAGCAGCTTGACTATCCAAAGCTTCTAGTTGTACACTATATGCTTTTGGAATATAAGATTCTAAAGATGTTTTTAAAGCTTCTTTTTCTTCTTCAGATAATTTAGAAATCGTGTTTTCGTCTTTCTTGATTAAGTTATCAATATGATCAGAATCGACACGTACGAAAGTTACATCTTTATTATCACCTTCTATTTTCTGAATTAAATGTGAGATAATTGGAGAATCTAAAAGTAATACTTCGTATCCTTTTTCTTTTGCTGTTTCAATATAAGAGTGTTGTGCATCTTTATTTCCAGCATAAAGAACTACCAATTTTCCGTCTTTATCGGTTTGGTTATCTTTTAATTTCTCTTTTAATTCTTCTAGAGTAAAATAAGTATTGTCGACTGTTGGGTATAATACAAATGCACCAGCTTTTTCGTAGAATTTATCTTCAGAAAGCATTCCGTACTCTAAAACGATTTTAATATCGTTCCATTTTGCTTCGAAATCAGCACGATTTTCAGTGAATAATGCTTTTAATTTATCAGCTACTTTACGAGTAATGTAGTTTGATATTTTTTTAACGGCACCATCAGCTTGTAGTCCAGAACGAGAAACGTTTAATGGAATGTCTGGTGAATCAATAACACCTTTCAGCATTGTCAAAAATTCAGGAACAATTCCTTCTACGTTATCAGTTACATAAACTTGATTTTGGTATAATTGAATTTTATCTTTCTGAATTTGCATATCCGAACCTAATTTCGGGAAATATAAAATTCCTGTTAGGTTAAATGGGTAATCAACATTTAAGTGAATATTGAATAATGGGTCTTCGAATTGCATTGGATACAACTCGCGGTAAAAGCTTTTATAGTTTTCATCAGATAATTCAGTTGGTTGTTTTGTCCAAGCTGGATTTGGGTTATTGATGATATTGTCAACTTCTATAGTTTCGTTTATGTAATCTTCGGGTGCGTCTTCTGGTTTAGGAAGAGTTTCTGTTTTTGTTCCAAATTTAATAGGAATAGGCATAAACTTGTTATACTTATTCAATAACTCAAAAATTTTAGAATCTTCTAAAAATTCTAAAGAATCTTCAGCAATATGTAAAACGATTTCAGTTCCACGTGTAGTTTTGTCAGTTGGCTCCAAAGTAAATTCTGGGCTTCCATCACATGTCCAATGAGCAGCTGGTTCGTCTTTGTATGATTTAGTGAAAATCTCTACTTTTTCGGCAACCATAAAAGCAGAGTAAAAACCAAGTCCAAAATGGCCTATGATTCCTGAATCTTTTGCAGAATCTTTGTATTTGTCCAAAAATTCTTCAGCTCCTGAGAAGGCAACTTGGTTGATATATTTTTCAACTTCGTCAGCTGTCATACCAAGACCCTGGTCAATAATGTGGATTTTTTTTCCTTCTTTGTCAATTTTAATCTCGATAATTGGGTTGCCATATTCTACTTTGGCTTCACCAATACTTACTAGGTGTTTTAATTTTAGACTAGCATCGGTTCCGTTAGAAATCAACTCACGCAAGAAAATCTCGTGATCGCTGTATAAGAATTTCTTGATTAAGGGAAATATGTTTTCTACTGAAACATTAATTTTACCTGTTGTCATATTTTATAAAATTTTAAGTTTAACATTATGCATTTCAGATTCTTCAAATAGAATACCAATTGCAAAAGGAGTGACAAATTGTCGTAGGTGTTAATTCTACAAGAAAAAAAAATAATTTTTAAACAAATTTAATTTTTTTGCATTGTATCTTTGTAGGAGTATTAATTTTAAATATGCTAAAAACGATGAGAAAAATTATTTTAATATGCATAATAGCCGTAACGGTTTTTGCATGCAAATCAGCGTCAACAGCGGCCACATCTAATGGAGCTGAACCGCTTTCTAAAAAACTTGATAAGTCTACTCAAGTAGCAATTAAAGGAAATTGGGTTTTAACCAATGTTTCTTATCCTGGTTCAGAGTATATTAAAGTGAATTCATTTGATCTTGCTGATTCTAAATGTTTTATTGGTAGTACTTGGAGCTTTATTTCAAATAATAACAAGGGGTCGATGGCTTTAGCATCATCTAGTTGTACTGATTTTTCCTCTCCAATTGTATGGAGTATCAATAGTCAAGGTATGTTTGTGCTTAAGATTCTTGATGCTGGCATAAAAGCAAAAAAAGTTAGAGACGGATATTTACTAAAAGTGGGCGGTTTAACTGAGAATTCATTTCAATTAATTGACAATGTTAATGTTGGAGGACAAGTTAAGGATGTAGTATATCAATTTGAAAGAGCTAATTAATAATAAAAAAAATATAAAAATATAAACACATGAGAAAGATAACGGTTTTAGGTTTGAGTACTTTACTTGTATTAACAAGTTTTTTTACAAGTTGTGATTCGGTAAAAAACGCAAATAATACTCAAAAGGGTACAGGAATAGGTGTTGCTGCAGGTGCTCTTATTGGTGGTATTTTAGGGAACAATTTAGGAAAAGGTGGTAACGCTGCTTTAGGTGCTGCTATTGGTGCTGCTGTAGGTGGTGGAACTGGTGCTCTTATTGGAAATAAAATGGACAAGCAAGCTAGAGAGATAGATGAGGCTTTACCTGGTGCTACTGTAGAAAGAGTAGGAGAAGGTATTCATCTAACTTTAAATGAAAATTCTGTTCGTTTTGATACTAATAAATCAACATTAACTACACAGGCAAAAGCAAATTTAGACAAATTAGTTACGGTGTTTAATGAATATGGAGATACTGATATTCAAATTTTC
Source organism: Flavobacterium sp. ALJ2 (assembly GCF_015594725.1). Classification (GTDB taxonomy): domain Bacteria; phylum Bacteroidota; class Bacteroidia; order Flavobacteriales; family Flavobacteriaceae; genus Flavobacterium. The sequence continues at coordinate 222,377 of NZ_JADNRC010000002.1, read as the reverse complement.
GGATATACTGATAACACTGGTAGAGCTGAATACAATATGACACTTTCAGGACAAAGAGCTGCTTCTGTACAAGCATATTTAGTTTCTAAAGGATTAAAAGCTACTCGTTTCAAAACTTCAGGTTTAGGGATTGCAGATCCTATCGCAACAAATGATACTCCAGAAGGAAGAGCACAAAACCGTCGTGTAGAGTTTGCTATTACTGCAAATGACAAAATGGTAAATGACGCAAAAGCTGGTAAATAAGTATTTCTTCTTATATAAATATATTAAAAGCCGTTTCTTTAGGAACGGCTTTTTTTTGTAGATAATTTAATAACTTTCTCTAAGTTAGTTTTGCTAAAGGAGCTATCTTTGTGTCCTCAATTTTTCAATGCCAACCAATGCTTCAAGTTCAAGATATTTCTTTTTCGTATACCGAAAAGCCTGTTATAAAAAACGTTTCTTTTACCATAAATAAAGGAGAAAATATTGCTATTATTGGCGAAAGTGGTTGCGGAAAAAGCACGCTTCTTAAATTAATATACGGGCTATATGATTTAAATGAAGGTAAGATTTTTTATAATGAAAAGCCGATTTTAGGACCTAAATTCAATTTGGTTCCCGGAATGCCTTATATGAAATATTTGGCTCAGGATTTTGATTTGTCTCCTTTTGAAACTGTTGCTGAAAATGTAGGAAAGTTTCTTTCGAATGGTTTTGCCAATATGAAAAAGCTACGCGTTCAGGAGTTATTGGAGATGGTAGAAATGGAGCAATTCTCAAATGTAAAAGCAAGTCTCTTAAGTGGAGGGCAAAAGCAAAGGGTAGCCCTAGTAAGAGTATTGGCTTTAGAGCCGGAAGTGATTTTGCTGGATGAACCTTTTAGCCAAATTGATGCTTTTCGTAAAAATGCTTTGCGCCGAAATTTGTTTCGATATTTAAAACAAAAAGGGATTACTTGTATTATAGCCACCCATGATAGTACAGATGCTTTGTCATTTGCAGATGAAGCGATTGTGATGAGAGATGGAGAAGTTATTGTGAAAGACAATCCAACAAAAATTTATGAGGATCCTGAGACTCGTTATGTAGCGTCACTTTTTGGTGAAGTAAATGAAGTTGCTACTTATTTATTGGTTTCTTATGAAGATGAAATGCATAAAACGTTGGTGTATCCGCATCAATTAAAAATGGTAGCAGAGTCTAACTTGCCAGTAAAGATTAGAAGGACTTATTTTAGAGGAAATCACTACTTAATTGAAACAGTTTATAAAAGGCAATTGATTTTTTTTGAAAGTGAAATTGATTTGCCTCTTGAGCAGGAAATATTTTTAAGTTTAAATTATCTTTAATTGGAAAATTTGTCAGTTAGAAATTAGATAATTCTTTTAGCGCTATAAAAAACAAACCCGACAGGTTTTAAAATCTGTCGGGTTTTTTATTTGTAAAAAGAAATCTAGTTTTTTAAGTATTTCTCTAAGAATTGATCTTGTTCCCAAAGCAAATGCAAGATGTTTTCTCTAGCTACATAACCATGAGATTCTTTTGGTAAAATAACCATTCTTGCTGGTCCGCCCAATCCTTTTATGGCTTGGAAATAACGCTCTGTTTGTAAAGTAAAAGTTCCTGGATTATTATCAGCTTCACCATGTACTAAAAGTAGTGGTGTTTTCATTTTGTCAGCATGCATAAAAGGAGACATTGTATTGTAAACATCAGGAACTTCCCAGTAATTACGTTGCTCAGTCTGGAAACCAAAAGGAGTTAAAGTTCTGTTGTAAGCTCCACTTCGTGCAATTCCGCAAGCAAAAAGATTAGAATGTGTTAGTAAATTTGCAGTCATAAATGCGCCATAGGAATGCCCTCCAATGGCAACTTTCTTTTTGTTTATGTATCCTAACGCATCTACTGCATTTATTGCTGCCTCTGCATCATCAACAAGCTGTGTTATAAAATTATCATTAGGTTCTGTAGTTCCTTCACCAATAATTGGGAAAGAGGCATCATCAAGGACTACGTATCCTTTAGTTACCCAATATACAAATGATCCATAATAAGGAAATGTAAACTCATTTGGGTTTTGACTACTTTGTCCTGCACTGTTTTTATCTTTGTATTCAGCAGGATATGCCCAGATTAATAATGGTAGTTTTTCTTTTTTTACTTTATCGTATCCTGCAGGTAAATATAAAGTTCCAGATAATTGAACACCATCTTTTCGTTTGTATTTAATAACCTCTTTGCTTACATCTTTAATGCTTTCAAATGGGTTTTTGAAAAAAGTAACTTGAGTTAAGCTATTTTGTTTTTTTATGTTTCTGAAATAGTAGTTAGGATAATCATTTTTGGATTGAATTTGTACCAAAACTTTTCCTGTTTTAAAATCTTCAATGCTTAATATATCTTCTTTTTTATCTTTAAATGAAGAAGTGTAAAGGCGTTTTGTCTTTAATGTCTTAAGATTAAGTTCACTAATAAAAGGGAATTGACCATCTTTAGTAAAACCTTCTCCAAGAAGGAAAGCATTGTCGTTTTCTATAGCAAGAACATATCTATTGTATTGATTTTTCTTGTATTCAAAATTACCTGGATCTGCGTAGATATCTTGTGAGTTTCTATCAAAAATTAATTTAGGTTTTTGAGCAGGGGCAGCTGGATTGATTAAATAAGTTTTGGTATTACGTGTATCATACCATTCATCCATAAGAATTGCTACGTTGTCATTTCCCCAAATAATTCCACTATAACGCTGAGGAGTCTTTACTAATGAAGTTGCTTCGGTGCTAAATGGAGCATTCCAAAGAAATACTTCATCTCTAAATTCAACTTTATTAGCCGGATTACCTTCATCTAAAGCTTCTACATAAGATAGTGTTGCAGGTTTGTCATTTCTCCATGACATTTCTCTTTTTCCCTTACGAACTGCCATAAAACCTTTTGGCATAATTTCGTAAAGAGGAACTTCGTTTACCGTTTTTATTTCAGTACCGTTTTTATCATAAACTACAGCCTTTGATGGAAATCTCCCTAGCGGGACAATATAGGAGAATGGTTTTTGGATTGTTGTCAACATTACATAATTTCCGTCAGGAGAAATTCTTTCAGAAGAGTACATTGCAGCATTTTTGAATAAAGTAGCTGTACCATTAATGTTTACTTTGTAGATTTCAGAAGTAATGATGTTTTCAAAATTGGCCTCATCGTTTTTGTTTTTCAACATGTCAGCATAAGTTCTATTTTGTGATTTAGAACCATCAGCGGTAGAAACAATCGGACCAGTTGGTAAATCTTTTTTAGCATCTAATAATGCAGGTCTGTTTTTAGGCAGCATTTTTACTAAAATAGTTTCACCGTCGTTGAACCAACTAAATGGAGTTCCTATGTTTGCATTTAATGTTGCATCAGTAAGTTTAGTTGCTTTAGCAGAAGGAACATCTATAATCCAAAGTTCAACTCCAGTTTTTGTAGTATTAGTAAATAATATCTTCTTGTTATCAGGTGACCATGTAGTATAGCTAATCTGTGGGTCAGTTGGCAAATTTGCTATTTCTATTTCTTTGGTATCGCTAATTTTTCTCAATTTGAGATTTTTAACATAAGTTACCGTGCTAGAAATGTTAGTTACAGGATTAATTCTTAAACCAGCTAAACGAAGTTCTTCTTGGTTTAAATCGTCTAATGTTTTGTAGGTATTTCTGTAACTTAACAGCATATATTCTTTTTTTGTATCCATTGATACAGAGGGAGCTCTTTCGTAATCTGCCAAATCTAAAATTGATTTTGAAGGCTTTTGATACGTTACGTTTTCTTGGGCTGAAGCTACTAAGCCAAGATTTAAAAGTAGAAATAAGATAATTTTTAATTTCATAGTTGAAACTTTTATAATTAATTGGTTAAGGATTGTTATAATAAGTCTAAAGTAGTTCAAACTTGTTACATTCTAGTAATGAAAAAGTGTTACAATAAAAAAAATTCAAATATAGGGTAGTTTTCTCTCAATTTATGATAAGTTCCTAATATGTAGCGAATGAGAATGATATATAAAATTGGGAATTACGAAAAAATCACTAAATTGTGTACATGATTTTTAAAAGATGTTTAGCTTTGCAATCCAAATTTTTAACGAATAATAAAAAAATATGTATCATTCAAAAATAGCGGGATTAGGATATTATGTCCCTTCAAATGTAGTTACCAATGACGATTTGTCTAAAATAATGGATACTAACGACGAATGGATACAAGAGCGAACAGGAATTGAAGAACGTAGACATATTATTCGTGGAGAAGACACTACAACTTCAATGGGGGTAAAAGCTGCCGAAATAGCTATTCAGCGTTCAGGAGTAGCAAAAGAAGATATCGATTTTGTTGTTTTTGCCACATTAAGTCCAGATTATTATTTCCCAGGTCCGGGAGTTTTAGTACAACGTGATTTAGGATTAAAAACTGTTGGTGCATTAGATGTAAGAAATCAATGTTCTGGTTTTGTATATGCTATTTCTGTAGCTGATCAATATATTAAAACCGGAATGTATAAAAATGTTTTGGTAATAGGTTCAGAGGTACATTCGACGGGTTTAGATATGACTACTAGAGGAAGAGGGGTTTCTGTGATTTTTGGAGATGGAGCAGGAGCAGCAGTCTTAAGCAGAGAAGAAGATACTACAAAAGGAATATTATCGACACATTTACATTCAGAAGGACAGCATGCAGAAGAATTATCGCTAATTGCACCGGGAATGGGAGCGCGTTGGGTAACAGATATTTTGGCAGATAACGATCCGGATGATGAAAGCTATTTTCCTTATATGAACGGACAATTTGTATTTAAAAATGCAGTAGTACGTTTTGCTGAAGTAATTAATGAAGGGTTAGTAGCCAATAATCTACAAGTTTCGGATATTGATATGTTGATTCCGCATCAGGCAAACTTAAGAATTTCTCAATTTATCCAAAAGAAATTTGGTTTAAATGATGATCAGGTGCATAACAATATTCAAAAATACGGTAATACAACAGCGGCATCTATTCCGATTGCATTGACAGAAGCTTGGGAACAAGGGAAAATTAAATCTGGAGATACTGTAGTTCTTGCTGCATTTGGTAGCGGATTTACATGGGGAAGTGTAATCATCAAATGGTAATTTAAATTTATAAGAAGCTAACTTAGTAAGTTATATAAGCTCATTTAAGTGAAATGTTTTAAACTGATATTTTCTTAAATGGCTTTTATACGGTAAAAAAACTTTTAAAAGAAAACTATTCAGCAATGAATAGGTTTTTTTATACGCACTTGTCAGGCGAAGTCGAAGCCGCGTTCCAATTGGCAAACAGTAAACTTATTTCAATATTGTAATAAAATTTCAAGTAATTGGGAAGATTTGAAAAAAACTCTCGGAATGTTTGAACGAAACTCATTTTAAAAATTATAATAAAAAGAAGATTTAGTAGTAAATTAGCCTTCGACTTCGCTCAGGGTGACACTGCGGTTTTTGATTGTTATTTTGTCTTCATCGTATTTTCAGGTTGAGTTATTCGTCTCCGCTTAGGATAAACCTAAGTCTAAGCTCATTACAATTGTTTAAGTATAATTAAAAATGGAAAAAAGTCAATTAGAGATTGCGTGTTTTAACCTTGATTCTGTAAAAATTGCTCAGGAAAATGGAGTAAATAGAATTGAGTTATGTGTTAATATGAAAGAGGGAGGGACAACTCCGGGTTTAAGTTTAGTTCAGGCAGCGAGAGAAATAGCTACAATAGATTTAAATGTTATCATACGACCTCGAGGAGGTGATTTCGTTTATACCGATGCTGAATTTCAGGAAATGAAAGAAAGTATAATCGACTATAAAAATTGCAAAGTTGATGGTTTTGTATTTGGAAATCTTAATTCTGACGGAAGTGTAAATATGGAACAAAATATGGAGTTGATTAATTTGGCAAATCCACTTCCTTGTACATTTCACCGAGCATTTGATGTTGTTGCCAATGTGAGTAAATCTCTCGAAGATGTAATTGATTGTGGTTTTAAAACAATCTTGACCTCAGGTCAGGGGAAAAATGTTGAAGAGGGAATAGCTACTCTTATTGAAGTTGTTCAAAAAGCAAATAATAGAATAGTAATTATGCCAGGCGGAGGACTTCGATCTACGAATATTGGATTGCTAAAAGAAAAGCTTGGGAATACTTTTTTCCATTCATCAGCGATTACCGATTCAGGCGAAACAGCAAATGCAACAGAAATTATTGCTCTAAAAGAGAAGTTGTAATTTGTATATTAAAAAGCCCAGAGTGGCATTCTCTGGGCTTTTACTATTAAAACAATTCAAAAATTAAAAAAAAAATCGAATTAGTGTGATAGATTAAAATAATCCACCACCACCTTTACTCGTATTGTCTTCTCTTTGCTTACGTTGTAAGTTTTTAATTTTTGCTCCACCAAAATTATAGGTTAAACCTAAATAAACCGTTTGACTTTCCCATGTAAACTGTCCTGTATGAGCATAAGGATAATTAGAATCAAAAGCATACTTCATGGTGTTAAATACATCATTAAAACGTAGGCTAATGTTCATCTTGTTGTTTAATAAAGTATAGCGCGAACCTATGTCCATTTTGTACATTTCATGGCTATTATTTTGAAGCCCGTCAACGGCACCTCTGTAAAAACCAAATAATAAGAAGCTTATACGTTTGTTTACCTTAAAGTTTGAGTTCATGCGGCCATTAAATGCCGCAACAGTAACTTTTCTTTCAATTGGATTACTTGTTTTTGTTGCTGGATCATATAAAAACACAACACCTTGTTGGTTGATACTCGAAAAATCAATAGAAGGTTGGATATCCCACCATTTTGTGATTTTGTAATTTAAGGAAACTTCAAAACCGTAAGAAGTATTATGATCATAGTTGGTGTAAGTCATAATTTGTTTATTACCGCTTGGGTCAGTTTCATCAGGATATAAAATCCTGCTAATTTGGTCATTAATGCTTCTGTAGAAAATACCAGTTGTAAAACTTCCTTTTTCAAGAGTTTTGGTATAATTTATTTCTACTGAATTGGTAAATTGTGGTTTTAATTCAGGGTTTCCTAAAGAAGTTACCAACGGAGTAGAGAATTCACGAATAGGTTTTGTTTGTTCTAAACTCGGACGGTCTACGCGACGGCTATAGCTTAATTGCAAAGTGTTTTTTTCATTCAGTTTATATGTAAAATAAGCTGATGGATATAAAGTAATATAATCATCATCGAATTTATCAAGACCATGATTTAAATTAGCTGCGACTTTATAACTTTCAAAACGAGCACCTAATTGGTAACTGAATTTTTTGTATTTCTGACCAAATGTTACATAAGCTGAATAAATATCAGTGTCGTAAGTATAATTAGAAACTGGAAGCGCAGCAAGTAGATTTCCGGTAATATAATCATTATTAGTTTTTGTAATTCTAGCTTCAGCACCAGCCTCAAGTGTAGTTTTTTCATTTAAAGGATTTACATAATCAACATTAAAAGTACTTAATTTGCGCGTGCTTTTAATCTGATCATCGTAAGTTACGCTATTTATAGTATTGTCAGTTTTCGTTGATTGTGTATCAAAAGAAGCATATTGTGTTCCTTCATTATCACTGTAGTTTCCTTCAAAGTCTAAGGTATGACCTTCTTTTTTAAAGATATGTTTGTAGGCTAAATTATAAGTGCCAACTTTATTTGGGCCTGAATATTTTGATTTCTGAATAATATTAGAAATATCAGAATCTGTTAAATTGTTATAATCAATATTTGTATCTACAAATCCTTTTGTGTTTGATTTGTTTTGGTTGGTATAGATAGATATGGTGTTATGATCATCAATTAAATAATCCATTCCAATTTTATACAAGTAAGAATCATTATCGTTCAGAACATTAATATCCTGAATGATTTCCGGATCAATTCTTTTAATGACACCACTATTGTGATAAGTTCCGAAATTCTGACCTACGTTTCCAAAGAAATTTACTTTTCCAGTTTTATAATTTAAATCTAATGATTGATTGTATTTGGCTGTTTCACCAAACGTAATACCAGCGCTATAACTCCCGTTGAAACCAGTATTAGCGTTTTTATGCAGAATGATATTTATAATTCCAGACATTCCTTCTGGATTATATTTTGCACTTGGGTTTGTAATCAATTCGATTTTTTTGATAGAAGTTGATGGAATTTGTTTCAATAATTGTGCAGGGTCAATATTTGATGGTCTTCCGTCAATTAATATACGTACATTATCGTTTCCGCGAAGTGAAAGTTTCCCGTCCTGATCTACATTTACCGAAGGGATATTATTCATGATATCTGAAGCCGAAGCGCCAGCAGTTGTAAGGTCTTTACCAACAGTAATTACTTTTCGGTCAATTTTTTGTTCGATAGTCGAGCGTTCGCTAACAATGTTTACACCTTTAAGCTGAGTAGCTTCTTCCTCAAGAGTTACTTTAAATGTGTATTCTTTTTTAGAATTACTAAAGTATAAGTTGGTTTTATAAGGTCTAAATCCGATGTATTGTATTTCTAAAATATAATTTTTTAAAGGGATGTTTTTTAAATTAAAATCACCTTTATCATCAGTAACTCCACTTGCAATTGTTTTACCTTCTTCTTTTACAGCAACTGTAGCATAAGATATTGGGGAATTTGTAGCTTTCTCTAGTACTTTTCCAGAGATACTTCCAGAATTTTGAGCTTGCACCGATGTTATTACTCCAATAAGCAATAACATGATAATTTTAAGTTTCATAAAATTTAATTTTGTTAGATTTAATTAATTATTTTTTGATTGATGATTTTCTTTAAATACAAGTTGATTATTCTTGTTTGAAATTTATTTAAAGTTTCTATTAAGACTATTATTTTGATTTTATGTTACAGGATTTATCAAAAAAACTGTTTTTTTATGAAGTGTGATTTGTTTTTCAGTGATTTAAGAATGTTATTTGTAATGAGTCTTAATTGTTTTTTGAAATAAGAAGGCTACTTATTATAGATTTTAAATCTTTTACATTTTCTGTAATTGATGAATAAGCAGTATATTTGCACACTTTAAAACTAAGTTTACATGTCATTATCACAAATTCTTACGCCTTCTATACAAAAAGCAATACAAGCCTTATTTCAAGTAACTGTAGATAAAATCGAATTTCAAACTACTAGAAAAGAGTTTGAAGGAGATATTACGATGGTTATTTTTCCGCTATTAAAAGTGATTAAAAGTAATCCTGTTGAATTAGGGAATAAAATAGGAAACTATCTTGTAGAAAACCTTCCAGAGGTAGCTCGTTTTAATGTGGTTTCGGGTTTCTTGAACATTGTAATTGCGGATACTTATTATGTGAATTTCTTTAATGGTATAAAAGATGAAAAAAAATATGGTTTTGTAGAACCAAATCCTTCAGATAAAGCAATCATTGTGGAGTATTCTTCGCCAAATACAAACAAGCCATTACACCTAGGGCATGTTCGTAACAATTTGTTAGGATATTCTGTAGCAGAGATTATTAAGGCTTCTGGTAAAAAAGTATATAAAACTCAAATTATAAACGACAGAGGAATTCATATTTGTAAATCGATGTTGGCATGGGAAAAATTTGGAAACGGTGAAACTCCCCAAAGTACAGGTTTAAAAGGAGATAAATTGGTTGGGAATTATTATGTGAAGTTTGAAAAAGAATTTCAAAAAGAATATTCTGATTGGCAGAAAACTATAGAATATTCAAAAGAATTTTTAAAAGATAAAAATACTTCATTAATTGAAAAATTAATGGGGGAAGATGGAGAGATGCCAGTCTTTTTCGATGATGGAGGGATTATTGATGAGGATTTTTTTACAGAAGAAGGAGATCACAAAATATTCAGATCAAATTTTAAAGATAAATATTTTAACACATATAGTGCTTTAGGAAAAGAAGTTAAAGAAATGCTTCAAAAATGGGAGGCAGGAGATAATTATGTTGTTGCACTTTGGGCAAAGATGAACCAATGGGTTTATGATGGTTTTGCAATTACATATAAAAATCTAGGAGTAAATTTTGATAGTTATTACTATGAAAGTAATACTTATTTATTAGGAAAAGATGTTGTTCAGATAGGATTGGACAAAGGAATTTTTGAAAAAGATCCGGATGGTTCGGTTTGGATTGACTTAACAGATGAAGGTTTAGATCGTAAAATTGTACTGCGTTCAGATGGAACGGCAGTTTATATGACACAAGATATTGGAACAGCAATTCAGCGAGTAAAAGATCATCCAGATGTTGGAGGAATGGTTTATACTGTAGGGAATGAGCAAGATTATCATTTTAAGGTATTGTTCTTAATTCTTCAAAAATTAGGTTTTGATTGGGCTTCAAGCTTATATCATTTATCTTACGGAATGGTCGATTTGCCTTCGGGGAAAATGAAAAGCCGTGAAGGAACTGTTGTCGATGCAGATGATTTAATGCAGGAAATGACCGATACAGCTCAAGAAATTTCAGAAGGTTTAGGTAAGCTAGATAGTTTTTCTGAAGATGAAAAAGCAAAATTATATAACACAATCGGACTTGGTGCTTTAAAATATTACATTTTAAAAGTAGATCCAAAGAAACGTATTTTGTTTAATCCAGAAGAGTCTGTTGATTTTGCAGGAAACACAGGGCCGTTTATTCAATATACCTATGCCAGAATCCAGTCGATTATACGTAAAGCAGATTTTGATTTTTCTGTAACATTAACAGGAATTGAAGAACTTCATGAAAAAGAAAAAGAATTGGTAAAACAAATCGAGCTTTTCCCAGAAGTAATCCAAAATGCAGCACACAATCATAGTCCAGCATTAATTGCTAATTATACCTATGATCTAGTAAAAGAGTACAATTCATTTTATCAATCGGTACATATTTTAGGAGAAGAAGATTTGACTAAAAAAATATTCAGAGTACAGTTCTCTCAAAAAGTGGGAGAAATTATAAAATCAAGTTTCAGTTTATTAGGAATAGAAGTTCCTGAAAGAATGTAAAAATATCAGAAATCTGAGCACAAAAAAAGGCTGTCTATGACAGCCTTTTTTTGTTTAATCAATATTAAAATAGGGGTTTAGAATTTCGGCTAATTCATTTAGCCAATAAAAACCGTGGTCTAATTCTTTGTTATGAAATTCTAATGTTTCATTTCTTCTAATTAAGGTTAATGTGATTACGTAGTTTAGGTTGCGAATCAATTTAGCCATAGTTTCGGGAGAAATGTCCTTATTAAAAAATTCAGTAAGTTTTTCAGGATTGTAGCTTGTCGCTAGTGTGTGTTTTGTGTTCATAACTCAGTTATTTAGGAAATATAAAACCCGTGTAGTTTAGGTGTCCTACGTCAACTGAGACGTTGCGAACCTTTCGGATATCGCCACCATTCCACACGGGGTAATTTTTGTAAAGTCATAATTCAGTTATTTAGGACTGCAAATATAACAAAAACCCGTGCAATCAAAAATAATTGGGCTAATCACTTCCTAACTTCTATGTTTATGTTTCCTGTTTTTGGCACCGATAATAGTTTTCATAGACTAGCATAACAAAAAGGAAGCTGTCTAAAAATAGACAGCTTCCTTTTTTATAACTAACACAAAATATTTTATTTTTTCACAAATTTATTGATGATTGCATCTGTCTCTGCTTTTGTAGCGGTTGGTTTTAGATCAAACAAAAGAGAATAAAGTGCTTTTCTTTCTACTTTAGCTTCTAAGTTTAAGTCTTGATGTCTGTCAAACAGCGTTTGCCATTTATCACGAACATTTTTCCAAAGAGCATTGTTTTCCTTCCACCATTTTTGCCCAGCGATACATTTAATGTCTGCAACTTTAGTGTACACATCCATTCCTTTTTCTTGTGCCAACAAAATATCTTTTCCGCTATCACCGCGAATTAATTTGTCGTTATCTTGCTCATGATTCCATCCAGTAGCAGTAATTTCATGAATGTTTCTTCTTTTTAGAACATTATAATCATTACGTTTTGTTTGTTCTCTACGAGGTAGCGGAGCATCGGTAGTATTTACCCAGTAATCTTGTCCATCTACATGTACCCATGAAGAAGAACCTTCATATCTTGGACTATCATCTACTTGATATACTTTTTGAGACCATTGTCCTTTTACGTCTTTTTTATCTAATTTTTTATATTTCCAAGAAGTTCCTTTATCAAATAAATACAAGTCTGTATTTTCATATAACCAATCTTGTCTCCAGTGTTTAATAATCATATCATCACTTACGATTAATAAGTGCTGCATTGCAATCTTGTTAGGAGTATCTTCTAATAACTCTACCCACTCTAAAGCAGATTCGTGTTTTGTTTCAGAAGGTTTGTAAGTAAGAGTGTCTTTAGGGTACTTAAAAGTTTCTATAAAATTAAATTTAACTTCATAACAACCACACATCGATTTTATCGATTTAATGTCTTGTTGTTTTTTAGATTCCTGACTAAATCCAAAATTTACTGATAACACCATAATGGCTGATAAACAGAAGGTTTTTGTAATCATAACTAGTTTTTTTTGATTTAAAAAATTTCAGCAAATATATAAATTTTATTTAGATTGAATAAAAATAATTATATATTTGCAAAGATTATTAAGACCAATTAAGACTAATGAAAATCAAAATCATCCTATTTGTTACCCTTGTATTTTGTAAAACGCTTTCAGCTCAGCAAAAGAAAAAAGATAGTATTCGTACCAACGAATTGTCAGAAGTTGTTGTTACTGGGCAGTTCGAACCACAATCTATAAAGAAGTCGGTATTTAATGTGCGAATTATTTCAAATAAAGACATTCAGAATTTGGCCGCCAACAATTTATCAGATGTTTTAAATCAGTATTTGAATATTAATGTAAGGCCAAGCGGAACAAGTGGGCGTTCTACAGTATCATTGTTTGGATTAGATGCTCAGTATTTTAAGATTTTGGTAGATAATGTTCCTTTGGTAAATGAAGCTGGTTTGGGAAATAATACTGATTTATCTCAGATTAACTTAAATGATGTCGAGCAAATAGAAATTGTAGAAGGCTCAATGGGAGTTGCTTATGGCGGTAATGCTGTTAGTGGAGTTTTAAATATAATTACAAAAAAATCTTCAAAATATAAATGGAGTATGACAGCTTCAGTACAAGAGGAAACAGTTAAAGATGAATATGCACTTTTTAATGAAGGACGCCATATACAATCACTTAAACTTTCTCGCACATTTAATGAAAACTGGTTTGTAAGTTTAGGAGCTAATCGAAATGACTTTAGAGGCTTTCTAGATGATAAAAAAGGAAAAGATTATATTGAAAATGATCAGTCTCGTGGATATAGATGGCTACCGAAAGAACAACTAAACAGTACCGCTTTACTCGCTTATCATAAAAATAATTTTCGCTTTTTCTATAAATTCGAATATTTGAAGGAAGATGTAGATTACTATAATACTACAGTACAATCACAATATGATCCAGCATTAGGTTCATATAGATACTCAGATGATAAAAGATATTTTACGAATAGGTATTTTCATAATTTAAATGCTACTGGTAAATTGTTTTCACAATTGAATTATAATGTTTCACTTTCGCATCAAAAACAACAAAGAGATGTTGAAGATTTTAAATATTATTTATTTACCAAGAATGAAGGAAGTAATATAACTACTAAGGATCAATCGATGGAAGTTCTTTATTCAACAGGAACTTTGAGTAATTTTTTCTCAGACAAAAAAGTTGATTTGCAATTAGGTTATGAGTTTGTAAACAATCAAGGCCATTCATTGGTTCAGGAAGCAAGTAATAAGTTTTCTGCAGTTCGTAAAAGACTCGAGAACTATGATTTTTTTGCTTCCTCAGAAATCAAAGCAACCGAAAAATTGTCTATTCGTCCAGGATTGCGTTTTTCAGCTCAATCAAAGTTTAAGGATCAATATGCATCATCACTAGGTTTAAGGTATTTATTTGATAAGGGAGTTGAACTTAGAGGTTCATATGGGACTTCATTTAGAACTCCAACTTTTGAAGAGTTGTATTCAAAATTAATTTTTGATGGACATTTTTTTATTGGAAATGAAAAGCTTATTCCAGAAACTAGTAATTCTTTTGAAGCCAGTTTAAAAAAGACATCGTTTTTAGTTTCAGGTTTACAAATATCGAATACGTTAGCAGGAAGTTTTCTTGATGTAAATGATCGAATTGATATGGCCTTGGTAAGATTTAATCCAGATACAGGAAATCCAGAATATCAATATTTTAATATTAGTAAATACAAAATGTGGAATTTATCGACAATGAATAAATTCAAAATAGATAATTTGACATTCAATTTTGGGGCATCTTTGGTTGGTGTTTCTCGTAAAATAGAGAATCAAAAGTTTTCTTCAGATGATAAATTTTTATACTCATTTAACATAAATAGTAGTGTTTCTTATTTAATACCAAAATGGGGGACAACTCTTTCTGCTTATTATAAATACAACGGAAAATCACAACAATTTATAGAGACAACTTCAGCCTATGTGATATCGGATATATCAGCGAGTAATTGGCTTGATGCATCTCTTCGAAAAACTTTTTTACAAAACCAGTTAGAAGCTACAATTGGAGCTAGAAACATATGTAATGTAACTAATGTTAATCAGACCAAAACAAGTCAATCTGCTGGGCATGCAGGACCTTCTGATTTGATGCTTGCCTATGGACGCTCATATTTTATAAAATTAGCATATAACCTTAATCTTTAAATATAAAATCAAATACAATGAAAAAGACATTTTTACTATTATCATTCGCATTATTGACACTTGGATCTTGTTCAAGCGATGACAACAATGATACAACTATACCTGTTGGTCCTTCTGTTGGGCAAGTATTACAGCCAAGTGTGGGCGGGCCAAATCAACCAAATCAGGTTTTTGTAGACTTAAGTACAGGAAAGATAGAGTCGGTGAATAGAGCAACATGGGATTTAGGATTTTCTAGTGGTTCAGATTTTAGAGTTACTATCAATGGATCTCTTAAAATGGCTGTGAAGAAATTAGAAACTTCAGATATAACTTTAAAACAAGAGATTAATCTTGATGTGACCGTTGGACAAGGAGAAACTGCAGCGTCTAATGGTTATGTAGATAATCCTACAGGAGTTTTAGCTGGAGCTGGAGCAGGAATTGGAACAGCAATGGCAGAGGTATCTGCTACTGATGCAGATAACAAAGTGTATTTAGTAAATCTTGGAGCAGCAATTGGAACAGAAAAACCAGGTATTGGTAATGTTAGTGTAGATGGAGCTGCAAGAGGATGGAAAAAAATTAGAATTTTAAGAAATGGTAATGGATATAAAATTCAATATGCCGATTTAGCTTCTGTAACTTTTATAGAAAAAATAATATCTAAAAATGCAGCTTTCAATTTTACATTTTTTAGTTTGATTTCAGGAAATACAGTTTCTGTAGAACCAGAAAAAGCAAAATGGGATTTGAATTTTACGACTTTTACAAATTATTTCAATGGAGGAAAAGGTGATGTAAGTTATGGTTTTTCTGATTTCATCGTATCAAATATGAAAGGAGGAACTCAAGTGTATCAGGTTTTAGTTGCAAGTGGTGGTTCTTATGCAGATTTTACAAAAGCAAAAGTTGTTGAAACTGATTTTATAAAATCAACAACTGATCAAAGAATTATTGGTGCTAACTGGAGAAAAGGTGGGGGTCAAAATGGGTCATTGCCAAGTATTAAAACAGACCGTTTTTATGTAATTAAAGATATAGATGGGAATTATTATAAAGTTAACTTCCTTACTATGACAAATACTGCAGGAGAAAGAGGTAATGTGTCATTTGAGTATGCATTATTAAAATAAATTAAGATGAAATGATAAGTTATGACTTATCAACTTATATAAACAAAACAATGTTTAAATTCAATTAGACACTAACTTGGTTTTTTTTTATTTTTTTTGGAAAGAGGCTGGATTTATCTAGCCTCTTTTTTATTTTTTATTTAATCGCAAAAAAGGAATAATAGATTATTGTTTATTCTATCTTTGCAAACGTTTTAATTAAATTAATAAGAAATTTGGACTTTGAGGTTTCTATTAATTTTATTCTTCAAAATTTATAATTAAAAGTGAATACAAAATCTTATTTTTTTCAGTCTTTTACAATTGTAGCTTTAGCATTTGTAGCTTTCATTGGTTTTAAACAAATATTGCCAGATAAAATTTTTCCTGAAAGCAAAGTAGATTCCAAAAACGTACTTGTAGATAGCATGCTTTTAGAATCTTTTGAAAAAGAATCCGTATCAAAAAAAGAAGGTAGCCCTGATGCCGATAAACAGGTACAGAAAAATATCGTTTTTAATTCTAATGAAGGAATAGAATTTCCTTCAGAAACATTTGATGATTATAAAGGATATCAATACCTAATTTCTTTTTATGATAAATTATATGAATTAGAAAAAAATCCAGAAGCAAAAGTAAGAATTGCATATTATGGCGATTCTATGACTGATGGAGATCTAATTGTACAAGATGTTCGAAATAATTATCAAGAACGATTTGGAGGAACAGGAGTTGGATTTGTTTCTATTTCTTCAGAGTCGTCAGCATCACGAGCTTCTGTAAAATCATTATCTTCCAAAAACTGGAAGGCGCAATCGTATCTTAATGTAAAGAAACCAATAAGTCCTTTTGGAGTAAATGGGCATGTCTTTTTTGCAAATGATAAGTCAAATTCAACATGGGTTTCATACGAGGCAGGATTAAGCAAATTTGCGACTAGCTTGGATAATCCAACTTTGTATTACGGAAAATCATCAAAATCTGGAAAAGTAAATTTTATAATAGGTAAAGATACTATATCCAAAAATCTTGCTCCAAATAATTTGGTCAACACCATAAAAGTAACTTCTAAAAGTATAAAAGGATTTAAGGCAAGTTTCATTCATGCAGATTCAATTCCAATTTATGGCTTCAATTTTGATAATGGAAGGGGAGTTCATGTGGACAACTTCTCACAAAGGGGAAATTCAGGAATGCCAATTTCTATTTTTGATACCAATGTAATGCAGAGTTTTAATGCTAATTTAAAATATGACTTGATTATACTTCATTACGGAACTAACGTTTTGAATTATGGTACAAAGAACTATTCTTGGTACGGAAAAGGAATGACTAAAGCTGTAAATAAAATAAAAGAATCCTTTCCAGGAGTTTCTATTTTGATAATTTCTACAGCCGATAAATCGACAAAATATGATATGCAAATGAAAACTGATTCAGCAGTTGTTCCTTTAATGAAAGCTCAAAAACGCTATGCTTTGGAAACAGAATCTGGATTCGTAAATTTATATACCTTGATGGGTGGAGATGGTTCAATGGTGAAATGGGTAGATGAGGCACCAGCAAAAGCGAATAAAGATTATACGCATTTTAATCAACGAGGAGCCAAAGCAATTGGAGGATTACTTTATGATCAATTAAATAAAGGATACGAACAATATAAAGTTTTGCGCGAAAAAAGAGAAGCAGGTATAAAAAAAGGAAAAACAGTCAGGAAAACAAATACAGACTCCATGTCTGTAATAAACGATAGTGTAGATGAATAAACTTATTCTTTTCTTTTGTTGTCTTCTTTTTGCGTCCAATAATAAAGCGCAAAAGGCGGAGCCAATTTTAATGACTAAAAAGATGATTAGCAATATAGATACAACAGATGTAGAGCCTTTAGTAGGAAATCAAATTTATAATGCGAAAGTATTAGAGGATTTCTTTAAGAAATTAAAAGACAATGAAAATCATAGTAACCATAAAATAAACATTGTTCATATTGGAGATTCGCACATTCAGAGCGATCTGATGACAAATGAAATTCGGAAAAACCTCCAAAAAGAATTAGGAAATGCAGGAAGAGGTCTAATTTTTCCATATTCATTAGCAAAAACAAATGGTTCTTATAACGAACGTTTTCGCTCAAATAAAGTTTGGGAAAGTTACCGAAATATTCTTCCAGTAAAAGATTATCCGATGGGCTTAAGCGGAATTGCACTTTGGAGGAATACAGATGGATTTGTAATTGAGGTTAATGTAAAAGATCCAGTGTATAAGTTTAATACAATTAAGATAATTACACCACAAAATCAACATATGTTTGACTTAGCAAGTCGCATTCAAACTAATATGATTCAATCTTCGGAGAGAAAGGTAATTACACACAAAATAAAAAAAGGAGAAGCAATTTCGGTTATTGCAGATAAATACAAAGTTTCGATTGCAGAGATAAAGAGAGCCAATCATTTAAAATCGAATGTGATTAGAGCAGGAAGGACATTGAAAATTGTAACAAATGAAACACGTCCCAAAACAATCTCACAATCACAATATGTTCCTTTAGATATAGAGTCAGATTCATTCTCACATTACTACAATACCGAAAAAGCGTTAGATAAAATCTACCTTATACCAAATAAGGATGCTAAAAAGTATGAGCTTAACGGATTGATCCTTGAAAAAAATTCATCAGGAGTAATTTATAGTGGTATAGGGGTAAATGGAGCGAAGTTTTCCGATTACAACAAATATCCAGTTTTCTTTGAACAACTAAAGTCTTTGCACCCAGATATGATTGTGCTGTCATTGGGAACCAACGAAAGCTATGATAGATTAGAGGCATCAGTTTATATAAAACAACTACGTGAGTTTATAAGTAATCTGAAAGCACAAAATATTCATATTCCTGTACTAGTTATGACGCCACCGCCATCATTATTAAAAGGAAGAAAGCCAAATACATTTGTTGCAGATTATACAAAGCATATATACGAAGCAGCTCAGGCAGATGGATTAGCAGTTTGGGATCTATATAATGAATTTGGAGGTATGAAAGAAATCGGAAGATTAAAAGCCGAAGGATTGATAGGTCCAGATTGGGTACATTATTCCAAAAATGGATATGTAAAACAAGGAAGTTTGTTTTCGAAAGCATTATTAAACGAATACGATAATTTTAAATTAAAAAAATAAGTTGATAACAATTGATAGCATTAACGATTGGTTCGTTCAAAATTTTGGTGTACTTACATTAGAACAGGTTAAAGGTTGGTTTATTTATAATCCAGAAGAAAAATTATTATTTAATACAGGTTTATTCTTAGGGTTGTTTTTAGTTTTTTATTTTGTGTACGCATTTTTACGCAAAACATTTTATTTAAGATTAACATATGTTATTCTATTCTCGCTTTTCTTTTATTATAAATCAAGCGGAATATATTTTTTATTATTACTAGTTTCCTCAGTTGTAGATTATGGATTGAGCCAGATAATCTATAATGAAAGTGTAAAGACCCGAAAGAAAATATACCTCATAATAAGTGTTATTCTAAACTTGGGACTACTTGGTTATTTCAAGTACATGAATTTTATGATTGTTACGTACAATGATATATTTCATGGTAATTTTGAGTTACATGATATATTCCTTCCAGTCGGAATTTCTTTTTACACCTTCCAATCGATGAGTTATATTATCGAAATTTATCGAGAAGAGATTAAACCCACAAAAAACTACATCGAATATTTATTCTTCGTTTCTTTCTTTCCACAATTAGTTGCAGGTCCAATTGTAAGAGCGAAAGATTTCTTACCACAGATATATCAAAAATTAAACCTCACAAAGGCAGATGTAAACAATGCATTGTTTTTAATCATTGGAGGATTAATTAAAAAAACTGTAATCTCTAATTATATCTCAGTAAACTTTGTAGACCGTGTTTTTGATACACCGATGAGTTACACCTCATTTGAGAATTTAATGGCATCTTACGGATATGCAATTCAAATTTATTGTGATTTCTCAGGATATTCAGATATGGCAATCGGAATTGCATTGTTGCTAGGATTTAAATTACCAGCCAACTTTAGAACACCATATAAATCTGTATCGATTACTGATTTCTGGAGAAGATGGCACATTTCATTATCAACTTGGTTAAAAGACTTCTTGTATATATCTATTGGAGGAAATAGAGAAGGAACATTCGCAGGATTTTTATTCCCGAGTTTATTCTTTTTCGGATTGTTGCTTTGGGGAATTATAAATTCTGCCGAAAGTATAATTCCATTAGTAATTGCTGTTGGAGGAATCGCTGTTTTTTGTTTGTCATTTTTGCTTTCAAGCAAATTTAAACAGACAATGGTAACCAATTTTAACCTTTTTACAACAATGCTTTTAGGAGGATTGTGGCACGGAGCAGGAGCCCAGTTTATAATCTGGGGAGCATTACATGGTTTGGCATTAGCTGTTCATAAAATAGTTGTAGAGCTTTTTCCTTCTAAAAAAGAAAGCAACGGATTAAGTACAATCTGGAAATTCTTCTCAATAGTGATAACATTTCATTTTGTAGTATTCTGTTGGATATTTTTCCGTGCAAAAGATTTCGATACAGCAATACAGGTAATCAATAATATTGGACAGTTAACATTCGAACCAGATCATTGGCAAACAATTATATTGGGATATAAAAACGTATTTTTATTAATGTTATTTGGTTATGCTTGGCACTTTTTACCAGAAGTTGTTACAGCCAAAATGAAATTTGTTTTCGATAAAACCCCGTTAATAGGAAAGGCAATTGTTTTAGGATTTGTATATTGGATAGTTTATGCAACAGCAGTTGCAGGTTCACAGCCATTTATTTATTTCCAATTTTAAAAAAGATTCAAAGGCACAAAGCAACAAAGGCGCAAAAGTTTATTCTTTTGCGCTTTTTCTTTTGTGTAGATTTAGCAGATTATTTTTTTTTCATTTGTACGCTAAAAAATAATTTGCTGAATCTGCTAAATCTGCGTGAAACAAAAAACTTTGCTGTTTCGCTCCTGATAACTATCGGAATTATGCGAAAAAAAACCTTGTGATCTTTGCGTAATACTTTGTGAACTTTGCGGTAAAATCAAAACGAACTTTGCAGTTAAATAAAAATTGCCTGAAATGCCTAATTAGATTATCTTTGCACTTCAAATAAAGAAAATAGTATGTTTGATAATTTAAGTGATAAGTTAGATAAAGCCTTCCATATATTAAAAGGACACGGTAAAATTACAGAAGTAAACGTTGCCGAAACTTTAAAAGAAGTTCGTCGTGCCTTACTTGATGCCGATGTTAACTTTAAAATTGCTAAAGATTTTACTACCAAAGTAAAAGAAAAAGCAATAGGTCAAGACGTTTTAACTACGTTACAACCAGGACAATTATTGGTGAAGTTAGTAAAAGACGAACTTACCGAATTAATGGGGGGTGATGTAGCAGGAATAAACTTGTCAGGAACACCAAGTGTTATCTTAATGTCAGGATTACAAGGTTCGGGAAAAACTACATTCTCTGGAAAACTGGCTAATTATTTAAAAACAAAAAAGAATAAAAAACCACTTTTAGTAGCGTGTGATATTTACCGTCCAGCGGCGATAAACCAATTACATGTTGTAGGAGATCAAATAGGAGTTGAGGTTTACTCAGAGCCAGAAAATAAAAATCCTGTAGAAATTGCACAAAATGCAATTAAGCACGCTAAAGCTAATGGGTTTAATGTTGTAATTGTCGATACAGCAGGACGTTTAGCCGTAGATCAGGAAATGATGGACGAGATTGCACGTGTACACAAAGCAATTCAGCCACAAGAAACTTTATTTGTTGTGGATGCCATGACAGGTCAAGATGCTGTAAATACTGCAAAAGCATTCAATGATATATTAAACTTTGACGGGGTTATCCTTACCAAATTAGATGGAGATACACGTGGAGGTGCTGCCATTTCTATTAAGTCTGTAGTAAATAAACCAATTAAGTTTGTAGGTACAGGAGAGAAGATGGATGCAATCGATGTGTTCTATCCTATTCGTATGGCAGAACGTATACTTGGTATGGGTGATGTTGTGTCGTTAGTAGAAAGAGCACAAGAACAATTTGATGAAGAAGAAGCAAGAAAAATTCAAAAGAAAATCGCGAAAAACGAATTTGGTTTTGATGATTTCTTGTCACAAATTCAACAAGTAAAGAAAATGGGTAATATGAAAGACTTGGTAGGAATGATACCAGGAGCTTCAAAAGCCATGAAAGATGTAGAAATTGAAGATGATGCCTTCAAGCATATCGAAGCAATCATACATTCGATGACACCAATAGAAAGAAGCAAGCCAGCGGTAATCGATGTAAAAAGGAAAGCTAGAATTGCCAAAGGTTCAGGAACTAAAATCGAGCAAGTAAATCAGCTAATGAAACAGTTTGAACAAATGAGCAAGATGATGAAAATGATGCAAGGTCCAGGCGGAAAGAATTTAATGAAAATGATGGGAGGCATGAAAGGAATGCCAGGCGGAATGCCGAGATAATAAAGATAGTTTCAAGTTTCAGGTTTCAAGTTTTGAGACTGAAATTTGAAACTTTTTTTAATAATATAAATAAGGGTTTCTATTTCTGAAACTTGAAACATTAAACTTGAAACATTTTTAAAACAATGCAACTACTAGACGGGAAAAAAACAGCAGAAGATATTAAAAACGAAATTGCAATAGAAGTGCAAGCGATTAAAGATGCAGGAGGTAAAGTGCCTCACTTAGCAGCTGTGATTGTTGGTAACGATGGAGCTAGTTTAACTTATGTAGGTAGTAAAGTAAGATCATGTCAACAAATAGGTTTCGATTCAACTTTGGTAAGTTTGCCAGAAACGATTACTGAAGAGGAACTGTTGGCTAAAATTAAAGAATTAAACGAAGATGATAATCTAGACGGATACATCGTACAATTGCCTTTGCCAAAACATATCGACGAACAAAAGATTTTATTGGCTATTGATCCTGATAAAGACGTAGATGGATTTCATCCGACGAATTTCGGAAAAATGGCTTTAGAGATGGAAACTTTTATTCCAGCGACACCATTTGGAATCATGCAATTACTAGAACGTTATAAAGTAGAAACAGCAGGGAAACATACAGTAGTTATTGGGCGTAGTCATATTGTAGGTCGACCAATGAGTATTTTGATGAGCCGTAAAGGAAATCCAGGAGATTCAACAGTGACATTAACGCATAGCAGAACTAAGAATATCGAAGAGTTTACTAAAAATGCGGATATTATTATCACTGCTTTAGGAGTTCCAAATTACCTAAAAGCACATATGGTAAAAGATGGTGTTGTGGTTATTGATGTTGGAATCACTAGGGTAGAAGATGCTACACACCCAAAAGGATACGTAATTACGGGGGATGTTGATTTTGATGAGGTGAGTAAGAAATCATCATATATTACACCAGTTCCTGGAGGAGTAGGACCAATGACAATTGCAATGTTACTCAAAAACACATTATTGGCAAGAAAAATGCGAGCCATAAAATAGCTAGTTGTTGGTGAGGAACAAGATACTGTTATAAGCGACGAGTGTCTTTTTGTTAAAAAAATAAAGCGTTAAAAAAAGTTTCGAATATTGAGATAAGTTTACTTCACGTAATTCTCTACAACCAAAACCTCCTTCATGTTATATGAAGGAGGTTTTTTTGCTTATTTATTTTAGGAAAAAATTCCGTACTACTTTTTTTATATTCATGACAATGATTTCTGTTTTTATGACATATTTGTACTTGCAGATTTAATTGTGTTATAGTTTTACTATTGAGAATTGATTAAGATGACCATAATTTAATTCTCTATGAATTTCTTACTTATCAGCTAAGTAATTGCATTAAAGAGGATTTTTTGTACCCGATTTAATAACATGGCGTATCTGAAAAGTCTTATGAGTAGAACGAAAAACAATTAAATTACAATATTATGTCAAGTTAAGCCCTTACAAATCTCGAGCAATAATTGGTGAATGAATAGATTTTCGTAAATCTAAAACCGCAGATTTATTAATATTCAAACAGGCGTTGGAAGATTACGTAGGAATAAAGCATGCCCCTACTGCAGTTGTTAAACATAAGCTATTAGGGACTAACTATCGTTTTAGACGCACTACATCGGCTCTGTCTTCTGAGACTGGCTATGAGGCTATAGTGAAGATTTCTACGTAATTAGTTAGCAATCCTCATGTTGTTAAAACAACAAGGATTTGATAATGAGAAATGAGTTAGAGATATTTTTAAAATAAGTGATTTAAAGCAGAAGGGGATTAAAATAATGATACCCTAGTAATAGAATCAAATACCAAATTGCATTAAATAATTAGTACTTATTAGTTTTAAAAAAAATATGATATAGAAAGCCTGGAATGTAAGTTTTCCAGGCTTTCTATATTATGTATTTGTAAGAAAAGAACGTCAGATTAATAATCTCCCCTTTTCTTAAATCGAGGATCCTCTTTTTTTATAAATTCGGTTCTTCTTTTTGGAGTTTCATTTATAGGTAAACTTGCTTCTTCAGTTTTGCTCGAAGGTTTAATAAGCTCATTTAATTCTTTAAACTCTGCATCAGTTAAGTCACGATAACGACCAACAGGAATATCAAGAGAAATATTAATAATGCGAATACGTTTTAGGGCTGTAACTTCATATCCTAAATATTCAGCCATTCTACGAATCTGACGATTTAAGCCTTGAGTTAGGATAATCTTAAAGATGTATTTGCTTATTTGCTCTACCTTGCATTTTTTGGTTACTGTGTCAAGAATAGGTACACCATTCCCCATTCGCTCAATAAAGCGATCGGTAATAGGTTTATTTACAGTTACAGTATATTCCTTTTCGTGGTTGTTTCTTGCACGTAGAATTTTGTTTACGATATCACCATCATTGGTCATAAATATTAATCCTTCACTTGCCTTGTCTAATCTTCCAATTGGGAAAATACGTTTAGGGTAGTTAATATAATCTACAATGTTATTACGTACCTCTAGATTAGTGGTACATTCTATTCCGGCAGGTTTATTAAAAGCCAAATAAACGAGTTTTTCGTGTTTTTCTACGATTAACTTTCCGTCTATGCGTATTTCATCATCAGGTGTAACTTTCGTTCCCATTTCAGGTACAACTCCGTTTATGGTTACACGTCCTTCTTCGATTAGTTTGTCAGCTTCACGACGAGAGCAATATCCAGTTTCTCCAATGAATTTGTTGAGGCGTTTTAGATTTTCTTCCATAGTGCAAAAGTAATCAAAAAATAGATATCTTGAATTTTAGAATTTTAGAACCTTTGAGTCTAGACTTCTGAAAACAAAAAATCAACTACTTTTTGATACAATTTATCATCATGCATGCCGTGACCTAAGCCATTTGTTGTTATAAATTGGCTATTTTTCCATGTACTGGCTATTTTTTCTCCTTCTTCAAACGCAACTATATTATCATCGGTGTCGTGGGCAATTAAACCCTTAATAGTAAAGTTTGAAGCAAATTTTTTACCAGAGAAATCCTCAAGTTTTAAGTTGAAACGATTCACGAAACGATTTTCCAAAAGAGGAATCATTTTCTTGTTTAGACTCAGCATCTTAATGTAGTTGTTGATAAGAGTTTGTAAATCGGATGGAGCTCCTAGAATAACCATTTTCTGAATACTAGTTTCAGGGAACAGGTGTTGATGATATATACAAGCTGCTCCCCCAATAGAATGGCCGATTATAATTGTAGGATGGTATTTTTGTACTGCTTTGTTAATGAATTCAGCATAAAGAGGTACGTTGAACTCTTTACCGCTACTTTGTCCGTGAGCAGGAGCATCGATAGCAATAATGGTACTTCCAGTTTTTTGTAAGTGAGGTAATGTCTTTTGCCATCGTGCAGCATTGCTTTCCCAGCCATGAACAAGTAAAATTTTGGTTTCATTTCCTTCCCAAATATAAGTTTGGAAATGATGCTCGTTATGATGGAAAGTTTCTGTTTTGGTGTTTTGTAATACTTGTGGTAAGCTGGATTTGCTTAATCTTCCTTCTCTTGGTTGGCTAAAAAGAGCATACGAAAGATGTGTTGCTTTTTGCGGGCGAACATAACTTAAAAAGTTAATATACTGTCCAACAGATTTTAGTGTTATAAAACGGATGCCTTCTTTAAATCCCAAAATTGTAATTTTTAATATAAAAAAAAAGCCCCGAATTTCGAGGCTTTATATTATTTAGAATTTCGAAAATAATTGTTCCATTTTTTCTCTTTCTTCTTCTGCTAATGTGCTGTCAACTAGGATTCTTCCAGAATGTTCGTCAGTTATGATTTTTTTTCTAGATGCAATCTCAACTTGAGTTTGTGGTGGGATAGTAAAGAAAGAACCTGCTGATGCACCTCTTTCGATTGATACTACTGCCAAGCCATTACGAACACTAGTTCTAATTCGTTTATAAGCTGTTAATAAACGCTCTTCAATTAAACTTTCATACTCAGCTGATTTTTCAGATAAGAAGATTTCTTCTTTTTGAGTTTCAGCCATAATCGCATCCAATTCAGATTTCTTGTGTTTTAGATGTGAACTCTTAGAATCAAGTCTTTCTTTTAAACCAGCGATAACTTCTTTTTTATGCTCAATAGAAACTTTCATTTCTTTGATTTGCTTTTCAGCCAATTGAATTTCTAATTCTTGAAACTCAACTTCTTTTGTTAAAGAGTTAAATTCTCTATTGTTGCGAACTGATTCTTGTTGTTTTGTATACTTTTTGATGGCTTCTTTATGATCATCAATAGCATTTTTTCTAGTTTTGATTTGCTCTTCAACTATTTCTAGTTCGCTTTTCAATTTTTCTGAACGTGTGCCTAAACCTGCAACTTCATCTTCTAAATCTTCCACTTCTAATGGAAGTTCTCCTCTTACGTTTCTGATTTCGTCAATTCTAGAGTCAATTAGCTGTAAATCGTAAATTGCTCTTAACTTGTCCTCAACACTTAATTCTTTCGTATTCGCCATATTCTATAAGTACTTAACTGGATTTGTATTTTCTTCTGATAAAATGATTGCAAAATTAAGGATTTTTTTCCGAAGATAATCAACAATATAATTTTTTGTATAACGTTCGCTTTCAAAATGTCCAATATCAGCTAATAGTAATCGATTTTCGGCTTCATAAAACTGATGGTATTTTAAATCAGCTGTCAAAAAAGCATCGGCTCCAGCCTGAATTGCATTTTTTATCGCAAAACTTCCAGAACCTCCAAGAACAGCAACTTTATGGATTTTTTTCCCGATATAAGCAGAATGCCTAATGCCATCAGCTATCATTTTCTGTTTTACAAAAGGTAAAAAATCAGATTCGTTCATCGGAGTTTCAAATTCTCCAATCATACCTAAGCCTATATTTTGGTGTGCATTTTGCAAATCATAAATTTCATAAGCGACTTCTTCATAAATATGAGTAGCAAAAAGAGCTTTTAAAATTTTTGATTGTAAGTGTTTTTCAAAAACAACTTCAATTTTTATTTCATTCCCAGTATGCAGTTTTTCTTTTTCTCCAATAACAGGATTGCTGTTCTCATTTCCTTTAAAAGTAAAAAAACCTTCGGTATTAAAACTACAATTGTCATAATTCCCGATATTTCCTGCTCCAGCTTCAAATAAGGCATTGCGGACTTTTTCGGAATTAGAGGGAACTGTATAGGTTACAAGTTTTTGGATATAGTTTTGTTTCGGAATCAGAACTTTAGTATTTATCAAACCTAAAGCATCGCAGAATATTTTATTTACACCTTGGGAGTGATTGTCTAATGCAGTGTGAACGGCATAAATAGCAACATCATTTTTTATAGCTTTAAGAATAGCACGCTCTACATAATTTTTGCCAGTTATTTTTTTTATGCCAGAAAATAAAATGGGGTGAAAACAAACTACAAGATTGCAGTTTTTGCTAATTGCTTCATCAATTACATTTTCAAGTGCATCATGACATACTAAAACTCCTGTGGCTTCTGTTGAAGAATTACCTACTAATAATCCAACATTGTCAAAATCTTCTGCATAACCCAAAGGTGCCATTTCTTCAAGAACAGAAAGTATTTCTTGTATTTTCATTTTTAGATTTTTAGATGATTGGATTGTTCGAATTTTGTAATTATGAAATAATCCAATCAAATTTTTGAACAACAAATTAACGAATAAACAAATCAACTTTGAAATAAAAAATTTACTTTCGTATTATGAATTTACTTCGAAAAATACTTTTCCCATTTGCCATTTTATATGGAATCATCACTAGCATTCGGAATTTTCTTTTTGATAAAGGAATTTTAAAATCAACTTCATTTGATGTTCCGATCATTGCGGTTGGGAATCTTAGCGTGGGAGGAACTGGAAAAACACCACAAATAGAATATTTAATTCGATTATTATCAAATAAATATCAGGTGGCAACTCTTAGTCGGGGTTATAAGCGACAATCAGAAGGTTTTGTTCTTGCCGATAAAACTTCAAACGCTGTTATATTAGGCGATGAACCTTTTCAGTTTTTTCATAAGTTTAAGAATATTCAAGTTGCTGTAGATGCAAATAGAACAAATGGAATTCAGCAATTACTTTCGCAACCTATAAAGCCTGAGATTATTTTACTTGATGATGCTTTCCAACACCGAAAAGTAAAAGCAGGATTTTATATTTTACTAACTTCGTATGGCGATTTATATGTAGATGATTGGATGCTGCCAACAGGGAATTTGCGAGAGAGTAGGAGCGGAGCAAAACGTGCTAACATTGTTATTGTTACCAAATGCCCAGCAAGCCTTGAGAAGTATGAGCAAGAAAATATTCGTAGAAAATTAAAATTAAAAGCTTCACAAGAACTCTATTTTACCTATATTGATTATGATGATTGTGTTTATTCTCAAAATGAAAAATTAGTTGTTGCAGAAATTAAAGATGAGCAAAAATTGCTTTTAGCCGGAATTGCAAAACCAGCTCCATTTTTTAAGTTTTTAAAATCGAATGACGATGAGTGTCTTACATTCCCTGATCATCATCATTTTACAGAAGTAGATATTATAACGATTGCGAATAAAGCGAAAGAACATAAAATTATTACAACCGAAAAAGATTATGTTCGGTTAAAAGGCACTAATATTGCGCCGCAATTATATTATTTGCCAATAAAAAGTACTTTTATTAATTATCAAAATAATTTTGATATAACAATTTTAAATTATGTGGGAAAAAGTTCAGGAAACAGTTAGTTATATAAAGTCAAAAACGCAGTTCACACCAGAATACGGTGTAATTTTGGGTTCAGGACTAGGTGGCTTTACAAATGATATTGAAATAGAGTTTACATTGCCATACAATGAAATTCCAAATTTTCCAGTATCTACAGTTCAAGGGCATAAAGGTGCTTTAGTTTTTGGAACTATTGGAGATAAAAAAGTTGTTGCAATGCAAGGGCGCTTTCATTTTTACGAAGGATACACAATGGAAGAGGTTACTTTTCCGGTTCGTGTAATGAAGTTTTTAGGGGTTACTAAATTATTAGTTTCAAATGCTTCAGGAGGAGTAAATGCAGATTATAAAGTAGGTTCTATAGTGATTATTAAAGATCATATTAACTTTGCTCCGGAGCATCCTTTGCGAGGTAAAAATGATGAGCGTTTTGGGCCTCGATTTGTAAATATGAGTGAGCCATATTCTAGAAAAATGATCATTAAAAGTAAAGAAATTGCATCAAGATTGAATATAGAAATTCATGATGGAATTTATTTTGGTTTGCAAGGGCCAACTTTTGAAACTTTGGCTGAATATAAAATGGTAAAAATTCTTGGAGCAGATTGTGTAGGAATGTCTACAGTACCAGAAGTTATCGTAGCCCGTCATATGAACGTTGAAACGTTTGGTATCTCAGTAATTACTGACATGGGTAATGAAGAAAGTATAGATACAATTTCACATGATGAAGTTCTTGAGGCAGCAAAAATGGCTGAGCCTAAAGTAAGAGCTTTGATAAAAAACTTGATTTTAGAGTATTAATTGGTACATGCGTTAAAACATTTCGCAATAATGCTATAAAATTCATCAGGAACAAAGGGTTTTGTTATTACGTCGTTCATCCCGAAAGATAATAGCATTTCCCTGTTCTCATCTAATGAAATAGCAGTTAATGCAATAATTGGAGTTATTTTGTCAAATTCACGAATATATTTTGTTGCAGTAGTTCCGTTTATTCCTGGTAAATGAACATCCATTAAGATCATATCAAATCGTTTGATTTTTAATAATTCAATTGCTTCCTCTCCATTGTCGATTACCTCGCAAGTTATGTCTTTGTTTTCAAGCATCTTTCGAGTAATCATTTGGTTGATTCTGTTGTCTTCTATCAACAGAATGTTTTTGCCTTTTAGATCGTAGTCGTTATACAATTTGGTTTCTTCTTTAATTGCTAATGGTTCGTTGTCTATTTTAAATTTTAATCTAAATGTGAATGTAGAACCTTTGTCAACTTCACTTTTAAGATTGATCTCCCCACCTAGCATTTCGGTTAATTTTTTTACAATTGTAAGTCCTAAGCCAGTTCCTCCATATTTTCGATTGACTTCTATTGAACCTTGCGAAAAACTTTCGAAAACAGTTTGTAGTTTATCTTCTGGGATTCCTATTCCGGTATCAACTATTTCAAAATAAATAGTTGCTTTTTCGTCTTTTAATGAATGTAGTTTTACAATTACATTCACTCGTCCATTTTCAGTGAATTTTAAGGCGTTATTAATTAGGTTCATTATTATTTGAGACAATTTGGTTGGGTCACCAATTAAATTGTCTGGAATACTTTCGTCAATTTCTAAATTAAAATAGTTTTTATTGGCTGTAGCTAATTCTTTTAAAGAACGTTGTATGTTTATTAGTAATTCTTTTAGATTAAAACTTATCGATTCTATTTCAAGTTTGTTAGAATCAATTTTATTAATTTCAAGAATTTCATTGATAAATGTAGTTAAATAATTCCCTGAAAACTTTAATGATTCTAGATATTTTTTTTGTGATTTCTTAGGATTATCTTCTATTAATAAATGAGTGATTCCATTAATCGCATTAAGAGGAGTTCGGAGTTCATGACTAACAGTCGATAAAAATTCAGATCTTGCTTTTGATGCTTTTTCAGCTTTGTTCTTTGCAATGACCAATTCATTGTTTTTCTCTCTTAAAAGGATGTTGTTCTGATTTCGAATAATGTTGTTTTTATAAAGAGATAAACTTAAAAGCGATAAAATAGAGATTAATGCAATGGCAAGAATACTTATTAATTTAGAATATTTGTATGTTTTTTTATCTTCAAGATCTTTTTTTTCTTTTTGAAGCGCAGTGTTTATGACCTCTTTATCCTTAAATTTTTTAAAATCATCAAAATCAAGTTTTGAGGTTTTTAATTTGTATATATAGTTTTTTAATTGGTAATGCTCGTCTAGGTAGGTATAGGCTCTGTCGTAGTCTTTATGTGTTTTGTAAAATTGGCTAAGTGCTAATAAAATAATTGATTTTTGGTTAAGATCATTGCTCTTTGAAGACAGCTCTAGTGCTTTGTCAAGATAGTATATGGTAGTTTTATTTCTATTTAGATGTTTTTCTATAAGGCCAAGCTGATAATATGCATCAGTTTTTGTTCTTAACATAGATCTACTGTCTGGTTCCTTAATTATTTTTTTAAAAATAGCGATAGCCAAGTCATATTCGTTATTGGCTTTTAAGGCTATTCCCTTTTGAAGGTTTAGAACTTGAGTCGAGTCAATAATGTTCAATTGTTTGAAAACAGATTCTGATTTCTTAAAATAAGTTTGAGCGAGATGATGATTTCCTTTTTCGGTATTTGTTATGCCAATATAATGAAGAGCAAGCGCTTTAGTAATTGTAGAAGGCTTGTTTTTAAGTAAAGCAAGACTTTTGTTGAAGTTGGTTAAAGCTTCGTTGTATTTTTTTTGATTATAGTAAATTTTACCAAGCTTAAAAGTTTGATTGGCTTGGCTTTCTGTTTTATGATTAGCTTCGCAAAAAAGGATTGATTTTTCGGTAAATATAAGTGCTTGGTTGTATTTGTTAGACTCAAGACTAGAATTAGCCAATTCGTCATAATACACGGCACTATCTGTATTCCGGATGAGCTGGGAATACAAAAATGAACTGAAAAAACTGATTATAATAAAAAGGTATTTCATGTGTTGTAATACTTTTTATAATTAGTTTATTTTTTTTTTGTCAGCAATATTAAATCGATTAATCTAGATGAATAGCCAATTTCATTGTCGTACCAACCTACAACTTTAACCATTTTGTCGATTACAGAAGTAAGTTGTGCATCAAATAAACAGGAATTATGATTTCCAATAATATCAACAGATACAATAGGATCCTCAGTGTAATCCAAAATTCCTTTTAAACTAGTTTTAGCAGCATTTTGAAATGCTTCATTAATTTCTTCAATTGAAACGGCACGTTTTACATTAAATGTAATATCGGTTAATGAACCATCGGGAACAGGAACGCGAATACCGCAACCGCCAATTTTATTTTGCAATTTAGGAAAAATCTTTGTTAATGCTTTAGCTGCGCCCGTTGTTGTAGGAACAATTGATTGGCTCGCACCTCTAGCTCTGCGCAAATCTTTATGGGGTTGATCGTGCAGACTCTGATCTGTCGTGTATGAGTGTATCGTAGTAATGTAGGCCTGCTCGATACCACAAAGATCATCGATTATTTTTATCATTGGAGCAGCATTATTTGTTGTGCAGCTCGCATTAGATATTATTGTTTCAGTTCCGTCTAATATTTCTTCGTTTACACCCAAAACAACTGTTTTAATGGTGTCAACTTCAGAAGGAGCGGACAGAATTACTTTTTTTGCTCCGGCAATAATATGCGCATTAATTTCTTCATACGTTTTATATTTTCCAGTTGATTCTATGACATAATCTATATCACAGTCTTTCCAATTTAAGCTTGAAATGTTTTTCTCGTGGAAAAACAAAAAGTGTCTTTCGTTAACGATTATTCCATTTTCATCACTACTAACTACATATGGTAATACACCATGGATACTATCGTATTTAATTAGGTGTGCCATTGTTTTAGTGTCGGCAATATCATTTATAGCAACAACTTCAATTTCGGGATGGTTTAAAAGTAATCTAAACAAGTTTCGACCAATTCTTCCGAAACCATTAATAGCAATTCGTGTTTTTTTATTCATTAAAATAAAATATTCAACATTTAGTAACTAAAGAATATGTTTTTGCGCTTTGTAAGATGAACGTACTAGCGGACCGCTTTCGACATGGCGAAAGCCTAATTCTAGTCCGAATTTTTCATATTTAGCGAATTGATCTGGAGTGATAAATTCTTTTACAGGTAAATGTTTTTTACTTGGTTGTAAATATTGTCCAATCGTTACTACATCTACGTTTGCATTACGTAAATCGGTCATAGTTTGAAATACTTCTTCTTCGGTTTCTCCAAGTCCAAGCATGATTCCAGACTTGGTTCTGTTGATTCCTTTTTCTTTTAAGTAGCGTAATACTTCTAGGCTACGGTCATATTTAGCTTGTATGCGTACTTCACGAGTTAATCGACGAACGGTTTCTACGTTATGAGAAACCACTTCAGGATTAGCTTCTACAATTCGGTCAATGTTTCTTTCTATTCCTTGAAAATCAGGAATTAACGTCTCTAAAGTCGTATTCGGATTCATACGTCGTATTGCTTTGACAGTTTCAATCCAAATAATCGAACCACCATCTTTTAAATCATCTCTATCGACACTTGTTATAACAGCGTGCTTGATGTTCATGATTTTAATAGAGCGTGCTACTTTTTCTGGTTCGTCCCAATCTACAGTTTCAGGTCTTCCGGTTTTTACACCACAAAAACCACAAGAACGTGTACAAACGTTACCTAAAATCATAAAAGTAGCAGTTCCTTCTCCCCAGCATTCACCCATATTCGGGCAGCTACCAGAAGTGCAAATTGTATTTAAACTATATTTATCTACCAAACCACGTAGTTCGGTATATTTTTGTCCAATTGGGAGTTTTACCTTCAACCATTTTGGTTTTCCAATAGGTAAATTATTATCTATAACGCTTTCCATATTTAATATTCAAAGTACAAAGATAAGCAATGTTGCTTATTTGTTTATTTGTTTATGCTTTAATTTTGCTTTATGGATTATTGATGAAAGAAAATACATGAATTTTATTTTAATGATAATTACAATAAATAATTTTAGTTTATAGAATTATGGAATGTTTTTTTCTTCTAAAATTAATTAGTTTTTCATTGGATGAGTATTTTAAAGATGTATTATATTTGTTATGGTTAATTTAACATTAAAAATATGAAAAAAAAATCTATAGCATTAATTGTATTGCTGGCAACTTTTGGATTTACAAAAGCTAATGCACAAATAAATTTAGGAGAAAAAGCTTTAGGAGCTGTTCAAAAAGGGTATGCAGGATTTACATTTAGTGATGCCGATGCTGCAGCTTTATCAAAAGCAGCAGTTGCTGAAATGGATGCCAAAAATCAAGTTGCACCAGCGACAGATGGATATGCAATACGATTAAACAGATTGTTTGGAAAACATACTTCGGGTAATGGATATACTTTAAATTATAAAGTTTATATGCTAAAAGAAGTAAATGCTTTTGCAACTGCTGATGGTAGTGTTCGCGTATATTCAGGTTTAATGGATATAATGGATGATAATGAATTGCTTGCAGTTATTGGGCATGAAATTGGTCACGTAGCTAATCATGATTCAAGAGATGGAATGAAGGCAGCTTATAGAAAAGAAGCTTTAATTGATGCGGTATCTTCACAGTCAGGAAAAATTGCAGCGCTTACCGAAACTCAACTGGGAAAAATTGGAAGTGCTATGATTGATAGTAAGCACAGTAGAACACAAGAATCAGAAGCAGATTTGTTTTCATATGATTTTTTGAAAAAGAATGGTTATAATGTTAATGCCGAAGAATCTGCATTTAGAATTCTTGCAAAGATGAGTGAAGGCGCCGAAGGGTCTTTTTTAGATAAAATGATGAGTTCACATCCAGATCCTAAACAAAGAGCTGAAGATGCTAAAAAAAGAGCTGAAAAAGATGGGGTGTATAAACCATATGTTCAACAAAAAATAGTTAATACTGTGCCAGCTTCAGTAAAGAAAGCGACTGCTAAAAAAACAGTTAAGAAAACTACTAAAAAATAATTAGATGTGTTTTTAGATTTAAACATTAAAGAGGCTGTCTAAGGACTGCCTCTTTAGTTTTATATTTTACTCTGTTTTTATTGTAATTGGCAGATTATATGCGGTACGAACAGGCTTAGAATCAACCATTCCTGGGTTCCACTTTGTTCTTAAAGATTTTAAAACTCTAACAGCTTCTTTTCCTAATCCATATCCTGGATCATTTCTTACAAGGATGTCTGTCATACTTCCGTCTCTCTCGATTACAAATGATACATAAATACGAATCGTTCTTTCGCTGTCTAATTCTGGGCGATTAAAATTATTTCCTACATAGGTGTAGAATTTATTTATTCCTCCTGGAAATTCTGGTAGCTTGTCTAGAGAACCAGTTGTTACAATTTTGTTGCCATTACCAGGTGTTTTTACAATTTCAGTTTCACTATCGTTTCCTCCAGTTGTTAAAGTATTAGTTGATGTTGTAGCACCTCCTTCAGTTGGTGTTACTACCACAGCATTCTCTGTGTTTTTAGCAATTTCAGGAGTAGCTCGACTTGCTTCTACAATTGTAGGGTTAGTAAGTTGGCTTTTTTCAATAACAGTTTCTGTAGGTTGTGATTTTACTGCAGGCATTGCTGCCGATTTTTCAGTCACATACGGAATGTCAGTTAATTTTAGTTCTATTACCGGAATATCGGGTAGTGTTGGTGAGATATTGACGTGATTTAGTTTGCTAACTAACATTGTAATGCATACAACAGTCGTAATGAGTATTAATCCCATGAGAAGAGCTCTAAAGGAGTTTCTTGAACTTTCATGGCGTAACTGGTATGCGCCATACTCTTTGTTTCTGTTTTCGAATACAAGGTCAATCCATTTGTTTTCGTAGATGCTTGATGTTGACATAATTCATAGTTTTAAAGGTTAAGTAGTAGTTTAAATCATAAGCAAAAATAGTTTACGTAATTAACGTTAATAATAAGAACTTTGTTATGTTATTAG
Source organism: Flavobacterium sp. ALJ2 (assembly GCF_015594725.1). Taxonomy (GTDB): domain Bacteria; phylum Bacteroidota; class Bacteroidia; order Flavobacteriales; family Flavobacteriaceae; genus Flavobacterium. The sequence continues at coordinate 186,259 of NZ_JADNRC010000002.1, read as the reverse complement.
TTATTTAAGGGGGAAAGTGCGGATGTTGTATCCTTTGGCGAAAGATAGGAAATTATCTTTTGTTTTTTATTACTTCTGCTAATAATTTCTTAGCACGAAGTAATTTTATTTTCACATTGCTTAAAGGCTCATTTATTTTAAAGGCAATTTCCTGGTAACTCATTTCCTGAAAATAGCGTAACTGAATTACTTCCTGATAATGCGGTTTTAATTCTTTGATGCAATGCAATAATCTGGATAAATTTTGTTCGGTAATTAATTCATCCTCTACAGACGGAGTAGTGTCGGCAATATTATAGGCTTGTTGGTTTTCCTGATCGGTAATTTCGATAAAGAGATTGGCTTTTTTTTTGCGTAATAAATCAATGTGCACATTCTTTGCAATTGCAATAAGCCAGGTATTGAATTGAAATTCACGATTGTAAGTTTTTATTTTGTCAAAAGCTTTAGAGAACGTTTCTATAGTTATATCTTCGGCAATCGTTTCGTTTTCAGTACGTTTAAGCATGAAACTATAGACTTCATTCCAATAATGGTTCAACAAAAAAGTGAAGGCGATTTGGTCTCCGTTTTTTGCTTTCTCTATTTTAGAATTTATTTCCAATGTACTGGTTTTGAAAAAATATTAGTTATAAAGATATTAATTTGAGTGAATATAAGCACAATTTCTACAATAGGAAACCACAATTTTAAATCATTTTCTTTTAATTTTCCAGCAGAAAACCCTACAACGAGCCAAGCAACGATGTATCGCGCTAAGAATAAGCTTAAAACGATAATCCATTGAAATTGGAAAGATAGTAAGATAATGGCTAGTATAAAGAATAACAATTGAGAGCTGTAAAAAAGGCCTAATTGTATTTTGTCAAAAGTTTTATAGTAATTAGCGGTTGCTACATGCCTTCTTTTTTGAATAAACCAGTCTTTGTATTTTTCTTTTGGTTTAGAATATGTAAAACTTTCTGGAGAATAAGCTATAGTTGTATTGTGGCTATGGGCAGCTTGATTGATAAACAAATCATCATCTCCTGAGCGAACTTGAATGTGGCTTATAAAACCATTTACATTAAAAAATTCTTCTTTTTTGTATGCTAAATTACGACCAACTCCCATATATGGACAGCCTGCTTTTGCCCATGAAAAATACTGGATAGCAGTGAGTAAAGTTTCAAAACGAATGATTTTATTTAAGAATGATTTCTCAATTTTGTCGTAAGCACCATATCCTAAGACTATGGTTTTGTTCATTGTAAATTGAGAGCTCATAGCTGTAATCCAATTTTTAGATGTAGGATAACAATCGGCATCTGTAAATAATAAATACTCTTTTTTAGCTGCTTTTATTCCTAATGTTAAAGCGTATTTTTTATTTCCCCAAAAGGCTTCGTTGTTTTTTACTTTCACTAAACGAATTAGGTTTGGGTGTTGACTTTCGAACTGCTCAAAAATTTCTAATGTTTCGTCACTTGAAGCATCATCTATTAGAACAATTTCGAAATCAGGATAATCTTGTTCAATTAATAACGGAATGTATTTTATTGCATTTTCGGCCTCATTTTTTGCACAGACAATAACTGAAATAGGAATTCTCTTTGTAGTGATATTCTGTGTTTTAGCAAATGAAAATTTACTAAATACACCTAAATAATAAGAAAGCTGTACTACAACGATAGCAATAAAAAAGTATAAAATAATTGTAAGCATCTGATTTTAATGTCTTTTAATTTTGAATCTTGCGAGTGCAAATGTAATTATCAATTCTCGATTTTCAACCTTTAAAGTGTAATTACTTTCGGTATTTTGACATTTCTTTTGCAACCACAATAGACTGAGGGTTTTCTGTTTTTTCTAAGGCTATGATTATGTTTTTATAGTTTACATCGTCTCGGTTTTGGGACATTTTTTTAGTTGCCTGAATTTCATCTATTTCAATTTCAAAAGCAATTATTCCATGTGCTTGTCGCATTGTTTTTTCAGATAAATCTTCTATGCGAATAGGTTTTTCGGAGTTAGCTTCGTATTTGTTTACTAATTTTCTTAATGATTCAATTGCAGCTTCGTGATCTATTATTTTTATCCGACCATATATGTGTACAGCACTATAATTCCAAGTAGGTACATTTTCATGATCGTACCAAGAAGATGAAATGTAGCTATGCGCTCCTGAAAAAACAGCTAAGATTTCGTCGTTTTGAATGAATCCTTCACCTTGCGGATTTAATTTAGAAATATGACCGCATAGTACTTCTTTTCCGTCTTCTCTAGTTTCTATTTCTAATGGAATATGTGTTGCCCATAACTTTCCATTTGTTTGGTTAATCAGTATTCCGAAACTATTTTCTTTAAGAAAAGATCTAATTGCTTCAGGGTCTTCATTTTTGAAAATATTTGGTGTGTGCATCTTATATTTTTTTAAATCACATTAACTTCTGCTTCTATGTGTATTCCAAATTTTTCAAATACTGTTCTTTGAATGTCTTTCGAGATTGCTAGAATTTCTTGTCCAGTTGCATTTCCGTAATTCACGAGTACTAAAGCTTGATTTTTATGAATTCCAGCATTTCCAAAACGTTTCCCTTTAAATCCTGCTTGTTCGATAAGCCACCCAGCAGGAACTTTTACTTCAGTTTCGGAAATATCATAATATTTCATTTCTGGAAAATTTTGATAAATTTTTTCAAAATCTGATTTTAATAATATTGGGTTTTTAAAGAAACTTCCGCTATTTCCTAATTCTTTTGGGTTTGGTAATTTACTTTGTCTAATAGCAATTACGGCATTACTAACATCTTTTAAATTAGGGTTTGTAATATTGTTTTTGGCTAATTCGGCAGTAATATCTCCATAAGAAGTATTAATTTTATGATTACGCTTGGTTAGTTTGTAAGTTACCGATGTTATAATATATTGGTTTTTTACTTCATTTTTGAAAATGCTTTCGCGATATCCAAAATTGCATTCAGCATGGGTAAAAGTTTTTACCAGCTGAGTTTCAATATTCATTGCATCACACGAAACAAACGTATCTTTTATTTCTGTTCCATAAGCACCAATGTTTTGTACAGGAGTTGTTCCTACATTTCCAGGAATAAGCGACATGTTTTCTAATCCGCCAAAATTTAGATCGATTGTCCAGAGTACAAATTCATGCCAAGTTTCTCCGGCTTGACTTTCGACCCAGACAAAATCATCATTTTCATCAATTATTTTTTTTCCTTTTAAATCAATATGGATTACCAAGGCATCAATATCTTTGGTTAAAAGCATATTACTTCCGCCTCCTAAAATAAATTTTGGCTGATTTTTATTTTCCTCTAATACTTTCTTCAATTGTTCAATTGAATGTACGGCAATAAACTGTTTTGCTTTGGCCTCAATGCCAAATGTATTATGATTTTTTAAAGAAAATTGAGATAGAATTTCCATAAATGCGAAACTTTTTTGTAGAATTAATCAAGAGTCCAAAAGTAAGGATTATAATTTATTTGACTTGATTTTTGTAATAAATATAGTGGTTTATTCTGTCTTAAAAGATAAAAAAAATTAGGTTGATGTAATTGTTAAGTTTTACAGCAGAGAGCGTAAAGTTTTTTTTGAAATAAATCAATTAACGTAAAACTTTATATTTTTTATGGTTAGTTTTATTTAGCTTCGTAAATCCAATAATTCATGATATTTATCTGCGATAATTTTCATGTTGATATTATAATTGGTGTTTTCTTCTACAAACTTTCGGTTTTGCATAATTGCTTTGTTTCTTGAATGTGGATTTTGAAATGACCAGATAAGTTCATTGGCTAGTTTGATGTAATTGTCAATAGGGATTAATTGTCCGTTTTCGCGATGTTTTATCCAACTTTGGTTTCCTGGAATATCCGATACAATAGGATAGCAGTTACAAGCCATTGCTTCGAATAATGAAGCCGAAACACCTTCGGTGCTTGGCATGCTAATATAAAAGTTAGCTTTTTGTAATAATTTAGGAAGTTCTGTGTTTGCAATTCGACCAGTAAAAACTACTTTGTTTTGAATATTTAATTCTATGGCTAGTTTTTTTAGATATCCTAATTGAGTTCCGTCTCCAACAATTGTTAAACTGAAATCAATGTTTTTTTTGTCTAAAATGGCAAATGCCTTAAAAATGCAATCATGTTTGTATTCAGGTTCTAAAGAACGAGTGACAATTGCTTCTATTTTAGTAGCATTGTTGATTGAAGGAGAGAAAATTGATAAATTGATCCCTTTTGGCAAGATTAAAACTTTATTCATGTCGACTCCAGTAGATTTCATTGAAGTTGTCATTACAGGACCCCAAGCATGTATTAAATGTGCTTTTTTGAATGCATACTTCTGAATTATCTTTTTAAAAGGTAATAATAAAGATCCTTCTGGCCATAAATCGGTTCTTCCTTGTTGTGCAATTGCAATTGTATTTACACCAGATAGTGCAGCAAGAAAGCCATAACTGGTCGTTCTTTCTGCAATAATTATATCGGGTTTTTCTAATCGAATGATTTTTTTAATAGCGAAAGGGGCAAAAGCATATTCAGTTATTCGTTTGAAACGGTTGAAATTGGTGTTATTTGGTGTTTTGAGTTCCCAAGTACAGATCTCAAAATCGCCAAACTCTTTTAAGCCTCTCATCCATGTAATGGCATCGGCTCGATATGATTCTCCAAGAAAAAGTATTTTTCTTTTTTTCATTCGATAAATTTAGAAAGCGTTGTGTGAAACTTTTTTCTGGCACGACCCGAACGATAGTAAACAGTCGAAGTAATTTTACTAATTCACACAAATTTAATTAATGAGAATTAGTAAAATTTGTGACAAAAACCTTAAAATTCATCGGTCGTTAAAGCGCGATTAATAAATTCATTTAGTGGTTTTAATGCAATAAGTTTCTGACTCATTTTGGTAACAAAATCTTTTTGGGTTACTTCTTTGATGTCGTATTTTTGCGTAGCTGTAAAACTTTTTAATTTCAAAAAATCAATCGCAGGATGTTCTTTTTCATATCCGCGTGGTGGATTTTTAAGCGAATTGGTCTCAGTTATATCTAAGTTTTCAAATTCTTTCTTGAAGTTTTCATCGGCTATAATTGCTTCTAAGTCATCATAAAAAAAAGCGATTTCTTTGCGTACTTTTTTCAAGTCTTCTGCTTCTGGTGAGTAGAAACCACCAGCTATAAAACTAGCGCCTTTTTCGATATGAACATAATATCCAGCACGATTTTGTCCTTTTACTCCAGTAGAAAGCCAAACGCCAAGGTGTGATTTGTATGGTGATTTGTCTTTAGAAAAACGAATGTCACGGTTGATTCTGAATGTGCAATTTTTTACTTCTAATAGTTCCAATGAAGGGTCCATTGGTTTCATTGCGTCCAAAAAATCGGAAACTAGCTGATGATAGTCTTTTTTGAAGATATCATATCGTTTTTTGTTTTCCAAAAACCAATCTCTATTGTTATTTGTTTTTAAATCATCTAAAAACTGTAAACTTTCTTTGGTAAGCATATTATAGTTTTTATTATAGTTGTTTTTTTAGGTCAGTTTCGCTAATAAATCCTGTGTTTTTCCATTTTACTTCTTTGTTCTCATATAATATTAGAGTCGGAAGTTGGTCAATTTTCATATCTTTTACCAAGGTTTTATTTTGATCAACATCTATGCGAATGATAACCACTTTGTCAGCTAGTTCTTTTTGCATTTTGGTAAGGTAAGGAGTCATTTGTTTGCAAGGACCACACCATTCTGCATAAAAATCAATTAAGACTTTTTTATCTGTGTTTAATAAAGTTGCATACTCTTGACTTGTCATTCCTGTAGTTTTAGCATTTGGATTTGAATGTCCTTCAGCGTTCCATTTCATAATTCCACCGTCAAGTTCATATATGTTTGTAAAGCCTAATTCTTTTAGTTTTTGAGACGCTTTTTTACTTCTTCCACCACTCAAACAGTATACAAAAACTGGTTTTGATTTGTCAAAAGTTGCTGCTTTTGTAGCAAAGTCTTTGCTGTTCCAGTTTACATTTACTGCATTGTCAATATGCTCTGCTGCAAATTCTTCAGGAGTTCTTACGTCAAAAATTTGAGGGTCTTGAGTAGTGTTTATTTTTTCTGAGAAAGCAGTTGGATTAATAACTTCGATATTTTTAGATGATTGTCCGTTGCAAGAGGCAAGTACGAATGCGATTACAATAAGAATTGTTTGTGGGGTTTTCATAGTCTTGTATTTAATGAGTAGGCTAATTTAAGTTTTTTTAATTTGGGAATCTTTATGAAATCATAAATTAAATATTTTGTAACTCTGATGTGTTGACTTAACAATGGTTTCAGTCCGATCTGGATGTGTGTCTGAAATAAAAAGTTGACCAAAAGTATCGTTATTAACCATTTCTATAATTTTGGCTACTCGACTTTCGTCTAATTTATCAAAAATATCATCAAAGAGTAAAATTGGTTTTACACCACTTTGTTTTTTTAAGAATTCAAACTGTGCTAATTTTAAAGCAATCAAAAATGATTTTTGCTGTCCCTGTGATCCGAATTTTTTAATAGGATGGTTGTCTATTTCAAAAGACAAATCATCTTTATGAATTCCAATACTTGTATATTGTAAGGCACGGTCTTTATTAATGTTTTCTTGTAGTAGCGTGAGTAGGTCTTTTTCGAACAAATGACTTTCGTAGACTAATTGTACTGTTTCTTCGGAGCCTGTTATCGCATGATGATGTGCATTGAAAATTGGGATAAAAGATTCGATGAATTGTTTTCTCTTTTCAAAAATAGATTTACCGTAGCTGTCCAATTGCTCATTATATATAGATAAGGTATCATTGTCGAAAACGTGATTCAATGCAAAATATTTGAGTAGTGCATTACGCTGGCTAATTACTTTTTGGTATTGAATAAGTTGTTGCAGATAATGAGAGTCTAATTGTGAAATCACAGTATCCATAAATTTACGGCGTGTTTCGCTTCCTTCAACGATCAAATCTCTGTCTGCTGGAGAAATTATTACTAAAGGAATGAAGCCGATGTGGTCAGAGAATTTATCGTAGGCCTTGCCATTCCTTTTTAGGATTTTTTTTTGCCCTTTTTTTAAACTGCATACGATTTGTTCGTTTCGTTCGTTTTTTTCTATCTCGGCATCTATCACAAAAAACTCTTCTCCATGCTTAATGTTTTGAACTGCCAAAGGATTGAAATAGCTTTTTCCGTAGGCTAAATGGTAAATAGCATCGAGTACATTGGTTTTCCCAATACCGTTTTTTCCAACGAAACAATTTATCTTTTTGTCAAATTCGAAATTTGCTTCAGAAAAATTTTTATAGTTGAATAAAGAAATTTTTTTTAAATACATTTTAAACTGCTGAAATAAAGCTTGTTGTTGTTTTTGTTTAACAATTTTTAAGCGTGTGCAAATTATTGAAAAATATCGATATAAACTGTTTTTTTAGGGTTTAGTGTCTGAATTATTTTGAATTTTATACATGAAAAAGTTCGATTTTGAGGGAAATTTTTTTAAAATTAATTTAAAGTTGATTTTTTTCATGTAAGTTTCAATAAAAATTTTATTTTTGCCGTTCACTAAATTATTTTTAAATGGCTACTTACAATAAAAGAGGATATAAAGCACCTAAAGAAAAAGAAGTTAAAGATGAAGTTGTTAATGAAGAGCAACAAGTAATTCTTGATGGGAAAAACAGTACAACTGCTGAAGTTTTTTCTAAATTAGATGAGACTGCTTCTAGAACAGAGGACTGGGTTGCTAGAAACCAAAAAATTATTATTGGGTTAGTTGCTGCGATTGCTGTAGGAACTATAGGTTATTTGGTTTACCAAAAATTTATCGCTTCTCCTAAACAAGAAGAGGCCGCTAATGAAATGTTTGTTGCTCAACAAAATTTTGAAAAAGCAACTAATGGAGTAGCTAGTGATTCTTTGTATAAATTAGCATTGAATGGTTCGGAAGGTAAATTTGGATTTGTGAAAATTGCAGATGAATATTCTGGAACTGATGCTGGGAATTTAGCAAATTATTATGCTGGTATTGCTTATTTAAATACTGGTAAATATGATGAAGCAATTTCTTATTTGGGTAAATTTAAGTCTAAAGATTTAATTTTAGGCGCATTGGCGAAAGGTGCAATAGGTGATGCGTATTCTCAAAAAAATCAACAAAAAGAAGCTTTAGATTATTATGTAAAAGCGGCTGAATTAAATAAAAATGATTTTACTACGCCACGTTTCTTGCTTAAGGCAGGTAAAACAGCTTTGACTTTAGGTCAAAAATCTGACGCTCTTAAGTATTTTACAGATGTTAAAGAGAACTATGATGCAACTCCAGAAGCAGCTTCTGTAGATGTATTGATTGGATTAGCGCAATAAATAATTGTAGAGTTAGAAATTTACATTTAAGATTTGTATTTTAGCAGTCTTATAATTGAAATTCTAAAATCTTAAATAATAAAGATGGCTACCGAAAATAAAAATTTATCAGATTACGATAAAAACACAGTCCCAAATGCGAAAAATTTTCGATTTGGGATTGTTGTTTCTGAGTGGAATGACACTATAACAGAAGGCCTTTATAATGGCGCTTTTGAAACATTTATTGAGAATCAAGTTCCTGCACAACAAATTATTCGATGGAATGTTCCTGGAAGTTTTGAGTTGATCTATGGAGCAAAAAAAATGTTGCAAACTCAAAATGTTGATGCCGTAATTGTTATTGGATGTGTAATTCAAGGACAAACAAAACATTTTGATTTTGTATGCGAAGGTGTGACGCAAGGAATTAAAGATTTGAATGTTCAAACTGATATTCCCGTTATTTTTTGTGTGTTGACAGATAATAACATGCAACAATCTATTGATAGGAGTGGTGGTATTCATGGCAACAAAGGTACCGAGGCCGCTATTGCAGCGATAAAAATGGCATATATCCGTCAGCAAGCATCTTTAAATCAGTTTCAAGACCAGCCGTTGTTGTCAAGTGGGGCGCTTCAAATAGAAGACAAACCATTGGAGTTAGAAAAATAAAAATACATCTGTAAGAATATTGATGCCTATACTGTGTAAAAACAGTATAGGTTTTTTTGTTTTTTTTATGATTCATAAAGCTATAAAACCCAATAGAAATTCATTAAATTTGTAATCTTTGGTTTTATACCAAAGATCTAAACTATAAACCCAAATTTTTTTTAATGTCGAGTATTATACAATTACTTCCTGATCATGTTGCCAATCAAATTGCTGCTGGAGAAGTGGTTCAAAGACCTGCATCGGTGGTGAAAGAACTTTTAGAAAACGCAGTCGATGCAAAAGCAACAGATATTAAATTAATCATCAAAGATGCTGGGAAGTCATTGGTACAAGTCATTGATAATGGTTCTGGGATGAGTGTTACTGATGCACGTTTGTGTTTTGAACGTCATGCAACTTCCAAAATACGCCAGGCAGAAGATTTGTTTTCTTTGCACACCAAAGGATTTCGTGGCGAGGCATTAGCATCTATTGCTGCAATTGCTCATATGGAAATGAAAACTAAACAAGATCAGGAGGAGCTAGGAATACATATTGTTATTGAAGGCAGTAAATTTGTATCGCAGGAAGTAGCTGTTTTGCCAGTAGGAACTTCATTCGCGGTTAAAAATTTGTTTTTTAACATACCTGCCCGAAGAAATTTCTTGAAGTCAGATACGGTTGAATTTCGCCATGTTATGGATGAGTTTCAGCGTGTAGCTTTGGCACATGCTAATATTCATTTTACTTTTTATCATAACGGAAGTGAAATGTTTAATTTACCCCCTTCTAGCTTTAGACAACGTATTGTTGGGATTTTTGCAGGTAAAACAAATGAGAAATTAGTTCCTGTAAATGAAGAAACTGAAATCGTAGCCATAAAAGGATTTGTGAGTAAACCAGAATTTGCTAAAAAAAGTAGGGGAGAGCAGTTTTTCTTTGTTAACGATCGTTTTATTAAAAGCAGTTATCTGCATCATGCAGTTATGGCTGCTTATGAGGGGATTTTAAAAGATGGTGCCCAGCCAAGTTATTTCTTGTACTTATCAGTGCCACCTAATACGATTGATATTAATATTCACCCAACAAAAACCGAAATTAAGTTTGATGATGAGCAAGCTTTATATGCTATTTTAAGAGCATCTATTAAGCACAGTTTAGGGCAATTTAATGTAGCTCCTGTTTTGGATTTTGATCGAGATGCTAATTTAGATACCCCTTACCATTATAAAGATTTAGAAGGAGAAACGCCAACAATTCAGGTTGATGGTACTTTTAATCCCTTTACGGATGATAAAACAAATAAACATTATTCTAATTCAGGTTCTAGTTTTAGTAGTGGCTCTAGTTCTGGTAGTTCTAATTCGTATTCTAGTTATAAAAAACCAGAGCCAACAGCTAGTTGGGAAAGTTTATATGTAGGTTTAAAGCAAGACACCGAGGAAATAGGGATGATGTCTTTTGAAAATGAAGAGGTAACCTCGTCTTTATTTAATGATAATGAGATCGAGCAAACTGTTCATAAGACCTATCAAATTCATAAAAAATATATTGTTTCACCTATAAAATCAGGAATGGTGATTGTAGATCAGCAACGGGCTCATCAACGTATTTTATACGAACAGTTTTTGCATAATATGACCGTTAATCAGGCTTCTAGCCAACAATTGTTATTCCCTTTAAATTTATTTTACTCATCTACAGATTTGGAAATCATTAAGGAATTACAATTATCACTTGTAAATACTGGTTTTGTTTTTGAGTCTTCTTCGGAAGATCATATTGTGATTTCAGGAATACCTGTTAATAGTACCGAAAGTGAAGTGTCATTGGTTATAGAACAATTGTTAAGTGATTTGCAAGATGGAATTCCAGAAAGTAGTTTTTCTCAAAATGATACAATCGCTAAATCAATGGCGAAAAGTATGGCTGTAAAAACGGGCTCCTATTTAACAGAAAAAGAACAAGATAATTTAGTAAACGGACTCTTTGCTTGTAAAGATCCAAATATTTCTCCATTTCAAAAACCAACTTTCATCACAATGCGTGTGGAAGATATAGATAAAAAATTTGCCTTATGATGAATATGACTCCAGTTGTAAAACAATTATTGATAATTAATATTATTTTTTTCCTAGGTTCACAATTAGTGCCAGTTTCTTATGAGTATTTCTCGCTTTATTTTCCAGAGAATTATCAATTTAAGCTTTGGCAGCCAATTACGCATATGTTTATGCACGGAGGATTTATGCATATTGCGTTTAATATGTTTGCATTGGTCTCTTTTGGATCTGCATTGGAGCATTTTTGGGGAGGGAAAAAGTTTATATTCTTTTATATTTCATGTGGACTTGGAGCAGCTTTGTTGCAGTTAGGATTTAATTACCTTCAAATACAAAATGTTTTAGAAGGTGCATCTAATTTAGGTTTGTCAGATAGTTCATTACATCAAATATTAAACGTGAATTTCACAGATGGTGGGAGTTACCGTGGTGATTTATTCATGGATGGTATCAGGCCAATTTTAGATAAAGTAGGAAAAACTAATTTATTAAATGAGGTTAATTTTAAAAGTTTATTTGATGCCTCTATAATTAATCAAACACCTATGGTTGGAGCTTCGGGAGCAATTTATGGACTTCTGGTAGCTTTTGCTTTCATGTTTCCTAATGCTGAGTTGGCTCTTATGTTTATTCCGGTGCCTATAAAAGCTAAGTATTTTGTGCCTGGAATCATCGCTGTCGATTTATTTTTAGGTTTTAAAGGAAGTTCATTGTTTGGTAGTGGAGGCACAGGTATTGCTCATTTTGCCCACATTGGAGGGGCACTTGTTGGATATTTAATGATGTGGTATTGGAAAAAGACTCAGTTTAATAATAATCGTTGGAATTAATTTTTTAGATTTATTACTTATATTATAAACAGAAAAGACATATGAATATATTAGACGATTTAAAATTGCAATATAAATTAGGAGGAATTGCTCAGCGAGTAATCTATTGGAATATCGCCTGTTTTTTAGTTTCATTAGTTTTTTTTTATCAGTTTTCGATAGGTCAATTTGCTTTTCCGAGTTGGTTGGCATTATCATCAGAACCAGCGGATTTTTTATTTAAACCTTGGACATTCCTTACTTATGCTTTTTTCCATGATGGGTTTCTGCATTTGTTGTTTAATATGTTGATTTTAAATTTTACTAGTTCTTTGTTTTTGACCTTTTTTACTGAAAAACAATATTTGGGATTGTACATTTTAAGTGCAATCTTTGCAGGAGTAGTATTTGCTCTTAGTTTTTATTTCCTAAGTCTTGACTCTTCTGTAGTTGGAGCTTCAGCTGCTATTATGGCGATTCTAGTTGCTACAACGACTTATCAGCCATTAATGACGGTTCGTTTGTTGCTTATCGGTAATGTAAAATTATGGCATATTACTGTCGTTATTTTAGTATTAGACCTAATGCAGTTTCGATTAGGTAATATGGGGGGACATATATCTCATCTTGCTGGTGCTGTTTTCGGATTTGTTTTTATTAAATTATTACAAAGTGGTTTTGATCTAAGTAAGATTGTAACTCGTGTTTTAGATTTTTTTACTAATTTATTCAAGAAATCACCCTCGACTCCATTTAAGAAGGTACATAAAAATTACAATAATATAACTACTCAAAGAACTACCTCTAAAATTGTAACTAAAGATAAAACTCAACAGCAAATAGATGAGATTTTAGATAAAATTAGTCAGTCAGGTTATGATTGTTTAACAAAAGAAGAAAAAGAATTTTTATTTAAAGCTGGGAAATAAAAATTATTAATTAAAGTGTAATGAAGAATCTTTCATGGTTTAATAAAATAATGTTCTTTTTGAATATAGTACTTACTGTGTTGACATTCAGTGCTTATATTTTGCCTTTTTTAGCTCCTAAGATGTTTCCTCTTTTGTCGGTATTTACTTTGTTTATGCCGTTGTTTTTTGTATTTAATGGATTATTCTTTTTTTATTGGGCAATTCAGTTTAAGAAGCGAATGATTCTATCAGGATTAGTTCTCTTGATGGGAATTACTTTTATAAATAAATTTTATAAATTTTCGACTAAAGAGTATATTAAAAATGAAAAGGATTTTACGGTAATGAGTTATAATGTACGACTGTTTAATGTTTTTAAATGGATCGATAGAGAGGATGTTCCTCTTGATATAAAAGCCTTTATAGATGAAAAAAATCCAGACATTTTATGTATTCAAGAATTTTCAAATTCAGCTCATATTGATCTAAAAGTTTATCCACATAGATATATATTTATGGGAGGGAATAAGATTAAAACCGGTCAGGCAATCTTTTCTAAGTTTCCTATATTGTACCAAGGAAATATTGTTTTTCCTAATTCGAATAATAATGTGATTTATGCCGATATTAAGCGTGGTAAGGATATTATAAGAGTTTATAATATGCACTTGCAGTCGATTAAGATTTCACCAGATGTAGATGAAATTTCTGAAAATATTGATGTGATGAATCAGGAAAAATCACAACGTATTCTTTCCCGAATAAGTAAGGCATTCAAGCAACAGCAAGAGCAGGCAGAAATTTTCAGAGAGAATAAAAAAGAATGTACTTACCCTCTTATAATATGTGGAGACATGAATAATAGTCCTTTCTCATATGTTTATCGTAATATAAAAGGGAAATTAAAGGATAGTTTTGAAGAAGCAGGCGAAGGATTTGGAGCTACATATAAGTTTCGTTATTATCCTGCGAGAATCGATTATATTTTTGCTGATAATAATATGAAAGTAAAGAAATTTGAAAGTTTTTCAGATTTTGAAAACTCAGACCATTTTCCTGTTTTGGCAACACTATCTATGGAGTAATACAGTAAATTATATTTTTTGATTCTTTAAATATTCCATTGCATACTTTCCTTCATTAAAGATCAGATCCAATACGCTTAGGTTATTTATAAAACCATGTTTATCATCAAAAACTTGAGTATAGCTCTCAAATACATTATTGTCCTTTTTTCCGTTCGCTAAGGTTCTAAAATCCGAAATGGCGCCATCTGTGTCGTGAAAGTATTCTAAGGTTTTACCGTACTCTAATTTCATTCGCATGCATTTCGAAACAATATCCAAAGCTTCGAAATTTACGTCGATTAAAAATTGATGTTTTTTTTCAAAAATAGGGCGGATATCATCTTCGAAAAATTCAAAAAAAGGAGAGCTTCTATAGGCTGCTTCTAATGATTTAAAATGTTGCTTTTGCCAATCAAATTCATTCTCTACTTGAATATCTTTAGTTTTTTGATGTGCGTTTTTAGAGTGCTTTATAGGTATGTTTAGTAATTGAATTCCGTTTGGACTGTAAATATAAGTACGGTTTCTATTGGTTTGTTTTTGGAAATTATCTTCTATTTCAAACGTAATGGTTTCAGATTGTGCCATTACAGCACAGTGGCTAATTGAAGGGAAATAGGTTGGGAGTAATAGTGAATTCATGTGATTTTTTGTTTGATTGGTTAATTGTTTTGGAAAAGTAAGTAAACAATTAGGCAGTTCAACGAATAAACGAGTTATGCTTTTTTCTCTTTTCTTTTTCTCCAAAAATATTCGCCAACAAAGTAGGCTGCTAAAAGGAATAAGAAATATTTGAAATATGATTGTGGTTGACCTTCGCCATCTACAGTAGTAAAAACTCTATTCCAGCGAATTTTATTAAGTCCTTTGCCATGTGTATCCCAACTCATCCATATGAATACTGGTTTTCCTATGACATGATCAAAAGGTACAAAACCCCAATATCTGGCATCGATTGAGTTGTCTCTGTTATCACCCATCATCCAGTAGTAATTTTGCTTAAAGGTATAGGTTGTAGCAATCTTACCATTAATTAAAATTTGATTTCCTTTAACTGTTAAATCATTACCTTCATATTCTGTAATTAGGCGTTTATAAACAGGAAGAACATTTAAATTGATGTCAATCGTTTTTCCTTCTTCAGGAATATAAAGTGGTCCAAAAAAATCATTATTCCAGTTGTAATTTTTATTATGTGGGAATATTTTAGGATCTCTTTCGCCTTTGTTTTCTTTTCTTAGTTCTAGGCTTTCTATGTAAGGATTATTTTTAGCCTTGCTAACTGCTTCTGGAGTTGCCTGTACGTAATAGCTATCGGTTTTAGGGTCGTAACCTACATCGTCAGTAATATCATATTGTCTTAAAAGATTAGCGATTTCTTCATATGAAGAGAACTTAACCTTGAATTTAATAGTGTAAGAAAACTGTAGTCTAACTCTTTCAGTTTGTTTCATTTCTTTCCCGTCGATATAGACAAGTCCATTTCTGATTTCTAAGGTATCTCCTGGAACTCCAACACATCTTTTTACTAAGTTAGTTTTTTTGTCGATTGGTTTGTAATAATTTCTATCTGGCGAAAAATTATTCATGTCCAAAAGCGTATCTGCTGGTTGGTTAAAAACAACAATATCATTGCGTTTTATTTCTTCAAAAGCAGGTAGTCTTAAATATGGTAGTTGAAGCTTGTTTAATAATGAAGTCTTTTTTTGAGTTACATCATCATTAAATAAATACGATTTCTTTTGTAATCCTGGAATTGTATCATGTACCATAGGTAAAGCTACAGTTGTCATTGGTATTCTTGGACCATAATTTAGTTTACTTACAAATAGAAAATCGCCAACTAACAATGTTTTTTCTAATGAAGAACTTGGTATCGTAAATGGTTGAATAATATACGTATGAACTAAAGTTGCAACAATTATTGCAAAAAGAAGCGAGCTAAATGTTTCAACGGTTTTGCTTTCGGGTTTTAAACTTCTATTGGCATTGTATTCTAGTTTTTGAGTATAGTTTACATAATAGATGTAAAATCCAAATGTAACAAGTCCTAGAATAGTGTCTAATGTCGTTTTTTTTCCAAAAGTTCGTAATGTTTCAATCCAAACTACAGGAAATATAATCAGGTTAATAATCGGAATAAAAAGTAACAACGTCCACCAAGTAGGTCGGCTGATAATTTTCATTAATACAATGGCATTGTAAACAGGAATAGCAGCTTCCCAGCTTTTTCTTCCAGCTGTCACATATAATTTCCATGTTCCTATAAAATGGATTACTTGAACAATTAGGAAGAATATAAACCATGAATAAAATGTCATATCAATTTTTTTAAGTCAAGATTATTTTTTAAGTCCTAGCTGCTATAGGTTCTTTTTCTCTTTTCTTTTTTTCCAAAAATATTCTCCAATGAAAAAGGCTGCTAGGGCAAATAAGAAATATTTAAAGTATGATTGTGGCTGACCATCACCATTTACAGTAGTGAAAACTCTATCCCAGCGCACTTTATTTATTCCTTTACCATTTGTGTCCCAACTCATCCAGATGAATACTGGTTTTCCAACAATGTGATTTTCTGGAACGTAGCCCCAGTAGCGGCTATCCTCTGAGTTATGACGGTTATCTCCCATCATCCAGTAATAATCTTGTTCAAAAGTATATGTTGTTGCAACTTTTCCGTTAATACGTATCTCAGAACCATTTACTTGTAGATTGTTTCCTTCATATTCTTTTATAATCGCTTTATAAAAAGGCAAAGTTTTGGTTGTTAATGCAACAGTTTTTCCTTTTTGTGGAATATATATCGGACCAAAATTATCTGCATTCCAATTATCTAATTGTGGAAAAATACCTGGATCTACACCTCTTGCAATCTCTCTTTTGACATAAGTAATTCCAGGAACATTTCTTAATCTTGCTGCACTAGCTTCTGTTAATGCTCTAAAGTAAAGAGTATCTTTTTTCACATCATCTTTAAAACCTGCACCATCTGTGATGTCTAATTCTCGTAATAAAGATTCAAAATCGATAGGAGTTTTTCCATCCAAAGCCACTGCATAAGAGTATTGTGGTTTTGCTCTTTCAGGTAGAACCAATACTTTTCCGTTTATATAAACGATTCCGTCTTTTATTGCTAAGCTATCACCAGGAATACCGACACATCTTTTTACATAATTTGATTTTTTATCAATTGGCTTGTCTGCTCTTCTCCCAGAAGTATCAAAAAATTTATAAACAGTATCCATTGGCCAGTTAAAAACGACAATATCTGTTCGTTTTATTTGCTCAAAAGCAGGAAGTCTAAAATAAGGTAATTGTGGCCATTTTAGGTATGATTTCTGTTTTGTCATAGGTATAGAGTCATGAACCATTGGTAAAGCAACAGTAGTCATGGGAACTCTAGGGCCATAGTTTAATTTGCTTACAAATAAGAAATCGCCAATAAGTAATGATTTTTCTAATGACGAAGTTGGAATTGTATAAGGTTGTACAATATAAGTGTGAACTAAAGTAGCTACAATTATAGCAAAAAGAAGGGAGCTAACGGTATCAGCGGTTTTACTTTCAGGGACTAGGCTTCTATTTGGATTATGAACTAATTTTTGAGTGTAATTTATATAATAGATGTAAAAACCGAAAGTTACAAGGCCTAAGATGGTATCTAAAGTAGATTTTTTTCCAAAAGTTCTTAAGGTTTCAATCCATATAACAGGAAACATAATCAGGTTAATGATCGGAATAAAAAGTAATATTGTCCACCAAGTTGGTCGTCCAATAATTTTCATTAGTATAATAGCATTATATACAGGAATTGCAGCTTCCCAACTTTTTCTTCCTGCAGCTTCATATAATTTCCAAGTTCCTATAAAGTGAATAACTTGCACTGCTAAGAAGAATAAAAACCATAAATATAGTGTCATGCTAATTTGTTTTAAAGTTTAAAATATAAATTTTGATAAATGAATTTTTATATTTCTAATGTTGTTTTATTTAAAATTCCAAAACATCTTTCATTGTGAAGATACCTTGTTTTCCAGCAAGCCATTCTGCGGCCATTACTGCTCCAAGAGCAAAGCCTTCTCGGTTATGTGCTGTATGTTTTATTTCTATACTATCAATGCCTGAATTATATGTTACAGTATGTGTTCCAGGAACAGTACCAATTCTTTTAGTTTCGATATGAATTTCTGTAGGTTTTGCCTCGTCTAGAGTCCAGTTGGTGTAGGGGCTATTTTCGATTACGCCTTTTGCTAATGAAATAGCAGTTCCGCTTGGGGCATCTAATTTTTGAGTATGATGGATTTCTTCCATTTCTACTCTGTAGCTATCAAATTTAGACATGATTCTAGCTAAATGTTCATTAAGTTCAAAGAAAATATTTACGCCTAAGCTAAAATTTGAACTAGAGATGAATCCTCCTTTTTTTTCATTGCAAAGAGCGACCATTTCGTTATAATGTTCTAGCCAGCCTGTTGTTCCAGAAACTACAGGGACATTGTTGTTAAAACAATTTGAAATGTTTGCAACTGCAGCTGTCGGAACACTAAAATCAATGGCTACGTTGGCGGTTTCAAGTCCTTTGTAAGTATTGAATTCATCCTTTTTTAAGACAATTTCATGACCTCTTTCTAAAGCAATTCTTTCGATTACCTGCCCCATTTTTCCGTATCCTAAAAGCGCAATTTTCATTTTTGTGTTTTGTTTTATATTTTAAGAATAAAGTGTAATACTACAATCTAAAAATGGTAATTAAATGTTAGTCCGACGTTTGGTCTTAATGTTACATCGTCGGGATAAATTTCTGGGCGTAATGATAATCTTTCATTGACGTTAAATTGTATCAATGCTGCGTCAACATTTGCATCTATTATATTTAAAACATAAAAGCCCAAGGTTACCAGGGCAGATAGATCTCGATTACGTTGATAAAACTTTTGACCAGCAATAAGTCTACTATCGTCTAGATATTGAAAGTTGTCATCTTTATGGCCTTCTAATCTTCGTTTATAAGCATCTCTATATTGATGGTACTTTTTGTTGTTATCAATATAGAAATATAAACTTGTTCCGATTGCTCCATAAACAAGGGGGATTTTCCAATATTTTTTATTGTATGCTTGTCCTAAACCTGGTAAAATAGCTGAGTAAAAAGCTGCTTTTGCCGGAGTAAGCGGGTCTATGTCATTTGATTTTAAAGTATCCTTTGCTATCAAGGCAGTGTCTTCTTTTTTTGACTGAGCAAAAACAGTTGTGCTTCCTAGTAAGAAAAATAATAGACCTATGGGAACTATCTTATTCACTAGCCTTTAATTAATTTGATGATTCTGGCAAAGTCTTCTTCTGAGTGAAATGGAATTGTAATTTTTCCTTTTCCGTTTCCTGCTACTTTGATGTCAACTTTTGCGCCAAAATAATTTGTAAACGTGTTTTTTTGATCTTCTTCAATGTCAAAAGAAGACGTATTCGGTTTTCCAGCTGGTTTCGGTTTTAAACTTTCGTGGTAATTTTTCACTAGAGCTTCCGTTTCTCGTACAGATAAATTACGGCTAACAATTTTTTGATAAATGTCAGTTTGAACATCTAAATCCTCGATGTTTATAATTGCACGACCATGTCCCATACTAATAAAGCCATCACGAATACCAGTTTGGATAATCGGATCAAGTTTTAAGAGACGCAAGTAGTTTGCAATTGTTGAACGTTTTTTACCAACACGGTCACTCATTTGTTCTTGAGTTAATTGTATTTCATCAATTAAACGTTGGTAAGAAAGTGCAATTTCTATCGGATCCAAGTCATGACGTTGAATGTTTTCAACCAATGCCATAACTAACGATTCGTTGTCATTTGCAATTCGTATATACGCGGGTACAGTATTTAATCCAACTAATGTTGAAGCTCGTAAACGACGTTCTCCAGAAATTAATTGGTATTTATTAAAGTCTAATTTTCGAACAGTTATAGGTTGAATCACACCAAGTTCTTTGATAGAAGTGGCTAGCTCACGTAACGAATCTTCATTAAAATTGCTTCGGGGTTGAAACGGATTTATTTCTATAGCACTAATTTCAAGCTCTATAATATTTCCAACAACTTTATCAGCATTTTTATCATCTACAGATTTTATATCGTTTTCTGGATCTTTTAATAATGCAGACAATCCTCTTCCTAAGGCTTGTTTTTTAATTGCTTTTGTCATAAAAACTATTTACTGTTTTTCTTTATAATTTCTTGAGCTAGATTTATATAATTAACTGCTCCTTTACTTGTAGCGTCATAGTTTATAATGCTTTCGCCAAAACTAGGGGCTTCGCTTAATTTTACATTTCGTTGGATAACAGTATCGAAAACCATATCGTTAAAGTGTTTTTGAACCTCTTCAACAACTTGATTTGATAGTCGTAATCTTGAATCGTACATGGTTAGTAACAATCCTTCAATATCCAAGTCTGGGTTGTGAATTTTTTGAATGCTTTTAATAGTGTTTAGTAATTTTCCTAAACCTTCAAGTGCAAAATATTCACATTGAATTGGAATAACTACAGAGTCAGCCGCAGTTAAAGCATTTAGAGTTAAAAGTCCTAATGAAGGAGCACAGTCGATAATAATATAATCGTACTCATCTTTAACGCTCTCTAATGCTTTTTTTAGCATATATTCTCTGTTTTCTTTATCTACCAATTCGATTTCGATAGCTACAAGGTCAATGTGAGCCGGAATCACATCCACGTTTGGAGCTGTGCATTGAATAATAGCTTCTTTTGGTGTATGACTATGTTCCAGTATTTGATAGGTTCCGATTTCTACAACTTCTACGTCAATACCAAGTCCTGATGTAGCATTTGCCTGAGGGTCAGCATCTATTAGTAATACTTTTTTTTCTAAAACACCTAATGAGGCTGCAAGATTTACAGATGTTGTAGTCTTTCCAACGCCTCCTTTTTGATTAGCAATCGCAATGATTTTGCCCATTTATTTTCTGAATTTTGAACCGTAAAAATACGATTATTTATGGTTTTTTAAAATCTATTTTGTTAACATTTGTTAAACCCTGATTAATCGTCATTTGACAGTGCACTATTTTTAAATTACACAATATCTTTAATAGATGATTTTTGTTTGTTTGTTTCGGGGTTTGTTTTTTTTTATTTGTATGTGGTTCGAAATAATAACTTTTTAGAGAGGTTGGCTCTCAATTGGTTGTTGTTTCGTGTTTTGGAAGTTAGCTTTTGTGGCGTAACCTTATATTGTGTTTTTAAATAATAATTTAGATTGGTTAATTATTAATATAGGGATTCGTTTTTTGATAATATTTTAGTTTTCGCAACTTCGAAAGCTGGTGACTTTTTTCAGTAGTTATGGTAGATTTATCTTTATTTATATTTGAAAGGGGAGTTTGTGTTATTTTTCTATGGTTTTTATTATGCGATACGATGTCATTTTAATCTACTATATGTACTGATCAAGAAATTGAATAAAAATGCAAAATAAACGTAGCATTAATAAATGCATGGAACATTATGCAGTAAATATAAGGTAATTTTTGTACTTTTCAATATTTTTAGGTAGTTTTTATCTGCATAAAATAGATCCTCGGGTAAAAAAAAAGTCTTTTCAAATAAATGAAAAGACTTTTGTCGGGGTGGCAGGATTCGAACCTGCGGCCTCCTGCTCCCAAAGCAGGCGCGATAACCGGGCTACGCTACACCCCGAAAGCGGGTGCAAAGATATACAAATTATTCGTTTGTCAAAACAATATATCAAAATAAATTTTATTTATTTTGATATAGTTATTTAGGATTTATTTAAGGCGCAAATTTTTATAATAAAGTATACATTTGTATTTCAGAAAAAAATAAAATTATGTCAGATACAATTGAAAAAATAAAATGCCTAATTATAGGTTCTGGACCAGCAGGTTATACTGCTGCTATATATGCCGCCAGAGCTAATATGAATCCGGTTTTATACCAAGGAATGCAACCTGGAGGACAACTAACCACAACTAATGAAGTGGAAAATTTTCCAGGATATGTTGATGGAGTTACTGGACCAGAAATGATGATACAATTGCAAAAGCAAGCGGAACGCTTTGGTGCCGATATCCGTGATGGCTGGGCTACAAAAGTAGATTTCTCTGGAGATATCCATAAAGTATGGATTAATGATACTATTGAGTTACATTGCGAAACAGTAATTATTTCTACTGGAGCATCTGCTAAATATTTAGGATTACCATCAGAGCAACATTATTTAAAAATGGGTGGTGGAGTTTCTGCCTGTGCAGTTTGCGACGGATTCTTTTATAGAAACCAAGAGGTTGTAATTGTTGGAGCCGGAGATTCAGCTTGTGAAGAAGCACATTACCTGTCTAAACTTTGTAAAAAGGTTACTATGTTGGTAAGAAGCGAGAAATTCAGGGCTTCAAAAATTATGGAAGACCGTGTTCGTAAAACTGAAAATATCGAAATTTTAATGAATCACGATACGGTAGAAGTAGTTGGTGATGAACAAGTAGTTACTGCTGTAAAAGCAAAAAATAAAACTACAGGTGAAATTTTTGATATTCCAGCAACTGGGTTTTTTGTGGCAATTGGTCATAAACCAAACACAGATATCTTTAAAGATTATTTAACGCTTGATGAAACAGGATATATAATCAATACTCCCGGAACATCAAATACTAACGTTGCAGGTGTTTTTGTAGCAGGAGATGCAGCAGATCATGTGTATCGTCAAGCTATTACTGCTGCAGGTACTGGATGTATGGCAGCTTTGGATGCTGAAAGATACTTGGCTTCAAAAGACTAAATATAAAGTTTTTAAGTTTTGCCTTTTTATTTAACAAAAAAAATCCCTTTCGAAAGGGATTTTTTTGTTAAATAATTTTTGATGGGACAGAATAAAGTCCTTATTTTATACGTAGTTGTTAATATATAAAGTCAAAATATTTTTTATTTCAATCTTTTAAATAATTTGGCTTCTTCACTAAAACGAGTTAGCTCAATTTTTGGTGTTCCCAAAAGTTGTACTTCAGCTTTGTCTCCTGCAGCAATAGTAATTGTAGTCTCAGCAAGTAAACTACAAGTAGAGTAATTTTCGGCTGTAACATTTGCATTCTTTACTGTGAATTTATTTCCTGTAAAGATAGAGTTATTGTCTACCCTAAAAGTTCCATTTTTAGCAGAGCCTTCAATAGCTGCATTTGATTTTTGATATAAATCACATTTAAAATCTGTTGCAACAACTAATGCTTTTAGACCTGCATTTTTACTTAATTGAACACTAGCATTTTCTGATTTTAAATTCAATTCTGTTTTTGATTTATTGTCAGCTATTAAAGCAAATTTTTTAGAGTTTACATTCAAAAATAATTTTGAATAATCTACAGAGTTGAAAGTAATTTCGTCAAGTTGGAGCTCCTGAATTGCGTTTACTACAGTAGTGTTTTTTGCAATAACTTTAGTTAAATCCTTGGTGTAAGTTACTCTTACAATTAGTTTTTTAAAGATACTGGCAGCTTTGGATGTGTAAATACGAAGCGCTTTTCCGTTTAGATCCATTTCAATAATTTCATGAAGATTATCATCAGCTTCAATTTTTATTTCATTCTTTTCTCCACGTTCCAAGTAAACTTCAAGATTGTCATTAACCTCAAGGCTATTGAATTCACCTATTTCTTTAGATGCGATAGTTACTATTTTAGATCCTTTTATCTTTTCTTTTTTTTGTGCGAAAGTTGTCGTTGAGGCAACTAAAAGCAGAAGCACTAGAGTGTATTTTTTCATTAAATTTAGTTTTTTACAAATATAAAAAAACCATCCACTTTTGATGGATGATTAGTATAATTTTAAGGACTATTTAAGTATTACTCTTGATCGATGTTTCCTCCTGAACTTGATTTCTTTTCGATAGATTTTGGAATTGAGTTGTAATTAATGTTTCCTCCGCTACTCGCTTTTGCTTTTAAACTTAAAACAGGATGTACCTGTATTGAAGCACCGCTGGAAGCTTGGGCATCAATATCATTTGCCAACATTCTCTTTGCATTGATCCCGCTTCCGCTAGATGCAGATACATTTAATTTTAATGCTTTCCCTTCAATAGCTATATTACTAGCGCTGCTTGTTTCACAGGTAATAGCATCCGATTCGATATTTATATTCATATCTGCAGCACTTGATGCATCTAAGTTAATATCTTCTCCTCTTATAACGTTTATGGTTTTTACAGTAGATGCGCTCGAAGCTTTTATGTTAGTAATGATTGGCATTTTTACAATAACTTTTTTAGATTTTATGTTGCTAAAAGAATTATAGTCACATTTAATTACTAAAGTATTTCCTTCAATCTTAGTAGTTATTTTATTTATTAAATTATCATCAGCTTCTACAGAAATTTCTGTTTTGTCTGATTGTTCAATTACAAGATCTATAGCATTGCTAACGGATACATTTTCAAAATTTCCTTGAATATTTCGTTTTTCAGTAACAACTTTTCCGCTTCCATTTATTGATTTAAAGTTGGTTGAAAAGTTGCAAGATGCAAATAATAAAGCTGTTAAAGTAACAACTATAAACTTGGTAACACAAATAATTATCTTCATCATGACTAGTTAATTTTAATTATAACTCCGTTTTTATCTGTAGTCAAGTGTCCTGAAGTTTTCTTTCCGTTCAGAACTTCTTTCCCATTTATTTTAACCGAAACTTCATTTATGGTATCGTTTGTATTGGTTTCTACATCATCAAAATCATTTTCAGATATTGGGCAGTTCATACATTTAACTTTAGAACTTCCTACTTTATAGATGTAATCATCAGAACTAAAATGTAAATTAAAGAAATTATCATTAGATTCATCATAATCTTCTACTGAAGCATCTGGTTTTAATAGTTGGCCTTCAGGCAAGTATAAGTATATTTTTACTTCTTGATCTCTAAATTTGTTTTTAACATCCGTTAAAAGATAGTTGTCAAGTAGTAGTTGATTTCCTTTTATTTCAAATTTATAATATATTTTATCTGCTCTTTTCTTAGCATCTATAAAAGATTTTCCTCTGGCATTTTTTTCGATTTGAATGTATGCATTTTTTTCGTCAGTGCGTAATACATGCAAACTAATATTGGTAGAATATATCAATTGGTTGTTTGCAGAATCTTGCACAAACTCGAAATCATTGCGATGATTTAGGTCTTTAGCATAGTAATCATTATACTTAAACTTTACAAAAAGAGTATCGGTAGTTTTAATGTTTATAGGATATTTTTGTACTGTTTTGTTCTCATATGAAACTTCAGTAGCTTGTTTTATTCCAACACTTATTGCTAGCGCCATTGCAATAATCCAAATAGCAAGTAAGGTGTATTTTGCAATATTACCTATAGATTTCATGTTTGGAGCCAATAATTTAAAACCCAATAAGGTCATAAAGAAAAATGGAATTCCAACAGCAAAGAACATTAATAAACCAAACATCCAGATAGGGTAGTCAGTAAAGTTTCCTGCATCTACAAAGTTTTGCCAAGGGAATTCAATAAAAAGATTTGTTCCCAAAGTAAAAACTCCAATTAATAAAAATAGCAATACAGTTATTCCTGAGATGATTAAAATAATTCCTAAAAACTTAGCAAAAATTTTAAAAACTGTCATAATGAAATCACTAAAACTGCTTCCTATTCTTTCGGCACCTGACTTTACCTGGTTTCCCATTTTGTCGTAATCAGCATTTTTAAATTTATCCGAAAGAGTCTCGATTTCTTCACGTACCTTTTTTTCGATATTCGAAATTGTAACAGGCTCACCAGTCATTTCTAGTTTTTCCGAAGTTGTTACAGCTTCGGGAGTTACAATCCATAAAACGATATAGGCTACGATTCCAGTTCCAAATCCAGCAAAAACAAATATCAGGAACATGATTTTTAACCAAACTGCGTCTATTCCAAAATAATGACCCAAACCAGTTGCTACACCACCAATCATACCTTTTTCTTTATCACGGTATAATTTTTTGGTTCTTCTAGTTCCAGAGTCGCTAAATGATTGATTAGATGAATTAGCTTCTTCTTCTAGGATATAGTCTTCAGGTTGCCCCATTACTGCTATAACCTCATCCACGTCTTTTAATCCCACAACGTGTTTTTCACTTTTTTGTTTCTCGGTTAATAATTCCGATACACGCATTTCAATGTCTTTAATAATTTCGTCTTTACCAGAAGAGTTACTCAAAGAACGTTTTATAGCGTCAAAATAGCGCGTCAGTTTCAAGTATGCATCTTCATCTATGTGAAAAAACATGCCTCCTAAGTTAATATTTACAGTTTTGTTCATGATTATTGTTTTTGATTGGTGATTAGTGTTACAGCATCCGAAAGTTCATTCCAGGTACTATTTAGTTCGTTTAAAAATGTTAGGCCTATTTCGGTTAATCCATAATATTTTCGTGGTGGTCCAGAAGTCGATTCTTCCCAGCGATAATTTAGTAAACCATCATTTTTTAATCTGGTTAATAATGGATAAATAGTTCCTTCTACAACCAGTAATTTTGCGTTTTTCAAAGTGTCTAATATTTCCGATGTATAAGCATCTTTTTCTTTCAGTACAGATAAGATACAAAACTCAAGAACACCTTTGCGCATCTGTGCTTTTGTGTTTTCAATGTTCATAATTTCATTTTGTTTTGTTTAGATTGACGATTCGTTTTTTGATTGATGATTGATTGATGATTTTTGAAGCTATCTCCTGCTCTCCGCTATATCTTTTTCTGGCGAAAAGAGCCAGAAAAAGGATGCCGCTTCTATCAGGGCTAGGCTCTTATATTGTATATAACTTTTAACTTTTTGCATTACTTAATAAAAGGAATAGTAATCGGATATTTATATAATTCTCCGTTTGAAGCTTTTATTGATGCATAAATAACTAAAAAGAATTCAACTATTTTTAGCATTCCAAAAATTAAAATTGCCAATACTCCAATACTTAGGATTCCGATATTATCTCCAAGGTTAAAATTATTCATCGTGAAATCATTATCGTTAATAATTACATCCATCGGAATGTTCTTGAAGATTACAAAAACAAAAATTGGAATAGCAATTAAAGCAAGAATCAAAGTGTATAATAATAAACTTAATTGAAAATTTAAAGCTTGTTTTCCATGATGATTTACAAATTCTGATTTGTCTTTTTTACTCGACCATATTAATGTCGGGAAGATGTAATTCCCAAATGGAATAAAATATTGAGTTAATGTACTCAAATGAGTAAATGTGGCTGTGTTTCTTTCTGATGTTGTTTCCATGATTAGTGGTGTTGTTTCCATGATTAAAAGCATATAGTAATTTCTTATACAAATATATAGCTAAAAGACAGTATCTTGTTTTGCATAGTACTAATTATTAACAAAATTTTAACAAATATAAAGTTCTGATTCAATTAAAAAAGCATTGGAAATCAATGGAATTAGCTGTTTTTGTTGGTGTTTTATGAAAGTAAAAACAATTTATTGTGCGTGCATAGTTTTTTTGTATTTTTACATAAAAAAATAAATCTAATGGCAATTTCAGTTTCTAAATTAAACAAATTTGTATTATTCAAATTACCATCGGCCTTTATTTGTGGGGTACGTGTAAAGGAAATCGACGAAAATAAATGCGTTGTAACGGTAAAGCACCGTTGGATAAACCAGAATCCTTTCAATTCTATGTATTTTGCGGTACAAGCTATGGCTGCTGAGCTTACAACTGGAGCATTGGTAATATCCGAAATTCAAAAAAGTGGACGTAAAATTTCGATGCTTGTAGCTAATAACAAAGGGAACTTTACTAAAAAAGCAACTGGGCGCATTACATTTGTCTGTAACGACGGTCATTTAATAGCCGAGGCTATACAAAGAACAATTGAAACGGGAGAGGGGCAAACCTTTTGGATGAAATCAATAGGGACTGATGAAAAGGGAATTCAAGTATCCGAAATGGATTTTGAATGGAGTGTTCGAGTGAAATAATCATATACAAAATAAGATAATTCTCCGTAATGAACAAATATAAAAAAATGCCTCAAGAAATTGAGGCATTTTTTATAGAATACAATGAAGTATTATTTCTTAGAGCAACATTTTTTGGCATCTTTACCAGCCATGTCTTTATCACATTTTTTTCCTTCGGCTTTGCATTTAGCTTTACATTTTTCGATATCAGCTTTACTCATTGTTTTCGAAGAAGTTTCTTTTTTAGTAGTTGGTTTAGCTTCTTGAGCACTTACGCCCATAGAGAACAAGGCAATAGTTAGAACAGTGATTACTTTTGTCATTTTGTTTGGTTTTTTTGTATGTTGATGATTTCATTTTTAGATAGTTCTAAAAAGATGAATCAAATATAATATGAATTTTTGCTTGTAAGAATAAGTGTAATGTTAATTTTTTTGTAAAAAATAGAGTGAGGTCTTTAAGGTTCAAAGGGATAAGAAAAATCTAAGGCTTCGTTTGAGGATTTATTATGGCGTTTTTCTTAGCTCTACGAATAATCTTTGTTAAAGGTTTGGACTTTAAGAAAGATTATAGACTGTTAGACGGAATTACAATATCATAAACTGCAATACTCTATTATGGTTTAGTAAATCCTCATCAGATTCACTATAAACTTTTTGCCAATCAAAGTTTGGAATCTCTATTTTGGTAAGAGCAGTTCCGTTCCAAATTATTTCGAAGCCATTATCTTTAAGTTTTTCGGCTACTTTTTTACCTATTTCTATTGTAACCATATCATCTGAATTATCAATCTTCTGAAAAGCGATCATTAAATTTCTGCTCTCAGGATCAATAGCTCTTTCTAAATCCTGTTGGTGGTAAAAACAGTATCCATCTGATTGTACTTGTTGTTTCCTTAGTTCTATTTCTACTTCAACAACTTCGCCTTCGCCTTCGCTGGTAGTGTAACCGGCATTATGAAGCGCAATGATATTTGATTGGCTCAACTCATTAAAAGCTTTTACAAGCCTTTCAGTATCTGTTGGTGATTTCCAACCTTTACTTGCTTCTTGGTGTTTTTTAAATTCGGCATCGATAGTTTTGTTTACCCATTTTTCTGATATCTCATCTTCAAAACCTTCATCTTCGACTTGTTCCCAAATTATGTTTTTAATCTCCTCAACAGGGAAAAATCCCATTTTGATTTGGTTTACTAATGAATCGTATATGTATTCTTGATCTTCGGTCATGATTTTTAAATTTATATTATGAAGGTTATGATAATTTTATTTCTCGTAAATAGTTTTTGGATAAAAAGCTTTAAAAGCATTGTAAACTCCTTGATGAATTACAGTCGAGTGAATTTCGTTTTGGATATAATCATAATATACTTTAGTACTCTTTGCGTCATTTTGCTTTAGCGTTTCACTTAATGATATGGCATCATCATACATTGTTTTGTCTTCCTCTTTATTGCAAGCTGCAATATATACTCGTGCAGGTTTGTTGTCTTTTACTTTAAGCAATTTATGAGCTTCTGCTAATAAGGATTGATTACCCCACCATAAACTAGGGGCTATGATTATATAATTGTCAAATAAATTTCGGTGTTTTAATAAAATTTCGGTCGCCAAAAGCCCTGCCAATGATTCGCCAATAATAGTTTTATGATTGCTCGTATTGAATTTTTTATCAATATAAGGTTGTAATTCTTTTTCTAGAAAAGCAATGTACTTATCAGACCCACCGTATTGAGGAAAACTTTTTTTCTTGAATCCCATTTTTTCAACAAAGTCCAAATTAGGAACGGCAAATGTAAAATCACGTCTTCGATTCGTATTCTCTATTCCAACAACGATAGATTTTGGAAATCTTGCTATCCAAGATTGTGTATTAAACCGTACGATTCCTGTAATATGAATAAAGTCTTCTTCGACACCGCCATCAAGGATATATATAACGGGATATTTTATAGTATCTTTTTTATTATACCCTTCGGGTAAGTATATATTTATTGTTCTTGTCTCACCAAGCTCGGTCGATTTTAATTTATCTGTAATTCCAAGTACTATTGGCTGGCTATTATCTGTGGTTTGTTTGCTTTTTGTTTGAGCAAAATTATAATTAGTAAATAAAAGGAAGATAAAGATGTAGACTATTTTTTTCATGAATTTTGGTATGATGTATTATTGGCGTACTATTATTTTATATTTTTCGATTTGGCGGCGGTGTCTCAAGACGTGCACAATGGAATGTTCTAGAATTTGTTCGATATCGTAAACTTGTCCCCAAGAAGTGTTTAGTTTTTTATTATTATCAAATTCCTCTAGCTGATTGTCATTTATACCTTTAAAGGAATCATTTAAGTGACTATTATAATCTTGTATAGAAGTATGAAATATTTCATCTCGAAAATCTATTGATTCCCCTTTAAATCTTCGAATGTAAATAGCATAAGCATAACCAGAGCAAACAACCTGAGACAAAATGGTTTGGATTGATTTGCAGCTATCGTCGGTTGTTTGGTTGTCTATAATTTTTATAAGTTCAGTCTCCGAGATATCCGAGATAGTATGTTGTAAATCTGTAATGGCTCCTTCATATACATCAAGTAATGCGCCACTAGCTCCTTGTCTATAAAATTTTGTCATATTATAAATTGTTTACTTTGAAATATGCCAAAGGCTCATTTTTCGTCTGGTTGAAAAACCTAGCTTTTCATATAGTTTTATGGCGCCAATATTGCTTTCGACTACGTGCAAATAAGGTGTTTTGTTCTGATCAAAGATGTTGTTTATAGCGTGAGCGATTAGTTGTTTGGCATATCCTTGCCCAGTATATTCGGGATGAGTAACGATGGCACTTACTTCGGTAAAATCATTCATTTTCATGCGTTCACCTGTAACAGCAATAAGTTTATTGTCTTTGAATATTCCAAAATAATTGCCTAGCAAGGCAGTTTTCTTTTTAAAATAACCAGGTTGAACAAGACTGACCAATTCAAATAAAGCATCTATGTGGTCGCTGGTTGTAAGAGGAAGGATATTTTCTTTTATCTCAACATCTATTCGGTTATGGATAATCATTTGCAGACAGATTAATTCCTTTTTCAACTCTAGCTGATCTGAAAGTTGAGGTTTTTTACCAATTATAAAAAAGTTATCGGTTAATTGAGAGTATTGATCAATAGCTTCTGTGCTATTTTCGGCTGTTATGAATCCTCCAAAAGGACAGTAATCAGGATTGTAAAATTTGATATTGTTGTAGTTTATTGAAAATTCTTGGTGCGTTTCTGATAAAGAATACCAAGCAGGGTTGTTTAATTTTGTATAATTGGTATTCATATGTTTGATAGTGCGAGAATTACTTCTGGCATTAAGTATTATGTAGTTGTATAAAAAATATCATTAATGAGTTTTTACTCATTGCGCTTTTATCTTTTTGTAAAAGCTATTTTTAAGCCAAGTAAAATAAAAACGATTCCAGTCATTTTGTTCAACCTACTTTCGGCATTTTTGTTTTTATTAAAAAGAGTTGCAACATTACTTCCCATTAATGCTAAAAAAGAACACCATATTAATGCTATAATAAAGATAATGAATCCAAGTAATAAATATGGAATAGGATTATTTATCTCAGAAGTTTTTATAAATTGAGGTAAAAAAGCTAAGAAGAAAATAGCAATTTTAGGATTTAAGACATCGCTTAAAAGTGCAGTTAGAAATAATTTTTTGTTTGCAGTATTTTTAACTTCAATAGATTTTATTTCTGTTTGATTTGTTTTTGCAGTAAGCGATTTATATCCGAGATAAAACAAATAGGCAGCACCTAAGTATTTAACGAGACTAAATGCAAAAGCAGATTGTGCCAGAATAAGCGAAAGCCCAAATGTAGCCGCAAGCGTATGAATTATAAGTCCTAAGCTAACTCCGAGTGCTGAATATAATCCTGCTTTTTTACCAAGAGAAATACTTCTTGTTAATACCATAATGGTGTCGATTCCTGGAGTAATAATAACAATTGCTGCGGCTATTATGAATGTTCCCAAACTATCTATTCCTGTCATGGTTATCGTTTTAGTATTAATAATTGGTTTTGTTGGTGGCTTACGTTTTAAGCATTAGCTAAAATAGAATTTATTTATTAAGGAATCAGTTTTTTTATTAAATTCAAATCAGCTGGTTTATCGCTCGGTATACTTACAAAATAATCTAATTGCCATTGTTGCGTTTTCTGCGCCTGTTTGCTTGTTGTGCTGTCCCAAGGTGGATATACACGAATGGCACGTTTGCCTTCTTTTTTATCATCAGATAAAATTCCTTTTTGATGCAGTACCGATTTCGGAAAAATGAATTGTCCAAAATGAGAACCATTTCTAGTACTTACAATAAACAAATTGATATCATCAGTAATTTCAAAAGGGGCAATAGGACCTTTCTCGCTTCTTTTCCAGAGCGTAACAAATTGTCCCACTTTGGTAGGAGTGACTTTAGCTACACGATAAACAGTTGCTTGCTTGTTAATTTTAAAAGTATAAGCGCCATAGTCGGCACTTTCGGTTTCGGCTATTGGTTGCGTACATTCTAGGTTGCATGCATTGTATAATAGTTCTTTTGCTTCAAGCAAATCTTTATGAATACTATTTGTAGACCAGATGGTTGAGGTTTTCATGGGTATTTTTTATTATATTAATTAGGTAATTGTTTTAGACGCTTACATAATTTATTGAAATTGTTTTAATCATATATTGTAAGTTCATTTAAGTTTTATTGTAATTAATCACACTTATGTTTATTGAATGACTTATATGCTTACCTTTTTTGTTCCATCTTAAATCTGTGTAATCTAAGGATATAACTCAATTATTTTTATTTATTTTCAAAATCCAATTAATACAACTCTCAATCCATTGTACATCGCTGGTAGGATTGTCCATTCCAAAACCGTGACCACCATTGGCATAAAAGAAAGATTCTACGGAGACTTTATTTTTTTGCAAAGCAGCGATAAACACAAGCGAGTTT
Organism: Flavobacterium sp. ALJ2; assembly: GCF_015594725.1. Taxonomy (GTDB): domain Bacteria; phylum Bacteroidota; class Bacteroidia; order Flavobacteriales; family Flavobacteriaceae; genus Flavobacterium. The sequence continues at coordinate 153,393 of NZ_JADNRC010000002.1, read as the reverse complement.
TGTACAATAACATCATTGTCATCTATTGCGTGGCAAATAAATGCAGGAGGAGTATTTGGAGTTACATGCAATTCATTGGAGTATTCTTTAATTTCTTCAAGAGATGCATCTTTGCCAAGCAAATTGTTTCTGGACCCCAAATGTGTTAAACTATCTGTCATACTAATAACAGGATAAGTAAGAATCATAAAATCGGGACGTAAGCTGGTTTTTAACGGATTGTCGATATATGCTTTTGTATAATGTGTGCCGGCAGTAGAAGCCAAATGTCCTCCGGCAGAACTACCCTGAATTCCAATTTTGGTTGGATTTATTCCCCACTTTTCGGCATTTTCTCTTACCAACTCAATAGCACGTTGCGCATCTTGCAAAGGAACTATTTCTTTGTTTTCGACATATTTAGTAATCGGTAATCGGTATTTTAAGACAAATGCTGCAATTCCGCTTTCGTTTAGTTTTTTTGCAATAGCATAACCTTCATGATCAATTGCTACTCCCGAATACCCCCCGCCTGGGCAAATAATTACACCAATTCCTGTAGCTTTATTTTTTTCGGGAAGAAAAACAGTCAGGTCAGGTGTAGCGACTCTTGTAATTACAGTAATTTTTTTTGCACCAGTATCATAAACCATAATAGAATCTTTTAAGTCTGCAATTTCTTTAGCGTTTGGGACTTTTCCATTATATAAAGGGATAACATTTTGGGCATATTGAGAGTTGGACATTCCGATAAGTAAATAAAGGGTTAGAAGTAATTGTTTCATAAAGTGGTTTTAATCCAATTTAGTAATAAGAGCAAAATAATAGTATTCTCGCTTAGTATAACAAAAATAGGGTATAATTTTTTATTTGCCCTTATTTAGTTATTCTGATGTATTTTTAATTCATGTTTTAGAGAATTAGATTTAAATAATAATACAATAAAGATCAATAGGTCTTTTGTTTGAGTTATGATGATAATAATTAGCAAGTTGTGTGTCTTTGTATGTGTTAATTTGAAGTTCAGAATTATATAACAATTTTTAATAATTGTACAACGCTTAACCGAATTAAAATACCATCTTTGTTTTGTGGGGAATTTTTTTTTCAATACGCTCGTTTATTACGAAAATTGGACTAGTAAATTAATACTCACCCAACAAACAAATGAATCATTTCGAAATTCAAAAAGGTGAGTCACATATTATTGTTGAAATTATACAGTATATTCCTAATGCCGTTTTAAGCAAAACGATCATTAAAAAAACGACTGGAAACATTACTGCATCATCATTTGACGCGGGTGAAGAACTAGCAGAAAAAACTTCTCCCTTTGATAATTACATTCAGATAATTGATGGCACTGCCGAAATAATAATTAATGATAAACCCCATAAATTAAATCTAGGTCAAGGAATCGTAATTCCAGCACATGCAAAGCATAGTATTAATGCCAATGTGCAATTTAAGATGATTTCGACCATAATTAAAAGTGGCTACGAGGATTAATTCAAAAGATAAAATCGTTAATTATCATATAAGGAAATAAGAAATGAAACTCTATATAAAATATATGGTAAGTCTCCGCTGTAAAATGGTGGTAAAAGATGCATTAGAAAATCTAGGACTTCAGTGTGTTATTGTAGATCTAGGATTGGTAGAAATAATAGGAGATTTATCTCCCGAAATTCGCGATGAACTTAAAATTATCTTATTAAAGGCAGGACTAGAGTTAATGGACGATAAAAAGGCAGTTTTGATTGAAAAAATAAAAACCATTATTGTCGAAATGGTTCATTACACAGATGAGCTACCCAAAGTAAATTATTCCGATTATATTAGTGAAAAAATGGGTATGGAGTATACTCATATAGCCAAGATATTTTCGGAAGTAAAAGGAATAACAATAGAACATTTTATTATTGCCCATAAAATAGAACGCGTTAAAGAATTGCTGTTGTATGATGAACTAAATCTTACGCAAATTTCTTATATGCTTAACTACAGCAGCGTATCACACTTATCCCAACAATTTAAAAAAGTAACGGGTCTTACCCCAAGTTTCTTCAAACAACTTAAAGACAAAAAAAGGATTGCCCTTGAGAATGTCGGAATTGTATAACTTCTTTTACTTATTATACAATAAGGTATAGATTAAAATAATCACATTTGACTACGTTAAATAGGATTGTTTTGATGTTTCTATGCTGTACACTATTGGTTCTTCATAATAAAACGATATCCTGTTGAAAAAACAACGTAACTCAATTAAGGAAATTGAAAATTCAAATTTGATAAACGTATAACAATGGAATCCAAAAATAAAGAAGAAAACAGTTATGCACGTAGTTTAATAGAAGCTAATTTAAATTCTATAATTGTTATTGATCAAACAGGGAAAATTACAGATACGAATCAAGTATTTATTGAAATTGCAGGAAAGGATAGAAAAACAATTTTAGGAAGTTATTGTTTTGATTATTTCACCAATCCCCAAAAAGTAAAAGCAGTTTGTAAACAAATTTTTAAGGAAGGGTATATTAATGATTATGAATTAACAATTACCGATCATAAAGAAAAAGATGTCTTGTTTAATGGATTTGTATATAAAGATAGAGAGGAGAAAGTACTGGGAGCTATTCTTATGGCTAGAAGTATTGAAAAACAAAAAGTAATAGAACACGAATTACGTGAAGCAAAAGTTATTGCTGAAAAAGCTACCAAAATTGCAGAGGACGCAACTAAAACTGCAGAAGATGCTACAAAGATTGCCGAAGAAGCAGTAAAATCAAAGCAACAGTTTTTGTCGAATATGAGCCACGAGATTAGAACGCCTATGAATGCTATTATTGGTTTTACCAAAGTAGTACTCAAAACCGATTTAACGGCTAAACAGAAAGAGTATTTAACAGCTATAAAAATTAGTGGAGATGCATTAATCGTATTAATAAATGATATTCTAGATTTAGCCAAAGTTGATGCTGGAAAAATGATTTTTGAAAAAACGCCTTTTAAACTAGCGTTGTCCGTAACAGCGATGTTGCATTTATTTGAAACAAAAATTCAAGAAAAAAACTTAAAACTAATTACAAATTATGACAAAAGAATTCCCGAAGTACTTATAGGAGATCCCACAAGATTGCATCAAATTGTTTTGAACCTAGTAAGTAATGCGGTCAAGTTTACAAATAAAGGAATGATTGTCGTGAGTGTACAGTTGCTTTCGCAAGATGATGAAAAGGTATCTATTGAGTTTTCTATTTCTGATTCGGGAATTGGAGTTCCAGCTGATAAGATGGAGAAAATATTCGAAAACTTTCAGCAAGCTTATTCTGGTTCTTCAAAAATATATGGAGGTACTGGATTAGGTCTGGCAATTGCAAAACAATTGGTTGAATCTCAAGGAGGAAATATTCAAGTAAAAAGCGAAATAAATAAAGGAGCAACTTTTAGTTTTATTTTGGATTTTGAAAAAACAACTGCCGAGGCTGTCCTTGAACCCGAAATCATCGAACTGAGCAGAGAGATAAAAGATACAAAAATATTAGTTGTTGAAGACATGGAGCTTAATCAGCTACTTATGAAAACCTTGTTGGATGATTTTGGTTTTGAATGTGATATTACTGCCAATGGTAAACTAGCTATCGAAAAGTTGAAAACTAAAACATATGATATTATTTTGATGGATTTACAAATGCCGGAGATGGACGGTTTTGAAGCCACAGAATACATTCGCAATACAATGAAGTCCCAAGTCCCAATAATTGCTTTAACAGCAGATGTAACAACAACAGATGTAGAAAAATGCAAAGCAGTAGGGATGAATGATTATATGGCTAAGCCTGTTGATGAAAGATTGCTTTACAGTAAATTAATCGCTTTCTCGAAAAAGCCGATATTAATAATTGAACATAAAAAGGGACAAAATGGGGAAGTGAAAAAAATTAAATATGTAGATATGAATTATCTCATTAAGTTAACAAAATCGAATCCGATTTTAATGACTGATATGATAAATGCTTATTTAAAACAAACACCACCTTTAATTGCTACAATAAAGAAAAGCCTTATAACCAAAGATTGGAAATCGATACAGTCGGCAATTCATAAAATGCTACCCTCATTTTCGATAATGGGAATAAGCCCAGATGTAGAAAAAATTGCTAAGAAAATCCAAGAATATGCATTTGCACTTGAAATTTCTATAGAGATAAACGAATTGATATTTGAACTTGAAAAAGCTTGTGGCGAGGCTTGTGAAGAACTCGAAGAAGAACTCGAAAATTTAAAAAGATAGATGATGAGAAATGACAATAAAATAAAAGTTTTTCTTGTTGATGACGATTCGGTATTCCTAAAGTCTATGGAAATTGAATTTTCGTATCGTAATGAGTTTGTAGTAGAGACATTCTCTTCGGGGGAACTTTGTATTCAAAATATAGAAAACAAGCCGGATGTTATTATCCTCGATTACCATTTGGATGGAATTAATAAAACTGCTATGAATGGATTACAAACATTAGATAAAATTAAAGAAATAGATAGAGGCATTCCCGTTATAATGCTTTCATCACATGATAAGATTGACATTGCGGTAAGCTGTATGGATCATAAAGCGTTTGATTATGTTGTAAAAAGCGAAACAGCATTTGTGCGATTACAAAAAGCAATTGAGATTATTTTTAGATACCAAAATATAGAAAACGAACTTCACCAGTATAAGGATAAAATGTAAAAACTCTATCTTAGATAAAATCAGTTTTACAAAACTTTTCTATTATCGGTTATTGCAAGCTCGTATTCTTCGGAGTTGTGTAGTTTTCTTAGATTGTCTATTAAATAATCTATTTGTGCAAGACTTATTTCTCGTAGCGCATCGGCAAAACCTACAAGAAAATAATCATTATCTCTTTTTTAAAAAATATAATCCCAGTCTTTCCAATAAATTAGTTTTATCAGGCGAAAATCGGAATTAAAAAGATGTTTTTAGTTTTCTTATTTTTCAATTTCAATTCCGAAGCCATTCGTAGGGAAGATTACCCAACGATTATTTACTTTCATTGCTTTATTTACTTTCAAGCGATATGTTTTATCGTCATTTAATTCGATTACAATTTTTAAGTCATAGGTGTCAGCATCTATCATGACTTTGTTTCTTATGGTTTTTAATTTTTTAGTTGCGACTAAAGTTGATTCTGTTTTTATAGATTTTATTTGATTCCAATCAAATAAGAGATGTGCTTCTGAAATGAATTTATCGATACGCTTAATATCATCCGGCTTTTTTTGTGTTCCCTTTCGTATAATCAGCTTCATTAAATCTTCGCTCGATTTTAGTTTCGAAGATTCTTCGGGTGTAATTGTTGCACTTGAAAAACCATATGATGCATTTTCCTTTGGAGATAAAAACAAAGAATACAATCCTTCGGAATCTTTATTTTTAATATTGTTTGTAATTTCTTCAGCAAATTCATCGATTGTTTCTGGTCCGCTGCTACAAGAAACTAATGTGATGAGGCCAAAAAGAAGAATGAGTTTTGTAAATTTTATATTTTTCATTTTATGAATTTTGTTTTTGGATGTACTTTGGGATTCTACTCAATGTCGGATTTAAGAAGAGAATACAAATTCAAGTCAATAAATTGGTCATAAAGTAATTCTCCCTGACGAAGAATTCCTTCGTGGGTAAAGTTAAGTTTTTCTGGGATTGTTTTGCTTTTAAAGTTTCCAGTTCCGCATTTTATTTCAATCCGGTTAAGCTGTAAATCCGAGAAACAAAAGTCAATAATCGCTTTACATGATTTGGTTATAATGCCTTTTCCTTGTAAGTTTTCGGCGAGCCAATAGCCAATTTCTCCAATTTTATTCTGACCATCAATTTTATAAACGCCAATTCTTCCAACTACTTTTTCGTTATCAATAATTACAAAAGCAAATTCATTTCCATCTTTATTTCGTTGCATTGTGCCTTTTACAAAATTGACAGCGAAGTCCACAGTTTGCATTCTGTCTACAAAAGGCAACCATTCTCTTAAATGTGTTCTGTTTGCATTAACAAGATCAAAGATTGGCTGTGCATGATTTTCGTTAATTAACTCCAGTTTTAGGTTTTGGTCTATGTTTATGGTCATGATTGGATTAGCTTATGTCGGTTAGTTTAGAAAATTTATCAGCAGTAAATTCAAAGATTGATTTCTTCTTCTTGATATGATTTAGTTTTTATTATGAAATGCATTAGCAATACTTAGGATGTTTTACTGCTTTCCTTTAGCTAATGTATAACTATTTATCAATATTTTTTACTTGAATATTTTATTTCCAATCAAGGAAAAGCTTTGTTAGTTCTTGAGTATCTCATAAAAAACTCAGCCCCACCATTCCTAAGAATGGCAAGACTGAGAAATATGACACGTTGAAATGTCTTTATATTATTTTGCTCCCGGAGGAGAATTCTCTCTTATGTATTTCATGAAGGTATCTGCAAGATGTTTTCCTGTTCCTTCTCCTTCGTGAATGCTATGTGAGCGATTTGGATAAATCATCAGGTCGAACATCTTATCATACTTAACCAATTCGTTAATTAAAACCTCAGCGTTTTTATAATGCACGTTATCATCGCCAGTTCCATGTATGTATAATAAGTTCCCTTGTAGGTTTTTGGCATGAGTTACAGGTGATGCTTTACTATAAGTTGCTTCGTTTTCGCTTGGCAATCCCATATATCTTTCCGTATAAATGTTGTCATAAAAATGCTGATCGGTTACAGCAGCAACTGCAATTCCTGTTTTGTAAATTTCAGGATATTGAAACATTAAATTTAATGTTACTGCGCCGCCACCGCTCCATCCGTGAATGGCAACTCTATCATTATCGATAAATTTCCACTTTAATACTTCTTTGGCAGCCATAGCCTGATCACGAGTATTGATGATTCCGATATTTTTATAAATAGATTTTCTCCATTTGGTACCTTTCATTAGGGGAGTTCCTCGATTATCCATTGCAATTCCTATATATCCTTCAGGAATTAAATAAGCAATATATGGATAAAAATACGGTTCGTCATTTGCTACAGAGGCCATTGGTTCTCCATAAACATAAAAGAATACTGGGTATTTTTTAGTAGGATCAAAATTTAATGGTTTAGCCATTATTCCGTCCATTTCGATACCGTCAACAGTCGTAACTTTAAATTTCTCTAAAGAATAATTGCGTTCGGGAGCCGAAAAAGAATCAGCTGCTTGTGGCAATATTTTTTTATGACTAGGTAAAGCTACTAAACGTATGTTGTATTCACGATTAATGTTTGAATTAGTATGTCGGGCATATTTAGCATCTGTAGAAAAACGATATTCATTTGTTCCTTCAAATTCCTTTGGAGTAATACGTTTTGTTTTCTTAGTATTCAAATTCGTTTCATATAAATAACGCTGTGTAGCATCTGTAGGACTGGCAATATAATAGATCGATTTTGTTTCCTGATTGTAAGCTTTATAATAAGCGTCGAATTTTTCGGTGGTAATTAGTTCTTTCTTTTTACCATCGGCACTAATTTTATAAACATGCATCCATCCATCGGCATCTGAGCTCCATAAAAAAGCTTTTCCGTTATCGACAAACTGGCAAGGAAAAACATCGTATTCGCCTGAAGAGATATCAAAAACATCAATCCATGATTCTGATTTTTCCTGGTAGATTAAATTGGCTACTCCCGATTTTGCATCACATTTATAAATAGAAGCTTGATTTTGAAGTCTGTTTAACTGAATAACCATCACATTTTGATTGTTGATCCATTCCATTCGAACCAAATAGTTATTGTCTGGCTCCCCCGGAATGTTTAACCAATTTGTTTTTAATGAAGTTATATCGATTACCCCAATTTTTACTGATGATGGTTTTTCGCCAGCTTTAGGATATTCTACCGGAACTGTAAAAGGATATAATGCATCGGTATTGTTTATCATTAAATGGAATTTTGTTTTAGATGCATCTACACGCCAAAACGAAATACTTTTTCCATCAGGACTCCATCTAAAACCATCACGAGCAGCTAGTTCTTCTTCATAAACCCAATCAAAAGTTCCGTTGATAATTTTATCTGTTCCATCGGTTGTTAAAGGAGTTATTTTTCCTGTAGCAAGACTTTCCAGATAAATATTATGTTGCGAAACATAGGCTACGTTTTCATTATCATTAGAAAATTTTGCAAACATTAACGATGACTTTTCTAAACTAGCACCAAGTTGTTTTCCTTTTCCTGTTGCAAGATCAAAGAACCAGTAATCTCCTTTGGTATTTGCTCTCCAAACTTTTTTAGAATTAGTGTAAACCAGTACTTTCGTTTTGTTTTCGTTCCAAACCAGTTGTTCAATTTCTCCAGTAAAACCAGATTTTTGTAACTGCTGCTGAGTTAAAATACTAGTGTTTTGGTTTAATTTATCAACATCATAAACAACTACGTTTCCTTGCGAGTTTACCCAAAAAGAATGTGAGTTTGGTAGCCAGTTTAACCGATTAATATCAATGCTTTCCTGAGCAAAAACACTCGAGCAGATTAATATTAATAGTAGAAAATGTTTTTTCATTATACTTAAGTAATTTTAGATTAATTATAGCGCTATGGTTTATAGCGCTATAAAATTAATGATTAATGCGAATCAAGAGTTGAATTTGTAGATTTTAGTTTTGATGTAAATCTAACGGGTTTTTAAACTCCATTAGGTTTAGTCATAATTAGTAGTTGTGTTGTTATTCCTCTTGATCCACATTGTTACTATTCTTTTATTAGTTTACTTACAGTTATTTTTCCGCTTGACGATTTAATTTTTAAAATGTAAACACCATTTGCTTTTCCTGATAAATCAATTGTTAATGCATTTGAGTTTATTTTCGATGAAGTTGTGTTTAAAATTAATTGTCCTGTAACGCTGTAAACAGTCGCTTCATATTGTTCTGTATCTATTGAAGGAAGAGTTATTGTAAATAAATCTTTGGATGGATTAGGATACACAACGATTCCTTCGATTTTATTTTCTTTAATGCTCAATGTTGGACTATTATTGATTTTGAAATTATCAAACCAAACTCTAGTTCCATAACCCGATGTATTTCTTATTTTAATCAAAACACTTGATTGGTTTTTTACTGCACTTAAATCTACAGTTTCACTTCTCCAATCAGAATCCTGTGTTGGTTTCCAATCGTTTGTTTCATTTGCTTGTGTGGTAGCGGGATCATCCTGAATAGGAGGGGACACTGTTTGTAATTGCAATTGATTCTTAGAATATACATTTGTCCAGTTAACGCCACAATCTGAAGATACTAAAATGTCGATTTGATCTGGTGCTGGTGCAGGATCAAAAACACTTAAGTACTGTGTGTAACCAAGGTCAAAGTGTAAATGAGGTTTATCTGCAGTAGAGAAGTCCATTGATTTTAAAATCAGTTCGTCAACCATTCCAGTTGGAGCATCGGCATTGTTTATCACCAAACAAGATAAATCTCCTTTACCTACATCGGTGCGTTTTTCCCACGTAATAGGATCTGCATCTAGGTTTAGGACTTGCCAATCTTGTTGCGGGAAAGCATCATTAAAGTTTTCACTAGTTGGTAAAGTGTTTTTACCTTTTATTGTTACTGCGCTAGTTTTTAGCTTGGCTAATCCTTGTCCAAAAGCATTGGTAGCGACCAGAGTAACATCGTAATTTCCTGGAGTATTATATATTACAGCTGGATTTTTGCTTGTAGAAGTTGCTGGTGTTCCTCCTGGGAAAGACCATAACCACGAAGTTGGCTCGCCAAGTGAAGTATCAGAGAATTGAACAGGCAAATCGCTACAAATCATAGAACTTGTAATATTAAAATCGGAATATGGTTTTTCTTTACTATCAAAAGTAAATTTTAAATTATCAATCCAAATTCTCGCTCCGTAACCAGATGTATTTACAAATTTAATCAGAACATTAGGGTTTCCTTTAAATGCTGTTAATGAAATTCTTTCGGTTCTCCAATCAGAATCTGATGTTGGTACCCAATTATTAGCGTCTGTGCTTACTGCAGTTTCTAATACAGTATGCGTTTTAGAGTATAAAGTTGTCCAGGTAGCTCCACAATCTTTAGAAATTAAAACATTCAAAATATCTGGACTAGCCGCATCGAATTTTGCATAAGCAACATCAAAAGAAAAATCGGTTGCGCCAACTGCCAAGTTTAGTGGTTTCAATGTAATTTCATCTACATCTCCAGCTGCATTATCGGCATTGTTTATAATCATACAAGAGGAAGAATTTCTGCCAGCAGCAGTGCTTTTTTCCCAAGTTAAATTATTCTTTAAATTAGTGATCTCCCAGCCAGCTGGAGGAAAAGTCCCTTCAAAGTTTTCTGTAAACGAAGTTCCTACAGGAGTAGCTATAGTAATGAAATTTGATTTGTTTGTTACAGTACCAGCACCTGAGCCATTTTGTGTTGCTAGAGAAACATTATAAGAGCCATTTGTGTTATAAGTTACTGTTGGGTTTTGTTCTGTAGAAGTTGACGGTATACCTCCTGGGAATGACCATAACCAAGTTGTTGGGTTTCCTGTTGAGGTATCTTTAAAAGGAACAATTATACTTGCGCAATTTGTCTTGGTTACGGCAGTAGAAAAATCAGATACTGGGGTAGGACTTTGTGTAATGGCTACATTTACATTGTCTATCCAAATACGAGTTCCATAACCTGATTTGTTTTTAAAACGAATGGTGACATTCGGATTCCCTATGTACGCGTTAAGATTAACGATTTCTTTTCTCCAATTTTCAGCAGTATTTGGAATCCAATTATTGGGAAGAGTTATAGGAGTAGTTGTAGTCTGAAGATCTGTATGGGTTTTAGAATACACCGATGTCCAATTTGCGCCACAATCTGTAGAAACTTCTACATCAAGAACGTCTGGACTTATATCATCAAATTTTGTATAGGCAACATCAAAATAAAGTTGACTATTTATTCCGTTTGTAAAATTGTAATAGGGTAGTTGTATGTAATCTAGTTCGCCAAGAACAGCATTATCGGCATTGTTCATAATCATACATGCTGAATCTCCATTGCCAGTATCTTTACGTTTTTCCCATCCTAAACCAGCATCTGGATTTGTAATAGACCATCCGTCTGGAGGAAATGCTCCAGAAAAATTCTCAGTTAAGTTTATAGTAGATTTTTGGTCAACTTTTATATAACTAGTGATTGTTTTAGTATCATTTCCTAATGCATTAGTAGCAGTTAGGGAAACAGTATAAATTCCCGGAGTTGCATAAGTAACGGTAGGATTTGCTGCTGTAGAGGTTGCTGGAGAACCACCTGCAAAAGTCCAGGTTCTGGAAGTAGGTAACCCAAGTGAAATATCTTTAAAGGTTATGCTTTTATTACTACAAATAGCAGTTGTACTTGCGGTTAATTGAGCTATTGGAGCAGTACTAATAACTCCTACAGAAGCTAAATTACTATTTTGCCATAAAAAACCTCTTGGGTATTTGGCTACAGCCATATCATCTAGCCAATAGGTCATTGCATTGGTTTGGTCTTTGGTAAACATAGCTTGACAATCAACATTGTAATCCATTAAGTTTTCATAATTTGCAATAACTCCACAACTATTTACTGCAGATAAATTGCAACCATATCCTTGAGTTGTTGGTGGAGTATCGGCCATGCCATCATTTATTGGGTCACAGCCATTTTGGAACGTATGTTGCAAACCAAAATAATGACCAAACTCGTGCGACATTTCTTTGGCAAATTGAAAACTAGCATCAGATCCGCCAGTAGTACCGATATATCTATGGTTATAAGTTACGTGTGGTACAACATCCTGAACAGGTAAAAAAGCATGTCCAGAACCATAAACACCATCAGATGGGTTAGGTTCATCTACAACAACTATATCCAGATAATATTTTCCGTTTTTGCCATAGTACATATAATCGTATATCCTAGAATCATATCCATCGACAATATGTGCATCTGGATGCCAATTCATTCCAGGAGTTTCTAATAAATTACCATCTGGATCTACAGTAGCTAGAACAAATTGAATGTTCATTTTGCTTTTTACAGCATCAAAACGTGGGTCTGTAGTGTTGTAGCCTGGGTATAGACCATTAAAATCTTTGTTACAAACATCGATAGCATCATTGATACGACTTTGCATTTGGGCTTTGGTAAAAGTTTTCCCAATATTAGACCCATCATTTAAGATATGAAATACAACTGGTATGATATAAGGAGTAGCATCCTTTTTCTTGGTTAATCCCGCTTTTTTTGCAGTTTCAATTTTAGGTAAAGATTGTCTAAATAGATTCTGCTCTTTTTGGGATAGATTGGTTCCACACCTCATAATGGTTTGTGCAGAAGAATTTAATACAAAGAGCAATAAAAACACAAATACTAAGTAATTTTTTTTCATAAAAGGCAGGATTAATATGTATTAGCTTTGGTAGAATTAATTTCTGTTTTTGAAAACCGGAAATTAATTTTATCATGTGGTCTTAGTCTTAGGCTAAATATTTTTTTTGATAAAAGTACAGTAGTTAATTATGATACATTTATATTATATTAATATTTAATAATGGTATATTATCTGTTTATATGTTAATATAGTGCTTTTTTAGTACGTTTGTTGTTGTGGTGATGATATATAGTGAAAATACAAGGAAATATTAGTTATTGTCAGATTTTGCTACTTTCTTTTATTGACTAAGCGAAAATATTTTTTAATTAGTGATTAAATTCCTGCTTTTAGGTAATATAATAATCCTTGGGATTGTTTGGTAGAGTTATTTTTTTATCATTTAATTCCAATAGTGTATTTTCAATCATCTGCGACATGGTATCTAAGGCTAAATCGTTAGGTTGTATTCCGAAAGGATCTTCCAACTCATCTGCTATTGCCTCTATAGCAACATAAGTATAGGCTATAAAAACTATAGCAAAGGGAGTAACCCAGCCTAATGTTTCTACAAAGCCAAAAGGAAGCATAAAACAGTAGATGTAAACCGTTCGGTGTAATAATACGCTGTAGGTATAAGGAATAGGGGTACTAGCAATCCTTTCGCAACCACCAACAATATCTGAAAGTTTATTTAGGTTTTCTTCAAATGCCAATTGGGCCATACTATCAAGTTTGCCTTCTTTTTTTGCGTTCTTTATCCAATTCCCAATTTCTCTTAAAATATAGATAGGTTTAAAATGAACTTCTTTTAGAGTATTAGCAAATTTTTTAGGAGTAAAACGAGTCATATCATCACTAGAATCAGTATGCCTAAGTTGGTGTTTTAAGGAATAAACAAAAGCAATAAGTAAATTGATAAATTCTTCCCGTTTTTCATCGTAGTCGGAACTATCTATTAATGAATAACTTTGTCGGGCTAGTGATCTAGTGTCATTGAGTAGAGCTCCCCAAAGCTTTCTGCCTTCCCAGAATCGATCATAACTTACGCTATTACGAAAACCTAAGAATATGGCAAGGGCTATCCCAAATAAAGTAAATATAGATGGATTAATGTATAGATTATGTTCTAATAAAAAAGGCTTGAAATACACTACTAATATCGAAAACAACAACAATAATATTAATCTCGGCATAAGTTGAGGTAAAACAGAACCATTCCATTCAAACAACATTTTGAACCAATTGCCCTTTTTCTTTATTATCATTGGGAGAGAATAATTTCGTTATTACAAAAGTAATGATTATAAACTTCAATGAGTGAATCTAATTTCACCAAGTTTATAGGTATGATAGTATGGATTTAATGTTTTTAGAAGATTTAAAATAGTATTCTTGAAAGGTTCTAATGAAAAACCCTTAAACAATAACTGCCTAAGGGTTTGATTTGGTATCGAGAGAACGTATTCTCTCCGTTAAATTTTAATTGATAATTTATTCCTTTTCTCCTAAATTGTCAATAGCAGAAATCTGATCAAGTATATTGGTTTGGTTGGGCGAAACGTAGTTTTTTACTTCGTTAGCATTTTCTTTCTTAAAAAGAAGATCTAATGCATTGTATAGTCTTAATAAAACCTCTTTGTCTTCTTTTTCAATTTCTAAAGCAGTATTGAAATTAAAAATATAATTATTCGAATTTCGTACTTCTACTTTTATCGTTTTTGATGTGATTTTAAATTTGACTATATCCATGTTGTTTATAAATTACTTCGTTTGCAAAATGCTTTTTTAACAGCAGTTCTTGCCGTTGTTTTTGTATTTTTAAATAATCAGATAAAATGTTAGTATTTATTTTTGTTTTAAATGATACCAAAAGCGCGGCAAAAATATTTAATTTTTTGAACTTAAACTATTATTTGCATTATGTAGAAAGTCATAATAAAGGGTATTGATATAATTTTTTAGTTTACTACTATGTTTTTTTGTTACATATCTAAAAAGAGTTTTCTATTCTGTATATAGATAATCTACCTTAACTAATGAATTTAAATCGATATTCATAATACAAAACTCCAATAAAAAACCCTTAAACAATTGTTGTTTAAGGGTTTGTTTTGGTAGCGAGACCGAGATTTGAACTCGGGACCTCAGGGTTATGAATTGTAATGTTAGAAATATGAGAACATATTTACTGGGCTTACAGCACTTTAAAACCTCGCTTTTAAAACAAACGTGTTTAGATTTATGTTAGGATAAGAACGTGAATTATTAAAATTATATCTCTATACTATCTGGCGTATTGAATACCTTTTTATCTATGCCAAAAATCCAGTTTGCACTTACATTATATTTTGCGCATATAATTTCAATGTGCTGCACCGTGAAATGATTAGTTCCTTTTTTGATTTTTGATACTGTCTGCCTAAGAATTCCAATTTCCTCACAAAAATCATTTCTATAATTGATTTTTTTTTGAAATATTAGGATATCAATTAGTCTTAGAATATTTTTATCTGGAGTACTCATTACTGATAAACAAACGTAGTTTTTGATTGCGGAACCCCATTTAATTTCTCTATTACTTGAGTTGGTTTATGTCCATTGTATATGTATTCATATGTATACACATCTCCATTCAACATCGTTTTTTTTGCAACATTTTGAACAGAAAAAGCCAAATATCTTTCGGTATAAGTACTTGGAAGCATTTCGAAATATGGATTATTTTCTTTGTCAGATTCGTATTTTGTTTTTTGTAAAATAATATTTGTAGGACTATAAATAGTTTCAGTAAAAGAATTAATACCATCGATTGTTGTGTTCTCTTGCTTATATATTGTTTGAGAAATTAATTTTCCAGATATTGATTTAGACATTCCTGTTAAATTATCAAATGTGTTTCTCCAAAATAATTCTTCATCGTTCAGATAAATACTATTTTTAATATGCCCATCAGAATAATAGAAATATTTTGTACCGTCTGCCTCTCCATTTTCAAAATAACTTATACTTTCAACTTTGCCATTTTCATAATGATATTCATTTTTAAAAACATCACCATTACTTTCGATTTCTTCTGTTTTTGTCAAAATATCTCCTGAATAAAAGTAGTTTTTCGTTTGAGTTTTATTAGTGATTAAATTTGTCTCAACTTCTTTAATTAGTTTTAATCCTGCTTTATTAACAGGCTCTTCAATATCAACTTCTTTTGTACATGATAGGCTTATAATTGCAATAAATAGGTAGATAATTTTCTTCATAGTTATTTTTTTTCTGATTTAGTTTCATCTGGGACTAACGCAAATTGTAAACCCACAATAAGTAAAATACCTCCTAAAATAGTAAAATTTAGTTTATCGGCAATTAGTCCAATATTACTAATTTTTTGAGGAGCTGCTGAAATTCCATACGCATCTGGACTTCCATAATCTGACATTACGGATGTTTCCATAAATTGCGAATGTATTAATAAGGCTAAACCTGCCATTAATATTATCCATCCTGTAACTTGGATTGATTTATTACTCATAGTTAATTTATTTAATTAATTGTTTTTAAAATGTTCGTTTTATTACATTGAAAATTCTGTAAACATCATTTATGCTTATTTGAAAATCTTCTTCTGATTTGTTCCTTGAGGATAAAGTCAACAACCCTGTCTCGTTGTTATAGTCTTTAATGTCTTTGTGGTAAATAGCATTTTTTGTCATTAATATAAAACCATATTCTGGAGTGTGAAATCCATCCTTCCATAAATGTCTACCAACTTCTCTAGCTAATACTTCAGCACCACTTGGAGTATCTTTTATACCTCCTCCATTCATGCTGTCATTCTTAATGTTAAATGCTAAATAGTTTCCTTTTGCAACTTTATCAACTGTAAAAGTTGCTGTACTGAATTCTGAATGTAATTTTTCTTCATCATTAAAAGCTTCAAGATATGAAGCATAGGCATCGAAAGGTATTTTAATCACTTCTATTTTGGTTGATCCATCAGGATATTCGTAAAATTTAATACCATTCTTATTTATAAAAATCTCTATCTCATCATCATTATTGGCAACTTCAACATCATTTTTTTTCTTGTTGTTCGTTCCTGAAGCGAAAAATTTTTCTATTTCTTTTATCTCTAGATCTGATAAACTCTCCCTCTTTACTGCCATTCGAAATGCATCACCAGACATGCCTATAATGCTGCCTATGTCTGCATTAGTAAGCTTTCGCTCTTTTTTTATACTCGTTAAGTTATTATAAAAGTTCATTTTGTTTATTTAGAATAGTTGTAAATAAGAACATTAATGGAAAATTTGTTCACTTTTAGTTTTATAAATCGAACATTTGTTCGTATGTTTGCTCTGTACAAATGACAACGGCAAATGTACTCAAAAAAAGTTCTTTGAAATACTGAAAACCGTAAAATGAAAATAAGACACGTCTGAATAACGAGCGGAGCAATGTGAAAATAAATTCTTCGAGTAAGAACTTTAATAGGTGGAACTCCTTTAACATAACTTAAAACGTGGGTACGATACGGGTGTAATGTTTTTTTTTAATAATTAAGCCGTTGCGAGTAAGTCGTAGCATCGAAGCGACAACGGCACAAAATTAAAATACTGAAAAATGAGAAAATCAATATTTACTAAGGCATGGGAGTTATTTAGAAAATTCCAAATGACTTTTTCACAAGCTTTAATTGAAGCGTGGAAATTGTCTAAAAGAGAAGTGCTTGTAAAAGCTTATAACAAAATTCCATTGACAAAAAGTTTCCAAAAGAAAAAACAAGATGCTAAAAAACTTTGGCAAGTTATTGAAACAATTACGTATGACTGGAGAAGTCATTTAGTTGCCGAAAATAATGGAGCATCAGCATATTATGGAATAGGAAGATATTCTGGGGATTAATAATAAACATAAAATTTTAGAAATGAAAAAACGAAACTTAAAGAAGAGAAAATTAAAAGATGAGATCTACAATGTCATCCGTAACGACATTCCGTTACGTGACAAAATAGCTAAAGCTTCAAATATTGAAAAAGATTCTGTTTATGGAGCAGCTGTTCGAAAATCTACAAAATTCAGTCTTCCGTTTATTTTGAAAATTATATCAGAACATACTGGCAAAGAAAAAGAGGAATTATTAATAGCAGAAAAGGAAGAAGAAAATGCAGTTACTTAATATCGAGAACATACTTCTATTTTTAGTATTTCTAATCATTGTATTAGGTTTTATCAACTTAATAAAAATCATAATCGACAAGATCAATTTTTGATTAGTATAAAAAAAGCCACTTCGCAAAAAGTGGCCAGTCAATAAATTCTAACGCCCGGGCAGGCACTAAAAAAAATCAAGATGACAAATTTAGTACAAAGATTTTACAATACTACTTTATCAGATAGTAAAACAAAATTACTCTTAGGAAAATGTTTGAAAATAGCATTTGATAAAAGTATAGATGATGCTTTAGAAAGTGAAAACATTCTGGCATTGGCTTGGAAGTTTCAGGTCCCACAATTTGATGAGATGTTCAAAGATCATCAAAATCATGATTACCCACCTTTTAATTAATGATTGCTGAGACCGCGTTCAATGTAGTTGAGGTTCTTTCTCCTGAAGAAAGGAAAAGACTTTTAGCAATGTTGAATGTTGCTGATAAACCTGCAAAAACAAAAACAAAAACTTCAATTATTTCTGATGCCGAGTGTAGAGAAATAATCATAAACCATTTCAAAAGGTTTAGTAAACGATTCAAAGAAAAAAATCACAATATAATTTTAAAGTAAATCGAAATGAAAAAAATAGAAATCAAAGGTTTAATCCTAACAAATTTTAAAGGAATCATAAAATTAAAAGTAAACTTCCAGCACAATACAGACGTTTTTGGAGCAAATGGAACAGGAAAGTCAACAGTTTATGACGCTTTTTTATGGCTATTGTTTGGAAAAAATGCTGAGGAAAAAAAGGAATTTAGTATTAAAAATACTGTTGATACTTCGCTTAATCGCCAAGACCATGAGGTTGAAGGAATGTTAGAAGTTAATGGAGATCAGATCACTTTAAAAAAGATTTATAAAGAAAAGTGGCAAAAGAAAAAAGGTGAGGAAATAGCTGAATATACTGGAAACGAAACAGTCTATTATTATAATGAGGTTCCAATGAATCAAAAAGACTTTCAAGCAAAGGTTTATACGATTATGGACGAAACCATTTTCAAGCTAATAACGAATCCTTATGCGCTTAATTCTATGAAATGGCCAGATCGTAGAACTATTATTACTCAAATGGCAGGTGAGTTTACAGATGCAGAAATTGCTTCTGGGAATCCGGAATACGAAGCTTTAGTTGCAAATCTTACTCAAGGTAAAACAATGGAAGATTACTTAAAGCAAATTAAAGCAAGTGTAAAAAAATCAAAGGATGATATTAAATTGATTCCTACTAGAATTGATGAGGTTTCAAAAACAAAACCGCAAGCTTACGACTTTCAAAATCTTAAAAATTTACTGAGTGCTAAGGAAAAGGAAGTAGCAGCTATTGATGAAGCTATTTTAAACAAATCAGCTGGCTTAGATGCAATTTTAGATGCAAATGAAAAAGCAAAAAGAACAGCTTCAAATTTGAGATCTGAAATTTCAACAATTGAAGGTGATACAAAAACCAAAGCAAATAATTCTACCAAAATAGATACTTCAGTTTTGGATAATTTGAAGACAAGTTTAGGAAATAAGAAAGGAGAACTTACAACAGCTGAAAATGGTTTAGTAACATTAAAAGGTTTGGTAACTGGCAAAGAATCAGATTTAGTTGCTTTGGGTACTACGATTGAAACTAAACGCACTGAATGGACAAATGAAAATGCAAAAGAATTAAAAATTGAAGAAAATTCTTTTTGTTGTCCAACTTGTCAACGTGCTTTTGAGGAATCAGATATTGAGTCTAAAAAGATTGAAATGTCAACGAATTTCAAGACTAAAAAACAAGAAAGTCTTGCAGAAATAAATAGACAAGGAGGGTTATTGGCAACTCAAAAGACGAATCTTGAAACGGAATTAGCAACTTTAAAAACAAGAGTTCTCAAAGGAGAAACTTTAATTACAAATTTAAAATCTGAGATTGAAATACTTGAAGCTGATATTAAAAATGAAGTTTCTAAAGCTGAAAATGTTACTCCAGTTGACACAGTAGCTATTTACAATCAAATGCTAATTGAAAATACTGTTTACAATTCTAAAAAAGTAGAATTAGAAACAGTTGAAAAAACAATTAAAGAAGTTCCTAAAGTTGATGATGAACAACTAAAATCAGATAAAAAAGGTCTATCTGATGACATTGAAGGTATCAAAACAATGCTCCGAAATGAAGCGCAAATCATTGCAGTTAACGAAAGAATTACTGCTTTAAAAAATGAAGAGACAAAATTAGCTCAAGAGATTGCTGGCGTTGAAAAAACACAATTCTTAATAGAACGTTTCGAAAAAGATAAGATGACAGCCATTGAAGAAAATGTCAATTCTAAATTCAAGATTGTAAAATTTAAAATGTTTGAAGATCAAGTTAATGGTGGTGAAAATCCAGCTTGTGAAATATATGTGAACGGTGTTCCATTTGCTGATGCCAATACAGCATCAAAAATAAATGCTGGAATAGATATCATTTCTACCCTTTCAAAATTCTACCAAGTGTCGGCTCCAATTTTTATTGATGGTGCTGAATCCATTCATGATATCATGGAAACTGAAAGTCAATTAATCAGATTGGTAGTAAGTGAACATGATAAATCATTACGTGTAGCATAATGACTGACTATAGAGTCAAAAGAAACTCCGATGGAATACTTACTGAAAACTGTAAGGAAAACATCGGAGTTAAAATTGGAAGCTTTGATTGTACAGCCAATTGTCCACATAATCAAAACACCAAAAAAGAAATCCAGTCTGAAGCCTTCGACTTAAAAATAGTGAGATGTTCAAAACTTCAAAGTAATCAATTAATAATAGAAATGTAATGAGTTTACCTCTTCAACAACAAAGAAAAGATTTAGATGAAACATCTAGAATGTTAGATGCTAAAATTCAGGAAATGACTTATCAAAGACAAGTTTTAATAAACGCTTTTAATTCTATTGATAAAAACAAAGAAGATATTTTAACGTCAGGAAGCATACTCGCACAAGAGGCTAGAGATATAATGTACAAATTAAAAAAACAATAAAATGAGCACAGAAATTAAAACTGCAGAAACTCCGAAAGCAACTTTGGCAACTACACAGCCATCGCAAAGTGAAAGATTCACAAATGCTGTGATGAAGGAGTTTTCATCAAATAACGGAGCTGTTACATTGACTCCTTTTCAGAAGAAATTATGCCAAAACTATTTTATTAAGGTTGATCAAACTTTAAAAGATAACGAGAAAAAGAGGTTGGCAAAAACAGAACAATATCGAGATGCTTTAGCTTTTACATGGGAAAATGTAAACATGGCGAAATTGGCAATTGATGTAATTGCTTATTCAAGTGTTGAGTTGGATCCAACTCAGCCAAATCATATTAGTATCGTTCCTTATAAGAATACTGCAAACAATAAGTTTGATATGGGGTTTCTTATTGGATATCGGGGAATGGAAATCAAAGCCAAAAAATATGGTTTAGAAGTTCCTTCTGATGTAGTTTATGAATTGGTTTATTCAACAGATAAGTTCAAACAATTTAAAAAGGATAAAAATAATCCTGTTGAATCGTACAGCTTAGAAATTACAAATGACTTCAATAGAGGCGATGTTGTTGGAGGTTTCTGGTACCATGAATTTAAGGAGAACCCAGAAAAGAATAAGATCAAAGTTTTCTCTTTAAAAGACATCGAAAAAAGAAAACCAAAGTATGCTTCTGCTGAGTTTTGGGGCGGTGAAAAGGACATTTGGGAAAACAAGAAGAAAGTTGGAACTGAAAAAATTGACGGATGGTTTGAAGAAATGGCCATCAAAACTATTTCAAGAAACGCTTACAATGCTATTACTATTGATAGTAAAAAAATCGATGATAATTATCTTGCTATTCTTCAAAAGGAAAATGAAATGAATGATTCGATCATTCAAAATCAAATTGATGCTAACGCAAATAAAGAGCCTTTAGATTTTGAAGATGCTGAAATTGTTGATGATAAAGCTTTAGAAATTGCAGGTGTTACTTATCAACAAGAAACATCGGAACAGAATTTTGAACAATCTGTTCAACAAACAAACAATTTGGAAGAAGCTGCAGAACCTGGACCTAATTTTTAATTATGAAATTAAAAGTCATTTCAACTGGTAGTATTGGCAATGCTTATATTCTCGAAAACGAGAATGAAGCGTTGCTTATAGAATGTGGTGTCAATATCATGGACATAAAAAAAGCACTCAATTTTGACTTTAGTAAAGTTGTTGGATGTCTTGTTACACATGAACATCAAGATCACTGTAAGTCATTTGATGATGTTATGCAGCTCGGAATAAATACCTACACCGGTGCAAAAACAATAAAAGCAATTAATCCAGATAACTATCATCGAGCAATGACAATTGCTTCAAAACAAATTGTAAAAATCGGAAATTTTAAAGTGATGGCATTTGATGTAAAACATGATGCTGCCGAACCTTTAGGATTTTTAATTGAGCATCTAGAATGCGGGAAGGTACTCTTTCTTACTGATACAAATTATTGTGAGTACACCTTTAAGGGATTGAACAATATCATTATCGAAGCTAATTTTTCAAAAGAAATTATTGATAGAAAGTTTGGTTCTGATAGTGGAAAAGAATTTCTAAGAAACAGGATTCTTAAATCTCACTTTTCTTTGGAAAACTGCAAAGATATGTTGGCTGCCAATGACCTTTCAAAAGTCAATAATATAGTTCTAATTCACTTATCAGATAGTAATTCAAATGCGAAACAGTTTCAACAGGAAGTATCAAACCTAACTGGTAAAAATGTGACAGTCGCTGATAAGGGGTTGACAATTGATTTTAATTTAACACCTTTTTAAACTTATGCTTTACAATCCAGAAAAACCTATCGATGTTCAAAGAGCTGTTGAAAAGTTCAAATATTTTGTAAAGCATAATAAAGTATTTGAACTGTCAGCTAAAAAAGTTCCAAAGACATATCCTCAATTAAAATACGCACATCTGATTATGTCGTGGTTCGCTTTAGAATATGGAGAGCAATTGGAATATATAAAGCTTGAATATTTTAAGAAGCTTGTAAATCCTTCCATTTTTCAATATGAATTTGTTAATCGTATAACTGGAGAAGTTAGAATTGAATACAAAAGTTTAGCGAACCTGACTAAAGATGAATTGACATTAGCAATTGATCGATTTAGAGACTACTCAAGTAAAGAAGCTGGCATATATCTTCCAGAACCTAAAGACTTGGCTATAATTAGAGAAATAGAAATTCAGCTAAAAAATAACGAGCAATATTTATGAAACAGCAAGAAATAAACTTCGATGAACTTCTTCATATTGAGAATAAAGTTAGCAACCAAGAACATTTTGAAAGAAATAAAGAGAATTTTTCCAACCAATGTAGAATTGTTTATGAAGCCCTTTTAAAAGGGGAAAGACTTACTACGACCAAAGCACTGATTGATTATAAAATTGGCGATTTACGCCGACGAATTAAAGATTTAAAAGACATCTGGAATGTGCCGATTAGTTCAGAGTATAAGGAAGGGAAATACAAAGAATATTTTTTAACAATTAACCAATAAAATTAAATTTATGTCAAAGACAATAACAATAAATGCTGACAAATTCGAAAAAGCAATTGAGTTAGACGAATTAATAAATGCTCAAGATAAAGAAGTAGAAATTAAAGGAGCAGCTATATCAGATGCTTTATGTTCATATTCATACGAGCTTCTAAAAGGACCAACGAAAGGAGATACTTTAGGACATAAAGGAGCGCATATTATTCATGATGATTTACAAGATAAGTTCAACAATTTAAGCGTTTTCTTCGCTCATTTGGATGATGCTTATACTGGTAACACTAATTCTACAACTTTAGAAGAATTAGAAAAAGAAGTTGAAACTGAAAAATATTATGTAACTGGTTTTAAAATTTCAGGAGTAGAAGAAAATAAATCAGTAATGCTATCAGGTTGGAAAGAGGTTACAGAAGGAATTATAAAATTTGATTCACCAAGGATTAAATTTTCTAGTGCATACATTTATTTGCATCAGTTTAAAGTTAGAATTTACGAAGCTGTTTTTGAAGTTGAAGAATACCGAAATGGTAAATCAGCTCCTCAAGATGACCCTAATCAAGTTCACATGGATTTCGCTGGTGAGGATGCTGCTTTTGAAAATGCAAAAGTTAAATAATGGCTTTTCAATTACGACCGTATCAAAGTGAATCAATTAATTTAAGTGTTGATTTTTTTAAAGGAAACTCAAGAGGTAATGCTTTGGTAATACTTCCTACTGGTTCTGGAAAGTCTGTTGTAATTGCTAAAATATTAGAACGGTTGGAGGGCAAAACAATAGTTCTCCAGCCTTCAAAAGAAATCTTAGAACAGAACTATGAAAAGTTTAGCAATTACGGTAAAGCTTCTATTTATAGTGCTTCTGCAGGCGAAAAGAGAATCGACAAAGTTACTTTCTGTACGATTGGCAGCATAATAAACAAAAAACATTTATTCAGAGGATTGGAAAATATTCTTATTGATGAATGTCATCTTGTAAATTCTGATGCTGGAATGTACAATGAGTTTATTAAAGCTTTTCCAAATACAAAAGTTGTAGGATTAACAGCAACTCCTTATCGGTTAGAACAGGCTTCAACAGGTCCACAACTTACATTCTTAACACGTAGTACTCCGACAATTTTTGACAAAGTCCTTTATTATGTTCAAAATGATACTTTGTTTAATGCAGGTTTTTTAGCCAAGTTAGAATATTACAATTTTGATGTTGTAGACCGTAGTAAATTAGAATTAAATAGCTCTGGAACGGACTTTACTCAAAACTCATTAAGAAGATATTATAAGTCAATTGATATGCCTTCCAGAATTGTAAAAACAGCTCTAACAATTCTGAGTAAAAGAAAAAACATTTTGATTTTTTGTTCTTTAATTGAAGAAGCTATCGCTGTTCAAAAACGTATTCCTGGATCTGCAATTTTAACTGGCGAAACAAAAAAAGAAGAAAGAGAACGAATTCTAATTCAATTCAAGAAAGGTGTTATTAAGTGTCTTATTAACGTCGGAGTACTAACAACCGGATTTGATTATCCAGAACTTGAAGCTGTCCTTATGGCTCGTTCTACAATGTCTCTTTCATTATATTATCAAATAGTGGGTAGGGTGATGCGAATATTTACCTATCCAGATGGTACAAAAAAGGTAGGTTGGTTTGTAGATATGGGAGGTAATGTAAACTTCTTTGGTAAGATTGAAACAATGCAAATTAAAGTTGATTCTGAAGGCAGATTTGCTATTTGGAACAATGGAAGACAACTAACCAATGTACCTTTTAAAAAATAGAAAAACATGGCTGAAGAAAAACTAGATTACTTTAAGCTAATGCGTGATTTTTGGGATTATGCGTTTAAAAATCCAGAAATAATTAAACCTAATCATTGCGCTATTTATGCTTTCGCAGTTGAACATTGCAATCGATTAGGCTGGAAAGAGAAATTTGGTTTTCCTACTTCAATGGTGTTAGATGCTGTTGGGATAAAAAGTTACTCCGTTTATAAAAAATCATTTGATGAATTAGTTGATTTTGGTTTTTTCGAAGTTATTGAATACAGTAAAAATCAATACTCTGCTAATATAATTGCTTTGAAAGAAAATAGCAAAGCACTCGATAAAGCACTCGATAAAGCATTCGTAAAGCACTCGATAAAGCAAGCTGAAAGCACAGATCAAAGCATATTACAACGCACAGGGAGTATAATAAAACAAGATACCAATATACCTTTAAAACCTTTAAAACAATTTACTAAAAATGAAATTTTTGGAAATGAAATTTTGCAAGATCAAATTTGGTTAGAAGCAATTTCAATGAAAAATAAAATACCAGTTGAAAACATTTCTGATTGGATTTTAAAATTTAATGAAAAATTAGTTGTTGAATGTGATGATAAAATTAATAAGCAAGATTACGCTGGGCATTTCTCAAGATGGCTTACAGGAGAAGTTTTAAAATCAAAAAAATCAAATGGATCTGGAGGTTTAATTCACACAAATTAAAAGTTATGAAAAAAATTAGTCAACAAGAATATCTAAAACTTTCACCGGATGAATTAAAATCTAAATTTCCTAATCTATCTCAAGCAGATATAGATTTTTACACTGGTCCAAAACTGCTTCAAGATGTTTCAGAAAATATAGGAATCAGAAAATATAATTCATTAATACAAAAACAAAGTGATTTCAATAATTTCAATGTTATTAATCCAAATAAACCACAAAGAAATCTTTCAGAAGTAGAATTAAATCAAATTGAAACTTTTGAAAATAGAAATTTACAAAACAAATTTGAAGGACTGCAGGATAGAAAAGAATACTGGGAAAACGTTTATTCAAATCATGAAAAATCTTTACAATTTGTGGAAGGTTTAATTCCAGACAAAAAAAACATTTATAAAAACTTTCTGACTGCATATAAGTTTATAAACAGATGTGATTTTATTTTGACTGAAGAATCGATTAAAAATTTAGAACCCATAATTAAGTATTTCGCTTTTGATAAAACCTTTTTTGATTGTGAAAATTCGATTAAAACAGTTGGGAATAAGGTATTAGTACCTTCTTTCAACAAAGGATTACTGATAATTGGAAATGTTGGAAACGGTAAGACGTCTGTAATGAATGCAATTCAATTTATGATTGATTACTACTTTAAAAAAGCCATATCAGATAATTGGGACACATCTGGTGATTGGAATAGACTTCGCTTCAAATTCAGAACGACAGAATCTTTAGTTACCGAATATGAATTTATAAAATCTGGTCAAGAAAAAGAAATGTTTTTTTCAAAGTATTGTAAAGGAAATTTATTTCTTGATGATCTGAAGAGAGAAAAAGATGCTTCCAACTTTGGAATAACAAATGTTGTAAAGTCAATTTTAGAAAAAAGATATAACAATCAAAAGAATTATTCTGAAGAAAAAGTAAATGTTTTAAAAACATTTGGAACGATGAATTTTCACGATGATTATCCAAATAATATTGATTTGGCAATGCAAGAATCTGGATTGAGATACGGCGCTCACATATATGATCGCTTGTTTGAAATGTTCAATGTTATCGAATTCAAAGGTAAATCGTTTAGAAAATAATTTAAACAAAAAAACAAATGCAAAACTCTAACATAAAAAATAAATTAATAGACATTAAACGCCAAATTACGGAGTTAGGAGTTGAATATTTAGGAACTCAAGAACCAATTCCTTTAAGTGATGTTGGAATGACCTTAAAGCCTTTTATTAAAATTGATACAGCTATCAATCTGGCACTAAAAAAAATTAGTTCGAATGTTATTCCAGGAGCAATTCCAAAATCTAACACTTTAAAATCATGATTGATCCAAAAGAAAAGTATTTCATTGGTATTGATCCAGATGTTGATAAATCTGGTGTGGCTTTTTTAAATAAAAATCAATTACAGCTTGACAATCTTACTTTCTTTCAACTTTTCGATTATTTCAAAATCATGAAAGAAAAATATCCTAACATAGAAGTTTATGTGGAATGTGGATTCTTAAACAAATCAAACTGGCACAAAAAAGCTGATAAGTCTGCAGCTTTTAATTCTAAAATTGGTGAATATACAGGAGCCAATTTTGAAACAGCTAAAAAGATTGTTGAAATGTGTGTTTACTTAAAGATCACACATTATAAAGTTAAGCCCACCCGAAGTAAAATAACGAATGACTACTTTAAAAAAATAACTGGCTATGATGGTAGAACTAATCAAGAACAAAGAGATGCTTTCATGTTAATCTATGGAAGATAAGTGATTTTGTTCAATTACAATCATTTTATAAAGCTCTCAATATTGAGGGCTTTTTTATTGCACATCTAACAATGTCAACCCAATATTGCTCTAATAAAAAAAAACATTTATGAATACTTACGCAAAATATACTGCAAACGTTTTTGTTGCAAAATGTCCCGAAATGCACGAAAAAGGGGAAACGATTATACTCAAGACTAAATACGGAAAAGAACACGAATGCATTGTGTTCAATCTTGTAGAAAGAGACAAAGAAGGTAATTTCTTTTATTCTGTTGTACGTGCTGACGGCTTTAACTATCAAGAATATTGTAAAAATAAAGCTGAACGCTATCAAAAATGGTCATCAAGTGCAGAATCAAAATCAAATAAATATTGGGAAGCTTCTCATGAGGGAAAAGATTTTTTAGTTCTCGCTGAACCAATAAAGATTGGACATCATAGTGAAAAAAGACATCGTGCTCTAATACAAAGAAATCACGACAGAATGAGTAAATCTGTTGAACATTCTAAAATAGCTGAACAGCACGAAAGCAAAGCTGATTATTGGGAAAGAAAGGCAAAGGATATTAATTTATCAATGCCAGAAAGTATTGAATTTTATGAATATAAAGTTGAGACAGCAAAGGAAAGACATGAAGGTTTAAAGTCGGGAAAATACGAAAGGACACACTCATTTTCATTGACCTACGCTAAGAAAGCAGTTAATGAATCCGAAAAGAATTTAGCCATAGCAAAAAAGCTTTGGGAAGAATAAAATTAAAGATCATGAATCAAAAACCATATAAGGAATTTTTAGAAGATAAGATTGTTGTAGCTGATAGTTTCGGAATCACAATTGATAAAAATAAAATAAATCCAATTGCCTTACCTCACCAAAAAGATATTATTCAGTGGGCTATTGCTGGCGGTCGTCGTGCAATTTTTGCCAGTTTTGGATTAGGTAAAACTTTAATGCAATTAGAAATCGCCAAATTAATCATTGAATTTACAGGGAAACCTTTTTTAATCTGTATGCCGTTGGGCGTGATAGGAGAGTTCCGTGATGATAACATACTTTTAAATACTGGCTTTGAAATAAAATACATAACTGATACTGATCAAGTAAATAATTTGGAACTGGCTATTTACGTAACAAACTATGAAAGAGTTAGAAAAGGAGATATTCTTCCAGATTATTTCGGAGGAGTTTCCTTTGATGAAGCAAGTATTTTAAGAAATCTTAAAACGGAAACTACAAATTATGTTTTAAAGCACTTCAGAAAAATAAACTACCGATTTGTCGCAACTGCTACACCAACACCAAACGATTTTATTGAAATATTAAATTATGCGGATTATCTAGGTGTTATTGATCGAGGTCATGCATTGACAAGATTCTTTCAGAGAGATTCTACAAAGGCAGGCCATCTTACACTTTATGAAAATAAAAAAGAGGAGTTCTGGAAATGGGTTTCATCTTGGGCTGTTTTTATAAACAAGCCTTCAGATCTCGGATACGATGATACTGGTTATAATCTTCCAAAACTAAATTTTCATGAAGTAGAAATTGAAAATTTGCCTGAAGGTACCATTACAAATAAAGAAGGTAAGATTGTTTTATTTAAAGACACAACGAAAAGCCTTGTTGATACCTCACGAGAAAAAAGGGATAGTATAGATATCAGGATCCAAAAAACTTTTGACTTAGTAAACGAAAACCCAAATGCAAACTGGATTCTGTGGCACCATCGAGAAGCTGAAAGGGATTTATTAGAAAAGAAGTTTAAAGAGTTCAATTTAAAATCTGTTTACGGCTCTCAATCAAATGTAGAGAAAGAAAAAATATTGATCGATTTTAAACATTCACAGTTTCAAATATTAAGTACTAAACCAGAAATAGCTGGCAGCGGATGCAACTTTCAACATGCTTGTCATAATATGGTTTTTGTTGGCATTGATTACAAATTCAACAATTTTATCCAGGCAATACATAGGTGTTACCGATTTAAGCAAGAAAAAGAAGTCAACGTTTATGCAATCTTCACAAATAATGAACGTGAGGTACTCAAAACCTTAAAAGATAAGTGGCGTAATCATATTGAACTGCAAACGGAAATGATCAACCTCGTCCGTGAATATGGACTTAACTCAGATAAAATTACAGCTGATATGAAAAGACAAATTTTTAAAAACAAACGAAGTGCTACAATCGGAAATGCAACAGTTTTTAATGATGATACAGTCAATGTCCATGAGCAAATGGCAGATGATTCAACTGATATGATTCTGACTTCAATTCCTTTTGGGGATCATTATGAATACTCAGACAATTATAATGATTTCGGTCATAATAATGGCAATGAAGAATTTTTTAAGCAGATGGATTACTTAACACCTCATCTATTGCGAACATTAAAGCCTGGCAAAATTGCTGCAATTCATGTAAAAGACAGGATCCGTTATTCCTATCAAAACGGAACTTCATTTACCACTATAGATGATTTCTCAGGAAAAACTGTTGCACACTTTGTGAAACATGGTTTTTATCTGGTGGGAAAAATAACAGTCACAACAGATGTAGTTCGTGAGAATAATCAAACTTATCGTTTGGGATGGTCGGAACAATGTAAAGATGCAACCAAAATGGGGGTTGGACTTCCAGAGTATGTCCTTCTTTTTAGAAAACGTCCAAGTGAAATGAATAATGCTTACGCTGATGAACCATGTGTAAAAACTAAAGAAGAATATTCAATTGATAAATGGCAATTAGATGCTCATGCTTATTGGAAATCATCTGGTGATAGATTTATGAGTTATGAAGAATTATCTGCAGCAGATATGAAATCTGTTTTTAATAGATGGCGTGAGTTTGATAAAACTAATGTTTACAATTATGATCAACATTTGAAAGTTTGTCAAGATTTAGAAAAATCTAACAAGTTGAGCCGTTTATTTATGACTATTCCACCAACATCACCTACTGATATGGTTTGGACTGATGTTAATCGAATGAATACTTTAAATGCTAATCAAGCCAACAGAAAAAAGGAAAAGCATATTTGCCCGCTTCAGTTAGATGTCATTGATAGATTGATTAACAGATTCACAATGAAAGGTGATGTTGTAGATGATCCTTTTGGTGGTCTATTCTCTACAGCATACAAAGCTCTAGAAATGGAACGCAAAGCGATATCTGCAGAATTGAATCCAAACTATTATGATGATGGACTTTTCTACCTGAAATCAATCGAGTACAAAATAAATGTTCCAACCTTATTTGATTTAGCAGTATGATACAATCACAATTAAAAAGAGAAACAAAAACATTTATAAAACATGTAAAAAGACAAGCTGATTTTGACAGTCAGATTGTCTTTTGGATTGATTTGTTTTGTGGGGCTGGCGGAACATCAACAGGAATTCATTTTACAGAAATTACAAATATGTTTGTTGCAGCTTGTGTGAATCATGATAAGAATGCAATTTTAAGCCATTCTCAGAACCATCCTGACACCTTACATTTTACAGAAGATATCAGAAACTTTGAAGTAGTTAAGAAACTTAGATATTTAATTGATGAAGTTCGAATTTCTTTTCCAAATTGTAAAGTAAATATCTGGGCTTCTTTGGAATGTACAAATTTTTCAAAAGCAAAAGGAGGTCAGGCAAGAGATGCAGACAGTAGAACTTTAGCTGATCATATGTTTATGTACTTGATTGAATTAGATCCTGATTATTTCTGGGTTGAAAATGTTAGAGAATTTATGAGTTGGGGACCACTAGATGAAAAAGGAAAACCAATATCGAGGACAGCTGGAAAAGAATATATTAGATGGATCAATAAAGTATGTTCCAGTGGCTATGTTTATGATTACAAAATTTTGAATTCTGCTAATTATGGTGCATATCAAAGCCGTGAAAGATTGTTCATTCAATTTTCAAAGGAGATAATGCATAAGCGGTTAAGTGGTGAAATTAGACCAAGTTGTTTACCTATAAGTTGGCCAGAACAAACCCACACGAAAGATAAAGTTGAAAGTCCTTTATTTCCAATGCAAAAATGGAAGCCCGTTCGAGAGGTTTTAGATCTTGATGATGAAGGTGTGAGTATTTTCGAAAGGAAAAAGGAACTTTCCGATAATACGCTCAAAAGGATTTACGCAGGACTTGTAAAATTTGTCGCTAATGGTGATCATTCTTTTACTAAACAATATAATTCAGGCTCAGATAATAGTCGTGTAAAATCTTTAAATGAGCCCATCGGAACAATTACTACTGGAAATTCACATGCAGTTGTCAAATCTGTTTTTCTTAAAAAATATTATTATGGTCGTCCTGAAGGTAAGGTGAATTCAATTAATCAGCCAGCAGGAACAGTTACAACTGTAGGAGGTACAGCCATTGTAACAGCATCACATTTGAATACTTATTATGGTAATGGTGGTATTCATTCTATAGACAAACCATGCCCAACACTAACT
This sequence comes from Flavobacterium sp. ALJ2, assembly GCF_015594725.1. GTDB lineage: Bacteria > Bacteroidota > Bacteroidia > Flavobacteriales > Flavobacteriaceae > Flavobacterium. The sequence goes on along the minus strand of NZ_JADNRC010000002.1, from coordinate 121,523 downwards.
ACAAAAGATAGAGTTGCTAAAGTAGATGTAAATTTTATTGATCAACAATATGGCACAGGAACAGCTGTATCAATTGAAAAGCCTATAGGCACACTTACTACTATTCCTAAATTTAATATTGTAAAAGCACAACAATATATTTTTAATCCTGCTTGGGGCGGTAACAATGGAAGCATTGATAATCCATGTTGCACGGTTGTAGCAAGACAAGATAAAGCGCCTCTTTATCTTGTATCAACTGAACTAGGACTAATTAGTATTCCTGTTTATGAAAGTGATTCTGAAACAATGATTCTCATAAAAGAATTTATGGTGTCACATGGGGTAATCGATATAAAAATGAGAATGCTAAACATTCCCGAATTAAAACAAATCCAAGGATTCCCAAGAGATTATAAACTAATTGGCACCCAAACAGAGCAAAAAAAGTTCATTGGGAATGCAGTTGAGGTTAATCAGGCAAAAGCATTGGTAAAAAACAACTATAGATCACTACAGCAACATGCAATGAAAATAGCTGGATAATGAACCAGTTAAATCTTTTCAAAGAATACGAATTAGATCAACGAAACGAAAAGCTATCATTGGCTGCTGATGAAATATTAGCAGCTTTGAATGATGGCATGAAAGTAAAGTACAAACCTCATTATTATTTTCAGGAAGGTGATTTAATCGTATTAATGGTTGTAAATAAATTTAAGGATGCTGTCTTTAATATCCTTGATCTGGACGGAAATGTTCCAAAAGAATTTGGATCATGTTGGAGAAACCTTCATCACATAAAACAAGATTTAACTAAATACTATAAAACATATGAAAATCAATTTAAACAGTAAAACATTACTCGAGAAACTAATAATTTTAAATGGAGTTATTAATTCTTCAAATACACTTCCAATTTTAGATAACTTCTTATTTGAGATTGATGGAAACCAATTAAAAATTACAGCATCAGACTTAGAAACTACAATTAGTTCAATATTGGAAATTCAATCAGAAAGTAAAGGGGCAATCGCGATTCCTGCCAGAATGCTAATTGATATTTTAAAAACATTTCCAGAGCAGCCACTTGTATTCTCAGTAAAGGAAAATAGTACAATGGAGATTAGTTCTGAAGCAGGAAATTATGTCATTGCTTATGCATCAGCGAAAGAATATCCTAAGACTGTTCTCATTGAAAATGCTCAGACAGCAAAAATTAATTCAAAAGTTTTAGGTAAAGCAATTACAAAAACAAGTTTCGCTACAGGAACTGATGATTTAAGACCAATCATGACTGGAGTTTTATTTCAGTTCTCACCTCAGGGATTAAATTTTGTAGCAACAGATGCACATAAATTGGTAAAGTATCAAAGAACAGATATTACTTCTGAAGAAGAAGTTGATTTAATTGTTCCGAAAAAGCCTTTGAATGTTTTAAAAGGGATTCTTTCAACTTCAGATGTTGAGGTAGTTATTAGTTTTAATCAGACAAATGCAATATTCTCTTTTGATGATTATGTTTTGATTTCAAGATTGATTGAAGGTAAATATCCGAATTACGAGAATGTTATTCCAAAGGAAAACCCAAACAAAGCTTTGGTAAATAGATCCACGATTTTAAGTTCAGTAAAGTGTGTTTCCATCTTTTCTAACAAACAAACAAAACAAGTTGTTTTAAAATTCTCAGGCAATGAGTTACATCTTTCTTCTGAAGACGTTGATTACTCAAACAAAGCCGATGAACGATTAACTTGTAATTATCAAGGTCAAGATACTCGAATTGGTTTTAACGCCAAATATCTAGCGGAAATGCTCAGTAACTTGAACTCGGAGGAAATAAATATTGAGTTCTCACTACCAAATCGAGCTGCTATTATTACACCGGTTGATGGATTAGCTGAAGAAGAAAAAATTCTCATGCTCATCATGCCGTCCCTTATAAATTAATTACTCATTTAATTCCTTATCCTATATAGAACTCTTTGGTTGTCTCCAAGGTAGCTAGTTATAATGGTTGTTTCAAAAATCGGAAGGGTAAGGAAGTTCTTTTCATTAGCCGATTAAATTATAACAAGACTTTCAAACCGCCTTAAATAGGCGGTTTTTAATTGAATAAAATATAGTGTGATGAAAAAAATTAACAAAAAAACTCAAGGCTTAATTATTGAAAGATGGCAGTCCAGTAGATTAAATTCTATTCCTGCTATTGCACTTGAATTTGGATTAAAGAAAAAAGTAATAAAAATTACTGTCAATAAATATTTAACAAAACAAATTAACACATAATGTATATGTCTGATAAAAACGAATCAACTCCGCAAAGAATTATTAAAGTAGCTGTTAGTGACTACCAAGTGTTTTTGCGTGATCAATTTGCAGTGTCTGCAATGGTAGGTATATTGAATAACGGGTTAACTATAAAAGACGAAACACAAGTTTTAGAAGCTTATAAAGTAGTTTCTCATAATGCATATTTATTAGCTGATGAGATGCTTAAACAGAGAAAATTATGAAACAAATTATTTGCCCAAATTGTCAAGAGGAATACGACATAAATGAAAATGAAAGCTACTTTTTGTATAGTACAGATGATATTGAAGAACTAGAGTGTGGTTGTTGTGAAAAACTATTTTTTGTACAAGTGCGCACCTCTTATAGTTTTGAAACACAAAAAGATGTTGATAGTTTTTATTAAAAAAATATATAATCGTGAAAATTTAAAATTATGGAATTTATAAATGAAGAATTAGAAGAAATGGAGATGCCTACACCATGCCAAAAATGTGGTGAGTGGTTCGATTTACATGACGGTTATGGGTCTAAGAAATGGTTTCCTAAAACAACAATTTGCGAAACATGTCATGAAACAGAAAAGGATGAGATTGATAAGGATGAAGAAATTTCGCAGTTACAAGAAACGATTGATGATGCTAAGGTTACAATTCTTGAAGCTAAATTAAGATTGAAGGAATTAGGTATTGAAGATGAGTCATTTAGTAGCAAGTTCCAAAATAAGGTTAAAGAACTTCAAATGAAAAAGGATCAATCATGAAAGCACTATCCATAAAACAACCATGGGCGAGTTTAATTGCTCATGGCATAAAAGAAATTGAGAACAGGACTTGGAAAACGCACTTTAGAGGTAGGATTTATATTCATGCTTCGGGAACTCCAGCGAAAGGAATTAGTTTAAGCTCTTTATCTATTGATCAGTTTAATTCAATTCCAAATATTGAAGCTAAAATAACATATTCAGCAATCATAGGAGAAGTTGACATCATTGATTGTGTTGTGAATCATCACAGCATTTGGGCGGAAAAAACAGGAGGAAAATACGTTGGAGATGGAGTATTTGTTTTAAGTGAAAAACCAATTTACAATTGGGTACTAGCTAATCCGGTGCTTTATGAAAAACCAATTCTAAATGTAAAAGGAAAACTTTCTTTTTGGGAACCAACTCCAAATCAGAGTTGCATGAGTTGTAACAAAGAGTTTTTCGGGCATGATCCTCAATATTGCTGTAATGGTCAAGAATGTGGATGCATAGGGCAACCTATCGAACCATTAGTTTGTTCTAATGAATGTTATGATAAGTTAATGGGTAAATAATTTAGTTATGCTTACAAAATCACATAACCACAGTCATTTTTGGACAGAAAATAGAATAGTTTACGAAAGTTATAATACAAATCGAGGTATGCGTTTTAGGCAAATAGTAGAATTACCTTTTTATTATCCAAATCATTTAAAACTAACTGATATGATGATTCAATATCTAAATAGATGTTTTGAAATGTTTCCTAAACACTCTGAAATACTTAATTCAGATGAACCTCAAATAGACCAATTAACACTATTTTAATTAAATCAAGAATCCCTTTAAAATCAACACTTAAGTTAACTTTCTCCACACGGTGGAGACAAAAAATCAAATATGAAAAAAATATATTATTACACACCAATTATTGAAACAATAGCAAATAACGGTTCTGAAAGATTCGGAGTATTCATAAAATCTAAAGTATGGCAAGAAGATAACCCGAAAATGAAAATAGATGTAAGTGTTCAAGGTAAAAGTTCAGATGAGGCTTTACTTAAGTTCGATAGATTTATAACTTCTGATGGAGTTAATCAAACTGTAAAATTGCATTGTAATTATTATTTATGCTCTAAAGCTGTTGTCGAAACGATGAAACCTTTTGAAGTTTCTAAACCATTTAAGAGTGGTTTTAAAGATGATGATGATCTTTACTTTATAGCTTGGTTAAACTTTGATGAGGTAGAGAAACACTTTAAAGAGATTGTTGAACCGCACAATGAATCTATTCAGCCACATAACATAGCTTTGAAAATCGAAACTAAAATTGATTTTTGGGTTAGAGAATGTATTCCTGGAACAATGGATGAATCTAAAATATCTTTAAAAAATATTACGAAAAAAGGATTATTTCTTGAGATTTCTGAAAAATCAAATCTTACAGGAAGAAATCAGGCAATGTTTATATGCAATTTAGCTGCCCAAGAAGGAATGACTCCAGTAAAACTTATTAATAAATATTGTAAATAAAGGGAAACCGTAAAATAAAATATAAACGTCTTTGTAATTTTGAATTATGCATAGATACTGGGAAGAACATGATAGACAAATTGCAGAATTAGATAAGAAACTAAACCGCAAGATTTTAATTTTATTTGTATTCATGGACATTTTTTTATTTACTGTCTTTTGTTTTAGGTTCTTTTATTAGTTACTTTTGAATTGATTTTACACCAAATACCATGCTTACAGAAAATGAAATAGAGAAGATCCAAAGGATTTTTTTTCAAATCCAACCAAGCACAATAAAATCAATCCAAAATTATAATCCATTTTATGAGTTTAGACAGTATATTATTGTTGGCATCCAAATTGCTAAGTATAAATCATACGATGTACTATACATCAACATCGAAAATATTACACCTTGGCAGCTTACAATCTTTGATAAAAGAGCAAAAAAAGAATTGCCAGGAAAAGCTTTTACCGAACAACACGGAACGGTCACCCGTTTAGGATTTAAATAATAACCAATTAAAAACTTTAAAATGGAAAAAACAATTTATGAATTAGACTTACATGAGTCAGTAGTGATTAATAAAGAATCAGGTGGTGCCATGGCTGCAGTTAATGAAAAAATTACAATTGTTACTAGAGTAGCTGGAGGATGGTTATATAATACTTCAAGGATAGATAAAAATGCAAATAGAATTGGTTTGAGTGAGTCAAGCGTATTTGTTCCTTACAATGATGAATTTACACCAAAAAATAATGTAAAAGTAAAAGGCGGAGGGGTTGTTAAATAATATGAAAAGAATATTACTAACCCTAGTTTTAGTATCAATTTTGAGTGCTTGCTCTAATGATGGCGACAATAATAGTTGTGAAACAAATAAAAACGAGATAAATTTAAAATACGATAACCAAATTCAGTATGTTAGAGATAACCCAGGACCAAACGGTATTGATTTCAAACAAATAACTTTACTAAATACAGAAAGAAGTAAGAAGCTTGAAGAAGCTTGTAAATAACAAAAACCACCTCATCGGGTGGTTTTTTTGTTTGTAAATAGTAGTAATAAAATAATTAGTTGAATTTGTAATTTTCTCCTACTAGATAATGAAGTTTAGAAATAAGGTATTTTAACTTCCCCAACACATGAATATCAATATCATCAGGTTCTTCTCCATAAGAGAAGTAAACTTCTAGCGCTCTTAATGGAAATTCTAGGCTGAAATTACCTGTTATATCTTTTAGATTGTTTTGTAATTCTGCTATCATATTTTCTTCTGATACATTTTTAGATAATTTCAAATTTTTTAAAATATATTCTTTATGTGAAGAAGGAATTTCAAAATTAGATATTACAAAAATTACTAATTCTTCATAGGAATCTAAAATCAAATTATCAGAAGAAATAGAAAAATTACGTTCATTTAATATTAGGCGAATGTTTAATATCGAATTAGTTAGTAAATTATAGTGTGTTAACATAGTGTGTTTTTAAATTTATAAAGCAAATATATTATAAAAACAGGCAAAAGTAAGGATTGTTAGTATGCCCTATAATTATTTTGTTCTTCCATTTTTATTATTTATCAAGTAGCTAATATAATTGTTTTTTAACACACTAATTTGCTTCATTTAGTTTAGCATTATTATTGTAGCATATTTTGCAACATGGTAATATATTTTACTACATTTGTTTCATAATACTTCCAAAGAAATAAATTTACCTATGTCACAACAAACAATTGCATCAAGAATTATTAAAACAGAGTAATATTATGTTATTGAAAGAAGATTTAAAAAGAGGAGACATTATTAGCTATAAAAAGGAAATAATGTATAAAGGAATGATTGATGTTAAATCAAAAATAGTTGCTATTGTGGGACATAAAATCCTACTAGAAAACGGAGATATGATCTTCGCATTATAGGCTTATTTTGAATGAAAAAAGATTAACGGTGGCTTCGGTCACCGTGCCCGTTTAACTAAAGTTTTGTCTACTTTTATGCCATTGTAACAAAATTATCACTCGAAATGGCACCAACTAATTATCAAATACTTATGGAAATGAAAAATGTCATTATCGAATATCTAACCGAAGAAGCAGAGATTAATTCAAAAGCTTTGGAGGCTTACAACGATAAACCTATTCAGGATTCAGATGCTGAATTGAGAAGAATGCGCGAGATTGAAGCTATGAAACTCAGAGATAGGATAAGTCAAGCACATAGACATATTGCAGTTATTAAACGTATGTTTCCTAGTATTTAACAAACAATGGCTGGTACCAAATCAACTAAAATAGAAACAGAGAAACGTGTGTTCACGATTCAAGGCTGGATTATCAATGGTATTCAGGATTATTTGATTCTTAAAAACATTGAGCAAGAATGGGGTGTAGGTCGTCGCCAATCTAAAAACCTACTTCAAAAGGCATATCAAATTTGGCACGAGGACCAGGAAGCAACTATTGAACAAAAACGAGCGCTTCGTATTGCTGAATTAAAGCAAAATATTCGTTCTATGAAAGAACAGTATCGTGGAACACCTCAAGGAATGAATGCAGTTAATCAGATACAAAAAGAAATCAATAAGCTTGAAGGTATTTATCCTGCTAGACAGATTGTAGTTCAAGGTGATTCTGATAAGCCATTAGTAATCACAAACCCAGAAGAAAGAGAAGCTAGAATTGCTGCATTACTTGCAAAAGCTTTAAAATAATACTTTCCCTTTTTTTATTTTGATTGTAATATATTTTGCAACTTAGTTGTAAAATGTGTTACTTTTGAAATGTAAATTAACTTCCTGCTCTCTCAGGATTAAAACCACATTAATATGATTGAAATTGTAAACGGAAGAGTATTTGTTGAAGGACGTGAAACTATTGATCCTACATTGATTGGTTTGGCTGTTCTAGATTATGCAGAAACACAAGAAGTAGATGGAGTTAAAATTGTTTTGAAAGATCAAGACGTTTTTATCGAACCTTTAATTGCTAAAGTATAATGAAACTTATTTTAAAAAGACTTTTTAATTGGGTTAATAAGCGCAAAAATAAAAAATTAAGTCAAAGATTGACGTCTACCAGAGTTATTGAAGAATATCAGAACCTTATTAATGAATTCAGATTAATTCAAGAAAAGAAAAGCAAATTATCAAGAAGCCAAAGAGATTTCGTTCAATTAAGAATCAAGCATCTCATATCAAAAGGTCATATCCAAGTAAATAAATAATCAAAAAAATTGAATGTCGTTAACCGATGCTGAAATATTAGAATTGGAAGATCTTTTGAAGGAAAGGGATATCGATATTTCTCGTAATAAGCTGAAGGAAATAAACGAAGACACCAATCCAAACTACAGACTTCTTTTTGAATCAATTAGAGATCAAGAATATAACGAGTTAGATGAACTTATAGGAGGTAATCGTGGATGTGCATTAGAAGGGTCTTCTCGTTCAGGCAAAACTTGGTCAGGAGTAGATATAATTATTTTTATTTGTCTTTTTATTGAAACTAGATGTACGATTAATATTTATCGTGCAACTTACAATGAATTTAAAACTACTTTATATGACGATTTTAAGCGTAGACTGGATGATTTCGGACTACCTAATAAATTTCATAATGCTGAGGAAATAAAAAGTTTCAAGATTAATGGAAGTACAATTTACTTTCTTGGAGATGGAAAGCATGGTGGAGGTTGTGATTATGCCTTTTTTAATGAAATGATGTTTATTAAGAATTCGGTATTTGACCAGGTAGAAATGCGTTGTCGTAAATTTTGGTGGGCAGATTATAATCCGTCTTTTACTGAGCACTGGTTTTTTGATAAAGTCCTATCACGTCCAGATGTTGGTTTTCTTAGAACAACATTTTTAGACAATATTACTCATTTATCCGTTCAAGAAAAGAATAAGATTAAATCTTGGGAACCTTGGAAACCTAACTCTTATATCGTTAAAGCGGATGAAATCTATTGTTACAATAAGGCAACAGGAAAAGTTGAACCAATAAGTAAAACTAACCAACCTCCACCGCATCCAACCAATATAACAAACGGAACAGCAGATGATTTCATGTGGAAGGTTTATGGACTTGGATTGCGTGGAGCTATGAAAGGTGTAATATTTAGTCATGTTACTTGGATTGAACCAAACGAATTTCCTGATTTAGCGTACATCTACACGAATGATTTTGGATTTACAACAGATCCAAATGCATTAAATAAATATGCCGAAGACGAACACAATATCTGGATTGAGCCTTTGATTTATACACCAATTGAAACGGCTAGTGAATTAGCAGGTGTTTTAGAATCTTTTGGAGTCAAACAAAATTCAAGTGATGATGATGATGATGGAGATTTGATTATTTGTGATAGTTCAGATAAATACACTGGCGAAAACAAAGGAACAGTTGAAATGGTTCGATCGTTAAAAAAAGACTATAGATACAATGCAAAAAAAGTAAGCAAAACCAAAGGTGTAATGTATTGGCTTAACTCTATGAAAACTAAAAAAATTCATATCGTTAAAAATCACTTGTATGCACAGGTGAAAAAAGAAAAAGAGAATTACAAACTAAAAGAAATACAAGGAATCTGTATTAATCAACCAATAGATTCTTGGAATCACTTTTGGGATTCTGGAAGATATGGTCACATGGCACACAACAGTCAAGGAGAGACGGTTTTTGCCATGACCAAAGAACAGAGTATAAAACTTAATTATTAATAAAAACAATCATGGAAGAAATACTAACGTTATTAATTTCCGACCCTCAAAAGGCGATTGATACTATCAAAGTTCAAAGCAAGGATAGTTCAAAAATCGGAAATTACATTAAAGAATACAAAGACTTTGACAGAAGCCAGAGAGATCAACAAATCGAAGTTATTCAAAAAGACAAGGCCTTAGAAGCTGGCAAGGTTTCTAAAATGGTTAAGATTTACATTAACCACGCTCAAAACATTGCAGAAACTTTGGCAGCCTTTGTTATTGGGAAGCCTATAACCTTAATTCCTTCAGAAGAAAATGACTTGTCAAAAATAGTCAAGCAAATATGGAGGATTAACCGTATTGATTCGAAGCTTTTGGAGTCTACTATTATCAAATTCTCTCAAACACAAGTTGCAATGCAATTCTATATTGTAGATGCTAATGAAACGTCAATTTTAAACAAAGTACTTGCCTATTTTGGATTCAAAGCACAAGTCAAAGAGATAAAAGCTAAAGTGCTTGACAATATTAAAGGAGCTATGACACCTTATTTTGATGAATCAGGAGATATGAAATTCTTTATGTGGGATTACAAAAATAAAGAAGGAGATAAGGAAGTGAGCAACGTTCAAATTTGGGACGAAACGAATGTGTATCATTTTAAGGATTTGGTTTTGGCTTCAAAATTGCCTCATGGATTTGATAGGATCCCAATAGTATATGATAGTCAAGATGAGCCAATTTGGTATACTGTAAAATCACCAATAGACAGACATGAAGTGGCATTGTCTAAATTAGGAGATGCTAATGATTATTCTGGACATCCTATTTTGGTAACTGAAGGAGAGGTTCAAAATATGCCTTTAAAATCAGAAAGTGGTAAGCACTTTAATGTGCCTATTAAATTAGGTGGTGAAGATGGAAAAACTATAATAAAAGGAAATGTTCGTTTTCTAGAAGCAACTACAGCGCCTGAAAGTAACAAACTTGAATTAGATAAGTTGGAAGATACAATTGCTTATGGATCTGGTGTTCCTAATTTATCATTAGAAAAGCTTAAATCACTAGGTAATGTGGCTGAAAAAACTGTTAAATTAATGTTCTTAGCAACAGACATTAAAGCTGTTTTAAAGCAATCATCAACAAGAACATTCATAGAAAGATGTTTAAATATCATCACATCTGGTGTTACTAAAACTACAAATACGACTATGACTGCTAATGGTAAAGCTTTGTATTATGATATTCAGTTTAATTCTATTCTACCTTCGGATATTTCAGAAACAGTTACTTATCTAAAAACTGCAGTAGAAGGTAAATTTGTAAGTCAAAAAACAGCTATTAGCTTAATTGATTTGGTTGATAATCATGAAGAAGAAATAAATCAAATAGAGTTAGAAAATAAAACTAAGGTTGTAATTCCATTAGTAGAACAATAAAGTTTTCATTTGGAAAAAGAAATAAATATTTAATAAGGCAAGTAATAGATAGCCAGTACTTTCGCCATTAAACCGCATTAGAAATAATGTGGTTTTTTTATGCTTCATAAAATTGTTATTTAGAATGATTCTAAATAGTGTAAAATATATTACATTTGTTATCTAATAAAAATAAACAATTTAAAAACATTTTATCATGGCAGTAAAACCAGAGATTATTAAGGCACGACTTAAGGTATTATTCCCTAAGGCGAACTTATCTACAAAAAGGTTAGACGTTTATGCGGCTAAACTTGCGCCAAAACCAGCCGATGATGCTGATGACGAAGCGATTGATGCTATCATTAACGATTACAATGAGGTAATTGATTTTGCAGTAGTTGCAGCGGAGGACGATAGAATTCGCACTCTTGAAGCAGACAAAAAGAAAGCGGAGGAAGCAGTTAAAAACAAAGGAGGTAAAGAAGAGGAAGAAGAGGAAACAGAAGGAATGACACCATTTGAAAAAAGAATGTTGAAAAACTTCGGTGTGTTAAAATCTGACATCGATTCTATTAAATCTGGGAACGTACTTGAAACAAAAAAACAGACAGCCTTACAGTCTTTTGAAAAATCAGAAATCCTAAAAGGATTAAAACCTGAATTAAAAGGTCGTTGGTTAACTCGAATCGATGTTAATTCTGAAACTCCAATTGAGGATCAAATCAAAGAATTAGAGTCAGAATATTCGGAATTGGTTCAAGTAAATGCTGATAGTAATGTTTATGGAGGTCCAGCAGGTGGAGGTTTAAATAACACAAAACCAGATGAATCAATTGTTAGTGAAATAGTAGATAACTTAAACATTTAAAAACATGTCAACGACAGCAAATTTAGCCACAAAAGGTCCTGTTTATGATGCTGGTAACGATACGATAGTTATCGTTAAAGTATTAGAGGCTATTCCAGGAGGAAAAACACTAGATGTTACTTCTTATACTCCTGATGTAATTCCTGCAGGCCATTTGATTATCAAAGAGACTTCAACTGGAGTTTTAAAACCAATGCCAATTTCTGGTACTGAGTATGCGGATTTGCCAGCATCTCATATTTACGAAGGTGTTTTAATTTCAACTATTTTGAAAGCAAAACCTTTCGCAGGAATAATGGTAAGAGGTACCGTAAACAAAAATGCTTCATTCTATGGAATAGCATCAGTATTAACCGCAGTAAAATCAGCGTTACCACTTATTCGCTTTACTCAAGACTAATTAGATTATGAAAGAATCATTATTTGTAAAATACACCTCATGGTTAAGTGCCATTATATTAGGTGTGGTAACAAAAATAAATGGAGGTAAAACAGAGTTGACATATCTTCATAAATCGATGCTTACCGAAGAATTATCAGTGGATCTAAAGTGGTCAACATTGACAATTAACAGTACAATCGTAGCGGCTGACATTGTAGCAATGGATTCTCCTTTGCCATTAAAAAAGCGTGATGCAATTGGTACTGCCAATGGAGATATTACCAAGGTCGGTATGAAAAAGAAGTTAACAGAAAAACAACTTTCAGATATTGATACTTTGGTAAATAAGAAGGTAGAAAACAAAGTTATTGTTGAAAAGATTTTCAACGATGCAATTTCATGTACTATGGGTATTTATGAGAAAATGGAGTACGTTTTCTTAAGTGCATTATCTACAGGTATTGCTTTAATTGAAGATACTGAAAATGTTGGTACTGGAGTTCGTATTGATTACGGTTACTCAGATGCCAATAAATTTGGTGTAGTTAAAGCTTGGTCTGATGTAGCAGCTAAACCATTAGATGACATCCAAAGAGTGATTAAAGAGGCCAGATCTAAAGGTGTTTCTTTGAAATTCATGATGATGGACCAGAACACTTTTGACAATTTAGCAGCAAACGAACAAGTACGTCAGTACTTTGCATTCTCTCAAAACTTCTTAGGTTCTAATATTCCAGTTCCTGATCAAGATCAAGTTAATAGTATGTTACAGAAACGTTACAAATTGACAGCTGTAATCATTGATAGAACTGTTATTACTGAGCGTGACGGAAAAAGGGAAGTTAAAACTCCTTGGGCCACAAACAAAGTTATCTTTTTGGAAACTCAAAAAGTAGGTCGTTTGGTTTATGGTATTTTGGCTGAGGAAACAAGGCAGTCTAAAGCTGCTACTTATGCAAAAGCAGGTAAGTATATTCTTTTGAAAAAATGGTCTGAAGAAGAACCTTTCTCAGAGCACACATCTTCTCAAGCTTTGGCAATTCCTGTTATTGATGCAGTAGACAGTATTTATTTACTTGATTCAGAAGAGGCAACAGCTTCAAAAGACACTCAAACAGATGGTGATACTAATTACTTGTACAAAACGGTTTCTTATACTAAAGCTTCTGTGATTGCTGCGATCAACTTAGCAAGTGGAAAATCAATAGCCAAAGCAAACAATACAGATGCTACTTTGGCGAAATACATTGATGAGCTTAACGAAGAGCAAGTATTAGCATTTGAAGCAAACATTGTAGTATCAGCATAATATGTACACTCAAGAAGCTATAGATGTATTAATAAACCGTATTGGGTGGTCTGATTTATCGTCAGGCCTTCCATTTGGTTTAACTCCAGAAAACAAAACAGCAAATTCTGGCAAAAAATTTAATTGGTATCATTCTTTAGTATTAGTAGATAATATTTATGCAGCTGTTCCAGAAGTAGAAATGTCGGAATCAGAATTTAATAATTATTTGGCAGATGTAAGAAATCAAGCTGTTTCAAATGTTCTGACATCAATTTTTGATACTCATGTTGATTATGACCCATTAGTTGATTATTCAAATATTATTATTAATAGATCAACTCTGTTTGATGATTCTATTGGTTGTTCAGTAGCTATAAAAATGATTGAGCTGTTTATTTCAACTACTCGTTCAAATTTCAATGAGAGAAGTGCTAAAATGAGCTATCAATCTCTGAAAGTTGAATTAGAAGGGGCAAGAAATGATAACGGTCATTTCATCGCAAAAGGAATTGTTTACAAACTTGAGCAAAGCATAAAAAAGGCTCAAAAAATAATTTTTCCATTCAAGATTATTGTTAATAATGGTAAAGCTTGGTAATATGAATTACACTATAGAAAATCCAAAAGGAATTGATAAGGAAATCCAACTCATTCAAACTTCATTGTTTGATAAACTTGAATGGACACCAATTGATGTATTTGGGAGAGTCCATAAAAACATTTCAAAAGATAAAGGTCTGGTGCCTGAATTCTATTTAGGCAAGAATGAATACAAAGATGTGTTTACAAATGATCTTAAATTGGCAAATGTATTTTTCATAGATGATGATGAACATGCGACTACCAATAGAGTTTTCTACTATAGTGATGTCAAAATAGTTTTCATGGTTGACTTAAAAAAGGTTAAACCGTCTATTATTCATCGTGCTGATATGGAAGTTGAAATTGACGCTTTGAAAATAGTTAAAAGACATCGAATGTTTGAGGTTAATGGTTTTGAAAAAGGAATTGAAACTGTTTTTAAAGGTTTCAGTATTGAAAGAGTAAAACTTTTGAACATGCAACCTTTCCATGTTTTTGCTATTACAGGAAAATTGAAGTACAAAATTAATTGTTAACTAAAAAAATTACACCATGGTTTACCAAGAATGTAAAAATAAAAAGAGAGCCAAAAAGAACACTGGGGCGAAAGAGCAGTGTATAGAAGGGCTTACGATAAAAACAGCAGTTCATGTGCCAGGGTTCTCATTTGAGTCAATTGAGGACGCAAAAGACAAAACTAAATGGAATGCAGCAATAGCAGCTAAGAAAATTATCCCGCTGTATGAAGTTGAAGAATTAGCATCTGCTAATACAGAGGATACTGTTTTTGAAGGACGTAGGAATCAATACATTACTTCAACAGGGAAAAAAGTATCTACTTATAATAGCTTTTTAAGTCTTTGTTCCCATTCAGCCTTAAAGACATATCATAAATCTGAATTAGGTTTATTTGAATTTACAGAGGATGGTGCGATTAAAGGAGTTATTAATGATGATGGGACTGTAAAAGGACAATCAATTGTCATGAATGTAGGCAAACGTATTGACCCCACATCTGATAGACCAGCATCCACTGGGGTGACTTTAAATTATAAAGATTATAACGAGTTTGAAGATAATGGTGCAATCGTCCGTCCTGAAGGCTGGGGAGCAGATGATGTATACGGAATATTTGACGTTACTATCAACATCGTTTCGGCAACATCAACAGAAATTCAATTTACGGCTACTGATGGTTGTTCTGGAGGAGATGAAGAAATTACATCTTTACTGGCTGCGAATATTATTGTTAAAGATTTTGGTGGTGCTACGGAAACGGTTTCTTTCGTTCCGGCTGATTCTGAAGGAATCTACACAGTTACGGGAACTGGATTTGCTAACGGTTATACTATTGGATTAAATGGCGTGGTTACTCAAACGGGTACTTCATATGAGACTCCAGAACCTACAAAAATTAAGGTTACACCATAATGCGAGGTGAATATAAAGGGATAGAATTTGCAGAGGGCTATAACAAGTCCTTTGCAGATTTTAAAAACGAGTTTGCTTCAACTCATGTTTTTAAAGCGATCCCGTCCGCAGAAAGAGAAGCCGAATTAAAAAAAGCTCATAAAATAGCGACTAATGGCAACATTTCAACAGCAACTAGCAAAGGCAAAGAAATTGAAACCGAAGGGCCTCGAGGTAAGTCTTTATAAGTTTATTAGAAGTCTAGAAAAAGATTTTCTAGATCTTGAAAAAAAGAGATTATCTAAAGAGGGTAAAGATATATTCGGTTGTCCTATTGGTTTTTACTCAGAGTTAACTGAAATTTTATCAGGAGGTAAGAAAAAAGCTGGAGAACCATTTACAGGATTAGATACTGGATCCTGGTTTAAAGGTTTTTATATGCAAGAAGTTTCAGGAGTTCTAAGATTTAGTTCTAAAGATCCAAAAAACGCAATTATTCTTAGTGATGGACCAGACAATACATGGCTTTCTGATGAATTATTCGGATTAACTGATAAAGAATTAAAGGAAGTAATCACATCTAGATTACTTCCTTTTTTTATACAAAATGCAAGAAAAATTCTCGAGATATGATTTACAATTCACTTGATATTATACCATATAAAACCTTTTTCAAGATTGTAGAATCTGGAAACATTCAGCTATTGTCTGATACTGAAAAAGACCTTAAAGTTCTTACAGAATTATGGGTGTCTCTTTATCAGCAACATGTTGATAAAGAAGGTGCTAGTTTACAGGAAAAGAAGATTTTTAGAATTTCGAAGGAGATAAGTGCGTTAGAATCTCAGTATAAAGTTATTCTGATGGCTTGTGAAGCTTTACGATTTGACTTCAACAATGATCTTTTTGAATTATTGACTTTGGGATATGGTTATGTTTTAAGGATTACAGATGAAGAAGTCTATTATCAGGATATAGAACAAATAGAAAGAGAATCGAAATCAATTAAAGTTAAAATAAATGTCCTTTCAAAGTTACTCCCAAAAGTTAATCAAGGTCAAGAATACAGTATTGATGATGTAATGGCTTCGTATTGTAGCATTTTAGGCTACCAAATTGGAGATTTTAATTCAATTACATACACTGCTTTTTATGGTTATGAAAAACAAGTTCATGCAAAAATCCAATCAATTAAGAAACAAGAATTAAAAAGCAATAAAAATGGCTAGCTCTAAAGGTGTTATTACAAGAAAGGAAGTTATCGAAGATGGTGCTTTGACGTGGGGACCTGAATACGCAAAACAGGTACAAGTCGCTATTGACAAGAATAAAGAATTTGTAAAAGGAGTTCTTGAAATTTCAGTGGTTCAAAAGATGATAAAAGAAGCATCTAACAATTCCGCTTATATTAAATCAAAGGAACGAGAAATCGAACTAGGTAGAATAACAACGGAAGTTTGGAAAGAGCAAATAGCTGCAGAAAACCAACTAATAAGCCTAAAAAGGAAGAACGAACTAGCAACTGAAAGCACAAACAAAGCTGTTATCAAAGAACGTATTGCTTTAGCAGAATCCACAAAAGCACTAAAACAACAGGCTAGAGAAAGTCTTGGAATGGTTTCTGCCTATGAAAAACTTACGAAAGCCAGAAATGATTCTCAGAAAAAATTAGCAGACTTGCTTTCAGCAGAGAAAAAAAATACTGCGGAAATTATTATTGCACAGAAAGAGTTTGATAAACTGGACGCGAGAGTTAGAGCTGTAGATACATCAATCCGAAATTACTCTAGAAATATCGGTAATTACCAAAGCGCTTTGAAGGGACTTAATGAGACATTAAGGAATTTGATATCAACTTTTGGTATTGTGACGGGAATGGCGCTTTTTGGGCAAATCGTGAAGGATATATATCATGTCTTAGTTGATTTTGATAAACAGTTAATTGCGGTTGGAAAAACCACAAATATTTCAGGTGAAGATTTAAAACAGTTTGGTAGGGATGTTGTTGAACTTGGAGATAAGCTTGATGGTGTTTCAGTTGACGGGTTACTAAAGTCAGCGGAAATTGCTGGCCAGTTAGGGGTTTCAGGAACGGCTAATATTTTAAAATTTTCAGAAGCTATTGAGAAATTAAAATTGACGTCAAACATAATCTCTAATGAGCAAGTCGCATCATTCGCTAAGTTTATTGAGGTTTCAAGTGATAGTTTTGAAAACGCAGATAGGCTAGCATCTGTTATTACGCAGTTAGGAAATAATTTCGCAACAATGGAAAGTGAAGTCCTCGCAAATTCTACTGAAATTCAAAAGGGTATTGCAGTATACAATGCTTCTGCGCAAGGTGTTTTAGCCTTAGGTGCAGCTACATCTTCTTTAGGTTCTGAAGCTGAAGTATCTGCAAGTTCCATTCAAAAAACTTTTGGAGTTATAAATAATGCAATTGCTACTGGTAAAAATTTAGAGAAAGTTTTAAAACTAACTGGGTTGACAGAAAAAGAGATGTCAAAACAATTTAACAAAGACGCCACTGGAGTATTTGTTAAGTTTGTAAAAGGTTTAAATACAGCGAAGAAAGAAGGCGAAAACTTAGCATTAGTTTTAGGAGAAGTAGGTTTAAATGAAGTTAGGACTTTTAAAACAATAGGTTCTTTGGCTGCAAATTATGAATTACTTCAAAAAGCAATGAATTATGCGCAACAAGAATATGTTGAAAACATTGCATTAAATAAAGAAGTTGCAGCAGCATCTGAAAGTGTAGCTTCAATAGTTGGCGATATAAGAGATAAATGGGAAGCTTATATTTTAACAATGGATGATGCTAATCAAGGAACTCTATCATTAGCAATAGGATTAAAGTTTGTTCGTGATAATTTCAAAGACATTATCAATTGGATTGCAAAAGGAGGAACGGTTTTATTGACTTTCATTGGAGTAATGAAGGTAGTAAATTACACAATGATTACGTTTTCGGCATTACAAACTGCGTGGACAGCTGGTCAAATTAGATTTGCATTAGCGACTGGAATTGGCACAAAGTCAATTTTAGCTCAGGCTGCAGCTGCGAGAGCTGCAATGGTTGCTCAAAACGGTTTGAATGTCGCAGTAACGGCTACTCCTTGGGGATTGATACTTGCTTTTTTATCAGCTGCTATTGTAGCTTATATGATTTTTAATGATGAAATGACTGATGCTGAAAAAAATATTCATAGAATCGTTGAAGCAAATAAAGAATTAGAAAAATCTGAAAAATCATATGCGGAATCAAGAGATAAATCTAATGGAGATAGATTTAAGACAATAGAAGATGATATTAAACTGAGAAAAGCCCAGGGAGAGAATTCTGACAAGTTAGATAAAGAGGAAATTGCAAGAAAAAAACAAATAATTCAAGCTTCTTTAGACGTGTACACTGATCTAAAGAAGCTTGAATTGGAAAGAACTCAAGTTGAAATTAATAATTCTAGACAAAGAGTGGCTCAATTTCAACTTGAGAAAAAAGCTTTAGATAATGCTCGTATAAGGGTTAGCAAACAAGGTAGAACTAGTGAGGATCTTGATCAGTTAATCCAAGCTGAAAAAGAAAAATTAGATCTTAAGAAATCTAGCTTAAGTCAAAATGCTAAACTTACCAAGGAAGAACAGTCCCGATTAAATAAACAATTACAAGATTTAGATAAAGATGCAGCGGTTAAAGATGCTGAATTTAAAAAAGAACTATCTAAAAAAGAGGAAGCTGAAAGAAAGAAAAGATTAAAAGCAATATATGATGCAGAAAAAAAGGCACAAGATGATTTGTTTAAGCTACAACAGTTTCGCCTTCAAGTTGCTATTGATATAGATGAGGAGATACTTGGAAATGATATAATGTCATACGATAAAAGGCTCGATGCTCTCTATGGTTTCACTCAATTAGCATCTGATAAAATTAGAAATGCTGCTGAATTTGAATTATCACAACTCGGCAAGTACAACGAAAACACAGGTAAATTGATACGTGAACTTTCTGATTTAGAAATTAAAACTCTTATAGAAACAGGGGATATTAAAAGGAAACTTACAGCTGGTCAATTATTGATTATTGAAAAGTTTCAAGATGATCAAAAAAAAATAGTAATGAAAGGGGCAAAAGACCGTCAAAAAATAATTGACAGCGAAGTTGATGAGATAAAAAAGCGTATAGATACAGAATTATTACTTCAGGATACTAAATTAAATCAGGCTTTGGAAGCTGAAAATATTTTATTTAATGCGTCATTAAATAAAAATTCAGATTTAGAAAAAGCTCAAGAAGAGCATGAGCGAAGAATCCTTGAAATTAAGAGAGCCTTTGCAAAAGAGGGGCTTGCTATTCAAATCAAAGCGATAGATGATTTACTTGAAGCTCAGAATCAGCTTCCTGATAATGAGAAGATATCTGCTGATAAAAGGGTGCAAATTGACAATGATCTTGCTAGATTAAAAAAGGAAAACTCAGATATTAATGTTGAAAATAATGATGTAGCAAATAAAAAAATTTCATTTTTTGAACAAGAAAATTTTCGAAAAATTGAAGATAGAGCAAGAGAATTACATGATGTTTTGGTGGATTTAGGAAATGCAATTTTTGATGGTAGAATACAAAAAATAGAAGAAGATCAGGTAGCTAACGACGAATACTATGCGAAACAGATTGAACTTGCAAAAAATGATGAAAGACAAAAAGGATTACTGCAGAAAAAGCGTGATAAAAAAAATGATGAATTAGAAAAGAAGAAACGTAAAGAACAGCATAAGCAGGCAGTATTTAATAAAGCATCGGCTGTTGCGCAGGCAGGTATCAATACTGCTTTAGCAGTTTTAGCAGCTTTAAATACACAGCCTTTTTTACCTATGGGACCTATTATGGCAGCTTTAGCTGGTGGAATAGGGGCAGTGCAAATTGCAAGTATAGTTGCAACACCAATACCAAAGTATAAAGATGGTCGTAAAGGAGGGCCAAAAGAAGCCGCAATGATTAATGATGGTGGTGTTACTGAGGTTGTAGAATCAAAAGATGGTACTGCAAAAATTTATTCGGGTAAAAATAGAATTGTGCAATTATACAAGGGAGATACAGTGCATAAATCTTTTGATGATTATAATAAATTGCAAAGAGCCACTATGATGGCCAGTCTAAATATGGAAGGTAGAAATATGAGTGAGTTTCAAGCTTCACAATATTTTGAAGCCTCTTATGGAAAGGAGTTATTGCAAGAAATGAAGTTGACGAGAAAGGCCATTCAAAATCAGAAGCAACCCTTTTATAAGGGTCCTAAAATTGATATTCCTCATGTAATTTGGAAATCTAAAAATACTAATTGGTAATGGGAAATATAAATCCACAATATAACGACAGGGTTCAGTACATTCTGAAAAGCAAAACTTTAGGTAGTATAGTAACTATTGAGCCTATTGGCTGGACAGATGACGATAAAGAGTATACACGACATGAAAAATACGATGGAATAGTTGCAAAATTTTCAAATTCGTTAAAATTTATTGGAGATGCCAAAGACTATATTCTTTTTATTTATGATATAGATGGCATAATGGGAGATATTGAATTGATTAGAAATGAAAAGCATCCACATACAGATATTTGGACTTTAACCTATTCTGGTTTTTTAGATTTATCAACATTAAGTCAAGAAAATAACCAAGTTTTAGTGAAATTTAATTCAGGAGGATTGGAACAAGAGTTAAAAGCAAGAGATTCTGAAAGCGTAGAAGTAGATAGGTTGACAACATTTAATGATACACGAATTTCAGAATTAAAAACCGTTGAAGTTGAATTAGAAGGAAGAAGGATTTTTCTGCAAACTAAATTAGCCACTAAAGCTTCTGACAATTCAGTTAAATTAAGCAATTCGACAAAAGGTAATACAAGGGGTAGTACAATCGCGATACCATTGTCTTTAGTAAATAAATCTCACGAAAGTGCGCAAGCTCCACTTAACGGAGCCTTAGCCGGTGATAATAGTTGGGAGAGATCAGGGAGAGGTACGGTTAGTAATTTGTTTTTTGCTATTTCAGATGAAGATAGAGATTTAAGAGTGAATATTAAACTTGAATTTAAAGTTAGTTTTGACTCTTACGATGATGTGAATTTTTTTAGATTTTGGGCTAGACTAGGAAAGTATACAGGGAAAAATGATTTGAATTTTAAAGAAAATTATACCCTTTTCACTAGTGATAACTATGAAGCTTTAAATGGGAATACATTTAAAGCTTCATTTTATCAAACAATTAGATTGTTGGAAGGCGAAAGCTTAGCTCTTGTTTTTGATCAGTGTTATGACGGAAAAAATGGAAAGAAATCGCACTTAGATATTAGGCTTCTAGATATAACTTGTACTGTTGACGTAGAAGAAGATAGTTCTGCAAATACATCAATAACTAAAGCAGTTTTAGCTCATGAATTAGCAGATAGATTAGTTTCCATTGCGACTAATAGAGAGGGCGCTTTCTATTCAGATTATTTTGGAAGAAAGGATTTAGGGTACCCAGTTGATGGTAAAGGTGCTTTTATTGGGTTTACACATGGTTTTTGGGTTCGAAGGTTTGATAAAATACCACTTCCACAAGAAGAGACTACTACTCAAGACAAAGTGTCAAACCTATTTAAACCAATAACGACCTCTTTTAATGATTTCACCACATCGACAGGTGCTGTGTTAAATATAGGCATCGGAATCGAAACTATTGGTAATAAGGAAATTGTTAGGATTGAAGATAAAAGCTATTTCTACAATAGAAATGTCACTATTAGGCTTCCTAATCAAGTGAAAAATGTAAAAAGGACTATTGCTGTAGATAAGTATTATTCAGCACTAGATATCGGATATGAGAAAGGAGGAGATTATGAAGAAGCCTTTGGGCTTGATGAATTTAATGTGAAATCAAATTTTTCAACTGTAATAAGTAGACTTAAAAATGTTTATACCCAGATTTCAAAATATAGAGCCGATAGCTACGGGATGGAATTTGCCAGAAGAAAGCCAATTACTTTAAATGATACAGAAGATACAAGTTATGACGAAGATGTTTTTTTTCTCGATTTAAAAAGAGGTCCATCATCAATTTTTTTGCAACGTAAGTGGGGAGATGATTTTGAGAAACTTCCAACAGGAATTTTTAGTCCAGAAACTGCAACTAATCTAAGATTTTCTCCTGTAAATTGTTTACTACGACATGGATGGTGGATTTCAGCATCACTAATTAAATATGCCACTGCTAAACTAAAATTCGGATCATCAACAGCAAATAGGCTATTAAAGACTAAATTAATTGGAGGAAAAGAGTATGCAGAAAATGGAGATATTATAAACTCTGAACTGCAAACAGCTCGTTTTATTCCTGAAGAAATTGAATTTGAACATGTATGTGATTTCGATGTTATGCAGCAAATTAATGGCAGCACAACTATTTTAGGCAAAAAAGTATTGAATCTTTACGGTTTAATTGAATTTATTAATGAAAAAGGTGAAAAAGAGAGGGCTTTTTTCATGAACCTTAAACCAAATGGTAAAGGCCAATTTAAAGTATTAAAACTAAATAGATAGATCATGGCATATTCAAAAATATCGATATTATTCAATACTGTACCTACTGAAGGAACTTTTTTAAATGTTTTTGAAAGCTCATTAGGTTTAAATTTAAATGAAAATTTTAAAGATAATAGATTAGGTTCTGGGCAGGTTCAATTACCTGTCTTTATTGCCAGCACTAATCCGGAGGAGTCGGATGATAGTTGGGTTGGTTTCATATCTAATTTTTACAGGACTTCTTTTAATTTAGATTATAACTCCACTAATTTGTTTGATATAGTTAGTATTCCTGGAGCTCCTAATTCTGGTATCGGGGAGATTATAATTACAGCTAAATATTCCGGTGCTGTTTTTATTTTGCAGTCTGAAACAATCGATGCAACAATCACAATTAATAATGAGGTAGTTGTTCCGGAAATTAAAATTCTAGGAGCTAACTTTACATCTGCAATAAATAATCAATGTGAATATGTAAACGTTAATGTTTCAACTGATTTGTTGGCAAAAAAAGTTATAAGTCCCATTTCAGTAAATCCAAATGCAGATAATCCGATTTCATTTGATTGGTTAAGAGGACAAACTATTAATGTAATTGTAGAAGATGCTAATGGGAAACAAGCAAGTAGATCTTTTGTTACGCCAAGTATTTTGAATACTGCTAACTTTTCTTTTATAATTAACAATAGTCCTAATGGAGCTACTGTAGTTGTTCAAGGAACCTCTACTTCAGGTTTGGTTTTGCAATATTCTTTGAACAATATTAATTGGCAATTGTCAGATACTTTTAGTGGTCTTGGTGTTGGAAATTTCACACTATATGTAAAAGATCAATTAGGTTGCTCATTTATTAAACCATTTTATGTTGACGAATTCGGAATTCAAAATTCTTATTTATACATATCAAAATCCAATCCTATCAGATATGCTAAACGAATTACTTGGGGCGATTCTGATAATTATAAAAATGATGAAAACACTTTAAGCTGCGAGGTTGATGTTGATGAGGTTTATAAAGAAGTGCAACAATTTCAAAGTGCAGATATTATTAATACTCAATTTAAATCTAACTTTACTACTAATATTGCACAAATTATTAAAGAAGATTTGACGGTAATTAACATTCCGGTTGAAAAAAAAACATCTAACATTGGTATAAAAGATAAAAGAGATGCGCGAAAATATAGTTTAGGAAATGGTAAAACAGGTATCTATTTTATTTCTGGAAATACTTATGATTATAATAATAATGTTATCACTGGTTCTTATTCATTAATTGGGAATTTACCCGAATGGGGGATTATTGGAAATTATATCGTAATTAATAATGCTTGGTTCTTAATTGAGGAAATTGTTTTTGATGAAAATAAGAACGCTGATATTTTGATTTTTTCTCAGAATTATTACGGTCCAGAGATTAATATTATTGTGGGCTCTATTTTTAATCGTTTCAATTATGAGGTATATGAGTTCAGTATTAGCATGTTTGATTTCGTTGATAAGTATTTCAAAGTGAAACTTATTAATTCTGATCCCAATTTTTCGACAATTACACATATAAGTGAAGAAATTTGGTGTAAGGTTAAACATGAAGATCTCATAGAAATTAGATACTTTAACACAACCAATACAGATGTTTTTTATAGCACTGGAATTGAGTTTAAGTTAAGAATACCGCTCACAAGTCAGAAAGGAATTTTGGATGAAGAAAGTGAAATTCATAAAACAGATACTGACGCAATTCTCTTAAGTGCAGATTTTTACGAAGGAGATCAATTTATTTTCGAACCTGTAACCAAAGAGATATGGAGAAAGATTATGATTGCTTTATCACATGAAAAAGTTTGGTTAAATGGAGTTGGATATGTAAAAAATGGTAGTTTTAGTACTGAAGGTCCTTTAGAAAATTCTAATCTATATGTATTAACTGCAAATATGATTAAAACGGGCAGTGTTTACAACTCTAGTGGTAGTGGTAATATTGATTTTGACGGAAGTCAAGTTGAGATACCAGGATTAATATCAACAGAATCTGGATACGTAAGTTATTAAAATATTTAACAAAAAAAGCTTCTATTTTTTAGAGGCTTTTTGGTATTTGTTTTTCCTGCTTTGCATCTGATGTGTAATAGATACTAATATCTTTATCTACTATTAAAGAATATAAATCAGGATATAAAAGCCTAGTCTTTTCTAAATTTTTACTTGTTCTATGCCATTCATTATCACTGTCATTCCAATCTTTCATTCTTAAGTAATAAATTTTATCTTTTTCTTCAATATCAGAGTATACTTTTAAGATTAAAGAATTTGCATGTTGTTTATCAATTTTAATCAAATTTTGAGGTATTTGATTGTCAAATTGCTTGAAAAAGTTTGTTGTAGAAAAAGGGTTATTTATATCTTTTTTAAGATTCAATAATTTTACTAATTCATAAAATCGATTTTTAGGTAAATTATTATTTATCAAAAATCCTGGCAAGACATCTAAAGATAGTTGGAAATTTGAGTTTAATGCTAAAAATACTAGTTTAAAAGGAGATTTATTTATATCAAAAAAGATGTCAAAATTTACTCCATTTGCTATAAAAGGGAAGAAAGTATATGTTTTATTATTATCTTTTAATTGGCGGTAAATTTTACTCAGGTTATCTATTTTTTGCATCGATAACAATCTTTTAATTAGTCTTTCTATTTTTTAATTTCTTTTCCATTGATGTGAACACTTCTATTATCATGATAATGATGATGGTGCACAATAGTTGTTGATTTATCTACATAATTTGATTCACGACGTTCATCTGGAAATAAAACATTCCCAGATGATTTGCCAATTCTCCAGCAACCACCTACAATAACTACAAAAAGTATAATAATAAACATCATAAAAACAAAGATATTGAAAATTAAAGTCTTTACTAATCTATTCTATTATTTAGAATGGTTATAAATAAGATAATAATTTTTACATTTGTCGAATAAATTATTCATCATGAGTTTTCAAACTATTATAACCCAACAAATAGCTGCTTTAACAGAAAGATTTAATGCAATAGCAAAAAAAGCTAAAAAAATTGACGAGCTGCCTAAACAAAATGTTTTAGATCCAGAATCAAGAATTCATGTATCACGTGGTGGTGTTTCGGAAAGAATAGATTTACATCAAATTACTGAACCAATTGAGAAAAAATTAGACAGAGTAAGTTCAGTTTCTGATAAATCTAAAATTTATATAAAAAATGCAGATGGCACGCAAGCAATGATGGATATAGATGAGCCAGATTATGAATTCATTTATTCTGGACCTAAAAATGGAGGTTCGTTTGAGTCAAAAAAGTTTGATAAACTAGAATTAAGTAATTCGGATAGTTCCTTACCATCTAGTTTTTCCGTAAAAAATGGTATTAAAAAAGATAAAGTTTTTCAAGACTTCGCTGCTTATGCGACTTATTCAGGACTAGGAATGAATTTAATGAATGGGGGTGTTGTGTTAATAGGGGATTCGAATAGCGAAGGGTATAATACAGTAGGTGTAGGCAGGGAAAACTGGTTCAACAAAGTTGCATCAAATTTACAAAAAAATCAGGGGCTTAACTCAGGCATAGGATTTACTAATTTTTCCGATCTAGAAAGATATGGAGTAATAAAAACTGGTAATACTTCGATCGTTTCAGCAGGACCAACAAGCACTGCTATTAAAATGACACCTAATAGCACATTAGAATTTGACAGCGCAACAAATTTAGTTGAGATATGGTTTAATACAACTCCAGCAAGCGGAAAACTTGAATTTTATTACAACGGAATTTTGTACAGAACGATGGACTTAGGCTCCGCTGGTACTTTAAATAATTTTCCATCAATTGATTCACCCTCATTCCCTTCGACTCCTACGCCGTCAGGTGTTAGTGGTCGCTATGTTATAAAATGCACGACAGGAAATGTTGTCATTACAGCTTTGTTCACTGAAGTATTGTTTTCAGAAGGCAAAGACACATATTTTTTTTTAAGACATTGTGTATCTGCTAAGTCATTCGCTGATTTCAGTGCGAATAATATACTAGCTACTTATGGTTTAGGATTAGAAAGAAATAGTTTGTTTTTATTAAATTTAGGGACTAATAGTATTTATGGAGGATCAGTAGCTACTACTTCGGCAGTTTTCGGAACCCAATTAGCAGTCTACTTAAACACTTTGAAAACTAGCAATACAAACGTTGTCTATATTATGCCGCCACAAGCTATGGAAACAAGCTATCCGGTCATTTATGAGCCTTATATTAATTATTACAATAAAGCGGTAGATGTGTGTAAATCATTAGGTATTGTTATGCTTGATTTAAATAGCATTTACAAATATATAACAAAAGCTAATTGCTATGAGTCTGATGGTTTGCATTATTCCGCGCAAGGTCATGCTGCGATAGCTGATTATATGATAAAATCGTTAGCAAGTATCGATATCAATTCTATAAATTTAGTCCAGAATTCTAAAGGAACTGGCACGGTAAACCACTTGCTTAAGAGAAATTCAGTAAATAATTTTGAAGATAGTAGGATTTCGGATGACGGGAGTGAAATATTATTGAATTCAACTGTAAGAATACCTCCAGCAACTGCATTAATATTTGGAGTTCCAATAGTTGAAAATTTTGCTCAAATATATTTTAACGAAAAATTAAAAAAACTTGTTTATACGAACAGCATAGGCAATGATACATTCTCAATAGATGATGCCTCTGGAAAATCTAAATTTCACTACCCTATTACAATTCCAAACGCTGTGGATGGTACAGATGCAGTTAATTTGAATCAGTTGAACGATAGATCACCCGTGTTTTTATCATGGGGAGGAAGATTAAATTTTAATAGCGTGTCAGCGGGCACTAGCTCAGATTTAACACTAACAATGTCAGGTGCATCAATTGGTGATGTAGTCTGCGTAGGTGTACCTATAGAAGCAGTAAGACCAAATAGTAACTACACTGGTTTTGTTTCTGGTGCGAATACCGTAACGGTTAGGCTTAGTAATTTTGGAAGCGCATCGATATCTATTTCTTCAGAAGCTTTTAACATAAAAATAATTAAATAAATTATGAAAAATCTATTAATATTCCCTTTAATCGCCATGTTGTTTAAAAAACCTGCTCTTCTAGTCGCTACAGTTCCTGTAATTGCAATAACAAAATTGGTTGTTGATTTTGAAAGTGTAGCTTGGATATTATTCTATATGCTAATTTTAGATTTAGTCACTGGACTACTTGCTTCGTATTGCGTGTGGAGAAAGAGTGATCGTTTGGAACGTTGGTTTTTTGGTAAAGGAGAAGGATTTTCAAGTGATAAATTTAAGAGAATGGGATTGAAAGTACTGGTGTATTTAGGAGTTCCTTTTATGATTATAAAATTTCAAGAAGTACTCATGTTAAAAAACTTCAAGTATGATAGAGTTTCAGAAGCTGAATTTGAACTGGCGACAATAGCTATTATTGTGTTTTGCTTAAACGAAGGCTTTTCAATTTTTCATGAAAATTTGCCAAAATGTGGATTCAATTTATGGGAAAGATTAAAAAAAATGATAGGATTTTACAAAGAAATTAAAAACGAAATAACAGAATAATTATGAGACCTAAAGAATTTGTAGACAAATACTACCCATTTGCTAAAATTACCCAAGAAAAAACAGGAATCTCTGCGATTGCTGTTTTAGCGCAAGGAGCCTTAGAGAGTGGCTGGGGCAAAGTTGCTCCTGGTAACATGATTTTTGGTGTAAAAGATACTGATGGAGTTAACGGAAACGAGCAGCTAATCACAACAACTGAATATACTCGAAGTATTAAAAATCCAATGCCTGTTCATATATCATCAGTACCAGTTATTAGAAATGGTGTAAAAATGTTTAAACATAAGGGCAAAGACTATTTTAGAAAGTATAATACTCCAGAAGAGTCATTCACTGATCATGTAACTTTTTTTATTAAAAACAAACGATATGCAAAAGCTTTATTGGTTAAATCAGACCCGTATAAATTCATAGACGAAATTGCAGCAGCTGGTTATGCAACTGATCCCGATTATGCTAAAACTTTAAAATCGGTTGCAAAAATGATTGAGAAATTAATTTAAAATAATTCATTATGCAGATCAATTTACGACATCAACGAATAAAAGAAAGCTTAAAATATCTAGGATGGATATTGTTATTAGTTTCTATATGGCTTAGAGGATGCTCAGATAAAGGAAACTTATCTACAAATACAAAAGTAGAAGTTCCCGAAGTAATAGGAGGTTTTGAGGCTATTAAACCTGACCATGTTCAAGTTAAAAAGGTGTCGAATTCGACACCTTTAAATAAAACAGAAACAATTTTTATTGAAAATCCAATCGATAAAAAGCTAATTGTTGAAAACGAAAAACTGCAAGCTGATTTTGCAAAAGCTAATGATAGTATAAAGGATTTAAAATTTAATCAAGCAATTCAATTGAATAAATTTTCAACTAAATTTGAAGACAGTAATTTGACTTTAAATATTAATGGAATAGTTCAAGGAGAGGTAAAGGAGATTACGCCAAATTACATTATTAAAGAGAAAATAATAGATGCTCCTTTAAAGACTAAAGAAACTGTTTTTAGACTTTTAGGCGGTATCGAACTTGGTAATAATGCCCAATTAGATAACTTCAATATTAAAGCAAATTTGATGCTTCAAAATCGTAAGGGCAATATCATATCAGGTTCATTTGATACTCTACAAAATATTTGGGTAGGGTATAATGTTTCAATATTCAATATTAAGAGGTAGTTTTTTGGTTATTTTAGTTATGTGTGAAAGCAGTTCAGTAATGAGCTGCTTTTTTTAAATCTCTCTGATTTACTGAAATTGTGAAGATTATAAAATGCTAAAATTAAAAAAACATTCTATTGAGTGGTTTAAATAAAGCTATGCAGTTATAAATATATTATAAGAAAAGGTTAGTTAAAGAAGAAAAAGAATAGTACTAATGATATTAGAATTATGATAAGAGATAACCCAAATAATTCTTTCCAGAAATCGGGAGTATTTCTGTCAGTTGTTAATCTTTCCAAGAAAGTAATCAAAAATGTCCAATCCACAAGCAACCAAAAACGACCAGAAATCTCACCTAATAAATTTACGTTTTTTAAAAACATATATGGATTAAACATTAAATAGCCTAACACAACTAAATAAGTTACTATTAACAATAAACTCTTGTAATCTATATTACTAGTATTTCTAGTAATATAGTTAAGGTTAATATTAATTATTTTTTCCGCAGGTATAATCATTATATGACCTGGAACAACTTTTATATTGTTTGGCGGGGGATAACTTGTGAATCTTCTAACATCAGTTAAGTAGATAGCTTTTAATTCTCCCGTATTTCGACATATAGTGTGCTGGCGTATAAAACCTTTATAAAGCTTATTTATACCATTCCCTAAATCCACTAAAACATCTGCTTCTGTAAGAATTGCTTCCTTACCTGCGAGAATTCCTTTAAAATCTTTAAAACTAAGAGATTCACCACTTAAATAATAGTGCCAGTAATTATTAAATCTGAGAGGCATAAATCTTTTGTCTAACTTAAGCATTCTTACAAGTTGCCAACAAATTTGCGCCATGAAAAAAGAAATTACAACAGTAACAAACATGTAAATGCAAATCCAAAAAAAAAGTTTCAAATCGAAAAGCTCTCTAGGTAAAGAATTGCTTTTCAACTTATTATACACAACATTAATGAACTCATACTTTCCTGTAATCGGTTTTTTATAAATAAAAGATATAAATACAAAATATGAAATTATTTGTATAATTAGCCCAGGAATAAGACTAATGTAAAAAGTGTTTAACCAATTACTTGAATTAAATTGCTTTGAAAATTCACCAACATAATAGAATCTTCTAAAAACAATTCCAGGAAAAACGAATAGTATAAATAAAAATAAAGAATGAAAAGCAAAGTCCATAATATCGAAACTATTCTATAATGGAAAAGCTATCACCTTCTATCTTTATTTCTACCGTAGAATTTGAGTTTTTATCTAGGTAATCTATCAGCTTTTTTTTGTTATCAGGGTTAGATAAAACGACATCTATAACCTTTCTATCAATGACAGAAGTATCTTTGCTAAAAGTTTTCATTAATTGCTCTTTTACTAAGTCTAATGAAGCTTCAAGTGAGGTCAATATATAGTTTAAATTATTCATGTTAAATATGTTTTTAAAATAAAAAACTGAAGATCTAATTTTAATAATAATAACTATTGATTAGTTTTTTTTTAAATCTATTAAGTTTAAAAATAAGGTATTTTGATATTAAATATATTACTGTACAAATATACATATTTGCTGTATCAAAATTACTAAACCACATTTGCTTTACCAAAAAAGCTAAGCGATTCTAAATAACAGATATTATATATTTCCTTTATTCATAAGGGTTTTATGTTTTTTACATCAATAAAAGTTTACGTAATTTAGAATGACTTTAGGGGGATTTTAATGAGAGATTGCCGATTTACATTGTGATTTCTTTCAAAAAATACTTTTTGAGTGTAACTATTTAAATCCTAATCGTGTAACCACCCCAAATTGTTCGGTAAAAGCTTTTCCAGGTAATTCTTTTTTTGCTCTTTTATCAAATATTTTAAGCTGCCAAGGAGTAATGTTTGGTATATAAATTTAGGAAAAAATTGTATTTAAAAATCAGGAGATTTTTCCATTATCTGATTTCGATTAACTTATTTTACTAAATGTTCACTATAATCTTCTGGTAGTACTGCATCTATATCACGTAAATATTCATCAAGTGCTTTCATTGTAGCGTGGCCAGTGATTAACATCAATTTGCTTTTTGCTTCGAATGGAGTTAATGTTTTGATGAATTCATGATACAATTTTCCAATAAAAGTATGTCGGAAAGAGTAAAGACCATAATCCTTGCCTAAATTGAATTTGTCTTTAATTGCTTTGAACTTCTCACTATAAGTATTTCTTCGGTTATTTTCTTCTGCTTCCCAGAATTCTCCAATTCCATTTCGACCAAAAAGAAAAGCATTTTTATCGTACTTACTTAAATCAGGTAAATCATCAATCAAAATTTGAGGTAAAATCTTGATTTTATAATTTGTTGTTTTAGTTTTTAGTCTAATCTTTTTATCGATTAAATCAATATCACCGATTAATAACCTACAAGCTTCTACTGGTCTTAGGAAGTTATATGATATGAATTTTACAAATAGAAGCATTAAAGGGTCGTTATTCTTCATATACTCAAAGATTGCATCTTCTTCCTTTGTAGAATAACTTTTGTTTCGCTCTGGTTTCGCTTTTAAAATGTTTATGTTGGTAATGAAGTTCGTTAAAATTATTTCGTTGTCCTCCAGAACCTGGAATATGCCTTGAATATCAGTTCTAGTATTATTTCTATTTCTAGGACTTGTTTTCTCGAGAACTTCATTCAAATAAGTAATCACTGTTTTTTTTGTAACTGAAGTAATATTTCTTTTATCAAAACCATTTGAGTTTAACCAAAGATTGAATTTTAGAATTCTGTTTTTAAAATTAGAAAAAGAAACACCTTTAAGTGATTGTTCTTTTATGTTTAGAGCAAAATCAAAAGCTTCTCTAATATTATATATCTTTTCTTCCTCTATATTATTATCTACATCATATGGATTGAATCCATTCTTTAGCATATCTGAAAGATTATCTTTCATTGATTTTAGAAGTTCAATGCGCTGTTTTTTATCTAAAGTGTTTGAAACATTTATATTTGGCATCCTTTCCATTCTATCTGTAATCGGATTTCGGTATGAAAAATATACATACCATTGCTTGGTTAAATCACCATTAGCGATGTAAATCTTTGGGATTGAGTATTTCTTTTTAATTGCCAAATCGTGTTTAATTTCGTGTTTAAAAAGTAATTTCTTGATATTATTAACCATAAAAAAACGGGATAAAAGTATCTCTTATCCCGTGTAAAACCTAATGTTTTGTTTTTTTCTTTTTGGTAGCGAGACCGAGATTTGAACTCGGGACCTCAGGGTTATGAATCCTGCGCTCTAACCAACTGAGCTATCTCGCCATATTGCAGTAAGAGTATGGCTCTCATTGCGGGTGCAAATATAAAAATAATTTTAGAGTTGACAAGCATAAATGAAAGAAAAAAAAATATTTTTAAAAAACTCTTTTTTACGGAGATATATTCTTATATTTCCGAAAAATTAAATTTGGCACATGGATCTAAAAGTACGTTACGAAATCGAATTTCCTATAAATTCATCTCCGCAGTTATTATATCAGTATATATCTACACCATCGGGACTGTCTGAATGGTTTGCAGATAATGTGAATTCACGTGGAGAGTTTTTTACTTTCATTTGGAATGATTCTGAGGAAAAAGCACGTTTAGCATCCAAAAAAACGGGCGAAAAAGTTAAGTTTAAATGGGTTGACGAAAGCAGCAAAGACACAGAGTATTTCTTTGAATTGCATATTCTTGTAGACGAGCTAACAAAAGATGTTTCGCTTATGGTAGTCGATTTTGCCGAAAAAGATGAGCTTGGAGAAGCTAAACAATTATGGGAAAATCAAATCTCCGATCTTAAACATCTTATCGGATCAGTTTAGTAAAAGTCTATTTTATAACTTATATTTGCCCTGAACAAAATTCAGGGTTTTTTTATGATTAATTTTAACGGAAATATAGTAGCACAGAACGATAATTTATTAATTCAAAATCGCGCTTTTTTATACGGAGATGGCGTTTTTGAAACCTTTAAAATAGTAGATAATAAAGTTCTTTTTATTGAAGATCATTATTTTAGATTAATGTCTTCTATGCGAATAGTTCGAATGGAGATTCCAATGAACTTTACAATGGAATATCTTGAAGAGCAAATTCTTTCATTACTTAATTATAATTCAATCTCCGATTCGGCAAGAGCAAGAATTACAGTATATCGTAACAATGGAGGATATTATTTGCCACAGAACAATACAGTTTCGTTTTTAATTCATGCAACAGCTTTAGATAATAAAGAATATCAGGTTAGTGAAAATCAATATGAAGTCGATTTGTACAAAGATTTTTATGTTACGAAGCAGTTATTATCATCAATAAAGACGACTAATAAAATAATAAATATCACAGGAAGTATTTTTGCAAACGAAAATGGACTGGATAATTGTATCTTGTTAAACGATAGTAAGAATGTTGTTGAAGCATTACAAGAAAATTTGTTTATGCTATTGGGGAATAAATTGATTACGCCACCAGTATCAGAAGGGTGTTTAAATGGGGTAATGCGTAAACAAGTATTGGCTTTGGCTAAAAAAATAACGGACATAGAAGTTGTAGAAGAACCAATATCGCCGTTTGATTTGCAAAAAGCCGACGAATTGTTTCTTACTAACGTAATAAAAGGGATTCAGCCAATAACCAAATACCGTAAAAAGGAATTTACAACTAAATTATCTGCTATATTAACGCAAAAACTTAATGAAAGTCTTGTGTAAATACTAGTTTAGGTATGGATTCTCAGGTGCATTAGACCAAATAAGATAATCTCCACCCAGCTCAATAATTTGTTGTTTCCAGAAATGGGTTGGTGATTTTCCGATAATTTTATTTTTATAATTATTGTCAGCTATAATCCAAGAATTATTCTGCATTTCTGTTTCTAGTTGGTGTTCATCCCAGCCTGTGTAACCTAAAAAGAAGCGTATGTTGTTCTTGTTAATTGCACCACTGTTAATTAGGTCTTTTGTGGATTCAAAATCACCTCCCCAATATATACCGTTTGAAATTTCAATGCTATTTGGAATCAAATCGGGTATATTATGGATGAAATAAAGATTATCCTGCTCTACTGGACCACCATTATAGATTTTGAATGTAGCATTGATTTCGGGAATTAAGTCATTAATGGTATATTTTAGTGGCTTATTTATGATGAAACCTATAGAACCTTCTTCGTTGTGATCTGCTAATAAGATCACTGATCTATTAAATGATAAGTCTCCAATTATTGAAGGCTCAGCAATAAGTAGGTGTCCTTTTTTTAATTTTTCTGAAATCATATCGTTACAATTTTTATTAAATTTAAGAATAATTTTTTTAAAATCGTAAATAAAATCGTTAAACAGCAAAAAAAAACCCCCCATATGGAAGGTTTTAATTATATTAAAAGCGTATGTAGCTTGTTCTTAGTTAACTGCACTTTCTAATTCAGCTCCTGCTTTGAATTTTACAACATTCTTAGCAGCGATTTGAATAGTTTTTCCAGTTTGAGGGTTTCTACCGTCTCTAGCAGCTCTTGCAGAAACTGACCATGATCCAAAACCTACCAATGATACTCTTCCGCCTTTTTTCAAAGTCGCACCTACGTTTCCTAAAAATGATTCTAAAGCTAATTTTGCCGCAGCTTTTGTAATTCCTGCATCAGCAGCAATAGCATCGATTAATTCTGATTTGTTCATAATAATTAGTTATTAATTGTTGGTTAAAAAAAATTGTCAATACACAAATTTAATAGGAAATACGTTCCTTGCAAGCGTTTTGTTTGATTTTAGTTTGAATTGTTGATAACTTGCTTTTTTTGTTCATAAAACCGACTAAAAGTATCGCTGTTTTTAGTGAGTAGCCTTGTTTTGTTGGTGTTAATAGACTTTTGTGTTCTCAGAAAAAGAGATTCCGTTTAGTAATTCGACTACAGTCATTCGCTTTTTCCCAGGTAATTGTAAATTCAATAATTGGATATAACCATCAATAACGGCTATTTTAATCTCCTTTTTGGAGCTAATTAAGCTTCCAATTTCGAGGTTATGTGCTTCTAAGATAGGTTTAGCCTCGTATATTTTTATACTTAATTCTTCCTCTTTATCTTTTAAGAAACTCCAAGCTGCAGGATAAGGACTCAGACCTCTTATTAGATCACTGATTATTGATGCTGATTTTGTCCAGTCTATTTTGCAATTTTCTTTGTTTAACTTGTATGCTGTTTTGATTTCGGCAGATTCTTCCTGAATTATAGTAGTTACATCTTCAGTTTCGATTGCTTGTAAAGTTTTTATAACAGTTTCACTTCCTAAATGCATTAATCGATCGTGTAATTGTCCTGCATTTTCAGTGGGCTCTATTTCTATTTCTGAACTGAGAATCATTGCTCCAGTATCAATCTTATCATCTATAAAAAACGTGGTAACGCCAGTTTTTGTTTCGCCGTTTATTATAGCCCAGTTTATAGGAGCAGCGCCACGATAATTTGGAAGCAGGGATGCATGAAGGTTAAATGTTCCTAATGAAGGCATTTCCCATACAACCTTAGGTAGCATTCTAAATGCTACCACAATTTGTAAATTAGCATTCAAGGATTTTAATTCAGATAAAAAAGCTTCGTCTTTTAAATTAGTTGGCTGTAATAAAGGAAGGTTATTGACTAATGCATATTCTTTTACAGCAGAATATTTTATTTTTTGACCACGACCAGCTGGTTTGTCTGCCGCAGTAATAACGCCTACAATATTATAGTTGTTCTTAATTACGGTGTCCAGAATTCCAACTGCAAATTCAGGAGTGCCCATAAATATGATTCGTAATTTTTCCATTATGTTTTTAAAGTGTATTTATTATTCGGTTTTATTATAATGTGATTTTCTTCTAATAGTTCTTGTAGAGCATGAACAACATCATCTGCACTATTATTAGTTCGAGTCTGAATATCTCTTGAGCTTAATTCTTCGGTTTTTAATAAATCTAGAATGTTTTGTGTAATAGAATTGTTAGTTTTTTTTACTTTCTTAGTAATACAATAAGAGCATATGCCACAATCTGTGGTTGTTTTTTCTCCAAAATAATCTAAGATTAACTTGTTTTTACATGTTTTATTTTCCTTTACATAATCTAAAACTGATTTTAATTGGTCTTTTTTTAGGTTGTTTTGTTTTTCTAGGTATTTCGAAACTCTATTAATTGTATAGTTGTCTTCACGTACTTCATTGAATAATATAGAAGCATCATTGTTTTTGCTGTTATATTCGATGATTTCTTTTTCTTTTAGTTTTTGAAGAACAGCATGAACTTCAGTTTCTGTACTGCTCGATTTTTTAGCAATAAGCTGTAAGTTGAAGGGAGTCTTCATTTCGTAAATACCTGGATAAGTGCGTAAAATGGCAAGAATGATTTCCTCATCATTTGAATTAAGACTTATATATCGAATTACTTCTTTAGATTCAATAAGGAACTGCATGGTGATTTTTTCCGAAAAACCTTGAGATAAAGTAATAATGCCCTGGCGATCTAGAAACTGTAATGCATTGTATGTTTTTAGAGTAGGGAAATCGTATTTATGGCAAAAATGGTTTAGGTTAAAAGCAAACTCTTCATTAATTCCTTCGCCGTAGGCAATCTGGAAATAATTACAAAGCTTGATATACATCGTATTTAGAAATTTTTTATCAGCCAAAGATTGTATAAACTGACTTTCAGCATTAGCAGTATCCGATGAACTAGTAAGCAAAAGAGAGTAAGATTTTTCACCATTACGTCCTGCGCGACCAGACTCCTGATAGTAGTTTTCAATATTTTCGGGTAATTGGGTATGAATTACGGTTTTTACATTCGGTTTGTCGATCCCCATTCCAAATGCATTTGTAGCAACAATGACTTGTGCACTTTCATTCATCCATAATTGCATGTTTTTATCTTTTTCTTTAGTCGAAAGACCACCATGATAATAGGTAGCTTTAAAGCCTAAAGATTGTAATTGAGCCGAAATCGTTAAACAAGATTTACGGTTCCGGACATATATAATAGAAGGCTGTGGGTTTTTTTTCAAAATCTGTTCCGTTCTATATAGTTTGTCTTCGACTTCAAAAACCATATATGCAATGTTTTCTCTGGCAAATGATTGCTGGAAAAGTTTAGTGTCTTTTAGTCCTAATTGGGTTTTGATATCTTCAATAACTCTTGGAGTTGCTGTAGCGGTTAAAGCAAGGAAAGGAATTTTAGGAAAAAATTTCTTCAGCTCTGAAATTTTAAGATAGGCTGGACGGAAGTCATGTCCCCATTGCGAAACACAATGCGCTTCATCTATTGCAATAAAATTTATTGGTAAGTTCTTTACACGGTCAAGAATCCAGTCCGATTGAAGTCGTTCAGGAGATAGGTATAAAAATTTGTAATTTCCATATTGGCAATTATCCAGAAGATTAATAATTTCTTCAGTATTGATTCCGCCAGTAAGAGCAATTGCTTTGATGTCGCGTTTTTGTAAATTAGCGACTTGATCTTTCATTAAGGCAATCAAAGGTGAAATTACAAGGCAGATTCCTTCCTTCATCATTGATGGAACCTGAAAACAAATTGATTTCCCTCCGCCAGTTGGTAACAGGGCAAAAGTATCGTCACCGTTTAAAACTGAATCGATGATTTCGTTTTGTAAAGGACGGAAACTATCATGTTTCCAGTATTTTTGAAGAATTGCTAATGCTTCTTGCATTTGTCAGGATTAAAGTTAACAATTTAGAATACAGCTTCTAGTTTTACCAACCTTAAAGACTCTGACTAAATTTTATCTAAGATATAAAGAATTCGGTTAGGCACAGTATCTTTTGGAACCTCAATTAGTTCGTAGCCGTATTTTTTGTACGTTTCTACTAGATGACTGTAAATTGTTTTTGCTTGTTCAAAGTTTTCGTAACGTTCGCCGTCACTCATGTAGATTTCTTCCCAAGGTGGAAGCAAGAAAATTTTAGAATATTTGCAAACCTCACATGCTGTTTTGAAGTGTTTCGGATATTCATCACCTATATAATCCATATAAGCAACAACATCAGGAATTCCTCGGTCAATAAAAACTACTTCTGCAGCTTCTTCTTGAGCGCTTTCAAATTGCTTTATTCTTCCTTCAAGCAACTTCTCACTAAATAGCAAGGGCTTTTCTAGAAACAGTTGTTCGATTCCTTCTTTTTGAGCTTCCAATGTTACTTGTCTAGAAATTTCGGGATAACAGCAATATCCATCGGCTACCAAACCATCAATAATTGTAGACTTTCCCGTACCTGGGCCACCAATAATAACAATAATTTCTTTCTGCACTTTCTAAAAATAAAGTGCAAATTTACCTAAACTTATTGGTATTACGCAAGATTATTTTTTCAGAAGTGAACGATTATTTTTTTTAGTAAGTAAACTTCCTGGTGTTTGTGTCAGCTTTTACCTTTTTTAAAGAAAGAATAAAATAGGTTTTTACTCCTATCGGGGCAAATGGGCTTGTGGTTTTGATACTTGTATTAATTAGTTTAAAATAGATCTAGCATAAAGTTATACTTGCTAATCTGCTTTTTTTACCATTAATATAAATGTGAAAAATCAAGTTTAGTTGTAATGAAACTTGATGTATAATGATGAAATTATTCTAGTTGCAAAACAAATATTGTGATGGCTCTTTTAATTTCTTAGTATTTGAGATAATAATGTGTGATTCAAATTTTCTTTTTGCAATCACATCATTTATAAAGTCTAAAACATAATCTGGTTCTTTTTCAAATAAATAACCACAAAATTCATGTCCAGCACCACAAGAAGTAATAAGTTTAATGTTTTTATTTAGTGAAGTCATACGGTTGTAAACGGAATAAGAGCCTGAAAGACTCATATAGCCTTGAGAGTCCGTAGGGCAGGAGCGATGCGAGCCTGTTGCGTAAGGCACTGTAGGGTCTTCGCTTCCATGGGAAAGCAGCATCGGAATTGCATTTTTAGATGTAATCAAATCTATATTCATAATAGCTCCAGACCCTCCAATTAAACCTTTGTACTTAAAGTTTTTTGGTAAATTATCAGAGTATAAATTCATCAATTTATAATCCCAAAAAGCAGCATGAAAGCTAATTTCGCCGCCAGCACTAATTCCTGCAATAAATATTTTAGAATCATCAATATTGTATATGTTTTTATTTTTAATCAAATATGAAGTCGCCTGCCAAGTATCACTAACAGCAATTTGTATGGTTTTAATTTTTTCAGATAGTGTTGAGCTGCATCCAAAATCTTTTCCCTTCATATATAAAGTGTATGAAATACTTGCAACAGCAATTCCTTTTTCAGCAAGGCTGTTAGCGAAATTCTTTTCACCAAAACGATCTCCACCCGAAAATCCGCCACCATGAGCGAAAATAACAAGAGGTGTTTTTTTATCTGTTTTTTTTAAAGGTAGATACAAATCAAGTTCCAGTTTAGTGGAATCGTTTTTAAAATATGTTAATGACTTGATTTCTTGTGCGGTAATGGGATTTGAGAAAAAATATATAGCAACTAACAAATAGAGATAAGGCGTTTTCATTGTGGTTGTATTTTTTATTATAAAGCATATTCAATTAATCAAAGATAAAAGAATAAAAGAGGATAGACTAAAATCTATTATTTAACAATTTTAGGCAACATAATTTAATGTTGTTAAATAGGAAAATAAAGCGAATTCTAATTAATGTTTCGTATTGTGAAAAATTCCCAAATGCTAAATATAAATTCTCAGTTCAAAACCGTATATTTGCGTTTATTTTAATGAAAGAATGGACGAAGATAAAGAAAAAACCACCGCTGAATTTTACGAAAGATTAAAGGTTGAGTTGGACAATAGTAACACTTGGCCAGCAGAGTATTTGTATAAATTCATTATGCCTTCAGTAGGCGATAATGTTGAGCGCGTAGAGAAAGCTTTTGATTGCATGGGAGCAGTAATTAAAACTACAAAATCTAAAACAGGTAAGTTTACCAGTGTTTCGGTAGATGTTACTATGAAAAGCTCAGATGAAGTAATCAGTAAATACCAAGAAGTTTCTGTAATTGAGGGTATAGTTTCACTATAATTATGATCGAAAAATATAAAAAAGAAAATGCGAATGATGTTGTTTTTAATTTAGAATATAATTCTGAAAGACAACATTTAATCATTCCAGAATATGGTCGTCATTTGCAAAAATTGATAGATCAGGCTACTGCTATTGAAGATGTTGAACAACGCAACAAAGCGGCCAAATATATTATTCAAGTAATGGGAAGTTTGAATCCGCATTTGCGTGATGTCCCCGATTTCCAACACAAACTTTGGGATCAGCTTTTTATTATGTCTAATTTTAAATTAGATGTTGATTCACCATACCCAATACCATCTCGTGAAGTATTGCAACTAAAGCCAGATGTATTAAAATACCCGCAAAATTACCCAAAATACAGGTATTATGGTAATAACATCAAATATATGATAGATGTTGCCAACAAATGGGAAGAAGGCGAAATGAAGAATGCATTAGTATTGGTAATTGCCAATCATATGAAGAAATCATACTTGAGTTGGAATAAAGATACTGTAAAAGATGATGTTATTTTTGAACATTTGTATGAACTATCAGATGGAAAGATAAATCTTTTACAAAGTTCAGAAGAGCTCCTAAATACAACTGATTTATTACGAACAAACAAACGTATATCAAATAAAATCACACCAGCTGTACAACCTAAAATTCAGAATAATAAGAATATAAAAGGTGTAGGGAAATCAAAGCCATTTCAAAAGAATAATAATCAGAAATAAAGAATTAAGTTACTAAGCCACTGAGATTTTTTAGCTCACAGCCATAGCAACTAAAAAAAGAATAATAAAAAAATGTTTAATAAAGTTACTAAGATTCTAAGGGACTAAGTAGCTAAGATTTCTTAGCTCAGAACCTCAGAATCTCAGAACCTTAGCAACTTATCAAAAAAGAATATGGGAATTTTTAAAATTGAAGGAGGAATTCCTTTAAAAGGAGAAATCACTCCGCAAGGAGCAAAAAACGAAGCGTTACAAATTTTGTGCGCAGTACTTTTAACCTCAGAAAAAGTAAAGATTAATAACATTCCTGATATTATTGATATCAATAAATTAATTACACTTTTAGGGAATCTAGGAGTGAAAATTCAAAAAAATGAATCAGGTTCAATAACATTTCAAGCTGATGAAGTGAATGTGAATTATCTTGAGACGGAAGCTTTCAAGAAAGAAGGAGGATCACTTCGTGGTTCAATTATGATTGTTGGACCGCTTTTGGCACGTTTCGGTAAAGGATATATACCTAAGCCGGGAGGAGATAAAATAGGTCGTCGTAGATTAGATACACACTTTGAAGGGTTTATTAATCTAGGAGCTAAATTTAGATATAACAGAGAAGATCACTTTTATGGTGTAGAAGCTCCAGAAGGATTAACAGGTACAGATATGTTGCTTGATGAAGCATCTGTAACAGGAACTGCTAATATCGTAATGGCAGCCGTTTTGGCAAAAGGGAAGACAACAGTTTATAATGCAGCTTGTGAGCCTTATTTACAGCAATTGTGTAAAATGTTGAACTCAATGGGGGCTAACATTAAAGGCGTAGGTTCTAATTTATTAACTATTGAAGGTGTTGAAAGCTTAGGAGGTTGTGAGCACAGAATTCTTCCAGATATGATCGAAATAGGATCTTGGATTGGGTTAGCAGCTATGACTAAAAGCGAAATTACTATTAAAGATGTAAGTTGGGAAAACTTAGGTTTAATTCCAAATACATTTAGAAAACTAGGAATTACAATAGAAAAACGTGGAGATGATATTTATATTCCTGCTCACGTAAATGGATATGAAGTAAAAACAGATATTGATGGATCAATCTTAACCATTGCAGATGCACCATGGCCAGGATTTACACCAGATTTATTGAGTATCGTTTTGGTAGTGGCAACACAAGCAAAAGGAGATGTGTTAATTCACCAAAAAATGTTCGAAAGCCGTTTGTTTTTCGTAGATAAACTAATCGATATGGGTGCGAAAATTATGCTGTGTGATCCGCATAGAGCTGTTGTTATGGGGCATAACTTCGAGTCACAATTAAAAGCAACAACAATGTCGTCACCAGACATTCGTGCCGGTATTTCATTGTTAATTGCTGCATTATCAGCAAAAGGAACAAGTACTATTCAGAATATAGAACAAATCGACCGTGGATACGAACGTATCGATGAACGATTAAGAGCAATTGGAGCAAAAATCGTGAGAGCATAGATAAAATCCTCAAATGACGAATGAAGAAAAAGCTATAAAAGCTACCTATTTTAGTATTATTGGAAACACCTGCTTAGCCATTATAAAAGGCTTGGCAGGTTTTTTTGGCAATTCTTATGCCTTAATTGCGGATGCAATAGAATCAACTACAGATATATTCTCATCTTTTTTGGTTTTATTCGGAATTAAATATTCAAGCAAGCCTGCAGACGAGAATCATCCATACGGGCATGGACGTGCCGAGCCTTTAGTTACCTTTTTGGTAGTTGGGTTTTTAATAACATCAGCAACAATTATTGGATACGAAAGCATTGCCAATATTCAGAATCCGCATGATTTGCCTAAATCCTGGACGCTATATGTTTTAGGAGCTATCATTATATGGAAAGAATATTCTTTTAGATTGGTAATGAAGCGAAGTAAACAAACTAATAGTTCAGCATTAGCAGCAGATGCATGGCATCATCGCAGTGATGCTATTACATCTGTAGCAGCGTTTGTAGGGATCTCGATAGCTTTGTTTATGGGAAAAGGATATGAGGCAGCAGATGATTGGGCAGCACTTTTTGCAGCATTTTTTATTTTATACAATAGTTATAAAATTTTCAGACCAGCATTGGGCGAAATTATGGACGAACATCTTAATGATGATTTAGTCGAAGAAATTCGAATAGAATCTTTAACTGTTGTAGGTATTCTAGGGACCGAAAAATGTTTTATTCGTAAAGCAGGAATGAAATATCATGTAGATCTACATGCTATAGTATCAGCTAATATTTCGGTAAAAGAGGGGCATGAGTTATCACATAAATTACAAGACACACTAAAAGAAAAAATACCTCAATTGGGGAATGTTCTGATTCATATTGAACCAGATGATTATCACTAGGATAATTAAAAGAGGTAAAGGTTCTGAGAAGCTAAGGTAACTTAGACAAAGATAATTACTAAGACAAAAAAACAAAATCCGTTTATTCTTTCATAGAGTAAACGGATTTTTATGTGTTACTTCTCCTTGTATGATATAAAGAATCTAAGTTTTATAATGTTGAAATTACTCTAAAATAGTAAGGAACTTCAAGCCAAAGACAACTCCGTTTTGCTTTATTCCATTTTGATAAGAGTGAACATAATCTACACGAAACATTCTAAATTTTCCAAAACCAAGATTGTCTAATCCAATCGTAAATTCAGAATATGGTTTTGTATTTGGAATTTCAAGAGAATGGAATCCGATGTTTAAAGTTGATTTTAATTTGTTTAATAACGGTATTTTGTTCATTATATAACCATTGTCATTATGTTCCATATGAATTTCAAAATAGCTGTCGTTTGTACTATTGCTATAATAAGGAAGTAGATTAAAAACATTTAAATAGCTATTGGCTTGACCAATGTGAGTTTGGTTACCATTAAAATGTTTGTAATCGATAAAAGCTATATTTTCAGCATTAAAAAACTTCCCTGCTTTTATATTTATTCCCAATAGGCCTTTATTTCCTAATGCTAAATCATATCGTATAGCAGTAGTCAGATGGTCAAA
The DNA here is from genome assembly GCF_015594725.1 of Flavobacterium sp. ALJ2. Classification (GTDB taxonomy): domain Bacteria; phylum Bacteroidota; class Bacteroidia; order Flavobacteriales; family Flavobacteriaceae; genus Flavobacterium. The sequence continues at coordinate 77,111 of NZ_JADNRC010000002.1, read as the reverse complement.
TTCATATTTTTTCTCACTAGCGGCTAATGCTTTTTCGTAGCTTAAATATAAAGTTGGGTATTTTTGATTCTTAACATTATACTTTCCATCAGGTCTTGAAATGTATTTATTCCCAAAATTGATTCTCGTAGTCAAAGTAGCTTTTACTAAATGGTGTTTTTCAAAAGGAGAGTTAATAAAGTCATTTGGTGCAAGCGGATTGTTTGAAGAATATAAGTCGTCTTTATTAAAGAAAGAGTAATCCGTTGTATTAAAAAGAGGTTTACGTTGCTCATAGGTAATTTTTCCATTTAAGGTAATGCCATTAGCGATGTTTTGATAGTAGGCTAGTTGAGCAAATTCGAGATTATAAATTTTCATATAATTATCCTTAAAAAATAAAGAACTAACCGAATTGATAAAGCTACTAATAGGTTCACTGCTATTGAACTGCTTTACCTTAGTTCCTCCAGAAGCTATAATAGTAGCATAGTTCTGATGGTTAAAAGTATGTTTGAATTCTCCGGTAGCACGTAATCTTTCATCAGAAAAGCCATAGTTGATTGCTGTGCTTATAGAAGTTTCATTGCCTTTTTCCTCATTCCATTTCTTATAAGAAAAGCCAGTGCCAATATTAAAACCTTGTACAGTATTAAAGCTAAGTGCAGTTAAGTCAAATAAGCCATTGTATTTAAATGAATGTTTTCCGAAAGTATTTTTGTGTAAATGACCAAGTATTATATCAAAAAAATTGAACTTATTATTTTTAGCATCAATAGAATCGGTATATTTTCTAGAAGTTCGAATAGTTTGTAAGCTATCTTTCTTAATGTAATCAGAACTTTCTTCGATTGTTAGAGGAATCGGACGGATAGTATTCCAATACAAGTCGTCTTTTTTATTAGCATTAGCTTCAAAACTTACAATTTCATTAGAGAATGTTTTCTTTTCAAAAGATTCTGGAAACTCATAATTAGTATATACATAATTAAATTTTCCTGTAAATTGTACGCCAAATGCTCCAGCAGTAAAAGATAAGCTTTGGGCGTTTTTTGCCCACAATTTATTTTTAGAGTTATAACTAAAGCTTTGTTTTAGATTCATTATCTGTGTAATCTCATTTTTAATCCGATATCCTTTGATATCAAGATCAACAGCATATATAGCAAAACTATCATCAATAATATAAATGTAGCCTTCAAAAACGGGTTCTTTGTCGCGTTTCGGGATAATTTTTATTTTATTTATTTCTTTATTATTCTCATCAAAGAACGTTCCCTCGAGTTTGTATTTGTAGTAATTAAAAGCATTATCAGCAATAGGAGAAATCATATTTACACCAAATTTCAAGGTATTGTTATAAAAATCATAGGTAGACAAACTAGCTGTATTATAACTAAAACCTTTATTGTTTCCTGATATTTTAGAAGCAATGATGTTTTCTTTCAGATTATTAGGTTTTTCAAAGGTAATTTTAGAAATAGTTTCAGACAGGTACAAAACGCCAGTTCCGGTAGAGTCAAGATTAGAAGCCATTTCTTCTCCAATATCAACTTTCAGCCCCATGATTTTTTTAGGTAAATCCTTTATTTTAAATAATCCTTTAGAATAGAAGTCAGCAGTATAACGTCCTGTTTTTTCAGCGTTTTCTTTTTTGTTGGCAATGGCACTTTTTATAATATCATTTGCAGGATTATCTTTGGGGTTAATTATTACTTCATTAAGAGTGAAATTTTCTTCCTGTAGCTTAACATCCAAAGTATAAGATGTCGACGTGATATTTGTAATAGTTAGTTTTTGAGTTTTAAACCCTAAGAATTGAAATATGATTTTGTTTTTGCCTATTTCCTTTATATTGAGTTGGTATCTTCCTTGTTCATTAGAAGTAGTACTGTTATAAGTATTTTCTTCGAAGACAGAAACAAAAGGAAGAGGATTTCCATTCTCATCAGAAATTGTTCCTTTTACCTGAGCGAAATTTGAAATAGAAAATAGTAAAAAAGCAAATAGAGTAAAGTTTTTCATAAATAGGTTCATTTCTTGTTTCAAAAATAGAAGAACTTAATAATGAACCTATTAAAAGTATGTTAAAAGATATGTAGTGCTTTAATTATAAAAAAGAATATATGGCAAGCTCATAACTTTTTAAGCCAAAACCAAGAATAACGCCTTTGGCATTTCCGGAGATATACGATTGATGGCGGAAGCTTTCGCGTGCATAAGTATTAGATATATGAACTTCTATAACAGGAGTAGTAACAGCTTTTATAGCATCACCAATACCAATAGATGTATGAGTGTAGGCACCAGCATTTAGGATAATACCGTCATAAGTAAAACCGAATTCTTGAATTTTACCGATCAGTTCCCCTTCGATATTACTTTGATAATAGCTTAGTTCTAGATTTGGAAAAGCGTTTTGTAGTGTTCTAAAATAATCTTCAAAAGTTTGAGATCCGTAAACTTCAGGTTCTCTTTTTCCTAAAAGATTTAAGTTAGGACCGTTTATAATGATAATTTTCATTTGTAATAATTTAAAGTAGTGTTTTTTGGAATTCATTTACATTTCATTCCAAACATTTTACTAATCGAGTGGTGTAAAAATAAAAAAACCGTTCTAATAAATAGAACGGTTTTTATAAAAGTATGTGATATTATTTTTTAGAACATAAATCCTGCTGAAAGTTGGAAAACTGAGTTCTTAGCTTTGGCTTCTTTTGAAACATCTGTTAATCCTAAACCATAACGACCTTGAATAAAAATATTCTCAGTTAATTTTAGCCCCAAACCTGCGTTGACTCCAAATTCAAATGTGTTAGGGTCTTGTACATCAAATTCTTTTTTATTACTTAATAAGAATGATGCTTGAGGACCAACTTCTAGGCTAAATGATTTGTTTAAATAAATTTTTGCCATTATAGGAATTGTCAAATAACCTAATTCATTTTTAAAATCCTCTACTGCGGTTTTGTATGTTGCTCCTTGAGTAGAATATAAAAGTTCTGGTTGGATAGAAAATTTATCTAACAATTTTATTTCTGCTACTAAACCTGCATGATAACTAGTAATACCTTCTTTTTTTACTGAGATTCCTTCATAGCCTGCATCTCCATTTAGATTTGCAAAATTCACTCCCGCTTTCACTCCAAATTTTAAAAATTGAGCTTGCATTGTTGCTTATGTTGCTATGAACAGTACAGCTACTAAAATTAATTTTTTCATAGTTTCCTTTTTAACGATTTTATTGTGTTTTATGTATGTAAAACGCTTGTAAATGATGAATATTGCTTGGGTAATCTATTAAGATTTAATTTTTGTCATTAAATTATCATTAGTAAAATTTCTTGTTCCTTCGCAAATTTACGCGCTATTAGACGTTTTTATTTATATATATAGAAGATAGTTTTACATAATTTTCATTTTTTTATTGTTTAGTAGTATTATGTATTAAATTATTTTTATATTTGTAGTATTAATTTTATAATAAAATAAACATGAAAAAAATTGTTTTAACTGTAGTAGCAGTTCTAGGATTTACATTTGCAAATGCACAAGAGCAAATTGCAAAAGGGAAATGGCTTATTGAGGCGAATACTGGTTTTGGTTCGCTTGGAAACGGAAGCACTTCATTTGGATTATGGGATGAAGATGGAATTACCGCTTGGAACGTTGGAGCTGAAGGTGGATACTTTGTAATGGATAAACTTGCTGTAAAAGCTGGACTTGGTTATGGAGATACAGGTGCTGATTTAGCAAATACTATTTTCTCTTATAAAGTTGGAGCAAAATATTATTTATTAAATCAATTTCCATTAGAAGTTTCTTATACTGGCGCAAGTATTAAAGATGCTGATGAAAATCCTTCATATGTTGGATTCCAAGGTGGATATGCTTGGTTTGTAGGTAAAAATATTTCAGTAGAACCAGGTGTTCGTTATAATGTTACCTTAAATGATGATTTTGGTTCAGGAAAAAATGCTTTCCAATTCAATATTGGTTTTGCATTACATTTCTAAGCAATTATAATTAAGTTTTATTAAGCCTTTCATGCTAGTCATGAAAGGCTTTTTTTATTTTATAAGTTTTTTAATGTTAATTTGCATTACTGTTTAAAAAAATAAGGCATCACTAAATTTAGTGAGAAGAGTAATGATAATGTTCTTTGTTTCAGGAAGATGTGAATATATTGGTAGTTTGTTTTGCAGATTGTTAATTTTGTGTTTTTTTATTGTTTTATTGGAATTTAAATTGAACTTATTTACGTTTGCTGCATAAATTTTAACATAAACAAAAAAATGAAAAAAATTACTTTATCAATTGTTGCGGTTTTAGCATTTGGATTTGCAAATGCACAAGATGGTCATTTCAAAGTAGGAGCACACGTTGGTTTACCTATGGGAGATTTTAAAGATTTTTACTCAGTTAACTTGGGTGTTGATGTTGCTTATTTATGGCAAGTTACTGATAAATTTAGTGCAGGGGCAACTACAGGTTATTCTACTTATTTAGGTAAAACCACTAAAGAAACTTTTGGGGCTGTTGTAATTGAAACTAAAGGTGATGCCGCTGGTTTTATTCCAGTTGCCGGTACAGCACAATATTCTATTTCAGATAACTTATTTGTGGGTGCGGATTTAGGATATGCAATTTATGCAGGTAGTGGTGATGGAAATGGTGGAGTTATCTATCAGCCAAAATTCGGATACCAAGCTGAGAAATTTGAGATTTACGCTGGTTATAAAGGAATTTCTGATAGTGGAACACTTTCTTCAATCAATGTAGGGCTTAATTATAAATTCTAGTTTTAAAATTTCAAAAATAATTTAAGAACCTTCTACTGTGGTAGAAGGTTTTTTTATGCAGAAAATGTTTTACTTTGTGGGTATGAATTGGAATAGATATATAAAAGATTATCAATCCTATCTTAAGATAGAACGTGGTTTATCTAAAAATACAATTGAGAATTATGTTTTTGATATAGAGCGGTTGTGTCTTTTTTTAGCTCAGAATAAAATTGAAATTTCTCCGTTAAAAATTAATGAAGAAACGATTCAGCAGTTTATTTATTCAGTATCCAAAGAAGTAAATGCACGATCTCAGGCTCGCATTATTTCTGGTTTGAAAAGTTTTTTTAATTACTTGATTTTCGAAGACTATCGTAATACGAATCCGTTGGAACTTATAGATTCTCCAAAAACAGGAAGAAAATTGCCTGACACACTATCGGTTGAAGATATTGATGCGCTTATTGCAGCTATTGATTTAAGTTCTAATGAAGGAGAACGTAATCGAGCGATGGTAGAAACTTTATATAGCTGTGGACTTCGGGTTTCGGAATTGGTGGCTTTGAAAATATCGGATTTGTTTTTTGAAGAAGGATTCATAAAAATTACTGGTAAAGGAAACAAAGAGCGTTTTGTACCTATTGGAGAATCTACTCAAAAATATATTTTGATCTATGTCAATTCGGTTCGACTTCATTTAAACATTAAAAAAGGGCATGAAGATACTTTATTTCTTAACAGAAGAGGGAGTCAGTTAACAAGAGCAATGATCTTTACAATTATTAAAGATTTGGCCTTTAAAATAGGTTTAAATAAAAGTATAAGTCCACATACTTTAAGGCATTCTTTTGCAACACATTTACTAGAGAATGGTGCTGATTTGCGATCAATACAATTGATGTTAGGGCATGAATCGATAACTACAACCGAAATATATGTTCATTTAGACAGGACATATTTAACTCAAGTAATTCATGCTTTTCATCCTAGAAGGTAATTTTTTTTGTTAAAATATTTTATAAAGTTTTGTTTTTGTCTTAAAAAAAATAATACCTTGGAACTATATTGTTTGTAACAAAGAGGATTTACTCTAATGCTTATAATGAGAAATAAAAAATGTTTTTTTTTAAGGCTTAAATAATAGTATCAACTTTGTTCTATTTTATAAATAAAATAGTCAACTTACACAAGCGCAATTATGGTTATTGATTTATATGAAGATGAAAACTGTCAGAAGTTGATTAACTTTTATAAGAAATTATTTGCTGAAATTCCAGATTTAATTTTTCAATTTGTTATTGATGTTGATGATACTTATACTTTTCCTTTGGTGAGCAAGTCTATGGAGGAAATATTTGAGCTACCAACAACTGAATTTTCAAATCGTAGTAAATTTTTTATCTACGAAAGAGTGCATGCTGAAGATCAGCATATGTTTATTAGTACGCTTTCTAAAGCTAGAAAATGCCTAACTCCTTGGGAATTAGAGTTTCGGGTAGTATTGCCAAAAAAAGGAATTCGTTGGCTAAAAGTTTTTTCAAAATCTGAAGGGTCCCAAGATGGTCAAGTTAGTTTTTATGGGCGAATCTCAGATGTAACAGATTTAAAAGATCAAGAACTTCAACTCAAACAATCTGAAGAACGTTTTCAGTTTGCTTTAGATGCATCTAATGTAGGGGTTTGGGACTGGGATATGGTTACTAATAGAGTTTTTTATTCGTCTTTGTCTCTAAAGATTTTAGAGTTGCAATCCATTGATATTTTTGATGATCCTGAACGTTGGGATAAAATTGTTCATCCAGATGATTTGCCTAAATATTACTCAGATATTCAAGAACATTTTGATAATAAAGTGCCTTTTTATGAAAACTATCATCGCGTATTAACTTCTAGTGGTAAATACAAATGGATTTTGGATAGGGGCAAAGTAATAGAAAGAGATTCGAATGGAAAACCATTGCGTGTTTTGGGTACTCATACTGACGTTTCTTATCAGAAAGAGAAAGAATTAGAACTTATAAAAACAATGAAATTGTTTAGTGATCAGAATAGTCGATTGCTTAATTTTTCGCATATAGTTTCGCATAATTTAAATACACAAGCTGGAAATATTAAAAGTATTCTTGATTTTATAGATGAGGATCATAGCAAAGAAACAATCGACGAAATGTTAGTTCATTTGCGTACTGTTTCTAATGATTTAAATGATACGATTTCTAATTTAACACAGATTGTTCAGATTCAGAGTAATCTGAATATTGTGATAAAGCCACTTAAGTTAAGTTATAACATAGATAAAACAATATCTATAATTAAGGCATTTAGTGGTAAAACTAAAATTACAATACTTAATAACGTACCGGATTATGTAATGATTAGTTTTAATCCGGCTTATCTTGAAAGTGTTTTGTTAAATTTTACAACTAATGCAATTAAATACGCGCATCCAGATAGAGATCCTGTAGTTGAGTTTATTTATGTAATTGAGCCAGATGGGCGAAAGGCTTTAAAGATTAAAGATAATGGTATAGGGGTTGATTTAGGGCTATATGGGGATTTGATATTCGGAATGTATAAAACGTTTCATAAACATAAAGAAGCTCGTGGAATTGGACTGTATATAACCAAGAACCAGATAGAATCTATGAAAGGGGAGGTTTCTGTAGAGAGTGTTGTTGGAGAGGGAACTACTTTTAAGATTATTTTTAATGATGATTTTTAGCTGTAACCGTTCAGAAGCTCAAAGTTTGTGATATTCACAAGAATGTTTTTCTGAAGTAGGGAGACTTGAGCAACAGTGAACTGGTGAGGCAATCTTTGAGGGTAGCTCTGTAGTCATACGTATATAGGCGGAGTATATACTCTAATGTGAATTTTGCAACCTTTGTATATCTCAATAGTTGTCAGGAATGTGTACTGCGCAGTTGATTAGGATGTAAAACTTAATCTTAGTGGTGAAAATATAGGATATATTATAAAAAAGAAACTCCTCAATTGAGGAGTTTCTTTTTTATAATATGAAATTGAGAATGGTTTATTTTGCAATATTTACCGCTCTGGTTTCTCGTATTACTGTTACTTTAACCTGACCTGGGTAAGTCATTTCAGTTTGTATTTTTTGTGAGATATCAAATGATAAACTTGCGGCATTTTCATCGGATACTTTTTCGCTTTCTACAATAACACGAAGTTCTCTTCCTGCTTGAATCGCATAGGCATTTTTAACTCCATTAAATCCGTAAGCTACTTCTTCAAGGTCTTTTAAACGTTGTATATAGGAATCTAATACTTGTCTTCTTGCACCTGGTCTTGCGCCTGAAATAGCATCACAAACCTGTACGATTGGTGATAATAGTGATTTCATTTCTATTTCGTCGTGATGCGCTCCAATTGCGTTGCAAACTTCTTCTTTTTCACCGTATTTTTCAGCCCATTGCATACCTAATAATGCGTGTGGTAAATCACTTTCAGTATCTGGAACTTTACCAATATCGTGTAGTAAACCGGCTCTTTTAGCTAGTTTTACGTTCAATCCTAATTCTGCAGCCATAATACCACACAATTTAGAGACTTCTCTAGAGTGTTGTAATAAGTTTTGACCGTAAGAAGAACGGTATTTCATACGTCCAATAACTTTTATTAACTCAGGGTGTAAACCGTGTATTCCTAAGTCTATAACTGTGCGTTTTCCTACCTCGATGATTTCATCATCAATTTGTTTTGCAGTTTTAGCAACAACTTCTTCAATACGAGCTGGGTGAATACGGCCATCTGTAACTAGTTTGTGTAATGCCAAACGAGCAATTTCTCTTCGTACTGGATCAAAACAAGAAAGGATAATTGCTTCAGGAGTATCATCTACGATAATCTCAACGCCAGTTGCAGCTTCTAGTGCACGGATATTTCTACCTTCACGTCCAATAATTCTACCTTTTACATCATCAGATTCAATGTTAAATACTGACACACAGTTTTCTACTGCTTCTTCAGTTCCAACTCTTTGAATTGTATTAATGATGATTTTTTTAGCTTCTTGTTGTGCTGTAAGTTTAGCTTCTTCAATAGTCTCTTGGATATAAGACATCGAACTGCTTTTTGCTTCCGCTTTTAAACCTTCCATTAGTTGGTTTTTAGCTTCTTCAGCAGAAAGTCCTGAAATTACTTCTAACTGCTGTAATTGGCTTTTATGTAATTTGTCAACTTCAGCTTGTTTTTTGTCTAAAACGTCAATTTTAGAATTGTATTCTAGTGTTTTAGCTTCGTAATCATCATTGGTTTTTTTAGCTTTTGATAATTCATTAGAAATTTGAGATTCTTTATCTCGAATTCTTTTTTCTACTTCGGCTACTTTTTTGTCTCTTGCAAGAATTACTTGTTCGTGCTCAGATTTTAATTCAATAAACTTTTCTTTTGCTTGAAGAATTTTATCTTTCTTAATGTTTTCAGCTTCCAGATTAGCATCTTTTAAAATAGATGCTGCTTCTTTTTTTGAGTTTTTGATTAAATTGGAAATATTACTTTTTTCGATGATTTTGGCTATTCCAAAACCTGCTGCAATACCTATGATTCCTGAAATGATGATCGTTATTATACTGTCCATGTTTATTAAAATTTATATATAAAAAAGCCTACATTAGGTTGCTTGTATAAACTCGAAAAGACAAGTTTTGAGCTAACTCACTGTTCAAGTTTCCTCGCCGAAGCGGGGCATGCTTTAGTAGTGATGATTTGCTCATTCTAATTTGTTAGTGTTGAGTTTACCAAATATGAACTAATGTAGGCAGTATCTTAGTTTCTGTAAAGAACGTTTAATTTTCGAGATATTGATCTAAAAGGATATTTAATCTTTTAATTCGTTCGATAGTTTCATCACTATCAGTGGCTTTGTCAATTTGTTTTTGCTCTACTTGAGAGGCAAATTGTAATGCACACATGGCTAAAACATCCTGTTTGTCACGTACAGCATAGTTTTCTTCAAATTGCTTTATCATCACGTCAATTTTTTTAGAAGCGCTCCTAAGACCTTCTTCCTGCGATAAATCTACCGTTAATGGGTAAACTCTGTCGGCGATTGATATTTTAATTTTAAGCTTTTCGTCCATGTTGTTACTAGTCTGATAGTTGTGCTATACAGTGATCAATTTCACGAATTAATGAATTTATTTTAAGCTTTGTATCTCTTTTATTATCGTTACTGCCAAGTAAAGAATTGGCGATTTTGAGTGTTTCATACTGCTTTTTCAAGGCCTCAATCTCTCCGGACTGTCTTTGTATAGTCTGTTTAGCTTCTGTTAATTCTGACTTTAGTTCTTGATTGTTGTTTTCTAAACCTTTTAGCTTCGCAAAAAGTTTTTCAACTTTATATTCAAGAGTATCAATTATTTCGGCAATTACACTCATTACAAATCCTATTCATTACTTAATCATACAAAGTTAGTATTCCTTTTTATTAATGCAATATTTTATCGATTTTTTTGCATTAAAAATAGCAAATTAATGGAATTCAAGGTATTGTATTTTGTAATTTTCCTAATTATTTTGTAAACTTTTTTTTATCTTAGCAAAAATGTAAATCATGAAATATTCTGTGCTTTTTCTGCTATTTTGTAATTTTGTTTCTGCTCAGACAGATTATCCTAAAGATTATTTTAGATCACCTCTTGATATTCCGATGCAACTTTCAGGAAATTTTGGGGAACTAAGACCAAATCATTTTCATGCGGGTTTTGATTTGAAAACGAATCAAAGAGAAGGTCTAAATGTCTATGCTGTTGCTGATGGTTATATATCGAGGATTAAAATTTCGACTTTTGGGAATGGCAAAACATTGTACGTAACCCATCCAAATGGGTATACATCTGTATATGGGCATCTGCAAAGTATGGTAGGGTCAATTCAGGAATATATAAAAAAGACGCATTACAAAGAGAAATCATTTGAAATTGAAATGTTTTTGAAGCCTGGAGAAATGGTTGTTACCAAGGGGCAATTAATAGGTTTATCTGGGAATACAGGATCTTCAGGAGGACCGCATTTGCATTTTGAATTTCGTGATTCGAAAACAGAGTTTATTATAAATCCAATGTTTTTTGGTTTTGATAAATATATAAAAGACACCAAAAAACCAGTTGTTTCTAATTTATATGTTTATCCGCTAGATGATAAAACTATTGTTAACCAGTCAAAAGTGCCTTTAATGCTTAATTTGTCATTGCAAAAAGATGGAACTTATTTGTCTAGTAGCGTTGCAACAAATGGAAAAATTGGCTTTGGAATTACTGCTGTAGATTATGATGATGTTTCTTTTAATAAAAATGGAGTTTATAAAGTAGAATCTTTTTACAACGGTAAATCAAATTATGGATATCAGTTCAATACCTATTCATTTGATGAAATGAGATACATAAACGCTTTGGTTGATTATTCTAGATACAAAAAAACAGGTCAAAGAGTTCAAAAGTTGTTTATGAAAACTCCTTTTGATTTAAGTATTATTAAAAAGGATTCGCTTAATGGGGTACTTTCTGTTGTTCCAAATCTAGCTTCGGCATATCGTATAGAAGTTTCGGATTTTTATGGAAATACCAATACAATTAATGTCCCAGTTCAATACAATTCATTGCCAGTACTTGTAAACCCTACATCCGTAGCTTCTGATTATTTGGTGAAATATAATAAAGATGCTAATTTTTCAAAAAATAATATGTCTGTATTTTTTCCTGCAGGAACATTTTATGATGATTTTAATTTAAATTTTGACGTAAAAAATGACCGTATTTACATCCATGATGATACAGTTCCAGTGCATTCTAATTTCACAATAACTATTGAGGATGATAAATATCCTGAAAATCTTAGAGACAAAGTATATATAGGTAGAATTACCGGAAAGAGTAGTAGCTATAATACTACATCACGTAAGGGTACAGAGTATAAAGCAAAGTCAAGAATTTTAGGCCAATTTAGATTGGTTGTTGATACAATTCGACCAACAATTAGTATTGCAAAACCAATTGAAGGTAAATGGATAAGTGACATAAAGAAAATTCAGTTTACAATTAATGATAGCATGTCAGGGATTAAATCCTACAATGGTTATTTAAATGGAAATTGGATATTATTTGAGTATGATAATAAAACTAAAAAAATTACTCATGACTTTAACGATGGAATTGTAGCTGAAGGAGCAAACGATTTAAAAATAGAAGTTGTTGATAATGTGGGGAATTCTGCTATCTTTGAGACGCGTTTTTTTAGAAGTCAAATAAAATAAAAATATAACGTTTGAACAAGAACCTACTATTTGTTTCCCTTTTATTGTGTGTTGGTTTTGTTTCGTTTGCTCAGAATGCCCGAGTGAAAGGAATAATTCTTAATGAAAGCAATTTCCCTATTACAGATGTAAATGTTTCTCACTCAGGAAATGTAACGCAATCTAATTTGGATGGTTTTTTTGATATTTTGATTCCATCTAATAAAAAAGTAATTATTGTTTTTACTCACGTTTCTCAGAAAATGATGACGGTAACAGTAACTTTAAAACCGAATGAGGTATTCGTTTTAAATCCTGTAATGAATAGTTATGCTGAACAAATGGGAGAGATTGTTGTCATGGCAAATAAAAAGCGCATACAAGGAATTACAACCGTAGATCAAACCATTATAAAGAAAATTCCAGGTGCCAATGCAGGAATCGAGAATATATTAAAAACATTACCAGGAGTAAATTCGAACAATGAACTAAGTACGCAATATGCTGTTCGAGGAGGGAATTATGATGAAAATCTTGTTTATGTAAATGAGATTGAAGTATATCGCCCATTTTTAATTCGTTCAGGTCAACAAGAGGGCTTGAGTTTTACAAATACCGATTTGATTCAGAACGTCGATTTTTCGGCAGGAGGATTTCAAGCTAAGTTTGGTGATAAGCTTTCGTCAGTATTGGATATTACATATCGAAAACCAACTCAATTTGGAGCATCTTTTGAGGCAAGTTTACTTGGAGGAAGTATTGCTGTTGACGCAGTTTCTAAAAACAAGAAATGGTCGGCAATTACAGGAGTTCGTTATCGAAACAATAGTATGCTTGTAAATAGTCAAGATACACAGACTAATTATACGCCTTCTTATATTGATATTCAAACAAATATTAACTATTTCGCTTCAGAAAAATGGCAATGGAGTTTTTTAGGAGCTATTTCTCAAAATAAATATTTGTATCAGCCATTAACTCGAGAAACTAAATTTGGAACCATTGATAAGCCAATGGCGCTAGCAGTATATTATGAAGGACAGGAAAGAGATAAATATGATACTTATTTTGGTGCAATAAAATCAACATATACTGTTTCTTCAGATTTTACTTTAAAGTTCATAGGTTCTATATTTCATACACAAGAACAGGAACATTATGATATTTTGGCACAATATCGTTTAGGTGAGGTAGATAGTGATGGTTCGGTAGTTTTGCAAGAGGTAAATTATACCAAAGGAATTGGTTCGCAATTAAATCATGCGCGGAATGATCTAGATGCTTTAATTGTTAATGCTGAATTAAAAGGGATTTATAATTGGAAAGACAATCTTCTTGAATGGGGAGTAAAATATACTCGTGAATCTATACGTGATCGTGTGGCAGAGTGGGAGGTAATTGACTCAGCAGGTTTTTCAGTAAATCCACCAATTGTAAGTTTTTCCAAAAACAATCAGCCAAACGAATCTTACATAGGCCCACTTTTTCCTTATCAAAATGTGAGGGCAATAAATTTTAATACTATAAATCGATTTTCGGGTTATGCGCAATGGAGCCGAAAAGGTACTATAGGATCTAGTGAAATTTGGTATAATGCAGGAGTTCGTTTTCAGGATTGGAAAGTGTCAGGAGGAATTGTTGAAGGGAAGAATCAGTTAGTATTTAGTCCGCGTGCGCAAATTGCTATAAAGCCAGATTGGGATGTGGATATGATTTTTAGACTTTCTGGAGGATTATATCATCAACCGCCATTTTATAGAGAATTGCGAGATGCTAGTGGAGAAGTATTGCCAAATACCAAAGCACAACAATCAGTACATGTGGTTTTAAGTAACGACTATAGTTTTAAAATGTGGAATAGACCATTTAAACTTGTTTCGGAGTTGTATTATAAATCATTGTCAGACGTTAATGTTTATAGTATAGACAATGTGAGGGTTCGATATGTGGCCAATAATAATGCTACGGCTTATGCGCAAGGTTTAGATTTTAGATTAAATGGCGAGTTTGTACCTGGAACCGAATCGTGGTTTAGTTTTGGATATTTAAAAACCGAAGAGAATTACGAAAATAAAGGATATATAGCAAGACCAACAGATCAACGATTGAAATTTGCTCTCTTATTCCAAGATTATATGCCTAATATTCCAAGTGTAAAATTGTATTTGAATTTGGTTTATAATACAGGATTACCTGGAGGGTCTCCTTCGTATTCAGATCCATATTTATATCAAAATAGATTGAATGATTATCGTCGGGCAGATGTTGGGTTTTCTAAAGTTTTTATTGACAATAACAGAATTGTAAAAAGCAAACTATTTAAAGATTTTAAAGAATTATCAGTAGGGTTTGAAATCTTTAATCTTTTTGATAATAAAAATGCTATTACTAATACTTGGGTTCGGGATGTGTATTCTAAAAATCAATATGCAATTCCTAATTATATGACTTCGAGAGTTTTTAATGTAAAATTAACTGCTAGGTTATAATAACCAATGAAAAAGCTAGTTTAGAATGTATAAATTGACTGTAAAGGTATGAACCATTTTTAAAATTCATTACATTTGAAATTATTTTTTAATAAAACAACATGAGAAAATTACATATATCTATTATAAGTCTTTCTGTTTTACTCTTAGTGAGTTGCAAAAATGAAGTCGAAAAACCAAAGGTTACTTATGACGCTTCAACTTCTTCAAAAGTAATTGCTAAGGTAGATTCAACGCAAGTTGCAATTGCTGATTTGCCAATTCAGATGGAAGGGACTGATTATTTAATTCATCCAGTTGGAGATGTAAGAGTATATGAAAAGGGGGTTAAGGCACGTTATGGTTCATCTAGTGTAAATGATATAAGTTTTACAATTTCGAATATTGGTGAATATGAAATTACTGGATATTTACAAAATTTAAAATTTCAGAAGATAGATTCGGATTCTATAAGACCATTGACAGATAAAGCGGTTTTAATTCAAACAGCAACTTATTTAAAAACAATTGCCGATAAAACGCATAACCATGTTATGGTGTATACCATGGTAGATATGGATACCAATAAAGACGGGAAATTGGATACCAGCGATATAAAAGCATTGTATTTAAGTGATATTAGTGGAGAGCAATTTATTAAAGTTTCTGAAGATTTTCAAGAATTAATAGATTGGAATGTTATAGAGTCAAAAAATCGTTTGTATTTTAGAACTATCGAAGACACTAATAAAAATGGTCAGTTTGATAAAAATGATGTTCTGCATTACAACTACATCAATCTCGGAGTTAAAGATTGGAAAGTGATTAGTTATAAGCCAATTTAGAGTTTGTAATTATATTAATATGTCACTTTCAAGGTCTGATTTTTCTATATCAAAGTCATAGCCTAATTTGTGAACCAAGTCAATTACAAGTTTTTTATACCAGTTCTCTGATTTGGGATGAATGTATATTTTTTCAATAAGATATTTAAGGTTAACATTAATTCTTAATCCATCATTAATTTTAATGTTGCTTTTGGATGAATCTGTAATTATGCGTACTTCACGTTCATATTGAAAACTTTTTCTTTTAAATAAAAACGGAAAGAATAAATCATCAAAGGGGATGTATTCTTTCTTGTAATCAATATAATTTACTTCACCAATATATTGATCAAAATTATTCTCGGGTTTTAATGCTTTTTGCAGTCTTCCAATGGTAGATTGAATCGCTAGCCCTTCGCTATTTTGGGTGAATATCTGCCACATAGCAAATGATTCATATTCATTTATATGCCAACTGCTTATTGCGACTTTTTCGCGGTGTGTTTTATAATAATTTATAAAATCAGGATTGTCTATAGCGAGTTTTTTTATCTCCTCATAGGTAGGTTCGCTAAACGTTCCCTCGTACTGATCTTCAAATTTATCAGAACGGGACATGAATAGTTTTTTAGACATCAATAAGTCTAGAAACTTAGATAAATCTAAGTATTTCCAGACTACTGTATTGGGATCTTCAGGAAGATTAATGTTTGAATTGTGACGATACATAAGTGTTTACATCTTAGGTATCTCTAATTTAAGAAAAATTATTCAAATGACTGCATGGTAACCAACTTATTATAAGTTCCGTTTGAAGCTATTAGGTTTTCATGAGTTCCTTGTTCTACAATTTTACCTTTTTGCATAACAACAATTAAATCTGCTTTTTGAATAGTTGATAAACGATGCGCAATAACAATAGAGGTGCGGTTTTGCATCATGTTTTCAAGAGCAACCTGTACAAATTTTTCGCTTTCAGTATCCAGTGCAGATGTAGCTTCATCTAGAATCATAATTGGAGGATTCTTTAAAACGGCACGAGCAATTGATAAACGTTGTTTTTGCCCACCAGAAAGTTTGTTTCCGCTATCACCAATATTAGTATAAATACCAAGAGGTAATTCGTTTACAAATTCAAAAGCATTGGCAATTTTTAGAGCTTCAATAATTTCTTCATCGGTTGCGTCTAGTTTTCCTAATGAAATATTAGCTTTTATGGTGTCATTAAACAAGATACTGTCTTGAGTTACTAGCCCCATCAAACCACGAAGAGAATGTAAAGACATGTCTTTAATGTTGATGCCGTCAATTTTTATACTGCCTTCGTTTACATCGTAAAAACGAGTAAGGAGATTAGCGATAGTACTTTTTCCACTACCAGATTGTCCAACTAGAGCAACAGTTTGTCCCTTTTTTATTTCGAGAGAAAAGTCTTTTAGTACATTTTCTTTTTCGTATTTAAAGTTGATGTTCTTTATTGTGATGTCAGAGTCAAATGTAGCTTTTTCTATAGCGTTTACTTTACTTGTAATTGGGTTTTCTTGATCAAGAATTTCTAATACACGTTCTGCTGCTGCATTTCCTCTTTTTACGCCATAAGAAGCTTTAGAGATTGCTTTTGCTGGGGTAAGTATATTGTAAGCTAATCCCATGTAAGCGATGAATGAAGCGCCGTTTAATGTTTTTTCGATTAAAACCATTTGACCACCGTACCATAATAAAATTGCAATTACCATGATTCCCATGAATTCACTTGCAGGAGAAGCTAAGTTTTGGCGATTACCAATACTATTTGATAGTTGAAAGAAACGTTGTGTTGAATTTTGAAAAACACTATTGAAATAATTCTCAGAGTTGTATCCTTTTACCACTTTTAACCCGCCTAATGTTTCTTCAATAGTTGATAAAAATGTTCCTTGTTCTTGTTGGGCCTTGGTTGATTGTTTTTTTAATTGTTTTCCTATTAATGATATGATATATCCAGAAATGGGAATAAAAACAAAAACAAAAAGAGTTAATTGCGGGCTTATGGCAAGCATGGCAATAATTGTAAATAGGATAGTAAGCGGTTCTTTTACGATAAGTTCTAAAATGGCAAGAAATGATGTTTGTACCTCATTGACATCACCTGCAATACGTGAGATAACGTCTCCTTTTCTTTTTTCTGAGAAAAATGCCAAAGGTAATTCAAGTGTTTTTTTGTACATCGCATTTCGCATGTCTCTTAAAACTCCATTTCTTAAAAAAGTAATGAAGAACATAGCGAGATAATCACATAGATTTTTCAATAAAAATATCGAAATAATTACTGCTACCATTATAGATAGTGTGTATCCTACGCCATAGTTATCAGTTGCTTGTGTGATAAAGTAGCTTAAGTAGTTTTCTGCATAGTTTTTTAGCTCCCAAATACCTTCGTAAACAGGTATTGTGGTGTTTCTTTTTGTTTGGTCAAATAAAACCTGAATCATAGGAATTAATGCCATAAACGAAAGCGTGCTAAACAGCGCATACAGAATGTTAAAAAAAATGTTCATGTATGCATATCTTTTATAAGGAAATATAAAAGGAAATATTCTTTTGAAATTATTCATTCAAGATGTTTTTATTTTTTAAATCAACGTTATAAGTCAGAAGTAAAAAAATTAATTCAATTGCATTGCTGTGATAATATTTTTTATTTTTTTATCTAAAACCGCATCAGCTGCATCAAAGTCTTTTACAGAGTCCAATTGAGTATTTACGCTAATGTAAAATTTAATTTTTGGTTCAGTTCCGCTTGGTCTTGCACAAATTTTAGAACCATCCTCTGTATAATAAATAAGCACATTTGATTTTGGAATAGTCATTTCAGAAACCTCTCCACTCAATAAGTTTAATGCTGTAGATGATTGGTAATCTTCTACCATTATTACTCTTTGGCCATCTATTTCTTTTACAGGGTTTTCACGTAAATTAATCATCATTTGATTGATTTCTTGCAACCCTTCTATTCCTTTTTTGGTTAAAGCAACTAAGTACTCTTTGTAAAATCCGTGTTCAACATAAAGTTTTAGAAGTTCTTTGTAAACAGAGCTTCCATTTGCTTTTGCTTGAGCAGCCATTTCACAAATTAATAAAGTTGCAGCAACAGCATCTTTATCACGTACAGCATCTCCAACCATGAAACCAAAGCTTTCTTCTCCGCCACCTATGAATTCAAGTTCAGGGAAATCTTTAATCATTTTGGCAATCCATTTAAAGCCTGTTAAACCTATTTTGCATTCAACATCATAGCTTGTTGCAAGTTCCATCATCATAGGGGTTGAAACAATAGTTGAACCTATAAATTGTTTTCCATTAATTTTGCCAGCTTTTTTCCACTCTTGCAATAAAAAGGAAGTCATTAATATCATGGTTTGATTTCCATTTAGCAAAATCATTTTGCCTTCGTTATTGCGAACAGCAACTCCAAGGCGGTCGCAGTCAGGATCAGTACCAACAGCAATATCTGAATTTGTTTTATCAGCTAATACAAGTGCCATTGTTAATGCTTCCGGTTCCTCTGGGTTAGGTGATTTTACAGTAGGGAAATCTCCGTTTGGGACAGCTTGTTCAGGTACAATATGTACATTGGTGTAGCCTGCTTGTGATAAAGTAGGAGGAATCGATTTTATAGAAGTTCCATGTAAAGACGTAAAAACGATTTGTAAATTTTCTTTAGCTTTTGCTGGAGTATTAAAACTAGCATTCTCAATAGATGATTTGATAAAGGCATTATCAATCTCAGTATCTATATATTCAATTAATTTTTCATTAGCATGAAATTTAATTTTAGCATAATCTATGCTTTCAATCATCGCAATAATTTCAGCATCCTGAGGAGGAACAATTTGGCCACCATCTTCCCAGTATACTTTGTACCCGTTATATTCAGGAGGGTTATGGGATGCTGTAAGTACAATACCACATTGGCAGCCTAAATATTTAAGAGCAAAAGATAATTCAGGAGTCGGACGCATATCTGAAAATAAATACACATGGATTCCATTTGCAGAGAAAACGTCTGCAACAACTTTTGCAAGTGTATTACTATTGTGACGGCAATCATAAGCGATTGCTACTTTAAGAGGTTTGTTAGGGAAAACTTTATGCATGTAGTCAGAAAGTCCCTGTGTATTTTTTCCAAGGGTATATTTATTGATGCGGTTACTACCAACGCCCATGACACCACGCATTCCACCAGTTCCGAATTCTAGATTTTTATAAAAACCTTCCTCAAGGTCTTTAGGCGACGTTGTCATCATTTCTTTAATAGCCGCTTGTGTTTCGTTGTCAAATGCTGGCGTAAGCCATTCGTTTACAGCAGTTAATATGTTAGGTGCTATATTCATTTGTATATTGTTTAAATTGTAAGTCAAAATAATAATGTAATTTCAGGAGTAAGGATTACTATTCATCGAACTGATTTCCTGCTTCCCGATAAGGCAAAGGTGTATTTTAAAAATTAACCTGATGGGCTATTTTATAACGAGCTTCATTGTTTTTAGTTCGTAAAATAATTTCTCCTAAAAATCCAGCAAGGAATAATTGTGTACCTAATATCATAGTTGTTAGTGCGATAAAAAACCAAGGATTATTTGTTACCAAGTTATAACGCATTCCCATATACATGTGGTACAATTTGGAAACACCAATATAACCAGCTAATAAAAACCCAATTATAAACATAAGCGATCCCATTGCGCCAAATAGGTGCATTGGTCTTTTTCCAAATCTTGATAAAAACCAAATTGTAATCAAATCCAGAAAGCCATTAACAAAGCGCTCCATGCCAAATTTGGTTTCGCCGTATTTACGAGCCTGGTGTATAACTACTTTCTCTCCAATTTTATTAAAACCTGCATTCTTTGCTAAAACCGGAATATATCGGTGCATTTCGCCTGAAACTTCAATGTTCTTAACAACAGCATTTTTATATGCTTTTAATCCGCAATTAAAATCATTTAATTCAACACCCGAAGTTTTTCTGGCTGCCCAATTAAATAATTTTGACGGTAAATTTTTTGCTACAACAGAGTCGTAACGTTTCTTTTTCCAGCCCGAAACCAAATCAAATTTCTGGTTGGTAATCATTTCGTATAATCCAGGGATTTCGTCTGGACTATCTTGTAAATCGGCATCCATAGTAATGATAACATCACCATTTGCTTTGGCAAAACCAGCATGTAACGCTTGCGATTTACCAAAGTTTTTCATGAATCGGATTCCTTTTACATTTGGGTTTTCATTAGAAAAACCTTCAATAATATTCCAAGAATTATCTGTACTTCCATCATCTACAAAAATGATTTCATATGAGTAATTGTTAGATTTCATCACTTTAATGATCCATGTGTATAGTTCTGTAAGTGATTCCTCTTCGTTAAGAAGTGGTATAAGTATAGATAAATTCACTATTGTTGTAATGGTTTAGATTTGATAATTGCTGAAATAATTAAGTTGAAAATAGAACTGATTATTATTGAAAAAAGCCCTCCTTTAACAAGATTGCCTATAGAAAAATTGTCATTTTTTAATAACTCATTTAATTCTGATGTGGTTTTCCCCATCGCTTTGAATAATTCTACTTGTTTAGAATTCATGAAGTTGTTTATTTCTGGTTTAAATTCGGGTGATACAAAGTTATAGAAAATATAGCTGAATAATATTGATATTAATATTCCGATACTTGTAGAGATTAGTAAAGTTGTAAAGCTGTCTTTGAAGTTAATTGTATTCCCTAATTGTTTTTTAGTTATTATAACCTGAAATATTTTAATTCCCCAGTATATTAATGATATGAAGATGCCATACAAAGTATTTTTATAAAAATTATCACCACCTACGTACGTAATAATTTGTGATAAGCAGGCAACAACACCTATTATTATACCGTAAGTAATTCCATTCTTTTTTATAACTTCATTAATCATAATTTATATGTTTTAAAATTAATCCACAAATATAACAATTCCCAATATATTCATGGATAAAAAATGCTTTTCGATTTTAGATAAAAAAAACAGGGCAAAGGTTTGTTTATTGAAAAATAATTGTAAATTTGCAAACTGAAATAATTAAAAGATTTTAAACAAAAAGAGTAGTTGCATTTACACCTTTTTCTAACCACGAAGAAGCTTCAAAATTAAAACGCTCCAAACAATAAATAAAAAGAAAAGATGAAAAAAGGAATTCACCCAGAAAATTACAGATTAGTTGCTTTCAAAGACATGTCAAATGAAGAAGTTTTTGTTACTAAATCTACTGCAGATACAAAAGAAACAATAACAGTTGATGGTGTTGAATATCCACTTGTGAAAATGGAGATCTCTAGAACATCTCACCCTTTTTACACAGGTAAATCTAAACTTATCGATACTGCAGGACGTATTGATAAATTCAAAACTAAATATGCTAAACACGCTAAATAATTTTAGTTTGTTTCTAAATAAATCAAAGCCTTCCTTTTCGGAAGGCTTTTTTTGTATAAATATATTATCTTAATGCTTGATTAAGAAGCCTTATCGTTAAATGAAACAAATAAAATATTTGTAACTTTGAACTCGATAACCAAATCAAGATTTTAAAATATTGCCAAATTAAATTAATATATGAATTACATTCTATTCGACGGGCCCGTCCGGAATGCCTTGTTGCCTTTTACGTTTACCCGACCTGTTGCCGATATTTTGATCGGAATAATGACGATACGTCAAAAATGGGAAATGTATTTAGGATCAACTACAACCACAATAACTGAAGAGTATCTGTCAGAAAAATATCCAATGGTAGAGCTTGAGGAAAACGTGATGATAAATGCTTCGTTTTTGCCAAATTATGACCTAGCAGAATTAGTTTCGGATTTAAAAACAAATCAGGCTATCTTTAAAGGGGAAGAAGTTATTGCTTTTTATACAAGTGAAAATCAAGAAGAAGTAGATTTTGATACTTACGAAATTATTCAGTATAATGATAATTGTATAACAGTAGAAAATACATGGGATATTTTTTCGAAAAATGATGCCGCAATTCGCGAAGATTTTAATTTCTTGACAGAAGACAGGAAATCGCAACCAATCCCTAAAAGCGTAAGTACTATAGCTCCGGAGAATATATTTATAGAAGAGGGTGCTAAATTGGAGTTTGTCACTTTAAACGCTTCTACAGGACCGATTTATATAGGTAAGAATGCTGAAATTATGGAAGGCTCAGTTATTCGTGGACCATTTGCTTTATGTGAAAATGCACAAGTTAAAATGAATGCCAAAGTTTATGGAGCTACAACTGTAGGGATAGGTTCTAGGATAGGAGGGGAGGTCAAGAATTCGGTTGTTTTTGCAAACTCTAATAAGGGGCATGATGGATTTTTGGGAGATTCAGTTTTAGGCGAATGGTGTAATATTGGTGCAGACACTAATAATTCGAATCTAAAAAACAACTATGAAGAAGTGAAATTATGGAGTTATGAAATAGAAGGATTTGCTAAAACTGGACTTCAGTTTTGTGGTTTAATGATGGGAGATCATAGTAAATGCGGAATTAATACGATGTTTAATACAGGTACAGTAGTAGGAGTTAGTGCTAATATTTTTGGAACTGGCTTTCCTCGCAATTTTGTGCCAAGTTTTTCTTGGGGCGGAGCAGCTGGTTTTACAACATATGTTACCAAAAAAGCTTTTGAAACAGCTCGACTGGTTATGGGGCGCAGAAATATTGATTTTGATGAAAAAGAAGCTGCAATTTTAGAGCATATTTTTGAAGAAACAAAAAAATGGAGAAAAGACTGATTTAATTAGATGATTAGTCAGTTTGAAAATTAGATAATATAAGTAACCCGACAAGTTTTTAAAACTTGTCGGGTTTTTATTTAAGTACTATTTGTCGATTTTAGTAAAATCGCCTTTTAGGTTGAATTTTAGTTCTAAACCATTGGTTAGTTTTGTTTCGTAGCCAAAAGTTCCTATTTCTATTTTGGTTATCTTTTCTCTAGGGAAATTTTCTTTTACATAAGTCGCAATTTTTTTAGGGATAATAGAACTTGGGATTTTAGTGCTTTTGCCATCAACTTCTTTCCAGTTTCCTTTTTTATCAAATTCGATTTCAATCTTATTGTCAAACTGAACTTTGTATTCTGTAGAGAGGATCTCTTTGTCCTGCAGTATATAGCTGGGCTTTTTAGATCCGAAGTGAGTCTTTAAGAAAGTTTGTGCATTTGCAGGTAAAGCCTCTTTTTTGATTACTGTTTTTTGAGCATTTGCTGAAAGTCCAAATATTAATCCTGCAATAAGGCAAACTACCAAGTTTAATTTCGTTCTCATGTTTTTTGATTTTTAAATTCTTATACAAGGTATGATAAAATAGAATAAAATATGTAAGAAGAATGTCTAAATTTAAAAAAAACGAAGATGACAGAGGTTTAATTGTGTTGTTGAATACTCTAATTAATCTATCTTTGCACCTCGAAAATTTGGGTTAGCAAATTAACGATTAACCGAATAAACAAATTCACAGTATAATGATTACAGTTAATGATATTTCAGTTCAGTTTGGCGGAACGACACTTTTTAGCGATGTTTCTTTTGCTATAAATGAAAATGATAAAATTGCCCTTATGGGTAAAAATGGTGCGGGAAAATCGACACTTTTAAAAATAATCGCTGGTCAAAGTAAACCTTCTACTGGAAGTATTTCGGCTCCAAAAGATGCTGTTGTGGCATATTTGCCTCAGCATTTATTGACCAAAGATGGATCAACTGTAATGGAGGAAGCATCAAAAGCTTTTGGTGAAATTTTCGAAATGAAAGCTGAAATTGATGAGATAAACGAACAATTAACTGTTCGTACCGATTATGAAAGTGATGCGTACATGAAGTTAATCGAAAGAGTTTCGGACTTAAGTGAAAAATTTTATGCAATTGAAGAAGTAAATTATGAAGCTGAAGTTGAGAAAATTTTGGTTGGATTAGGTTTCGAGCGTGAAGATTTTACACGACAAACTTCTGAGTTTTCTGGAGGATGGAGGATGCGAATTGAATTAGCTAAAATACTTTTGCGTAAACCAGATTTGATCTTGCTGGATGAGCCAACCAACCATATGGATATTGAGAGTATTCAATGGCTAGAGGAGTTTTTGATAAACTCTGCAAAAGCTGTTGTGGTAATCTCGCACGATAGAGCGTTTGTAGATAATATTACCAATCGTACTATCGAAGTTACCATGGGAAGAATTTATGATTATAAAGCCAAATATTCTCATTATTTAGAGCTAAGAAAAGATCGTCGTATACACCAACAAAAAGCATATGATGAACAACAAAAGATGATTGCTGATAATAGAGCCTTTATCGATCGTTTTAAAGGAACCTTTTCTAAAACGGATGCAGTTCAGTCTCGTGTTAAAATGCTGGAGAAATTAGTTATTGTGCAAGTTGATGAAGTAGATAATTCTGCTCTTAAATTAAAATTTCCACCAGCAGCACGTTCAGGGCAATACCCTGTTGTGGTTAAAGAATTATCTAAGTCATACGGAGATCATGTTGTTTTTAAAGATGCTAACATAGTTATCGAAAGAGGTGAAAAAGTTGCTTTCGTTGGTAAAAATGGAGAAGGTAAATCGACTATGATTAAAGCAATCATGAAAGAGATTGGTATCGACGAAGGAAGTGTAGAAATTGGTCATAATTCACAAATTGGATATTTTGCTCAGAATCAGGCTTCTTTGTTAGATGAGAATGCTACAATCTTTGAAACCATCGATGCTATTGCTGTTGGAGATGTTAGAACTCAAATTAAGAACATTCTTGGGGCTTTTATGTTTCAGGGAGATGATATTACAAAGAAAGTAAAAGTACTTTCTGGAGGAGAGAAAACACGTTTAGCAATGATAAAATTATTGTTGGAGCCAGTTAACTTATTGATTCTAGATGAGCCTTCGAATCACTTAGACATGAAAACCAAAGATATAATTAAAGATGCTTTACGCGACTTTGATGGGACTTTAATTTTAGTTTCTCACGATCGTGATTTCCTTGACGGATTAGCAACTAAGGTTTTTGAATTTGGAAATAAGCGTGTTAAAGAGCATTTTGAAGATGTTGCTGGTTTCTTAGCGCATAAAAAGATGGATTCGATGAGAGAGATTGAAAAATAGTCTTATATTTTAATAAAGAAAACGGCATAAGAGATGAACTACTTATGCCGTTTTTTTATGTCTGATAATTGGGAGTCTAAATCTCTTTTAAAACATTTTTTTTCTTATAGTATAAGGCAATATAAGCGGTAATTGAACAAACTAATCCTATAATAATCATATTCCAAATAGGTTTTGTAGTTTGTGAGAACGTTCCATTTTCGATTATTAATATTCTAAATGCTTTTAAAAAATGCGTTAATGGAATTACATTAGCAATTGCCTGTACAGCTTGTGGCATTTGACTTAAAGGCCAAGTAAATCCGCTTAGGATAAAACTAGGAGTCGCAATAACCATTAGTATTTCTGTAGCTTTCAGTTGACTGGGGACTAAAATGCTTACCAGGATTCCAATAAAAGAAACGGATAGTACAAAAATCCCTGCTATGAATGTTAGTGGAAGTAAATTTTCATAAAAAGGAAGTCTAAACCATAAAGTAAAGAGCCAGTATACAAACCAAATGCCCAAACTCATTAGCATATAAGGTGTTATTTTTACAATCATGAGTTTTACAATTGAAGGGCATCTTTTAACTAAGTCTTTAAAAGTTCCATTTTCAAATTCAGACGCAAAAGAAAGTGCTAGCCCTAGTAAAAGTACTTGTTGTAAGACGGTTGCTAAAACACCTGGCCAAAGAAAATACATATAGTTGGTGCTTCGGTTGTATTTCTTTATAAAAGTTGTCTTAAAAGGTTCGTATTGTGACATAAGTAAGTTTTCGGGTACACCTTGTTTTCTTAAAGTTTCAATTTGAACACCAGCCTTTAATGTTCCAAGGCAAACTTGTATTGCTGTTGATGCGTAATTGGCAGTTAAAACATTAGAAGTATTTACGATGGTTGTAATTTCAGGGTACTTTTTTGTGAGTGTCATTTTTTCAAACCCCTTTGGTATGATAACAACACAAGTAGCTTCTTTTTTTATGGCAATCTGAGAAAGATTGTTTTGATCGTATAGAATTGAAGCAATATGTATTACTTCATTATCTTCAAACATCTGAATTGCTTTTGAACTCATCTCGGTACGATCTTGATCTACAACAATTATGGGTAAATCGGTAACTTTACCCTTGCCGTAAACATAACCTAATAAGACGCCATAAAGTATTGGTGCACCAATAAAAAGTATTCGAAGCACTTTGTTTTGCCAGAATAATTTGAATTCCCGTTTAAGCAATGAAAAGAAATTTTGCATAGTTAAAGAGATAAAGTAACAGTTGTTTTCGTAATTAAATCTTTTGTTTCATTGGCATTGGAAGGTGTTATTTTTATTTCGAATAAACTTTCCTGCATTTCATAATCTGGGTATGCGGTTGCAATATTTCCATAGGCTCCCAGTTGTTTTATTGTGCTAATATTTCCTTTTATGTCTGTTTTTTTATAAGGAACATGTACTGTTACTTCTTGTCCCTTTTTTAATTTTTCTAATTGATTTTCAGGTATCGTAAAGCGGAAGTAAGTACTGTTAGCGATATAACCATTAAATAAGGTGTAACCTGGTAATGCTAGCTCGCCGATAGTTAAAGTTATAGTTTCGATGCTCATGTCTTGAGGAGCTACAATATAGCGTTCTTTATCGGCAGTTTCTACTTCTTGTAACGCTCCAAGTGCTCTATCTTGTTGACCTAAAGCCATTGTTTGTTGCTCAATACGAGCTCCTTTTTTCGCATCGTCTAGTTCAGCAATA
Organism: Flavobacterium sp. ALJ2; assembly: GCF_015594725.1. GTDB lineage: Bacteria > Bacteroidota > Bacteroidia > Flavobacteriales > Flavobacteriaceae > Flavobacterium. The sequence continues at coordinate 49,904 of NZ_JADNRC010000002.1, read as the reverse complement.
ACAGCGTTATATTGAGCTTGAGCCCCTTGGTATTTAGCGAAAGTTTCGTCATAAGTTTGTTGTGATATTAAGGAGTCTTTGAGCATATTTGTTAATCGTTTAATCGATTTTTGAGCAAATTCATACTGTTCTTTTAATCCCATTTTTTTTGCTTCCAGCTGTTTAATTTGGTTTTCAGTAGCTCCTTTTACTGCCATTTTATATTGTGCTTTTGCAGATATAACAGCTCCTTCAGCTTGATTTTTTTTAGCATCTACTTCTGGAATGTCAAGAATTGCAAGGGTATCTCCTTTTTGGACAATATCTCCTTCTTTGATAAATATTTTTAAAATTTTCCCAGGAATTTTGCTAACAACTGCAATTTGTTCTTTTTCTATTTTTCCCTGAATCAGATTTTCTTTTTTTTCATTTTTACAACTTGTAAAAATGAAAATTAAATTGATTATAATAATTGCTTTTTTCATAAAATAGAACTTTTATTTAGATAGTTTTTTTGATAAATCGCCAGTAGAAATTATTGTTTCAATAGCAGATAATCGTTGTTCGATTAAGGTAGTTGTTTTGTTTACTGATGCTTTATAAGAATCATTTTCGGCTTCAAGACGTTCCGATATATTGATAAGACCTTCCTTGTATTGTTTTATGGCAAGATTTAAATTATTGCCTGCTACTTTTTCTTGTTGTTGAGTAATGTCAATTTTTTGTGTTAGTACACTATAGTCAACTAAGTTTTTTTCAAGTAATAATTCTAGTTTTTCTTTAGTGTCATCAATCTGGTTTTGCATCTGTTCGATATTAATTTTGGCTTCGTGTACTTTATGTTTTCTTTCAAAACCTGAAAAAACCTCCCATTTCATCGCTGCGCCTACAACCCAGTTGTTGCTTATGGTTGCCTCGTTTAGTCCTAAATATAATGCTTGATTTATTCCAGTAATTATTGGTGTTGTAGCATTGGCATTAAATAAACTTGAATAAGAAACACCCCCAAATGCTCCTAAGGTTGGTAAATAAGTGCCTTTTTCTTTTTTTAGTAAATATTCATATGCAGTTTTAAAAGACTCCAAAGCTTTTATTTCTTGTTTGTTTTGAGTACTTAATTTTTCATTTGTAATTAAATACGGAACCAAGTCATAATGCACATTTTCTATTTCGGCAATAGAGTACCCTGTTAAGTACTGAATTTTTTTATAAACTAATTTTCGTTTTCCGTCCAGTTCAATTTTTTTAGAAGCTAATTCAAGTGAGGCTAATTTGATTTTATCTCTATCGTAAGGAATTGCAAGACCTTGTTCTATTGCTTTTGCAACACGTTTGGTTTCGGTATCTAATCGTTTTTCACTTTCTTTTATTAGTCTGTCAATTTCTTTTAATAACTCTAATTGATCAAAGGTATTAATGACATCTTTTATGATTCCATCTTTCTCGGATTCTTTTAAAAATGCAGTTCCTTTGGTTTTTTCGTGTATTGCTTTGGCTCCATTTGGAATTTGCATACCACTAAATAAAACTGTTTTAGCCATTACGCTTCCATTAAAAAGGTTTCCGTAATTTTTAAAGGCTGTTTTTCCGTCAAATAAAGGATAATTTACAATAGGAATAGTAGCAGTAGGAAGATCTACCGTTAGTTTATTATCAAAATACGTGTATAGTGCACTTGCTTCGACAGTAGGAATGTATTTGTTCCAAATTCCTTTCTCTTGAAGATTTAATTTTTCAATATCGAGGTCTTTGTTTTTTAAAGAATTACTTTTTTCTAACGCTTTATTAATGGCCTCTTCTAAAGTTGGAGAGACTTCAATTTGGGCATATCCATAAGTTAATGAAAGAAAGAAAAAGAAAATAGGTGAAAGTTTTCTCATTGTATGTTTTTTGTTTCTATTATATGATAAATCTAAATATATTTTGTAAGATTTTATAAATAGAATGATTGTATATGAAATACAGTTATTCGCAAAGTTAAGAATATTAGTCTTACAATCTTTGTTTTGTAATAAGTAAATACATAATCGCATTTAAAAACTCACTATAGCTTTCATTAAGAAAATAGAAATTTTTTTGATGATATAGAACTTTATTTGTTTTTTTATACCTTAGTATATATATTTAATAAATTAACTACTTATTAACATGAAAAAAAATCTATTATTTTTAGCTATTATGTTGACTAGTTCGTTTAGTCTTCCTGTGTTTTCTCAAATAAATGATGAGCCAGTTGCTTTGGGGTTACCTGGTGATAATCTTAATTTATTTGCAGTATTAGATGTTTTTCAAAAATCAAAAACATTAGAAGATTTTGAAAGAGCATTAAATGATCCAGATAGCAAGGTTAATAATTTAGACCTAAATAATGATGGGGAAATCGATTATATTGAGGTAGAAGGCCATAAGGAAGGTAGTACTCATGTAATTGTACTTCAGGTAGCTGTGAATAGTAAAGAAACACAAGATGTTGCTGTGATTGAGGTAACTAGGGATAAAAAGAACAAGGTGCATGTTCAGGCTATAGGTGACGAAGAATTATATGGTAAAAATTATATTGTAGAACCTTCAGATGCTGTTTCAGGAACACCTAATCCGGGATACAAAGGAGAAGCTACTGTAATTGTAAATAATAATACAACTAATAATTATAATACAACAACTAGTCCAAGTTATGTGAGTACTAGTGTAAGTGCATGGCCAGTGGTTGTATTTTTGTTTTCTCCCGTATATGTAGTATATAGGTCTCCTTGGCACTGGGGGTACTATCCTTCGTACTGGCGCCCTTGGCGTCCAGTTTATTATCATGATTATTGGGGATATCATGGGCATTATTACAGAAGTCCTTATTATCAGAGGACAGCTGTTATAAGATATCCTAGGTATTATAATAATTATGTTAGTAGAAGAAATACATCAGTAGTTGTTAGAACTAATAGAACCAACGGGCGCTATAATTCTACCTATAATGGAAGAGATTATAAAAAACCAGCACCAGTTACTTCTACTAGGCCATCTAGACCGGGAAATGCGACTAGGCCAACAACGCGTCCTACAACTCCATCAACCAGACCAGGAAATACGACTAGGCCAGTAACTCGTCCTACAACTCCAGCGACTAGACCGGGAGCAGAAACAACAAGGCCAACTGCACGTCCGGTAACTCCAACTAATCCATCAACGAGACCAGTTGCCAGGCCAACACAGCCAGTAACAAGGCCAGCAACACGTCCAGTTACTCCAGCCGCCCAATCAACGCGACCTGCTGTTAGACCTGTGCAGCCAGCAACGACAAGGCCAGTAACTAGACCAGCAGGAACAAGGCCTGTAAATGAAGGGGCTAACAGGAGATAAGAGAGCGGATTTAAAAATCAAATTTTGCGTATTGATTAATTACTAGTTTAAATTTTTATTTAAAATATACTCATGGGGAAGTTTTCGCTAATTAAAATTGTATTCGCTATCTTAATGGTTCCTTATTTTTTGAATGCTCAAGTTGATGTAAATCAGGCTACAACGAATTCTGATAAAACTGTAAAATATCCACAATTTCAGTTTAAAGGACTTTTTCAAGCTCGATTTTTAGGAGCGCTTTCAGATAATGTAGATGTTCTTGGAGTTCACAATTCAACGGGAGAAGTTACTCAAACTTCATTTGATGTTAAAAGAATGCGTGTTGGGTTAAATACAAAATTGAGTGAGCAAACAGAAGTGGTGATTTTAGTAAATTTAGCTGATTTTAAATCGGATCCTAAAAATAAAGTTCTTGAAAATGCTTATGCAAAATATACTTTTAGTAAGTATTTTGCAGTAACAGGAGGACAGTTCCGACCAGCTTTTGGTATAGAAGAGCTTGTTCCTGTAGATGTTATTAAGTCTTTTGATTTCTCAAATCAATATTATGAATTTGGGAAAAATGGTTGGACGAGCTTTCAAATAGGGGCTTCTGCAACAGGTTCTTTTGATGTTGGAAGTCTTCCTGTAAGTTATGCTATTTCTATCTTAAATGGGACTGGGAGAAATCAGGAAAAAGATAAAGACAGCGGAAAACAATATTCTACAAGATGGGTTTTTGGATTGTCTAAACTGCATAAAATTAATTTAGGATTAAATGGTGGGACAGGAAAAGTATTTAATCAGGATGTTTTTGCTTTAGGAGCTGACATTACGAGTGATTTTAAACTTACGGATAAATTTACTTTTGATCTGCAGCTTGAGTATAAACAGGGGACGAATCATAATTTATATTTTTCATTACCAGTAGATGGTAGGACATTGCATGCAGATGATTATCAGATGCGCGGGTATTATGTTATGCCAAATTTGAGATACCGTATAGATTATAAAAAACTGACTTCTTTAGAGTTTTCATGTCGTTATGAGTCTTTTGATACTAATTTCAAATTAAATTCAAATGTTCGTAAAACATATACACCGATGTTGAGTCTTGAATTTGGAAAGGCTTATACTGGCAGAATTGAATTAGGATTTGAAATCGATAGGTATGATAAGAATATCCCTAATACATCTATGTATAATGATAATTTATTTATCGTTCAATTTCAAACTAGACTTTAATATAATTTAATTTCCATATTATGAAAGAAGTAAAAATTCCTCAAACATTAATAACATTTGCAATTGGTATTGCTCTTTGGATTATTCCAGCTCCCGAAGGTGTTAAAGAAGAAGCTTGGCATTTGTTTGCTATTTTTGTGGCGACTATTCTCGGGATTATTTTAAAGGCAGCCCCTATGGGGACTATGTGTATGATTGCAATAGCTGTTACAGCATTCTCGCAGGTATTGGCGCCTGGCGAAGCTGGGAAATCGATAACATTGGCTTTAAGAGGATTTGGTGATAAAGTGATATGGCTAATAGGAATTTCATTTTTTATAGCACGCGGATTTATTAAGACTGGACTTGGAAATAGAATCGCTTTTATTTTTATAAGAATATTTGGGAAAAGTTCATTAGGGCTTGCTTATGGATTAGGGCTTGCTGATTTATGTCTTGCTCCTGCTGTTCCTAGTAATACGGCTAGGGGAGGAGGGATTATCTATCCCATTATGAAATCGATGGCGATAAGTTTTGGGTCAGAGCCAGATAAGCCTGAAACACACAAGAAGTTAGGTTCGTTTTTGACATTGAATAGTTACAATATGAATCTTATATCATCCTCAATGTTTTTAACAGGAACAGCAAGTAATCCTATGTGTCAAAAGTTTGCCTTAAATTTAGGGATTAAAATAACTTGGATGTCTTGGGCGCTTGCTGCGATTGTACCGGGGTTAGTTGCTTTTTTTGTAATTCCTTTAGTATTGTATAAAATTTATCCGCCTGAATTAAAATCGACAGCCGATGCTCCAGGAATTGCGAAGCAAAAGCTAAAAGACATGGGGCCAATCTCTAGAAATGAATGGTTAATGTTATTAACGTTTTTTATCTTGTTGTTTCTTTGGATGACGGGTGATTTGTTTTCTATTGATGCTACAACAACAGCTTTCATTGGGTTGGTAATTTTGTTATTAACTTCAGTGTTAACTTGGGAAGATGTAAAATCAGAGAAGGGAGCTTGGGATACTATCGTATGGTTTTCGGTTTTGGTAATGATGGCTAGTTCGCTCAATGAATTAGGTTTTATCGGATGGTTTAGTGATTTGGTAAAAGAGCAAATAGGGGGGTTAAGTTGGCAAATGGCTTTTCCTATTATAATTCTTGTTTACTTTTTTAGTCATTATCTTTTTGCGAGTGCAACGGCTCACGTAGCGGCAATGTATGCGGCGTTATTAGGGGTCGGGGTTTCTTTGGGAGTTCCGGGGTTACTATTGGCTTTTATGCTTGGATTTGTTGGGTCGCTTTATGGTACATTAACCCATTACGGTCATGGACCAGCTCCTGTGTTTTTTGGTAGCGGCTATGTCGATTTAAAGAGTTGGTGGGTAAAAGGTCTTGTAACAGGTCTTGTCCTATTACTCATTTATATGGTGATAGGAGGGTTGTGGATGAATATAATCGGTTATTATTAAATTCGGATACCAGGCGGAAGTAGTTCTTTGTAAATTGGGTTTTTCTTAAAGAAAGTTGCAATTTTAGGATGAATAGGGACTACTTTTAATTTTCGTTCAATTGAAATTTCCATTATGCTTTTAAGCATATTATAAAAAAGTTCCTGATCGTCAAATGATTCGGGAGTGTTTATTTTTGTTAGAAATATTTTTTTTTCTTGAAAAGAGTATTCGATTGTTACTAATCCTGTAGGTGTTGAGATTTCAAATTGTCTTGCAAAGGTATTGTCTTTGATTTCCATTGCTGAAATAGTTTCCATATTATTTGTTTTTTATGTGGTATTTAAAAAAAAAGAAGAAATGAACCCTGTGAAAAGGTCGATGAGGACCTCTTGTAATATATTGTTAGAAATAAATTATTTCTGATGCAAAGGTAATCATTTGATATTCAATAACAAATGATTTTGTGAATGAGAAATGTTTTACATTTTTAAAACTGTTGTGAGTAAGCGGGTTTACTATGATTTTAAGTGATAATATTATTGTAAAAAGAGAGCTAGAGTCGTTAAAAAACAATAATTTTATATCAATAATAGTTTTTTCGTTGTTGTTAATATTAGAAATGTGATTATGAGTAAAGTTCCTGTTTATTTCATGCCTGGTCTTGCGGCAAGTACAACTATTTTTGAGAGGATTACATTGCCAGAAGATATTTTTGAAATGCATTTGTTAGAATGGGAAATACCACTTGATGGCGAACCTTTATCAGATTATGCTAAAAGAATTACTCAAAATATAAAACATCAAAATCCTATTTTAATTGGAGTGTCTTTTGGAGGTATCATGGTTCAGGAAATGGCAAGGCATATAAAAGCTAGAAAAGTAATTATTATTTCGAGTGTGAAAAGCAATGCTGAGTTTCCTAGAAGAATGAAAATTGCCAAATCGACTAAGGCTTATAAATTAATCCCTATGCGATTGATCTTAAATGTAGAGAGTATGGCTAGGTTTTCTTTTGGTGAAAAGATAAATAAACGATTGAAGCTTTATGAGAAGTTTTTGTCTGTGCGCGATATTCGCTACCTAGATTGGGCAATTGAACAAGTGATTCTTTGGGATCGAACCCAAATTGATGAAAATGTAATTCATATTCATGGAGATCAAGATGATGTTTTTCCTATAAAGTATATTACAAACTGTAAAGTAGTGAAAGGGGGAACTCATATTATGATTTTGAATAAGTTTAAATGGTTAAATGAAAACTTGCCTAAAATTATTTTAGAGTAGATTCTTTGGTTATGATTAAGTTTTCTCTTGACTTATTGATCATGAAAAAAACCATCCGTTTTTGCGGATGGTTTTTTTTATAAGAGATAAATATGAAACTATATTTTTTTCATTTGTTCTTTCATCATTGTAATTTGCTCTTTTAGCATCCCTTGTTTATCAAGCTTTTTGGCTTCATTTAATAAGTTTGTTGCTTCAAGCTTTCTTCGGCGTGACATAGCAACACCAGCTAGATTTAATTTGGCTACAGCTAAATCCATATCCATAGATAAGCCAAGTTCAATTGCTTTTTTGAAATATTTTTCAGCTTGATTGATATTAGTTTGAGAAACCATAATACCCTGTAGGTAGTTAAAGTAACCTTGTTGTTTTCTTACCAAAGCAATTTCAGGATTTTTGATGTATGCTAGCCATTTTTTAGCACCTTCAAAATCTTGTTTTCTTAGTTTTAAGAAGGCTAATAAGATGAATTCGTTTTTAAAATAAAGGAAAATAGGGATTCCTGTCAATAATATAAGGAAGATTCCGTTTCCGATATTACTTTCTGTAAATTGCCAAATGCCAGCAACTACTAATAGTCCGGCTAAAATAATTTTAATATTTCTGTGAAACATAATAGGTGTATTTTTGTGATTGCAAAGATAGTAAAATGAATTAAAAATATTTTTATAAAACTACTTGCAAGGAAAAAAAGTCTTTGTATATTTGCACTCGGTTTTAGAGTAACAAAATTCGAAGAACAAAAAGAAGATATTAGACACCATATTTAAAGATACAAAGCAATGAGTAAAAGAACGTTTCAACCATCGAAAAGAAAAAGAAGAAATAAGCACGGATTTATGGACAGAATGGCTTCTGCGAATGGAAGAAAAGTTCTGGCACGTAGAAGAGCTAAAGGAAGACATAAGTTAACTGTTTCTAGCGAACCTAGACACAAAAAATAATGTTTCTATAAACATAAATAAGGCGTTACTTTTTTTAGTATCGCCTTTTTTTATACCTTGTCATTAAAAAAACAGTAATGTTTTAATTTCTAAACAAGTAGACTTAAACATTAAGCGAAAATATAACTACACAATACAATTAAAATGCCTAAAGACACATCAATAAAATCAGTTTTAATAATAGGTTCAGGACCTATTGTTATTGGTCAAGCTTGCGAATTTGATTATGCAGGATCACAATCAGCACGCTCTATTCGTGAAGAAGGAATTGAAGTTATCTTGATAAATTCAAATCCAGCGACTATTATGACCGACCCAAGTATGGCCGATCATATATATTTGAAGCCATTAACTACAAAATCGATTATTGAAATTCTGAAAGCACATCCACAAATCGATGCTGTTTTGCCTACAATGGGTGGACAAACGGCATTGAATTTATGTTTGGAAGCTGATGAAAAAGGAATTTGGGCAGATTTTGGGGTAAAATTAATCGGGGTTGATGTAAATGCAATCAACATTACTGAGGATAGAGAGCAGTTTAAACAACTTCTTGAAAAAATTAATGTACCAACTGCACCTGCAAAAACTGCAACTTCCTATTTAGAAGGAAAAGAAATTGCTCAGGAATTTGGTTTTCCATTAGTTATTCGTCCTTCATTTACTTTAGGAGGAACCGGAGCAGCTGTGGTTTATAAAAAAGAAGATTTCGATGAGCTCTTGACAAGAGGGCTTGAGGCTTCTCCAATACATGAGGTTTTAATTGATAAAGCTTTAATGGGGTGGAAAGAGTATGAATTGGAACTTTTGAGAGATAAAAATGATAATGTAGTAATCATTTGTTCTATCGAAAATATGGATCCAATGGGAATTCATACTGGAGATTCGATTACAGTTGCGCCAGCAATGACATTATCTGACAAGACATTCCAGAAATTACGTGACTATGCAATCCTGATGATGCGTAGTATCGGAAATTTTGCAGGAGGTTGTAACGTGCAATTTGCAGTTTCGCCAGATGAAAAAGAAGATATCGTTGCGATTGAAATTAATCCACGTGTATCTCGTTCATCAGCATTAGCATCAAAAGCAACTGGATATCCAATTGCAAAAATTGCTTCTAAACTAGCGTTAGGATATAATCTGGATGAATTACAAAATCAAATTACAAAATCAACTTCGGCTCTTTTTGAACCAACTTTGGATTATGTAATTGTAAAAATTCCTCGTTGGAACTTCGATAAATTTGAAGGTGCTGACAGAACTCTTGGTCTACAGATGAAATCTGTAGGTGAGGTTATGGGAATTGGTCGTTCATTTCAAGAAGCTTTACATAAAGCAACTCAATCATTAGAAATTAAACGTAATGGTTTAGGTGCTGATGGAAAAGGATATAAAAATTATGAAGAGATTATCGAGAAACTAACTTTTGCAAGTTGGGATCGTGTTTTTGTAATTTATGATGCAATTGCAATGGGAATTCCATTGAGCCGTATTCATGAGATTACTAAAATAGATATGTGGTTCTTGAAACAATATGAAGAGCTTCATACTTTAGAGAAAGAAATTTCGAATTATAAAATAGCTACTCTTCCAAAAGAACTTTTGCTTGAAGCGAAACAAAAAGGTTTTGCCGACAGACAAATTGCTCATATGGTGAATTGTTTGGAAAGCGAAGTTCATTCTTTAAGAATGGGAATGAACATTAATCGTGTGTTTAAATTGGTAGATACTTGTGCTGCCGAATTTAAAGCTAAAACACCTTATTACTATTCGACTTTTGAAGCAGAAATTGAAAAAGCAAACGGCGAACGTTATGTAGATAACGAAAGTGTTGTTACGGATAAAAAGAAAATAATAGTTTTAGGTTCAGGACCAAACCGTATCGGGCAAGGAATTGAATTTGACTATTCTTGTGTTCACGGAGTATTGGCTGCTAAAGAATGTGGTTACGAAACGATTATGATTAACTGTAATCCTGAAACAGTTTCGACTGATTTTGATACTGCTGATAAATTATATTTTGAACCAGTTTTCTGGGAGCATATTTACGATATCATTCAGCATGAAAAACCAGAAGGAGTAATTGTACAGCTTGGTGGACAAACTGCTTTGAAATTAGCTGAAAAATTATCTAAATACGGTGTAAAAATCATCGGAACTAGTTTTGATGCTTTAGATTTAGCTGAGGATAGAGGTCGTTTTTCAGAATTATTGACTGAATTAAATATTCCTTTCCCGCAATTTGGAATTGCTGAAACGGCTGATGAAGCTTCGGCTTTGGCAGATACGCTTGATTTTCCATTATTGATTCGTCCTTCTTATGTATTAGGTGGGCAGGGGATGAAAATTGTAATCAACAAGAAAGAACTTGAAGAGCACGTTATCAATTTATTGAAAACTATTCCTGGGAACAAATTACTTTTAGATCATTACCTTGCCGGAGCAATCGAGGCTGAAGCTGATGCAATTTGTGATGTTGATGGTAATGTTTATATCATTGGTATAATGGAGCATATCGAGCCTTGCGGAGTTCACTCTGGAGATAGTAATGCAACATTGCCTCCTTTTAACTTGGGAGAATTCGTGATGCAACAGATAAAAGATCATACTATAAAAATTGCCAGAGCTTTAAAAACGGTTGGGTTAATAAACATTCAGTTCGCTATAAAAGACGATACCGTTTATATTATCGAAGCAAACCCTAGAGCATCTAGAACAGTACCATTTATAGCAAAAGCATACGGAGAACCTTATGTAAACTACGCTACAAAAGTAATGTTGGGTCATAATAAAGTAACTGATTTTAAATTTAATCCACAATTAAAAGGATTTGCAATTAAACAACCAGTATTCTCATTCAGTAAATTCCATAATGTAAATAAAGCATTAGGACCAGAGATGAAATCAACTGGAGAAAGTATCTTGTTTATTGATGATTTAAAAGATGATCAGTTCTATGAATTATATTCAAGAAGAAAAATGTATTTGAGTAAATAATCTTAAATCATAAAATATAAAAAAGCCTCAAAATTTAGATTTTGAGGCTTTTTTGTTTTTAAAAGTAAGAATTATTTAATCAGTTGTTGTAACGGTTTAAGTTGTTCCATATCTATATTAGATTCCTTAAGAACGGTCATTAATGTCATGATATTGTTTGGATTCATGTTTTTTCCTAAAACACGAACTACAGCAAAACCATTTTCATTTCTATTGGCATAAACTACAAATTCTTCAATATTTTCGTCAGTTCCAACATAGCTTACTGAGGCGCCGTCTTTTCCAGAACCAAATTTCATTAATTGCTGGTATTTCGGATTCTTCAAAATAGTATTTACTTTGGTTCTTTCTACTTCGTATTCAGCCTGATTTTTATCATTTCGTTTAAAAGCCAGAATGTTCATTTTGTCAAATGACTTTAATGCTTCGCTTTGTTCGGCTGATAGTTTTGTTTTATCGACATTTAGAATGCTTGGAGAGACATCGAGGGCAATAAAATTTTTGTTTTCTGTGTTCTCTACAAAATATTTCTGCAACGAAGGTTCAGAATTACAACTTATTAAAAGTAATAATCCTAAAAAGACGAAAATATTGGTTATCTGTTTCATATTATTTTTTTCCTTTAGATGCTTTTTTTAAATCGGATCCTCCTGGTAGTTTCATTTTATCAGTAAGTACTGAGATTTCGTTTAAATCGAAATTACCAGTTAGGGATAGTAAAACGGTATCTTCATTTTTACCTGAATCGATAAACATGAATAGCTCTTTTATTTGAGTGGCACTTGATCCAGATTTTACATAAATTTTCACGTTTCTTCCACTGTCATTTACACGCATTAATTCTTCTAATCCTGCGGTTTTTATGTATTTATCGGCAGTAAGTTTCATTTCTGCTTCAACTCTGGCATTTTGTGTGGTAAATACTTTTAGGTTGTCTAATTTTTTAATAAGATTTAAGTATTGTTGTGTATCTTTATCAGAAGCGTCAACTTTTACCTTGCTCATTAAGTCAAACATTTTTTTGTTTACAATTACAGAAGTTACATCGTCTTGTCCATCGTATTTGTCGAAAGCTCCTTGTGCGTAAAAAGCATGACTAACAAAAGCGAAAACTAGTGTCATTATGAAATTTTTACTAAAACTACTTCTGTTATTTTTTCTGTTTTCGTGAATTGTTGATTTCATTTTATCTAATTTTATTTTGTTTGAAAATTAAGTTTTTTGATTGTTCGTATTCTTTAATATACTGGACACTTTCTATACCAGTATTAACATTGTGTGACACCATAGCCAGGGCTTTTTGCGTTGCAGCTAAAGCTTCTTCTGGAGAGTCATAAGTTCCTAATTCTGATTTCGCAACAACAGGAGTTGTATTATTTGTGTTGTTGAGGTAAAAATAAGAACCTATTCCTAGTAAAAGGACAGCCGAAGCAGCAATTGATAACCACGCTACATTACGTTTTTTAGTTTGTAGTGGAATTTCTTGCGTTAAACGTTGTTCTTTTACTTGAGAGAAATAACCAAAAAGTGGTTTGTATTGTTCTAAATGCTGCGCAACATTCGAAGAAGAAAAGTAGTTTTTTAGCTCCATTTCTTCGGCAATAGTGCTTTCTCCCTGAAAGTATTTTTCTAATATTATTTCTATTCTATCTGATTCCATATTGATGTGTATTAAGCATAGATTCTTTTATTTTTTTTCTAGCTCTTGAAAGCGCTACACGAATAGCGGTTTCGTTCATGTTAACTATTTTAGCGATTTCTTCAAACTCATATTGTTCGACATCTCGTAACTGAATTAAAATTTGTTGCTGTTCTGGTAACTGATTCATTATTTTTTCTACCCATTCTAAACTATTACTATCTTCAATTTTTTGATCTAATTGTGGTTCTCTGTCTTTGTAATTTGTGTGTACAAGAGTGATATTATCGGCTCGTTTTGATTTTAATTGATCCAAGCAATAATTTTTGGTCATTGTCATGGCAAGAGCTTCAATATTATTGTAAGTGTCTAAAGTTTCTTTTTTATTCCATAGTTTTACTAAAATCTCTTGTGAAGCATCTTCAGCTTCTTCTGTGCTTGTGAGCAATCGTTTAGCCAGACGAAACACTTTGTCTTTAAAAGGATTTACTAACTGAATGAAAACGATTTGATTCATAAAAATGACAAATTTTAGGTTCGCTTATATTATCAAGACGAAACAGAATTATTTTTGTTACAAATGTGCATTAAATAAAACTAAAGGTAGTATTTTTACGTTAATATTACATTGATACCTATATTATGAAGACAATATTTAGAACCGCAATATTATTATTTTTAGCTATATTCTGCTTCCAAGCCTGTCAAGATCAAGATGATGTGGCTGCTCCTAAGAGTTTACAAGTACAGGATTTTATATGGAAAGGATTGAATCAGTATTATTTATGGCAAGGTGATGTTCCAAATTTAGCTGATGATCGTTTTGCAACTCAAGAACAATTGAACTCTTTTTTAAGAGGATATCCAGATCCTGAAACTTTATTTAATTCTTTGCGTGTAGATCCGTCAATAGATAGATTTAGCTGGATTGTAGATGATTATACGTTATTAGAACAAGAGCTTCAGGGGACATCAAAAAATAACGGAATTGATTTTAAATTAAGTCCAAAATCACAAGGTTCTAATGATTTGATTGGCTTTGTACGTTATATTCTACCTAATTCTGATGCTGCAAACAAAGGAGTGAAGCGTGGAGATTTATTTTATGGTATTAACGGAACGCAAATCACTTATTCTAATTATAGAACACTGCTTGCGTCAGATAGTTATACTATAAATCTAACGGATTATAATGGAACGACATTTGTTCCAAATGGCAAATCGATTACGCTTACTAAATCAGTTTTGGATGAAAATCCCATTTACATTAATAAAGTGATAGAGAAAAATGGCCGTAAAATAGGCTATTTGATGTATAATGGTTTTTATGGTAACTATGATGATCAATTAAATGCTGCATTTGGAGAACTTAAAGGCAAAGGTATTACCGATTTAGTGCTTGATTTGCGATATAATGGGGGAGGTTCTGTACAAACCGCAACCCGATTAGCAAGTATGATTACAGGACAGTTTACTAATAAGGTTTTCTCTAAGCAAAAATGGAATAGTAAACTCAATAAATATTTTGAAAGCGAAGATCCGGAATTATTGAATAATAATTTTGTAGATAAATTTAATGGGGTTGTTTTAAATAGTTTGAATTTAACACGGGTATATATATTAACGACTAAAAGTACAGCTTCGGCAAGTGAGCTGGTTATTAATGGCTTAAAACCATACATTGATGTAGTGCAAATAGGAGATGTTACTATAGGTAAAAATGTGGGATCAGTTACTCTTTATGACTCTCCTACTTTTGGTAAAACCAATAGAAATCCAAGTCATAAATATGCTATGCAGCCAATTGTATTGAAGATTGTTAACTCAGTAGGCTTTGGAGAATACACTAACGGATTAACACCAACATATAGTGTATTAGAATCTATAAATGCGTTAGGAGTTTTAGGAGATTATACTACTGAACCGTTATTGAGTACTGCAGTTTCTAAAATTACAGGAACGGGTAAAATGATTCAGCCTAAAGAGGGTAAAGTGTTTGAATATTTTACCGATTCAAAGTCAATAGATGGTATTCGAAATCAAATGTATTTGGATAAAGCTCCTGAAGGACTTTTGAGAGCGTTGCAAGATAGATAGGATAGATAAACAGGACTATTTGAAAAGGCTTTCATAATTGTAAACTGACCCAAAAGGGAAATACAATTATGAAAGCCTTTTTAATAAAGTAAAAGAGGGAGGTAGTTTTAATTAATCATTAAAGTAAAAGCCGTTTGGTCCTATACCAACAGTTAATTCTTTTTGTAAAGTACCGCTTAAGTTGTAGATATAAGCCTTGCTATTTGAAGCAAAATCACCTCCATCAGAAATATAAATTCTGTCATTTTTCACAGCAAAACCATACATTTTTCCATATGCAGAAGTTGATGAATATTCGAAAAGTGGAATAGTAGAAGCTGTTGTAGCAGTATAATCTATTGCATAAACAGCAGTATTGGCAGTATAATATATTTTGTTGTTGTAGATGTCTAAGTTTTTAGCACCGTCAAGAGATTCAGGAAAAGTTATTTTAGTGATGGTGTTATCTGATAATTTTACTTTTGCAATTTCGCTTCTGTCTCCGTATGGAGTTCTGATAATATATAAAGTACCATCTTTGGTTTCCATTGAATCTCCACCAAAACCAATAGTCACTTTAGTTTCTATTTTGTTTGTACTTGGATTAATGATAACTAATTTATCACTATTATAAGGCTCAGTTATGTAAAGTTTATTGTTTGTAAGTTCAATACGGTTAGCAGTTCCGTCTAAAGGAATTGTACTTTCTACCTTATTTGTAGATAAGTTAATTACAGCGACAAAATCATCTGTATTCCCCACTGGGTTTGTTTTGCTCCAGTAAGTGTTTGCATTAGTAACGTATGCTTTTCCGTCTATTACAACACCATATCTAGGCTTAATAAGACCAGTTTCAATCTTGGCTATTAATTTAAAAGTATATCGGTTTACTACGTTGATTACATTGGTACCACCAGAAATAATGTAGGCCTTGTCATTATCAAAAAAGATATTTTGAAGATACTTTCCGATATAGTCATTGCCATTTGTTGGTCCGTAAACATCTTTAACAAAAGTGTTTGTATTTAAGTCTTCATTGATAAAAGACACAGAACCACCACTGATATCATTTCCTTCATTTAAGATAAAAACACCATCTTCATAAGCTCCTTTTGGACCATCGTCATTGTTGTCATTATCATCATTAGAGCAAGAAGCAAAAAGCGAAATGCTTAATGCTAATAAAAATAATCTAGTTAGTTTCATTATATTAAAATTTAAGGTTTATGTACAAATTATAATTTCTTCCAGGCATTGGTCTAAATTCGAGGCTTTTATATTCTTTGTTCCAGACATTTAAAACTTGGAAACCTATTTTAAAAGAGGATAAAAGTTTGAAGTCATAGTCTATACCTATGTTTGAAACGGTGTAAGCAGGAATTATATTTTTTGGGTCATTATCGGATTGTGTATAAACAAAATCATTGTATAAAAATTGATAATTGGCTGAGAACTTATTTCTGTAATATGAAATTGCTCCTGTAACTTTATTAAAAGGAACAAAGAATAATTGCTTTTTGGTTTCGTCATTTTCTGAAACGGTATAAGCATAAGTCGCATTGACATTAAAATAATTTTTGCCAAAATGTTTTTTCCAACTTAATAAGGTTTCAGCCCCGTAACTATTTACTTTGTCGGTGTTTTGAGGTATCCAAATGCCATTGTCACTAGGCACCCATCGTAATAAGTCTTTTATTTTCATGTAATAAAAAGTTTGGGTAAGCGAGATGTTTTTGTATGTAAAAACATTTCCAATTTCGGCTTGATAGGAGTTCTCTGGTTTTAAATCAGGATTTCCTCCTTCTTCCCAATACAAATCATTAAACGTTGGAATTCTGAAATTTCGAGATAAATTTAATTTCAGATTATATAATTTACTAAATTGATAAGATGATCCTAAAGAGAATAAAATAGGAGATTTGTAATTATTTGTAAACTCTTTTCGGATGCCTAACTCATTTTTCCAATTTCCATAAAAATCTTGTTTTATCATTAAGGCAGCAGAGCTAATTTCTCTCATGTGATCTCCAAAACCTGTTCCGTAACCTTTGGTTCTATTATAATCTAGAATAGTGTTTACTTGAGTTGATTTAAAAAGAGTGTATCCTAAGTCGGCTTTAGTAATTAGGCTTTCTGTTTTTCCGTGGCTATAGTTGTTTTTGGAATTATCTTCAAAATATTGATATTTCTCGGTAATAAAAGCAGTTTTAAAGTTACTTGTGAATCTGCCAAAATCACCATCGTATTCTATTAAATTGCGACTGAAATTATTGATGTATTTTGATTTGGTTTCTGATTCAGAAACTAAAGAAGTATTTCTATCAGTATTAGATGTTTGGCTGTATAATTTAAGGCTATTCTTAGCATCGAATTTATAGCCAACATTTGCGCTCATCGTAATAATGGCATATTGCCCATTTTGGTTCCAGCGTTGTTCGCCTTTCCAATTGTATTGGTTTATATATTTGTAATCATTGGTTGAGCTATTTTTGGAAAATCCAATTTGTGCGCTCCACTTTTCGTTTGAAATATTTGTTTTGTAGTTGATTCCAATAGTATTAAAGCTTCCATAATCTAACTTTAAATTATTTTCAAATCTTTTGTAAAAACTTAAATCATTGTTTAGATGTACTGTTCCTCCCACAGCACCACTTCCGTAAATAACACTTCCTCCACCAGCTTTTACACTTACCGAATTGTAGTCAGATCCCACTATAGTGTTAAAATCGGTACTTCCGTTCATCTGAGAATTGATATTGATACCGTTCCATATTACAGCAGCTTGGGAAGCCGTTGTTCCTCTAAAAGCAACTGTCGAAAGCATTCCACGACCATATTCTTTGAAATATATAGTAGAATTGAAGTTTAACAAATCAGTAAGTAATGCTTCATTTTTATTAATAATGGAGTCATTGAGTTTTAATACCGATTGAGAACCAGAGTATTTCTTGAGATTAGTATCCGAAACTACAACTTCTTTTAATTTTGTTATAGTATCATTTTGTGCCGAAATGAATTGGCAAACTAGGAGTGAAAAACAGATGTAAAATTTTTGTAATGTCATAATTTCTAAACTCTTTTTCCCGAGAGTTCGATATTTGTTAACAAAGGCAGGTCTCCTGGCTTACGTCTTGTTGTTTACCTTCCCGTTCTAAAACAGTGGTTTTGTAGTTAACAACAAGCATTCCTTACGGAACTAAGTTTACAGTTGCGGGTACAGCTCAAGATTTTTGAATGTTGATTTTTCAATCTTCAATTACTTGATTCCCTTTTAATGTGTTTAAAAAATATACACAACCTTAATGTGGGTGCAAATATAAAGTTAAAAAAGCTTATAAATCAATTGTGTTTGATTTTTTAACGCTAATTGTAAACAAAACAAAAGTTGATTTCATTTAGATTTCGACTTTTATTACTTGTCCAAAATCGACTTTGTTTTGGAAAGCATCTTTTAAGGGAAGAGAATTTAAGAGGCATAAAATACTTCTTATAACTCCGGCATGTGCCACAATGATTAGCTTTTGTGAAGTTTTTGTAAGTAGTTTGTTTTTCATAAAATGAGTGACTCTTTCATGTAAATCGATAAAAGATTCTCCGTTTGGAACACGAATGTTTACGAAATCTTCCATCCAAGGATTTAAATCTTCATGAGAAATTTCGTTCCAATTTTTCATTTCCCAATCGCCAAAATTCATTTCCATTAACCGCTTGTCTTCTTGGTAATTTAAAATTTTGTTTTTTTTCTGAATATGTTTGGCGAGTAGTACACAACGTTTCAATGGACTCGAATATAACAACGCATCTTGTGGTAATTGTTGTGCAATGTTTTCAAATATCAAATCGTAAGGTTCTACAATGTTTACATCGGTTTGACCGTAGCAAATTCCTTTTTCGCAAACAGTTTCGGTATGGCGGACTAAATAAATTTCCATATGCCTATAACACTTAAGTAAAATATAACTTCGCAAACTTGTTGAGTCGCGCCTAAACAATCTCCAGTATAACCGTCAATCCATTTTTGGAAATAACGTGCCAGAAAGTAACGCGCCAGAAAAACAGGGATTATAACTAAAAGTAGTTGATATTGAAAACAAGAAAGGATTAGAAGAGGTAATAAACCAAAGAAGAAAGAACCCAAAACTTCTTTCCAACTAAAACTTTTTGCAATAGGTTTACTTTTGCTTGAAGCATCTTCACGAGAATATTCATGTGTAAATACAATGCTTATTGCTGCCAAACGACTTATGGAATGTCCAGCGATAAAGAACAGAAGAATGTTCAATATTGGTTGCTGACTTGTAATTGTTTCTGTCGTTACTAATTCTGAAAGTAATTGAAACTTCAATAAAAATAACAGTACTACACCAATAGCTCCATAGGCACCAATGGCACTATCTTTCATTATCAATAGGATTTTTTCTTTGGTCCAGCCTCCGCCAAAGCCATCGCAAACATCAGCAAATCCATCCTCGTGAAAAGCACCTGTGGTTAAAATTCCAGCAATCATGCTTATAATTACAGATGCTGCAGTTGAAACTAAAAAAGAAGCGCCATAAAATGCCAAAAAAGAAATTCCTCCAACAATCCAACCAATCAATGGAAAATAGCGACTGGCTTTATTAAGATAATCAGGATTATGGTCTATGTTTTTAGGACAAGGAATCCTTGTGTAGAACATTAATGCAGTAAAAAATATATGGAGTTGCTTTTTCATTCAAAAATTAATTGTTTAGTATTTGGCTAAAGCCAATTTGATTATCATCTAAAGATGTTAGAAATTGAATTGCCTCCAGATTTATCTGGAGGATATGAAATTTGTTATCGTTGTTGGCTTTAGCCAAATCTTTATTTATTATTTATTTTCTGAAAACCATATTTGAGAATAAATTCTTCATATTCTTCCTGAAATGTTTTTTTAGTATGATGTATTTCTTGGTTTTTAATATACTCTCTTACTTTATCGACAATTGACTCAGAAACTGATATAGCAAAATATTCATCTTGCCATTCAAATTTTTTTTAGTCAATTTATTTTTATTAATCCAAAATGAGGATTCTCCTTTTAGTAACTGTATTACTTTTTGGATGTTTTGGTAAACACCTAATGAAATAAGACAATGACAATGGTCTGAATATCCATTTATGAAATCTATATAAATTCCTTTCTCTTTTGCATTATCTCTTATATGTTGCCAAACTTTTCGGCGCAATTCTACTGAATCTAAATAGGCAATTCCATTTTTAGTACTCCAAATTAAATGTATATATACTTTTATAAATGGCATTTTATTTTATTTAAAAAAACACTATTTATTACTTACCCCAGAATTTTCAAAAGTAGCCATTTCGTTCAGGAAAGCAATAGCCGATTGTAATATAGGTAAAGCAATTGCGCAGCCCGTTCCTTCGCCTAAGCGTAAATCAAGTTGCAAAACCGATTTGGCTTCAAGATAATCTAATAGTTTTTGATGTGCTTGTTCAGCCGAAGAATGACAGAAAATTGCATTCTTCTTAATGTTTGGATTTATTTTATAAGCAATTAAAAAAGCGACAGTACAAATAAAGCCATCTATAAGAATAAGCATATTGTTTTTGTAAGCGGCTAACATTCCACCAGCCATTTGCATAATTTCAAAACCTCCAAAATAGGCGAGTTGTTCTTTTAATTCGGTTTGACCAGAATAATTTTCGATAGCTTTTTTAAGGATTTCCTGCTTCTCGATTAGTTTCTTATCATCAACTCCAGTTCCTTTTCCAACACATTCTTCAATAGAAAAACCAGTTAAAATACTCATCAAAACTGAAGCCGTCGATGTGTTTCCGATTCCCATTTCGCCAAATCCAATGCAATTACTTCCAGTCTTTGCAATAGAATCTACAATTTCAGAACCTTTTAAAAAGCACAATTGCAATTCGGTTTCACTCATTGCAGGAACATGCAAAAAGGATTGAGTTCCTCTGGCAATTTTAGCATTAATTAAATTCGCATTTGTAGGGAAATCATAATTTACACCAGCATCTACAATAGAAAGTTCAATTTTATTTTGCTTACAAAACACATTAATTGCTGCGCCACCTGCAAGGAAATTGCCAACCATTTGTCGGGTAACGTCTTGCGGATATGCACTCACACCATGATTGGCAATGCCGTGATCAGCTGCAAAAACAACTATATTAGGTTTTATAACCTCAGGATTTAGAGTTTGAAAAACAGTTCCTATTTGGAATGCTAATTTTTCTAAAATACCTAAAGCGCCAAGAGGTTTAGTTTTCGAGTCGATTTTATGTTGAAGTGCTTCACTAAAAGAAGTTGAAGATTCAGCTTTAGGTTTGTTTTCAAAATCTACTTTCGAAACAAAGCTCTCAGTTATGGTTTTGATTTCGGTACACTCATAAGTTTCCGATTTCTGTTTCCAGTTCAATTGTTGCAACATTGGCTGATTATCATAATTTGTTGCAGGTTTTCCAATACAGAAATAACCAAGCGGCTCAATGTTTTCGGGTAAATCAATTATTTTCTTGAACTGATAATAATTTAAAATAGAAACCCACCCCATTCCATAACCTTGCTCAGTAAGTGACAACCAGATATTTTGCGCAGCGCAAACCGAACTGAATTTTACAGCTTCATTACTGCCAACTGTCCCTATAGTAAAGTTATTTAGTACCGAGCGATCATAAGCAATTATCATCCCAATAGGCGCTTCTTCAATAGCTTCTAGTTTCAAGGATTTATAACGTTCTTTTTGCTCCTCGTCATCCGTTAATGATTCGGCTTTTTTATTATAATCCAAAAATAAATCTTTGATAGCTTTTTTAACTTCATCCGATTTTATGATGTAGTATTTAGTTGCATCTGTTAAACCCACCGAAGGCGCCCAATGTCCCGCCTGCAAAGCCTTCTGGATAACTTCGTCAGGAACTTCATCATTTGTAAAATGGCGTGTATCGCGGCGTGATTTTAATATATCATCTAAATAACTCATATTTTTTTCTTTTTTAAGGTTCAAAACTCGAGACTCAAAGCCCAAAGCTCTCAGCTATTATTTTCCTTTTATAGTAACCGGAATTCCTGAAACCATCAAAACTACAGTATCGGCATTTTTAGCTAGAAACTGATTCATCCAGCCTTGTAATTCTGTGAATTTTCTTCCTACATGTGTGTCAGCATGAAGTCCCATTCCAATTTCGTTAGTGACAATTATCAAAGTTGCTTCTGGCTGATTGACTATTTTTAAAAATTCAGCTTTAGCTTCTTCAAGAGATAATGCAACATCGTTTTTAGTATCAACAAAAAAGTTTGTTAACCAAAGCGTTACACAATCTATCAAAGCCACTTTGCCCGAAAAATCAATTTCGCTCAAGTATTTTTCCTTTTCAATATTCGTCCAGCGTTCGTCACGTTCTTGTTGGTGTCTGTCTATTCGGTTCTGGAAATCTTCGTCCCATTTTCGAGCCGTAGCCACATACATTGGCGCATTTGTAAGTTGTAAAGCCAGTTCTTGTGCATAACCACTTTTCCCCGAACGTTCGCCACCAGTAATCAAGTAAACCATTTTTTTAATTTTTAATTTTTAATTCTTGGATGTGGTATTTGCTATCCTATCTACTATAATGAGCACAAATATTATGAATATATTTTGAATACGAATTTCATTAATTTTAAAAGCTAAATTAGTTCACAAACTAATTCGTGTCAATTCGTGTTTGCTTTTTGAACACTAATGTCTAGATGGTAACTATCCCTAGCGCAATCAAAGTAATCAAATTTTAGAAATATGAATCAATAATTTATAACTCATAATTATTTATATGGGCAATGTCTGCAATTATTTCCGCAACAACTTCCTCTTTTTAGGTGAAACCATTCTTTAAAAACATAATTTCCATTTTCCAGATAATAATCTATTCCTTCAATAAGTGTATTGTTTTTGGGTAAAGCCGAAGCTTTATTACCAACTGCTATTTCAGGAGTAATTGTATTTACAAAATCATCTATTTTTACAGCGCAAGCATTTTTAAAACAATTCGGACAAAGACAATCCACAACTTCCGAAGGTACAAAAATAGGAGGGAAGTCGTTACACCAACATTTGTTTCCATTGGGAGAATCACCGCAATTAAATGCAGTTCCGCAGCTAGAGCAATTTTTTACTTTAAGAGCATTCATGCTGTAAAGATACTATTTGTTCAATTTTTTACGTTTAAAAGTAAACAAGAATTTTAGAAATTGCGCTACCTTTGTCCCTATTCAAATCGTAATATATGAAGCCATCATTATATAAAGTTGTTTTTCTTTTCTCTTTTTTAGTATTAATAGGATGCAAGAAAAACGAAAGTACTCCAGAAATAAAAGCCGAAACAGGACAAAATAGTATCGAATATGCTTCGGGACTATCTATCAATAAATTTACAGGTTACACTATTGTAAAAGTTACAAACCCTTGGCCAGATGCAGGAAAAGATTATACGTATGTATTAAAAGAAAAAGATGGAGTTGTGCCAGATAGTTTAAAAAGCTATACTGCAATTCAGGTTCCGTTACAAACAATTGTAGTAACATCAACAACTAATATTCCGTTTTTAGAAATGTTAGATGTCGAAAATAACTTGGTAGGTTTTCCGCATACCGACTATATTTCATCTGAAAAAACCAGAAAATTAATTGACAAAGGTTCCGTTAAGAATGTTGGTCAAAACGAAAAATTAAATATCGAACAACTTATTGAATTATCACCAAATTTAATTGTCACTTTTGGAGTTGATAATAACAACCCGATGTTAGATAATTTACAAAAAAGCGGGTTAAAAGTACTTATTCAAGCCGATTGGATGGAGCAATCCCCATTAGGGAAAGCGGAGTGGATTAAGCTATACGGAGCATTATTTGGCAAAGAAGCACAAGCAAAAGAACTTTTTGATAAAATCGTAACCAGTTATAACGAAGCTAAAAAACTAGTAGCAACCAAGAAAGCAACTTCAACAGTATTATACGGTTCAATGTATATGGATCAATGGTATGTTGCCAAAGGAAATAGTTGGGTGGCGCAATTTATGGCCGATGCCAAAGCCGATTATTTATGGGCGAATCTTGAAGGAACTGGAAGCCTGGGATTATCATTTGAGAAAATATTAGACAAAGCCAAAACAGCTTCAGTCTGGATTGCAACAGGTTCTTTTAAATCATTATCAGAATTAGAAAAAAGCAACCCACATTACAGCCAGTTTGATGCTTTTAAAACAAAAAACGTATATACTTTCGAGAGTAAATTTGGAGCAACAGGGGGAACAGTTTATTATGAATTGGCACCAAGCCGCCCAGATTTAGTTCTTAAAGATTACATCAAGATATTTCATCCTGAGTTATTGCCTAGTTATGAATTTACATTTGTATCTAAATTAAATTAATATCAATTGGCGAATCAAAAGCGAAATACGATCTTGTTTTTTATACTCGGTTTAGCCCTTTTGTTACTATTCTTTTTGGATATTAGTTTAGGGTCGATAACCATTCCATTTAAAGAAGTTTATACTAGTTTAACAGGAGGAGAAGCAAGCAAATCAACATGGGAATATATCATAATTAATTACCGTTTGCCCAAAGCAATTACTGCGGTATTAGTAGGTGTAGGATTATCAATAAGTGGATTGCTAATGCAAACGTTATTCAGAAATCCATTAGCAGGTCCTGATGTTTTAGGATTAAGTTCCGGAGCAATATTAGCAGTAGCGATTGTAATTTTAGGAGCTGGTTTATTGCCTTCATTTCTACAAGGAATTTTGCTGTCGAGTTACGGACTTGTATTAGCATCAACATTAGGTAGTATTTCGGTTTTATTACTGGTTTTATTAGTATCACAACGGTTGCGTAATACAATGGCTATTTTAATCGTCGGGCTAATGTTTGGTAGTTTTACCAGTGCGATTGTTGGAGTTTTAACCTATTTTAGTTCGGCAGAACAATTACAGAAATTCACTTTTTGGTCATTAGGGAGTCTAGGGAATCTTTCCTGGTCTTCGATTATTGTTTTAGCAGTAAGTGTTAGTTTTGGCTTGCTTTTAAGTGCTTTTAGTATCAAACCATTAAATGCATTGCTTCTGGGAGAGAATTATGCAAAAAGCATGGGACTTAATTTTAAGAAAACAAGATTTATAATTATTCTTGCCACAAGTATTTTGGCAGGAAGTGTTACGGCCTTTGCAGGACCAATTGCTTTTATAGGGCTAGCCGTTCCGCATATTGCAAAGCTTACCTTTAGAACTAGTAATCACGCTGTTTTATATTGGAGTACCCTTTTTTATGGAGGAATAATTATGCTGTTTTGCGACATTGCATCACAATTACCAGGATTAGAAACGACATTGCCTATTAATGCAATAACATCTATAATTGGAGCACCAGTAGTTATTTGGTTATTAGTTCGAAAAAGAAATTTTGAGTAAAAACTTACAAATATTTAGTATCTTGTTTTTTTAATGTATAGAAACATAGTTTTTGTTTTAATTAAAGAATTAATGATTACTCTACTTTTAACTTATATGAAACTATTGAAAGCTCCAAAAGGAATTATAATCAATTTTAATTGTTTTAATATTTTTAAAGATGGTCAAAAAACATTTGTAAATGAATATTTTAGTCTATTGCCAAAACAGTAATCGGCTTGTTACTATGTTTTAATTTACAAGTAAATTTTAATTAAAATTCTTTAATAAAAGAAAGAAACCTATGTTTCTACGTGTTTAAAAAAATCGCAATGAAAACAATTCTCCAAACTTCAAACTTAAGTATTGGTTACAAGACCAATAAAACGAGTGTGACTATTGCTCAAAATTTAAATCTGAATTTAGAACCAGGTAAGCTTATTGCTTTAATTGGAGCTAACGGAATAGGGAAATCGACTTTATTACGAACAATTACAGGGATTCAACATCCATTATCAGGAACAGTTTTGCTAAATGATAAGAATATATTTGAATATAAATCACTGGATTTAGCTCAGAATCTAAGCATTGTTTTAACCGAAAAACTACCGCCAAGTAATTTATCTGTTTTTGAGTTAGTGGCTTTAGGACGCCAACCTTACACAAACTGGATTGGGACTTTGACAAACTATGATATCACTAAAGTAAATGAGGCATTGGAGCTTACCCAAATAAGCCATTTGGCTCATAAAAAGCATTATGAAATAAGTGATGGACAATTACAAAAAGTATTAATTGCACGAGCCTTAGCACAAGATACGCCGCTTATTATTCTGGATGAACCTACAACACATCTAGATTTATTACACAAAGTAGCTTTGTTTAAATTATTGAAAAAACTAACACATGAAACGGGAAAATGTATTTTGTTTTCTACGCATGACATCGATTTGGCAATTCAGCTAAGTGACGAAATGATTATAATGACACCCGAAGCTTTTATACAGGATGAACCTTGTAACTTAATTGCAACAGGAAGTTTTGCCACATTATTCAAAGACGATCATATTACTTTTGATGCCGAAAAAGGAAAGTTTGTAATTACTTAGATTTTCAGGAGCTAATCTTGCTATCCGCTATATCTTTTATTTTTTTAAAGGAAAAAAATAAAAGGATGCCGCTACTATCAGGGCTATGAATCACGAGAGCTATCCTGCAAGGTTGAAATAAACAGGTAAGATTTGCTATCGAATTCAATTAAACGATTAAATAAATAATCATTTAAACCTTTAATCCAATCTGTCTCTTAGCTTCACCAACAACAAAAGCAACAGAGTTTGCAATATTAAAACTTCGGATTAAGGATGACATCGGAATCGTAAGATGATTTTCGAACTGCTCTAAGACCTCTTTACTTAATCCGACACTTTCTTTACCAAAAACTAACCAATCACCATCTTGGAAATCAGTTTCAAGATATGATTTCTCGGCATGAGAACTCATTAGGAAAACGCGTGATAAGTCTGGAATTTGAGCTTTCCATTCCGCTACATTTTGGTATTCGGTTACATCAAGATGAACCCAATAATCGAGTCCGGAACGTTTTAGGTTTTTATCATTTATAACAAAACCAAAAGGATGAATTAAATGCAATCGGCTTTGTGTACCAACACATAAGCGACCAATGTTTCCAGTATTATTAGGTATTTCGGGTTCTACAAGAACAATATTTAGCATTATCGTTAATTTGTTTATTCGGTTAATTAAGAATTAGATAATTATCTAATTCTCAAATTGACACATTATCTAATTTAAAATCGGAAACTTCTAAAACATCTCCAGCCTTTAAGTCCTGCAAATATACATTTCCTATACGAACACGTACTAATCGCAAAGTAGGAAATCCAACGGCAGCAGTCATTTTTCGTACTTGGCGAAATTTACCTTCGTTTACCGTAATTGATGCCCATGAAGTAGGTCCATGTCGTTCGTCTCGGATTTTTTTTGCTCTAGGGCCAAAATCAGGAACTTCGGTGACGATAAATGCAGAACAAGGTTTGGTTATGTATTTTCCGCCATCAAAACCAATTTCAACTCCTTTTTGTAATTCTTTAATCGCTTCAGGAGTGATAATTCCGTCAACCTGAACATAGTATTCTTTATCAACTTTCTTGCTTCTTATTTGTTCGCTTACTTTTCCATCTGTAGTAAGCAAAAGCAAACCTTCTGAATCTTCATCAAGTCTGCCAATAGCCATTGTACGTTCAGGGAAATTATATAATTCACCCAATAGTTTTTTCTTTCTTTTTAGTTCATATATAAACTGACTTAAATAACCATATGGTTTAAAAAGAATAAAATGGTGATGTGACATACTGTGATTTTTGTGCAAAGATAGTTTTGTTTCACAAGTAATTCCAATTTATCGGTGTTCCTGCTTGTAGTTTTTCATTTTATTTAACCACAAATAAACCGACCAGATTACTGTAATGCCAAATAAGATAATTAAAGGAGTATAATAATTGCTAAAAAAATCATGTAAATAAGTTCCGATTAAAATATATGCCGAAGCGATACAAAGTTTTAATATGATGAACTCTGCGTTTGACCAACTCGTTTTGATTTTGAAGAAGTTCATAATATGTCATTTTTAGGAGTGTGAGAATTATTAATAAAAATACAATTTTGAAAAGTAATTTTCAGTGTAAATAACTACTGTTTTGATAATGATTAGGTTAGACTTTAGAAATATGCTGCTAAAAGTGTCTAAAAAATATGACTTTTGATTAAATCAAGATAGGTTTTTTGTAGAGTAATTCAAAGCACTAAATCATTTTATAAACCAAATGTTCTGTTAAATGACTAATTTTTAGACTCTAAAATGCGTAATATTAGAGTATTAATACTAAAATTTAAAGATATGGAAAGTAAAGATTTAGGTTCAAAAAAAATAAATAATAAGCAAGAACATAACGAAGATTTTAGTGGTAAGGATATTTCGCATAAAGCCAAAATTATCATTACAAAATTAGAGAAAGAAGAAGTAATTGATGCTGATGGAAATAAGAAAGTAGTTGAGCGAGCTCGTAATGTTGATGGAAGTTCTGTAACTATTTCTGCTAAAAAAATAATTGAGTTAGACGATAGCGAAAGCTCTAGTAGAGGAGTTTCTACAGAGAAAGAAGCTAAGAAAACAGTAGAGAATATAGATAGAAATTCGGATATCACTCCTAATCGTTATCCCAATTCAAACCCCGATAATCGTAAGAATCGAGGAAATAATAAGTTAGATGAATAAAATTATCATATATGCATGATACAAATTTATCTTGATAAAAGAGAGTCAATTGTTAAGTTAGCTATTGGCTCTTTTTATTTATTAAGAATGTTTGTAATCTGTTTTTAGAATTATATTTTCGATATCTGTAAGTAATTAAAATTAGATTTAATTACTTATCGTTTATTCTTCAGTATTTTTTTTAGGATTAGTACTATAAAATAGACGCTATATTTTTTTGGCTCGGGTTGGTTATACTTACGAATGTAAATTCTTCTCTAAGGAACATCTCCGGTGGATTAGTTTTTAATATTGAAATTAATATAAAATATATTTCTATAATTTCAATATATGATAAAATTATTCATAAATAATTAAGTGTTGTTTTGTTTGAAAAGCCTTACCATTATTGGGCTAATTGGATAGTTTGTCCTTAAAATTTAAAGTGATATACAATAAGAATTATTTGCTTATCTTGAAAAATTATTGAAGATATCCAAAAAAAACAATCAATATTATATTGTTTGTTGCTAAATATTTATAAAGTTTCAAGTAATAACTTTAAAGTTTTATAATATTCGCTTAACTTTAAAGATAATAAATTTGAACTCTAAAAACACTAATTTTTTAACGTATGAAAAACCACTACTCTTTGCGCCATTTAATGGCTTTTTTAAGTTTCTTTTATTGCTTTTCAGTAAATCTTTTTGCACAAGCAGGAAGTAATCCTCCACCCCAAAGCTTGCCTTATACACAAAATTTTGACGGTATAGTGAATACTGTAACTACTTATCCGAATGGTTTTCAAGGCTGGACAGCTAGTACGTTACCAGGAGCAGCATACAATACAAATGCGACTCCAGTTGCCGATAGGGCTTTAACAGCGACATTAAAAGGAACTAGCACAGCTGCTACTACTAGTGGTAATATTCATAACTATAATGGGAAAATTGGATTTCTTAATACAGGTTCATTAGATCTAACTATCGGTTTTGCATTTAATACTACTGGAGAATCAGGGGTTCAGGTTCAGTATGATGCAATGACAATTCGTAACCCTTATGGAACTGTTTCTGGTCAAACAACATCTAATCGTGTTAATGAAATGGTTTTGCAATATCGTGTTGGTACTAGCGCTGCTTTTACATCTTTATTACAAACAGTTTATTCAAATAATGATGTAGCGCAAGTAACATCAACTACTGATTCTCAAAATCTACAATTAATAAAAGTGACTTTGCCTGCTGAATGTGATAATCAACCAGTAGTTCAAATTCGATGGATATCCAGACAAGATGGGGGAGGAGGTTCGCGTCCCTCTTTTGCAATCGACAATATAGATATCAGAAGTGATAATGTAGCTCCTATAAATATAGCGGGTTATCCAAAAGTTGATAATATATCATCTAATGAGTTTGATTTCCATAATCAAATAGATGAGATAGGAAAAACATATTATGTATTAGTACCAGCTAGCGATGCGACACCTACAGCTACGCAAGTAAAAAGTGGTTTGAGTGCAAGTGGAACAGTTGCGTTACAATCAGGAGTATTGAATATCACTGATAAGGCGTTGGTTTATTCAAAAACTATCACAGGTTTAACATTGAATACATCATATAGTCTTTACTCTATTTCTGAAGATCTATATGGAAATATACAAAATAGTGCAAACAAATTAGATGTTACGACTACAGCAGTTGTTTCGCCAAGAATAACCACTACAAGTACAGCAATTAATTTTGATGAAATTGTTGAGCAAAAATTTAGTTCATCAGCTTTAAGTTATCAAATACAGGCTTCTAATCTTAGCGCCCCAGTAATAGTTACAGCAACGGCTAATTTTACAGTTTCGAAAGACAATGTCAATTTTCAATCTTCAGTTACATATAATGTAACCGATTTTACTGGAAATGCTACGCAAACAGTTTATGTGCGTTTTACACCAAATGCAGTTGATAGTTTTACAGGACAAATTACTCATGTATCTACTGGTGCAACTACTAAAATAATAACTGTATCAGGTATCGGAATTGATCCATATACTCAGGATTTTAATGATATCAATATTTTTACTAATAGTGGTTGGACATCTTATAGTGTAGCTGGATCAATTAAGAAATGGGAAACTACAACAACAAATGCTAATTCAGCTCCAAGAGCTGTAGTGATGAATGGATATACAGATAGCGGTGCAAGTAAAGATTGGTTGATTTCACCAAAATTACGCTTAAATAGTTTCGATAAATATCCATTATTATCATTTTATTCTCGTAAATATTTTGCAGGGCCTAGTTTAAAATTAATGGTTTCTACAAATTATGATGGGGTAAGTAGCCCTGAAACTGCTACTTGGACAGAATTAGAGGGTAATTTCCCTGTAACAACAGCTGCTTATGTACAATCACAATATATTGATTTAGAAGCATATAAAACGGATCAGACTTATGTAGCTTGGGTTTACGAAACTGCAATAGGTGGAGGAACTGGTAATGCAGCTGAATGGACAATTGATGATGTAGCTATAACAAATGAGTTAGGATTTGTAGCTTCAAATCCTAATTTAGATTTTGGAGATGTGAGCCTGAATGCAGTTTCTACTAGTAAAACTTTTGTTTTTAAAGCAGGCGGTTACGGTGATGTTACTATTACTGCTCCTGCAGATTATCTACTATCTCTTAATGATTCTAGCTTTTCATCAAGCATTCTTGTAAGTGAAGCCGATGCATTGGCTGGGAAAACAATATATGCGAGATTTACACCTTCTACGAAAGCATTAAAAATTACAGGTACATTAACAGTAACGGGAACTTCATTAAATAAAGAGATTGGTATATTGACAGGTTCTTCTTTACCAAAAGCTGATACTTTTGATGTTGTAACCTATAATCTTGAATTTTTTGGAACAGATACAAAAGATACTAGTGGTAAAGAATTTGGACCAACAGATAATGCATTACAAATAGCTAATGTTGCAAAGACAATGATTAAGCTAGATGCAGATGTTTACGCTGTACAAGAGGTATCTAATGACGATGCTATGGATGAATTAATTAAGCAAATAAGTGTAGGTGGTAAAACATTTAGCAAAGTAACTTCGCCTAGTTGGTCTTATTCATTTAATGCAGCTGATCCTAATTTTCCTGCGCAAAAATTAGTTGTGATTTATAATACTCAAACAGCAACGGTTACAAGTGAGCGTGTAATGTTTAAGGATTTTTACGATAAACTTCGTGCTGGAACCGAAAATTTAGTAAATTATCCAGGTACCAATGCTAACTTTTTCTCATCAGGGCGCTTACCTTATATGGTACAAATAAAAACAAATATTGGTGGAGTAGAAAAACTAATTAATTTGGTTGATCTTCATGCTCGTGCTAATAGCGGAAGTGATATCAATAAATATAATATGCGTAAATATGATGCTCAAGTATTAAAAGATAGTCTAGATCGTTATTATGCAAATTCTAATTTAATTATTTTAGGAGATTTTAATGATGATGTAAAAGCATCTGTTGTTGCACCTAATCCTTCTTCATATAAAATGTTTGTAGATGATACTGCCAATTATAATGCACTTACTTTAGATATTAGTAAAGCAGGAGCTTTTAGTTTCTTGAGTTCAGGTGGGTTTTTGGATCACATTATGATATCAAATGAATTAAATAGTGAATACATTGCTAATTCTATTGCAGTATACGATCCACGTTCGGATATAAATAATTATGTAAATACAACATCCGATCACGGACCGGTAATTGCTCGCTTCGAATTAAAAGGATCTACTTTAGGTACTATAGATTTTGAAACTAAGAATGGGTTTGCAGTAAAAGCATATCCTAATCCAGCAACAGATGTTGTTAATGTTCTTGTGAAAACGAATGAAGACAAGAAATTTAAATTAAGACTTTATGATATTAATGGTCGTATGATAGGAAAACCAGTCGATGTAAATGGAGGACAGGAGAATAGTACTTCGGTAATTCAGATAAGTGATTTAAAATCTGGGATCTATATTTACACTTTAACAGAAAATAATAAAGTTGTTTTTAGAGAGAAGATTATAAAAAATTAAACATTAATGTTATGAATTAAAAAAGCTAGATTCTACCCTCAGAATCTAGCTTTTTTTTTGAATATACTCAGGTATGTAATTATTATAACAACAAACAGAATTAAAATCCAAAGTTGACCCCAAAATTCAGACCCCACTGAAATTGGTTGAATGATTGTGTTTTTAGTGGATTGATATAATAATTTAAACCTGGTTCAACAAATAAGCGAGTTTGTTTAAGTACTTCATATTGTAAAGTACTGCTTAGTTTAGATCCATATACGAAGTTGTTAACATCTAGATTACCTCCTATAGAATTACCATCTAGAAAAATTTCGTTAGAAATTAGCTTTCCTATAAAACCACCTGTATTAAGCATTATAGCGGCTTTACTAGTGCTTAAAATAGAATAAGAAATTTCTAGAGGCATTTCTAGGTATTGTAATTGTTGGTCAATATTACCAGTTAGATTACTTGTTCCACTACTTTGAACTTTTTGATTACTATTGTCGGACGAAAAAACATAATTTTTATTTGTTGAAATATATTCAACACTTGGGTTTGAGGCAAAAAAATCATTTGTAATTCCAGCAGCCAATGTATTTTGTTTTTTATTATAATAAGAAACATTAGCTACAGATTGCCCTAATTCATTGATTTTAAAACCAGAACTTATAGCCCATTTTTTATTGAGTTTATAATTTGTTTTAACACCATATCCAGTATTTTGTTTTGATTCAATATCATTACCTAATGTTTTTTTATTGCCATAACTCTGAGAGTTTGCGACGCCAGCATAAAGACCCACAGACCATTTTTCCTTTAAAAGGTCTTTTTCAATTTTCGGTTCTTCTTTATCTTCCTTATTGTTTAATCTGTTTTCTAATTGTTGTAATTCAAGTGCAATTTGTACTTTATTCAATGAATCATTAAAAGATATAAGATCTTTGTCAGAACTACTATTTAGAGCTATTTCCTCTTTTGGATCTATTTTTAAAATGCTAGTAACTCCGGTTGTATTTTGATTAAATAGAGAACTTTTGGTGTCGTTTTGTGATGCAGATTGAATATTGTTGTTTAAAGCGATTTTTTCGCTTTTATCTTTATTTATACTATTGCCAGTTTTAGGACTATTATATTCTGATGAGGTAGTGGTAGTATTGTTTTTTGAGGATGATATGGCTATAGAGATAGTTCCGTGATTTAATTTCAAAGAAGACTTTTCCTTTTTGTTGACTGAGATTATTGCTGTTTGAGGCGATTCTTGATTGTTGGTTGAAATTTTATTAGTTGCTGAATTGTTTGATTCAGCGACAGTTATTGGTGTTTTGCTATCTAAAGTAGTAGTGTTAATAGTGGATGGTGTTGTATTTGATTTCGAATTGCTCTTTTGATTGTCTAGGACAACATTCTTATTCTTTATTAGAGTCTCATCTTCATTTGAGTTAAAATATAGACCAGACGTAATGGCTAAACCTATTAAAAGACTAGCTGCTAACGACCACCAAATGGCTGTTACTTTTTTCTTTTTAGGTTCGTCTAGTTTTTCTTCAATCATAGTCCATAATTCTGGTGGGGGTACACTAGAAAAATTTTCTATTGAAGAAAAAATATCTTCTATTTTTTTCTTTTTCATGCGGTTTTAAAATTTAATACGGCCAAAATTTTTGTTTGTAATATTTTTTTTGCCCTATTCAAGTTTGATTTGGAAGTCCCTTCGGTAATTTGTAGCATTTCAGCAATCTCTTTGTGTTTCATTTTTTCGAAAACAAATAGATTAAAAACCATCCGATATTGGTCGGGTAAATCTTGAATGTATTCGATTAGTTTTTCTTGTGTTATCGGAATAATTTCTAGTTCTTCCTCCTCGATAATTTCTGTTTCGGAGTCAAAAACATCCAAAAAAAGATAATCTCTTTTTCTTTTTTTTAGAGTTTCTATGAGTTTATTGATAAAAATTCGTTTCATCCATCCCTCAAAACTACCTTCGAATTTATATTGCTTTATTTTTTGAAAAACGATTATAAATGCTTCTTGAAAGACATCTTTTGCATCATCTTCATTCTTCATATATTTTAGACAAATTCCATACAATACAGGAGAGAACAATTGATAAATTCTCAATTGCCCTCCTCTGTCATTGTCAATGCACTTTTTTATAAGTAAGTCTAGATTGTCTTTCAAAAAATAATTTTAAAGTAAATTAGATTGCAATAGGCATTTGGATATTTAATATTCTACTTTTTATAAGTAGAACTGTATCCATTAGGATAATTGTTTGTGAGAATTAAACTTTTAGAGTCTAATTTTTCGATAATATAGGTTAGACCTTCAAAAGTGATTAAATCATGCTCTAGATTATCAAGTACGCTGATACCTTTAGTAACCTTATATTTACTATTTCTTATTTCGACATTGTTCATGTATGTAATTACTTTTCCCTCAGATGTAAAAATAAGCTTTTTAGTGCTTCCAATACTCTTTGGAGTTGAGGTGTAGCTACCGTTTTGACCACCAGTAGATTTTTGCCAAGTCCAACTTCCATAAAGTTTAGCTGTTTTATCAGACTCGAAAATTACATTTGCAGAATAAGTTGAAACAGAAATAATAACTAGAAGAGCTAAGATTGTTTTTTTCATTATAAAAAATTGATGTTAATTATTTAACCTACAAAGTTAAATTAGTTTCTTAATACTGCAATTTTATCTTTAATTGCTTTTTTAAATGTAATAATTTCTTGGCTTTGATCTGATGTATTGTTACTGTCTATAAGTACTTTAGTAACTTTATTGCCTTGGCTCAATTCAAAGTATATTCCGCCTTGAGAAGCCGAATCTGGGCTTCCATAGGTCTTAGTACCACCATTTAGATTTAAAATCTCTGTAGGAATCATCTTTACAAACTCAGAATAATCCCCCTTTTTGTTCAATGTCTGATAGTTGTATTTGCTAAAATCATATTGACCAACAACTACATTAAAATATTGAATTACATTTAGATTATTGATATTAAAAAATAATTGGCAATCAGATCCAGTACATTGACTACTATAACTTCCTATAACAACAAAATTTTTGCTTTGACTTACCTTATTTAAGTAAATAGGCTTGTCAGTTTTGGGAATTAAAACAAAATCATATGGATTTGTTGCAGGAGTATTAACTTCTTCATTCGGAAGAGGCTCTTTTTCATAGTATTGTACTATTATTTCGCAAGAGTTCTCTACTATAGAGCTAATTTTTATTTCATATCCGCTAGTTGGTTTTGGTCCAGAAAAAATACCAATTAAATAATTTTTGGTAAAATCGATAGTAGGATTCACAGATGTAGGGCAAGGATTTGTGTTTTTTATAAAAAAAGAATCCATTTTTTCTTGTGTTTTTATTGCCACAGCCATAGGTGTAGCAGGCATGTCTTTTATAGTATAGTTGCATTCTAGAGGAAAACCAGAAAAAGTAACATTACTATAATCGCCACAGCTTTGATAGTCATTATCAGCATTCAAAGAACAAGAACTGATCCCCAAAGCAACAAATAGGGCTAAAATAATTTTCTTCATTTTTAATATTTTAAAAGATTATATATTAATAGATGACATAAAGCAAAAAAGGTTGCGTTGAAGTTGATGTTTTTGTATTAAATTTTTTTTTGTGTTTGCAATACAATTATTGTAAGGGGGTTTTTTAAAACTCAAAAAAGAATCTCTTCTTTGAGAGTAGTTATTATTGTGTATTTTTACTCTTTTAAAAGTCTTTATATGTTGAATCTGTTTCCTTTTTTACTGGCCTTTCTTATTGCTTTAATCATTGGAGCTTTTATAGGTAAACTTATTTTTTCTGCACGATTCCAATCTGAGAAAGTAAGTTTAAACGAAAAGTTGATAGCTTTAACAAATCAGTTTCAAGAGCAAAAAGCATATTTTCAATCAGAAAAAAATAATTTCGAGAAACAACTTCAAGCAACAAATTTTGATAAAGAAATTATTCGAACTGAAAAAGATAGCCTTGCAATTCAGCTTTCGAAAAAAGAAGTCGATTTTGAGAATTTATGGGAACGCCATAAAGAACAAAAAAATGAAGTAGAACAACTTCAGGAAAAATTCACCAAAGAGTTTGAAAATCTTGCAAATAAAATACTCGAAGAAAAATCGACAAAATTTACTGCGCAAAATAATGAAAATATGAAAAATATCTTGTTACCATTGCAAGATAAAATAATAGGCTTTGAAAAGAAAGTAGAAGACACACATAAAGAAAGTATTGATTATCATGCAGCTTTACGTCAACAAATAATTGGGTTAAGTGAAATGAATGCTCAAATGAGTAAAGAAACTCTAAACCTAACTAAGGCCTTAAAAGGAGATAGTAAAATACAAGGAAATTGGGGAGAGCTGGTTTTGGAACGAGTTCTTGAAAAGTCTGGTTTAGAAAAGGGAAGAGAGTATGAAGTGCAACAGAGTTTTACTAATGAGGTTGGTCTTCGTGTTCTTCCAGATGTAGTGATTCATTTACCAGATGGTAAAAAAATGATTGTAGATTCTAAAGTTTCTTTAACAGCATATGAAAAATGGATAAATGAAGAAAATGATAGCTTAAAAGCAGATTACTTAAAAGAGCATGTAAATTCTATAAAACGTCATGTTGAGCAACTTGGAAATAAAAATTACCATGATTTATATCAAATAGAAAGCCCTGATTTTGTATTGCTTTTTATACCAATAGAGCCTGCTTTTGCAATAGCATTAAATGAAGAAGCTACCTTATATAATAGAGCTTTTGAAAAAAACATTGTAATTGTTACACCAACTACATTATTGGCGACTTTGCGAACCATCGACAGCATGTGGGCAAATCAAAAACAACAAGAAAATGCTTTTGAAATAGCCAGACAAGCCGGAGCGTTGTATGATAAGTTTGAAGGTTTTATAGCCGATTTAATTAAAATAGGTAACAAAATAAATGACTCAAAAACCGAATATGAAAATGCCATGAGTAAACTAGTTGAAGGACGAGGAAATTTAATTACAAGTGTAGAAAAATTGAAGAAAATGGGAGCAAAGGCCAAAAAGTCACTTCCAGAGAATATTTTGGCAAGAGCAAATAACAGCGAAAATTAAATTATTAAACAAATAGTTGTATGAAACGAATTCTGGGAATTATCATTGGTATTGCTGCTATAGCTCTAATTGGGTATTTTAGTTTTATTTATTATGTACCTTATAGTACAGGAATCCGTTCAGGTGAATTAATCAGGCTTAGTCATAAAGGAGTTATGATGAAAACATGGGAAGGAGAACTGAGCCAAGGAATTTCTGGAGCTCAAATATTCTCTTTCTCCGTTTTAGACGGTGACAAAAAAGTTATAGAAGATTTAAAAGTGCTTCAAGGAGGTTATGTAAAATTGGAGTATGTCGAAAAGTATAAAACATTTCCTTGGTGGGGAGAAACGCGTTTTTTTGTAAAGGCTGTAAAAAAAGAAGATTCCCCATTTAATGTAAAATAATATATAATATGAATACAAATACAAACTTTAAAACAGTAGCCTGTTCGAGAATAAGCATTTCAGAATTAATGCTTCCGTCGCATACTAATTTTAGCGGCAAGATACATGGAGGTTACATATTATCATTACTAGATCAAATTGCTTTTGCTTGTGCATCAAAATTCTCAGGTAATTACTGCGTAACAGCTTCGGTGGATACAGTCAATTTCCTAAAACCTATTGAGGTAGGAGAATTGGTAACTATGAAAGCCTCTGTTAATTACGTAGGTAAAAGCTCAATGATTGTTGGGATTCGTGTTGAAGCCGAAAATATTCAGACAGGAGCAATAAAACATTGTAATTCTTCTTACTTTACAATGGTAGCCAAAGATAAAGAAGGAAAGAGTGTTCTTGTTCCAGGACTTATTTTATCAAATCTTGAAGAAGTAAGACGTTTTTGTAAAGCTTTGAAACATATAGAGGTGAAAAAAGAAGTCGAAAATCATGCAGAAGAATATAATTATAGTTCTATAGAAACATTGGCAAGTTTAAGTAAATACAATGTTTTACTAGAGCTAAATTAAAATAGTTTTTTGTGTAAGTTTTAGCGTTGTTTTAAGAACTAAAGTAGATTAAAATTCGTAACTTTAAGAAAGAGCATTTAGATAGCGTTAGTGGCTTGATCTCTTTTCAGAATAGTTCTTTTTTTGATTTATGTCTGTTGTTAGTTTGTTTCTTTCAATAGACTTTTCAAAAAAATCATGCAATGTGTTTAATCTTAATTGCAGAAGATTATGAAAAAAAGTACTTTTTTAATTTTATTACTTACCGCTAATTTTATTACCGCACAAGATAAAATAAGAACTTCAATGGGGGTTATTAACTTTGAAGCTTCAGTACCTTTCTTTGAAGAGGTAAACGCAGTTAATAAATCGGTAATTATGGTAATGGAGCCAGAAACAAGTAGTTTTGTTTGTGTGGCTGTGATTAAAAATTTTCGATTTAAAATGGATTTAATGGAAACTCATTTTAATCAAAATTATATTGAAAGTGATCGATATCCAAAAGCTATATTTAAAGGTAAAATCGGGAAATTTGATATGAAAGATATTACTGAATCGCCAAAGGAATACACTATTAAAGGGAAACTTCAAATTCACGGTAAAATAAAAGAAATAGAAGTAAGTGCAATACTAAAAAAAGTTCCCGAAGGCATAGAAATCATTTCAGATTTCTCACTTAATACGGATGATTTTAATATTAAGATACCATCAATGATAGAAAGTAAAGTATCTAAAAAGGTAAATACAAGCTTGGTAGGAATAATGAAATAAAAGTTAATTTAAACAATCCATAAGTGCTGGTTTTAAATTTGAATATTTAAATTTAAAACCAGCACTTTCTATTTTTTTAGAAGAAACACGTTGCCCCGTTAATATAATTTTGCTCATTTCTCCCATTATCAATTTAACAATAAAAGAAGGGATTTTAGGTAACCAAATAGAAAAACTATATACATTCGCCAAAGCTTTAGAGAAAATAGCATTATTAGTGTTATCAGTAACAGCAGCATTAAAAGGACCATTCATACTAGTGTTTGTAATTGCAAGAAGATAAATACTGCATAAGTCATCAATATGAATCCAAGGCATATATTGTTTTCCAGTTCCCACAATAGAACCAAAACCATACTTAAAAATTGGAACCAATTTTTTTAAAAACCCATCATCTTTACCCAAAACTAAACCAGTTCGTATTATAACAGTGCGGATTCCTAGTGATTTAATACATTCGGTAGCTGCTTCCCATTTTTGGCAAGTAGCTCCCAAGAAATCATTTGTTGCGGGAGTTTCTTCGGTACAAATAGTTTCACTTGTAAAAGCACCATAAATACCAACAGCCGATGCAGATATAAAAGCCTCTAAGGATTTATTATTCTTTTTTAAAACAGAATAAATGAGCTCAATAGGTTTTTCTCTACTATCTATAATTTCTTTTTTGCGTTTATCTGTCCATTTTTTTGAAGCAATACCTTCACCGGCAAGATGAATAATGTAATCTGCTTTTAAAACAGAAGCCTCATCTATATAGTTGTTTTCTATATCCCATTTATAATAGATAATATTTTCACTAGCTTTTCTTTCGGTCCGAGTTAATACAGAGACCGTATACCCATGGCTAATTAATAATTCAGTAAGTTTTTTCCCTATAAAGCCAGAGCCACCAGTTAATAAAATATTTTTAGTCATAATAGTTTATAATATATTTAACACCTTGTTTTGTTTAGCATTACGTAAATATAGTTAAACGTTGCTTATCTTTATACTCAATTAAAAAAAGTAAATGGTATGGAAACTAAAAAAGAAATATTGACAAAAGATAAAATTGTTTCTTTGTATATGAATTACGTTTTAGAACATGGGCAAAATCCAAAATCGATTTTCCATTTTGCTAAAGAAAATGATTTTGAAGAATCCGAATTTTACACTTTTTTTGGAACATTTGAAGGATTAGAGAAAGAAATTTTCAATCTTTTTTTTGAAAACACAGTTGAATTATTAGATAAAAATCCAGAGTATCATGAATATGATATGAAGAATAAAATGCTTAGTTTTTATTTTACTTTTTTCGAATTGCTAACTGCAAACCGTAGTTATGTTGTTCAAGCTTTGAAAAGTTACTCGAATCCGATAAAAAACTTGGCAAAACTAACCACACTTCGTGATAGTTTTAAGAAATATATTAGCCTAATCATAACCGATGATTTTCGAGTTCAACAAGAGAAACTTCAAAATTTTCAGGAAAAAGCAATTCAGGAAACAGCGTGGATGCAGCTTTTACTTACCCTTAAATTTTGGGTAGACGATGCCTCACCAGCTTTTGAAAAAACAGATATTTTTATCGAAAAGTCTGTAAATGTTTCTTTTGAATTGATGAATGTAGCGCCAATGAATCATTTACTAGATTTTGGTAAATTTATTTTTAAAGAAAAAATATACAGCAAACAATGAAAACTATCGACTATATCCCGACTTCTAAAATTGAAAGGGCGAGCAAATTAGTTCAAACAGGAGCAAAAATAGGAGTGAATTATTTAAAATATTACGGTGAGAAAATTGTAAATCCAGACATAACCCGCGATAAATTAAACGAAAATAATGCCGAAGACATCTACGACGGACTTAAAAGCTTAAAAGGAAGTGCGCTTAAAGTGGCACAGATGTTAAGTATGGACAAGAATTTCTTGCCACAAGCCTATGTCGAAAAATTTTCATTGTCACAATTTTCAGTTCCGCCACTTTCTGCACCATTAGTATTAAAAACCTTTAAAACTAATTTTGGTAAAACACCATATGAAATTTTTGATGAGTTTAATCCCAATTCTGTAAATGCAGCAAGTATCGGTCAGGTACATTTAGCTGTAAAAGATGGTAAACAACTAGCCGTAAAAATTCAGTATCCAGGAGTTGCTAATAGTATTTCTTCTGATTTGGCTTTGGTAAAACCCATGGCAATAAGAATGTTTAATCTGCAAGGAAAAGATTCAGATAAATATTTTAAAGAAGTTGAAGATAAGTTAATAGAAGAAACAAACTATTTATTGGAATTACAGCAAAGTCAAGAAGTTGTCGAAGCTTGTAAAAAGATAGAAAACCTGGTTTTTCCGAATTATTATCCAGCCTTTTCTTCAGAGAAAATCATTACTATGGATTGGATGACTGGGATTCATCTTTCAGAATATACTGCGAAGAAGCCCAATCAAGAGGAATCGGATGTTATCGGGCAAGCACTTTGGGATTTTTACATGTATCAAATTCATATTTTACGAAAAGTTCATGCTGATCCACATCCTGGAAATTTCTTGGTAAACGATAAAAAACAGTTAGTAGCTTTAGATTTTGGATGTATGAAACAAATTCCAAATGATTTTTATGTTCCTTATTTTGAGTTAATCAATAAAGAAGTGATAACTGATGAAAAGCTTTTTAATGAGAAACTTTTTGAATTAGAAATTCTAAGAAAAGATGATACCAAAGAAGAGATAGAATATTTTACAGGAATGTTCCATGATTTATTGTCATTATTTACAAAACCATTTCAGTCCGATACATTTGATTTTTCTGATGAGGCTTTTTTTGATAGTATAGGACAATTGGGGGAGCGTTTTTCTAAAGATACGAATCTAAAAAAAATGAATGGAAACCGTGGTTCGAAACATTTTATATATATGAATAGAACCTT
The DNA here is from genome assembly GCF_015594725.1 of Flavobacterium sp. ALJ2. Lineage (GTDB taxonomy): Bacteria > Bacteroidota > Bacteroidia > Flavobacteriales > Flavobacteriaceae > Flavobacterium. The sequence continues at coordinate 7,495 of NZ_JADNRC010000002.1, read as the reverse complement.
TTTTGGATTATATAATTTAATGTTCGATTTGAAAGCTAAAATTCAAGTAAATAATTATCAGAAATATTAGGGAGCTACATCCAGCTTCCCGATAGCTATCGGGACATTATATCTCTTGTAGTGAACACCACCACAAAAGGGTGCCGTTCCTATCTGGGCTAGAAAACTGCAAAAAGAATAAAGCTTCTGTCAAAGTTCAAACTCAGACAGAGGCTTTTAAAGTTCTGAGTAAATTTTTTTAAAACTATCTCAGAATCCCCGCTTTATAAGTCGCAATAGCACGATCTCTTGCAAAAGCATGGTCAATCATGGGTTGATTATAACCCAAGTCAAACTCAGGAATCCATTTTCGGATGTAAATACCTTTTTCATCAAACTTCTTAAGTTGAATTTCGGGATTAAAAACTCTAAAATAAGGAGCAGCATCACAGCCCGTTCCTGCAGCCCATTGCCAATTACCAACATTCGAAGCCAATTCGTAATCAAGTAATTTCTCCGCAAAATAGGCTTCGCCCCATTGCCAACTAATCAATAAATGTTTGCATAAAAAACTGGCAACAACCATTCGAACTCGATTATGCATATATCCAGTTTCATTAAGTTGACGCATACCTGCATCCACCATAGGATAGCCCGTAGTTCCAGAGCACCAACGCAGAAAATCCTTCTCGTTATTTAACCATTGAATTCCATCGTATGCCGATTTAAAATTATGGTTAACCACATTCGGGAAACTAAATAATATCTGGATAAAAAATTCCCTCCATATTAATTCACTCAAGAAAACCTGATTTGTATTTGCTGCCCAATTTACTAATTTTCGGATACTAACAGTACCAAAACGCAAATGAGGCGAAAGATAAGAGGTTGAATCTAACGCAGGAAAATCCCTTGTTTCTTGATAATTCGTAATGTTTTTTAAATTATGAGGTTGTACTTTAATAGTACTTTTTTCAAACCCAATTTGGTTTATTGTCGGGAATTCAAATACACTTTTATAAAAATTTGGAAAAAGCTTAGTAGTATTATATTCTTTGGCTTGACCTAGAACTTTATATTTTTCAAGCCATTTATTCTTATAAGGAGTATATATGGTATATGGTAAGCCGTCCGATTTTGTAATTTCTTTTTCTTCAAATAGCACATGATCTTTATATAGATGTGCTGTAATATTATTTAGCCTTAACAAATTAGAGATTGTAAAATCTCTTTTTATAGCATAAGGCTCATAATCTTTATTAAAAAACACTTCTTGAATATCGAATTCTTCGATGAGAGATTTCCAGATTTTATTAGTTTCTCCTTTTTTAATTAAAAGAGAACTTCCAATAGTATTCAATTCAGTATTGATTTTCTCTAGAGAATCGTATATAAAACTCACTCTTGAATCGTTTTTAGGCAAGCTCTCAAGAATTGCCTCATCAAAAATAAACAAAGGAATAACTAGAAAATCAGATTCAAGAGCATGAAACAATCCCCGATTATCATCCAAACGCAGATCACGTCGAAACCAAAAAAGTGTAACTTTTTGTTTGCCCATTATTTAGTATTAAAAATTTCTTCAACCTTTTTATGGCGGTATTCAAAAATTGTTTTCAGTTCATTTCTCACAACAAGTGCATTCATGATGCGACCTATAAAACCTAGCGGAAGTGCATAATGTACAATATCAGTCATTTGAGTCCCATTAGAAGTAGCTTCAAAAAAATGTTTATGATGCCATAAAGTATACGGACCAAAACGTTGCTCATCTATAAAATAGCTATTTTCTTTTACTACAGTAATTTCAGTCATCCAACTTAATTTGATTCCTAAAAGTGGAGTGATTTTATATTGAATGATTTGTCCAGCATACATTAATTTGTCATCATAATCGGTAACCTCAAAGCCCATTGACTTAGGAGTGATTACTTGCAGGTTTTTTGGATTAGAAAAAAAAGCCCAGCACTCTTCTAAACTCGCATTGATATGCTGGATAGATTCTTTCTTATATACTTTCATGACTATCTATTAGAATTTGTAGTATTTAAATGGCACGAACAACATTCCAAAACACTCACCATGTTCCTTGTCTAAGTGTTTATGGTGTACTTTATGTGCTTTTCTTAACCCGATAAGATATTTGTTTTTAGTGTTTTTAAACCATTTAAAGCGTTGATGAATCAATACATCATGAACCATAAAATAACAAAATCCGTAAAAGGTTAATCCCAAACCAATAAAAAACAAATAATTGATACCATCTATAGTTCCAAAATAGAATAGTAAAATACTCGGGATTGCAAAAATCACAAAGAAAATGTCATTTCGCTCAAATACATTTGTGTATTTAGGTTGGTGATGATCAGAGTGAAAATACCACATAAAACCGTGCATGACAAATTTATGAGTACACCAAGTGACACATTCCATGAAAAGAAATACGCCTATGAAAATTAAAAAGGAAATCATTGTTTTTTTTTGTTAGAAGTTATACCATTCTTAGTTTATAAGAAACGAAAGATTTTGCTAGTAATCCTGCTTTAGAATAATTAGAGACTCGAATTCTTTCATTGCCAATCTCGTGACAAGGGGTGTTTTCTAGTTTCTTCAAAAGCTTTTTATAATATATATAAGCAGTATAAACACCAAATTTAGCTTCTACAGGAAGTTTTACAATTCCCTGATAGGCAATTTTAAAATCTTCTTCAATTTCTTCTATAATTTTGTTTTTTGAAGTTTCATCAAATGAGTTTAAATCTATTCCAGGGAAATAGTTTCGGTTTAAAATTAGATTATCATCTTTTAAGTCTCTTAAGAAATTCACCTTTTGAAAAGCAGAACCTAATCGCATTGCTTCCATTTTTAGTTTTTCGTATTTTGAATCACTGCCAGAAACAAAAACTTTAAGACACATTAAGCCTACAACATCAGCAGAACCATAAATATAATCTTCAATTTCTTCCTCATTATAGTCTGATTTGATTAAATCTAGTTTCATGCTTTTTAAAAAAGACTGAATTAAATCATCGGTGATATTATATTGTTTTACAGTTTGCTGAAAAGAATTTAAAATAGGATTAAGACTTATACCAGCTGCTATCGCTTTATAGTATTCTTTTTCAAAATCATCAATTAGATATTTTTTATCGAATCCATGAAACGAATCTACAATTTCATCGGCAAAACGCACAAAACCATAAATACTGTAAATTGCATCCCTTATGCTCGGGGCTAACATATATACAGCTAACGAGAAAGAAGTACTGTAGCTTTGAGTTACTAGCTTGCTACATTTAAACGAGACATTATCAAATAGCTGTTTCATATTTTTATGATGAAAAGGATTTGTTTATTAATTCGGATACTAGTTTTCCTGATATCAAAGCAGGAGGCACGCCAGGTCCTGGAACAGTTAATTGTCCAGTAAAGTATAAGTTTTTTACTTTTTTACTTTTTAGTTTAGGTCTCAAAAATGCAGTTTGTAATAGGGTATTTGCCATTCCGTATGCATTTCCTTTATAAGCATTGTAATCTTCGATAAAGTCATTTTTGCAAAAAGACTTCTTAAAGATAATATTATTTTTAATAGATTGTTGAGTTACAGTTTCGAAGCGAGTGATAATTTTATCGAAATATTCTTCCCGTAAAGCTTCAGTATCTTCTATCCCCGGTGCAAGCGGAATTAAAAAAAAGCCACTTTCCATTCCGTAAGGAGCAGCTGTTTTATCAGTAACTGATGGGAAGTTGGCATAAAATAAAGGCGCTTCTGGCCACTTGGGATTATCATAAATATCAATTGCATGTTGGTTGAAATCGACATCGAAGAATAAAGCGTGATGTGAAATGTCTTGAATTTTTTTGTCAAATCCAATATAAAATAGGAGAGAAGAAGGAGCAAAAACGCGACTTTCCCAATAGGAATCTGAATAGGCTCGATGCTCTTTGTCTAATAAAGTTTCGGTATGTTGGTAATCAGCACCACTTAAAATTATATCCGATGCAATAATTTCGTCATTAATAATTAATGCAGTTGCGATATTATTTTTTACTATGATTTTATCAATGTTAGAATTCATTTTAAATGTGACTCCAAGCTCTTCGGCAAGATTTTCGATGCCACGAACAACATCATACATTCCAGTTTTAGGATGCCATGTTCCTAATCCAAAATCAGCATAATTCATAAAATTATAAAAAGAAGGAGTGTTGGATGGTTTTGCACCAAGGAATAAAACAGGAAATTCTAGAATTTGAATTAGTTTATCATTTTTAAATTTCTTGCGAATATCTTTGCTGACTGTTCCAAAAAACTGATTCAGTTTTTTGGTGGTTTCTAAAGTTATCAACTCTAATGCCGAAACACCTGGGCGATATACTAATTTTTTTATGGCAATATCATAATTGCTTTTAGCTTGCGATATATGATCAACGAGTTTTTGTCCGCTTCCTTTTTCAATAGATTCAAAGGTTGTAGCAATTTCTTCTAAATTATCAGTGATAGTTATAAATTCATTAATTCCAAAATAAACACGATAGGCAGGATTAAGTTTTATTAACTCATAGTAATCGGTTGTCTTTTTATTAAAGTCATTAAAGAAATTTTCGAATACATCGGGCATCCAGTACCAGCTTGGACCCATATCGAATGTGAAACCATTGCTTTTTAGTTGTCTGGCTCTACCGCCTATAGTAGCATTTTTTTCATATATGGTTACGTCATATCCTTGCTTGGCTAGATAACAAGAAGCAGATAAAGCCGAAAAACCAGAACCTATAATTGAGATTGTCTTTTTCATTTGTTTAACAAAATTACGAAATAATTAAACAAAATAATTATATCTGCATCACTAATTCTTCAATGGAGTTAAAAATATGTATTTTTTGATTCAGATTTTCTGTTTCAATGTACTCTACCATTTTACCAATTAGCCATATTTCATTGGAGTTGTTTAATAATTCCGAACCCATAGTGCTTACATATTGATTGATAATATTACGGTCAGGTTGTATGGTTAGATAAGAAACAAAAGTGATATTGTCAAAATGATTGTTAAGTTCTTTTAGGTTTTCTATAGGCATACTTTCACCTAGATAAATTGTTTTGTAGCCTTGAAGAAGAATTTCGTATTGTATATACATTAATCCTAGTTCATGAATTTCATTCATTGGCAAGGAAAGTACATATATTCTATCTGTTTTTGTTGGTTTTTGAACTTGTAATTTCTCTGTATTTATGTGCAGTTTCTGTTTAATTAAGTTGCTTATAAAATGTTCATGTGCAGGTGATATGGTTTCAGATTGCCATAGTAAACCTAATTCATTTAATAGAGGAATGAAAACTTGATGAAAAACTTCTTTAAAAGATTTTTCAGTAGTCAACCAATTAAATGTATTAAAGAATGATTCTTGGTCAAAATTCATCATTGCCATTTTGAAAGAACTAATGGCGTGATTTTTTGCATTTTTGTTAGAAATGATTTCTCTAACTAATTGTGGAATTTTTTCTTGAGGATAAGTTGCTATCTTCGAGATCTTATAGCCATATTCATGTAGTAACGTAATGTTTAGAAGTTTTTGTAAACTAGCTAAGTCATATAGACGAATATTGGTTTCGGTACGCATAGGTTCAAGGATGTTGTATCTCTTTTCCCAAATGCGAATGGTGTGTGCCTTAATTCCAGAAAGGTTTTCAAGGTCTTTTATACTAAAGACACTTTTTATATTGTTTATCATTAATTGATATTTGATAAACAAATTTAGTTTAATTTCTATAAATATACTTAAAATAATAAATTTATTGATTTTAGTCTATTTAAAATTTATAATCTGATAAGAGTTAAGTTTGTCAAGATGCAATACAGTTTTGGTATTGTCTTTACTTCGGTTGTACATTGGGTCAAATTTAGCCCCGTATAATACCTCTTTAAAGGTGTATGAGGTTCTTGCTGCAACAGTATTACTGTACATATCATCAAAAGTTTTAATGAATACCAAAATTTCTCCATGAGTAGTGGCAAAGTCTTCTTTTGTGAATTTATATAGTGGACTCTTCTCGGTTATGGGGTGTACTAACGTCCAGCTAAGTGTAAGGGCATTTATTCGATTTAATTCTAATTCTAAAGAATAGAATTTGTTAGTCATTACGCCATTTTCTTCAATACTAATACCTAAAGAAATTTTAGCTTCGGCATCAGTAAAGTTTGTATTTTTAAAAGGAACAAGGCGTATCATTAAAGCTTTTTCCTCTTTGTAAGGACTGATTAAAGCATTATGTGAGAATTTAAGAAATGCAGTTGGTTTACTAAATCTTCCAAAGAATAATCCAGTTGCAATAGCAAAGCTTAGTAGTCCTATTAATGCTTCAGCAGCCGATAGAGCGCTTGTTAGGAATCCTGTGGGACTAATGTGTCCGTAGCCCACCGTTGTAAAAGTTTGTGCGCTGAAAAAATAGGCTTGCCCAAATTTTGCCCACTCGCTTTGAGAAGCAATAATTCCGTCTAGGTGTTCAATGCCAATTGCATAATAGACAATTGCAAAAATGAAATTGATAGTGATATAAAAGGAAAATAAAATAAACATAAACTTCCAAGTAGGCATATCAATCATGGTGTGATACCAGCTAATACGACGTAACAAATGCATTCCTTTCTTTTCGATATTTGGAGTGCCGTTCTTATTTACAAAACGGCCTCCATAATTATTAGAGTTAGTTCCAAAACCAGAATTCTTATCAGTTTTGGCTTTTGTATTTATCTTTTTTAGAATTGACATAATTATATCGAATAAAATTAGATGGATTGCCAAATATCCTATCAAATATAGGTATAAGTTGGAATACAAAAAAAGCACCTAACTTTTACTTTGTAAAAAGAAAAGTTAGGTGCTTTTTATGGTTTTTTATTTGCAGAAAGTAGCTTTGTTTTTACTAGCGCTTTGACTGCCTAATTCTATTGCCTTTGTGAAATCTTTACAAGCATTTTTTTTATCTTGAATTTGAGTGTAGCAAGTACCTCTTAAGTTGTAAGCTATGTAGTCTTTGGGGTTTAAAGCAATTGATGAAGTACAATCTTTAATAGCTGCTTGAAAGTCTTTTAATTTGTAGTTTATATTAGCTCTTCCAGTAAAAGCATCAGCATTCATTGGGTCTAATTCGATTGTTTTATTAAAGTCAGCAAGAGCACCTTTTATGTCATTTAGTTTTAGTTTGGCAACACCTCTGTTTTGGTATGCCTCCGTGAAGTTTGCTTTTAGCTTAATAGCTTTAGTGTAGTCTAGTATTGCGCCTTTGGTGTTTCCGTTTTGGGCTTTTCTTAGAGCTTGGTCAAAATAATCAGATCCCGATTGACTCCAGGTAAGACTTGTTGCTAAAAATAATAAAATAAGTAATGATTGTTTCATAAAAAAATAATTAGTTTTAGATTGTTTAACGTATTTTCTAATAGTTTATTATAGCAAAAAAGCAAAATATCAATATTGATATTTTGCTTTTTTTGTTATAGGTTAGAATTACAAT
>NZ_JADNRC010000001.1 GCF_015594725.1 Flavobacterium sp. ALJ2 | reverse complement strand
TAACCAATAATCTTTTTTATCTTCATAAAAATAAATGTAAATTTTAGAAAGAAAAATGAATATAGGTTCTATTATTTTTCTCATTATCATTTAATTATTAATTTATATCCTTTTGAATCTACTCTTGTATTATCAATTTTCATTTTTGCCGAATCATAAATATTTTCTGTTTTATGACTAAAGTATTTATCTTTAGTATCTGTCCGGATTAATATAAAATAAACGCCTGCGATAAGTGCACCAGGACCAGTAAAAGAAAGCAAAGTCATAACTCCATCTAAAAACAGTATTTCACCAGAAATTTTCTTATCCTGATAATCTTTATAAGACAAAACAAATCCGACTACACCAACACCAATTCCAAGCCCTTTTGCTACATTAGCAACATTTTTTAATTTACTTACACTTTCTACTGTTCCTTTTACATAAATTTTACCATCAGTAATACCAGTCACAGTTTTATTAAACTCATACGTTCCCTTTGGATGAAAATCCATTGCCTCGAAGTGCTTTAAATTAGTTAACTCTTCTGCAGTCGCTTCAATATTACCTAAAACAGTTCCAACGCCTGTTAATGCTGAATTTATTATAAAAGCAGATCCTGCAAAATTTGTTTGTATCTCTTTTAATCCATTAACAATACTCCAACTTCCATTTCTATTTCCTAGATAGATTTTTTTACTAAACTTATCATAATAAATCTCTCCTTCCAGAGCAATTCTTTTCGGACCAGCGGGGAAGAAATTATTATGAGGATCTCTGGTTTCTCTAACTTCAAGCATTTTCCCTAGCACATCTGTTCTTTCCCAACTATCATCTTTTAAAAAGTCCTCTTTATCAAAAGGATTTCTTCTTTTTTCTTTTCCTGATTCTAAACTTCTAAACATAATAAAAGGGTAAATTGTATTTTACTTATTGAAAACAAATAAAAACAAGAAGCAGTGAATCACCGCTTCTTGTCTAATAAGAAAAAAATTAGATTCTAGCCCAATTGTTGTCTAATGTTGCATTACCTAATGTGATTTTTTCTGCTGAGAAAGTGATCTCAGTAGTCATTGGAGTTTCAGCCAAAGCGTCTAACTGCTCACTAAAGAATACAATAAAAGCGTTTTCAAAAGAAAGTTCTTTCATTACTTGCTCAGAGTCAGCCTTGAAAAATTTTACTTTTCCACTTACCGGTTTGTGCTGGCTGTTTACTGCCTGCTCAATAACTGTAGTGTTGTCTGTAGATTTTACTTTTAAATTTAATCTACCTCCTTTAATTTCAGATGAAACTGCTCCTTTACCATCAGTATGTCTTATCATATCTACTTTTGAAAATAATACTTGGTACTCGTTACCTTCGAACTCTAAAATTGCTTTAAATGCCATAATAAAAATAATTAATTTATTAAAAATTGCTTTTTTAGAACCTCCTCTCACTTTTATCTGACTAGTACAAACAAAAAAAGAGGTGTTCTATATGATATAGAATACCTCTTTTTTGTACTAACGTACTTTTTTTATTTGCTTCTTGTAGGAAGATGAGGAGCATCCGTAATCATTTTTTATATGAATATACAAATAAAAATTACATAAAAAAAACAAATTAGTACTATTTTTCATAAATAGTAATGAAATAAATCTAAAAAAGACAACTGTAATATGTAAGAATACAGCATTTGCTTAGGGTGCGGAGAATTTACCTGTACTTTAATATTAAAAAAAAAAAAAAAAATATTTGTTTTAGCAATGAATCAATTCTACTATCCTAAAATATAAAATATAGTAATAATTAGAAAAGAAATCTCTTTATCTCTTTATATTTCAAACACATATACCCACTCTATATCTAATTAATGCTGTTTTTCATGAAAAACAATAAAACAAATCCCAAGAGCACTACAGCAATGTGCAAAAATATCCCATTTACTTGAGGCTGCAGAGAATTTATCTGTTTGTTTATATCCAAAGTAGCTGCTGTATGAATTTCATTTATTTTATTTACCTGCTTCTGTAAAGAGTCAATCGTTCCATTTAAATATAAAATGTTTTGATGCTGATTAGAAAATAACCGTTTTACTTCCTTATCTGATAATGCTTCTTTTTTTCTAATAACTCCTGTTTTAGGCTCAGTAAGAGTCAGTTCACTTACATCTTCGATTTTGTCGTTATTAATTTCAAAGCTAATATTCAGCTTGTTAATCAAGAAAAAGATAAAGACTATATACGACAGCAAAAAAGTAGGTAAAATATACTGAGCAAATATCTCCAGCACTTTTGGCTTTGCAGCATTATGTATGTTATTTATAGTACTATAATTAGTAAAAAAAATAGGTTCTTGTTTTTTTTCTTTATTCAATCTTTCTTTTTTAAATTTCTCTTCTAAATCAATCAGTTCAAAACGGTCCAAACTATAAAGTCCTAAATTTTCATTTAGTTTTTTATGATGAACCATCCAGTTGAGCACTTCTTCCATTTGATATTCAGAAATACTGGAATCTTTTAATTTCCATAAAATTTCTTTTTTGGTAAGCTCACAAGGTTTGTCTTTACTTTCAAAATAAAATAATTCTAAAATTATTTCATGTAAAGGCTTCGCTATTTCTATTGTTTTAATAATCTCCATAATCGTTATTTATAATAAAAATTTTTTTGATATATAATAATATTTGGTTTGAGATTCCTCATCAAAAACCTCAAAAACACTATTTCGTTGCATTTTTTCTAAAACTTCAAGTTTTGTATTTAAGGCAGTAAAAAGAGATCTAAAATCCTCTAGCTTTTTCTTGAACTTTCTAATATCTTTTATTCTTATTTCGTGCAAATCAGAACTATTAACAAATACTCTTGTCTTGAAATAAAGCAAATCAGCCAAGGAATTTCTCCGTCTTATTTTTTCTGTTTTTTTAATATTTCTAGCATACTTTTTACATTTATCTTTAAAATTAAGTATCTCGACTTTGTCTATATTTTCATTTGTATACTCTTTACTAATTAACTCCCTATAGTTTTCAAGAAGTTCCTTTATTTCACTTTCTGTTAGCAAAACATGTACCTTATCTTCTAAATTACTGATAAGGGAATCTTTTGCATTTATTACAAATGTTTCGTCTTTATAGTTTTTTGTGATATCAGTATCTACCTCATCTTTTTGAGAATAATTCTGAATCAAGTTATTCATTTTTTTACTTGGGTGGCTTCTCAAAAAGCTAAATTCATTTTTATATTGCGTTAATGATTTCAATAAAGTGTTATTCGTTTTTATAGTTTTACTAATAACACTATCAATAGCTTTATTTATCGTTTCTGGAGTAAGTTCTCCATTCAACTTAGGAAATACTATCCCTCCGTTAAAATTACTTTTTAAAGGAGCGTTGTAGATATAATCATTATCATATTCTCCACTATAGGTAAACTCATCATTTTTTATAACTAGTTTTGGGTCTACATAGTAATTTTGAATATTTCTTTTATTTGCATTACTAGCCTCATTTAAATACATTTTACTTTGCAGAATAAAATCCTGATTATCAGCAGTATTTTCATTTCTAAAAAGAATAAATAATAATTTAGCATTATTTTTGGCTAAAACATTGAAACTATCTGGTAAAGTAGAATTTATCGAATTATCTAAACCTGCCAAAATAAAAAAGTTATTCTCAAAATTGGCGTCTGAGCTCAAAAATTGACTAATTCCATTATTGTTATTCGGCATAATATTTTCCTTAGAAATCTCCTCAGGTGTTTTGATGCTTTTTTCAATTAAATCAAACCACTTTGAAAAAGAAGGTGATTTTACCAAATAATAACTTTTAGACCTTCCTTTGGCTATAAACGAATAAGTAAAATTATAATTTGCATACAATTCATTGCTAGTGGTTAGTTTTAGATTTTGTAATGCCGAAAGTGTTTTCTTTAAATGCTGTTTTGTCGCGTTATTATTCTCAAAAACATAATAAAAATTAATGTTCTTACTTTGAGAAGCAATTTGTTCAATTGTTTTTATGGTAATATCATCGCCTTTTAAATTTGTAACTTTATTTTTATCGTGATTCCAAATGTTTATTGGCAACAAAACCTTGCTTAAATCATCAAACTTGATTGGCTTACTTGATTGATTTTCATTTATGAATAAAGTATTTTTATAGAGTTCGTTTACATGAAAAGTAATTTTTCCTGATGATAATTCTAGCGTATCAGCAGTACTTAGTTTTACAACAATATTATCTTCTATTGGATTCAGATATTGCATAGGAACCCAACCATATTTATGATTGACGGTGTCCTTTGTTGTAATATCATCAAAATTGGATACAAAAGCCGATTTAGTAGTTTTATCTACTTTATATACATACACGAAATCATTTAACTTGATATTCTTTTTAGCTACTGTTTCTAAATTCGGTTCGTTTTTTAATAAAAGAGCCTTTTTTTTGACATTTTTATCACTAGAGAACAAATTATCTAATGTATTACAAGCTACAAAATATTTTACATACTTTAAATTGGCTTGGTTTTGCATTGCCCTGCTATACTCGATCACATTATCTTTTTTGATCCAGCCTAAATATTTTACTTCTTTAGCATTAGAAAAGTGATTTTTTTTACTTCTTAAAACTGATAAAGTTCCTTTTGGCTTACCTATCATTTTTTTATCGGCCACCACAACTTCATAATAATTTTTGTCCTGATTAATTACATACATCGGGAACAACATAGTTGCTTTACTTTTTACTTTAGAACTATATGGTTCCTCATAAATATTATTATCAGTTCTATCAGAGAAAACTAATTTAAGCTCAGTTTTTTTTCTTTCTTTTTGTTTCTCATTATCATAAGTATTAATTGTGTTTTCTTTTTTCTTGATAACACTTGTACTATTTTTTACCTGTGAAAAAACAGAATTTATAGTCAACAAGCACATCAAAAAAGTATATCTAAGTAAAATGTTGATTTTCATATATTACTTTGTTTTTTTAGTTTTTTGGGTAATATTAATTTGCTTAAAGCATTTTATCGTATCTAATTTTACTTCCTGAATTATGGTAGCATTTCCATCTAAATAATGAAGTCCCTGACAGTAACTTAAAAAATCGTTATATTTTTCTTCATTAATCACCACTACCACATCCGATAAGTCATTGCATATATACTTATTCTTTATATGATTAACCTGATCTTTATAAGCTCTAGTATCTCTTGCACTTAGATTGGCAATAATTTGCAATCGTTTTTTTATATCATTCAGTACAATACTTGAAGAGTCTACAATTACTGGTTCTTTGAATGGCTCATATAATTGAAAAATTTCTATTTCTCTTGTAATCGGGTACTTGGTTTTGTCAGTTTCTAACTTTACTTTATAAATTCCTGGTTTATTAAAAACATAAATAGCTTGTTTTTCATAAGAATCAATAGTTCCTGTTTCACCAAATTCCCAATACCAATTATTGGAACTTGGAGAATATCCAGTAAACACTATTTCTTCACCTACATAACCAAACTCTTCACAGAATATTTTTGGAATAGAATCTTTTGCCGTCAGAGTCCTACCGTTAACAATATTAATTTGTTTTGAAAAATCAAATTTATTGTCAATTCTCAATGTTATTAAATACTTACCTGCTTTACCATAAGTATAATCTACATTTTTTTTACTCACAATTGAATCACCATTTCCAAAATACCAAACAGCTTTTTTATCTGATATTAGAGTACTATCATTTATTTTAAAAGATAATTTTTCATTTAATTCATATTGATGATTATCATTAGCGTCTACTATTGAAAAATCAAGATTACTTAACTTTTTATTGAAAGGAAATAGTAATGCCACTATAATTAAAATTACCGCAATGCTAAGCAAAAGGATAACTACTGTTTTATTTTTAACGTTCATTTTTAAAATTTGCTTTACATTCGTTAAGGCTTCTTTGTATTAGGGTATCGTTTTTTTTGACGGTACTTTCTTCAAGATTTATTTCTAAAAAAACGTTTAATAAATTTCCGCCAATTAGACAAAAATTATATGACGAATGAAATTCATTATCCTTATACAATTGCTTATATTCTGATATATTCCTTTTTACTTCATCTATTCGCTGTACCTGATTAATATCGTATTTTATAGTATCAATTGTCTTGAAAATTACTTTTGATTTAGTAGCATAATTACCTTTAATCTTCTGCATTTTTTCATAATCATTAATCCTATTGAGCATATCAGTATTATTAAAATTAGGTGTTTTTAACAAAAATTTTGTCACACCGATATATATAACACAAGCACTAATGATAAATATTAAATTGAACTTAATTTTCCTCCAATACGTTTCATCCAATTCTATAGTCTTTTTCATAATTATGGATTATTATTTTTTATTTTCCTGATTGTGTTTTTCAATACACTTTTCTAACTGAACTTTATTTATATTATAGCCTGTTTCTACTTCTTTTAATACATCAATTTTAGTTTGTATACGCTGAAGTTCAACCAAAAACTCTTCGTATAACCTAAAAGAATTTGTCAAATTAGTTTTTGAATTTTGAATTTCATTATTGATTGCAAATCTCTTTTCATTAATTAAAGATTGAAGATTTTTGCGCTCGTTTAAAGTCCTATCTTTAAATCTTAAATCATTAATTTCTATTAAGATTTCATTTAAAAGCAAGTTCATTTCTCCTTGCTTTACTGCAATATCATTGTAGTATTTATTTTTTCTCTCCAGTTCTGCAACTCCGCTATTTGCAGTTATTAATGTAACATACAGGCAACCAAAAATAAAAGCGAATGTTATAAAAAACGTCATGTAAAACTTACGTTTTTTATTTAGTATTTTAGGATGATTAAGTGGTTTTATTGGTTTCATTTGTTTGTTTTTTTAATCTAATATTGACCATGTATTACTCTTTTGTGGAGCTGTTTTGGTTTCTTCACTAATTACAATATTTTCTGTTCTAACTCCAATGTATTCTAATTCGCTTAGTTTTTGCCATAAGCGTTTTAAAACACCCAGAAATTGATTCAGTTTTTCTAAAGTTTCTGCTATATCATTGTGATCGTAAACAGCACTTTTTACTTCAAACAAAACACCTAACAATTCTGATGGTTTTACATCTATCCATTCGTAATAATATTGCAATAAAACTTCTTTCTCTTTGTCATCCATAAGAGTTAATGTAGAAAGAAGATGATTTGCTAAAACAATTATTTTATCAGACATATGCACCGGAGATTCTTCAGAAGCAATATTTTTAAGATAAAAACAGTGCTCCGCATAATAATCAATTATTTTAGTACATAAACTAAATGTGTTAGACACTAACCTATTATTGGTTGAACTCTGCACATTTTTTTTATGAATTTTAATTGAAAAATCATTCAGTAGGTATAATTCATTATTTACTTTTGAAAGAAATTGTTTTAAAGTTTCATTGCTTTTTGTTTTTACAACTGGTGCTATATATTTATCATCTTCTATAAATGTCCCATTTTGAAATGCAATTTTTTTGACAATTAAAAAGTATCCTTGTAAAAAATTGTCATTCACTTCTTTTTTATTGATAATATGCAATTTTATCTCTGGAAGCGCATGTGGGTGATGTAGCGGAATTATCTCTGGATCTGGAATACCTACAGGAACTAAATTATAAGGATTTATAGAAACAATAACATAATAATGCTCAAAAGAATTTCTATCTAAATCATTTGCATTAATGCTTACTTCTGGAAGTTTTGTTCCATAAATATCCTGATTAAAAGAAATTAAATGTCCATTCTTGGCGATCAAATCGCATTTTTTTAAATAGGCAATTAATTGACCTCCATCAATTTTTATGTCAATATCTATAGATTTTCCTACTGCTGTCTGGATACAGCCATAATTAAAATTATTTAACTGCACTTTATTATAATCATTAACAATTGTTATAAAGTTGAAATAATTATTGATAAAATGGTCTTTTGTTAATTTTACTCCATCTGTCCAGTTAATCGGTAAATGTATGTTTGATTTCATAATTGTTATATTGTTTTTATAATAATTTGCCGTTTCGTATAGCTCTTTTTAAATCGTTTATTATCAGTTCTTTTTTTTCTTTTTTATAAAAAAGGTTGACAATAAAGAGGCTTATACTGTCTATTTCGGAATTAAAATGTTCTTTAAAATTAAAATTGCTTATATCTACATTAAATCTATTTGAAAACCGAATTATAAAGTCTTCTGCCTCATCTCCATAAATCCCCAAGTCTTTTTCAATCTTCCAATTAGGAGAAGTATCATTTATTATTTTTCCTGTTTCTTCATTTAAGAATTGATATAATAGTGTGAAATTTACCATCTTCCTCCAGCTCCTCCTCCGCTAAAACTACCTCCTCCAAATCCTCTGCCAAAACCATCTTTATTATCATTTTCTTCTGAATATTCAATAAGTACCTCAATAATATCAATCGCTAAAAGTGTCCATCCTACATAAGGAACCATTCTTCCAATTGCCCTGCCAACAACAGTTGTACCTAAAATTCTTATCGATAATTTTTGTGGTAATATTTTAGACAAATATTTTGAAGCAATTGAAGTACCTGAAGCTGAACCTGCCATAACAAATCGTTTTTTTAAGATAGGCTGACCAGCCAAAATAAAAGCCGATCCTAAAAAAGTTTTATTGAAATTATGTTCTTCTGCTTCAATATCTATTTTTTCTATATCAACATTTTTTATAAATGCGAATGATTTTTTTTTTATCATGGCTAATATGTAAACAATTAATTTTTTCGAATTCTAAATTCATCATCCTCTCTAAAATATTATGAGGTTTCTCATGAGTTGAAAACTTAAGTTCTATTTCTGCTTTTTCTTTTGCTCTTTGAATTGAACTAAGTATGCTGTTTTCTAATGTATAATCTGTCATAGCTCTAAAGTTTTATTTTCTTTTTCTTCTTTACTCAAAGCAACTCTTTTCGCAAAAATAGTTTGCTTGTTTTTTAATTTACTCTCCGAAATAGACTGAAGAGGACTTAGGTTTCTTATAAATAATGGAAAACTGAAATATTTTGCTGTATAAAAAATCCAACCTGTATTTTCATCCTCAGCACTTGATTCAATAGCATCATTTGGAAATCTATGATTTTGATCTTCAATAAACTTATCAAACCAATTGCCTAGGTTAACATCTTGTGCAATTTTTACATCAAATTTTGAAAGGGAATCGGAATTGACTTTTTTCTTTATATGTATGGATACCTGCATTAAACGAAACTTATCAATATTATCCCAATACTCAATATCTTTGCGTTCTTTTCCAACTCTCCAATGTTCATAAAATGGAGTTGGAATTTGTAAATATTTTTTCTTTGATTCTTCAAAAAATATTGGCGCAAACAGCCATAAAATATTAAGCATACTTATATGTGCATAACTTGATATTGCGATATAGTTAAATACCAAATAGTATATCCAAGAGGATAAAATTGCTACAATCAAAAACAAGAAGAATTTTGCTAGTACACTATTTTGAATTCCTATATTTTGAAACATCGTAGTATCCATGAAATATAATAATCCGATTCCAAATATTAAATAATAAAAAACAGAAAATAATAAGCCTAACCAAATAAACTCATTATTAAAAAAAGCAAATAAACAAGGTAAAGCTGCTATTAGCGAAAAGCACAAAACAAATATTATAGCCGATTTTGGTTTGATTTTTATACTTGAAAACTGACTCATTACAAGCGTTATAATCAATATCAAAAGCGGTGCTAATAGGTATTTTAAAAAAAATGGAAGTATTGTATTCATTTGAATGTTTTATCTTTATTGTCGTTTAAAAATTATAAAATGGTATTAATGCCTAAATAGTTTTCGTTTAACTTTATTCCCAATTGATAGTTATTAAAAAATATAATATCAATTTTCCTGTTACTAATAATAAAATACTCTAATATTTTGCGAGTAAGTTTCATCTTGCGTTCTAAAATAGAATAGTCAATATTTCCTTCAAAATACAGGCTAACTTCTACATCATCTACCTCACTTTCAACAGATCCACAAAGCCCTAAATTAAATCCTAAGATACCATCGCCTAGTTTTAAAAAAGGAGATACTTTAAAGACATGCTTTTTGTATTTTAACTTTACCACATTCCCCAAAAGCATTTCTAGAACACCTTCTAATTCAGGAAGATTCTCTTTTAGCTTTTCTGACTCACATAAATAAATAAACAAGTTCCTTTTTTGAATTTTAGACAATTCAAATTCGATAGCCACTAATTCGTCGACTATTTTTAAAAACAAATCTATTTTATCATTAAATAAGTGGAGGCTTTTTATAGTAGAATTTGTGTGCGCAGAAAAAATCTCGTTATCAAAAGGCATGAAAAAATCTAAAGCTTCATTTTCAGTTTCTTTATTTTTTTTTACAGCCTCTACAATTTCTTTGTTAGACATTGTTGGGTTACTAACCGACAATGGATGAAAAAGCAACTCAGGCAAATTATGATAAATACTATTTTTTGCCAGATGCAAAACAAGTGCTTCTTTAGTAAGTCTTGCCCCCTCTTGATATAACATTGAAGAAATATCAATAGCATCCCTAGAGTTGTTCCTTTTTGAAAGCCCTCTATGTCTAACAAAAACTTCAGCTTCGCCATCTAGAAGATTTTGCAATTCATAAAAAAGAACTTCTCCTCTTAAATTAAAATTTACTTGTTGTTTTAAAACAGTAATATCTTGTTCCATAGCTTATTTCTTTTCCCAAATGAACTCATCATCTTTTATATCCAAAACAATAGTTTCATTCTCCAAAATGGCTTCTGATATAATTAATTTTGAGATTGTTTTTTTTAAATATGTTCTTACTGTCCCGGCAATAGGTCTGGCTCCATATTTTTTAGAGAATCCTTTGTTTGTTAAATACTCTAAAGCACTGTCCGATATATCAAATGAAATATTCTTGATACTTATTAATTGCTCTTGTAAACGACTTAGATGTAATTTAAAAATTGCTTTAGCGATTTCAATATTTATAGGTGCAAAAGGAACAACTTCTGTCAAACGTCCCAAAAACTCAGGTCTGAAATGAGTACTCATAATATCAATTAATTGATTAGAAGTAGGCAAATGACCACTTTCTATTTGCTCCTGAATCCATTGGCTGCCTATGTTTGATGTAAAAATGATAATAGCATTAGAGAAATCACCTTCTCTTCCTAATTTATCATGTACCTTACCTTCATCCATAATCTGTAAAAAAACATCATAAACAGAAGCATGTGCTTTTTCAATTTCATCAAAAAGTACAACTGAATAAGGTTTTTGCCTAATTTTATTAACAAGCATACCACCTTCTTCATAACCTACATATCCTGGAGGAGCACCATATAATAAAGCAGCCGAATGTTCTTCTTTAAATTCGGACATATCAAATCGAATCATAGCATTTTCATCATCAAACAGTAATTCAGCCAATGTTTTAGTTAATTCTGTTTTTCCAGTTCCTGTTGGTCCTAAAAAGAAAAATGATCCTATAGGTTGCTTAGGATTACTCAAGCCACTTCGCGATTCTATAATGGCTTCCGAAAGTGTTTTTATAGCATAAGATTGTCCTTTTACTCTTTCTTGTAATTTATCTTCAATCGTTAGAAGCTTTTCTTTTTCTCCTGCGCTTATTTTACCCAAAGGAATTCCAGTTGCATTAGAAACAACTGCCAAAATTTCAGATTTTGTAACAGTAGCTATCTTTTCTTTTGCGATAGCCTCAATATTGATTGATAACTTCTCAATATCTTCATAAGTAACCACTTCGTTTTTAGCACTTTTAGAATTCTCAACAACTTCTATTTTACTAGTTACAATGCAACTTATCCGATTGTATATTTCCTTTTTTAATAAACTAATTTTTGATTCATCATTAGGGTCACATTCTTTTATTTGGTCTTTTATTCTTATAATTTCAACTAATGAATTTGCATTTGAAACAATTACAGAAGAAGCCGTCCTATCTAATAAATCAATAGCTCCATAGGGTAATTTTTTTTCTTTATAAAATCGTTTAGATAAATGAATTGCTTCTTTTAAAACTTCATTTTCAATCTCTATTTTATAATGTTTTTCTAGTTTTTCTTTATAAATATCGAGGCATTCCAACAACAAAGAATAGTCTAATTCTTCTATGAAAATATTTTCGAATTTTCCATTAATTGTAGTTCCTTCAATTGATTTTCTATAAGAATCAGAATCAATTGTGGCAATAATATTAATACTTCCTTCAGTTAATTGCGTATTTATGATATTAATTACAGTATTCGATTTTGAACTTGAGGAATTTAACAATACCTGTATATCATCAATGAATAGTATACTTTTTCCGTTTTTAGCTAATTTTTCAAAAATTTCAATTAACTTTTTTGAGATTTCATTTTCACTTCCACAATTTGCTACTAGTTTGGATGAGTTTAAAGATAACACTAGAGTTTCTTCAAAAAAATCGGGATCCGTTTCATGCAAATGATAAATAAGATTTTTTATGATACTTGTCTTACCAATACCAGACTCCCCAATCAATAAAATACCTTGATTTTCATATCGTTCTATATTCTCAAGAATTAATCTAACTTCCTTATTTCTACCAATAATACTACTACCTTCATCAATGATGTTTTTTTTATATAATGAATCACAATAGTTAATATCGATACTTTCCTGCTCTTCTCCATCATCTACCAGACTAAAACTTTTTTGAGTATTCCGTAATCCAAAATGTTTCAAAAGTTCTTTGTCACTTAAATTTAATCCATCAATTTGTTTATCGCTATAGACCAACCCTGGTTTAATAATGGCAATAAAAACACAAAATGCATCGATGTAATCTGCTCCTAATCTGATTTTATTGAAATTTGATTCCGAAAAAACATGCTCAATTTCAGCATCAGCTATAATGATATTCCCATTATTTTGAGCAGAAGTGTACACTTCTTTTCTGACATCAAACCATTCTTTTATATACTCAATATCTTTTGATAGCGTTTTTAATACTTCTACCAATCCAGTTGGCTCAAATAATAATGCATAAGCTAAATGAGCAACACCATAAGTACTATGCCCATCTTGGATAGCTAATGATTTAGCAGATTTAATTGCTGATAATAAGCTTGGACTGTAATCTAATTCGTTCATAAGTTAGTTAATTGTTATTTGAAATGGAATATTCATAACTGATTGTTTTTCTAAAGTTTCTTTTAAGAACAATCCGATTTTTTGTTTGCTTTCAGCTAGGTCAGCATACTTATCTTGCAGAATAACTTCTACATCAATAGTTCTAAATACTCCTTTTTTTCTTTCATCACTAATACCAACTCCATCTGTTATTAATACATCTTTTGTAATATTTCTTAAATGATAGTGTACGGCTGACTTTATATCTTGTTTTGTAACCAATCGCTCTTTCGACAAGAAACCATATCGAAGATTAATTAATTTTTCGACTTTATTGTTTCTATAAATACCCCCGAATGAAGTAGCTTCAAAAACAGTAGAATCTTGTGCTAGTTCGGATAAAACAGTTTGTTTTAAAATGGTGCCTTTTTTTAAATTATTAGCTACCTGACCATTTGAAGTCCAATACGAGCAATAAATAATTTTAGATTTATCCTTTTCATGAATTAAAGCATACACTTCTTCTTCATCATTTACCTGACTATAACTACTATTTATTTTATTTTCAATTATATTGATTTCCTCATTAATTTTAGTCATTGTAGCATCAATATAATCTGCGTTGATATTCGAAAAAGCACTGATATCTTCTCTTAAGGCACGCACTAATTTTTTCAAGAAAAATTTAGCATTTCGGGAGTCGTAATTTTCTAATCCACCATAAAAAAGAGTGAATGTATTTGAGTCAAGAAGATGAGGTTGTTTTATGCCATTAATAAATTCAATGTTTTTTTCATTAAAAACTTTCATAACATCAAGAAAATGAGTATTTACTTCAGCTTGCATCGGAAAAAGACGGCCTTCTATTTGAGCATTATGTACTTTATGATTTAATTTTCTGTTAACAACTGGGAAAGTGTTAATTTTTATTTGAATTTTATCCAGTTCTTCTTTAGAGAAGATTTCAGGGAATACAAATTCTAACCAAATCAAGCCTGACGTTATTTTGCTGGATTTTAATACTTCTTTATCAATTGCAAATTTGTCTATAATAGATTCATACTCCAGATTTTCTGAGTCTAGTTTTAATTTGTAAATAAAATTTCGATAGAATGATTTTATCGTTTCAGTATAATGTTTATTATCTTGAACATCATCAAAATTTTCATTTTCAATTTCAATAATTTCCCCTTTAGAACCTTTTACTGTAATGTATTTTAAAAATGCATCTAATGATGAATTTTCTGTTATAAATGTAAACTTCAACGAGTTTAATTTTTCTAGATTCTCTTTAGAAACATCTAATCCAACCCATATACTATGATCTGTAACCTTATTCTTTGAAGGTAAATGCGCTACATTTTTTGAAGAATCAATCAAAAATGAACTATACATTTGAAAACTAATCTCACCTTCAATAATATTCTCATTGGTAAAAGGAGTAAAATGGATATCATAACCAGTACTAGAAACCATATTAGATTTTACTACAAATTCAGTATCTGCATTTAATATAACAATACCTTTAGTAGCGATTGTACTTACCAGAGTATGAGCTGGCATAGGTAGATTCCATTGGCTTGGTACAATTTCTTGAGCAATACGCTCGATAATTTTATTATCAGACTCTACTCCTTCCTGATACAAGTAATACATTTCATATACAAAAACCTCTAACATCATCATCACCAAAGGATCTGCCATATGGATATCTTCGATCCCCCAGATTTCTAAACATTTTTTCTGTATCCTGTTCTTAATTTCAATAAACTTGACGTCTTTCATATTTAATATTATTGAGAAATTGGGCTTATATTCAATTTTGTATGAAAATTAAATGGAATTAAACTTTCTATGATAGAACCTTTAACAATAATAATTGCTTTTCTTCTTATACTTGAACTTAGCTCCTTGTCATCAATTTCATCTAAACAAATACTAACCTCTTCTAGAATTAATCTTTTTTCAAATTCAGTTATAGATTCATATAATGATTTTCTGACCGAATCTTCCCAGTCTCTTTTCTTAATATGTTGATCAAATTCTAAATCCCATATAATAGTTCCATAGCTTGGTGTTTCTGGAATTTCTCCAAATGAGGTTGTAACTAACATCATAATATTGTAAGCTATAGATTCTTCTATCTTACAAAAATTTTCTTGTGAACCATGTAGTAAAGACTTGAAACCTATTGGATATTTAAGATATTTCATATTAAAAAATATTACATTTACTTAGACAAAAATTAAACTAGCAAAATTAGCTTTGCAAGCAAAATACAAAAATGAAAATAAAATACTTACAAATCACTATAATTTACAAGTTTTTTTTTATTAATTTTACAGAATTAACTTAAAAAATAATATAAATTATGAGCATGTTCAATTATGGCATTGGTGGTAATGAGGTTAAAATTGATGCCAACGAATCAATTTTAGAAATTCCTTCAAACAGAACCCTGTTGATTCAAAAACTTACAAATGAGCAACCTGTAGGACCCGAAGCAGTATATGATTTACAAACGGTAGAAGCTGTCTTTGAAAACTTCAAACCTAACGTAGATTTCGAATTTACTACTGAAGAAGGCTCCGATTTAAGAGAATCAATGACATTTAAAAATCTAGGAGATTTCGGTGCAAAATCAATTAAAGAGAATAGTCCTTTTTTGAATAAATTAAATACAGAAAAAGAGCAAGCTTATAAGATTGTAAGACAACTCTCTAGTAATAGAGGTCTAATAAAAGCTATTCAAGATCCTGCAGTTAAAGATGCTATTATAGAATTGCTGGAAAATGCGAAGAAAGAAATCAATAACAACAAACAATAAATATGGCTACTCAAACTAAAGAACAAAAAAGTCAAGGTTCATCAAATGAACAATTGCTACAAGAATCTCAAAGTGGCAAAATAAATTTATTAAACGAATACGGAGGTTTTGCCTTTTTAGAAAACGTAATCGACGGATTATCAAACTTAAACCCTAGTAGAAAAGCGAGGAAAAACATTTTCCTTAACGATACTCAATGGGAAAGTGAAAGAACAAATCTTACCAATAAAATAGAATTATGGTTGGATTTATTAAAAGATAACAATTCTGTTGAATCTATGATCGAAGTTGCTAATGCAAAAGCTACATCCGCAGACTCAACACTAAATAAAAACCTAAAATATGCTTTAAATGTTTCTAGAGAATTAGAAACATCATACAGAAGTGTCGCTTTATTTTATAAAAATACTGAAAGTGATAAAATTAAGAATGTAACAATCTTAAATGCAGACATATCTCAATTGAAAGATCTAGATAATACGCTATTTTTTGATTACGTTTCTAATGAATTGAAGCAAAATTTTGATAGATTAGATTTAAGAAAAAACTATTCTATCCTTTCAGTACCAGGTTATTTAGGTTCTAACGCTGTTTTAGATAAATGGTCTAAGATTGCACATGAAAACAAAGCTGTTTTATTGACCGATTTTCAAGATCTTGAAACACCAGATGATGTTATAGATATTTTCTTCAATGCAAACCATACAGGAGGAGATGTTCATAAATCGAATACTATTATGACTTGTAACTATCTTTTAGGAAGAAGTAAATATGATGAAGTAGGCGAAGAAGAAAATCTATATGTTCCGCCATCGACTTCATTGGCTGGAAAAATATATAAAACTTTAATGTCTCAAGTTGTTGCAGGTAAAAAGTTTGGAGGTCTGAATGAAGTAGAAAGTGTTCGTTTTGATTTGAAAAAAAGCGAAATTTCAGAACTTGAAAAAATGGGTCTGGTACCAATGGTAAACGAATATAGCAAAATCATGGCTTTCTCTGCTAAAACGTTATTTAACGGAGATAATTTAGGTCTACAAACTTATTCAGTAGTTAGAGTATTTGATCACATTACAAAAGTACTTTTTGATTTCCTAAACAGAAGAGCATTTGAGAATTGGACTACTAGAACAGAAGCAGATTTAAGAAGTCAGATCATTAAGTTTTTAGATGGAATTAAAGGGCCTACTAATCTTATTGAGAAGTTTACTGTAATGAAAATTGAGCAAGATAAAACTCAAAAAGATAGAATCTTATTAGATATTCACATTACACCGTATTTCCCTGCTAAAAGTTTCGTAATTCAATTAGATGGACATAAAGGAGATGGTCCAGAAGAAGCTGTTTGGCATAGTGATTACAAACAAGTTTAAATAACCCTTATTAATTCTACCCCAAAATTTAATATCTTTTGGGGTACTACTATTTCAGGACAAGATAATAAAACAAAAAAACGCTAAGATTTACTTAGCGTTTTTTTTTGTATTTATAATTATTCTAAAACCAGTCCGATTTGCCCGTCATCATCAAGTTCTGTTTCAACCGAATCATCTTCATTAGCGATAGTTTGCGCCTTAACTTCTTCTATTGGCTCTTCATATGGCAATGGATCTAACAAGTTAACCTGTTTCACCTTATCGCTTGTTAATTGATTACCTAATGCTTTAAAGCCTTTCACAGCGATAAAATCTTCGATATCTACATATAAATTATCTTTTTGAACTCCTTTTACTTTAGCAAAAACTAATTCAGCAACAGGACGATAATCTGTAGCTACAATTTCTAACTGAGAATTAGGATGTTCTGTAATAAAACATTCTTCTTTGTTTTCGGTCTCAACCAAGAAACGTTTTATATAATAACGCTCTTTTTCTCCTTCAAAATAAATTGCAGAAATTGGTTTTTTAGGATTCCATTTTTCCAAAACAATCATATCCTCATCAAAATGGGTAGATAATTCTGGAATAATAACTTTCAATTTACCTGTTTGGCTAATGATTAATATTTTATCATTTGGTTTAAACTCGCCTAATAACTCGCCACGAGCATCAACATTTAAGCGTTTTACAGTATCATCATACCAAACTTTTCTTGGTAATAATGTCGAAATACCTTTCTCTTTAAGTTCAATTTTCTTAATTGGATATTTCGTCACCAAATTCCCTTTAGAACCACGGCCTTTTATAGCCAAAGCTGCAAAATCTATATCGAATTTTAGTTTTTTGATACTTCCTACCTGACGCAATAAAATAGTTATTACTTCGGCTTCTCCATTTGGATTATGTGAAAAATAAACTACTTGCGAACCTGCAGTTTCATTTGTTAAATCATATGCTTTATCACGCGTTACTCCCGAAACATTAAAACGTTTTATGTACGAAGGTCCTGATTTTCCGTCACGATAGATCATATTGTAAATCGTGCGTTTGTCACTTTTATCAAAAATAGCAACATGTATAATATCTTTACCTACAAATGTCTTAGCATCAACCTTTGTAATCATCATTTTACCATCTCGTAAAAATACAATCACGTCATCAATATCCGAACAATCAGTTAAATATTCATCTTTTTTCAAGCTAGTTCCAATAAAACCTTCTTCTCTGTTTACATATAATTTGGTGTTTCTTAAAACCACCTTAGTAGCCTCAATATCATCAAAAATACGTAACTCCGTCTGGCGTTCACGACCTTTACCGTATTTCTCTTTTAATTTGGTAAAATAAGCAATTGCAAAATCGGTTAAATTTTCCAAATTGTATTCTACTTCTTTCATTTCATCTTCCAACTTAGTGATGAAATCATCAGCTTTATCAGAATCAAAACGAGTAATACGAATCATCGGGATTTGCGTTAATCGCTGTAAATCATCATCGTGAATTTCTCTTACGAATGATTTCTTGAAAGGTTCAAATCGGTCATATAAATATTTATACAGCGATTCTCTATCAGAATATAATTTAAAATCAATATACATCTCCTCACGAATGAATATTTTCTCTAAAGTTGAGAAATGCCATTTATTTTTTAATTCCTCTAATTGAATTTCTAATTCTTGTCGAAGCAAATCGACTGTTCTGTTTGTTGAAATTTTCAACATTGCAGAAACGCCAATAAACAATGGTTTGTTATCCTCAATAACACAACCTAAAGGCGCTACAGAGGTTTCACAAGCTGTAAAAGCAAACAATGCATCAATTGTTTTGTCTGGTGAAACTCCTGGGAAAAGATGGATCAAAATCTCTACATCGGCCGCAGTATTATCTTCAATTTTCTTAATTTTGATTTTGCCTTTATCATTGGCTTTCAAAATACTATCAATTAAAGTAGTTGTATTGGTCGAAAACGGAATTTGTGTAATTACAAGTGTATTCTTATCTAATTGTGCAATTTTGGCACGTACACGAACTCGTCCGCCACGCAATCCATCATTGTAATTAGAAATATCGGCAATACCCTGAGTCATAAAATCAGGATATAATGTAAACGGTTTTCCTTTAAGAATTTTTATCGAAGCATCAATTAATTCATTAAAATTATGTGGCAATACTTTTGTAGAAAGTCCTACCGCAATACCTTCAGCTCCTTGTGCCAAAAGCAAAGGGAATTTTACTGGTAAATTATTCGGTTCCGCACGACGACCATCGTATGAGACACCCCAATCGGTAATTTTTGGAGAATATAAAACCTCCAAAGCAAATTTAGATAAACGTGCCTCGATATAACGCGAAGCTGCAGCACCATCTCCTGTTAAGATATTACCCCAGTTTCCCTGACAATCTATCAATAAATCTTTTTGCCCTATCTGCACCATGGCATCACCAATACTCGCATCTCCGTGAGGGTGATACTGCATGGTATGTCCTACAACATTGGCTACTTTATTATAACGACCATCATCCAACTCTTTAAGCGAGTGCATGATACGACGTTGCACAGGTTTAAATCCATCTTCGATAGCAGGAACAGCACGTTCCAGAATTACATACGAAGCATAATCCAGGAACCAGTCTTTGTACATTCCGGTAACTTTGGTAATGGTATCACCACTCTCATCATTATTATCGTAAAAATGTCCTCCTTCAAAAGATTTAGCATCTACTTCGATAATTTCATCGGATTCATCTTCTTCTTGATTGTCATCATTAGAATTAGTATCCTCCGAATTATTTTCTTCGTTATCTGGAATTATGTTATCGTCTTCTTCGTCTTTCATTTATTTATATTCGAAATTATAAATTTGTACTTTTATTCTGAAAAATTTGATCTCCTTATCAAATCAAAATTAGTATATTCTTAATTCGAATTATACTTATCCAGAATAGTATTTTTTAAAATATACGGTTTTAATTCTTTATAACTAAAAAAAATCTCAGGTTCTCCGCCTGCAAAACCTACTAATTCATAAGGAGCATAAGAAAAGGTAATTCCTGTTGGCAAAATATAAAAATTGTTAGCAAGTTTTATTGGAGTTAATAATTCATCACCGTAATCTGATCTTATCTTATTTCCATAAAAATCAATAAAATTTTCATCTTTTGTGTTTAAAATTTGTGCTATTTCTATTTTTTTTCCAGTACTTACTTCGTAATTATTATATGATGTATGATACATACCGTGTGCTCCACCCATATAATTGTACCAATAATAAGAAACTACATAAATATTTGAATCAACAAAAATAGGCGAACTAACAAATAAACTTTCTGTCGTGTAATTATCCTCATTACTTACCGCTTTTTTAATATCAAAATTATGTTTCCATTTATGATGATTTTTTATACTAACCGAATCAATAGGCAAATACTTTAAATTTGAACTTAAAGCTTCAAAGCTTTTATCGTTTGATAAAATTTCTCCTAAAAAAATATAATCCCTTGATGGGGTATAATCTTTTGCTATCCCTTTTTTATAAGTTTTTCCTGTATCAAATAATGTATAATCAATTTTATCAAAGCATTTATAAGATGGAAATTTTTTACTTGGATAAATTTTATATGTTTTTTTATTATAGATGCACTCTATAAACATTTCATTAGTGAATAAATTGTATAATTTAAGATTGCAAATAGTTTTCTCGTTTTCATTCCTGTCATAATACACTTCGCCTGTGTAGAAATCCTCTTTGTCATTTTTTATTAATCCAAAGCCAAAGATTTGGTTTTCTCCATCAATATAAAGATTACCTGACTTCCAATATCCTCCAAATTCTTCAGTCAATTTATTAGAAATATGAATTTGAATTTTTTTATCATTATCTAATTTCCCTTCAAAAGAATAGATAAAAGGAGCTTCGATTTTTAATGTATCACCACCTATTACTATTGTATTTTCTTTAATTTTATAAATTAAACTCTCGTTTTTTTCTTCAATTTTCACTTCACTTACAGGCTTAGGCACAATTACTGATTTCTTCTCATCATTTTTTGACTGACAAGAAAAACATAACGCGATTATCAATAAACCCAGAATAGTTTTTCTCATAAAATTAAACCTCAGCTTCAACCGCATCCAACTCTACTTTCAAATTCTTGATAATAAATTCTTGTCTGTCTGGTGTGTTTTTACCCATATAGAAAGACAACAATTGTTCTATCGATGTGTTTTTATCCATCATAATAGGATCGAGTCGAATTGTTTCTCCAATGAAATTCTTAAACTCATCTGGCGAAATCTCTCCCAAACCTTTAAATCGCGTGATTTCTGGTTTTGGTTTTAGTTTTTCGATCGCATCTCTTCTTTCTTCTTCTGAATAACAATAGATCGTTTCTTTTTTATTTCGAACCCTGAAAAGTGGTGTTTGCAAGATATATAAATGTCCTTCTTTGATTAATTCAGGGAAAAATTGCAAAAAGAAAGTAATCAACAACAAACGAATGTGCATACCATCGACATCGGCATCGGTTGCGATTACAATATTATTATATCGTAATTTTTCTAATCCGTCTTCAATATCTAAAGCGGCTTGTAGTAAATTAAATTCTTCATTTTCATACACAATTTTCTTTGTCATTCCGTATGAGTTCAAAGGCTTACCACGCAAACTAAAAACCGCTTGTGTATTTACATCACGTGATTTGGTAATAGAACCAGAAGCCGAATCTCCCTCGGTAATAAAAAGTGTGCTTTCTAAGTTTCTTGGATTCTTTGTATCTGGAAGATGCGCGCGACAATCTCTTAATTTTTTATTATGAAGATTGGCTTTCTTAGCACGATCTGTCGCTAGTTTTCGAATTCCTGATAGTTCTTTACGTTCGCGTTCTGCTTGCAGAATTTTACGCAATAGGGCTTCGGCAGTTGTTGGATTTTTATGTAAATAATTGTCTAATTTATTCTTTACAAAATCATTTACAAAAGTACGAACAGATACTGGTGGCGTTCCATCGTCTGATCCCATATCCATAGAACCTAATTTGGTTTTGGTTTGAGATTCAAATACAGGCTCCATAACCTTGATGCTAATCGCACTGACAATAGATTTACGCACATCTGATGCTTCGAAACTCTTATTATAAAACTCTCGTATGGTTTTTACGATAGCTTCTCTATAAGCCGCCAAATGCGTTCCTCCTTGTGTGGTATTCTGACCGTTTACAAAAGAGTGATATTCCTCGCTATATTGTGTTTTACTGTGGGTTAAAGCAATCTCGATATCCATATCTTTTAGATGGATAATTGGATACTCTAAATCATCAGCGTTAATTGTTTCTTCTAATAAATCTCTAAGACCATTTTCTGAATAATATTTTTCGCCATTAAATAAAATAGTCAAACCATTGTTTAGGTAACAATAGTTCTTAACCATTTTTATTACATATTCTAATCTGAATTTGTAATTTTTAAAAATAGCTTCATCTGGAATAAAAGTTACTTTGGTTCCTTTTCGTTTTGTAGTATCAATTACATCTTCTTCAAGAACCAAATTTCCTGCTGAAAATTCGGCGGCTTTTTGCTTATCATCACGAACAGATTCTACACGGAAATAATTAGAAAGTGCATTTACTGCCTTGGTACCTACTCCGTTTAGTCCTACTGATTTCTGGAAAGCTTTGGAGTCATATTTTCCTCCTGTATTCATTTTTGAAACTACATCAACAACTTTTCCTAGAGGAATTCCACGGCCGTAATCACGAACCGATACGGTTTTATCTCTGATAGTCACTTCAATAGTTTTTCCTGCACCCATAACGAATTCATCGATACAGTTGTCTAAAACCTCTTTTAACAGAATATAAATACCATCATCGGGTGAAGATCCATCTCCCAATTTTCCGATATACATTCCGGGACGCATACGAATATGTTCTTTCCAGTCGAGTGATCGAATATTATCTTCGTTATATTGATTTTGCTCTAGCATAAATGAGTTTTGGATTTTTTGCTAATGTACTATATCTCCTTAAAAAATGAAAGTCAATCTTTTGAAAGTTATCAATAAAAGCGTCTTTTAAACGCATTTTTTTAAATCAAAAAGAGAAACTCATTAAAATCATAAAAAAAATGCTTTTAAGACAAAAATTTAAGAGCCTATTTAAAATTTAAACATTTAGATTTCATGAGATTATTTCTCGACAGATAAGGCAAACTTTAAAGAATAATAAACTCTTTTTGAATGATTTTAAACCAACTCTAAGACTTTATTCCTAAAACTTGTTTTGCCAATTCAATCATTTCGGGAGTTCCCGTATTTTTATTTTTTTCATCCGAAAGTTTAACTACCCCTTCCCAATGTGTGAAATCTGGCTTCGTTTCCGTTAATTTGACAACCATATTCATTGCTGGTAAACCTACATCATTGGTGAAATTTGTACCAATTCCGAATGACATTTTTATCTTTCCTTTACAGAAATCTGATATAACTTTTACTTTTTCTAAATTTAATGAATCGGAGAAAACTATGATTTTTGATTTTGGGTCAATTCCGAGTTTTGTGTAATGTGCTATTGTTTTTTTAGCAAATTCAATAGGATCTCCACTATCATGACGAACTCCATCAAAAAGCTTGGAATACTTTTTATCAAATTGCTCAAAAAACACATCTGTAGTATAGGTATCTGTCAAGGCGATTCCTAAATCTCCTCCATAAACCTGTGTCCAGTTCTCTAAACCAACTATATTAGCAACTTTAAACCCATATTGCGCTGCATGAAACATAAACCATTCATGCGCATGAGTTCCCAAAGGTCGCTTACCGTTAAGCATTGCCAAATGCACATTACTTGTACCTAGAAAACTTTCATTACCGAAAGTCGCAAGTGTTTCATTGACCAAGGTGTGCACTTTGTACGAATGACGTCGTCTTGTTCCAAATTCTAAAACTGAAACTCCCAATGCATTATAACTTTCAATCTTGTTTTTAGTAATATCCTGAATTGCTTTATCGTCTATTCTCTTTAAATCCTGAGAAGCATAAAAAAGCTCCGAAATCAAAGCCATCAATGGTACTTCCCATAAAATAGTACGATACCAAAATCCTTCTATCGTGATATCTAAATCAGAACCTACTTGTTCTATCTCAACCTCTGAAGCATCAAAAGTATATCCTTGCAAAAAATCCAAATAAGTTGGATCCAAATATGGGCAATGTTTTTTTAAATATAATTTCTCTTCTTGAGTTAATTGCAATTTTGTCATCGCTTCAACAGAATGACGCAATAAAACAGCAAAACCTGGAGGAAAAACATGTTTTCCCCTGTTTATAAATTTATATCGTACTTTTGCTTTAGGAAATAGTTTAATCACTGCATGCTGCATCGTAAATTTATAGAAATCGTTATCTAATATTGATTTCAAAAAAATTGTTACCATAAGCAATCTATTTATTCTAGGTTATTTTAAAAATTTGATTTTATTAGAGCCTCTAATTGCTCTTTTAGTTCTCTATTAGAAATTTCTCCTTTTTCTACATCAAAATTAGCATTAAAACTTGGCAATGAAAAACTTGCTTTTATTTCGGCGCCATAACGTGGAAACAATTTTGTAGCAATCTCTAAAACCGAAGCTCCTCCTCTTGCTCCTGGAGATGTAGCTAGTAACAACAGAGGCTTATGCTGAAAAACATCTTTTTCGATACGCGAACACCAATCAAAAACATTCTTAAAAGCAACTGAATAGTTACCATTGTTTTCTGCCATAGAAACTACCAGAATATCTGCCCCTGCCAATTTTCTTAGAAAAGCTTTTGCTTTTGGGTGCTGCCCTATTTCTTTTTCTACATCAACACTAAATAATGGCATTGCAAAATCATTTAAATCTAATACTTCTATATCGGCATTATTAAATTTATTTGCAGCATATATCGCTAGTTTTTTATTGATAGAATACTGACTATTACTTCCTCCAAATGCTATGATTTTCATGACTCAACTTTTAGTATTTACTCGATTTCTAAGATTTCTTTTTTTATTTCTACTGAATATTCATTTGGGTAAATCTTACCTCCATATGCCTTAGCATATACTTTCGTAAATTCAGCTCCAAAATACAGAATAATTGCTGAATAATAGACCCAAACTAGAATTATTATTACGGAACCTGCCGCACCATAAACCGATGCTGTTGCAGAACTTCCTAAATAAAATCCTATCGCAAATTTTCCTATCATAAAAAGTACTGCCGTACAAGATGCTCCAATAAAAGCGTCTTTCCATTTTATTATTCCATCGGGTAATGCTTTAAAAATAATTGCAAAAAGCAAAGTAATGCTAATCAAGATAATGACCAGATTTATTATATTAAATAAATAAACAGTGCTCTCAGGAAAATACAACTTTAAGCGTGCACTCATTAAATCTAGAATTGTACTTACAAAAAGACTCACTAGCATTAAGAATCCTACTGAAACAATCATAGAAAACGACATCAAGCGGTTTTGAATAAATTTCTTAAGCCCTTTGTTTGGTTTAGCTCTCAATCCCCAAATAAAATTAATAGAACTCTGAATTTCGGCAAAAACTCCCGAAGCTCCAATTAATAACATTACTACTCCGAAAATAGTTGCAAAAACATTATTTCCTGAAAGCTGCACATTTTTTATTGCTTCTTGAATTTGTATTGCTGCACCGTTACCCACCAATCCGTTTATTTGACCATAAAGTTGCCCTGTTACTGCTTCTTCTCCAAAGAAAATTCCACAAATGGTAATAATTATAATTAATAAAGGCGGTAGAGCAAAGATGGTATAATAAGCCAATGCAGCACTTAACTTTATTGCATTATCATCGTTAAACTCCAACACTGTAGTTTTTAACAAATACCATGATTTGGATATTATATTTTGACTTTTCACAATACTTTAATTAATTATTTCTCTCAAATATAAGCAATTAAAAAAATAAAGTTATTCTCATATTTCCTGTAAATGTTATACTTTGTCCATGACTACCCCAGATTGTGGTGGAAAGCATTTTGAGAGGAAAACCACTTTTTTGTTACTGTAAAAAAGCGACCAACGGAAGCTCTTTTTATAGTATTACAAAAAAAGGTTTTACCGAAAAATCTTGAAACGGAAAGCTGGAAATAGGTACTAAAATTAAACCATTAAGAAATTAAGCTTCTTTAAGAATAAACTTAACTTCTCTTAATTCCTTAATGGTAAAACAAAAAAAAGCTGCTGAATTTCTTCAGCAGCTTTGTCTATTCTCTTTAATCTTGATTCTTTTTTCTAAAGAAAAATTATACGTTAAAACGGAAGTGCATTACATCACCATCTTTTACGATATATTCTTTTCCTTCTACTTTAAATTTCCCAGCTTCTTTTGCTTTTGCCTCTGAACCGTAATGAACGAAATCTTCATATGAAATTACTTCGGCACGGATAAATCCTTTTTCGAAATCGGTATGGATAACTCCTGCTGCTTGTGGTGCAGTAGCTCCGATATTGATTGTCCAAGCACGAACTTCTTTTACTCCTGCTGTGAAATAGGTTTGTTGTTTCAATAATTTATAAGCAGCACGAATTAAAACTGATGCTCCTGGTTCTTGCAATCCCATATCTTCAAGGAAAACTTGACGCTCTTCGTAACTTTCTAATTCTGTAATATCTGCTTCTGCTCCTACTGAAAGAATAATAACCTCAGCATCTTCGTCTTTTACCAACTCACGAACCTGATCTACATATTTATTTCCGTTTACAGCTGAACTTTCGTCAACATTACAAACATACAATACTGGTTTTGCTGTAATTAACTGGAAAGATTCCATTAAAACTTCTTCGTCATTACCTTGAGGCGTGATAGTACGAGCTGATTTAGCTTGTAATAATGACTCTCTGATTCTGTCTAAAAGTGCTTTTTCTGTCTGCGCTTCTTTATTTCCAGTTTTTGCTGCACGATTTACTTTCTCCAAACGTTTTTCAACCGTTTCTAAATCTTTCAATTGCAACTCAATATCAATTGTTTCTTTGTCACGAATTGGATTTACATTTCCATCTACGTGTACAATATTATCATTATCAAAACAACGCAAAACGTGAATAATCGCGTTACACTCTCTGATGTTTCCTAAAAATTGATTTCCTAATCCTTCACCTTTACTTGCTCCTTTTACTAAACCTGCAATATCTACGATATCCACAGTTGCCATTTGAACACGCTCTGGCTTTACCAATTCTTCTAATTTTTCAATTCTGGGATCTGGTACGTTTACAACACCAATATTTGGCTCGATTGTACAAAAAGGAAAGTTTGCACTTTGCGCCTTTGCATTTGATAAACAATTAAATAATGTTGATTTTCCAACATTTGGCAATCCTACAATTCCTGCTTTCATATGTAGTTTCTATTTATTTTTATATTCAGCTATTCAATTCTGCTGAAATTTATGTTCTCGCTTTTAAAAGTTTGCAAATATAAGATTTAATACTTCGTTGCCGAACAAAAACTGTGTATTAATGCACTTTTAAACAAACCCTTAAAAAAATTTAAATATTTAGCTAAAGTTTTGTTAAAAAATAACTACTTTTAACTAAACATCTAACCAATCTACAAAACCAAAAGCAATTAATTATGAAAAAATTTACAGTATTAATATTCATACTAAATATTACATTTCTTTTCGCTCAAAAAGAAATCAGCGGTGTCGTAAAAGACCAAAATGGCGCAGTGCTTCCTGGGGTAAACATCATGGAAAAAGGAACTAATAACGGAGTATCTACCGACATACGAGGTGGTTATATCATTAAAGTCAAAGAAGGTGCCGTCTTAGTTTTTAGCTATGTTGGCTATACAAATACCGAAAAAAATGCTACTAGTGCCATTATTGACATCACAATGAACGAAAACGGCGGACAAACATTAAAAGATGTTGTGATTGTAGGTTCAAGAAACACCAAAAGAACAGTTGTTAATTCGGCTGTACCAATTGACATCATTAATATAAAAGATGTTACTACTCAAAGTGGAAAACTTGAAATCAATCAATTATTACAATATATAGCCCCTTCTTTTAATGCTAATAAACAATCTGGATCTGATGGTGCTGATCACGTTGATCCTGCTTCATTAAGAGGTTTAGGCCCTGATCAAACATTAGTTTTGATAAATGGAAAAAGAAGACATCAATCTTCCCTTGTGAATTTATTTGGAACTCGTGGACGTGGAAATACCGGAACTGATTTAAATGCAATTCCAGCTTCAGCCATAAAAAGAATTGAAATCTTAAGAGATGGCGCAGCTGCCCAATACGGTTCTGACGCTATTGCAGGAGTTATTAACATTGTATTAAACGACAATATAGATGAACTTAATGGCTCTGTTACATACGGAGTTTTTAATACTAAAGCCAAAGGGGACTTTCTTCCCGGAACTCCAAATACTAAAAACTATAGATTGGATCAAAACGGAAATGGAAATTCATACGGAAAAAATCAGGCTTTTGATGGGGGATCTGTAAAAGTTGCAGCCAATTACGGTGTTGCAATTGGAGAAAAAGGAGGTTTTGCTAATTTTACTACTGAATACATCAATAAAAACAAAACTCTACGTCCCACTTACGATTTTAGAAAAGGTTTTGGTGATGCCGAAATACAAAGCTTTAATCTCTTTGCTAATATTGCAGTACCTGTATCAGACAAAACTGAGTTTTATGCCTTTGGAGGAAGAAACTACAGAGATACTGATGCTTACGCTTTTACCAGAAATGATGGCGAAAGAGTCGTAGAATCTATTTATCCTGGTGGATATACTCCGAGAATTACTTCAAATATTATCGACAACTCATTAGCAGCTGGATTTAGAACTGAAACTGCAGGCGGATGGAAAATTGACATTAGTAATACCTACGGAAAAAATCTTTTTCATTACTATATAAAAGGAACTATTAATGCATCGCTTGAAGCAGCTTCTCCAACTGAATTTGATGCTGGCGGACATACTTTAACTCAAAATACTACTAATTTTGATTTTTCTAAAAACTATGACTCTGTGCTTAGCGGATTAAACATTGCTTTTGGAGCAGAATACCGTACAGAGAGATTCACCATTTTTGCAGGCGACGAAGGCTCATACGCGACTTACGATACAAACGGAAGACCTATAACCGATCCTACAACCCAAAGTGCTCCTGCCGTTCCTAATCCTGATTACGATCCTTCAGACCCTACCTCTAGCCCTACCGTACCGAGACCAGGAGGGTCACAAGGTTTTCCAGGATATAGCCCATTAAATACGGTTGACAAAGGTCGTACTAACCTGTCTTTATACACTGATGCCGAATTAGATATTACCGATGCTTTTTTAATAAGTGGTGCTGTTCGTTTTGAAAACTACAGTGATTTTGGAAGTACCCTAAATGGTAAATTAGCAATGCGCTTAAAAGCTAGCAAAAACATAAATTTTAGAGGATCTGTAAGTACAGGTTTCCGTGCTCCTTCCTTGGCACAGATTTACTATAATTTACATTTTACAAATTTTAATGCCAGCGGCGCTACCGAAGTATTACTTGCACCAAACAATAGCCCTGTAACTAAGGCATTTGGTATTCAGAAATTAAACGAAGAAAAAGCCGTAAACGCTTCACTAGGATTTACTGCAAATTTTGGTGATTTTACAGCTACAGTTGATGGATACTTTATAAAAGTTAAAAACCGTATTGTACTTACTGGCTACTTTGATGCAGCTTCATTAAATATAGGCGTTGCCGAAGCCCAATTTTTCGTAAACGGTGTAGATACTAAAACAACTGGATTGGATTTGGTTCTTGCGTGGAAGAAAAAATTTGGAGGATCACTATTTAGCGCTACTCTTGTAGGAAACATCAATAACATGAAAATTGATAATGTAAAAAATGGCAATCTACCTGAAGAAACTTTTTTCGGAAGACGTGAAAGAGCATTTTTATTAGCTTCGGCACCTAAAAATAAATTTGGCTTAAACTTAAACTACGCTAGACAAAAATTTGATGCTGGTTTAGCTTTTACACATTTCAGCAAAGTCGTTTTGGTTGACTACGGAGATGAAGAAGATGTTTATCATGATAGAATAGTAACCGATTTAACTCTTGGATATCAACTAACCAAATCATTAAAACTGAGTGTTGGAAGCAACAATTTATTTAATGTTTACCCAACAAAACAAGATGAGCAAGGGAATACTGAAGCTGGAGGATATTGGGATGCTGTACAAATGGGTTTCAGCGGAGCATATTATTATGCTAGACTAGGATTTACTTTTTAATCTAAAACAGATTACCACAACAAAAGAGGCTGTCTCACTTTGAACTGCCCCCAAATAGTTAAACACTATCTGGGGGCATTTTTATGGAAAGAAAAGTCAAGTACAATTACGATTTTAAACTTCGTTGTGTAGAAGAAGTTTTAAAATAAGCAATAACTTAAATATAGTGTCGCATTTTATCCAGAGCTATCAGATCCAAATAAAAATTAGTAATGTGTTAATTTTTATTTGTTTTTATTTACCTTAATCTTTTGACTTTTTAAACTTTCGACTTATTTACATCTTAAAATTTAATGCGTCTATTAATATCTTTTCTTGATTGGTAGCAGTAAATCCCGAAATATCCCAATAATTAGTCAAAATCTTATTCTTTTTATTGAAAAGAGTTTTCTCTTTAAAAACATCACTCTCATTATAAGTAAACTTTTGTTTGTTAAAACTTGTAGTTATAAAACTATTTCGAACCTGAATATTCTTAACCTTATCCTTTAATACAAGATCATAAGCTATTTCTTCATTCGAACTCAGTAAGTGATAATCCAGACCATCTACTCTATAATTTACTTTTACAAGTGATCTTGTGATATTCTTAGCTCCTACTTTTGTTTTATATTCAATTCCGGCAGCAGTTTCAGGTGTAGTAATAATCATAAACTCAATGATTAGTTTCTTCAAAGGATCATAAACAATTTCAAAACTATCCATAACTTTATTAGATATAGTTACTGGTTTTATAAACATAACAAAATAATTTTCGTTACTAGGATGTCCTTTTATAATAAAATCATATTCGTTCTTTAATTTTGAATCTAAAACAGATTCGAAATAATTTAAATTATAATAGTTCTCCATAATATTATTCAAATTATATCCCTTTAAATCGGCACTCACATCAGCTTCAATCAAACCATAAGATCTATTTTGCTCAACTAACAATGTCGTTGTTGGTCCCTTTTTATTTATTGAAAACTGAAAATTTACAAGTCCATCATTATAATAAGAATATATATTATCAAGTATAAAAAACTCCCTTACATAAACTTTTAACCGGCAAGATACTGCTAACTTTTTCATTGAATTAGAAACAATTTTACGTAGTATTTTATCTGGTGATTCTTTAGACAAAACAATTTCATCTAATTTATTTTTCTTATTCTTTAAATAAATCACAAACTCATTTTCTTTTAATGATTCCCACCGAACAGTTAAAGTCTCATAATTTGCTTCTGAAACTTGGATATTAGAACTACCGATAAGCATAAAAGTTACCTTTCCGTCTTGATTACTCAATAAAATTTGTTTAGTTTTAAGCACAACTACTGTTGCTTCATCTATAGGAAGTTGAGTTTCTAGGTCTTTAACAACAATCGAATATTCCGCACTTTGGGCTAAAACACTCGTACTAAACAATATAAAAAACAAAAATATTAATCTATTCATCGGTCCTATTAAATTCACTAAATCAAATGTAAAAATAGTATTATTAAATTAACTAAAAAAAGCATTCAAAGCTTATATAACTAAAAAAAAAATGGACAAAAAAAAGAATCCTGAACTCAATGCTCAGGATTCTTTTTTTAAACTATAAATAATAATTGTTTTATTCATTATGCAAAAACGCTTGTCTACTCAACAAAGTTTCTTCATCTTCTACATGGTTATCATCAGGCACGCAACAATCAACCGGACACACTGCAGCGCATTGAGGCTCATCATGAAAACCTTTACATTCGGTACACTTTCCAGGAACGATATAGTAAACTTCGTCAGAAATAGGAGTTTGAGCATCATTTGCATCAACTTCAGTTCCGTCTTGTAAAATTATCTTTCCAGATAGTTTTGTTCCATCTTTGTATCTCCAATCGTCAGCACCTTCATAGATTGCTGTATTTGGGCACTCTGGTTCACAAGCGCCACAATTGATACATTCGTCGGTTATAATTATTGCCATTGTTTTCTTAGTCTTAAAGTTAAAAGCCTTAAAGTTATAAAGTCAAAAAAATTAAAAGAGCATTTTAGTCTTTTGACTAAATGACTTTTGACTTTCGACTTATTTATCCTTATTTTTGTGCAAAATTACAATCAAAACTATTCATATACAAATTACTTATGTTACAAAACGAAAAAAAACAATCTTTTATAGAACTCGGCAAGTTTTTAAGTCAATTTTCTGAAAATGATTGTAAAAAAGACAATAATGTTTTAAGTAATGACTTGTTTTTTGATGATTTCATAAAGCTGATTGACCTATCTCAATCACATAATGGCTGGTATACACCCGAGCAAGTATATTTTTCTATTCAATCTTGGGCTCAAGCATTGACAGAAAAGAACATAAATACATGGCTTTCAGCATACAAGATAAACATTAAAGAGCCTAAAAATATAGCTCTAATATTAGCAGGAAACATTCCGTTAGTTGGGTTTCATGATTTTTTATGTGTTTTAATCACAGGTCATAATGTACTTGTAAAAACCTCTTCAAATGATCAGCATCTACTCCCTTTTATAGCTAAATATCTTATTGCTATTAATCCAGATTTTGCTAGTAATATCACTTTCGTAGATGGGAAATTAGAAAATTTTGATGCTGTAATCGCTACAGGAAGTAATAATACAGCACGTTATTTTGAATATTATTTTAAAGATAAACCATCAATTATACGAAAAAGCAGAAACTCTGTTGCTGTGTTAAACGGAAAAGAAACCAAAGAACAACTTATTGCCTTAGGCGAAGATATATTAAGATATTTTGGTTTAGGCTGTCGAAATGTTTCTAAACTCTTCGTTCCTGAAGGGTATAAATTTGATTCCTTTTTTGAAGCAATTTTTGAATATCAAGATATTATTCATTATGAAAAATATGCTAACAATTACGACTACAACAAAGCCGTTTTCCTGATGAGTAACTTTAAATTACTAGACAATGGCTTTCTTACTCTAAAAGAAGATGTAAGCCATGCCTCTCCCATTTCGAGTGTCTTTTATGAAAAATATGACAATATCGAAGTTTTAAAACAACGTTTACAAGCTGAAAACGAGCAAATTCAATGCATCGTAAGTAATAACTTAATAGAAAAAAGTATTCCATTTGGAAAAACGCAGACTCCTGAGCTGTGGGATTATGCAGACAACGTAGATACTATATCGTTTTTGTTAATAACATAAGTTAAAATCTTAGAATTATTGCGAATAATTTAACGATTTTTTGACTCCTATTCCCGAAATTTGCGTTTCTAAAAAATATTGGAACTTAACTACACCATGAAAAAACACAACTACAGCGCAGGACCAAGCATCTTACCTCAAGAAGTTTTTGAGAAAGCATCAAAAGCTATTTTAAATTTTAATGATTCAGGACTATCTATTTTAGAAATTTCGCACCGAAGTAAAGATTTCGTTGCAGTTATGGAAGAAGCTCGCTCCCTTGCTTTAGAGTTATTAGGACTTCAAGGAAAAGGCTATCAAGCCTTGTTTTTACAAGGTGGCGCAAGCACAGCATTCTTAATGGCTCCTTATAACTTAATGAAGGAGAACGGTAAAGCAGCCTATTTAGATTCAGGAACTTGGGCGGCAGCAGCTATAAAAGAAGCGAAATTTTTTGGAGAGACTATTACTATAGCTTCATCTAAAGAAGAGAATTACAATAATATTCCAAAAGGTTACGAAATACCTGCCGATGCAGATTATTTTCACTGTACAAGTAACAATACCATTTTTGGAACTCAAATGAAAGATTTCCCAGTAACAAATGTACCAGTAGTTTGTGACATGAGTTCTGATATATTTTCTCGTAATTTAGATTATTCTAAATTTGATTTAATTTATGCAGGAGCTCAAAAAAATATGGGACCTGCAGGAACTACTCTAGTAGTTATTAAAGAAGAAATTCTTGGTAAAAACGGAAGAACTATTCCTAGTATGCTAGATTATGCAAAACATATCAAAG
This sequence comes from Flavobacterium sp. ALJ2, assembly GCF_015594725.1. Classification (GTDB taxonomy): domain Bacteria; phylum Bacteroidota; class Bacteroidia; order Flavobacteriales; family Flavobacteriaceae; genus Flavobacterium. Next base: position 461,792 of record NZ_JADNRC010000001.1, on the reverse strand, counting down.
CAGAAAGCATGTACAATACTCCTCCTGTTTTTGCCGTTTATGTTTCATTATTGACATTACAATGGATTAAAGAAAAAGGTGGTGTTGCAGCCATTGAAAAATTAAATGATGCAAAAGCTGCTTTGCTTTATGCTGAAATTGATAGAAACCCTTTATTTAAAGGTGCTGCAGTTGTAAAAGATCGTTCAAACATGAACGTTACTTTCTTATTAAACAATCCTGACCATACAGCAACATTTGATGCTATGTGGAAAGAAGCTAACATTTCTGGTTTACCTGGTCACCGTTCGGTTGGTGGGTACAGAGCATCTATTTACAATGCAATGCCAATAGAAAGCGTTCAGGTATTAGTAGATGTAATGAAAGCTTTAGAGTCTAAAGTTTAGTTCTCAGTCACAGTCTCGGTTTTTAGTTTTTAGTGAGCCGAAAACGTGAATTGACTACTAGAATACTAGCCCCGATAGAAGTGAAAATCTTTTTTGTTTTTTCTTTAAAAACAAAAAAGATTTGGAACGAATAGCGGGATTAGCTCCTAAACAAAAAAAGAAAAAAAATCATAATAATTGGTTCATCGATTAAAGAGTTAAACGATTAATCAATAAAAAATATAAAGACACAATGAAAGTATTAGCAAATGACGGAATTTCTAAAAGTGGAATTCTAGCTTTAGAAAAAGGTGGATTTGAAGTTATAACTACAAAAGTAGCACAAGAACAAGTTGCTAATTTTGTAAACGAAAACAATGTAGATGTTGTTTTGGTGCGTAGTGCAACCAAAGTACGCAAAGACATTATCGATGCTTGTCCAGGATTAAAAATAATTGGTCGCGGTGGTGTTGGTATGGACAACATTGATGTTGACTATGCAAAAAGCAAAGGGATTCATGTAATTAACACTCCTGCTTCATCATCTGAATCTGTGGCTGAATTAGTTTTTGGACATTTATTTAATGGAGTTCGTTTTTTACACGATTCAAACAGAAATATGCCTCTTGAAGGAGATACAAACTTTGACGGTTTGAAAAAAGCATATGCAAATGGTACCGAATTAAGAGGTAAAACCCTAGGTATTGTTGGTATTGGCCGTATTGGTCAAGCTACAGCAAAAATGGCATTAGGATTAGGAATGAAAGTTATCGCTGCAGATAGCTTTATCCCTAAAGTAGATGTTAAAGTAGAATTCTTTGACGGTCAATCAATAACTACAACTATCATTTCACAATCATTAGAGTCTTTATTTAAAGAAGCTGACTTCATTACTTTGCACGTTCCTGCTCAAGATGGTTACATCATCGGAGAGAAAGAATTAGCAATCATGAAAGATGGTGTGGGTATTGTTAACTGCGCTCGTGGTGGTGTTATTGATGAAGTTGCTTTGGTAAAAGCATTAGATAGCGGAAAAGTATCTTTTGCAGGATTAGATGTTTTTGAAAGCGAACCAAAACCAGAAATGGCTATTTTAATGCATACAAAAATCTCATTGACTCCACATATTGGTGCAGCAACTGGAGAAGCACAAGACAGAATTGGTACAGAATTAGCACAACAAATTATTACTTTGTTAAGCTAATCAATTATAATTAAATCACTTAAAATGGATTTATTAACATCGTTTAATAAATCCATTTATTTTTTTTATTAAATTTGAGTTCTAATCTAAATCCTAAATTCATGTTTGAGCAATTAACACAATTAGTACAACAGTACGGAGGTAGCTCTGTTGTAAACAATGCTGCTATACCAAATGAACAAAACGAAGCAGTACTGAAAGAAACAAGTAGTTCTATATTTTCTGGATTACAGAAAATAGCATCTGAAGGTGGTGTCGAACAACTTGCTGGTTTATTTCAAGGAAATTCTCCTATTGATAGTTCAAATCCTGTTGTTCAACAATTAACACAACAACTTACAGGAAATCTTGGTGAAAAGTTTGGATTAAGTACAGAAGCATCAAACGGTGTTGCTAGCAGTATGATTCCGCAAATTTTAGGCTCTCTTGTAGGGAAAGCGAAAGACTCTGGTGATAGCAGTTTTCAAATTTCTGATATTATTAATGCAATCTCAGGCAATGGCGGACAAGCTTCTGGAATTATGGATGCAATTTCTAAATACGGAACTCAATTTGGCTTAGATCAAAATGGAGATGGAAAAGTTGATGTTAGTGATGCTATGGCATTAGGAAACAAAAGCGGTGGCATAGGAGGTTTATTAGGAAAACTGTTCGGAAAATAGGTTTTTTATTTAAGATTCCGAGGTACTAAGTTTAAAAAATAACAATCAAAAGCTGTTTACATAAATGTAAATAGCTTTTTTTTGTAACTCTATTTCTCAAAAAAAAAAACACTTTTTTCAAAGTATCTTACATAGACGCACTGCGGCGCATCTTATCTACAGAAAATCTTTTGACCTCTTAAAAAGACCTTCTATTGTACATCACTTAAGGAAACCTTAGAACATTTGTAACTCTGAACCTCAGGGCCTCATTTCAAAAAACTGTTAAATAAGGAAAGGCTTCATTGATTTTTTTGTAAATTTATATATAAAATATTAGGTCATGAAAAATAGCATTTACATATTCCTACTTTTATTTGTTATTGTTGCGTGCTCCACTCAAAAAACAAGTATGACAGTTGCCAAGAAACCAGCTACTTCAGTAAATGATACTGTTCGAATTGCAAACGATGAACTAGAATACGAAGTAATAATAATCGACAGTGGTTTTAGTACCTGGCTAGCTTCAATGGCGTTACCCCGAAATCATTATTCACAATCATATCTGGAAAATAAAAACCGTCAATATGTACAAGAATGGAATAGCAGAGTTTTACAACCGCAACGTTACAATCCTAATCTATACGAAATGAGAATCGATTATGACCCAACTATTAATTATGGATATGAGGTAAATTACTTAATCTATAATTACATGATCTATTTTCAAAATACTTACAAACAAAAACTAGCAGGATATGTTCCTTCAAGATAATGTTGCTATATTTGTGATCATTATAAATAAGAATGAATAAATTAAAACAACGTTGGGGAATTACTTCTAATTTTCAACTCACCATCATATTTATTGTGTTTGCTATAACTGGTTCTACTTCGGCTTGGTTGTCTCATCCCTTTTGCATTTGGCTAGGAATCACAAAAGAAGATTTCGGGTTTTGGTTTACACTTATCCGATTAATAATCATTTTCCCTATTTATCAGGTACTACTTGTCGCAATTGGAGCCGTTTTTGGTCAATTCCGCTTCTTTTGGAACTTTGAAAAAAAAATGCTCAAAAATATGGGATTGGGATTTTTATTTAAAGAATAACATCTTTATCTATAGTCTTATCTTTCCTTTGAATAAAATAAGTATAAATCCAAGTCAAAGTAAACGATGGAATTACATCTGTAAACGGAAGAATCTCTTCAACAAAAGTTAAGATACCAGCTACTTTCCCTACACGGCCTTTATACATATAGGTCATTAAGAAACCTGCCAAGGGAGCCCAAACAACATCGGAAAACTCTCCTAAAAAAGGGATTGTAAAAGAAAGCATTCCTATACCATCAAAAAGTAACCCTAACAAAAGTTTCTTTATCTTCTCGTCTTTTACAAGTGTTTTTTCATTCATTTTAATACATATTAAAAGCTGAGTTACTATCAAATATAATTCATTTTAATTTTATACCTCTAAGTAAACTCATTAATTCTATAAGCATTAATCAAATTTCGTTCCTAAAATATTTTTAAATATAAAAACGAGTTTATCATATATCTCCCTTTTCAAATTTCAAATTTTCCATCTCTCTTTGAACATTTCACTTTTTACGAATAAATGTTCCTAAAATTCTGTTACAACACATTTTTATATCGGTAGAATCTTTGTTTCTTTGTAAAAACAGTTTCATAATGATACAGGCAAAAAATATACATAAATTCTATGATCAACTCGAGGTTCTAAAAGGAGTTGATTTGCATATAAAAAAAGGAGAAATTGTTTCGATTGTAGGTGCTTCTGGAGCAGGAAAAACAACATTGCTTCAAATCCTAGGCACACTTGATAAGCCTTCAGTTGACAAAACAACTTCATTGATTATAAACAATGAAAACGTTCTGAATTTAAGTGATAAAACGCTATCTAAATTCAGAAACTTAAACTTAGGATTCATTTTTCAATTTCACCAGTTGTTGCCTGAGTTTACTGCACTCGAAAATGTTTGTATTCCTGCTTATATTGCTGGCAAAAAACCTTCTGAAACTGAAGCTGAAGCTAAAAAATTATTAAAATACTTAGGGCTATCACACCGAATCAATCATAAACCCAATGAACTTTCAGGTGGGGAACAGCAGCGTGTTGCCGTTGCAAGAGCATTAATTAATAAACCAGATGTCATTTTTGCCGATGAGCCTTCTGGAAATCTAGATACTCTTTCAGCAGAAAACTTACATCAATTATTTTTTCAGCTTCGTGATGAATTTGGACAAACCTTTGTTATCGTAACTCATAATGAAGAACTAGCTAATATGGCCGACAGAAAACTCGTAATGGTAGATGGCTTAATTAGTAATTAGGAGCTATTTGCTTTATTGCTTGGCTCGGGTAGTTATCCCGACTGGGTAAAACTTTACGTATTTTACGAACTTTTATTTAAATCATGACCCAAACAGAACTCAAAGACTTTCTAAACGAAAAAGTCATTCAATACAACAATCAAGATTTTATCGAAAGTGATCCTGTACAGATTCCACATTTATTTTCACAAAAAGAAGATATCGAAATTGCTGGATTCCTTAGCGCCACAATTGCTTGGGGAAATCGCAAAATGATCATTAAAAACTCACACCAAATGATGGAATTAATGGGAAACACACCTTACGATTTTATCATGAGCCATACTGATGATGATATAGCAAGACTAGAGAACTTTGTCCATCGTACCTTTAACGGAAAAGACTTTGGCAGTTTTATTAAAGGATTGCAACACATTTATAAAAATCACGGTGGTCTTGAAGCTGTCTTCTCCAAAAATCAAGAGATAGATAGTTTGCAAAAAAGTATCCATGAATTTAAAAAAATTTTCTTTGAAATCGAGCATTTACAAAGAACTCAAAAACACATTTCGGACCCATTAAACAATTCTGCAGCCAAACGCATTAACATGTACCTGCGTTGGATGGTTCGACAAGACACGAAAGGCGTTGATTTAGGAATATGGAAAAATATCTCGCCTGCTAAACTTTCTTGTCCGCTTGATGTACACTCTGGAAACGTAGCTCGTAAATTAGCACTCCTTTCGCGAAAGTAAAATGATGGTAAAGCATTAGCTGAACTTGATTTAAATCTTCGTAAAATGGACCCTAAAGATCCTGTAAAATACGATTTTGCATTATTTGGATTAGGCGTTTTCGAAGGTTTTTAATATCATTTTCACTTTAAACAATAATCCCTTAAACAATTGATTTTTTTAAGGGATTATTAGTTCACAGAAGTTATTTTACTTTGTCGGTTAGTTCAACTTTAACACTCAACTTATCCCTAGTTAAGATTACAGAACTTATTTTTCCATCGCTAAAATTAAACTTTAACAAGTTTGGATAATCTACAATTTTAAATAATCCATTTTTAAGATATACCAACTCATTATCATTTTTTCCTTTAAAATGATCTAATAATGGAGATTCAACGTAAAGACGGTTATTCTTTTCTACAATTTTAGTTTTCACTCCTTGCGCATAAAGGAAATCGTCATAAGTCCCGATTAGTTTTTCTTTTAGATTTGAAGGCATTTCCTGAATTTCCTCATTAGCTGTTTTTCCATTCCAGTTCATCAAAGTCAGAAGCTTTCTTTGAGTCTGTCCCATCACAGGAAAACGATTCGGTTTTTCTCCATTGGTTAGAAACACAAAACCGTTTCCATCTGTCATAGTAGCAAAAACACTGCCTCCTACTCCAGTATTTGAACCATTACATATAAACCAATCATAATTATTATAACCAAAGGACTTTTGCCATCCATAACTCCATCCGCCAACAGCATCTTTTAAAGCGGTTACTTCAGTTACTTTTTTTGCAACATTATGTGAAATCACTTTATTGTTTTTATTACGCAAGGCATTTTGCATCTCGATAACAATTTTAGCTAAATCTGTAGGCGTAGACCACATTCCTGATGCTCCAACTTGCGGTGTAATTGGCAAACCTGTTCTAATAACCTTCCCATTTTCATCGTGAACGAATGCTACATTTGTTGGAAATCCTTTTTCATCAGGTTGTATCATTGTAGTGTTTTTTAGCCCAAGAGGAGAGAAAATATATGCTGCAGCAAGTTCTGCAATAGATTTATTAAAAGTATCTTCTAATGCCATCTGAACAATTACATAACCGCCACCACTATATGCCCAACCTGTTCCTGGAGTAAACAAGAAATCAATTTCTTTATCATATCTCGGAATCTTTCCTAAAAGACTTTCTTTTATTGTCGGGATTGTATCTCCTTCATAGTAATCTGCAAATCCACTTTGGGTTGTACCAGCCGTATGATTAAGAAATTGTCTCCAAGTTGGACTATTATTCTCCGTAAACTTACTCTTTGGCAAATGCCAGCGTTTTAGAAAACCATCTATCGGATCATCTAAATTAATTAACCCTTTCTCTTCGAGCATAAAACAAAGAAGTGCCGTGATTGGTTTTGAAATCGATGCGGTAGAAAAAGCAGTATTTTGATCCATTTTCTCTTTTGAATCTATTGATTTTACACCAAATTGATTTGAGTAGACTATCTTGTAATTTTCGAAAACAACAACACTAAATCCTGCCAGTTTATTTTTTTCTAGTTGTTTATCGATATTTAAACTGTCTGTAAGAAAGCTATAATCTCTTTCTTTTGATACTGCTTTTTTACTTGTTTGAGCACTTGCGACTGTTACTATAAGAAGTAATAAATAGATAATGTTTTTCATTGTATCGTAATTTTTAAGGTTAAGAATTTATTTCGATACAAAGATGCGGGAGAAGATAAACCTACACGACCGAATAAAAATATTCGAACGCATTTGTTTAAAAAAACTAGTACAAGTAATTACAAAACACTAAACTACAATGTTTTACGATAATCAGTAGGAGTAAACCCTGTGTGCTTTTTAAAAGCAGTATTAAAAGAAGATTTTGAATTAAAACCTACATCATAAAGAATTTCAAGAACTGTTACCTTACTTTTTGTAACATCTTTTAAAATATCCATGGCGCTTTCTATACGATAAGTATTAATGAAATCGTAAAAATGCTGATCTAACTTATGATTAATTAAAAGTGAGAGATCTCTAACAGGAATTGCAATCCCCTTAGAAATATCCTGAATTGTTAAAGAAGGATCAAGAAATGGCTTTTCTTCGTCCATATATTGTTGTAATTTTAATAGATCTTCATTGTATTCTTTTTCACTTACAACTAATTGCTTCTTATTTTTTTCTTCTAAAACAATATCCGAAACCAGTTTTAATCTTGAATCAATATTTCTAAATAAACTAGGATTGTTTAATGCTTTTAATAAATACCAACAAATAATAAATAACTGAAATACTAAGAGTCCAATTTTTATCCATTCAGAGATATAAGGATAATCAGAAAACTTGAAGATATTTTTTAAAAGAGCCACCGAATACAAAATAGTTAATACAACCGTAAACTGAAACAACCAATTATAAGAACTAATACTGGTACCTGCATAATTTTCGAGGTATAGTTTTTTTGCTTTTCTTAATACCATAAAAACAGCAATGATATATACAATTAGCTGAACATGTATAAGAATATGATTGAACTGTATTTCAACCATATTTTGATAGTTTTTTATAAAATTAATTTTAGATGCATCATCTACCGCATAAAAACGAGGTATCAAAATTGCATTTGCAATTAAAAATGGAAGCAGATGTAGTATATATTTAGGTTTGAGCTTAAAATCAGAATAACAAACAGACAATACATATAGGTAAAAAACAGGAATTTGCAAGAAAGCAAATAAACCTCTTAACATTCCGAAATTTGAAGGTCCATCAACCATTAAGTTAAATAAAGTTTGACTAGTATCTATAGCTGTTAATAATAAAAAAGTAGCAAAAAGATAATTACTTATCTTATGGTTTGTTTTAACTGTTACCAGAAAAAAGGCAAGAAATAATGAAATGAACAAAGAGATTACAGTCACAATTATTAATAAATTAATCTTTTCCATTTAGCTATTTTCTTTTGTTATTATTACAGTTCATGTTTATCATTTTTTTTCTAAATATATAAAATTGAAATATTATAAATACTAAGTAAATCAAAGGGAAACTAATCCACCAAACTACAGTAAAAGAATTATAGGGATACAAATCAATTAGTATATAAATCATAGCAGCAAATGGTATTCCTATAAAAGTTAGTAATGATAAGAAATAATTAGTTCGAATTATCCTTTGTAAATTTAGGAAGAAAGCTGTAGAAAAAATAATCATTACAATAGAATATACCAATGTATAATATAAATTAAAATGGGTAAATAAGAAATCCAAAATGGTTTCAAATAAATTTCCATTGCTTGATTTTAGTTATGTAAAAGCTAATACAAAGTAAATTAAAAATAATATAGCGGTTAACAAAAAATTTAGTAACCAAAATTTAAAAATGTATTTTCTCATATTTTTTTTAAGTTGCAGTGGTGTTTCACAAAATTGTCACTAACCTTCTTACGCTTAGCGAGATTGAGAATTTTGAAACTGAGTATTTTTAGCTAAGATAAAATTTATTACGAAATACAACCATTAATGTACTGGAATTAAATCTTTTTATCGAGTTATAACCAACAAGTATATAACCTTTCTTTCTTTGACAATAGCGACAAAACTTGATTTAAATCTTCATAAAATGAGTTCTTTAGTTCTTGTAAAACACTTTTTTACTTTATTAGATTCAGTTATTTTTTTAACAGCTTCAATATTGAATATTAGATCGTTACCTATTTAAATTATCATATGATTCCAAGAATTTAGCAAACTAACCGCTATTTTAATGTACCTTTGCACAAAATTTAATGCAAATGAGCACTTTCGAGACATTTAATCTTCCTAAATCCGTACAAAAAGCAATTGATGAATTAGGCTTCGTTACGCCTACTCCAATTCAAGAAAAATCTTTTTCTGTAATTATGTCCGGTCGTGATATGATGGGAATTGCACAAACCGGTACAGGTAAAACATTTGCCTATTTATTACCTTTATTAAAACTATATAAATTTACCCCAACCAATACTCCTAAAATTGTAATCCTAGTTCCAACACGTGAATTAGTTGTTCAGGTTGTTGAAGAAGTAGAAAAATTAACCAAATACATGTCGGTTAAAACATTGGGTATTTTTGGTGGTGTAAATATTAATACACAAAAAAAAGCCGTTTACGAAGGAATCGATATCTTGGTGGGAACACCTGGAAGAACGATGGACTTAGCACTAGATGCGGTAGTACGTTTTGATGAAACTCAAAAACTAGTTATTGATGAGTTTGACGAAATGCTTAATTTAGGTTTCCGTACGCAATTAACAGCGCTTTTGGCGATGATGAAAACCAAACGTCAAAATATTTTATTCTCTGCAACAATGACCGATGAGGTTGATGCCGTTTTGAATGACTTTTTTGATTTCCCAGAAGAAGTTACTCTTGCAGCATCTGGAACGCCACTAGAAAATATTGAGCAAATTACCTATAATGTTCCTAATTTTAATACCAAAGTAAACTTACTGAAACACTTATTACAGAATAACGAGGACATGAGTCGTGTTTTAGTTTTTGTAAATAATAAGAAGATTTCGGATATGCTTCACGATCGTATCGAAGAAGATTTCGAAGGACAGTTTGGTGTAATTCATTCTAATAAATCACAAAATTACCGTTTGAGTACGATGGCTGCTTTCCAAGAAGGAACGCTACGCGGACTTATAACTACCGATATTATGGCGAGAGGTTTGGATATTTCCAATATTACTCACGTTATCAACTTTGAACTTCCTGAATTTCCTGAATTGTACATGCACAGAATAGGTAGAACTGGTCGTGCCGATGCAACTGGAACAGCAATAAGCTTTATTACTCCTCGTGAAGAAGAATTTAAAGTAGAAGTAGAAGTTTTAATGAATAGAGAACTTGAAATAGCTGAATTTCCTGAAGAAGTAGAAGTTTCTATAAAATTAATCGAGCCTGAAAAAGACAGACAACCAGTGAAGTTTTTAATGAAAAAACAAAAACTTTCAGGAGACGGGGCTTTTCATGAAAAAGATAAAAAGAATAAGAAAGTCAACTTAGGGGGACCTTCTAAAACAAAGAAAAAAACGCACGGATCTGTTAACAGAAACATGCTAAAAACAAGAGATAAGAAAAGAAAAGATAAGAATAAATAGTTTTTTATTTAAGATTCAAAGGCTCAAAGGTGCTGAGGTTCTAAGTTTTTTTTAAACTTATACTTTTCACCTTTGAGCCTTTTTTTAGCTTTTGTAACTATGAACCTTTCTCAATCAAAAATCCAACTTTGAATACTGAAACTGGTACTGTCACTAAAAACTAGTTAAACACCAAACATACTGGCGCGCACAGCTCAATTCTCTTTCCTGTATCTGTAAGTTTACCAGTAGCTTTATCTCTTTTAAAAACAACAATATTATTTGTGTATTGATGTCCTACTAAAAGGAAATTCCCTGTAGGATCGATAGAAAAATCTCTTGGCCCTTTTCCTAAAGTACTTACTTGCTCTTGCAATTCTAAACCACCATTTTTAAGAATTTTATACACTGAAATATTATTAGCATCTACACGATCCGATATATATAAAAATTTACCATCTAGAGACATTTTTATAGCTGCAGCCCCAGTTCCACCTTTAAAATCTTTAGGAAGAATACTTGTTTCGGCAATTAACTTTAAACTTCCGTTTTTATCATAGCTAAAAGTAGTTAGAGTAGCATCTAATTCCTGAATTAAATACACAAACTTCCCGTCTTTACTAAACGTTAAATGTCTTGGTCCACTTCCTGATTTTACATCAATACTCCCTTTTAAGGTAAGAATTTTATCCTGTGAAGTTGGATTGTAATTGTAGATAAACACTTTATCAAGACCTAAATCATTCGATAAAACATATTTCTTATCTGGCGAAAAATAAACCATATGCACGTGAGCACCTTCTTGTCTTTGAGCATTAACCCCTTTTCCTGTGTGCTGAATCACTTGTTTCGCTTCCGAAATTCCTTCGGCAGTCTTTTTGAATACAGAGATGTTTCCTCCAGAATAATTGGCAGTTATTACATTTTCACCATCATTAATTAAGTAGCAAGGATCTGCTCCCATCGCTTTTTGCTTATTCAAAAAAGTAACCTTTCCTGATTTTGGCTCATATCCAAAAGCACTTACTGTACTTTCTGCCCCATTTTCGTTAACTGCATAAATAAATTTATTATCTGCAGAAACTGATAAATAACTTGGGCTCACAGTGCTTTCTGAAGTGTTTTTTAATTTAGATTCACCCGAATCAGTATCAAATTCATATACATAAATTCCTTTGCTTTCACAACTATTAGTATATGTTCCTACCAACAGATTAACTTTGTTTTGCGCTTGAATTCCTGTAAAGAATAGAGTTAAAAGCAAAACGGCATACGATTTTCTCATTTATAAAAATTTTATTGAAACGCTAAAATACATAATATCCTCATAATCGTTAAGATTAATTTGGTTGTTCGAAAAAATATAACAACATCAGTAAAAACTGATTGTAAATTTGTATTTTTGACAAGCGAAAAACTCAATGAGTTCCATTGAAAATAAAATCAGTGAAGTAAACTAAACTTTAGAATGCATTTTAAACATCCCGAAATTTTATACTTTCTATTCTTATTGATTGTTCCAATTTTGGTTCATTTATTTCAATTAAGACGTTTCAAAAAGTCATATTTCACAAATGTTCGACTTTTAGCAAAGCTCTCTATCCAAACTCGAAAAAGTTCCAAAATCAAGAAATGGCTATTATTAGCGACACGATTATTGTTGCTTACTTGTCTTATTCTTGCTTTTGCTCAACCCTTTTTTACTGCCAAAGACAGTAAAAATGCCAATAATGAAATGTATATCATTCTTGATAACTCCTTTAGTATGCAGGCAAAAGGTAAAAAAGGGGAATTACTAAAGCGTGCCGTTCAGGAATTACTAGAAAATACTCCCGAAAACGCTTCGTTTTCTTTACTTACTAACACTGAAAATTATTGGAATACCGACATAAAATCGGTGCGCAACTCATTACAGAACCTAAAATATAGCGCCACTCCTTTTGAACTGGATAATATAATAGCAAAGGTAAAAGCTCGTAAATCGACGTTTAAAAAAGACATTATAATTATTACAGATGCTGTTGGACTAGATGAAAAACAGTTAAAAAACATTCGCTCTGAAGACGCTCCATATTTTATAATTCCGAAAGCGGAACAAAAAAACAATGTGGCAATTGATAGCGTCTTCATCAGTCAAACCTCAGATAATTTCTATGATATCAGTATTAATTTATCTGGTTATGGTGATAATTTCAAACCAATTTCGATGTCTTTATTCAACAATGATAAACTAATCGCTAAAACCATTGTAAATTTTGATACTAAAAAGAAGAAAATCAATTTTACCATTCCAAAACAAGCTTTTCATGGCTACGTAGCTATTGAAGATAATGGTTTGGAATATGATAACCGATTGTTTTTTAGCATTTCCGACTCTAAAAAAACGAATGTTATTAGTATTGGAGAATCTGCCAAAAGCAATTTCTTATCTCGAATTTATACTTCAGAAGAATTCAATTATCTTAATTTTGATATTCGCTCTCTTGATTACAATAGCTTAGACAAGCAAGATGCAATTATCCTGAATGAACTGGACGAAATTCCTCAAGCATTACAAACTACTTTAAAATCATTTGTATCCAAAGGTGGAAATGTTGTTATTATTCCATCCGAAAAGATCGCTGTTACTAATATGAATTCTTTTTTATCCAATTTTGGTAAAGTACAAATGGGTTCTCTTGAAAACAAAGAAAAACTGATCACCAAAATTAACTTTGATCACCCTATATTCTCTGGTGTTTTCGAAAATAAAATCAAGAACTTCCAATATCCAAAAACAAAGACTTCATTCCCTATTACAAGTTCGTATTCATCGGCTTTGTCATATGAAGACCAAAGTGCTTTTCTAACCTCAATACAGAATCAGGTTTCGGCAGTTTCTGTTTTTTCAGCACCTATAAATAGCGTTAATTCTAACTTTCAGCAATCGCCATTAATTGTTCCTGTTTTTTATAAAATGGCACAAAACAATCAAAAATCTGGTATAAATGCAATAACCATTGGTAATAATCAACCTTATTTTGTTGAAACATTATTATCTAAAGATGCCATTTTAGAAGTAAGAGGAACTGAGGAACAATTTATTCCAATCCAACAGATTTTAAATAATAAAGTAAAAATCGTTTTCAATGATTATCCTGAACAAGCTGGTAATTATACCATTTATAATAAAAAAGAAGCATTAGAAAACGTAAGCTTTAATTACAAACGAAGTGAAAGTGATTTGAATCAGATTAATACTAATCTAATCTCTGATTACAAAACTGCCGATACGATTTCGACTATTTTTAACACCCTGCAAACAGAGCGAACAGATAATGAGATTTGGAAATGGTTTATTATCTTTGCATTGTTATTTATAGTCGCAGAAATGGCTGTTATTCGATTCGTAAAGTAAACCTTAAGTTTTGTTTTACGCTCAATAATAAATAACACTTTACCATTAAAAAGGATTTTGTGTTTGAATAAAATAAATACCTATATATGAAAATAATCATCCGAGAAGCAAAAATTATAGATTCAAAAAGTCCATTTCATAACAAGACTACAGATATCTTAATTAAAGATGGTTTAATCGAAAAGATAGGAACTTCACTTCCTAATACTGAAAATGCCGACGAGATAAAACTCGATAATTTACATATTTCGCAAGGATGGTTTGATAGCAGTGTTTCGTTTGGAGAGCCAGGTTACGAAGACCGTGAAACAATCATAAACGGATTGAACGTAGCTGCAAAAAGCGGATTTACTGCAATTGCATTACAACCTAACTCCTATCCAATTATCGATAACCAATCGCAAGTAAATTTTGTAAAAAACAAAGCCAATGGTTTTGCTACTGAACTTTTCCCTATCGGAGCTTTAACAAAAGCCAGCGAAGGAAAAGATATGGCTGAATTATTCGACATGAAGAAAACTGGAGCTGTAGCTTTTGGTGATTATAACAAAAGTCTTGACAATGCCAATTTACTTAAAATCGCATTACAATATGTACAGGATTTTGATGGTTTGGTAATTGCTTATTCGCAAGATCAAAACATTAAAGGTAATGGTGTTGCTAATGAAGGAATTGTTTCGACTAAATTAGGCTTAAAAGGAATTCCTGATCTTGCTGAAGAATTACAAATTGTACGCAACTTATTTTTATTAGAATACACAGGCGGAAAACTCCATATTCCGACTATTTCTACTGCTAAATCGGTTCAATTAATTAAAGATGCTAAAGCAAAAGGTCTAAACGTAACAACTAGCGTTACTGTACATCATTTGGTTTTAACCGATGAAAAATTAGAAGGTTTTGATACTCGATTTAAAGTTACGCCACCATTACGAACAGAAACTGACAGACAAGCCTTGCTAAATGGTGTTCTAGACGGAACTATCGATATGATTACATCTGATCATAATCCGATAGATATTGAATTTAAAAAAATGGAGTTTGATATGGCCAAAAATGGTACTATTGGTCTAGAAAGTGCTTTTGGTGCATTAACAACTGTACTGCCATTAGCAACTGTAATCGAAAAACTAACATTAGGAAAATCTGTTTTCGGTATCGAAAACGAAACAATTACTGAGGGTTCTAAAGCAAATATAACGTTGTTTAATCCTAATGGCGAAAGCGTTTTTACCAAAGGAAATATCTTATCTAAATCTAAAAATTCTGCTTTTTTGGGAACTCAACTACAAGGTTCTGTTTACGGAATCATGAATCAGAATCAATTGGTATTAAAAAAATAAATATAAAACACAAGAATGAACAACTCAATCGAAGAAGGAAAAACTCCCGCTATTACCAGTTACATATTAATTATAGGTGTTTTAATCGCAATGTCGATGAACTCTGAAAACAAAAATAGTTTTGCCTCTTTTCATATACGTCAAGCACTAGGATTATCGCTAACATTTATCTCATTTGGACTTATAATCAGTAATTTTGATAGTTTCATGATTACTTTCCCAATGTGGATTTGTATCTCTATTTTATGGACATACGGCATTTTTAGTGCTATTAAAGGCGAAACAAAACCTGTACCTTTAGTAGGTGCACTTTTTCAAAAATGGTTTAAAAGCATCGGTTAATTTTTGATTTCAAATATTATCTAAAACCGACAACTGCATTTTACCATTTACAACTCACAATTTACCTTAAAAAAAATGAACTTATCTTTAGAATATCAAATAAGAGAACCAAAAGTTATCTTAGACAAAAACCCTCTATTACTATTACTTCACGGATATGGCAGCAACGAAGAAGATTTATTCTCTTTTGCCAGCGAGCTTCCTGATAATTATTATATCATTTCTGCAAGAGCTCCTTATGACTTACAATACAATAGTTATGCTTGGTACGCCATTAATTTTGATGCCGATCAAAACAAATTCTCTGATAACGAACAAGCTAAGACATCACGTGATTTAATTGCTAAGTTCATTGATGAATTAACTGCAAATTACCCAATTGATGCAAACAATGTAACTTTAATTGGCTTTAGCCAAGGATCAATTTTAAGTTATGCAACAGCACTTTCTTATCCTGAAAAAATTCAGAGAGTGGTTGCAATGAGCGGTTATTTTAATGATGAAATAATCAAAGAGGGTTACGAGAAAAACAATTTCAAAGATTTAAAAATATTTGCTTCTCACGGAACTGTAGATCAGGTAATCCCTATTGATTGGGCTAGAAAAACACCTGCAATTTTAGAAAATCTAAACATTCCTGTTTCTTATAAAGAATATCCTGTTGGACATGGAGTTGCACCTCAAAATTTCTTCGATTTTAAAAATTGGCTAGCGCAATAGTTTATAGTATTCAGTCACTTTTTTAAGTTGAAAAAAACAATCAAATATAAATCAAAGAGTAATTATAAAATTCTTAATTCCAAGAACATCTTTATAATTACTCTTATTGTCATAAGCTTAACAATCCTATCTGTTTGGCTTTTTGGACTTGGAAATCATAATTCTGTTTTTGAAAATTCATTACTATCAACAACAATTTTATCCTTAGCATTTTTCTTTTTTATTACAATCGGATTGTATAGAGGAGTAAAAATAAAAGATAATTTAGGCAAAATAACTGATCGTTTTGAATCAAAAAAATTAGATTTTTTAAGAAACTTAACTGCAAAAGGAAGTTTATCTTCTGCTCCTGATGTTGGCGAAGGCATTTTAGGAGCTCTTATCGGTCTGATTTTATGGTTTTTTATGGCAATTATAATCAGTTATTTATTTTGGGCTTTTGGAGCAATAATATGGATTTCTATTCTAACTTTTATTGCAATGCTTTATTGGATTTTTTTTAGAGCTTTAAGGCTTATCTTTAAAAAATCATCCATATGTAAAGATTCATATTCAAAAAGTTTTTTTTATGGTTTTAGTTTTACAATACTATATAACTTTTGGATTTATATAATCATTTTTATGACTGTATCTCTTTTCTGAAAATATTTCAGTTGTAATTCTTAAATTGCAATCGAATATTCTAAGACCATCAAAATCTTCATAATTTTAAAAATTGGCTAGCGCAATAGTTCATCGAATTCAGTTTAAAAATAGTAACAAAAAGAACAATTATGGGAATAGAAAGTTTAATTGGTTTTATTTTACCAATAGTATTAATTACTAGTGGTCTTTTTATAAAAAATACTAAAAATCCGAACTTCCAAACTTCAAAAAAATATTGGAAAATATTATTTATTTTAGGGATTTTGAATTTAATAATGAAGTTATACCTAATGTTCTTTCTTTAATAAGTGATTTTATAATATTCAAGTAAGTTTTTATTTTACAACTTCAACTACTATCAACAATACTAAATTATCATATCTTTAAGTTTCAAATAGTAAACTTAAAATCAAACTCAAAGGTTTTAAATATTATATTTAAAACCTTTTTTCATTAAATAATTTCTTAATCAACAATAATAGTAATTAGGATTAATTAATAAAACATGAAGATAAATACAAAGGATTTAATTCCAAAAGACAAACATGATATAGAAAGAGCAGAAAATTTAAAAAACTATTCTTATTCAGAACTAAAACCAATAATTCCTGAATTACTAGAGTGGCTTCAAGATTTGAATTGGCCAGTTGCAAAACTAGTTTCGGAATATTTAGAAAGCATCACTGAAAATATCTCTCTCGAAATTTTAGATGTTTTAAAAACTAATGATGCCGTTTGGAAATATTGGACAATATCAATTTTTGGAAGAGTTACAAATGATGAGCTTATTCGCAACGAAATTATACGAATTGCAATGAATCCTACTAAAGGTGAAATCATTGAAGAAGTTGATAAAATAGCAAATGAAATAATTCTAGAACGCGGTTGGAAGTAAACTATTCACTTTTGACATTTTTCATTTTTATAATAAATCACCTTATCTTTAAACTGTACATCTTGTAACAAATAACAAAGAGTAAGACTAACCTGTAAACTGATCTAACTAACTATGAAACAACTATTATTCTCCCTACTTTTTATTGGATTTACATTTTTCGCAAAAGCACAATCCGATAACAAGATTACTATTGGCACGATTGAAACCGTACATTCTAAGATATTAAATGAAGACCGAAAAGTCTGGATATATGTGCCTGGTGGTTATACCAAAGGCGCACCCAAAACTGAGAATTATCCTGTTCTTTATTTATTAGATGGTGATGCACATTTTACTTCAGTTGTTGGTATGACAGAACAATTAAGTACAATGAACGGTAATACAATTTGCCCAAAAATGATTGTAGTAGGAATACTCAATACCGACAGAGCTCGTGATTTAACTCCTACTCATATTGAATCTGATTTGCCTATGATGACTAGTGAAGCGAGTAAAACTACTGGTGGAAATGAAAACTTCATTACATTTATTGAAAAAGAATTAATGCCATACGTTGAAAAAAATTATCCTACAGCTCCATACAAAATGCTAATCGGGCATTCTTTTGGTGGTTTAACGGTTATAAATGCACTTGCAAATCATACTAATTTATTTAATTCTTATGTTTCTATCGATCCAAGTATGTGGTGGGACAAACAGAAATTTTTAGAGTTAAGTAAAAAAATATTTGCTCAGAAAAAATTCAAAAACACCAGTTTATTTTTAGGCATTGCCAATACGATGGAAGCTGGAATGGATACTATTAGAGTAAAAAAAGATACTACTCAAGGTACAAGGCATATTCGTTCGATATTGGAATTAGCCAATGATTTAAAAAAGAACAAACAAAACCAACTAAATTTTGAATACAAATATTACGACAAAGACAGTCATGGTTCTGTTCCTTTTATTGCTGAGTATGATGCACTTCGTTTTATTTTTAGTTTCTATAATTTAAACTTGACTTTTACAGATTTTATGGATGCTGGAATGAGTTTGCCAACTAAGATTGAAAAACATTATCAAAATGTTTCCGAAAAAATGGGCTATAAAATACCACCTCCCGAAACTCCTATCAATCAATGTGGATATATGGCACTAGGCAAAAATAACTTAACCCAAGCTGAGTATTTTTTTAAACTAAATGTAAAAAACTATCCCGAAAGCGCTAATGTATATGATTCTCTAGGAGATTATTATAAACAAGTGAATGATAAAACTAATGCAATAAGCAATTACAAAAAGGCGTTATCCATCAACAAGGAAAGCGCCGAAACAAAACAAAAACTAGAGGAACTTAAAAAAGGGAAATAGAAAAAATATCAATAATTTTATAATCATATAAACTAATTATTTAAAAACTACTTCAATCAAAATCATGAAACACCTACTTATCCTTTTTCTTATAATTAACAGTACCATTTCATTTTCTCAAACTTACGATGCCCAAATAGTTAACAACAATAATGATACAATAAATACTAAAATATTAATTAAGGGTGGCATGATTTTTAAAAATAATAAAATCTTATCTATTCAAGAAAAAATAACAGTTTTATCTGGCAATTCTCAAAAAGATTATTACCCAAAAGATATTAAATCATTTAGAATTAGATTAGACGGAAAAAAATCCCAAACATATGATAATGTTGATAATCTTCTTTTTGCAGAAAGATTATATTCTAATAAAATTAAACTCTATTACAAATTAGTTCGAAAAGAAACAAACAGAAGCCCTTATTTTGTAATTTACAGGGTCTTTTTAGTAAAAAAACCAAATGATGAAAAAATAGTAGATTTATATCCAAATGGATTTAGCAGATTAATTACACAAGATGAAATGCTTAAAAAATTCACAGATTGTAAAATTTCTTTTGATAAGATTAAGAACGATGAAATCAAAATAAGAAATGAGGACATACTAGTTGAATTTATTACCGATTATGAAAAAAATTGTTTTAACAATTAGAATTTTATAAAAATGAAAATATCTAAACTCGACAATCCAGCATTAATCCTAATCGATATTCAGAAAGGTTTTGATAATATCGAATATTGGGGTGGAGAACGCAATAATTTAAATGCTGAACAAAATGCTAGTGAACTTCTTGAAATATGGAGAAATAATAAGTTACCGATATTTCATATCCAACATTGTTCTTCTAATCCAAATTCATTGCTGCACGAAACAAATCCCGGAAATACATTTAAAGATATCGTTAAACCCCTAGCTGGAGAAACAATAATTCAGAAAAATGTAAACAGTGCTTTTATTGGTACCGATTTAAAAGAACAACTTGATCATGATAAAATTGATACTCTTGTTATTATAGGTTTAACAACCGATCATTGCGTGTCTACAACTACAAGAATGGCCGGGAATTTTGGTTATAATACCTTTCTAATCTCAGATGCAACTGCCTCTTTTAACAAAAAAGGATTAAGTGGTCAAGAATTCAGTGCCGAGACAATTCATGAAACAGCACTTGCCAGCTTAAACGAAGAATTTGCTCAAGTAGTAACAACTGATTTTATCAAACAGAATATTTAAACTGTGAAAATTTAACCGCAAAGCACACAGTCCCGATAGCTATCGAGATACGCAAAGGTCGAAAGGTTTTAAAATCATTCTAATCTTTTTTATCCCGATAGTTATCGGGAGTGACAGAAAAAACAACATATTTATATAAACAAGAAAGGCGAGAATTATTTCTCGCCTTTCTTGTTTTGTCTTTTTTATAATCTGTAAACTGCAACTAGATACTGCAAACTTTACTCTCCTGTATAAATAATTTCACCTGCTTTTTTCAGCACGTATCCTTTCCAAGGTATTAATTCTAAATCTCCATTAATCCAAGGCTCTCCTTCTCCTTTGCGTTCCAAGATAATTGATTCATCTTGTGTATCAAGAAAAAGTTCAGCTTTATTTCCTGCTTTTTCAAAAATAACATAAGCAACTGTGGTATACGTTTTTCCATCTTTGGCGTGCTCTAACTTTGTACCTTCAAAAATTCGTATACATTCTTTCCTAACGGATGACCAAGTATAACCTGCAGAGCCTTTACACCCATGAGCATCTGAATCTCCTCCTACAATATGCTCAGGTTTTACTTCTTCCTTGACAGGTTTTGTTTCTTCTTGAGAAACTTTTTTGGCACAAGAAAATGAAAGTCCAATAATAATCGAAAATAAAAATACTTTTTTCATAGGTTCTATTTATTAATTGTTACAATTATTATACAGTTCGTGAATTCTTATTTTTGATATAATAATGACTGATTTACTTCAAAAGTTACACTCCCATCATTGTTGACAAAGTATTTTAATAAAACTTCACCCCATGTTTCTCCATCGCTAAAATCAGCAATAATCCATCTGTGGTTAAGCACCTTAACTTTATTTATTATAAATTTATTTACTCCTATTTGGTCTTGTCCTGTATATGGATTCCCCTTTTTGGTAGCATTAAGATCCATTAATTTCTCAGTAACCATCGGAATTAGTTGCTCGTACTTTATTGTTTTTGAAGCATCATCCGAATCAAAGTAATTTTGTGCATTTTGATTGTTCTCTAATGAAAAATAGTTTGCTTCATTTAGCTTATTCTCTACTAAATCTAAACTATCTCTAAGTTTTTTGGTCGTTTTAACATAACGTTCCTGTTCAAACTTTACTTCTTTACTATAAAACATATAGGTAAAAATATTCATAAGTATAGCAATGATAAATAGGTAAAGCAATAAGGATTTTTTCATTTTTAAGATATAATTAAATTGTGATTTCTAAATTATCATATGCCAGATAAACATTTTTAGGAAGCCTTTTTTGTACTTCCTCATGAAATCCTAATACATGACTAATATGTGTTAAATAAGCCACTTCTGGCTGAACCAAAGTTATAAAATCTAAGGCTTCTTGCAAGTTAAAATGTGTATCGTGTGGCTCAACACGTAATGCGTTTATCACTAATACTTTCAAGTTTTTTAGTTTATCGATTTCTACTTGTTCAATAGTTTTTACATCTGTTAAGTAAGCAAAATCATCTATTCGATACCCAAAAACCTGTAAATCGCCATGCATAACATTTACCGGAATTGCCTTTTTATTTCCCACAGCAAACGGCTCATCATTAATTACCTCAATTGTTTTTACTGATGGTGCTCCTGGATATTTATTGACCGTTTCAAAAACATAATCAAAGCGTCTTTTTAAATTACCAATAACACGTTCATGTGCATAAATTGGCATTTCGCCTTGTCTAAAATTATACGGGCGTATATCATCTAATCCTGCAGTGTGATCGGCATGCTCATGTGTAAATAAAATTGCATCTAATTTCTTACAGTTGCAAGCCAACATTTGTTGTCTAAAATCAGGACCGCAATCAATAACATATGAATGGTTATCCCAACTAATCCATACAGACACTCGAAGTCTTTTATCCTTAGTGTCAGTACTTTTACATACAGGATGATCAACCCCTATTATCGGAATACCTTGAGATGTACCTGTGCCTAAAAAATATACCTTCAATTGTGCTTTATTTTTTTACAAAAATAGGATTAATTATCTTTCATTAGAAGCCTAATTTACTAACTTTGTAACAAATAAGCCATATTTAAAATAAAATGGGTATAGAAATAAAACTTAAGGGTGATAAAGTCATCGCTCAAATACCATCCATAAAAGACAAAGCGCTACGAATTAATCTAAATGAAAATATTTACGGAACCTTTGCAGAGATTGGTGCGGGGCAAGAAACTGTAAGGCATTTTTTTAGATCTGGTGGCTCGTCTGGAACAATTGCAAAGGCAATGTCTGCTTACGACAAAGATTTTAGTGATGCCATTTACGGAATTGAAAGTGATGGCCGTTACGTTACTGAAGAACGGTTAAAGAAAATGCTAACCCTTGAAGGTCAAATAATTGAAGAACGATTAAGCAGAAAAAAACACCCAACAAAACTTTTCTTTAGTTATGCCAATACTGTTGCAACAATAGATTTTGCAAAACAATTTAAAGGTCATGGCTGGGTTGGAATTAGATACCAAATTGAACCTGATGAAGCATATAACGAAATTATACTTCATATTCGTTTTAAAGAAACTGACGCTCGATTGCAACAAGAAACATTAGGAATTCTTGGTGTTAACTTAATTTACGGAGCATTTTATAAATACAATGATCCTAAAAGATTACTTCGTTATTTATATGATCACCTAGACAAAGATCAGCTTGAAATTGATACTATCAACTTTTCTGGTCCTCGATTTGCTGATGTAGACAATCGATTGATTAGCTTACAACTGGTTAAAAATGGAATGACTGATGCCGTTATGTTCAATCCTGAAGGTAAAAACATTCTTCCTGCTGCCATTTTATACAAAAAGAACATTCTTGCCTTACGCGGGAGTTTTCGCCCTGTAACTAAGGTTAATATGGATATGTACGAGAAATCATTAAAGATGTTTCTCGAAGAAAATAAGGTTGAAAAAGATAATACACTGGTAATTTTCGAAATCACGCTATCTAACCTCCGTTCTGATGGAGAAATCGATGAACGAGATTTTATGGATAGAGCCGAATTACTTTGTTCATTAGGCCAAACAGTAATGATTTCGAACTTCCAAGAATACTATAAAGTGGTTGAGTATTTTGCTAATTACACCAAAGCCCGAATGGGATTGGCAATGGGTGTTAACAATTTAGTCGACATCTTTGATGAGAAATACTACCGCCATTTAAGTGGTGGAATTCTTGAAGCTTTCGGAAAATTATTCTACCGTGACATGAAAGTATTCTTGTATCCAATGATCGATGAAGATGGTACAATCATGAATTCGACTAACTTAAAAGTTCATCCTAGAATGAAAGAATTGTATAAGTTCTTTAAATTTAACGGTAAAGTTATTGATGTTGCTGATTTCGATCCTCATACTCTGGAAGTATTTTCTAGAGAGGTACTAAAAATGATTAGTCAAGGAAAACCAGGATGGGAACCTATGCTTCCAAAAGGTATTGCTGAGATTATTAAGGAGCATCACTTATTTGGATACGAACCTAATAAAGTTTTAAAAGAGTCTAATTAAAGTTTTGTAAACTACGTTTTGAGAGGCAAAATTTAAAAGTTTTAAATACAAAAGCATCAGTTCTCCAACTGGTGCTTTTTTTGGCTCTAAGCTATTTTTTATTTTATTTCTATTTGTTTATTTCCTGAAGTAAAATATCTAGTCTGTAAAAACTACTAAACCTTAACAAATAAAAAAAGGAGTAATCTTTGTAAAAGTTTAAAACTTTTACAAAGATCTTCCGAAAACTAAAACTACAAGAAAAAATGCTACTTCAGTATCTGATCTGCATGTTCTTTAGTTTTTACTTTTGAAATTATGTCTGCTATAATTCCTTCTTCATTAATTACAAATGTCGTTCTGTGGATTCCGTCGTATTCTTTTCCCATGAATTTTTTAGGTCCCCAAACTCCAAATGCGTTGATTACAGATTTATCTTCATCAGCTAATAACGGAAACGGAAAATCATATTTTTCTTTAAATTTAGCTTGTGCTTTTTGCGCATCGGCACTTACTCCCAATAATGCATAATTATTAGCTTGAAAACGCTCGTAGTTATCTCTTAAATCGCAAGCTTCGGCTGTACATCCTGGCGTATTTGCTTTTGGATAAAAGAAAACTACTAATTTTTTTCCTGCATAATCAGCTAATTTATGTGTGTTCCCATCTTGATCTGTTCCTGAAAAATTTGGTGCCTTATCTCCTATTTGTAATGTTGTCATTTTTTTATTTTTTTAGACTACTTAGATTCTTAAAATTAACAATTGATAATTAACAATTTATAATTCTAAAATTGTACTATTTTTACGGGATTAAATTTACGGAAATGAATAAACAAGAACGGGTAACTTTTGTTATAAATACGTTAAAAGAATTATACCCAACTATCCCTGTGCCTCTCGACCATAAAGACCCATATACTTTATTAATTGCTGTATTGTTATCTGCTCAATGTACCGACGTTCGTGTGAACCAAATTACGCCTTTATTATTTGCAAAGGCTGATAATCCATATGATATGGTAAAAATGTCTGTTGAAGAAATTCGTGATATTATCCGTCCCTGTGGTTTATCACCTATGAAATCAAAAGGCATTCACGGTTTATCACAAATCCTTATTGATAAACATGGCGGTAAAGTTCCTCAGAGTTATGAATATCTGGAGGAATTACCTGCAGTTGGGCATAAAACAGCAAGTGTTGTTATGTCTCAGGCTTTTGGTATTCCTGCATTTCCTGTAGATACTCACATTCATAGGTTGATGTATAGATGGAATTTATCTAACGGAAAAAATGTAACTCAAACCGAAAAAGATGCTAAGCGTCTTTTCCCCGAAGAAATCTGGAATGATTTACATCTTGAAATTATTTGGTATGGCAGAGAATATTCGCCTGCCCGTGGCTGGGATCTTGACAAAGATATCATCACAAAAACTATTGGAAGAAAATCTGTGATAGATGATTATTATAAAAATCAAGCTTCTAAAAAACAAAAAAATCACTAATCGCATACTGCTCTTAGTGATTTTTTAACCAAACGACCAATTTGATTAATTCATTTACCTCCAAAACATCCGACAACTGTTGTGGGCTGTTTAATTAGCCATAATCTCAAAACTCTTATCGTCAATTTTTACTATTGTTAATGCTTCTGAGTAGCTTAATATAAAAGAAACGACTTCTTTTTTAGGTTTCAAGTCTTTAGTAACTGTTGCTTTTTTTGAGTAAATTTTTGCCATGCTAATAATTGTTTATTTAAATATTAACGGCCTATTCCTCTATTTAGTATATTAATTAGTTAAAATAATTTGATGTTTTTCTATAATCTTTCTTATATTCATTAACGCATATCTCATTCTTCCTAAGGCTGTATTGATACTAACACCTGTTACTTCGGATATTTCTTTAAAGCTCATATCCTGATACATACGCATTACCAGTACTTCTTTTTGATCATTTGGAAGTTCTTCTATTAACTTTTTTAAATCAACCTCAACTTGATCCACAATCATTTTATTTTCAATTGTTAGTGTATCATCTGACATAATAGAGAATATCGAAAACTCTTCGGTTTCTCTATACATTGGCATTTTCTTTGTTCTTCGATAATGATCTACTATTAAATTGTGAGATATACGCATTACCCAAGGCAAAAACTTACCTTCTTCATTATATGAGTTGCTTTTTAAAGTCTTGATTACTTTTATAAATGTATCCTGAAAAATATCATTTGATATGTCTTTGTCTGCTGTTTTTGAATATATAAAGCCATAAATCTTTGATTCATGTCTTTTTATCAATGTTGACAAGGCACTTTCGTTCCCTTCAACATAATTCTTCACCAATAGAGCGTCAGGAATTTGCAGATTAGCCATAATACTACCTTTTAGTTTTAATTTGAAATTTGGGTAATTTTCTAAAAAAGTAATTTTACTGTATAGGCTAATAGTTTTTAAAGTGTTAATTAAGTGTTCAAATTTAACAAATATTTTTTAAAAAAAGCAAATTAAATTAAGAATAATAATTATCTAAATCTAAAAAACATGAAGACCAAGCCAACGATTTCCATAAAAAAGATAAAAACCAATAAATTTCCTCTTTGTTCTTAACCGCTAAAAAAGAAGTCTAAATCGCACAAAACAAATTGATTGCAATTTAACAAATATTTTTTTTTACATTCTTTATCATTGCTATATCTAGAATCTAATCAACACTATTTTTCGGAGATGACCTTATCTTAAAACAATAATTATTGTGTTGTTTTTTACATAAATTGAACCTCTATCCTTAACATAACTCAAATCAAAAATGCTTACTTTTGTGGAAATTGATTTTTTGTATGCAAATTGACCTTTCTACACTCGACCCAAAGAAAAACATCATCATTAAAGGTGCTCAGGTACATAATTTAAAAAATGTAGATGTTGCCATTCCAAGAAACAAACTTGTTGTTATCACGGGACTTTCGGGTTCTGGAAAATCAAGTTTGGCATTCGATACTTTGTATGCTGAAGGACAACGCCGTTATGTAGAGAGTTTATCATCATATGCACGTCAGTTTTTAGGTCGTTTAGATAAACCAAAGGTCGAATACATAAAAGGAATTGCTCCTGCAATTGCTATTGAGCAAAAAGTAAATACTACCAATGCGCGTTCGACAGTAGGAACATCTACAGAGATTTACGATTATGTAAAGTTACTTTTTGCAAGAATTGGTCGTACCTACTCACCTGTTTCTGGTCATGAAGTCAAAAAAAATACCGTTACCGATGTTGTTACCGATGTAAAAAATCTAGAATTAGATAGTAAGTGGTTGCTTCTAGCTCCTATTCATCTTGAAAAAGGAAGAAAACTAGAAGATAAACTTAATGTTTTATTACAACAAGGATTTGCTCGTATTTTAATTGATAACGAAATGGTTCGTTTAGATGAATTTGAAACTTCACTTGACACAAAAAAGAACCAAGAGATCTTATTGATTATTGATAGAATCGTTGTAAAAGACGAGGAAGAATTTTACAATCGTCTTTCAGATGCTGTTCAAACTGCATTTTTTGAAGGAAAGGGTATTTGTTTTTTACAAGAATTAAAAACTAATAAAAGATTCAGTTATTCTAATAATTTTGAGTTAGACGGAATCACTTTCTTAGAACCAAATCCGCATTTATTTAGTTTCAATAATCCGTATGGTGCTTGCCCTGCTTGCGAAGGATATGGAAATATTATTGGTATCGATGCCGATTTAGTAGTTCCTAATACTTCTTTATCTATTTACGAAAATGCCATTTTTCCTTGGCGTGGCGAAAGCATGAGTTGGTTTCGTGATCAATTGGTAAATAATTCTCATAAATTCGATTTCCCAATACACAAACCATACTTTCAATTAAGCGAGGAACAAAAAGAACTAATATGGAAAGGAAATCAATATTTTGAAGGCTTAAATGATTTCTTCAAAGAACTTGAAGAAAAAAATTATAAAATACAAAATAGAGTAATGCTTTCTCGCTACCGCGGAAAAACAAAATGCCATGTTTGTAAAGGAAAACGTTTACGAATAGAAGCTTCTTATGTAAAAATAAACGGTAAAACAGTTTCAGATTTAGTCGATTTACCAATTCAGCATTTAGCTAGTTTCTTCAATGGAATAGAGCTTAATGTTTATGAAAAACAAATTGCAAAACGATTACTAGTTGAAATTAATAATAGACTATCCTTTTTAACAGAAGTAGGACTTTCTTACCTTACCTTAAATCGAAATTCTTCGACTCTTTCTGGAGGAGAATCGCAACGTATTAATCTGGCCACTTCTCTAGGAAGTAGTTTGGTTGGATCTATGTATATTCTAGATGAACCAAGTATTGGTTTACATCCAAAAGATTCTGAACGATTGATAAAAGTATTGCTTTCTCTTCGTGATTTAGGCAATACTGTAATTGTTGTAGAACATGACGAAGACATCATGAAAGCTGCCGATATGATTATAGATATTGGTCCTGAAGCAGGAACTTTTGGAGGAGAATTAGTAGCCCAGGGAACGTATGAGGAAATATTAAAATCATCTTCGTTAACGGCTAAATATTTAAATGGTGATTTAGAAATAGCTATTCCTAAACACCGAAGAAAATCTAAAAATTTCATACAGATTATTGGCGCTCGCGAAAACAATCTTAAAAATATAGATGTTACTTTCCCATTAGATGTTTTAACTGTAATTACAGGAGTTTCGGGTAGTGGAAAAAGCACACTTATTAAAAAAATTCTATTTCCTGCTATTCAGAAAAAATTAGATAATGCTGCTGAAAAAGCAGGTCAGTTTACTGAAATAAAAGGATCTTTTTCGCAAATAAAACATATCGAATATGTTGATCAAAATCCTATCGGAAGAAGTTCTCGTTCTAATCCCGTAACTTATATAAAAGCTTACGATGATATTAGAGAACTTTATGCCAAAGAAAAACTATCAAAAATAAGAGGTTACCAAGCCAAACATTTTTCTTTTAATGTAGATGGTGGAAGATGCGAAACCTGTAAAGGTGAAGGCTCTATTAACGTCGAGATGGTTTTTATGGCAGATGTACAGTTACCATGCGAAACTTGTAGTGGTAAACGCTTTAAAAAAGAAGTTTTAGAAATTACTTTTGACGATAAAAACATCAATGACATCTTAACCATGACAATTGATGATGCTATTAGTTTCTTCTCAAAAAACAATCAAACTAAGATTACGCAAAAATTACAGCCACTACAAGATGTTGGTTTAGGATATGTACAATTAGGACAATCTTCTTCGACTCTTTCTGGTGGTGAAGCACAACGTATTAAACTGGCTTCATTCTTGGTTAAAGGCGCTACAAAAGATAAAGCTTTATTTGTTTTTGATGAGCCTACAACTGGACTTCATTTTCATGATATCAAGAAATTATTAGCTTCATTTGATGCATTGATTGATAAAGGGCATTCTATAATTGTAATCGAACACAATCTTGATCTTATAAAATGTGCCGATTGGATAATCGATTTAGGCCCAGAAGGTGGGGAAAATGGCGGAGAATTGTTAGCTGAGGGAATACCTGAGGATATAGTAAAAATAAAAAAATCTATAACAGGTATCTACTTAAAAGAAAAATTGTAATTTTAACTTATTCGTGGTAACATTTATCTTCAAAAGGAATTCCATCTTCATCGATGGCAACTAATATCTTTTTGTTCTTGGATGACTCTATGGTTAAATACAACCAAGCAATAGACCATAACCCAAATGTTAGGCAACAAATAAGGAAATTAAAACTATGATCGACCACTCTTTCTCCTTTTGATAAAACTGCAAAAAGCATTTCATCATTCCTTTCTTCTAAGATAAAACCGTTATGTATTTTATTTGAAATTATATTCGAAAATACTTGTAGACTTTCTTCTTGCGTAAACTGTGGGCTTTTCATAATCGTTAATTAAAATTATTTTAGCTATTGACTTTAATAATTTATTTGGGGGATACAGGAAGCAAAATTAGTTTATAATCATAAACTATGCAATACCCACTTTTAGTGATATTACAATTAGTTTTTCATCATAAAACACTAAATTTATTAATTCCATAAGTAGAGTCCTCAATTAAAAGTTTCATTATACATAGGCAATTCTCTTTTTTTAGCTACCTAAACTCCCTTTAAATAAATTACAACTTGCCTATTTATATTAAACGCAGGAGTTTCGTAATTATTACTTAGATAATCCTCTGGAACATTTGTTTTGTTACCATCACGAAGCCCCTTATAATGTAGTGACATTGTTACGATACCAGCTTTATTAAAACCATCCTGAATATTTTGATGTAAAGATTAATAAATTAATGGCTGTTTTTTTGAGGCTCTTGGGTATATGCATTAATTTCATAACAAATATAAAAACAGAATGAATCCCTTTTTTGTTCTCGAACTTATTTCTTACTGAATCTTAATCCCAAGCTTCTTTGCAAAGTTATTTATTACTTGGTTTATCTCTTTAGAGATTTCAAATTTATAGTTTAAATACACATAAAAAACCGTCACAATAGCTGATTTTAAAGCAATTCCTATTAACGGATAAACTGAAAATTCCCAAAAGTAAAACAATAGAAATAACACTGCTGTAACCAGTAATGAATACAAATTTTGTTTTGTAAAAGGATATAAATGAAGTTTCTTAACTACAAAAAGTAATTTTGCCAAACTGTATGCTGTAATAGATAACAACGTTGCAAATGCTGAACCCTTAATACCATAAATCGGTATAAAAATTATATTTAAAATAAAGGTCAAAACAACTAAACCTAACCCTAAGAACAATACCGTTCGATAATATTTTGTATTAAAAATAATAGCATTATTATTTCCTAAAATAAGATCAAAATATTTAGACAACCCAATCATAAAAACAACCGGAACTCCTCCTCTATATTCCTCAGGAACTATTTCATATAACTGATTAATATTTACGAAAATACACAACATCACAAATCCACCAACAATCTGTAAATTAATAGATGTCTTTTTGTACAAATCATTCAATTCGTCATGTTTGTTTTCATGCATTAATTTAGCTGTAATAGGATACACGATTTGATGCATTGCACGGCTCGGAACTGAGATTACCAAGGCAATATATGTTGCTACCGAATAATAGGCTATATTCTCAATTTTCATATACTGATTAAGCATCAACTTATCTCCATCCAAAAGCAAATTGGCTACACTTCCTGAAAGAATAATGTAAAACGTATATTCCATTACACTTTTTACGTTCTCTGGTATGGTGATCTGAAATTTTGGCTTCTTGATACTAAAAGCATAAAACATCGTTACGATAAAAGCTAAAAAATAAATCCCTGCCGTTATATATACAAATTGAATTAAGGTTATCCAATGAAAATACAACCCTACTAATACAACTGTAGAAAACAATCTTAAACCTACTTCTTTTATGAAATTCCCAAAAACAGAATGCATATGAACCCTTGCCCATGCATAAAAAATCTCGAAGTAAGCCATACAAATTCCAACAAAAGGAATCAATAAAATAAACTCTTTTACAACTGGATTTTTCTTTGATACGAAGGCTGTAATGTCATCAAAAAAAAAGATTCCGATAATTCCTAACGGAATACACATTAGTATTGGAAACAAAGCCGTAAACGATAAAAACTGCTCCCTTTCTTCTTCTGTTTTATATTGAGAATAAAATTTGACTAGCGTATTTTGCATCCCGATAGCAAACAAAGGCATGATTACATTTGCTGCAGAAAGAATATAATTAGTTAAGCCATAATAAGTTTCGCCTAAATAAATCGGATATAAATAAAGCGTGTTTATTGCACCAATACCAAAACCAATATATGTTATAATAGTATTTTTAAAAGACTGATTTAAGACTATGCCCATTGAAGGTATTTATGTTTTTTTATTGAAAGTTTAAAAAGTATTCTATTTAATCAATTGTGCTAACTGTTTTGTTAGGTTTTTTCTAGAATATTGTTGTAATCCTACTCCGTTTGATTGTAGTTTCCCTTCTAAAAATTGATTGTAAAAATCCAAAATTACACTTTTTAATTTCATTTTTTCAGAATAGTCAAAAAACACACCTGTATTTGTCTGAGTTATAATATCTGAGAAGTCAGAACCCTTTGGTCCTATTGCAATTATTGGTCTATTAGAAACCATATATTCAAACAACTTACCAGGAATAATACTCTTTGTGTCTTCTGAATTGATCTCGATTAACAATAAAACCTGAGATTTTTTTTGATGCGCGATAGCTTCTTTATGCGAAACATATCCTAAATTATTCAGATAATCATTAAGATTGAACTTAGTAATTGTTTCTAATACTTCCTGACTAACTGCACCAATTAGTTTTATTTCTAAATGCTGCTTGAATTCAGGAATTTCCTGTAATAACTCAACCAAACATTCCCATAGAAAAAGCGGATTTCTTTCGGATAAGAAAGAACCTATATGTGCCAATGTAAACTTAGTATCTAATGTTTGCTTTTCGACATTTTCAACATCATATCCATTGGTAATAACTTCAATAGGTTTTGTTGTTATTTCCTGAAATTCTGTTTTGGTTGTTTTACTTGTAACAAGAATCGTATCGGCAATATTTAAAACCAGATGTTCTAGTTTCTTATGTTTTCTGGCAGCATAACTAGATAAACGTAATGATTTATGATAACCAATCGTAGTCCATGGATCACGAAAATCAGCAAACCATTTTATATTTAATTTCTGTTTTAGCTCTAATCCGATAAGATGCAAACTATGTGGCGGACCGGAAGTTACAATTGTATCAATATTATTCTCGACAATATATTTCTCTAAAAAAGAAACCGATGGTTTTACCCATAAAATGCGGGCATCGGGAATAAATAAATTCCCACGAACCCAAAGAAATGCTTTATCAAGTAATGATTGCTTTTTTTTATTCGGAAAAATTCCAGAAGCTATTTTCTTTGTTTTATTTTTCGAAAAAAATGAAGCTAATTGATAAGGCTCAATAATTTTATTCTTGATAACAATTACCTGATCCGAAACTTCATTTACCAACCCTTCATCAACAATAGGATAAGTTGGATTTTCTGGTACATATACAATTGGCTGAACACCAAATTCGGGCAAATATTTTACAAATTTCAACCAGCGTTGCACGCCAGGTCCTCCAGCAGGTGGAAAGTAATAGGTTATAATAAGGAGTTTTTTTTGTTCCAAGAAAAAAATGGTTTAAAGTTTAAAGTTGCAAATTTAGCAGTTATAAGAATGATTACAACCTTTTTTAAGAATCCTTTTTATCATTTAATTTATCAAGCTCTTCTATATCCAAAAGATCTTTTGGTCTATTAGCAGCTTTCTTAGAAATAATTAAATTATCATAATCTATAAAGTTAACTGGAATTTTATCTATGGAAACAATAGTAGCAACTTCTAAAAGAGAATCAAAAGATTGGTCTTCTAATCCTTTTACTGTAGTCATAATATCAAGTCTTAATCCGTAATTTAATGTAAAATCTGTCCATCCAGGCACAAATTGCATTGTCTCAATAGATTCAAAATTTCCTATGCCAATAGCTATAAAAGCTTTCTTAAGATTTTGTCTATTCTCTAAAGTATCCTCAAGATAAACATCTAAATCTCCTGTATTTCGATTATATCCATAAACATTGACCGCAAAACCTCCAATAATAATGTATCTTACATTAAATTCATGAAAATACTTCCAAATTGAAATAATTTGCTCATTCATGATCTTTTATATTGAATTTTCGTAGCAGTGCGTAACATATAAGAAACTTCAATAATCGCCATCATTCTCTCTAATCTTTCCAAATAAGAAAGTGATTTTATTTCGGCTATCCTTTTTTTTTCCATAGCCTTAATATTTGCTTCAATAGTTTTATCCGTTTCCACTTTTAATCAAATTGTTTAAAAAGATTATTTCGAAATTGTTTTCTTAAAAATTCTAAATAAAATATATAACAAAAGTACACAATTTAAAAAGATCCAAAAATTATAAAAAATCCAAACAATCTTGTATTTAGTTTCCATGCTTGAAAGACTTAAATATTCTCCTTGGCTCTCTTCATAAAAATCATCATATCCCATCATATAAATACCACAAAAAATGAGTATTGCTACATCCAGAAATACAAGAAAAAACACTTTAAGAATCTTTAAAATCACGATTGTTAAGCTAAGATCGAAATCTGATTACTTAACACTAATCGATTTCTTTCTTTCAAAATAGATTCCTCCGATTAAAAGAACTAGCATACCTATTGAACTAGCAAGTGTAATCATGCTACCAGTTTTAACAACTTCTGGTTCAAATTTAAATTCTATTGTATGTTTTCCTCCAGGAACTTCAAGCGCTCTTAAGACATAATTTACAGGAAAATGTTCCGTTAATTTACCATCTATATAAGTGTTCCATCCTTTTTCATAATATATTTCAGAGAATACTGCTAAACCATCATTTAAGTTATCTGATGTATATTTAAGATAATTTGGTTTATAAACGTCTAATTTTATAGTTCCGCTTGCATCCCATTTTTTCTTTAATCGAGCACTTTTAAATTTAGATCCATGGTCATGAACATTGAAAATAGCTACTATTTTAGTATCCAAATGACCTAAAAGTTTCATTTCGGCATCGGCTGTATTAACCAATTTTACATCTTTTACAAACCAAGCATTACCATTAGTATTCGGGTTTATTGTTGGGAATTCTTGTCCTTCTTTATTCGTTTGGATAATGTATTTGATATTTAACATATCCAATACTTCCATATTGTTTTTGGCTATTTGATAGTCAAATAACTGTTGCATTCTTCTTGGTTTTGCTGCATGATATCCTCCAATTGATTTATGGAAATAAGATGCTCGTGCACTAGACAAATTACCATTAACTTCAAAAACTCTATAATGCGTAGTATCTTTCAAAATTTGAACATCCGAAGGTGTTTCCTGAAAAGGAATTGCAACTTCTCTACCACTTACAAAATCTTTCGCTGAAACATATTTTTTATCTACAAAAAACAAATCGAAAATCATTAAAACTCCAACTATTATAAGTGCTGTATTTTGAGAAAGTTTGTTTTTGATAAAGAACCATAAAACTCCAAATGCTACTACAATAAAAAAACCTGAACGCAATAAATCTGCTGAATACAACGTTTTTCTATCTTCTTTTAGTGCATCAACAAAATCAGGACCGTAATTCTCTAAAAAATAACCATCACTACCTCCTGAGAAATTAAACATGCTTTTACAAAAAACTAGTATCAATATAATACCAATACTAAATACACCTGTTTGAACTAATCCTTTTTGCTGTAATTTTGGGTCACTGTCTTTTAGCTTAAAGAAAGATTGTAATCCCATAATTGCAAGAACTGGAAAACACAACTCAAGAATTACTTGTATTGAAGACACCGCTCTAAATTTATCGTACATAGGTACATGATCGATAAAGAAATCTGTTAACAACGGAAAGTTTTTACCCCAAGAAAGCACTAAAGCAACCATTGCTCCTGAAAAGAATACATATTTAATTTTTCTGTCATCAATAAACAAAGCCAAAACTGCTAAAAAGAAAACGATAGCACCAATATATGCTGGAGCTGCCACGATAGGCTGATCTCCCCAATAAGTTGGCATTGCCGAAACAAAATTTTTTGCTTGCCCTTCTGAAACTCCTTGTCCAATCATAAATTCGTACATATGACTATCTATGCCTAAAGGTTCACTATTAGAACCACCAAATAATCTTGGTGCAATTAGGTTGAAACTTTCTGCAATTCCATAGCTATATTCTGTAATGTAATCACGAGTTAAAGCACTTCCGCTGGTATTATTTTTTGAACCATCAGGATTGAATGTCAATTCACTTTTTCCTCTGGTACTAAAACTAGCATATTCGCTAGTTGCCATTAAATTAGTAGCATTTGCGCCTAAAGCGAAAATTCCAGCTACTGCCAAAACTCCAAATGAGATTAAAAGTGGCTTATATTCTTTATCTTTTATAAAATTAAATGCGAAGTATCCTGAAAGAATCAACAATAAAATCAATAAGTAATATGTCATTTGGAAGTGGTTTGCATTGATTTCCAAGGCAACCGCAAACATGGTGAGTAATCCACCTACAATATATTTTTTCTGAAATACGAGTATAAATCCTGCAATAACCAGTGGCATATATGCAATAGCATGTGCCTTAGCATTATGTCCTACTCCTAATATAATAATTAAATAAGTAGAGAAACCAAAAGCCAATGCTCCAATGAAAGCTTTAAGTGGGTCAATTTTTAAAACCAATAACAATCCATAAAATCCTAAGAAATACAAGAAAAGGTAATCGGCAGGACGAGGTAAGAATCGCAAAGCATCATCTAATTGCCCTACATAATCATGTGGATAATTAGCACCTAATTGGTAAGTTGGCATTCCGCCAAAAGCCGAGTTTGTCCAATAGGGTTCAGCATGTTCAGTTGCTCTGAAATCATTTTGTTCCTTGGCCATTCCGGTATATTGTGCAATATCCGATTGAAAAATCTGTTTTCCTTGTAATACAGGATAAAAATAAATTAAAGAAACGAGTACAAATCCCAATATAACTAGGGCATGCGGATAAAGCTTATTTATTACTTTCAATTTTGGTAGGTTTGGTTTATGGATGAAAAATCTTTTATTAGATTACAAATTTAATCTATTTCTTCATAATCAACGTAATCACCAACTTTTTTGGTTTCACGTGGGTTTTTCGCATTAGCAGTATCAATTATCACTTCATCATTTGTTCTAGTTTTTTGCCAAGAATTATTCTGCTGTTGCTGTGTATATTGCTGCTGTTGTCTCTGAAAATTCTCTCCTGCTTTATCTACCACTTTTTTCACTAAAACTGGTAAAAATAATTTTGCCAAGAATCTAAAAATGTAATAAAAAGCAATCATATAAAAAATCGCTTTTATAAGACCTGAAAAAGAAGCTGTTTGCATAATCATATAATTTTTTTCAAAAATAGCAAA
This sequence comes from Flavobacterium sp. ALJ2, assembly GCF_015594725.1. GTDB lineage: Bacteria > Bacteroidota > Bacteroidia > Flavobacteriales > Flavobacteriaceae > Flavobacterium. The sequence goes on along the minus strand of NZ_JADNRC010000001.1, from coordinate 424,882 downwards.
TCCATTCTTCAAAATTAAAATATCAATCTTAAATAAATAATAAAATATAGTACATTTGAAATGCGTTATTACTTTTCAACTAAAAAAAATAATATGTTCAAAATCAGAAACTTGATTATTTCCAGCGTTTTTTTAGCGCCTTATCTTTTTTTCGGTCAACATACCGATGTTATCAATTCTAACCGACCTGGCGAAACTATGTCAGCTTTTTCTGTCGGGAAATCAGTAATTCAAGCTGAAGTTGGTGTTTATGGGATTAACGAAAAGCACAATTTATTAAATTATAATGCAAGTGGTTTCGGAACTGATTTAGTCCTTCGCTGGGGGCTTTTTCGCGAGCAACTTGAACTTATTGCCGATATTCAATACCAAATGGAAGACTTTAGCACTCCATTTAACAGTTATAAAAAAAATAATTTTAAACAGACTATATTAGGAGCAAAATATCTAATCTATGATCCATTTAAAAACTACGAAAAAAAGGCAAACATTTATAGTTGGAAAGCCAATCAGAGATTTGACTGGCATCAATTAATTCCAGCAGTTTCTATTTTTGCAGGAGCCAATTTTACTTTTAAGGATAACCCCTATGCTTTTACAAACGAGTCGAGCATTTCTCCAAAAATCATGTTGATTACTCAAAATCATTTAGGAGATGGAAAATGGGTATTTGTAACCAATATTATCGCCGATTATATTAGTACTGATTTTCCTAGCTATGGATACGTAGTAACACTTACACGAGGTTTTAATGACAAATGGTCTGGTTTTGTAGAAAACCAAGGCTATAAAAGTGATTTTTACAGTGATTGTATCATTAGAGGTGGTGCTGCCTATTTACTAAATAAAAACATGCAAATCGACGCATCTGTAAGTACTAATTTTAAGGATACGCCTTCTATATTTTATGGCGGTGTTGGGTTTTCTTGGCGTTATGACACAAACTATAAAGAAGTTCAAATGAACTTTAAAGATAACAAGAAAGACAAAAAAGGTAAAAAAGATAAAAAAAGCAAAAAGAAAGAACTTAAAGAAGATGCTATCAAAATTGAGCAAAAACGTAAATCTACTTTTGAATAATAACTACAAATCAGACAGCCTCTCAAAAAAGAGACTTTTAAAAAATATATAATACAATCTTAATGATTACAATACAAAAAGCCAAGACTAAGAAGGAGTTAACTGAATTTATAAAATTTCCCTTTTCATTATACAAAGACAATAAATATTGGGTTCCACCTATTATTGCCGATGAGTTGGAAACTTTTGATAAAACCAAAAATCCTGCTTTCGAAAATGCCGAAGCTACTTTTTATGTAGCCTCTAGAAACAATGAAATTGTAGGCCGAATTGCTGCCATAATTAATTGGGATGAAGTTAATGGACAACAAAAAAAGAAAGTCCGTTTTGGCTGGTTTGATAGTATTGATGATATCGAGGTAACCAAGGCTTTACTTCAAAAAGTATATGAATTAGGTCGAAAAAACAATCTCGAATATGTTGAAGGTCCAATGGGATTCTCTAATCTCGATAAAGTTGGTGTTTTAACTGAAGGTTTTGAAGAAATGGGGACTATGATTACATGGTATAATCATCCTTATTACGCTACGCATTTTGAGCAACTGGGGTATGTAGTCGAAAAAAAATATGATGAGAGTAAATTCCCATTTGCTAATGTAAAACCTGAATTTTTCGAAAAGGCAAATGAATTGGTTAAAAGGAGATATCAATTAAAGCCGCTTAATTTCAAGACGACCAAAGAAGTTATGCCTCATGTAGATAAAATGTTTGATTTATTCAATGAATCTTACGCTTCTTTATCTTCGTTTGTAGCAATATCGGATATACAAAAAGAGTACTTCAAGAAAAAATACATTAGTTTTATCAATCCAGAGTTTATAAAATTTGTAGAAGATAAAGACCACAACATTGTTGCTTTTAGCATTGTTATGCCTTCCTTTTCGGAAGCTTTACAGAAAACAAAAGGAAAATTATTTCCGTTCGGGTTCCTGCATTTACTTAAAGCTAAAAAACATAGTAAGGATATGATTTTTTATCTAATTGGTGTTCATCCTGACTATCAAAATAAAGCTGTAACTGCAATTATATTTAATGAATATTATCATACTTTTAAAGAAAAAGGTATCATTAATTGCTATAGAACTCCAGAATTATCAGATAATGTAGCTATACACAATTTATGGAAACATTTTGATCCTGTAATACACAAACGAAGAGCTACTTTTCGTAAAGAATTATAATAAAAATCCATTCACAGTTTGTGAATGGATTTCTTTTTTGGCATCAATCTTATTTGGCATCAATCTTATTTGCAATCCACCTTTGACAAGGTCATTTTAGTGTCGAATTTCAAAAGTTTTTTATCTTTAAAGACCATTTTACCATTTGTTTCTATTAGATCTCCATACCCTTCTATAAAAGCTCCTGATTTTTTCAAGAAAGCAACTTCTCTTATAGAAGAAACTCCTTCGGATTTAAAAGTATAATCAGCAATAAGTGTATCTCCTTTTATGCTCCCAATTATCGTTCCTTCATTTTTATCTTTCTGATAAATTTTATACGTCAATTGCCCATCTACTTCATTCTGAGAATTTGTATTTAAAGTCAGTATAACCGTATCATTATTCGTTATTGATTGAAAACATTGTTTTCCCACAGATTCTTCGATTTTTGCAGATTCAACCGTACTAGGGATTAATTCTTCTTGTTTATTCTTTTTACAAGAAACCAATACTAATACAAAAATGCCTATTATTAAAATTATTTTTTTCATAATTATCCTGATTAAAAGTTTGAATGTTAAATATACTATTTATAAAAATGAAATAAAAAAAAATCCATCTACCGAAGCAGATGGATTTCTTTATACAATTCCCACGTATTCAAAAATGAATATTGGTTTTAACTATGCATCTACATCAACTGTAGTTCTACTAGCTATTTCTTTATAAGTACCGTTGATTAATTTCTCACGAATAGCTTCAAAAGCTGTAAGTGTTTCATCAATATCAGCCAAAGTATGAGAAGCTGTTGGTATCATTCTCAATAAAATAATTCCTTTTGGAATTACTGGATATACTACGATAGAAAGAAAAATACCATAATTTTCTCTTAAATCATTTACCATAACCATTGCTTCCGGAATACTTCCTTCCAGATAAACTGGTGTAATACAAGTATTTGTATCTCCAATATTAAATCCTTTTTCTCTTAAACCACTTTGCAATGCATTTACATTAACCCATAACTTATCTTTAATTTCAGATGAATTACGTAACAACTCTAAACGTTTTAACGAACCAAGTGTTTGAATCATTGGCAATGCTTTTGCAAACATTTGAGAACGCAAGTTGTATTTTAAATAATCAATAACAGATTTATCAGCAGCTACAAAAGCCCCAATATTTGCCATAGATTTTGCAAAAGTAGAGAAGTAAACATCTATATCATCTTGAACTCCTTGCTCCTCACCTGCTCCTGCTCCTGTTTTACCAAGAGTACCAAAACCGTGTGCATCATCTACCAATAATCTGAAATTGTATTTTTGTTTCATCGCAACAATTTCTTTCAATTTTCCTTGTTGACCACGCATTCCAAATACACCTTCGGTAATAAATAAAATACCTCCACCAGTTTCTTTTGCCATTTTTGTAGCACGTTGCAGGTTTTTCTCCATACTTTCCAAATCATTGTGTTTGTATGTGAAACGTTTACCCATATGCAAACGAACACCATCAATGATACAGGCGTGAGAATCTACATCATATACAATAATATCATTTTTTGTTACTAAAGCATCAATGATAGACACCATACCTTGGTAACCAAAATTTAATAAATAAGCAGACTCTTTCATTACGAAATCAGCCAATTCATTTTCTAATTGTTCGTGATATTTAGTATGTCCTGACATCATACGAGCTCCCATTGGGTAAGCTGCACCAAACTGAATTGCTGCATCTGTATCTGCCTGACGTACTTCTGGATGATTTGCTAAACCTAAATAGTCATTCAAACTCCAGTTTAGGATATCTTTTCCGTGAAATTTCATTCTAGGACCTAACTCACCTTCTAACTTTGGAAAAACGTAATATCCTTCTGCTTGAGAAGCCCATTTTCCTAATGGTCCCTTATTGTTCTGAATTCTTTCGAATAAATCTTTTACCATAAATATATTTTGAAGTAATAATTTTAATTTAAACAGCGTGCAAAAATAATGATTATTATTCTAAAATAGAGTCTCCATCTATTTTTATTGGAAAATATTCTAAATATCAATACTAAAAAAATAAATTTCTCAAAAAAATATTTTTTAAAGAACCTAACTATTGAAATTAAAACAAGATAAATTTCTAGAATAATTAATGGTTTTTTCATGATTTTTATCATGATAAAGGATAAACCTGTCTTTTATATTTGTCCAAATATTTTAAAATAAAACCCTAAATTAATTATGAAAAAAAATTATAAAATGCCACAAAAATTTAAAGTGTTTTTTTGTGCAATTTTTGCAATTGCCCTCTTAGCATCATGTAAAAAAAAGGAATCTTCAACGAATTACATTAACATAAAAACTGATGGAGAAATGGAAGCCGAACTTACAGCTCCCCCAATGGTTCCAAAACCTGTTGGTAACAGACCAGCCATGAAACTAAAGATAAACATGGAAATTAAAGAACAGGAAGGAACTATGACCGATGGTGTAAAATACACTTATTGGACATTTGGTGGTTCTGTCCCTGGTAGCTTTATTAGAACACGCGTAGGTGATGAAGTCGAGTTTCATCTAAAAAATCACCCAGACAATATGCTGCCACACAACATCGACTTACATGCAGTTACAGGGCCTGGTGGCGGAGCAACGTCATCATTAGTAGCTCCTGGCCATGAAAAAGTATTTAACTTCAAGGTAATCAATCCTGGTTTATACGTTTATCATTGCGCTACAGCTCCTGTTGGAATGCACATCGCAAATGGAATGTACGGTTTGATTCTTGTTGAACCAGAAGGAGGACTTCCTCCTGTAGATAAAGAATACTACGTTATGCAAGGAGATTTTTATACTCAAGGTGAATATGGAGCCAAAGGACTTCAACCTTTTGATATGAATAAAGCCGTAAAAGAAACACCTGATTATGTCGTATTTAACGGGAAGGTTGGTTCACTAACAAATGGAGGGGAACTTACTGCGAAAGTTGGTGAAACGGTTCGTTTATTTGTTGGTAATGGCGGTCCAAATTTAGTATCTTCTTTTCATGTTATAGGTGAGATATTTGATAAAGTACATGTAGAAGGCGGAAGTCTGATTAACGAAAATGTTCAAACAACACTTATCCCTGCTGGAGGAGCAGCGATAATCGATTTTAAGGTCGAAACTCCAGGAGATTTTATATTAGTTGACCACTCTATTTTTAGAGCATTCAATAAAGGAGCATTAGGAATATTAAAAGTTGAAGGAGCAGAACATAAAAACATTTATTCAGGAACGATTCAAGAGGGTATTTATTTACCAGAAGGAGGAACAATTCAAAAAATGCCAGATAACGGAGCCGCTAAAACAGTAATACCAAAAAGAACTGTAGCCGAGAAAATAAAAATTGGTAAACAAATTTTTGGAACAACATGTTTTGCTTGTCACCAATCAGAAGGACAAGGAATACCAGGCACATTCCCTCCTCTGGCAAAAGCAGATTACCTTAATGCTGACCCAAAACGAGCAATTAAAACAATTTTGCATGGTTTAAGTGGGGAAATAACAGTGAATGGTAGAAAATACAACAATGTTATGCCTAGTCAGAATTTATCTGATGATGAAATAGCCAATGTTATGACTTACATATATAATAGTTGGGGAAATAATAAAACAGATGTTACTCCCGAAATGGTAAAATCACAAAGATAACAACAGCAATATCATGCAAAAAAACATTTTAGTTATTCTTCTTTTCTTGGCTTATATGGGAATGGTAAGCGCACAAGAATCGAAAATGGCACCTATAAAAGAGGGCTCTTTTATCCCTCTTTATGGGGCTACAGAAAAAACACCTGTCGCTGTAAAATCATTTTATATAGATATTTATCCTGTTACCAATAGTGAGTTTTTGACTTTTATCAAAAAGAACTCAAACTATAGAAAATCTAAAATAAAAGAAATTTTTGCAGACAAAAGTTATCTATCCTATTGGAAAGGTGATTTAGATTTTGGAAATTCAAATCCTAAAGCTCCCGTAACAAATGTTTCCTGGTTTGCTGCCAAGAAATACTGCGAATGTCAAGGCAAACGATTACCTACAATGGATGAATGGGAATATGTTGCTATGGCAGATAAAAAAAAGATTGATGCCAGAACCAAAGCTGAATTTAACAAATACATATTGTCTTGGTATGAGAAATCAAAAACATACAAAAACCCCATTGGACAAACATTCAAAAATTATTGGGGCGTTTATGATATGCATGGATTAATATGGGAATGGACCTCAGATTTTAATAGCATTTTTTTGTCTGGAGAATCAAGAAAAGACAAGAATAATGATAAAAATCTTTTTTGCGGTGGAGCCTCAGTAAATGCTAGTGACTTAATGGATTATGCCGCTTTTATGCGTTATGCATTTAGAGGAAGTCTCAAGGCACAATATTCAACTAGAAATCTAGGGTTTCGATGTGCTAGCTCTACAAAACTATAATTCTAATTCTTTTAAGATGAAAAAAACAATAATCACAATCTTCATTCTTCTTTTTACTTTACAAAGCTGTAAAGATTCAAAAAAGGAAAATGATTCATTAGCCTCAAAAGAAAAACCAATTAGCGATTTATCTATTTATAATTTACCCTCTCAATGGGCAACTCAGGATGGTAAAGACATTGAACTAAAAAGCTTAAAAGGGAACGTTCTTGTTATGGTAATGATATACACAACTTGTAAAGCTGCTTGTCCAAGACTAGTTGCCGACATGAGAAACATAGAATCTCGATTAAATGTAAAAACTAAGAAAAATGTAAAACTTATATTAGTAAGCATTGACCCAGAAACTGATACTCCCGAAAAACTAAAAGCATTTGCTATTGCCAATAAAATGAATAATGATCCATGGATTTTCTTACGTTCTACTGAAGAAAACACCCGAGAATTTGCAGCAGTTCTTGCTGTTAACTATAAAAAAATCTCTCCTATAGATTTTTCACACTCTAATATTATAAGTGTCTTTAATCTAGATGGAGAGTTAATTTACCAACAAGAAGGCTTAGGGATAAACAATGACAAAACGATTGACAGAATAAATCTGGAAGCCGAAAAAATTTAATTAGATTAATTAATTCGTGAAAAACAAGGGAAGGTTTTAATTAATCGACTCTTGTTTTTTGTTTTTAATATGCATGAGGATAACCGCAAGGCTTTAAAACCCTCTTAATCTGTATTGGAAAAACTAACCGCAAAGTCAGCAAAGATTTACGCAAAGTTGTGAGATCCTTTTATCCCGATAGCTATCCGTAGTGGCAAAAAAAAGAAATAAGTAGTATTACAATCAAGCACTTTTTGCCTTAATAATTGAAGCTGTAATCAAGCTTAAACCTACAACAATAAGAATACTCGTTCCAAAAACCCACTCATAATACCCAAAAAGTGCTCCTTGACCAAAATAAAGAAATCCTCCTTGAAGAAATAGTAACACTTCTGTTGCTATATATCCCAAAATAAAACATTTTATTCCTGAGCGAAGTAGATAAGATTGATGTGAAAGCAGCTTATTCTGAATTAATACTCCTAATAAAAATCCTGTAATAACACCTAGAGTCGTTAAATGAATAAAACCAATTATAAAGCTTCGTATTTGATGCGAAACTTCAGCCAGCTTTGGTATCAAAACCAATAATTGTATGATTATTTTTAAGAATAAGGAACATAAAGCTAAACCATAGACTAGTTTAGTAGTTGAATCTAGATTGTCTTTAAACCAACTTATTTGTGGCTTGAGCATTTTATAAAAATGGATAAATGCAACCAATTGCAATATAACACCTGTAGTGTTTATCCAGCTTAATACATTGTTCTCGACATACCAACTTACAGGAAATGCAACGGTTAAAAATGTTGCTATAATAAGTAAAGTGAAAAATATTTTAAATGATTTCTTTTCTATTTTATCTTCAAATTGTTTTAAGAACAAAGCCAAAACTGCAAATAAAAACCAACCGTTAAACTGAAAGTGCAGGAAAAACTGAATTGCAATTTGATAAAAAGCACTTTGTTTCCCCAACATACTTACCGCTGGTCCTAAACACCAAACTCCAAAAGTGGATAAAACCATAAATAAAATTGCTGCTAATAAGAGCTTATGATCATTTATTTTTTCCTTAAAACCATCTTTCCAAACCAACCAACAAAAAACATAACTCAATAAAATATGTATTGTAGAAAATACTATCGAAAACAAGGCATATCCCTGAATGGGGAAACTTACCATCATACCTACAACAGCAAATTCGGTAACCCAAAATAACCGATTATAAATCGGCTTCTCCCCTTTTTCTTTTGGAAGATAAAAACAAACAATCAAAACATAAATCATCAAATACGCCCAGCCTAGCATTGCCACATGAGAATGCGCATGAAGCAAAAAACTGTAATTTATATTTAATGGAAATAGATAGAGATAACGCATTAACAACCCCATAAGTGAGGCTATCAAGAAATTAAAGAAGCAACATATAATCCAACTTTTTTTCGAACTCATTTTAGATAACAATTTCATTTTTAATTAAATTAAAAGTAGTTTAAAACATCACTATTATTATCAATATATAATAATAAAAATGCACCGATGTTAATTAATTTATCGGTGCATTCTCTTAATCAATATACATTTACTTTTAAGAAAACTCTTTCTCTAGAACCATTGCTTTAGGAAACAAAATATTATTCTCTAAATGAATGTGTGTATGTAAATTCTCTTCAAATTCTTTTAGCATGGCATAGGTTACTTTGTAGGTAGTACATCCGTCGCTTGGCGCCTCATAATCATTGGTTATGCTGGCAATTTCGCGAAAGCGTTCTCCTTCGGCATCATGTTCATGCATCATCATCGCTATTGGATTCGACACAGTTCCAAATGGAGGTTGTACCAAGGCTTCATCTGTATCCTTAGCTTTTACCATTTTTTTAATAAAAGGAAACAGCATTAATTCTTCTTTTTTCATGTGCTGTGCCAATTCGCTTGCGCACTCCGTAAACAATTCGTTAATCCTGAACAATTCTGGATGATTCCCACCGTGAACACTGCAAAGTTTATTTAGAAATTGCATAATAATGATTGATTTATCTTCTACATAACGGTGATGCGTTTTTTCGATATAATCAGCCAATAAATCCAATGGCCATGAATTAAAATCTATTTTATTAGTATCCTCCGCCGATAAAGTTTCTTGAATTTTTTTCAGCAAAACTTTAGGTTCAATTTCTTGTTTTACACAAACCTCAGCGATGGTTCTGCCTCCTTTGCAGCAAAAATCGATTTTATATTTTGAAAATACTGCTGCAGTTCTAAAATCTTCGGCTACAAATGCCCCTACTGTTTTATTTTGTAAATTTTCCATGGTATTTTATTATTATTATTATTTTCTTCTATTTTTTAATGTCAAATCAAAGACAAACCAAGCCGTAGTAATAATTCCTATTCCGAAGATAGAATCTCCTATAGCACGCATCCATTTTAAAGTAATCATTGTAGGTTGTTGCATTAACTCCGATGAACGTGCATACCACATTCCATGATCAATACTTTCGATCGCCTGCCAAATTCCTATCGGCAGCAAACTCAACACAGCCATTAAAAACAACCCTATATTTAATGACCAAAAAGTAATCTTAAGTAATTTCTCGTTCCAGGTAATGTTTCGGTATAAACTTCTTAACACGAAAAGCATTAACCCAATTCCTAACATTCCGTAAACTCCAAACAATGCTGTATGCGCGTGAAGAGGTGTAGTATTTAAACCTTGCACATAATAAAGTGCTATTGGTGGGTTTATTATGAATCCAAAAACTCCAGCTCCAAGAAAATTCCAAAATGCAACAGCTATCATAAAATAAATAGGCCATTTGTAATCAATAATCCATTGTGTTGATTTTGACAATTTATAATTTTGATACGCTTCAAAACCAATTAATGTAAGAGGTACAACTTCTAACGCACTAAATGAGGCTCCTAATGCCATAATAGCTGTGGGAGTTCCTGAGAAGTACAAGTGATGGAAAGTTCCAAGAATACCTCCAGACATGAAGATAATAGTTGCAAACAATACATTTAAAGTAGCTGTTTTGGTTTTTAATAATCCTAATCGAACAAATAAAAATGCGATAACAACTGTTGCAAATACTTCAAAGAATCCTTCAACCCATAGGTGCACAACCCACCATCTCCAATATTCGGCAATAGCTAAATTCGTCTGTCTACCCCACATTAATCCTGCTCCATAAAACATGGCAATAGCAGTACAAGAGATTAAGAATAAAACGATTAGATTTTTTTCTTCAGTTTTTTTCTTTAAAACTGGAATCAATGGTCGTATCATTAATGCTAACCATAAGAACAATCCAACTAAAAGGAATATCTGCCAGAAACGCCCTAAATCTACATATTCATAACCTTGATGTCCAAACCAAAAATTTTGCACTAGGTTTAGTTTTTGCATTACTCCAAACCATTGTCCAACCATTGAACCCAAAACAATGATTAATAAAGCTATAAACAAGAAGTTAACACCAAAACATTGAAATTTAGGGTCTTTACCCGAAACTGCCGGAGCAATATATAATCCTGTTGCCAACCAAGCTGTTGCAATCCAAAAAATAGCCAACTGGGTATGCCAGGTTCGTGTAACTGCGTATGGTAAAATTTGATCTATCGGAATACCATATAACGCATTTCCTTCAACACCATAATGAGCTGTAATTATTCCTAAAGCCATTTGAATAATCATCAGTAAACTCACCACCCAAAAATATTTTTTGATCAGATGCATTGATGGAGTCATTCCTTGATTGATTATTGGATCTTTGGATGGTAGAGGAAACACTTCTTCACCCGATTTAGCATGATAAAACACTAGAATTCCAATACTAAAAATCAATAAAATAATACTTACACCTGACCAAGCAAGTAACTCTTTTGTAGCAATGTTACCAACCAGTTCATCTGATGGCCAGTTATGTGTATAAGAAATATTAGAATTGGGACGTTCTGTTACTGTAGCCCAAGTAGCCCAAAAGAAAAATGCATTCATTTTATGCATTCTTGCTTCGTCTTTTATTGAGTTTTTAGGAATTGCATAGTCTCCTCTTAATTTATTAAATTTAGGATCATTGGTAAAAAGCCCATGATAATATTCGCTTAGATATTGAATCGCTGCAACTCTATTTTCGGATATCGTAAGTGTTTGTGATTTTTCATCATAGCGATTTGTCCTCACATCTTTTTGCAAACGTATCTTCAATGCTGCTTGTTTTTCTTTATCCAAATCATTAAATACTTTCCCGAAATCCTCTTGTGCGTATTTATCAAGAATAAACATTGCTTCTCGATGCAACCAATCGGCTGTCCAATCGGGAGCTACATATGCTCCATGCCCCCATATAGATCCAACTTCCTGTCCTCCTATACTTTGCCAAACATTTTGCCCATCTTTAATTTCGTCTTCAGAAAAAACAAGTTTTCCACTATCTGAAACTATTTGTTTGGGAATTGGAGGTGCTTGTTGGTAAATTTCATATCCATAGTATCCCAAAACGGCAAAGGAAATGCTTATTACCAAAAAAAATGCAATCCATAATTTTTTTTCTCTTTTCATATATTCTTTTTTTGTAAAAGACAAAATAGTCTTTTATTGGTTTAATAAAAAACTCTAACTCAATAAATTAGGATTAGAGCTCTTTTAATTATTCAACTATTAAAACACCTTTCATCATAGAAACGTGCCTTGGGAAAGTACATAAAAAATTGTATGTTCCTTTTTTATCTACAGTAAATTCAATAGTGTCTTCTTCTCCACCACCAATTAATTTGGTATGTGCAATGATAGAAGCTTTTTCAGAAGCAGGAATATAGTCTGTGTCTTTGGCTGCAATCGCTTTGGTTGCAAAAGCTGCTTCGTCTGTACCTTCTTGTAGAATAACCAAATTATGTCCCATAGCTTCTTTTGGAATTTTACCTACATGTTTTAATGTTAACGTGATAGGTTTTCCTGCTACTGCTCTTAGTTCTTTGGTATTAAACTGCATTTGATCATTTCCTTCAATGACTAAAACATTACTTACTGCTTCCGTTTGTCCTTCAGAATCTGATGTTTGTTCATTTATCTCTCTTGATTCACCAGTTGGAGTTGCTTCTTTTTTTCCACAAGAAGTTATTGCTAAACATCCCATTAGTATTAGAATCGAAATTTTGACTTTTTTATTCATTTTTAAGTATTTAAATTATATAATATTAATTGTTTATGTTTAACGTTTTAAGAAAAGAATCACCTGATTTTACACCTAATGCAAGTTCCTCTAACGTTGTGTTTGTAAGCATATCTAAAAGTAGTTCCCGTATTTGCTTAAATTGATTATGTACTGGACAAGGATGCACTTCTGAACATTCTTTTAAACCAATACCACATCCTTTGTATATATTGTCACCATCAATAGCATCTACAATTTGGATTAATTTAATCGATTTAATAGCTCTAGTAGAAACTTCAAATCCTCCACCCACACCTTTTGCTGAATCTATAATACCATTTTTAGTAAGAATCTGCATTATTTTGGCAGTAAACGGTTCAGGCGAATCAATTTCTTTTGCTACATCTTTTATCCCAACACGAATTCCTTGCGAAGATTTGGTTGCAATAAATATTGAGGCTCGAATACCATACTCGCACGCTTTTGAAAACATAAATAGATTGATTTAATTTTATACAAATATATCTAAAAACATATTAAAAGATAGATTTATCTTTAATATATTATCAAATAAAAAAGAATACTTATTTATAATAAGAATAATTTAATTATCAGAAAAGACATATTCTAAAGCAAGTTCTTAATAAAAACCAATTTTAGTTTTACCTTTGAAAAATTATAATTTTGTAAAACCCAGAAAATGTCTTTAAACAGCACAAAAGAACTAAAACTTGCTGTACTTATCGATGCCGATAATGTACCGTATAGTAATGTAAAAGGTATGATGGAGGAAATTACTAAATTTGGTACTCCAACAACCAAACGTATTTATGCCGACTGGACAAAACCCAATGCAAACGGCTGGAAAAGTGTTTTACTAGAGCATGCAATTACTCCAATTCAACAATATAGTTATACTGTAGGTAAAAACTCTTCGGATTCTGCTTTGATTATCGATGCCATGGATTTATTATATTCTGATAAATTAGATGGTTTTTGTATAGTTTCTAGCGATAGTGATTTTACAAGACTAGCAATTCGATTGCGTGAATCAGGTATGAAAGTAATTGGAATTGGAGAAAAGAAAACACCAAGTGCCTTTATTGTAGCTTGTGACCGTTTTATATATATTGAAGTACTAGATGGTGCTATTAAAAAGAAAGACCCAAAACCTACAGCTTCTGACTCTAAAAAACCTGTTGAAAAACCGAATGGAAAACAAAGCGAAAAACAGACCGAAAAACCATTAAATAAAATTGACGTACAAACCATTGAACTCATCGAAGATACAATTGATGCCATTGGAGATGACGATGGATGGGCATTCTTAGGTGATATAGGTAATCTTTTAGTTAAGAAAAAACCCGAATTTGACCCACGAAATTATGGTTTCTCAAAATTAACTCCAATGCTAAAATCGTTAACTGATATTCTCGAAATCGATGAAAGAGATTCAGATAAAAAAGGAATCAAACATAATTATGTTCGCTTGAGATACAGCTAACCATTTTTACAATTACACACTTTACACATTTCAAATTAAATATTAAAAAAACATGAGAAAAAAATTCTTTATTTACGGAATCTTATTGTTTCTAGTCGTTGCTGCAATTTACCTTTATTCCGGTCGTGGTTTTTTACTTGTTATCATTCTACCAATATTATTAGTCATTGGAATTTATAATACCAAACAAGAAAAACACGCAATTCTTCGAAACTTTCCAGTTCTTGGTTATTTCAGATATCTTTTTGAAATGATTGCTCCTGAAATTCAACAATACTTCATCGAAAGATCTACAGACGGCAAACCTTTCTCAAGAAATCAACGTTCATTAGTATATCAAAGAGCAAAAAATATAGATTCTAGTTCTCCTTTTGGAACGCAATTAAACCTTAATCATGATAGTTACGAAGGAATAAAACATTCTATTTTTCCAGCAAAAGTAAATGAAGAATTACCTCGTGTCCTTGTTGGTGGAAAAGATTGTAAACAACCTTACTCTGCTTCTTTACTAAACATTTCGGCAATGAGTTTTGGTTCCCTTAGCGAAAATGCTGTTCGCGCCTTAAATATTGGCGCTCAAAAAGGAAAATTCTATCAAAATACTGGTGAAGGTGGACTTACAGAATTTCACCTTGCTGGTGGCGGTGATATTACTTGGCAAATTGGTACAGGATATTTTGGATGCCGAGATGCAAATGGGAACTTTGATGGAGAAAAATTTAAAGAAAAAGCATTAGTACCAAATGTAAAAATGATAGAAATTAAACTATCACAAGGAGCAAAACCTGGACATGGTGGTGTACTTCCAGCTAGTAAAAACTCAGAGCAAATAGCTAAAATAAGAGGTGTTGAACCACATACTACAATTTTATCACCTCCTAATCATAGTGCATTCTCTGATGCAAAAGGATTGATTCATTTTGTAGCTCGCTTACGAGAATTATCAGATGGAAAACCAATTGGTTTTAAACTTTGTATTGGGAACACTAAAGAATTTGAAGAAATTTGTAATGAAATGATTGCCGAAGATTGTTATCCTGATTTTATTACTATAGATGGTGCAGAAGGTGGTACTGGTGCAGCTCCACTAGAATTTGCAGATGGTGTTGGTATGCCATTTGAACCTGCTTTAATTTTTGTAAACAAAACATTGATTGCCTTAAAGATTAGAGATAAAATGACAGTAATTGGTAGTGGAAAAATTATCTCAGGATACTCTATACTGCATGCTATAGCTCTTGGTGCTGATATGTGTAATAGTGCCAGAGGTTTTATGTTCTCACTAGGTTGTATACAAGCGTTACGTTGTCATAATAACGAATGCCCAACAGGAGTCGCTACACAAAACAAAATGCTAATGAAAGGTTTAGTTGTTACAGATAAATCTGACCGTGTATACCATTTCCATAAAAACACTTTGCATTCGGCAAATGAATTATTAGCCGCATCAGGAAAAACTAGCTTCGCCGATGTTGATATCAATATTTTTATGCGTGGTGATGAATTTACTAATTTATCTGAACTCTATTTCCCAGATAACCTAACAAGCGTTACCAAACGTTAGATAAAAAAGCCTTTTTGTTCAATCAAAAAGGCTTTTTTATTATCCAGAACAACCAGTAAATTATTCCTTCAATAAAACATCTAAAGTTTCTCTATTCAAGACTTCTTTATCCAGAACTGTATTATCACTAGCCAAGAAATAAGCATCAAACTGTACTCCTTCTTTAATTAATTCTTCAGGAATAATATTTTTGCTTATCATATCTTTCAATAATTTAGGAAATACAATACTAGCTACCGCTTTATTAGAATCGTTTTTAAGTAAATTAGTTTCAAAACGTAGTTCGACTTTATTATCATTTATATAACCTCTTGCAGTAGTAAGTGTTACATATTCTCCTTTAAAAACTGCAGCAGTACTATTATAAGTACTTACATATTCTTGAAGCTTTTGCTTGGTATTTTTACAACTTACTACTAATAATACAATAGCAATAGTAAATGAGATTTGGGTAATTTTCTTAATCATATTTATTTTGTTTTTAATTGAATTGGATCGATAAATCATTAATTCAAACATAATCCAATTATAATTCATATACAATACGATACACCTTTGTCAAATTTAAAACTTTGGTAAAGCTTACGTACATAACCATAATTAAGTTTTCCTCTATTTATGATGGAAATTGCAATAGCTATCGTAAAGTAATAGAAGTTTCATAAAAAAACATTCCAGAATCAAAATTCAATAAAAACATTGTAACTTTGTGTAAACACGTATTCTAATTACATAATCTATTATAATGAATCTAGTTTTCGCTTCTAATAATAAAAATAAAATTCTTGAAATACAAAGTATCCTTAATGGTAGCATCAAAATACTAAGCTTGGAAGATATCGGCTGTCATGAAGATATCCCAGAAACTGCAGATACTATTGAAGGAAATGCTATTCTTAAGGCCGATTATGTAACTAAAAAATATGGCTACGATTGTTTTGCTGATGACACAGGACTTGAAATAAGTGCTTTAAATGGGGAACCAGGGGTTTATTCGGCTAGATATGCTGGAGAGCAACGTAACTCTGATGATAATATAAATAAGGTTTTAGAAGGGTTAAAAGATATCACTAATCGTAATGCTCATTTTAAAACTGTAATTGCATTGAATCTTAATGGAAAGCAACATTTATTTACAGGAATTGCCAACGGACAAATTACTCAGAATAAAAAAGGGAGTCAAGGGTTTGGTTATGACCCAGTCTTTCAACCTGAAGGATACGAAGAAACCTTTGCTGAATTGCCTCTAAACATCAAAAATAAAATTAGTCATCGCGGAAAAGCAACTCAACAACTTATTAATTTTCTTAACATAATTTAATAATTCTTTAAAACGCAACATCTTACAGCATAAAATTTAAATTTCAAGACGTTTTTTTTACTACAATTTATATAAAAATCATTACAACACACGCAACACCAAATATAACTAATTGATAATCAAATCATAATAAATACACAATTCTTAAAATAGCATTAGTTTATCTGAATAATTAACAGTAATTTTGCACCCTATTTTAAAAATACATATGAATAAATTTGAACAATTAGGATTGAGTGAATCGTTACTGAAGGCGATTTTAGATCTAGGATTTGAAAATCCGACCGAAGTACAGGAGAAAGCGATTCCCCTATTATTGGAAAAAGACACAGATATGGTTGCGTTGGCTCAGACAGGGACAGGGAAAACGGCAGCTTTTGGTTTTCCGCTAATTCAGAAAATTGATGCCAACAATAGAAATACACAAGCATTAATTTTATCTCCAACCCGCGAGCTTTGTTTGCAAATTACTAACGAAATCAAAAACTACTCTAAATACGAAAAAGGTATTAATGTAGTAGCTGTTTACGGTGGTGCAAGTATTACAGAACAAGCTAGAGACATAAAAAGAGGAGCACAGATTATTGTGGCTACTCCAGGTAGAATGCAAGATATGATTAACAGAGGATTGGTAAACATTTCTCAAATTAACTATTGCGTTCTTGATGAGGCTGATGAAATGTTAAACATGGGTTTTTACGAAGATATCGTAAACATCTTATCTACATCTCCAGACGAAAAAAACACATGGTTGTTCTCTGCAACTATGCCACAAGAGGTTGCTAGAATTGCAAAACAATTCATGCATGAGCCATTAGAAATTACTGTTGGAGCTAAAAACTCAGGTTCTTCAACTGTATCTCACGAATTTTACTTAGTAAACGCACGTGATCGTTACGAGGCTTTGAAACGTTTAGCTGATTCTAATCCAGACATTTTCTCAGTAGTTTTCTGTCGTACTAAAAGAGACACTCAGGCAGTAGCAGAAAAATTAGTTGAAGATGGATATAGCGCTGCAGCGTTGCATGGAGATTTATCTCAAGCACAACGTGATGGTGTAATGAAATCTTTCCGTGGAAGACAAATTCAGATGCTTGTTGCAACTGATGTTGCTGCACGTGGTATTGATGTTGATAGTATTACTCACGTAGTAAACTACCAATTACCTGACGAAATTGAAACATACAATCACCGTTCTGGTCGTACTGGTAGAGCTGGGAAATTAGGAACTTCTATTGTAATTGTTACTAAAAGTGAATTACGTAAGATTTCTTCTATCGAAAGAATTATCAAACAAAAATTTGAAGAAAAAACAATTCCTTCTGGAATCGAAATTTGCGAAATTCAATTATTGCACTTAGCAAATAAGATTAAAGATACTGAGATTGATCACGAAATTGACAGCTACCTTCCTGCTATTAACAGTGTTTTAGAAGGATTATCTAAAGAAGAATTAATCAAAAAAATGGTTTCTGTTGAATTTAACCGTTTTATTGCTTATTACAAAAAGAACAGAGATATCTCTAATCAATCATCTGGTTCTGAAAGACGTGACGATAGAGATGGCGCTGCAAGACCAAACAACAATGGTGGAGCAACAAGATATTTCGTTAACATCGGATCAAGAGATAATTTTGATTGGATGTCATTAAAAGACTACTTGAAAGAAACATTAGACTTAGGTCGTGACGATGTTTTCAAAGTAGATGTAAAAGAAGGTTTCTCTTTCTTTAACACTGATCCTGAACACACTGACAAAGTAATGGAAGTATTAAACAACGTTCAATTAGAAGGTCGTCGTATTAATGTTGAAATTTCTAAAAATGACGGTGGCGGAAGACGTGACCATAACGGAAGATCTGGTGGCGGATTCGGTGGCGGAAGAAGTTCTGCTCCAAGAAGAGAAGGTTCTGGTGGCGGATTTAGAAGCGACAGAAATTCTGCTCCAAGAGAAGGTGGTTTTAGAAGCGATAGAAACGCTGCTCCAAGAGAAGGTGGTTTCAGAAGCTCAGCTCCAAGAAATGAAGGTAGTTCAGATAGAGCTCCTAGACGTTCTGAAAGCTTTGGTGATTCAACAAGACCAAGAAGACCAAGAAGAGATTAATTCTCTTTGTTAATTTTCTTATAATTATACTAGAAGACTACATAATATTCAATCCTGATTACTACTTTTAGAGTTTTAAATCAGTTTATGAAATACTTTGTAGTCTTCTTTTTTTTAGTACTATCCACAACCGCGTTTTCTCAAGACACAGAGCATCCTCAGCGCGTATCTGGCTATATTGTTAACGACAATACAAAACTTCCTATATCGAGCGTAAATATCATCAATCTTAACAAAGTAAGAGGTGCTACATCTGATACAAAAGGATATTTTGAAATTGATGTTCAACTAAATGACACTTTACACTTCTCTATTTTAGGATTTCAATCCTTAAGAATTCGTGTTACTAATGACTGGATAAAAAATAAAGTCACCAAAATTCAGCTTACCGAAAAGGCAATTGCACTTGAAGAAGTCGTAATAAGACCTTTTAACTTAACCGGATATCTAGAAGTTGATTCTAAACTGATTCCTGCAAAAGAAAACTACCGTTATAGTATTTCCGGATTAACCCAAGGATACGAAGCAGGAGAATACTCTCCTAATGCTTTTGGAAAAGTACTAGGATCTATTTTTAATCCAACTGATGTGCTTTATAATTTTTTTGGAAAAAACCCCAAGGAATTAAGAAAGCTAAAGGAAATGAAAAAAGACGATACTGTTCGTAATCTATTAGAATCAAAATTTGATAGAGAAACTGTAGCCGTATTACTCGGAATAAGCAAAGATGAAATCCCTGAGATTTTAAAGCGTTGCAACTATTCTGATTCTTTTATACAAACTGCAAATGATTTACAAATAATGGACGCCATAAGCGGTTGTTATGAACAATACAAAATACTTAAACGCAATTAATCAATTCAAAATAATAAAAAGGAATCCTCACTACCAAAAATAGCTGAGGATTTTTTTCTTCAACCGCTCTCTCATTCGCAAGCTTCCAAATATGTTTTTTGAACTTTAAATTAGACAAACTCCTTTTACAATGAAAAAACAAGAAGTAAACAAAGCCCTACACTTTATAGATAGTAGCCCATAATACTAATTGCACCTGTATTAGTCATTAGAAACTACTCCTATAAAAAGGCACAAAACACCAAAACAACATCTATTGTTTTTATTTCAAAGAAAGAATCAGATAAAGAAATCAATCATAAATTAAAATAACAGCTTAAAATTCGACTGGCAAAAGACTTCATAGAAGCATACAGACAGCCATTTAAATAATAAATTTTAATTGAGATGCTTTAATAGCTCATTAAGAGTAATCTTCTTAAAATAGTTACTATATTTACTTAATATAATAAGAAATTAACTAAACTAGAATATCATGGCAAAGAGTCAAGACGCTAAAAAAACAGCAAAAAAAGAACCTCTAAAAACTGCAAAAGAAAAGAAAGAGGAAAAGAGAGAAAAGAAAAATAGTCCTAAAAGAGACTAATTTTTAGTAATCTGTTTTTAGTCGCAGTATTCAGTGAAAGTCACAGTTTTCAATCTCAAAGAAGACTGAAAACCGTGACTGAATATTGAAACTTTATTACTTAACTGGAATGTTAGAAAGAATTTCTAAAACAAATTTCCAATATTTCTGAGCAGATGAAACACTTGCTCTTTCGTCTGGCGAATGTGCTCCGTGAATAGTCGGCCCAAAAGAAATCATATCCATATCTGGATAATTTGTCCCAAGAATTCCACACTCCAAACCAGCATGACAAGCCACAACTTTTGGTTTTTCGTTATTTTGTTTTTCGTAGATTCCAACTAAAACATCTAATATTTCAGAATTTACATTTGGAGTCCAACCTGGGTAACTTCCTGAAAGTTCTACCTCACAGCCTACAAGTTCAAATGCTGAACGCAATGAATTAGCTAAATCAAATTTAGATGTTTCAACAGAAGAACGAGTTAAACATCCAACTAATATTTCACCATCTTTTACTATAACACGAGCAATATTATTTGAAGTTTCAACCAAGTCTGCCATATCAGCACTCATTCTGTAAACTCCATTATGAGCTGCGTAAATCGCACGAATAATACCTTCCTGAACTCCTAAATCCATCACTTTTTTAGGTAAATCACATTTCATGATTTCTATCGTAAGATTTGGTTCTGTAGTTTTATACTCCGTTTTAATATCATTAATGATTTCCTGCATATCAAAAATGTATGCTTCGTCAAACATTTCTGAAATGATTACTTTCGCTACACTTTCTCTTGGAATTGCATTCCGTAAACTTCCTCCGTTAATCTCAACTACTTGCAATCCGAAATTTTCGAAAGCATCAAACAACAAACGGTTCATAATTTTATTGGCATTACCCAAACCTTTATGAATATCCATCCCCGAATGACCCCCTTTTAATCCTTTTACAGTAATAATATGTCCAACTGAACCTTCCGGAACATCTTCTTCATTATAGGTTCTTGTAGCCGTTACATCAATTCCTCCTGCGCAACCAATATCAATTTCATCATCTTCTTCAGTATCCAGATTCAATAAAATCTGTCCTTGAAGAATTCCTCCTTTTAAATTTAACGCTCCTGTCATTCCTGTTTCTTCGTCGATTGTAAACAACGCTTCTATCGCTGGATGCGGAATGTCTTTACTTTCTAAAATTGCCATTATTGTTGCAACTCCAAGTCCATTGTCTGCACCAAGTGTCGTTCCACGAGCACGAACCCAATCCCCATCAACATACATGTCTATTCCCTGTGTATCAAAATCAAAAACCGTGTCGGCATTTTTTTGATGTACCATATCCAAGTGTCCTTGTAAAACAATGGCTTTGCGATTTTCCATTCCTGGAGTGGCTGGTTTACGAATAATTACATTACGAATTTCATCCTCAAAAGTTTCTAATCCTAAACTAGTACCGAAGTTTTTCATAAACTCAATAACACGCTCTTCTTTTTTAGATGGACGCGGTACTGCATTTAAATCGGCAAACTTATTCCAAAGTGCTTTTGGTTCTAAATTTCTTATTTCTTGACTCATTTATGTTTTGTTTGAAGTTTAACATTTTACAACTTCAAAGTTACAAAGTTTAAATTCTTTTCCGATACAATTGATATTGTATTTATATTTACCTATCCAAAATTTACACTGTGAAACGAAAATACATTCTTCCCTTATTATTACTATTGCAAATCATCATCTTAAAGATTATTCCGTTTTTTCCTGAATTTATCGAAAAATACTATAGTAACGGATTATACTTAAGAATTGCTTCTTTTTCAAGAATTGTACTCGGATGGATTCCATTTTCTATAGGTGATTGTATATATTCCATTTTGATAGTATTATTTTTAAGATGGCTTTGGACAGAACGAAAATCATGGAAATTGTTATGGAAAGACAATCTCTTGACCTGCCTAAGTTATCTCTCGATATTCTATTTTCTATTTCATTTTCTATGGGCTTTTAATTATTACCGAGAGCCTTTATTTGAAAAAATGAAAATTAAAAAAGATTATTCTGATGCTGATTTAATAGCTTTCACTCAAAAGCTAATCACAAAAACCAACTCCATTCAATCACAAATAGCTAAAAATGATAGCCTCAAAGTTGTATTTCCTTATTCGCAGGAGCAGGTCTTTAAAATGAATTTAAACGGTTATGCTAATCTTGCAGCTGAACATCCTTATTTTACCTATTCACATTTAAGCGTAAAGAAATCTCTTTTTAGCTTACCACTTTCTTATATGGGATTTGGCGGTTATTTAAATCCATTTACTAATGAAGCCCAAGTAAATGGTCTTGGTCCGATGTATAGCTTTCCTATGACCACAAATCACGAAATGGCTCATCAAATGGGTTATGCAAGTGAAAATGAATGCAATTTTATAGGTTTTTTGGCTTCAGTAAAAAACAACAATTTATATATCCAATATTCTGGTTATAGTTTAGCTTTGCGCTATTGTTTAAGACTTTTACAAGTAAAAGATGAGAAATTATTCAATCAAATAATAAAAACTGTTCATCCAGGAATTCTAAAAAACTACAAAGAGAGTCAAGATTTCTGGAAGCAATACGAAACTTTTATTGAAAATGGTTTTCATATTTTTTATGACAACTTTTTAAAAATGAACCAACAAAAAGACGGCATGGAAAGCTATAGTAAATTTGTTGATTTAATGGTGAATTACTACAAGGAGAAAGAACTATAGATCATATATTTTCTTTTTGAAGCAAAAAAATGTAACAAAATCGACCTTATTAAGACTTATACAATTATGAGCGATAATTTAGAACATTCATTTGTTGTGCAATTACAGGCAAACCAGAATATAATCCACAAAATTTGTAGATTATATACTGCTAACCAAGATGCTCATAAGGATTTGTTTCAGGAAATTACCATTCAGTTATGGAAAGCATATCCGAAATTTAGAGGTGACAGCAAATTTTCTACTTGGACCTATCGAGTCGCACTAAACACTGCTATTACATTATATCGAAAAACAAAACGTTCGATAGCAACTGTAGAGTTTGAAAATCACCAACATTTTATAAAAGAAGTTGATTACAACTATGAAGAAGAAGAACAGATTAAGTTAATGTACAAAGCCGTTTACCAACTAAACGACATCGAGAAAGCATTAGTTTTTATGTATCTGGAAGATAAAGATTACCAAGAAATTGCCGAAACTTTGGGGATTAGTGAAGTTAATGCACGAGTGAAAATGAATAGAATTAAAGGGAAACTTAAAAAAATATTAAATCCTTAGAAAAACATGAAAGAGCTGGATTTACTCAAAAAAGATTGGAATAAAACTGCAGATACTTTTCAACAAGTATCCGAGATAGAGATTTATAATATGATTCATAAAAAATCGTCATCGATTGTAAAATGGATCTTAGTTATAAGTCTTCTAGAAATATTATTTTGGACTGCATCGAATTACATAATTAGTATTGATGATTTTTTAAAACAAATTAATCATCCTGAATACATACTATATCTTGAAGTAATAACATACTTTAATTATGTAGTAGTACTAATTTTTGTGTATTTTTTCTACAAAAATTATACTACTATATCGACTACAAAATCGACAAAATTATTAATGAGCAGTATATTAAGAACCCGAAAAACGGTTCAATACTATGTTTGGTATAATTTAGCAATGGTAGTTCTAAGCTCTATTATAAGCTTTTTCATTGCTTTCTCTAGCCCTGAAATGAACTACCTCAAAGAAAAAATTGCGACCAACGGTACAGTAATGCTAATGGTAATATGTATTTTACTTCTAGTTACTCTTATATCCTTAGGTTTAGTATGGTGCTTCTATAGACTTATATACGGCTCACTACTCCGAAGATTGTATGCCAATTATAAAGAACTTAAAAAGATTGATTTATAACCACAATGCCCTAAGCAACTGATATACAATAACTCAAAGACTAACAAATACTTTAAAACTAAAAAGGGAGCTGTAAATTATATTTTACAGCTCCCTTTTTTATGAAAATCATTATCTAGAAAATCAATAATCCCATCTACGCATTTTATTCAATTCTTCTTCTACTTTTAGTTCTTCTGACGGAATAACTTTTAAAAATGAAGGATGCTGTTCGATGGCATATTCTACTTTTTCAACAATTTCATCAATTGTATCATTATCATAATCAATAACAAGCGGTTCTTTGATAATAAATGATTGTAGAATTCCTTTCTTTTTCATTCGTAATCCTTTTTTATCAAAAGAACGTCGGAAACCATCAATTACAATTGGAACAACAATAGGTCTATGCTCCTTAATAATATGCGCTGTCCCTTTACGAACTGGCTTAAATGACTTAGTTGTTCCTTGCGGAAACGTAATCACCCACCCATCATTAAGAGCAATTTTAATGTTTTCGGTATCATTAGGATTTACATCTCTTTTTTCAGCAACATCAACACCTTTAGCTCTCCAAGTACGCTCCACACTTATTGCTCCAACATAAGATAAAATTCTTGGTAGCAGACCTGCTCTCATTGTCTCTTTGGCAGCAACATAGTAAATATTCATCTTAGGTTGCCATAAGTAACCTACATTTTTTATATTATCCTCTCTCCCACTTAAACTTGCATTAAAAACATGAAACATAGCCACAACATCAGCAAAGTATGTCTGGTGATTAGATATAAAAAGAACATTAGTATTTGGTAAACTTCTTATAATTTCTGAGCCATCAATTTGCAATTCGTTAAAACCTCGATAACGTCTATGTGTAATCACTCCAAAAACTCGAATTAACCATTTTTTTATAAATAGTATATGACCAAAAGGATTTCTCTTAAACAATCCCATAAATTTATGTGTTATTTTTAAAATTAGAATGACAAACTTACGAAATTTATTTTTGTAGTTCCTATTAGCTACTACTCTAACCTTACAAACAATAACATTCTGATTATCAGTTGCAATATCACTTTTATTTATTTTTCAAAAACTCTCTTGCTAAATAATCAACCCTAAAAAGGGTTGTAAATTTAACTGATTTAATCTAAAAAAAGGCTCCTTAAAAATTAAATAAAAAAACCTTGTTTAATTATTTGTCAAAACTGTGTAAACGATTCTTCTAAAAACAGTAATGTAAAATTAATAATATCTTTTCTTTAACTAATTAATTTACAAAACTCTCTTTAAGAACCTCTTTTAACTCACTCAAGATCATAGCTGTTGCTCCCCATACGATATGGTTTTCTATTTTAAAAGCCGGAACAGAAATGTTTTCTGCATACGAAGTTGATAAAATCGTTTCAACAACAATTTCATCATCCAAAAAAACGGAAAGTGGCAACTCTATAATATCAGCAACTTCTCTTGGATCTGGTCGGAAATTAATTTCTTCTTTACAAACCCCTAAAAAAGGATGTACTATAAAATTACTTGGCGGAATATAAGTTGGCGTAAATGCTTTTAGAATTTGAATTTTATCAGGTAAAACGCCTACTTCTTCATGTGTTTCACGCAAAGCTGTATAAGCATAACTCTCATCATCATGCTCATATTTACCTCCTGGAAATGCAATTTGCGAAGAATGCACTCCATTATAGGCATTGCGTACGATTAAAGCCAAATGGGTAATGTCGTTTTTTGGATATAACAACATCATAACCGCAGCAACTCTGGGAGAATTAACTTTAATATCTATATTTTTCATGACTTCCATTCGTTCTAATGGAACCATTTTAAAGTGTGCTGCTTCAGCGGGGAGCTTTGCCTCTATTAGATTAGGAACAAAATGCAAAAAATATTGAAAATCCATAATCAAAGTCTATTTTTGTATTCTCAAAATAATATATAAATATACTTTAGAAAATAGTATCTCACAAATTTTCTAGAGTTTAAGCTAATAAAAATGTATAGTAAAGAAGAATCACAGAAAATGAAGAGAGAATTTTGGGTGGCTTTTGCCGAGAAATATCCTCGAAAATGGATACTCTACGATACCAAAATTAAGGATTTCTCTTTTAAATTTTATGTCGATAATAAAAAAGTACAGGTTTTAATAGACATCGAACATCGTAGTGACGACAAACGAAATGCTTACTTTGAAAAACTGGAGGCTTTAAAAAATATTCTAGAAGAAGAATTTATCAAAGATCTCGTTTTTGAAAAAGAATATACTTTAGAAAGTGGCAAAACTATCAGCCGTATTTGGGTAGAAAAACTAGGTATTGGTTTTAGTAATCGTAAATATTGGGATGAAATATTCGACTTTTACTTTGAAAAAATGAATGCTTTGGAGCTATTTTATCTGGAATATGATGAGTTTATCAAAGATATTGAGTAGTTTTTTTTAGATCGTGAGGTTCTGTTACTAAGATTATAAACTTTCTACCTACCGATTCAAAGGTTTCACAAATTGTAGCAATATAATTCCATAAAAAACAACCCCGACAGATTTTAACTTGTCGGGGGTATTTATTTTATTCCTAATCTCTTTAAATAGTAAAAATATTATACACAATGATTCGGTCATTATAGTTTATGTATAATTGCTTTCTGTTATCCTGCTTTTTTCTTGTTATAATCGATAATTTAGTATCGTTTCCTTTTAAATCTTTACAAATAAAAGAATACACAATATCTGTGTCATTTTCTTCTCTGGCTATATAATCTGAAATTTGATATACTTGTATCTCTTGCGAATTAACTACAATTCGGTTTTTATCTGTATCTAAAACAACCAAAATATTAACTAATTCCAGATCCGACCACTTACCCCATTTCCCCCTTTCATTTTTCTCTAAAACGCTATAACCAGAAGCCCCAAACTTATAACTCTGACTATAAGCTTGCTGCAATCCAAGCCCTAAAAAAAACAATACTATATATATTTTTATTTGATTCATTTATTTAAAAATCTAAATTTAATGTTTTCTTACGAGCCCTTTCAAAATCCGAAATCATTTCATGAATAATTTCAGCAGCTGGTTTAATATCATGAATAAGTCCTGCTATTTGTCCGATTTCTAATTCTCCTTCTTCCAAATCTCCTTCAAACATACCGCGTTTTGCTCTTGCTCTTCCTAAAAGCTCGACAAGTTCCTCTTTTGTTGGACATTTTTCATACAATGCCTGAACATCTTGATAAAATTTATTCTTAATTAATCGTACTGGAGCCAATTCTTTCAATGTCAGCTGCGTATCCCCTTCTTTTACATTAACAATAGTTTGTTTAAAATTATCATGTGCAGAAGATTCTGTTGAGGCTGCAAAACGACTGCCCACCTGAACTCCATCTGCACCTAAAACCATTGCTGCAAGCATTCCTTTTCCTGTTGCAATTCCTCCTGCTGCAATAAGCGGAATGGTAATTTTTTCACGAACCATCGGAATCAGTGTGAAAGTGGTTGTTTCGTCACGACCATTATGCCCCCCTGCTTCAAAACCTTCAGCTACAATAGCATCTACACCCGCTTCTTGAGCTTTTAAAGCAAAAACAGTACTACTCACCACATGTACAACCGTAATCCCTTTTTCTTTCAAGAATAATGTCCACGTTTTAGGGTTTCCTGCCGATGTAAATACAATTCTCACTCCTTCATCAACAATGATCTTCATAATCTCTTCGATATTAGGATATAGCATTGGTACATTGACTCCAAAAGGCTTTGAAGTTGCTTTTTTACATTTCTGAATGTGTTCTCGTAATACTTCTGGGTACATCGAGCCTGCTCCTATTATTCCTAAACCTCCAGCATTACTTACTGCGCTTGCGAGTTTGTAGCCACTATTCCAAATCATTCCTGCTTGAATTATTGGATACTTTATATTAAAAAGGGTTGTTATTTTATTCATGTACTACTGCCAATTATTGTTTTATGATTTTCCCTGTTTTGTACAGGTTATTCGCCTCTAAAGTATAAAAATAAATCCCAGAATGTAACGATTGTAACGAAACTATCGAACTCTGATTGGTAATTTGTCTTTCAACTACCTTTTGTCCAAGCAAAGAATACACTGTTAGAAAGGCTTCATTACTATCTTTTGATAAAGTAAAATATATATCCGAATTTGTTGGATTAGGATATACTAAAAAATCTAATTTCTCAATCGAATCAACATTTAAAGCGGTATTCAATGCCAGACTGAAATTGGGAATCCCATAACCGTATTGAGGATTTGGGGATTCATATCTATCTGATGATTGTAAAACCAATTGTCGAATCTCCTGATTTGTTTTATTTGGGAAAGCCTGCCATAAACAAGCAATTGCTCCAGCCATTATTGGACATGAAAAAGACGTTCCATTTATAGTACTAATATTCCCCGAAACATCTGATATTACCGCTGCTGTTCCTTGCGCCATAACATCTGGTTTGATCCTTTGATCATAACTAGGTCCAATAGAACTAAAAGAAGATAACGATTTGGTAGCCGTAACTGATCCTACAGTAATTACAGACACCGCATCAGCAGGTCCCCCAATATGTTTTTCAGAAGTATTTCCTTCATTACCTGCAGATGCAACCACAATCATTCCTCTGCTAAAAGCTATTTCTGCTCCTCGCGAAATATAATTAGTTGTACCATTCATATCGTTATAACTGTGGCTATAATTTGGATTATCATAACCAAAATATCCCAAAGAAGTAGTAATAATATCCGCTCCTAGCCTATCTGCCTCTTCTGCAGCTTCAACCCAAAGCGATTCTTCAACAGGATTCTCTGAAGTATCATCTTCAGTAATAAACAAATAATAGGAAGCATCGGGAGCAGTACCAACTAAAGCATTTTCTTTATACCCTCCCATAGTCGATAAAACCTCGGTACCATGAGAAACGCCTGCGTAAAAATCCGAATTTCTTAAAACGTAATTATATCCACCTAAAATTTTATTATTATCCCTTAAACGCTGAAAAGTACTTGCTGTATTAACACCTGGGAAACCAGCATCGAGAACGGCAATTATTTTGTCTGAACCTGTATAATTTTGTTGGTGTAGAATTTGCCCATTAAGCATTTGGATCTGATTTGCCGAATTACCATAGGCATAATTCACGGCTGTTTGTAGTTTTTTATCTGTTGCTTTTACCTTATCCGAAGCTGTTTTTTTTCCCGTAAGGTTCAATGATTTATTTGCAAAATCAACTTTAGAAACGAATGAGAATAGTTTGAGAGCATTAATATCCGCTTGTGTTCCCCGAATATGAAGTGTATTTAACCATTTGGATTGTGCCATAACCGTTATTCCTGTACTTACTTTTATCTGGTTAACATAAGCCGTTTCAATCGGAATATCTTTAAAATCCAAAGCAATATTCTGATTGATTCTTCTATCCAAAGCTCTTTGCGAAAGCATCAATAGCGGATTGTCATAATAGGCTTGAGAATTGGGTTTGGCATTAAAATAAACCCATGCTTCTTCTTGCGAGAATGCCGCAGATGAAACCAATAAAAGAAGAAATAGGATATATCTTTTCATAGGCTACTTTTTGGGTTAAGGTAAAAACCTTCCGTAAAAAAGTACTAATCTAAGAAATTACTCCCGAACCAACTAATTCATTATCTAAATACCAAGCTGCAAATTGTCCTTCAGTTATAGCCGATTGTGGCTCATCGAAATGAATGTACATTCCGCCTTCAAATTGATGTAAGGTTGCTTTTTGCAATGGCTGACGGTAACGAATTCTTGCCATTACTTCCATTTGTTCTCCATTTTTTAAAGCCAAATCGGTACGAATCCAGTGTACTTCTGATTTTTCTATAAATAATGCTTTTTTAAACAAACCTGGATGCTGACTCGTTAAACCGGTATAAATTGTATTTGTTTCTACATCGGTTGCTATGATAAATAATGGATCTGTTGTTCCACCTACATTAAGTCCTTTCCGTTGTCCAATAGTAAAATAATGTGCCCCTTGATGTTTTCCAACTACTTTACCCATTATTGGAGTATAAGGTAGTCTTTGTGATTCAAATTCTAATTCTTTTTCAAGTGATAAATCCCCTAATTTTTCTGAATTGTATATTGGATCATTTTTGTCTATTTGTACAATTAAACCATCTTTTGGTTGCAATTTTTGTTGTAAAAACTCTGGCAAACGTACTTTTCCGATGAAACATAATCCTTGTGAATCTTTCTTTTCAGCAGTAACCAAATCCATTTCGGCTGCAATTTCGCGCACTTCTGGTTTTGTTAATCCTCCTATAGGAAACAATGATTTAGACAATTGCTCTTGCGACAATTGACATAAAAAGTAAGATTGATCTTTATTAGTATCGGCTCCGGCAATAAGTTGGTATACTTTTTCGCCATTTACCTCGATTTCTGCTTTTTGACAATAATGCCCCGTTGCTACATAATCAGCTCCAAGACTTAATGCAATTTTCATGAAAACATCAAACTTAATCTCACGATTACACAACACATCTGGGTTTGGTGTACGCCCTTTTTCATATTCATTGAACATATAGTCAACGATTTTTTCTTTATATTCTTCGCTTAAATCAACAGTTTGAAAAGGGATTCCAAGTTTTTCGGCTACCAATAATGCATCATTACTATCTTCTAACCAAGGGCATTCGTTAGAAATAGTAACTGAATCATCATGCCAGTTCTTCATAAAAAGACCAATAACCTCATATCCTTGTTGTTGCAACAAATAAGCGGCAACACTTGAATCAACACCTCCAGAAAGCCCTACTACAACACGTTTCATATATTCGGAATCTAAAAAAAATTATTTTGCAAAGTTAATCCTTAATTGCAGATAATAACCATTGTTTTCATTAGTTTATACAATCAAGGGGTAGATAAAAGTTATTATAGTTTTTGATGCTATTTATTCCTCCAAAATAACAACAACACAAATCTATTGAACATCTATTAGTTGAAGTTCACCTGAATATTTAATGTTGTTTTATTTTTTCTTCTTTTCAACCTTAGTAGCGGTTTCATTTGTGTTTTTTGGGTCACTCATATTGACTTCTTTTACTAGTTTTCCTTTTTCAAAAAACTGCCAATTACCCGATTTTTTGCCATTTACAAATATCCCTTTTGAAGCAACAACTCCATTCGAATTATTAAAAACAGCTTCTCCGTTTAACTCGTTATTTTTATAATTTAATTGCTCTAAAACAGTTCCGTTTTCGGCATATCGTTTATAATAACCTTCTTTTATATCGTTTTTATAATTCATTTCTTCAGCAATCTTCCCATTTGGATAAAAAACAGATCGCAAGCCATTTAGCTTTCCTTTACTATACTTCTCAATTGTCATTACAGTTGGTGAAGCCTGATGATAATATTTCCATTCCCCTTCAAAAAGCTTATTGATCACTTTTCCTTCACTTACTTTATTCTTCGCTTGATCATAAAAAATAGTATAAGCACTACCATCGTTGGCACTAAAATCTCTTGTTGCAATTATACTAGCAGCTCTGGTATCATCATAAAACTTAAAGATACCTGTTTCCTTACCATGACTAAAAGTTCCTTCGTAACGGGGTCTTTTTGATTCTTCATAAATCCCTTTCCAAAGTCCATCTTTTTTTCCATCCGCGTCGAGCTTATTCAAGTTTGCTTGAGCATTTATAAAAAAAGCATTCAACAAAAGCAATCCGAGTATTATTCTTTTACAAATCATTTTATCTTCTATTTAAAACCTTAACGAAATAGTGTATTATAAATTATACATATATAAAAAAATCCCGATAAATCGAGATTTTTTTATTTTCAATGTTTATGTTATTTTTTTCCTTTGGCAGCTTTAGCAGCTTCTTGTTGCTCCATAACTTCTTGTAAACGTCTTTGGAACTTACCTTGTTTTTTAGGCTCTTTTAATTTATTTTCTTGGATTTGAGCGTGGATTTTATCACTATCTACAATGTAGTTTTTAATTACAAACATAATTCCGATTGTAATTAAGTTAGAGATAAAGTTATATAAACTCAAACCTGCTCCGTAAGAGTTGAAGAATATCAACATCATAAGTGGAGAAACATAAATCATGATTTTCATCATCTTAGCCATATCCGGCATACCTTCTTGTTGTGGAGCTGCCATTTGTTGGTCACCAGATGTCATTTTCATATAAAAGAAAATCGCAATTGCTGCCAATATCGGGAACAAACTAATATGGTCTCCATATAAAGGAATGTGGAATGGTAATTTTGCTATAGCATCAAATGAAGATAAATCATCTGCCCAAAGGAAGCTTTTTTGTCTTAACTCAAAAGCTGATGGGAAAAACTGGAACGAAGCATACATAAACGGAAGTTGTATCAAGGCTGGTATACAACCCGCCATTGGGTTTACTCCAGCTTTATTATACAGCTTCATTGTTTCTTGCTGTTTCTTCATTGGGTCTTTCTTGAATTTTTCGCCCAACTCAGTAATTTCAGGTCGCAATACTTTCATTTTTGCCTGTGACAAGAATGATTTATAGGTTATTGGTGACATTGCTATTTTTATCAAAATTGTAAAAACAATAATAGCAATACCATAAGAAATATAAGAGCTTAAGAATCCAAATAATGGAATGAAGATAAATTTATTAATCCATCCGAAGATACCCCAACCCAAAGGAATGATTCTCTCTAAATTTGCATCATATGATTTTAAAGTTTTATAATCAGATGGCCCAAAATACCAACTCATTTTATAATCAATCTCTCCATTTGAAAATGCTAATGGTACATTTGCTTTAAAATCTTTTGTAAATGTTGTATCAACTTTCTCATCTTTAACTAAGTTATGAGAATGTAATCTTGATTTTTCAAAAGGAGTTTTTGTCAATAAAATTGTAGAGAAGAAATGTTGTTTAAAAGCAACAAAACTTACTTTTTCTGGCGTTTCTTCTTTGTTCTCTCCTTGACCTACGTAGCTAGTTTTTCCGTCATTATATTCATAATATATCTCTGCATAACGGTTTTCATATGAAACACTTTTTTCGTTTCTATACGTTTTTAAATCCCACTCTAAATCCAAAGGTTTAGATGTATTCAAAACTTTATTTAATCCTTGTGAACGAAGATCAAAACCAATCATATAATCATTTGGCTTTAATACATATTTATATTCCAAAAATTCATTTGGACCTGCTTTTAAACGCATAGACAATACTTGATCCTCACCATTTTTAGTCAATGTTGGCTCAAAAAATAAATCTTTTGTATTTAAAGTACGATTATCATTAGTAACCAATTGAATATTTAAATTAGCATTGTTGTTTTTTATCAACTCTACTAATTCACCTGATCCTTTTTTAAATTTTTCATATTTCTTTAAAATAGCTTCTACTATATACCCTCCTTTATTGGCGATTTTTAGTTTTACTACATCATTTTCGATAGTTGTATAAGCATCTTTAGCAGAAGGAAGTGTAGCTGAATAAGCAAATCCACCTAATGTTTTTTGCAACTTTGCTAATTGCAATGTATCTCCAGGAGTTGTTGCAACTGGCAAAACCGCAGTTTTAGCAGTAGCCTCTTTAGCTTGAGCTTCTTGTTTTGCAACTAATTCTTTCTTGGCTTTTTCTGCAGCTATAGTAGCTTCAGAAGGCTTGTTTTGATACATTATCCAAATCAAAATACCAAAAATCAATATAAAACCAATAACCGAATTGAGATCAAATTTTTTTTCTTCCATTGTAATTTTTATTCTAAATTTTATGTTTGCGTTTCTTCTCTTTTTAGAAACTTATACAAATACGTATTATTTTTTGTGAGCTGTTACTGCAGCAGCTACAAAATTCACAAAAATTGGGTGCGGATTCGCAACTGTACTTTTGTATTCTGGATGGTATTGTACTCCAATAAAAAATGGGTGATCTTTTAATTCTACAATTTCTACCAATCCTGTATCTGGATTTACTCCTGAGGCAATTAATCCTGCTTTTTGCAATTCATCTACGTACTGACTGTTATACTCATAACGATGTCTGTGACGCTCAGAAATAGTTGTTTTACCGTAAATTTTATGTGCCAATGAGTCTGGTGTAATATCACATTTCCATGCTCCAAGACGCATTGTTCCTCCTTTATCGGTTATTGTTTTTTGCTCTTCCATCAAATTCACAACTGGATGAGCGGTATTCTCATTCATTTCTGTTGAATTTGCATCTGCATATCCTAAAATATTACGAGAATATTCGATTACTGACATTTGCATTCCAAGACAAATTCCGAAAAATGGAACTTTATTTTCACGTGCATAACGCACAGCTTCAATTTTTCCTTCTATTCCTCTTTCTCCAAATCCTGGAGCAACAAGAATTCCGTCTAAACCTTTCAATTTGTCTTCTATATTATCAGCATCAATAAACTCTGAATGTATAGAAACTACATTTACTTTAGTTTCATTTGAAGCTCCTGCATGTATAAATGCTTCTAAAATTGATTTGTAGCAATCTTGCATTTCTACATATTTACCTATCAAACCAATATTAATTGTATGCTTTGGATTTTTTAATCTTTTTAAGAATGTATTCCAGTTTTTTAAATCTGGAGCTGCTTTCTTAGGCAAATCCAATTTCTTTAAAGCAACTACATCTAATCCTTCTTCTAGCATTAAATTAGGTACTTCGTATATTGTAGATGCATCGATTGACTGTATTACAGCTTCTCTCTTAACATTACAGAACAAAGCTAGTTTGTTACGTAATTCATCTGAAAGTTCGTGCTCTGTTCTACAAACTAAGATATCAGCTTTTATACCGCTTTCCATCAACGTTTTTACAGAGTGTTGTGTTGGTTTTGTTTTTAACTCTCCTGCAGCAGCCAAATAAGGCACTAATGTTAAGTGAATTACAATTCCGTTATTTTCACCCAATTCCCATACTAACTGACGAACTGACTCTATATAAGGTAATGATTCTATGTCTCCTACTGTTCCACCTATTTCAGTAATAACAATGTCGTAATCACCAGATTTACCTAGCAATTGCATTCTATCTTTGATTTCGTTGGTAATATGAGGTACTACCTGTACTGTTTTTCCAAGAAATTCTCCTCTTCTCTCTTTTTCAATAACCGAAAGATATACTCTACCTGTAGTTACATTATTAGCCTGAGATGTAGGAACGTTAAGAAAACGCTCATAATGTCCTAAATCCAAATCAGTTTCTGCACCATCATCAGTCACATAACATTCTCCGTGCTCATACGGGTTCAATGTCCCCGGATCTACATTTATATATGGGTCAAATTTCTGAATAGTTGTGCGATAACCTCTTGCTTGTAACAATTTTGCTAAAGATGCTGCGATAATCCCTTTTCCTAGTGAAGAAGTCACACCGCCAGTAACAAATATATATTTCGTTTGATTCATTCTGCTGTTGTTTGTATTTTAGTTGTGTAAAAAACTTGGCAAAAGTACAAATTTAATTGGACATTTTGTCAATTAGATAATTAGATAATTTTCATTTTTTTTAAACAGACCCTTTAGTTGTTTCCGTAATTCACAATTTTTCTTTTCAAAGCGACTCCTTTTTAATCAATCTACTTATTCTATCTTAAATTTTATATTACAACTAAGTTATAAAATGAAAAAACAAAAAATATAGAACTGCAAATGATATCAAAAGTCAATAACAACTTAAAATTAGAGAAATTAATTATTTTATTAATAACCAAACGAGCTACTAATTGAATTAGAAAAAATAAAAATATTTTTAAACTGTAGGTATTATAAATAATTGCCTGCTTGAAGTTAAAATTCAGAATTTGAAAAAAGGCTCTTGTTAAGCCACGGCTTTTACAATAGCTTATTGGCATGCCTTCACAAGAAGAGCGCACTCCAAAATTCAAAAAGGCTGACAAATAGGAATAAAAAAAGATAAACATAATTAATATAATAAAAATTAAGTTTATCTTTTTGTAAGAATCTATTCCGTAAGAAGTTTTTGTTTCCAAAGAATATATATTATTTCTCCCCTTCTATTTTAACTGTATCTGTTGTTATTTCTACACTGTTTTTTAAAGAATCTTGTAGTTTTTTTGTTTCAACATTTATAGAATCTAAAGTTTTACCGATCTCTTCTTTATGAGACACAGCTGCAGAACCAATACTTCCTACAAAAACTAACACCCATATAATAACAAAAGCCGTTGCAACTATTCCTAGTATCAAGCCTGCTTTTGGCATCGTAGTGGGAGCATTTTCATTTTTTGCTTGCGATAAGCCAATTGCTCCAAAAATAATAGCTAACACTCCAAAAAGTATTGCAATTAAACCGAAACAAGGTATAAACGCAGCTATAGTAGCTAGTATCCCTAATACAAAAGCTGCAATACCCATTCCTTGACCTGCATTCGATGTAGGTAGATTATTTTCCATATATTTTATATCTTAATTATTACAAAAATAAAGAAACACATACATAAACCTTATAAATTGATCATAAGTTATTAACAAATAAATAGCTATTAGACTTACTTAGATTTTTAGACTTGACTTTATCTCTTTAAACTTATTTAGATTATAAATCCCAAAGTGAAATACCAAAATCGCAGTTTTTACTAATCCCATATCATTAATAATCCGAGAATAAAACCATAAATTAAAGAAAAAACAACGGCAAGTAGTAATGCTATAACTCCTACAACAAAGCTGACTTTTGATAATGTAGTTGAAGCATTATTACTTTTTGCCTGAGACATTCCTATTGCTGCAAAAATTATTGCTAAAATTCCACCAATTATAGCTAGTACATCGATGCAGGGTATAAAAGCAACCATCATAGACACTATTCCCATTACCAACGCTGCAATACTCATGTTTTGCCCCGCCTTTGATTGTTGAAAATTATTCTCCATACCTTTTTTACTGATTTATTATTTTAAAGGCTTTGGATATTGTTTTTTGATATTTCTAATCAACTCTTCTAAACCGTTAAGTTTTAATTCGTAAACCAATTGTAATTGCAATCCTAATTCACCTTTTGGAAACCCCTTATTACTATACCAAACTACGTAATATTCTGGTAAATCAATAAGAAAACGCCCTTCGTACTTCCCGAAGGGCATTTTTGTATGTGCCAATTTTATAAGTTCTTTTTTATTTTGTTCCATATTTTAAATAAAAAGAAGCAAGAAAAAAGAGTACAGAATGAATCTTTTTTCTTGCTTTTAATTTAGTACAAAGCTATTTTATTTTTATGGATATTACAGCTTTTATGTATGATTTACAATATTTCGTCTCAGTTCACCACTACTGTAAACTGGCACTGAACACTGTAACCTAAAAGTGCCATCTTACGAAAGCTTCCATTGCAGCATAACGTGACAATCCCAATTCGTTGTATATTTGTGCTGTTTCAGCATTTCTGTCTTCGGCTCTTTGCCAGAATTCTCTAGCATCTGATCCTTGGAACACAACGCCATCTTTTTGAGATTGATGTTTGAAGATTCCGTGTCTTTTTGCTAATACTTGATCAGGGCTCATTGGTACTGCCATTTCTATTTCGTCAATTCCCCATTCTTGCCAAGCTCCTCTGTACAACCAAACCCAACAGTCTTTCATATACTCTTTTGTTTTTAGTTGTTTTACTGCTTCAAAAATTGCATCCAAACATACTTTGTGCGTTCCGTGTGGATCGGCTAAATCGCCTGCTGCATATATTTGATGTGGCTTGATTTTATCGATTAAATCCATTGTTAATTGAATATCTTCTTTTCCAATTGGTTTTTTCTCGATTGTTCCTGTTTCATAAAATGGAAGTTCCATAAAATGAATCTGCTCGTCTGGTAAACCTACAAAGTGGCTAGTTGAACGTGCTTCTCCTTTTCTGATTAATCCTTTTATGTAACGAACTTCTGGAATATCAATCTCGCTATTCTTTTTGTTTGTTAAGAATGTTACTGCTTTTTGATAAATATTTTCTGCTTCGGCACTTTTGATTCCAAATTTCTCGTTGTAATCTATTACGAATCTTGCAAAACGTAAGGCTTCATCATCAGCTACTGCAATATTTCCTGAGGTTTGATATGCTACGTGTACTTCATGCCCTTGTTCTTGCAAACGCATGAATGTTCCTCCCATACTAATGATATCATCATCTGGATGTGGGCTAAATATCAATACTCTTTTTCTTGCTGGCTCAGCTCTTTCTGGTCTTTTGGTATCATCCGCATTTGGTTTTCCTCCTGGCCATCCTGTAATTGTATTTTGTAGTTTATTGAATATCTTAATATTGATATCGTAAGCTAGTCCTAAATCGGCCAATAAATCGCTCATTCCGTTTTCGATATAATCAGCATCGGTTAGCATTAGGATTGGTTTTTTCAAATCTAAGGCTAATCCTAAAACAGCTTTTCGGGTTAGCTTATCTGTCCAAACTATTTTTTCTACTAACCATGGTCTATTTATCCTTGTTAGTTTTGACGATGCTTCTTTATCTAAAACAAAAACAACATTGTCATGCTCTTGTAAAAATGACGCAGGAATTCTATTCGTAACTTCTCCTTCTACAGATTTTTTTACAACCTCTGCTTTTCCTTCTCCCCAAGCTAATAATATAACTTGTTTGGCTTCCATTATCTTTTTTACTCCAAGTGTGATTGCTGTTCTTGGTGTATTGTTTAATCCAAAAAAATCTTTACTTGCTGCAACTCTTGTTATATGATCTAATGCTACTAATCTTGTTTTTGAGTTTTGCAATGAACCTGATTCATTAAACCCGATGTGTCCATTGGCTCCAATTCCAAGTACCTGCAAATCGATTCCTCCCAAAGCTTCGATTCTAGTTTCATAATCTGCACAATAATCTGCTATTTGTTCTTTTGATAATTGTCCGTCTGGAATATGATAATTTTCAGGCGAAATATCTACTTGATCCATTAACAATTCTTTCATGAATCGCACGTAGCTATTTACTGAATCTGGTTCCATTGGATAGTATTCGTCAAGATTAAAAGTAATTACGTTTTTAAAACTTAATCCTTCTTCTTTGTGTAAACGTACTAACTCAGCATACAATCCTTTTGGCGAAGACCCTGTTGCTAATCCTAATACACATGATTCATTTTTTTCTTGTTTTGACTTGATAAGTGCTGCTATTTGCTGTGCAACTGCTTTGGATGCTTCGGTTGAATTTTCAAAAACTACCGTGTCAATGTTTTCGAATCGTTTTTCGAAACCTGTCGCTTTATCTATAGAACTTTTTAACATTATTCGCTTCTTTTTATATTTACTTTATTTATTTATCCTATTTTTATTTGCTAGACCAACTTCTGTATTTATGTCCTTTAAATGCAAAAAATATAATCATTAAGTAGCATGGAACCAACATTAAATATGCTATTTGATTTCCGCTTTTTGCCGTTTTAGCAACTCCATTGGTAAGATTAGCAACATTAATACTCTCTGCCCAAGCTCCATAAATTAATGGAAAGATTGCTCCTCCTATTATACCCATAATTAATATTGCGCTTCCAATTTTAGTATATCCTTTTAAATCTGCAAGTGCCATTGGCCATATTGCAGGCCAGCAAAGCGCATTTGCAAGCCCCATTAAAGCTACTAAAATAACAACTAATGGTAAGGCTGGAATTCCCAAAAACTGAACCGTTATATCCGGAGATATAACAACTATTAAAATTACTAAAATTAATCCTAAAATTCCAGATGCTTTTAATGCAGTTACTTGAGAAAGATATTTTGGTATCAGTGTAATTCCTAAAACATATCCTACTACCATCGCTGACATAGTAAATGAGGTTAATTTTAAATAAAAATTACCATCTTTACCATACACTCCAAGTTCTTTTCCGAATCCTCCAATTGAATCTCCTGCTAAAACTTCGGCAGCCAAATATAACATTAAAGTTATTACTCCTAAAACTAATTGTGGGTGTTTGAAAGCATTTTTTATTTGTTTGAAAATACTTAAATTCGATACATCCCCTTCTTCATCCAAATCAATTTCTGGCAGTGGAGACAACTTAACTAAAAGTGCCAAAACCAAAATAACCAATCCCATATAAAGATATGGTGTTTGTAATTGTAATGTCAGCAAATTTAAAGCTTCTGTTTTAGAAACCTCGTCTAAAAGTGCAATTTTATCTGCTGTATATTCCTGCATATTTGACAACACCAAAGCCGTCAGAGCTAATGGCGCTATAAATCCTGCAAATTTATTTGCAATTCCTAAAACACTAATTCTTGCTGCAGCACTTTCTCTCGGACCAATAACGACTACATAAGGATTTGCAGCAGTTTGCAAAATTGCCAAACCTGTTCCCATGGTGAATAATGCCAATAAAAAGAATACGAAAGTTCTGGTTGCGGCTGCTGGATAAAACATAAAGGCTCCTAAAGCAATAACAATTAAGCCTAGTGAAATCCCGTTTTTATATCCTACTTTCTCAATAACCCAAGATGATGGAATTGCCATAACAAAATAAGCAATATAAAAAGCAAATGTTACAAAATAAGCCTGAGAAGCTGTTAGCTCACAGGCTAACTCAAAAAAAGGAATTAAAGGGCCGTTAAGCCAGGTGACAAATCCTAGAATAAAAAATAATGCGGTTAAAATAACCATTGGGATAATTGTACTCCTCTGGTCTATACGTATTGCACTTTCAATCTTTGACATAGTTGTTTTTTGGTTGATGATTAATTAATTAGTTGTTTTTTTCAATCTAAAATAGCACCAACACTTTCATAATTTTTGCAAATCAATCACAGGTTAATGCGATTTTTTTGCAATACTACGACAAAAGTAGTTCAATAAGTCCTTCTTATTCCTAAATTAGATATGAATTTTTTGTTAATTTTTATGATTCCCAGTTTAATTCTGGGTAATATCTTTTGAGATATTCCTTCACTTCTGCAATATCCTCTTTAGCAGTTAAATCTGGAACATGTTCTGAAAAAGGGATTCCTAAAGCGGTATTTAGATTGTCTTTTATTGTATTTAAAAGCACTGTAGGCAATTCTTTTTCATCTCTCTCTGGGTGAACTGGGCAATTTTTTAAATAAGGATACAACATTGCTCCATCAAATTTAAAAGCATTCATACTTACTCTTAATTTTCCTTCAGAATCTTTGTAATTTTCTAAATCATCAGCGGTTGGTTTTTCCAGAATATCTAGTAAATGGTTATTTTTATCTAGCTTGGCAATTGCAAAACGCGAAATTCTTTCGGATGGAAAATCCAATGCATCACGGTCGTAACCAATAAAAGCATTTGGACTATTGGTTTCTCTTAGCGCAAGTAGTGCTGCTGTAGAATATAAATTATCACTATTACAAACTGAATAACTTTGGGAATTCATCGCTGAATATTGTTCTACAGCTTGAAATAACGCATCGGCTGTACCAAATGGCTTCACTCTGTTTTCTGGAATATATTGAACTGCAAATGAAATGTTTAATCCATGAAAATTATTATTTTTATCTTGGTTTCCGTAGAATTCTTTAAACAATTCTCCCTGCTCTCCTATAATAATAATGATGTTTTTATATCCTGCTTTTTTTGCATTTAATAAAAGATAATCTAACAAAGGTCTTCCGTTTGGACCAACTCCTATTAAGCCTTTACTTCTTTCATTTGCCTGAGTAATTTCCTCTTGTGTTAAATTGTTCAATACAACTTCTTTTTTCATTCGAGATGATGCGCCGCCTGCTAAAATAATTAAATTGTCATGCATGATTTGTTCTTTAAATTTTAATATTATTCTATTATTCTCGCTCCTGGATCAACGGTTACTGCATAGGCTTCTTTTGCTCCAGCAGCCAATATCGCTGCCACAACTGCATCTTGTTTTTTAGGATCTGCAATTACAACAATACTTCCTCCTCCTCCCGAACCAACAATCTTGGCTCCATAAGCTCCTGCACGCAATGCTGCATTAATCATATCGTCGATTTTTGGCACTGTTATTTTTAATAAATCTCTTAAAACAGCATGATGCATGTTCATTAATTCACCTATTCTTACCAAATCAAGCGTTGGTTTACCAAATTCTTTTAAAGCTTCTTTTGTATATTGATAGTTCTTTATAGCTGCTTCAAAAAACGGAATCAATCTATCTGGCAAATAATTACGATATTTATCTACATCTTCTAATTCAGTTTTATGTAAATCAAAATCTTTAAAATTCTGTTTTATAATATCAATAGCTAATAATGCATTGCCTTTTAATTCGCCTATTAACCCTATTGTTTCCTTCGGAACTCCCGAAACTCCTGTAATTAATCCTTTCAATTCTGTGCCAATTATGTTGTATGAGAACGGAACGCTTGTATTAATATGAACAATATTTCCTACTCCTATACTAAAATGATCCATCATCCCTCCTGGTTCTCCATGCTCCAATACTTCCGAAGCATATCCCATTTGCGCTATAAATTCTGGAGTAACCTCACAATTAACACCATAAGCGGTTATTAAAAAGTTTATCCATGCCATTAATAATGCCGATGAACTTGAAGTTCCTGAATTAATAGGAATATCTCCTTTTATAGTAATATCATATCCAACAGTAGGGATACAACCGTATCTTCTTAAAACTCGTAATGAAGAAGCGAAGTAATCCCGTGGCTCTAATTCTACAAAAATTGCATTGATATCGATGATTCTAACTTCATTAATATCCTTCATATCTAGTTTAAAAACCGAAGTCTCATTTTGTACTGCTATTAATTGTATGTTTTTATTTATTGCACAAGCTATAACAGGTAATCCTAAATAATCTTGATGATCTCCAAAAAGGCAAGTTCGCCCTGGTGCCAATGATATAATTTTCTTCACTTTTAAAATATATTAAAACAATGTAATTCAATTCATTACATTGTAATTAGTTCATGAAATAAGTTTTTATTTTAGTTTTAACTTTACGAAACTAGATATTAAATTTTAATTAACCTAAGAAAAAACAAAAAATGTGCTCGAACACACTTTGTTTTTAAATTCGGAAATTAAAATACAGAAATCACTATTATTATTACATCAGCGATTTTAAAATAAATAAGGTGAATTAACAAAATCAGCTGACTCAAAAAAAAATAAAACCTGTTGTATATAGCCTCTATGATGAGTTAATTTATCCAATTTCTATTTCTATAATCAATTTTTTAATAATTATCCTATTTTAGATATACTCTTTGTTCTAAAAAAAATTGAATTGGCTCCTACTTTAGTTTAATACGATTAAGCTAAAAAAAATTTGACTGAAGATTAACGACTGTAGCTTTCAGATTTGCTATTAGCAAATAGCAAGATTATCTATTCTTTAGATTTTACACATATAAATCAGTAATCGTTTTATCGATTTTTCCACAATCTAATATCATTGAACTAAAGAATAGGAAGCAATGCAATTACCTAATATATCCTTTAACTATAATTCATGAAAATGATATTTAACGCATAGAATTTATAGGTTTAAAATCCAAAGTCAAGATGATTCTATAAAATTATATTTTTCGTATAGCCTATGCAATTTATGTTGAGTGAAACATTTTTTTTAGCCTTCGCTAGTTATGAATTCTATACATATAAGAAGAATTACATTCAACGGTTCTCTAATAATACATTAAAATAATTTTAACAAAAAATTACAACAGGAAATTTCAACAAATACAGCTTCGGAATTATACAATCAATTAGAGCAATTAAAAGGGAGTATTTACAGCTATTTTTTAACATAAAAACAATAGAAAAAACATTTCCAGTCCTCAGTTTTAAATTAAACCTACTCTATCATTTAACCCTAAATTATGCGAA
Source organism: Flavobacterium sp. ALJ2 (assembly GCF_015594725.1). Classification (GTDB taxonomy): domain Bacteria; phylum Bacteroidota; class Bacteroidia; order Flavobacteriales; family Flavobacteriaceae; genus Flavobacterium. The sequence goes on along the minus strand of NZ_JADNRC010000001.1, from coordinate 380,753 downwards.
GTCAGCATCTTTTAAACATTAATCACATACTTATCATAAAAATATTGTCAAAATAAATAATACTTTTTTTGATAAAAAATACAAATTTTATGATTAAAAAAACACTTTTGACAACAAAAAATGTGCTCGAGAACACAAATAACATGTGTTCGAGCACATTTTTTACGTTTTTACTTGTTTAATAAAAATAAAATGAATATTTTCGTTATGCTTTAAAGAATCAAACTCTTTTTTGTTAAAAATTTAAGGTTATTTAAATAAGATAAATCAATACGTTTTTAGACTAAAAAACTAAGTCCTTAGATATTTTTTATTAGTTAATGCATAAAATTATTATCCCCTTTTAAGGAATCCTCATCCTTAAATGACCACAATAAAATGAATACCTGTTTTGCATAAAAATTAAATTAATAACAAAAAAACATTTAAAGAGTATGAAACTATTAAACCAAAAAAAACCAAGGGATTTTCAGACAATCAAGCTGTCGTCTCATAAAGAAATTAAACTAATACTTCTTTCGTCATTAGCTTTTACATTTCAAGCTTCGGCAGCTTTATCCATAAATCATACATCAAACAAAGACAATATTGCATTGTTTTTTGAAAAAACTGTAAAAGGTAAAGTAACCGATCAAAACGGTCTTCCTTTAGCTGGTGTAAATATCATTGTAAAAGGCACCTCAACTGGTGTACAAACGGATACTGAGGGAAACTTTGCAATTACTGTGCCCGATAATGCTACTAAACTTATTGCAACTTACATTGGTATGGAGGATCAGGAAGTGACTATAAGTAATGCTCCTCTAAAAATCATCTTGAAAGAAGTAGGTCAAAAACTTGACGAAGTAGTTGTAGGATATGGAAAACAGAAAAAGAAAGATCTTACTGGCTCTGTAAGTTCTATAAGCAAGGACAACCTGAATTTAGGTGGTACTATTAGTAATGTTGGTCAAGCCCTTCAAGGACGCGCCTCTGGGGTTCAAGTGCAACAAAATAGTTATGCGCCCGGAAGTACCCCTTCAGTAGTAATTAGAGGTGGAAACTCACTAAATACTTCTAACGCACCTTTATATGTAGTGGATGGTTTTATTACAAACAGCGGTGCATCAATTAGTCCGAATGATATCGAAAATATTCAGATTCTAAAAGACGCTTCTTCAACAGCTATATACGGTGCACGAGGAGGAAATGGAGTAATTATTATTACTACCAAAAAAGGAAAATTGGGAAAAATGCAAGTTGAAGCTGAAATCTCTGATGGTTTTCAGAATATAATTAAGCAACCTTCCTTAATTACTGGTCAACAATATGCAGATGTTCAAAATGCTATTGCCATAGAAAACGGCAGACCTCCTGTTTTTCCTTCTAGTTTCCCTATCGCAAATACCAATTGGTTTAAGGCTGCAACCCGTCCAGGAGAGGTAATTAACAGAACAATTACCTTTAGCGGAAGCGATAAAACATCTAAATTTTTTCTTTCGGGTAATTATTTAAAACAAACGGGGGCTTTAAAAAATACCGATTTTGACAGATATACGGTAAGAATGGGGGGTGAGAAAAGATTTAATGAAAAACTAAATATAGGCACGAATGTTTATGGTGCTGTAAGTGAAGGAAGTAATAGTGATTTTAGTGATAATATTTTATCTCCTTTGTACTCTTTGCAAACGGCTCCTCCTACTATCCCTATTTATAATCCAGATGGATCTTATTATAAGTATCAAGGAAAAGATAATGCTTTGGCACTTTTATTAGAACCTACAAATCATACCATTAACAGATTGGTAAACGGAAGTATGTTCTTAGACTATGAAATCGTTAAAAACTTAACGTACCATTTTGGAGCTGGAGCCGAGTGGCAAGAAAATATACAAGGAAAATATACTCCTAGTACACTTGTTGCCGGAGCTGCTCTTAAAGGCACAGGATCCGAAGAAAACAAAACCTATTTTAGATGGAGTACAGAGCAATATTTGACGTATAAGTTTGCCATAAAAGAACATGCTATAACGGCAATGATTGGAACTTCTAATCAAAAAGATACTTACGAACGTATGAAAGCGTCTGGTTCTGGATTTTCTAATGACTTGCTAACGTATTACAATCTTCAAGGTGCTTCTGTTTATTTGAAGCCAGAAACTGAAAAAACAGAGACTAAACTTACTTCTTATTTTAGCAGATTAAACTATTCGTTTAACGATAAATATTTAGTTTCTTTTACCATAAGAAAAGATGGTTCTTCTCGTTTTGGTCCAAATAATAAATTTGGAATATTCCCATCTGGAGCTATTGCATGGAAACTTTCTAACGAATCTTTTATACAAAAATTAAATACTTTTTCGGAGCTTAAATTTAGAGCCAGTTACGGTATTACTGGAAATGATGGTATTGGAGATTATGCTTATATGAACCGATTGACTTCTTGGGGAGTAACTATTGCTCCCGGTGACTTTGTAGGGGGTACAGAGCCTAATAACTTAGCAAATCCTGACTTAAAGTGGGAACAAACTGCTCAAACCAATTTAGGTTTGGATATGGGATTTTTTAATGATAAACTTAGTGTTACTATCGATGTGTACAAGAAAAGAACAAGCGATGCGCTCTTGAATGTTCCAGTTGGTGGATGGTGGGGATTTAATGTCCAAAGAATTAATTCGGGTGTTATTGATAATAAAGGAGTTGAATTAGGCATAAGTAGTACAAATTATAGAACAAATAACTTTTCTTGGACAACTTCTTTAAATCTTGCTTACAATAAACAAGAGGTAGTATCCCTTGCTGATAATGTTACTATCATAAGCAACAATACATCTAATCCAAGCGGCACCGTTTCTGGTCAGGAATTTACACGATTGGAACCAGGAAAAGAGATGAGTGTGTTATATGGCTATAAATATGCGGGCGTTATAAAAACGGGAGAAGTATATGCTCCTCAACCTTTATCTAAGCCTGGAGATCCAAAATATGATGATATCGACGGAGATGGAGTTATTACTGCCAAGGACAGAACGTATTTAGGAAATTCTACACCACATTATGTTGCAGGATTTAACAACGATTTTAAATTTGGAAATTTTGATTTGAATATCTTCTTTCAAGGAGCTTTTGATTACTCTGTGTATAATATGACTGCCATGGTAGGAGAATCATCTACAGGTACAGATATTTTAAATCGCTGGGTAGCTGGCTCAAATGAAAATACAGATATCCCGAGAGATGGCTATTACAAAAGCAAATATGGTAGTTATGTAAACTCAAAATTTGTTGAAGAAGCTTCATACATCCGTTTAAAAAATATTTCTATTGGATATTCTATTCCTGAGAGTGTATTAAAACAAGTAAAATTTATAGATACTATTCGCTTGTATCTTATAGGTCAGAATTTAGCAACCATCACTAAATATTCTGGAAATGATCCTGAGGTAAATGGTCATTTTAATCCTGATAATGCCACACAACAAAACATGGGCGGAGGAATAGATTTTAATTCATTCCCAGCTTCCAGAACGATTATCATGGGTGTTAAAATCACAATTCACTAATCTACAAGCTTTTTTAGTAACATTAAATTTATTAAAATGAAAAAACATACACTATTATTACTTTTACTTACTGCGGGAGCACAATTTTCGTGCAATCAAGATCTTGACCCTACGGTATATAGTAATCTAACTAATACCAACGGATATCAAACTAAATCTGATGCTATAGCTGCCATTAATTCTATTTATGGCAGGCTAAAAGGCCCTAGCGTTGGTGATAACTATTCCTATTGGGCTACACGACATTTTGCACTAACAGATATCGCTACAGATATAGGTCATTGCCAGTTTGGTGGTGATCCAGGGCAGTTATCATTAGGAACTTGGAATTCAAGTAATGGATTACTTCTGGAAGATTGGAATGCAATGTATAAGTTAATTGCCAATGCCAACTTTGCTATCTTCAACATTACTCCAATGACAGGAATTACAGATTCTGAAAAAAGGCAATTCATAGCCGAAGCTAAGTTTCTAAGAGCTTCTGCCTATATGGATTTAACGGATGCTTGGGGACCTGTAGTGTTAATTACAGACGCTAACTTAAAAAATGCCAATTATCTCGACCAAACACCTCCATCATCTGTTGAAGAAATTGATGCTTTTATCATAAAAGAACTTACAGAAGTTGCCGCTGCGCTACCCATTAATTATAAATCGAATGGAATTTATGGTACCGATGATGTGGGGCGTGCTACCAAAGGTGCTGCATTTACTTTACTTGCAAAATTATATTTACGCAGTCATAATTGGCAAAAAGTTGTAGAGCTTACCGGACAGGTAATGGGTCTTAATGAATACAGCCTTTATCCATCTTACTTAGGATTATTTAAAGAAAGTAATAAATGGTGTAGTGAGAATATTTTCTCTTCTCTAAGTGATGCAAATACAAATGGGACTGAATTATTAAACCATTTTGGACCAATAGATCATCCTGTTATTCAAAACAGATGGCAGTATTATACCGTAAACTGGGATTTTTATAACACTTTTGGCGACGAAGATGATAGAAAAAAATGCTTCTTTCCAGAATATATGGGTGTCGATAAATTACTGCACAAGCAAGCTCCTTCATTGGGCGCTCAACCTCCAAAAGGAGAATTCTATATGCCTGATGTATCGACCAGAAAATACGCCGATGATGAAACGACAACCTATTACGATGGTCATAGTGTAAATATATTGCGTTATGCTGATGTGTTGCTAAGCAGAGCCGAAGCATTAAATGAAATTAATGGTCCTAATAGCGAAACGATAGATCTTATTAATCAAGTTAAAGGAAGATCCCATGCCAAATTATTGATTATGACCGATTACAATCAAGCAACCTTAAGAGACGCTATTTTGCAAGAAAGAGGATGGGAACTTTTTTATGAAGGAAAACGCCGTCAGGATTTAATACGAATGAACAAATATGATATTCTAGTAAATGCATACCATCTTAGAGTAGGTGAACCAGCACAAATCAAGATGCCTCAAAACAAATATTACACCTATCCGCAAAGTCAGGTTAATCTTAACCCTCACTTAAATAATGGTGATAGACAATAAGAAACACCAAATCAAGAATAGGTAACTTTAATGCTGCCTATTCTTGATTATTTATATAGCTGTTCAATAAAAGAAAATTTTTCAGATGGTTAAAAAAATAATATTAAAATGGAGCTTTATTTTAGTCCTTCTTGCAATGGCAAGCTGTGCTAAAAATCAGGGTGATGTGATTAAAAATATTACAATTGGGACTCATGGCAACAACGAATTGAAGATTCAAATCGATGTTACTACTAGTGACGATGTAAGGGTATTTGCTGAATATTGGTCTGATAAAAATGGAATAAAAAATAAAACAACCTCTCCAATTTCAAAAACTGGCCTCGCTCATACGTTGGTACTTTGCAATATTGCTTCTGAAACCAATTACAGTTATCAGTTAGTTACCATACAAGGTGAAACTAAAAACACGAGTAAAGTGTACAATTTTAAATCTCGGAAATTACCCGAATGGTTGCAAAACCAATTCAAAGCCAATTCTCCGAAACCAGAACTTTTACCCGAAAAGTTCAAAAAAGGGTTTATGCTTTTAGCAAAAAGAGAAACGCCAGGAGTCGCATACATTGTAGATTACAAAGGAAATTTAAGATGGTATCATACCGTTGATGGAACAGGGTTTAAGGTTACTCATTTTACCAAAGAGCAATCTATCATTGCTATTTTGGGTACCAATGATGAACCTACAAGTTACGGAAGTGAGATTCTGGAAATTAATTTACAAGGCGATACCTTAACACACATTAAAAAAGGACAAGGCGATTTTAAACAAGTCATCCACCATGAAATTATAAAAAAATCGACCAATGAAATAGTTACACTATTTGTTGATGAAAGAATAACCGATTTAACTGCTATAGGAGGAAAAAAGAAAGATACCATTAATGGAGATGGAATTCTTATTTTGGATAAAAAAGGAAAACAACTCTGGAAATGGAGTGTTTTTGACAACTTGGATCCAATGAAAGATAAAGCATTATTGAAAACCAAAAAAGATTGGATGCATGCCAATAGCCTTAATTATGACAAAGACGGCAACTTCCTTATCTCTTTTTATAACAACGGACAAATTTGGAAAGTTGATGCTAAAACGGGAAAAGTAATCTGGAAATTAGGAAAAGGCGGTACTTTCTCTATCTCCCAAGATAGTAAATTCTCGCAAGCACACGCAGCTCACATAAACCAAGACGGAAGTTTGATGTTTTTTGATAACGGTGTAGATAAAAAACAATCTTCAGTTTTTGCCTTAAAACTAAATGAAAAAAATAATACGGTAAAGCTGGATTTTCAGATAAAATTACCAATGGATATTTATAATGATCGAATGGGAAGCGCATATATGATTGATAAAGACGCTATATTATGTTGTTGTTCAAAAAGGCATATAACGGTTTTAACCAATAAAAAAGGAGTATTACTTTGGGCTTTAGAGTCTGAAATCCCTCCTTATCGTGTGGAGTTTATTCCAGAGGAAAATGCGAAACCATTTCTTTTAAATTAAAGAAATATTGATTTTCCTGCAAAGTTTTAAAAACCTTGCAGGTATATGATAGTCAAAAGGAAATACCTAACAGTTTTTTAAAAACCTGTCAGGATAAAATTTTTAAACATGAAAAAAATAATTCTTATTGGTATATTTTTAGCATTGCCGATTATTGTTCTCAATTCTTGCAATACATCTTCTGCTAAATCAATAGCTATGGAATCTCCTAATAAGGATTCCTATATTACTATTGACACCTCCAAAATTCCAAATGACAAATTTGGTGAATCGGTGCGTTATGGAAAGGAATTGATGTTAAGAACATCCTATTACATTGGTCCAAATGGGATTAATGGAAAATATTTGGGAAATAAAATGAATTGTACCAATTGCCATCAAGATGCTGGTACCAAACCATATTCCCTAAACCTGATGTCTTCTCATGATAACTATCCACAATACCGCGGACGAGAAAATAAAGTACTCACGTTGGCAGAACGTATTAATAATTGCATCATGCGACCTCATTCGGGGAAACCACTTCCGCTTGACGGGAAAGAAATGGTTGCTTTTTTATCTTATTTTAAATGGATTAGCACATTTGTACCTAAAGACAGTTTATTTAAAGGAGCCAAGAACATGGAAATATTTTTTCCAGATGTAGCTGCAAGCTCTGCAAGAGGCAAAGTTCTTTTTACCGAAAACTGTGTAAGATGCCACGGTGAAGATGGTCAAGGCCAATACAATGCAGATAAATCAGGCTACACCTATCCTCCTCTTTGGGGAAAATACGGATATCAACCTGGATCAAGCATGCACCGAATTATTAAACAAGCCCAATGGTTAAAAGGTAATATGCCTTATGATAAGGTCGCTATTGGAAAACCTCATCTTACCGATGCACAAGCACTAGATATTGCTGCTTATGTAAATGACGATGCCATTCATACGAGACCAAACCCTAAAACATTTGATTATCCCAACGAAATGAGTAAACCTATTGATTATGCACATGGCCCTTTTGGAGATACTTTTACGGAACAACAGCATAAATATGGTCCATATAAACCTATTATTGCTTACTGGAAAAAAAACAATTTAAAAGCCGTTTACTAAAATTATAAATACGCATACTTTTTTTAACTTGAACACACAAAATGAAACAACATCTAAAAAACAGACAAATTTTGAGTCGAATATTGATTATGTGTCTTTACATTTTCAGCATGCCAATGACTGCACAACAAATAAAATACACCGATGGAAAAGACAGCTGGAATCCTGATTTATTAGGAAATCATCGCGCTGTGGTTGAATTTACGGGAAGAGATAATATTGCTAAAACCACCATCGAATGGCGTAGAAGAGATGAAAAACCAGAACTAAAAAGAATCATCGTACAAGATGGTAAAACTGGTGCAACAATTCTCAATATAAAAACCGATGCTATCACTAGAGAAAGCGGTACTATTTTCTTTGAACCTATATCAGGTAAGGGAACATATTACATTTATTATATGCCTTATATTGATGAAGGCGACGCCAATTATCTTAAAGGTCTTTATGCAAAACCCGAAAATAAAGCAGATGCGCAATGGGTATCAAAAATCAAAACAAATTTGGCCGACAATTGCACATTAACAGAAATTCAAAGTATAAATGCTTTCAATAGTTTTTACCCAATGGATGTAATTGCAACTGCGGCAGAAACTACAGCTATCATTGCAAAAAATAGCGGTAGTTCATTTCTGGTTTTTCCAGAAGATAGAATTTATTCTATTCGAATGAAAAATGATTTACCACAAAGATGGATTCAAAAAGGAACTCAAAACACTTTTTCGGACACAGCTTTAAAAGGAGAATATTTAGCCTTTCAATTAGGTATTTATGCTATACAGGATTTAAAAAATGTGAAGGTTACATTCACGGATTTAAAAAACAGTAATGGAGACATCATTTCGGCAAAAAATATTGGTTGCATTAATACCGATGGAGTAAAATACGATGGGGCTGTTTTTACTAATACAGTTTCTGTTCCAAAAGGAAAAGTACAGGCAATGTGGTGCGGAATCGATATTCCTCAAACTGCTGCTGCAGGAACTTACACAGGAAAAGCTACTGTTACTGCCGATGGAAAACCAAAGGAAATTACACTTCAAATAAAAGTAACGAATGAAGTCACTAAAAATGGAGGAATTGATAATCTAGAGAAAATGACACGTTTAAAATGGTTAAATTCAACTCTGGCACAAGAAAACACTGTTATTGCACCTTATACTCCTCTAGCGGTAAAAGATTCGGAAATCTCTTTATTGGGCAGAAAATTAGTTTTAGCTACAAATGGTTTTCCTGCTCAGATTCAAACTTTTTTTACACCAGAAATGACCTCTATTGGTACAAAAGTTAATAACATTCTTTCTTCTCCAGTAGAATTTCATTTTGTAGATGCTGCTGGAAAAGAATCTTTAAAATGGAAAAACACAGGAATTAAATTCTTGAAAAAAGAAGTCGGAACTGTTTCTTGGGAAAGTACTTCGACATCGCAATCGCTACAAATGGATGTAAACGGAGCTTTAGAATTTGACGGATTTTTATCTTATACCGTAAAAATTACAGCTCTTGAAGAGGCTACTTTTAATGATATTAATATTCATTTACCATTCGAACCTTCATCGGCAAAATACATGATGGGATTAGGTCAAAAAGGGGGTGATCGTCCAGCAACTTTTGACTGGAAATGGGATGTAGCACATAAAAATCAAGATGGTGCATGGATTGGAAGTGTAAATTCTGGATTACAATTTTCTTTGAGAGATGAAAAATACAGCCGACCTTTAAATACCAATTTCTATTTACAAAAACCTTTATTATTACCCACTTCATGGGGTAACGATAACAAAGGAGGAATTACGATAACTCCAAATCAAAAATCAATTTTGGTAAATGCATATAGCGGAGCTCGAAGCATGAAAAAAGGAGATGTCTTGTATTACAACTTTAATTTATTGATTACGCCTTTCCACACAATTGATACCGATTTTCAATGGAACACTAAATTTTACCATAAATACAGTAGCATTGACACTATTGTTAAAACAAGTGCAACAGTAATTAATATACATCATGCAAATGAGATAAATCCTTATATCAATTACCCTTTTATCGAATTTAAAAAGATGAAAAGTTATATCGATGAAGCGCATGAAAAAGGATTGAAAGTAAAAATTTATAATACAGTAAGAGAAGTTTCGAATAAAGCCTATGAAACGTTTGCATTGAAAAGTCTGGGGCATGAAATTTATTCTCCAGGAAAAGGAGGCGGATTCTCTTGGTTACAAGAACATGTAGGCGACGATTATATTCCTGCATGGTTTGTTCCCGGAATTAAAGATGCTGCAATCGTAAACAGTGGCATGAACCGTTGGCATAATTATTACGTAGAAGGAATGAATTGGTTGACCCAAAATGTAGGTATTGATGGTGTTTATCTTGATGATGTAGCGTTTGACAGAATTACAATGAAACGTATTAAAAGAGTACTTACCAAAGATGGTCACCCTGGAATTATCGATTTACACAGTGCCAACCAGTACAATAAAAGTGATGGTTTTAACAATAGTGCCAATTTATACATGGAACACTTTCCTTATGTAAACAAACTATGGTTTGGAGAATATTTTGACTACGAAAAAAATCAACCTGACTTTTTCCTGACAGAAGTAAGCGGAATCCCTTTTGGCTTAATGGGTGAAATGTTGCAAGACGGAGGCAATGCATGGAGAGGAATGGTCTATGGAATGACAAACAGAATGCCTTGGAGCGGAAATGCCGACCCTAGAGCTATCTGGAAATTATGGGATACGTTTGGTATAAAAGGTTCTAAAATGATTGGATATTGGAGCGAAAACTGTCCGGTAAAAACATCCAACGATAAAGTTCTGGCTACAGTTTATAAAAAGAACGGTTCTGCATTAATTTCTATCGCAAGTTGGGCAGATACTGATGTGAAAGTGAAACTTATCATCGATTGGAAAAAACTAGGAATCAATCCTGCTAAAGCTACAATAGTGGCTCCTGAGATTCTTAATTTCCAACCTTCGAAAACTTTCTCTGCAACAGATGAAATAACTGTAGAAAAAGGAAAAGGATGGTTGCTTATTGTTAAGTAATTAAGTTCGCATTTATAAGCTCCAGCGGAACGATATATCTATTTCCATTTTGATAACCAAAAATATGTCACTCCAATAGGATTCATCTAAAAATGAATTTTAATTTCTGTAAATATAACGTCCTGCTGGGACTTCATACTATTTAAAAAATCAAAAATAGCTCCATTATGAAACTTAGACTATCAATATCAATTTTGCTCTTTGGAAGCCTGTTTGTCAATGCACAGAATAAACCAACCATTAAGGAATACAAAAAAGTTTTTACAACATATCCTTTTTCAGATCCGGATCCTATTCCTAAACCAGACACAAAAATTTATCCTTACTACCGTTTTGATGGTTTTACCAATAAACCGATACAAAAAGAATGGAAAGTAATTGAGCTTGAAAACGATTATATCAAATTAATGATTCTGCCAGAAGTGGGTGGAAAGGTTTGGTCTGCAATAGAAAAATCAACAGGAAAAGACTTTGTCTATAACAATCACGTCATCAAATTTAGAGATATTGCCATGCGTGGTCCATGGACAAGCGGTGGCGTCGAGGGCAATTATGGTATTATGGGTCATACTCCAAATTGTGCTACTCCTGTTGACTATACCACTATAACCCGAGCAGACGGAAGTGTTAGTTGTATCATTGGAGTTTTGGATTTACTCACGCGGACTTCTTGGAAATTAGACATCAATTTGCCTAAAGATAAAGCCTATTTTACGACTAGTTCTTTTTGGTTTAATTCAACCGAGTTTGAACAACCTTATTATACCTGGATGAATACGGGAATTAAGGCAGCTGGGGATTTACAGTTTATTTATCCTGGTAAAGATTATATTGGTCATAATGGCGAAAACTTTCCATGGCCTATTGACAAAGAAAAGGGTAAAGATTTATCGTTTTACAAAAACAACAATTTTGGTGGTTACAAATCCTATCATGTCTTTGGTAAATACAATGACTTCTTTGGTGGATATTGGCATGACGAAGATTTTGGAATGGGAAGATATGGCAATTATGATGATAAACCCGGTAAAAAAATATGGATTTGGGGATTATCACAACAAGGCATGATTTGGGAAAAATTATTAACCGATACCGATGGTCAATACGTAGAGGTGCAAAGTGGGAGATTGTTTAATCAAGCAAGTGAAAACAGTATATATACGCCTTTTAAACAACGTTCATTCGCACCTTACCAAACTGATTCCTGGACAGAATATTGGTTTCCTGTAAAACAAACAAAGGGTTTTGTAAAAGCCAATAATTACGGCGCTGTAAATGTAAAAAACGAGAATGGCTGGTTGAAAATCTATTTTTCTCCACTACAAAAATTAAATGAAAAACTGGAAATTTTTGATAATGATAAAAAAATATATTCAAAAAATATCTCCGTTAATACATTGGAAGTATTCAAAGATTCGATTCAAGTTGCTGTTAATGAAAATAAATTAAGACTAACTATTGGAGACAATAAACTAGTTTGGAATTCGGCACCCGAAGATGGAAACCTAAAACGTCCGATGGAAATGCCTAAAGATTTTGATAACAATTCAGTTTACGGATTATACCTGCAAGGAAAAAACTATATCGCTTTTAAAGATTATATAAAAGCAACCGAATACCTAACTGCTTGTTTGAAAAAAGACCCTAACTATGCTCCTGCTCTATCCGACTTAGCATCATTGCAAATTAGAGGATTACAATATAAAGAAGCAGTTGAATCAGCTAGCAAAGCTTTGGCAATAAACACTTATGATCCTGCGGCAAACTATTATTATGGACTTGCCAACTTACATTTAGGAAATACTATCGATGCCAAAGATGGATTTGATATTGCAGCTTCAAGCGTTGAATATCGCAGCTCTGCTTATACAGCATTGAGTACCATTTATTTTTCTGAAAATGAACAAACAAAAGCGATCGAATATGCCGAAAAAAGTTTGCTAAATAATCAATACAATTTAGAAGGGCTACAAGTGCTGGCAGTACTATATCGCTTGCAAAACAATACAGATAAAGCAACCGAAATATTAAATAAGATAAATACCATTGATCCTTTAAATCATTTTCTTGGTTTTGAGAAATTCCTTTGGGAGAATTCAGATTCATCAAAAGGGCTTTTCACATCACTTATACGAAACGAAATGCCGGAACAAACCTATTTAGAATTAGGAATATGGTACCAACAATTGGGACGTAAAGACGAAGCTTTAAAAGTTTTTTCTCTTGCGGTTCCAAATCCTGAAATTCTGTATTGGATAGCATTTTTAAAAAACAAACCCGTTGATTTAAGTAAGATTCAACCAGGAATTAGTTTTCCTTTCCGTGGAGAAACTGCCATTATTCTAGAGAAATTAATAACAACAAATGAGCAATGGCAATTAAAATATCATCTGGCTTTAATCGAATGGAATCGTAATAATATTTCGAAAGCAAAAACATTATTCACAGAATGTGGTTCTAAACCTGCGGACCCTGCCTTTTATGCTGCCAAAGCTTCATTGTTCAAAGATGATTCTAAACTAGTGATTTCAAGTCTTCAACAAGCTATTAAATTAGATAACCAAGGATGGAGATACCATAAACTATTGGCCGAACATTATATCATGCAAAAACAATATGAAAAAGCATTATCCATTACGGAGCCATTTTATAAAAAACATAAAGAAAATTATTTAATGGGCATGTTGTACGCAAAAACACTATTACTTAATAAGAAATATGTAGTAGCAGATGCTTTTTTAACCAAACTAGAAATTCTTCCTTTTGAAGGAGCTACTGCAGGAAGACAATTGTATCATGAAGCTAAACTGATGCAAGCTGTAACAGAAATGAAAAATAAGCAATATAAAAAAGCATTACAATTTATTACCGAGGCAAAGCTGTGGCCAGAAAATCTAGGTGTAGGAAAACCGTATGATGAGGATATAGATGAGAGACTTGAAAATTGGTTGAATTATCAATGCTATACAAGTCTCGGAGATAATGAAACAGCGATGAAATCTTTACTAAAAATCACTGCTTTTAATCCTAAAATTGATAATACGGTTATGAATTTCTTACCGGCAAACCAACTCGTTTCGGCTTGGGCTATTGAGAAAACTTCTTCTGCAAAAAAAGCCGAAGAATGGTTGCAAAATCAAGCTAGTTTATATCCAGCGAATAAAATTGTTCAGTGGTGTTTGCTAGTTTATACTAAAAAACAAACTACTAATTTAACCGAAGATGAAAAAGACGGCGAAGTTCGAATTATAGAAAAACTTTAAAGACAAAAACAACTGAACGACAGCACAATTAACTGTAATTCTAAACCAAATAATTATGAAGATATTTTTTTTAAAATGCACCCTTATTAGCATTGTCTTATTGACATTCCAAAAAACTGTTGCACAAAACATTGACCAAAATAAAGATGAATTATCCATTTATAGAGTTACGCCACTAAAAGTCAATGATTTAGTACACACAAAACTAGAAGTCTCTTTTGATTATGGGAAGCGCTATTTATACGGAAAAGAATGGCTTACTTTAAAGCCTCACTTTTACGAAACCGATTCACTTACGCTAGATGCTAAAGGAATGGATTTTAAAGAAATTGCTATAATTAATGGTAAAATAAAAACTCCTCTAAAATACAACTATGACAATGAGCAGCTTTTTATTACGTTAAATAGGAAGTATAAAAGCACCGAAAATTATACTGTTTTCATTGATTATACAGCAAAGCCTGATCAACTAAAAACAAAAGGAAGTAATGCTATTAAAGATGCTAAAGGATTGTATTTTATAAATCCTGATGGCAAAGATGATAAACCAATCCAAATATGGACACAAGGCGAAACAGAAGCATCATCGGCTTGGTTTCCTACTATCGATAAACCAAATCAGAAAACAACTTCTGAAATTGCAATGACTGTTGAAACAAAATATACTTCTCTATCCAATGGGAAATTAACTTCGCAAAAAGCCAATAAAAACGGCACTCGTACAGATACCTGGAAAATGGACTTACCGCATTCTCCTTATTTGTTTATGATCGCTGTAGGAGATTTTAAAATATACAAAGACTCTTATAACGGAAAAGAAGTTAGCTATTATCTGGAACCAAAGTACGCACCATATGCTAAACAAATTTTTGGAAAAACACCAGATATGATGAACTTTTATAGCAAGATGTTAGATGTAGAATATCCTTGGGTTAAATATGCACAAGTTGTAGCCAGAGATTATGTTTCAGGTGCAATGGAAAACACATCTGCTACTTTACATGGCGAATATGTACAGAAAACTGAAAGAGAATTACTGGATGACAATCAGGAAAGTACAATTGCTCATGAACTTTTTCACCAGTGGTTTGGAGATTATGTAACGGCCGAATCCTGGTCGAACTTAACAATGAATGAATCATTTGCTACTTTGGGAGAAGTTCTTTGGCACGGACATGATGCTGGACAAGAAGGAGAAGACAGATCTCGTTATGAAAAATTGCAAAACACTTTACGTTCTTCCAAAAATGGAATAAGTCCGCCTCTAGCCCGTTTTTATTACAAGAACAAAGAAGATGTGTTTGATAATGTTACCTACTCAAAAGGTTCTATAATATTATATGCGATAAAAAATAAAATGGGCGATGCAGCATTTTATAAATCGTTAAACCGTTATCTAACAACCAACGCTTTTAAATCTGGAGAAAGTCATCAGTTACGTTTGGCAATGGAAGAAGTAACCGGTAAAGACTGGAGTCCCTATTTTAACCAATGGTATTACCAAGGAGGAAATCCTATTTTAAATATTGAATATGGGTACTCCAACGGAAAAGCTACAATTGCAGTAAAGCAAACTCAGGATGCTTCAATACAAACCTTTAGCCTACCGCTAAAAGTAGATTTTTATGTAAACGGAACTAAAATAAGAAAGGATATTTTAATTGATAAAAGAGAACAAAATTTTAGTTTTGATATTCCATCTCAACCCACTTTTATAGATTTTGACCCCGATAAAATTTTAGTTGGTCAAGTTATCGACAACAAAAAAATAGCTGATTATCTATATCAATATAAAAATGTCCCAACGTATTATAACAGAATTGAAGCTATAAAATTTGCTGCAAAAGATAAAAGTCATGAGGGCCAACTTATACTATTGGCAGGTTTAGAGGATCAACAAGATGATTTAAGAACCATTAGTATTAAAGCAATTGATTTAAGCGACAAGCAAATAAAAGACGCAGCATTAAAAAACTTGCTTAACATCGCTAAAAATGATAGAAAAACAACTAGTAGAGCTGCTGCAATTATAAAACTAGCATCTACAGGAGATCCTGTTTATAAAGAGCTAATGAGCGAAAGCATTAAAAATCAATCTTATAATGTAATTGCTGCTGGTATAATCGGATTAACGAAGTTTTCTCCTGATGAAGCAGATAAAGCTCTAGCATCATTAGACGAAGACACAACCAACCATATTAAACCGTTAATAAAAAAATTGAATAACCAAAAATAGGAAATCATAACTATATCCCATAAACTAGAGTAACGAGTTGGATGTAATTCATGCAATATGTATTCAAAATTTAAATATAACATTTGTGCTCAAGCAGCAGCTCCTACTAAGTTTTTAAAAGAAAACGAACTCGAAAAATTATTAAGATAATTTGGCGAATTGGAATAAGAATAACTATTTTTATAAACCTTTGAAATATTAGAAACATTAACCATAACTATCGTTAATTTAAAACTAAAATACTTCATTGCTATTAAAAATTGCCCGCTGTTTTATAACTTGCTCACCATTAACATAAATACTTGATTAGCTATATTTAGTAACAAAAAATGCCGCTAGTAATACTACATGATTTGATATTAATCTTGTAGCTATAAAAAATAAAATTATACGTACAAGATTTACAAAACCCTGTACGAATGGAATCTCTGTTACAATCAATATTTTATTTGTTGCCTTCAGGCTGCAAAAGATTACTCTAAAAATAAATACAAAGTTTTTATATATTTGCCCTCTATGAATAAAAAACATACAATTAAAGATATTGCCAAATTAGCAGGAGTTTCGAAAGGTACTGTTGACAGAGTATTGCACAAAAGAGGAAAAGTTTCTCCCTTGGCGCTTGAGAAAGTAAATGAAGTTTTAAATGTAATTAATTACGAACCTAATCTTATTGCCAGAAACCTAAAAAACAATAAGATTTATCATATTTGCATACTCCTACCTGATCCTAAAATTGACCCATATTGGCTTCCTTGTATTAAAGGAATAAATGATGCCATAAAAGAATTTAAAGCATACAACATACTTGTTGAAACATTTTATTTTAATCCCGAAAAAACAAAATCGTTTACAACTATTAATGAAACTATTATAGAAAAAGCACCAGATGCTATTTTATTGGCTCCATTATTCCATAAAGAAACATTAGAAGCAATAAAAAAATATGATTCTTTAAACATTATAGTTAACACTTTTAACAATCAAGTAGAATCTACACTAATCAAGAATTTTGTTGGACAAGATTTATTTAGAAGTGGTCGCGTAGCTGCCAAATTATTAAATACTATTCTTGACAAAGGACACATTGCCATTATACATATTGACGAGACTTATAAGAATGCAATTCACATGCAGGAAAAAGAAAGAGGTTTCAGAAATTACTTTAATGAGAAAGAAAGCCCTGACTATAGGATTACAACATTAAAATTAAAAAGTCCGAATGTTGAAATTAATCTAAAAAACTTCATTATTGAGAATCCTGATTTATCTGGAGTTTTCATTACCACATCTAAAGCCTATCAAATAGCCAAAACGATTAGTGAAGTTAAGGATAAAAAAATTCGAATAATTGGTTACGATTTAATTGATGAAAATGTGAATAATCTAAATCTAGGTGTAATTGATTTCTTAATTCATCAAAACCAAAAAAGACAAGCTTATCTTGGGATAACATATCTTGTAGAGCATTTCCTTTTTCACAAAGAAACCCCAGCAGTTACACTCCTGCCTATCGATATTATTAACTCAGAAAATGCTGATTTTTATCTAGAATAATCTAGTCTTTCAAAGTTAAGATTCCAAACGCTGATGAGACATGAAAATTAGGTGTTTCGGTAACGGGATTCACCCAAGTGATCCAAGTGGGTTCATAATTAGAACCATCAGTTTTAGAATACTTAGCTCTGAAAATTCCAGTTTCGATTTGGTTGTTATTAATTAAATTAAACTGCTTCAAGGATCCAATACTTATTGCCCCTTCTACTACAAAAGAGTTACTGTTTACAGATGATTTAACAAATAAATCATCTTTTGGCCATGACCAATCAAAATTAAAATTCTTATCTGGATACGCTATAAAATCCATTACTCTGGCTTTAGTATCAATCTCCATACAATAATACGGATTAAGTGAACTGTCTGGTCTAAAAAACAACTCTACTCTATCTGAATTATTGATGCTATCAATACTATCATCTTTCTCTTCTATATGAATTTCAGCATCATATACGGTAAAACAAAAAAATAATTGCACTGAATCCCATAAGGCTTTGAACTCGGTTCGTGAAATCATTTTAGGATCCCAAGGCGAACAAAAATCATCTAAGACAACTGCCGTTTTCCATAAATCAGAATCTCCCTTTCCTGAAATAATCAACTGGTTTGTAGCTATTGAATTTACGTCGTAATTCTTTATTTCCTGATTCATATTATTCTTCAATTATAATTTTGATACAATTATTACAGAAATACAAATATAATGTGTTCGAACACATTTTACAATACTTTTCTTTGTTTAATAAAATATAATCGATAGTTTCGTTTTCTATTTATCTCTAAATAACAACCATTTAAACTATAAATAACCAAAATTTTATCTTTTATGAAAGAAGAAAAAAACTCCCGCCGTTCCTTCTTAACAAAAACTATAGTAGGTATTTCGGGATCTGTTATAGCAACTGGCTTACCTTTATCGGCTTTAGCATCAAATACAAATATCGAAGCATTAGACTCTAATCATGATTTTTTAACAAAGCCTTATCTTCAAGCTCCTACCAATGATGGTATCACCATAATGTGGCTCACTAACCAACTTTGTTTAAATTGGGTCGAATATGGAGAAACCGAAAATTTAGGAACCAAAGCCCAACAATGTGCTCACGGTATGATGAATACTAATTCTAAGATTAATACTGTAACACTCACAAATCTTAAACCTAATACCAAATATTATTATAAAGTTTTCTCCAAACAAATTCTAGATTTTCAACCTTATAAAATCACTTTTGGAGACATTATTAACAGCAAAACATATCACTTTAACACACTCGACCCAAAAACAAAAGAAGTAAGCTGGCTGGTTCTAAATGATATTCATGACCATCCAGAATCTTTTAGCGAACTCATACAACTCAACCAAAACAAGCCATATGATTTTGTTTTCCTTAACGGAGACATGTTTGACTATCAAACGGATGAAAACCAAATTATCAATCACTTACTCAATCCTTGCAACATATTTTCGACAGAAAAACCCTTTATGTTTGTGAGAGGAAATCATGAAACCAGAGGGAAATACTCTAGAAATCTATTAGATTATTATTGCAATTACAACAAGAAGGAATATTACACTTTCCAGATGGGTCCCGTTTTTACAATTGTCTTAGATACTGGCGAAGACAAGAAAGACTCTCACCCTGTATATGGTGGAACTGTTAACTATGATTCTTATCGCGAAGAACAAGCCGTTTGGTTAGAGAAACAAATGAAATCTAAAGCCTTTAAGAACGCTCCTTTTCGCGTAGTGATGATGCATATTCCACATTATCACTCTGATGAAGAACATGGAACAACTGAATGCCGAAGATTATTTGGTCCTTTATTCGAAAAATATAAAATCGACTTGTTTGTTGCAGGACATACTCACGAATACGGAATGTTTGAACCTAACAAAGATCACTCCTATCATTTTGTTATTGGTGGCGGTCCAAAAACAGGAACTAGAACTTTAATACGAATTGATGCCAATCCTAAAGTTTTAAACTTACTAATGCTTAATGATTCTGGAACAGAAATAGGTTTGTTTACACTTAATACTAAAAGGTAAAATTCTCTATTTTAAAATCGCTTTTTATTTCTAATATCCCCATTTGATTTTATAAAATTAGCACAAATTTAAGTAATCACCCCCTTCAAATAACTTCCAATATTTGAAGGGATTCATGAGCCTCAATTCAACCCAAAAAAACATTAAAACTTCAATTTAAAAGGCCGTTATTGGTACTATATTATTGTTTTATTAACAGTCCTATTTTAAATACATCTACTATTCAATTGAAATGTTTTATATAAAATTCATAACTTTTTTAGTAATATTTTTATTTATTTCCTCATCTAATAATAATTACCTGCAAAATTCCTGTTTTTCCATGAACGCTAGACTTCCTTTTTTTTAATAATAAACTAGAATTTTATTACTAAAAAAACATTTTCAATAAAAAAAATGTGCTCGAGAACACAAATATTGTGTGTTCGAGCACATTTTTTGTGTTTTTCCTTGTTTAATAAAAATTTAATATATAGTTTCGTCATATCTAAAAAAAATAAAGCACAATTTATGTTAAAAAAACGCGACTGAATAAATAAGAAAAAACATATGTTTTCAGATTTTAAAATTGAGTTTTTCAGCTAATTAATATTAGAAAAGCATAGCATAAATATTTCATTTAAGGAGCTTCCTTAAATCAATTATAATAAAAATGAATACCAGTTAACACAACAAAAAAATTATTAACCAAACCCATTTTTAAGAGTATGAATTTATTAATTAAACAAAAACCTAGAAGTTTTCGGTTAAGCACCCCTTCTAGAAAGAAAATTAAATTGACAATTCTTTCATTGTTTGCTTTGACTTTTCAAATTTCAACAGCTACTTCATCAAAAGAAGTAAATACAAATAGAGTTGATTTATCATTAGTGCAAAAAATTGTTAAGGGCAAAGTAACTGATGCCTCTGGACTACCTCTTCCTGGAGTAAATGTCTTAATTAAAGGAACTAGCATTGGAGTACAAACAGATTACAATGGTGAATTTGCCATTGAGGTAGCAGATACCCAGACTATATTGGTTATTTCTTATATGGGAATGCAAGAACAAGAAGTAACGATTGGAAAAGGGCCTATCGTTGTTGCTTTAAAAGAAGCTGGAGAAGTAATGGACGAAGTAGTTATCGTTGGTTACAGCAAAATTAAAAAAGAGAGCCTTACTGGAGCTTTACAAACCTTAGACAATAAAAAACTTACTGATATTACCACTCCATCTGTAGAGAATTTATTAGCTGGTAAAGCAACTGGAGTTTATGTAAGTTCAGGAAACGGACAGCCTGGAGATGCTGGTAAAATCGTTATTCGTGGAAAAACTACAGTTAACGGAAGCACTGACCCTTTATGGGTTATCGATGGTGTGATTGTAGGAAGTAGCTCTGGAAATATGAATCCAGCCGATATCGAAACCTTGACAGTACTTAAAGATGCTGCATCTACCGCTGTGTATGGATCTCAAGGGGCAAACGGGGTTATCATTGTTACTACAAAGAGTGGAAAATCTGGTAAGGCAACCATTAATGCCTCTATAAAAACTGCTGCAACAACTGTAAACACAGGAAATTTTGATATTATGAATGGTCAGGAATTATATGATTTGTATGATTCTTTTCCTAACAAACAAGATTTTAGTAATGCTTGGTGGTGGACTCCTGAATTAAGAAATAAAAATTACGACTGGTGGAAAAATGCTACAAAAACTGGTATTGCAAGAGATTTTAACTTATCAATTAACGGTGGTAGTGATGTATTCAAAAGCTATGTCTCTCTTGGTATATATGACGAAACTGGTGCTATAAAAGGATATGATTATACCCGTTATAACTTACTTCTTAAATTTAGCTATAAAGTAAACAATTGGCTAACAATACGCCCTCAAGCAAATATCACACGTACAGAAACTGAAGACAAACAGCATTCTGTAGGTGCTATGTATGGTAATATGCCTTGGGATAACCCATATCTTCCTGATGGAACTTTGGTAGGTAACCAACCAAATCCTACTTGGGTAAATACAACTGGTTCTAACTATTTGTATGACTTACAATGGAATTATGGAGAATCTGAACGATACAGTGTTAGAACTAATTTAGACTTTGATGCTAAAATTAATAGTTGGTTATCATTCACTTCTACAAATAACTATACATTCTCAAATTACAACTCAATGACCTACATAGATCCAAGATCTTCTGAGGGGTTATCAGTAAAAGGAAGAATTACAGATGAAACTACTAGTAATAATCGTTTTTATACCAGTCAATTATTCAAATTCAACAAATCATTTGGAGCACATGCTGTAAACGCAATTGCAGGATACGAATGGAATGAATATAATGGCAAAAGCACTGAAGGAGTTTCAACAGGAATACCTCCTGGGTTTATTGTTGCAGATGCAGCTACTGTTCCCGAAAAAGTTAAAGGAAACAGATCGCAATGGGCTGTTCAATCTTTGTTTACCAACATTAATTACACTTATGATGAGCGATACATGGCACAATTTTCTATACGCCGTGATGGGGCTTCTAATTTTGGAGAAAATGCAAGATATGGTAATTTCTTTTCTATTAGTGGTGGTTGGAACATTCATAAAGAAAAGTTCTTTAAGGCTGATTTCATCAATAACTTAAAACTTAGAGCAAGTTATGGTTCAGTAGGAAACAGACCAAATGGTTTATACCTGCACTTACCTTTATACTCTGTATCTTCTGGTTATAATGAGAACCCAGGTGCTCTTATTTCTCAAATAGGAAACCCTGATTTAAGCTGGGAAAAAACATTTACAACTGGTGTTGGTTTAGACATTAGCCTTTTAAACAGAATTAATATAACATTAGACTATTACGACAAAGATACTTCTGGTTTATTATACGAGGTACCTTTACCTGGAGTAATCGGAGTAACCAGTATCTGGAGAAATGTTGGTTCTGTAAACAACAAAGGTTTTGAGGCATCTGTAAATGTAGATATTATTAAAAATGAAAACTGGAGATGGAATGTAGATGCCAATATTGGTTTAAACAAAAACAAAGTAACCAGTCTTTACGGAACAAAACAACAGATTATTGTAGGTGACGGAACTGGTATTTCTGGTTCAGCAAACAAACTATTAACACCTGGTAAAGATGTTGATACTTGGTATCTTACAGAGTGGGCTGGTGTAAATCCTGATAATGGAAAACCAGAATGGTTTACAACCAATGCAGCTGGGGAACGTGTTAAAACGTCTGACTATGGTGAAGCTTCAAAAAATCAAATTGCTATCGATGCCTATACTCCATCTTATTACGGAGGATTTTCTACTAGTTTAAATTATAAAAATTTCGATTTTGGAGCAACATTCAGTTATTCTGTAGGTGGTAAAATTTATAACTATGCTCGTGCAGAATTTGATTCGGATGGAGCTTATACCGATCGTAACCAAATGAATCTTCAAAAAGGATGGAGCCGTTGGGAAAAACCAGGCGATATTGCTACACACCCACAAGCTTCTTACAATAATAATAGTAACTCAAATAAAGCATCATCTCGTTTCTTAGAAGATGGATCATACTTAAAAATGAGAAGTGTATCATTTGGATATAATTTATCTATTGAACGTTTGAATATTTCTAACCTAAGAATATTTGTATCAGGGGAAAACTTGTTTACAATAACAAATTTCTCAGGTGTTGATCCTGAGATACCTCCATTTGAAAGAGGTGGTGTAAGAACAATAACAGGAGTTTCAACCTCTGTATATCCTCAAACACGCAGATTTGTATTAGGTTTTAATCTTACTCTTTAAAAAACAAAACCATGAAAAAAATATTCATATTATTTATTACTCTTAGTTTTCTATCTTCATGTGAACTGGAGCGAGAACCATTTGGCTCATATACAAAAGATAAAATCATGCAGGATAAAGAAGCTGCTGTCGAAGTACTTCTTAACGGGTGTTATGCTCAGCTTAAAGGCTGGTCGGATGTAATGCATCGTGTAGGTGAATATCCAGGAGATAACATCATGATTAGAGGAACCTCTACAGATGCATTCTACACCTTTATTTCTTATCAGCATAGCCCAGTTAATGATAGATTATCTACTTTCTGGAATAATAGTTATAAAGTGATTTCACAATCAAGTGACTTGATGAAAATGATTTCTGAAGGAGAAAGTCCAAAAATGGATCAACAATTAGGAGAAGCTTATTACTTAAGAGGAATGGTTTATTTTTATTTAGTTAAAACGTATGGTAGACCTTATGCACAATCTCCAGAAACTAATTTGGGTGTGCCAATTGTTAACGGATTACCTGAAGATATTGCCAACATCAACCTACCAGATAGAGCTACTGTAAAAGCAACTTATGAGCAAGCAATTAGCGATCTTAAAAAAGGGGAAGCCTTAATGAATGAAAGCAGAACTGCAGCTTATGCAACCAAAGAAGCTGCGCAAGCAATGCTTTCCAGAGTATATTTATACATGAGTGGAACTTATGAATCACCTAATCAACAATACGCTGATTTATCTATTGAGTATGCAAATAAAGTAATTAATAGCGGTCGTTATAATTTACTTAGCAGAGCCGATTTTATGAAATATAACACTTTTGCACCTGATGCAAGCGGACAAACAGAAACTATTTTTGCTGTTAAACGTGTCGCTTCAGAGTACTCAGGTTTTGATCATTATTATGGTATTGGTGGTATGTACGCTAATATACAAGGACAAGGTTGGGGAGAAATGTATGCAAGTGCAAAATACTTAGATCTTTTACGTAAATCTGGTCTAAAGAAAGATGCAAGATGGGCTTTTATCGATCCTCAATATGCATTGGATGCTGCTAACAATAAAACAGAAGCTTTCCGCTTCATTGTAGATGCTTTTAATGCTGCAGGAGCACAAACTGGCTATAACTATATACAACAACCTCTTAAGACAAATTCTAACGGTTCATATTATATAACAATCGCAAATACAGATTACAATCTTACCGTAGTAAATGCTGCCGAAAATAACTATTCGATAAATTATGCTGGAAAAACGTATGTAGGAGAAAAAGATTATATGATGTTGTTAAATCGTGTATATCCTATGTACTACGTTACAAAATGTTCTTTACAAGACAATAGCTCTCACCTACACTCGCCTATTATTTCAAGATTAGCCGAAATGTATTTGAATATGGCTGAAGCGTATGCTAAAAAAGGAGATTATCAAAATGCGCTTAAAAATTTAAATATCGTTAGAGAAAGATCAATTATAGGAGGCGGATATACTTCTTTAACTAGTACAAATGCAGTACAACTTATTGATGAAGAACGTCAGCTGGAACTTGCTTTTGAAGCACAACGTGGATATGATGTATACAGAAACGGACAAACAATGACGCGCCGTTACCCTGGACCTCATACACCAATGGTAGATTATCCAGCAACAAGTCCAAGAGTAGTGCAATATATTCCTCAATCGGAAATAAATGCATATCCTGGAACTTTAACTCAAAATCCATAAGTAGGATTTTGAAAAAACTAATTTTGAGTTTTATGGTTAGTTAGTAAATAAGGCTCTCTTTAGAATTCCTCCTTAGATAATTAAGGAGGATTCTGGAGAAGTTAAACGCAAAAACAATAATAGCTAAAATCAGGCTAAATGAAATATTATAAAATTATTTTTTCTTTCCTTACATTGTTATTTATAGGTACAAATGTATTGGCACAAGATTCTAAAAACGAAATTCATTTGCCTCTTGGCGGAAATGCTTTTAGTTCTTACAATCTTGAAAGTAATAACACTATAACCGATAACGGAATAGAAAACTGGACCAATCCTAAAGAATACTTCACTGTTTATTTTAGGGTTTCAACTCCAGGATTGATTAAAATATCAACAGATGAATTTGTAGATGTTCAAGGGAAATCTACAGTAGAATTTGGCATTAACAAAGAATTTAAAAAAATCGAATTTGACGAAGACAACAAAAGACCAATTGTAATAAACGAATGGAAAATTATTGACACAGGATATGTTGCTTTAAAAATAAAAGGGATTAGTAAAACACAAAGTAACTTCCCTTCTATTTCTAAATTAATCATTAGCGGGTCAGCACTCCAAGGAAAAACTGCTTTTGTACCTAATAATGATGACAACTTTTTTCATTGGGGACGAAGAGGTCCTTCAGTTCATTTAAATTATGAAGTACCCGAAAAAGTAAACGTTCAATGGTATTATAACGAAATTACCGTTCCTGTAAACGAAGACAAAATAGGTTCTTATTATATGGCAAACGGCTTTGGCGAAGGTTATTTTGGAATTCAAGTAAATTCCGAAACTGAGCGTCGCGTATTGTTTTCTGTCTGGAGCCCTTTTGTTACAGATGATCCAAAAAGCATTCCTGAATCACATAAAATTAAAATGCTTAAAAAAGGAGAAAATGTACAAACTGGTGAATTTGGAAACGAAGGATCTGGTGGGCAAAGTTATTTAAGATACAACTGGAAAGCTGGAAGCACCTATAAATTCCTGCTTAACGGAGTTCCTCAAAATGATAACTCAACCACATACACCGCATACTTTTATGCACCAGAATTAAACAAATGGATGCTAATTGCAAGTTTTAACCGTCCGAAAACCAATACTTACTTAAAAAGATTTCATTCTTTCCTAGAGAATTTCGTACCACAACAAGGAAATAAATCTCGTAAAGTTTTATTTAATAATCAATGGTATTGCGATGATAAAGGCATTTGGACCGAAATAGATTCAGCTATTTTTACAGTAGATAATACAGGAAGAAAAGGATATCGAATGGATTATTCTGGTGGCGTCGAAAAAGGACACTTCTTTTTAAAAGATGGTGGTTTCTTTAACAAATACACTAAAGCCAAAACTAAATTTACAAAACCATTAAAGCATAATAAGCCAAGTATAAATTTTAGTACTTTGCCATAAAAAAACACTAAGACAATCCCAAAATAGATTGCCCACAATTTTAAATTAAAATTAATTCAACATGAAAACTAGTATCTTTAAATTTATTCTGATATCCTGCCTCTTCTTAGGATATGCGACTTCTTCAGCCCAAATGATTAAGACACCTACCCCTGCTCGTGCCAAAGGACAAAAAGATGTTTTACGTTTAGCCACAGCACCAATTCCAAACGTTCGTGTTGCTTTTATCGGACTCGGAATGCGCGGTCCGGGAGCAGTAGAACGTATGACACATATTCCTGGAGTAGAGATTGTTGCATTATGCGACATGACACAAGAGAACACTGCAAAAGCAAATGAAATACTAACAAAACAAGGGCTTCCTAAAGCACAGGAGTTTTATGGAGATGAAAATGCTTGGAAAAAAGTTACAGCGTTACCAAATGTAGACCTAGTATATATTGCAACCGATTGGAAACATCATGCTAATATTGGTGCTCAAGCTATGAAAGATGGTAAACACGTAGCAATAGAAGTTCCGGGTGCAATGACTATGAAAGAAATTTGGGATCTTATAGATACTTCCGAAAAAACGCGTAAACACTGTATGATGCTAGAAAACTGTGTGTATGATTTCTTCGAACTTACTACATTAAACATGGCTCAACAAGGTTTATTTGGAGAGATACTTCATGCTGAAGGCTCTTATATTCACGGTCTTCAACCATTTTGGGGAGAATACTGGAATAACTGGCGTATGGATTACAATAAAAAACACCGTGGAGATATTTATGCAACGCATGGTATGGGGCCAGCTTGTCAAGCATTAAACATTCACCGTGGTGACAAGATGAACTACCTAGTTTCTATGGATACAAAAGCAGTAGGAAACCCAGCTTACATTAAAGAAAAATCAGGTGTCGACGTTAAAGATTTCAGAAACGGAGACCATACCATGACTATGATTCGTACAGAAAATGGCAAAACAATCCAAATTCAACATGATGTAACATCTCCACGTCCGTACAGCCGTATGTATCAACTTAGTGGAACTAAAGGATTTGCTAATAAATATCCAGTAGAAGGGTATGCATTAGATGCTAAATCAATTAGCTCAGATATTAAACCAGATCATGAAAACCTAAGTGCACACAAATTCATGCCAGAAGATGTCAAAAAAGCATTAATGGAAAAATACAAGCACCCAATTGTAGTAGGAATCGAAGAAAAAGCAAAACAAGTAGGTGGGCACGGTGGAATGGATTTCATCATGGATTACCGTTTGATTCACTGTTTACAAAACGGATTACCTCTTGATATGGATGTATACGATCTTGCTGAATGGTCTTGCTTAGGTCCATTAACAGAAATTTCATTGGATAACAATTCAAGTCCAGTAGAAATTCCAGATTTCACACGTGGTGGTTGGAACAAATTAAAAGGTTTAGAATTTTCTAAATAAAATAAAATTTTGAAGTTAGTTAAATTGCATCAAGAGGGCACCATCATAAAGTGCCCTCTTTTTGTTATACACAATAAATTATAATCTTTAATTAAATTAAAAATGAAAAAAGTTTATTTAGCCTTCCTCTTTTCTTTCATTACACTCTCTCCTTTATTAGCACAGCAAAAACAAACTTTTGCTATAAGCGATGGAAACTTTTTACTAAATAACAAACCAGTACAAATACATTCGGGAGAGATGCATTATTCTCGGATTCCACAACCTTATTGGCGCCATCGTCTAAAAATGATGAAAGCAATGGGATTAAATGCAGTTGCTACTTATGTATTCTGGAACTATCATGAAACATCTCCCGGAGTTTGGGACTTTAAAACAGGAAATAAAAACTTAGCCGAGTATATAAAAATAGCGCAAGAAGAAGGCTTGTTTGTAATCTTACGCCCAGGACCTTATGTATGTGCCGAATGGGAATTTGGCGGTTATCCGTGGTTCTTACAAAATGTTCCTAATATGGTAATTCGTGGTTACAACAACGAATATTTGGCTGCGACCAAAGCCTATTTTACCGAATTGTACAATCAGGTTAAGGATTTGCAAATTACCAAAGGCGGACCAATAATCATGGTACAAGGCGAGAACGAATTTGGTTCTTATGTTGCTCAACGCAAAGATATTCCTTTAGAAGAGCATAAAAAATATAGTGCAGCCGTATTTCAACAATTAAAAGATATTGGTTTTGAAGTTCCTTTCTTTACATCTGATGGGAGTTGGTTATTTGAAGGTGGTGCATTACCTGGTGCATTACCAACTGCAAATGGCGAAAGTGATATCACAAAATTAAAGGCAGTAGTTAATCAATTTAATAATAACCAAGGTCCTTATATGGTCGCTGAATTTTATCCTGGCTGGTTGGATCATTGGGCAGAACCATTCCCTACTCAAAAGCCAGAACAAACCGTACGTCAGACCAAAAAATATCTAGATAATCAAGTTTCTTTTAATTATTATATGGTACACGGAGGAACAAATTTCGGTTTTACTTCGGGGGCTAATTATGATAAAGAACACGACATTCAGCCCGATATGACTTCGTATGATTACGATGCACCAATTAGCGAAGCAGGTTGGGCAACACCAAAATACAATGCTTTAAGAGAATTATTAAAAACAAATGAAACTCCTGCTATTCCTGCTCAAATAACAGTAATTACCATTCCTAATATAAAACTAACAAAAGCAGTAGATTTAGCTGATTTAAAGTCTAAAATCGCTCCTGTAATAGAAGATAATCCACAAACATTTGAACAATTAAATCAAGGTGATGGTTATGTTTGGTACAGTAAGAAATTTACTCAGCCTATTAGCGGAAAATTACAACTGAATGGATTACGCGATTATGCAATAATATATGTAAATGGAAAAAAAGTAGCCGAATTAAATCGTTATTATAAAAAATACGATTGCGAAATCGAAATCCCATTTAATGCAACATTAGATATTGTTGTAGAAAATATGGGACGCATTAATTATGGTTCACAAATCAATGCTAATAATAAAGGAATTATAAGTCCTGTTATTATAAATGGCGAAACTATTACAGGTGATTGGGAAATGTATAAATTGCCAATGACTATAGAACCTGATTTAACGCTTTATAAAAATTCAGCAAAAGCCAACCGACCTACTTTATACCAAGGTACTTTTAACCTTAGCAAAACCGGAGATACATTTCTAGATATGCGTGATTGGGGAAAAGGAATTGTATTTATAAACGGAATCAATATTGGTCGTTATTGGAGTGTTGGCCCACAACAAACATTGTACTTACCGGGATGTTGGCTTAAAAAAGGCAAAAATAATATTGTGATTTTTGAGCAAAAAAATGAAGTAATACAAAAAGAAGTAAAAACCATCCTCACTCCTATTCTTGAAGATTTAAGACCGGAGAAGGGACAATAAAACAAAAAAGCCATCGAAGAATATTCTTCGATGGCTTTTTAAATTATAAAATTAAATCATAACCTCAATATAATATACTATTTTGAATTTAGACAAAACAGTAATATATTGATTTTATTCATTTTAATTAAAAGCTTACCCCTTTTAACTTTATGACTTTTAAATATGCAACTTATTTACTTCCAGTTAAAAGTAATTCTCTTTTCGATTTCAGGATGTAAACTGAGGAAAACCGGACAAGTCATTGCAGCTCTTTCTAAGATCGTTTTACTTTTTTCATCGTCTGTTCCTTTCATCTCAAAAACAATCTCGATTGCTCCTATTCTTCTCGGCTCAGCACTCATGACTTTAGTAACATCAGCAGTAGAGTTAGTAATATTAAGATTCATATCACGGGCTTTAATTCCCATAATAGTCATCATGCAACTTGCTAAAGCATTTGCAACAGTATCAGTTGGAGAAAAAGCTTCCCCTTTTCCGTTGTTATCTAATGGTGCATCAGATATGATTTCATTTCCTGATTGCACATGTATTGATTTAGTTCTTAAATCCCCTAAATAGGTTACTTTTGATGTCATTAGTTCGCTTCTTTTATTGTTAAATCACTATCGTAATACAAGATATAAACACCTCTATTGGCATATCCTCCATCTTCTTTTTTATAAAATTGAAATTTATTATCTATTTGTTCCGTTGCGATTTCATTTGCAGTTTCCTCATAAGTTTTCCCTTGAGACAATCGCATCATAGTATCAAAAGTAACATCAAAACCTCTGGTAGCATATGTATTTGGATTAATTTTGTTTTTGATTCTATACTCTTTTTCAAAAATAAGTGCTTCTGGAGATTCATTCTCACGAGATACTGATGGATACATTAATTTCAACTTAGTTAGACTTTCAAACCTAACTTCGTCTGTGTCCAATGTACTATTTGGTTCTAGAATTACCAACTGTACCTGATATGTAGACATAGAACTTAATAACACTTTAATTGTAGCATTAACCATGGCAGTATTTGCAGTTTCCATTACTACATAATTCATTCTATTAGGTACAAACTGAATCTTTAAACCTGCTGGATTAAAATCTCCTGCTTCAGTAACTGGTGCAAAAATTACTCCTTTTTGATTTTGCTGAATATATTGTCTTATAGATTCTTTTTTCTTATCAACTACTGCAATTATGTTACCTCCTTTAGAACGCATATAATCAAACATTACATTTTTTAAAAGATCATTAGATGGAATTGTCTGATATAAATTATCAAAAGGATTCCCTTGATCTTTAGACAAAGGAGAAATTACTGGTACGTTATTTTCTTTTAATAAGCTCGCTGTTGTCTCGGCATTACTTTGATAAAATGGTCCGATAACTGCATTAGTTTCTTGCAATCTGTTATTTTGAATAATAGCAGCTACATTTGATCCGTTTTTGGTTTCCTGCGAATCAAAAATCGAAACATCTATTGGTAACCCAAGAACTTTAGCTGAATCTATTGCCATTAGTGCTCCTGAATAGAAATCCAAAGTCATACTTAAAAACTTATCTTTCTTCAAACGATTAGCAGTGCCTGTTGTGTCATTTTGAATTTTAGATAAATTAAAAGGCAATAATAATGCTATTTTTTTACGATCATTAGATCCTCTTTTTTTAGATAAAGTAACAATCTCTTTTACTTCTTCTTTAATTTCTGGTCTCGTTTCCGTTTTAATTTCTGCTGTAGACATAATCCCGGCTGGAACTTTTAAAATCATCCCTTCCTGAACTCCTCCTGATAAAATAGGGTTCAATTTTATTAATTCATCTTGTGACAAACCAAATGTTCTAGACAAACTATATAATGTTTCTTTTGGTTTTACCTGATAATCCACATATGATACTTTCTTAGAAGTTTCTATTACTGGAGTTTTTACTTCATTTTTAGCAGCAGTAGTTGTAGTCGCTATAGTTTTTGGAGCGGTACCTTTTATAGTTAAACGGTATCCTTCTGGTAAATTAGAAATAACTTCTGGATTACGTTTTTCTAGTTCCTCAATTGTGATTCTGTATTGTTTTGCAATCGAATATTTAGTTTCTTTTGCCAAAACATCATGGTAAACATATTGATCTTGTTTAGCAGGAATTAATTTTGTAGCTAGTATTGTTTTTGAATCTTTTGTTGTTCCTTTAGCACTATTATTACCTGAAGGAATAACAAGAGTTTGCCCTATTTGCAAACCATCTTTCTCAAGAAATGGATTGGCTTTCTTTAGAGCTTCATCTGAAATATTATACTTTTTTTCAATACCAAAAAGCGTTTCTTTGGCTACTACATCATGTGTAATTGTACCATTTGATTTTTTAGGAGTAACTGTAGTTGCTGTAGATTTTTCTGAACTAGTTGCTTTTCCTGAGTTGTTTGGAATTAACAAAACGCTATCCAACTTCAAACCTCTTTGAGCGTCTGGGTTAAGTTTATAAATATCATAAGGAGTCACCTTATATTTTTGAGCAATCTGGTTAATTGTCTCTCCCTTGGTAACAGTATGTTTACTAATTTTATCCTGCGAAAAAACAGAATAAGACATCAAAAAAACAGTTGTAATTAGTATTGAAATGTATTTCATAATAAGATAAAAAATTTTAAACAAGATAGTATTTCTATATAAAATAAGATTCCACAAGCTTGTTAATTATTTGCTAATGTATAATTCTAATTTATCAATACTCCAATTTTTACAAAGTGGTGTATTTTCTTTTTGTTTGTATTTATATCAAGCTTTTTCTATATTTTCAAAACTCTCAACATAAACATAATACGACTGACTTTTTACGTTATAGAAAAAACTGGCATTAAAATCACCTGAGCCAATTAGTTTCATAATAAACAGATCTCTAAGCACAGCGTGTAAAGATACCTAAAATCAAATAATATACATTAGGAACTACTTTTAGGTTATCAAAAATTCAACCTTACCTTCTTCATTATTATAAAGAGGATCTTCTTTTATTTTTTGTTTAATTTTATAATACTAAATTTTCCCTAAAGAAAGACTTTCTGTTTTCGGCTAATTAATTTTTAAGCTGAGAAGATAGTTCCTTTGTTTTGGCAATACTTTCGTAAGATTGTTTTTCTAATCGTTTGGATTCTTTCTCCTTTATTAGAGAATGTACGGAAATCTAAATAGTCTGACTATCCTCTAATCTGCTTTACTATTCGGGGTTTAACTTGTAAATCTCTTCTAAGAAAACATTATATTTCTGGGCAATAAAATAAGTCGTTTTACCTTTTTGAATTTTGTGTTCAATAA
This sequence comes from Flavobacterium sp. ALJ2, assembly GCF_015594725.1. Lineage (GTDB taxonomy): Bacteria > Bacteroidota > Bacteroidia > Flavobacteriales > Flavobacteriaceae > Flavobacterium. The sequence goes on along the minus strand of NZ_JADNRC010000001.1, from coordinate 347,285 downwards.
TTGATTCTTGTGCAGCTATTTTTTTAAACGACAAAATGAAGACAATAGAAATCATCAAAAGTTCTCTCATAAATAGTAGGTTCAAAAAATTAAGGCATTACAAATGTAATGCCTTAATTTTTAAATAATACTTATTCCCACTCAATTGTTGCAGGTGGTTTTGAGCTGATATCGTAAACTACACGATTCACCCCTTTTACTTTATTTATAATATCATTAGAAACTTTCATTAAGAAATCATAAGGTAAATGTACCCAGTCAGCAGTCATACCATCAGTAGATTCTACAGCTCTAAGCGCTACTACTTTTTCGTAAGTACGCTCATCACCCATTACTCCAACGCTATTTACAGGAAGCAAAATTGCCCCTGCTTGCCATACTTTGTCGTACAATCCCCAAGATTTTAATCCGTCAATAAATACGGCATCAACATCTTGTAAAATTTGTACTTTCTCAGGAGTAATATCTCCAAGAATTCTAATTGATAATCCTGGTCCCGGAAAAGGATGTCTTCCTAATAACTCTGGATCTATTCCTAAAGAGGCACCTACTCTACGTACTTCATCTTTAAAAAGCATACGAAGTGGCTCTACAATTTTCAATTTCATATAATCTGGTAATCCACCTACATTATGGTGTGACTTAATAGTTGCAGAAGGTCCTTTTACAGAAACCGACTCAATAACATCAGGATAAATAGTTCCTTGCGCCAACCATTTTACATCTTCAATAAGATGTGATTCATCATCAAAAACTTCTATAAATACACGCCCAATAGTTTTACGTTTGGTTTCTGGATCACTAATTCCTGCCAATTGAGACAAAAAACGATCTCCAGCATCTACTCCTTTTACGTTCAATCCCATTCCTTTGTATTGATCCAATACGTTTTGGAATTCGTTTTTACGAAGTAAACCGTTATTTACAAATATACAGTATAGGTTTTTACCAATTGCTTGGTGTAATAATACAGCTGCTACAGTCGAATCTACTCCACCAGACAATCCCAAAACTACTTTATCATTACCTAATTTATCCTTTAATTCTCCCACCATTTCTTCTACAAAAGCATTTGGTGTAAAAGTTTGAGGAACTTCAGCAATTTTCACTAAAAAGTTCTCCAACATTTTTGAACCATCTGTAGAATGGAAAACCTCAGGGTGATATTGGATACCATAAGTAGTTTCCCCTTCTATTTTGTAAGCAGCAAATTCTACGTCGTGCGTACTTGCTAGTTTTACTCCATTTGTAGGCAAAGCTTTGATACTATCACTATGACTCATCCAAACTTGACTATTTTCAGAAACTCCTTCTAAGAAAACTTCGTCCTCTTTAATATAAGTTAAATTGGCTCTACCATATTCTCTAGTGTTTGAAGCAGCTACTTCTCCTCCGCTAAAATGGGCTAGGTATTGTGCTCCGTAACAAACTGCCAACATTGGTAGTTTACCACGAATTTGAGATAAATCAGGATGTGGAGCATCTTCTGCACGAACAGAAAAGGGGCTTCCTCCTAAAATTACTGCTTTATAACTTGATAAATCACTCGGAAAATGATTATAAGGGAAGATTTCGCAGAATATATTTAATTCGCGAACTCTACGCGCAATAAGCTGAGTATATTGCGATCCGAAATCTAAAATAAGTACGTTGTGTTGCATGCGCAAAAATACTTTTTATATTCCGAATTGAAAAATTGAATTTTAATTTTTTTTTAAGCTCAAATCCTCTAGTCTTCTAATGCACTGATTATCTATCTTTTTTTGAGTAAAAAAAGATAGATACCTATATAATACTGAGTCTTTGCAACTTTGAACCTCTGTTGCTCTGAACCTTAAAGAAACCTAATCTTCCTTAGTAACAACTACTGACGCTTTAAAACCTGCTGCAAGATTATTCCAATAATCGTGAACAATCACATTTTTACGATCATCCAATATTTGTATTTCGGCAGTATTACCTCCAAGAGTACCTATATTCAGCGCTTCAAATTCCATTTTATTAAAGCCCTTATCCAAAATAATTTTAATATCTCTATAATTACTATCTAAAAATATTTCAGATTGAATAACCTTATCATTTGATGTTACTTTTACCAAATCCCCATCAATGGCTCCAAAATCTCTAAGTCTAATAATAAAGTACTCCGCTTTAGTTTTAAAATCACCAAATGAAATATTTTGTTTAAGCAAAGCCCCTCTCCCTTCTTTTAATCCTTGATCTTTTAGTGTTTTATCTAAATCTTTTTCCATTCCCGGTATGAATCTGTCTCCTGGATTTGCAAATTCATTCGAAGGAATCATTGAAAAACTATCTTTTTTACCTATTTGATACGAAGAATTTAATTGCGATTGTACAGGAGCGATACTTGTACTATTAAAAACATTTGGTGCCTTTATACCAGGTATTTCCATTGGTGGAATAATTGTTCCGGGTGGCGGAGTCTTCTTAGGTTTAATACCAAAATTCGTTGGAGGAATTGGTTTAAACTTAGGTGCAAATTCTACTTGAGCTGATGCAGAAAGAGTGGTAATTAATAGTATAAAAAATAAAAGCTGTTTCATTCGGATATAATATTATGGAATCAATTTTTAGATTTTTTTAAAATCATAGAGATATAGCAAAAATAGCATAATTAAATTGTGCGCTACAACTTTAAGAGATTTATAACAATATATTAGGCTAATTTTTGGAAACAAAAAACCTGCAAAAATCTAAATAAAAAAAATCCAAACAGCTTTTACACTAATTTGGATTTTAAAATTCCATCTGTTAAATTTTCAATAAAAAAATCTATTGCTTTTCAATTACTGCAGTAAGAGTTGTAAGATCAATTGTTTTTGTCTTATTAAATTCCAAATAGGTAAAATCAGCCTTTGTAATACCTGCATCAATGTAATCAAGACCCCCAACATCTTGAAATATTGTACCATCCGTAGCTTTTACAGTAAACCTAATATTAAAATTTCCCTGATTATAATTATTGTATGAAGTATTTGTAATGTTTTTTATATCGTAAGATATCCTCACACTGTCATCGTTTAATTTTGTTTCAGTAATTGTTAAAGCAAAATCAGCTGGATTAAAGGTATTGCTAGTTGGTCCTACATGATCATCATCACTGCTACTTGAGCTACAATTTACCAATAAGATTGACATACTCAACAAAAGGACTAGACTAAAGGTTGATTTTAAAAAAGATAATTTTCTCATAATTATAAAATATTATTGTTATTATTTTCTTCATCATATTTTAACAGCCCTAAAGAATAGGCAGTATTACATGTTATTCTACTTACAAATATAGAGTATATTCTATAATTCAAAAAACCATTTGTAAGATTTACTTTAAAAATAAATAATTATAAATATATCTTACAATATTTAATAAAAAATAATAATTTTTTTATGATTATAAAACATCATTGTTATTTTTATCATCTTAATGAATAAATTATACATTACCTCACTTACAACTATAGAACATATACTATATTAAAAAAAAACTGTAAGATTAACCTTAAAACAGATACTAATTAGGATTATATTTTACTATCATTATTTTAAAATAAATATGACTGTCCTTAATACGCACCAAAAAAAACAGAATTCACAGATTAACAAAGATTTTATCCCGTCCCGATCCCGAAGTTTCGGGATCGGGACTATTAAAGAAATCTGCGAAAATCTTTCGAATCTGTAGCAAATTTTATTGCTCAGGTATTAGCAACGGAGAATCATATAAAAAACATACTATTTTGATAATTAATAACTTATTCATAACTTCAATGTTTTAATTTACCTTTATTAAAAGCTCAAAAAAATGGATTATATCGACTATTATAAAACATTAGGAATTACGAAATCTGCCACTGAAGCCGAAATCAAAAAAGCATATCGAAAATTAGCTCGTAAATACCATCCCGATTTAAATCCGAATGATAAAGAAGCTGAAACAAAATTCAAAGAAATAAACGAAGCAAATGAAGTTTTAAGCAATCCCGAAAATCGAAAAAAATACGATAAATACGGTAAAGACTGGAAACATGCTGAGGAATTTGAAAAAGCAGGATATAATCCTAACCAGCAACAATCTTCCAGACAACAACAAAGTGGTCAGGATTATTCTGGTTTTGGCGGAGGTGATTTTTCAGGAAGTGATTTTTCTGAATTTTTCAATTCTATGTACGGCTCTGGTGGAAGAAGTTCCAAAAGTCAGGCTAAATACAGGGGACAAGATTTTAATGCCGAATTGCAATTAGATCTGGCTTCGGCTTATACTACTCACAAACAAAATCTAACCGTTAATGGCAAGAATATCCGAATTACAATTCCTGCTGGTGTAGAAAACGGACAAATTATAAAGATTCCCGAACATGGTGGACCAGGAGCCAATGGTGGACCTAACGGCGATTTATATATTACGTTTGTAATTGCAAACGATTCTGATTTTAAAAGAGAAGGGAACAATCTGTATGCCGATGTTGACCTTGATTTATATACAGCAATTTTAGGAGGTGAAGTTCTTGTAAATACGTTTGACGGAAAAGTTAAAGTTAAAGTTCCTGCTGAAACTCAACCCGGAACCAAAGTTAAATTAAAAGGAAAAGGATTTCCTATATATAAAAAAGACAATCAGTTTGGGGATTTATACATTACTTATACTATAAAAACACCAACCAAATTATCTCAAAAAGAAAAAGAATTATTCAAAGAATTATCTAAAATAAGAAATCATGAATAGCAAAAACCTAATCCAAATAAAACAATTTTGTCTATATCACGAAATTGAGGATACCTTTATATCTAATCTAAATAATTATGGCTTAATAGAAATTATCATTCTTGAAGAAGAAAAATATCTACAGCCAGAACAATTACCTTCTATTGAAAAAATGATACGATTGCATTATGATCTCAAAATTAACTTAGAGGGAATTGATGCTATTAGCCATTTATTAAATAAAATCGAAGTCCTACAAAAAAACCTAACTGCTACACAAAATAAACTTCGCCTTTTTGAACAACATCAAATTGAGTAATTATATTATAACGTCTTTAAAAAAACCAGATTGTAGCAGATATTTTAAAACATTACTCAATACCAAAAAACTGTAATACAAACAAATAAAATATTTTATAATACAAAAACACACATAATCAAAATAGGTATTTATACGTAACAGCTATATTTTTAAATCAGTTATTTTTGGGTTATGTCTTTTTTAAAAATTTTAGCCAAAACCTTCCTAAAAAAATGTTGCATGAAAATAAATATTATTCCAGCAATTGATGTTAAATTAAATAATAATGTTTTAAAAAACAATCCTCTTATCACAATTCCTACTGGATTAAAACCTGCATATGATTTTACAAAAGGAGATACAGTATCTGCAATTTCTGTAAAATTAAATAATGGTAAAATTAAATTGTCATCATCAATTGCCAAAGTATCTTTTAGTATTGATCTTAAAACTCAAAGTCAATCTAAGAAAGTAATTTATATTCTTGTTCCCAGCAATGATATTCCTTATTTTGTTTGTGATATGAACCTTCCTTTTTTACTTCCAAATGGAAAATACACAAGAGCTGATAAACTACTTCCAGGGCAAAAGATTGTTGACAAAAACGGAAAGCCCCTACTAATAGAAGACCTTTCGATAAAGAATCATAAAGGTGGTCTACATCATATTTCAACAAATTCTAAATGGGACAACTCTCCTAATGGCCACTTATTACTTGCAAATGGCATTGTAGTAGGTGATTTTACATTACAAGTCTATTTTGATCAGATACCACTTGAAATGATACAATAAAACACCTATAAACTAACTCTCCTTTTATTTTTCAAAACTACATCTACATTTAAAACTATGCCTTGGAATATTCTTGAAAACCTATGGAACCGCACCTTAAATCCAAATAAGGTTGTTAATACTGATGGAAATTTAACTTGGAACAAAGAAATTGAAATACTATACCGATTAGGTATTAGCATAGAAGATACATTACAATATTTATATTTTGAAAAGCCCGATTTTGAAACTTTTAAAATTTGGGTAAATAAAAACAAAAAGGATACTCCTCTAGGAACCGAAGAGCTTACACAAAATGTGCTATCTAATGATGATCTCGAATTTTGGAATACAAATGGATATGTTATTATAAAAAATGCTATCCCAAAAGAAGATTGTGAGGATACACAACATGCTATTTGGAATTTCTTACAAATGGATCCAGAGATAAAAGAATCTTGGTATAAAAGCCATCAGGAACAAAAAGGACTAATGGTTAATTTTTCGGACCACGAAACATTAAATAGAAATAGGTTTTCTCCAAGAATAAAAAAGGCTTACGAACAACTATACAATACTACCGAGATACATAAAACAATCGACAAAGTAAGTTTTAATCCACCAGAAACTAACGACTCTTATTTTTTAGGTGGCTCGCTACATTGGGATGTTAGCCTAGACCAGCCAATTAGTTTTGGATTGCAAGGACTACTCTATCTAACTGATTGTGGTGCTCAAGACGGTGCTTTTCATTGTGTTCCTGGGTTTCATAAAAAAATAGATGCTTGGTTAAATAGCCTTAAATCAGATATAAACCCTAGAGAAGAAATACTCAAAATAACGCAACCTATACCTATAACCGCAAATGCTGGCGACTTTATAATATGGCAAAACACATTACCTCATTGTGCAAGTCCAAATAAAGGGACAACTCCAAGAATGGTACAGTACCTGACTTATTTTCCTAATGATTATAATTCTAACGAAAAATGGATATAAATTATAACCCTACCCTATAAAAACACTTTCATATTTGTGTTTAAAAATAGTTAATTAATTAGTCTGTAAATCTTATTTTACACGTATCTCGCATGAGGGATGGCAACAAAAAGCCCACAGCCTGACGAAGGAAGTGCGAGGACTTGTAGTGAACAGCCCGACCCGTAGGGGCATGCCCTACTATTTAAATTTTATCACAAAAACTGATTATTTACAAAGAATTATTTAGCACTATTTTACATTCTTTCTTGTCCATTTTTCATAAATTGCAACATATTAATCTAACTATGAATTACTTCTAAAAACCACTAAAAGCAATTCAAAAACACACAAAACAACCTTAGAATGAAAAGAGAAAATATCCTGACAGGATCACCTTGGGAAGACAAAATGGGCTATTGTCGTGCTGTTCGCATTGGTAATATAGTAGAAGTTTCGGGAACTGTTGCTATTGTTGATGGCGAAAAAGTTAAAGCCGATGATGCATATGCACAAACGTTGAATATCCTGGAAAGAGTAGAAAAAGTATTAGAGGACTTAGGAATTGGAATGAAAGACGTAATTAGAACACGTATTTTTACCACCGATATTTCGACTTTTGAATCTGTAGCAGGAGCACATGCTGCTTTTTTTAAAGACATAAAACCTACAACTGGTTTTTACGAGATTAGTAAACTTATAGCTCCGGAATACTTAGTAGAAATAGAGTTTACTGCTGTAATTGTAGAATAAAAATCAGCATTTTAATTATAACCATCAAACAAGAATTACACAAACCACCACTAATTCTGTTCCTTAAATTAATTTCACAAACTAAGTTAGATTTTAAAATTTGTGTGAATTCGTGCAATTTGTGTTCAAAACTGATTTATTATATTTGTACTCAAACAAATATTGTTACCCCTTTTTAATGAATTTAAAAACAAAAATACTTCTCGCTCTCAAATGGCTTTTCATTTGTATTTTGATAGGTGTTTTATCGGGCTCAGCTTCCGCATTTTTTTTAATTACTTTAGAGTTTGTTACCCAATACAGGATCCATCATGACTGGATTATTTGGCTCTTACCTATTGGTGGATTACTTGTAGGCTTTAGTTATTACTACTTAGGCAAAGATGTCGTAAAGGGTAATAATCTATTACTTGAAGAATACGAAAATCCTAAACAAGTTATTCCGTTAAAAATGGCTCCTTTAGTCTATTTTGGAACTATAATCACGCATTTATTTGGAGGTTCGGCTGGTCGCGAAGGCACTGCTGTACAAATGGGCGGCGCAATCGCTGACCAATTTACCCGAATCTTTAAACTCGATGATTCCGAAAGAAAAACCTTGATTATTTTAGGAATCAGTGCCGGTTTTGCTTCTGTTTTTGGAACACCATTAGCAGGGGCTATTTTTGCTCTTGAGGTCGTATATTTTAGTAAAATTAACTTAAAAAGCATTTTATTGTCTTTTATCGTGGCTTATGCAGCCTATTTTACTGTCGCTATTTGGCAGGTAAAACACACTCATTATAGTATTCCGCTTATTCCAGATATCACTTCAATAAACTTGTTTTATACTCTAATTTGTGGCGTATTATTTGGGTTTGCTGCTTTATTGTTCTCTAGAAGCACTCATTTTTGGAGCTCTTTATTTTCTAGAACTATTAAATATCCTCCTTTTCGTCCTTTTGTTGGCGGAATCATTCTATCAACTGCTATTGCTGGTTTTGGATTTTCAAAATTCTCAGGATTAGGCGTTCCAGTAATTATTGATTCATTTACAATTACTAATGCTTGGTATGATTTCTTGCTCAAAATTCTTTTTACTGGATTTACTTTAGGTGCAGGTTTTAAAGGCGGAGAAGTTACTCCATTATTTTTTGTAGGTGCTACTTTTGGTAGTGCTCTCTCGCTCATAATCCCTATGCCAATTGCTCTTCTTGCCGGAATGGGTTTTGTAGCCGTATTTTCTGGAGCAACCCATACTCCTATTGCTTGTACCGTTATGGGAATAGAACTCTTTGGTATTGAAAGCGGAGTTTTTATTGCCATTGCATGTATTATTGCCTACTTATCCTCAGGTTCTGTGGGGATTTACAAATCTCAAATTGTAAAAGGCCCTAAGTATGCTTTGTATCAAAAGTGGTTTTAGTTTAGTTTTTAGTTCCAGTACTCTTTTTTAGTATAAGTGAAGTATCAATTTTTAGCAAAAAGTAAATGAGAGTAAAAAACTGACACCTGCACTAAAAATCTAGAAGATATAAAAGCATGTTAATGTCTAAAATGTTTTCAAGTTTACAGTAAAAAAATGTAAATTCGCACACATGAAAATACAAGACATTCAAGCCATAAAGTTGTTATTAGCAACTCCAAAAAAAATTGCCATAATTCCACACCGAGGTCCCGATGGAGATGCCATGGGTTCAACCTTAGCTTTATACCACTTTTTATTAAAAAATAATCATGAGCCAATTGTAATTGCTCCAAATGATTTTCCTGATTTTCTTGCTTGGTTACCAGGTTCAGAAACTGTAAAAGTATTCGAAAAAGATATTGATAACTGCACTAAAATTCTCGAAGAAGCAGAACTAATTTTTACGCTAGATTTTAATGCTTTACATCGCACAGGCGAAATGGAACATACTTTAGCAAAGCTAAAAGGAACATTCATTATGATTGATCATCACCAAAAACCCGATGATTACTCTGCTTACACCTATTCTGATACTTCGTTTGGATCTACTTGTGAAATGGTTTATAATTTTATTTCATTCTTAGACAAAAAAGAAGATTTAGATAAAACTATTGCGACTTGCATTTATACAGGAATATTAACCGATTCAGGTTCTTTTCGTTTTCCTGGAACAACAGGAAACACACACCGTATTATTGCAGAACTTATTGATTTAGGTGTCGAAAACACTCAGATTCCAATTTTGCTTTTTGATAATAGTTCATACAGCCGTTTGCAATTACTTGGAAGAGCATTACAAAATATGAAAATTTTAGCTGAACATAAAACGTCATATACCTCATTAACTCAAGCCGAATTAGATGAATTTAATTATATAAAAGGAGATACTGAAGGAATCGTAAATTACGGTCTAAGTATGAAAGGCATTGTTTTTACAGCTATATTTATTGAAAACAAAGAGGAGAAAATTATTAAAATCTCTTTCCGTTCACAAGGAGGTTTCGATGTAAATGAATTTGCTAGAGCTCATTTTAATGGTGGAGGCCACAGCAATGCTGCAGGAGGAAAATCACTAGATTCGATGGAAGAAACTTTGAAAAAATTTGAAGATTTAGTAACTAAACTAAAAATATAACAACCATGAACTATCCCAAAATATTTGCTTCAGCTATTGTTCTAGCAGTTTTAGTTTCAAGCTGTAAACAACATGAAGATACCAGAAGACCCGTTTCTATTTCTTCAGGCACATTCATGAAAAAATCTATAGAACGAAATAAAAAACTTGTAGCTACAGAAGAACAACAGATTAAGGCTGTTATCAAAAACAATCCTAAAATAAAATATATTGCTTCTGCAAAAGGATACTGGTATGCTTACGAAAACCAAAACATTACAGATACAATAACTCCAAAAAAAGGAGATGTTGCTTTTTTCGACTATGAAATAAAAGACCTAAAAGGAAATATCATTTATAGCGAAATGGAGTTAAGACCTCAAACTTATTTTGTAGATAAACAAGAAATCATGATGGGATTACGTGATGGCATCAAATTAATGCACAAAAATGAAACTGTAACTTTCTTATTCCCATCCCATATGGCTTATGGTTATCATGGTGATGAAAAACGAATTGGAACTAATCAGTCATTAATATGTACTGTTACTTTACACAATTTTGTTCCAGAAACTGCCTATAGAAAACAAATGGAAGCAAGAGCATCAAAAACCGAAGTACCTAAACCTACAACACCTGCAATAAAGAAAGACTCATTAAATTAATAAAAAACAATTAATCTTTTAAAAATGAAAAAAAGCCTCATATTATTATTACTTGCAATTACAACACTTTATTCTTGTAAAGACGAGCATAGCAATTTACCTGATGGTTTATATGCCGAAATTGAAACCAACAAAGGAAACATCATTGTTGAATTAAATTATCAAAAAGCACCTATAACTGTAGCCAATTTTGTAACGCTTGCAGAAGGTAAAAATGAATTTATTGCCAATCCAGAATTAAAAAAGAAACCTTTTTTTGACGGATTAAAATTTCATAGAGTTATTGAAGATTTTATGATTCAAACTGGAGATCCATTAGGAACTGGCTCTGGAGATACTGGATATAAATTTAAAGATGAAATTAATGATTTAAAATTTGACAAAGGAGGCGTTTTGGCAATGGCTAATAATGGACCAGCTACAAATAGCAGTCAGTTTTTTATTACTCATGTTGAAACTCCTTGGTTAGAGGGTAAACACACTATTTTTGGTCACGTTGTAAACAAAGGAATAGAAATTGTAAACCAAATTAAACAAGATGATTACATCAAAAAAGTAACTATTATCAGAAACGGTGCAGCAGCTAAGAAATTTGATGCTATAAAAGTATTTCATGATTATTTTTCTGCAGAAGCAAAACAAAAAAGTGAATTTGAATCTAAATTCAAAGCTGTTCGTGATGAAAAAATAGCTTACTACGCTGATTTAAAATCAAAAGCAACAAAAACAAGTTCTGGATTAGAATTTGTAATTACTGAAAAAAATAAAGGCAAAAAACCCACTGCTGGAGCACAAGTATTTATAAATTATGCCGGTTTCCTAGAAGACGGAACGTTATTTGATACTTGTATCGAAAGTGTGGCGAAAACTTTTGGAAAATTTGATGCTGCTAGAGCCGAAGCAAGACAATACAATCCAATCCCTTTTCAAGCAGGTAGCAAAGAAGGTATGATTCCTGGTTTTATCGAAGGTATCGAACAACTTTCTATTGGAGATAAAGCAGTACTTTTCATTCCTTCGCACTTAGCTTATGGACAAGCTGGTGCCGGAGGTGTAATACCTCCAAATGCAAATATTATATTTGAAGTACAGTTGTTAGACAAAATGCCACAACAATAAATTTATATTAAAAATTAACCGATTTTAAATTAGAATCAGATGAAATTAAAAATTCTATTTTTATTTTGCTTAGGTGTACTTAACCTACAAGCACAGACAAAAAAGCCTGCTTCAGGCAAGAAAACAGCAATTACAAAAGTTGAAACAAAACCTTCAATTAATGAAGGAATTTTTGCTACGATTACAACAAAAAAAGGAAACATTGTATTGCAACTTGAATACATAAAAACGCCTATTACTGTAGCAAATTTTATATCATTGGCAGAAGGAACAAATCCTTATGTAACTGTTGACAAATTAAAAGGAAAACCATTTTTTGATGGATTAAAATTTCACAGAGTTATCAATGACTTTATGATTCAGGGTGGAGATCCTGACGGAAATGGTTCTGGAGGCCCTGGGTATGCATTTAAAGATGAGTTTGTATCTAGCCTTAGATTTGATAAAGGCGGTATCCTTGCAATGGCAAATTCTGGCCCAACTACCAACGGAAGCCAATTCTTTATTACTCATAAAGATACTCCTTGGTTAAATGATAAGCACACTATATTTGGTCACGTTGTAGAAGGAATGAATGTTGTTAATCTTATTCTTCAGGATGATGTAATGCTTACTGTAAAGATTACTCGTAAGGGAGCTATGGCAAAGAAATTTGATGCACCTAAAGTATTTGCTTCTTATTACGAAAATAAAGCCGAAGAAGCTAAAAAGCAAGCTTTACTCGATGCTGAAAAAGCAAAACAAGCACAAGCTGAAGCTCTTGAACAAGATCGTCTATACAAAGAAAAATATGCTACTGTAATTACAGCTAAAAAAGCCTATTTTGATACTGCAAAAGCTACTGCAACAACTACTCCTTCTGGTCTAGCTTATAAAATAGTTCAAAAAGGAACTGGAGTAAAGCCAGCAGATGGTTCAACTTTCTATTTTCATTATGCGGGTTATTTTGAAGACGGAACGCTTTTTGACAGTAGTTTTGAAGAAGTTGCTAAAACTTACGGAAAACATGATGTAAATCGTGCTGCACAAGGAGGATATCAAGCATTTCCTTTTCAGGCAGGTAAAAAAGATGGTATGATTCCTGGATTTATCGAAGGATTGGATCTTATGTCTTATGGAGAGAAAGCAATATTCTTTCTTCCATCAAAACTAGCATATGGAGAAAGAGGTGCAGGTGGAGTAATTCCTCCAAATGCAACCCTTATTTTTGAATTGGAAATCTATAAAGATCAACCAACTCCAAAACAATAATTTTCTTAAATTATATATCATAAAAAAACCGATAGTTTGTAACTATCGGTTTTTTTTATGCGCTGTATTCCTTGGCTGGCGCGAGCGTCTCGCTCGTGATTACTTTTTTTAGCAAGTTTCAAATAAATAAAAAATTGTCTATTTCGCTTTACTGGTTAGGTAAACAACACAAAATTTCATTTGGCACTTAGCCCGAACGGCAAGTCAACGAAGAGAGGAGGTAAAAACATTAGTCGCTCTATACATAGACCCTTCGTCAGGAAAATAAACATAAAACAACCTACGGTATGATTAGCCCGTCAAATTACATTACCTTTGTTGAAATTTCCGATCACTGGAAGAATTTAAACTCAAAAAACTTGGGTAGCCGATTCCACACGCAGACAAAGCACCCGAATTCAAATAGAACGCTACTTATATAAAGACCTTATCCCATTCTTAGGCGCATTGCCCTCAGCTTAATCCAACAATCTTGTTTGGTTACGCCAGCAGTCATTATTTCTATAATTTTCCATTTTGAACAGGTATTTCACCATAAGTTAACGTAATATTAATATTATCTTGTGCCGTTACTATATAGGGATCATCTGGAAAAATAGTACAAACGTTTTCAATACTCTGTGGCCATTGAGGAACTTTACATGTTTTCATGGCAATAATTCGTCCATAAACTAACATTTTTATAAACGGGTAATACATATAGTATTGAAAACTTGCACCAACAAAATTCAACTTGATCCTTTTGTTACTAAAGGCAACACTTTCCTTTTTACCATCGATATCATTACAAAATAATAACGTTGCGGTGGTAGCATCTCCTGGTTTATATTTTTTCTGTTTATCAAAAAAACACTCTTGTGGCCCATTTTCCATATAACGACGAATAAATTCCCAGTGTGATAGAGCATAGTTCTGAAATCCAGCAGTAACAGCTAAAGGAAATGTTTCTTTTACTGTTTCACCATCTTCGGCTAAAACATATCCATGAATTTCCCAGTCTCCAGTCCCCTTATCTTTAGCTAAACAAAAAAATAATTGATCCCATGAAGCCTCCAGAACCGTTCCATTTGAACGAAAGACATAAACCATTCTATTGTGACGGTTAAATCGTATAGGATAATGAGTCCATTTAAAACACTCACAGAATACGAGCCATGTGCTGATTATGGGAATAACGGAAGACATTGATGTAACAATGATGAACGTCATTTTTATATTTGCCTCTCTAATTGTTCCAATAGCTGCTATTATTTTATAAAATAGAAGTAACATTAAGATTATATAGGTTAAATAACCCATAAATATTGCTATACTCGTTAATTTTCCTTTCCATATATAATATTTATTTACTGTTTCTAAATAAGTAGAATTCATTTTAATAACCCCTAAGGCATGATTAGGAGTTATGTCTAAAGGCAATTTTATATTTAACTGTTGTTGTATTTCATTTTTTGTCAAAATACGATTAACCTTATATTTACTAACTAAGTCCAACCATGACATCTTTACTTCATCTATTATCCGAAAATAATTTATAAAATTCTTTTTCATTTTTATGTGTAATTTCAATTATAAATTACAAACATAAAGATTATTACAATGTATTGAGTACTTAATATTAATATTTTTTCTTATTTAGTACTACTGCTCTTATAAAACGTAATCCTTCCTCCATTAATGATGTCACTGTGTTTTATAACAGGGCTTGTAAGTAGTTTTCTGTTTAAAAACACTTTACGAACAAACACATTTTTATCAGATTGGTTTACTGTAGCTACTTCAAATGTTTTCCCGTTTTCAAGATTAAAAACAGCATTTGCTACCAATGGACTTCCTAAGCTATAATCTTCTGATCCTGGTGCAACTGGGTAGAATCCTAAACTGCTAAAAATATACCAAGCACTCATTTGTCCAAAATCATCATTTCCTCCTAATCCGTCAGGCCTATTTTTATACATTCTTTTTAAGATAATTCTTATTTTATCTTGTGCTTTCCATGGTGATTTTGTCCAATTGTATAAATAAACCACATGATGTGAAGGTTCGTTTCCGTTCGCATAATTACCGATTATCCCTTCTTTGGTGATATCTTCAGTGTTTTCAAAATATTTATCTGGTAAATGTATCGAAAAGAGTGAATATAATCTTCTCGTAAAAACAGCTTTCTCAAGCATCATTTTTATCATTCCGGCAGGATCTTGTGGCACATATAAACTGTAGTTCCAAGAATTTCCTTCGATAAATCCTTGTCCGTGCGTATCTAACGGATCAAACTCTTTCTTGAATGTTCTATCATCGAGTTTAGGTCACATAAAACCTGTCTGGGCATCATATACATTTTTATAGTTTGTAGCTCTTTTAGAAAACTCATTATAGACAGCTTCTTTTCCTAGTTTTTTTGCAGCTATTCTTTTATTTTTTAGTTGGAAACTTCCAATCAAATTCATCTTTATTATTAATGATTGCTCCAATTTCAAATTTTACTACTTCTTCAAATTCTGTTTGAAAGATTATCCAGTTTTCTTCGTTGAAATAATTCTCGAAAGTATCAAACTCCTCTTGCGTAAATTTTGTAATTTCTTTGGTTGCCAAATCTTTTTTTACATCGGCAATTTTTCTTCCTATAATTTTAAAACCAAAAATTTCTAAATCTGGACTTGATGCCACAACATAACCCAATTTTAAAGCTTCCTCCTGATAGAATGTCAATCTCATTTTATGCTTATTGTAAGCAAAAATAACATTATCATCTTCGTCTTTATAATTTCTATCTGGTTTACCATAGATAGCTGTAACATCATTCTGTTTCATACCGAACAACAACTTATCTATTCCGTTTTTAGGATTTATTTTCATATGTCTCTTTTTATTTATTTAAAAGGCAAATTTCGCAAAGTTTTTTCACAACTATCCTTTTATTATTTATTAATTTTATTTTAAATAAATAATCTTCCATCTGATAAGTCGAAATATTAAATTCTAAACTTTCTCTTTTATCATTCTTTTCTTTTGGGTCTGCTCCAAAACTCATCAATTCTTTAAAAACACTTCTTAATTGTTTAATTAAAATTTTATTTTCGAAATCATCTGTTCCGTATAAAACTTGTCGGACATCCATTAATGCTCTGTTCAGACAATTGTTTCCATAACTATCAATTGCGTTTGGATTTGCATTCCTCCTTAACATTTCTTGTAATAATTCGAATGCCTTATCAAATCTATCGGTATCTTTTTCAAGTTTTATTGAATTAAAAATTGTTGCCCTAATACAATCATGTAATACCGGTGATTTCCATTCATTAATTTCTGATTTTTCAATAAAGTTGACATCAATACCCTTCTCAATTAAGTATTTAGCAATATCAAAGTTACCCGTTTTAAACGAAACCTGTAACCCAGATTGCCCATCATCTTTTTTGGGAGGTGAAAAATTACAAACGTTTAAATATTCTTTATCAGCTGAAACAAGCTCTACTACTTTTGCTAAATCATTCTGTCGAATTGCCTAAAAATAAATTTTCATATCTTCCTTTTTCATTTTTATGCATTATAAAATGAAAATCAAAAAGTTATTTCATCTAAAGACACACTAAAGACTAAAATTGAGGCTATTTGCTATTTAAATAATCATGAAGGCTATCTAGTAAAATGGTTAGCCACGAATTTCTCTAATTTCTTTTGCGTGCTTTGCGGTTAATTTTCTCGCTACAGATTTAAAACCTTTGCGGTTAACCTTCTTAACGAATTATACCAACAACTTATTTATAGCTTTTTCCTTAGATCTTCTTTTACCTCATCGAACCATTCTTCACGTAGAATACTTAAAATGATTGAGTCTCGACGTACATCACTCCCAAAAGTTGGCATATGATTACGTAAAACTCCTTCGACTTTACAACCTATACTTTTCATGGCTGCAATGCTTCGCTGGTTATTATTATCCGCACGGAATTCTACGCGCTCCATTCCCATGGTTTCAAAAACAAATTGCAACAATAAGTATTTACAATGCTTATTTAATCCTGTTCCTCTAAATGCTGAACCGTACCAAGTATATCCTAATTGCAATGTTTTGAACGAAAGTTGCATATCGTAAAAACGCGTGCTTCCTGCGTATTTTCCTGATTTTTTATCGAAGACTATAAAAGGAAATTCGGTTTTATTATCTCTTGCTTTTAATGCAATAGCTATATAATTCTCTAGATTTTCTTTCCCGTTGGCACGAATTAACGAATACTCCCAAGTATTGGGCTCGTTGATAGAAATTTCTAATAAGTTTTCGACATCTGTTTTTTGCAAAGGGCGCAACAAAACTAAATCGTCTTCAAGTACTATATTTTCAGAGAAATTGAAATCCATTTTATTAAAAACCTGCTTTATTTTTTATTTAAAAAAGTTTTACTCATTCATATCATCATAACGTTCTGGAACTTGTGGATCATAGAGTGGACATTTAAATTCTTCTAATACATTTACCAGAATGTCCATTGCTTTTCCTTCGGTTCCATAACAATCGATTCTGACACTTTGTGCTGTAGTTATTACCTGAAAAGCTCCTTTTCCTTCATTATTTTTCCAGCTGTTGTCATCTACTTTCTCCCATTTAGAAAACAATGAACTAATCCTGTTTAGGATTACGCCAACAGGAAGCGGCTCTAAACCTTCAACTTCTTGCTCTTCGATAAGTGCTTCGTATACTTCGTGGTGGTTTAAATAAAACCCCTCTGAATATTTCCAAAAAATTAATTCGTACATGATAAAATGATTTTTAGCCCCGATAATAGCGACATTCTTTTGTGTCGGGGTTCGCCACAAAAGATATAGCAGATAGCGAGCCCCGATAGCTATCGGGATAGCTCCTGAAAAGCTAATTATTAATAACTAAGTTCTGTCGTAATCTTCGGTATAAAAAACCTTTGTTCCGATAGCTATCGGAACTTTGAGCCTTTGAACCTTAAAAAAAATTAATATTCGAATGTACCGTACTCGCTAGTAATTGTCAGTTTCTTATTGTCTGCAGCTTCTACTCTACCTACGATTTGCGCATCGACATTGAATGATTTTGAAATAGCGATTATGTCTTCTGCAAGTTCTTCTGGAACGTATAGTTCCATACGGTGACCGCAATTAAATACTTGATACATTTCTTTCCAATCGGTTTTAGATTGCTCTTGAATAAGCTGGAACAATGGTGGAACTGGAAATAAATTGTCTTTTATGATGTGTAAATTCTGTACGAAATGAAGGATTTTTGTTTGTGCTCCTCCACTACAATGCACCATTCCGTGAATTTCGTCTGGCGTATATTTATCTAATATTTTTTTGATAATTGGTGCGTAAGTTCTCGTTGGCGAAAGCACCAATTGTCCTGCATCTATTGGGCTATTTTCGACCGCATCGGTCAATTTCACTTGTCCTGAATAAATTAATTCTTCGGGAACTGCGGCGTCAAAACTTTCTGGATATTTGGTTGCTAAATATTTACCGAATACATCATGACGTGCTGATGTTAATCCGTTGCTTCCCATTCCTCCATTATAGCTCTTCTCGTATGTTGACTGACCAAATGAAGCCAATCCTACAATTACATCGTCTGCTTTAATATTTGCATTATCTACTACTTTTGAACGTTTCATACGTGCTGTCACTGTAGAATCTACAATTATTGTACGTACGATATCACCAACATCGGCAGTTTCTCCTCCTGTTGAATGGATAGTCACCCCAAAAGTATCTAGTTCTTTTATCAATTCTTCGGTTCCATTGATGATTGCTGAAATGACTTCAGCTGGAATTAGATTTTTATTTCTTCCGATTGTTGATGAAAGCAAGATATTATCTGTTGCTCCTACACATAGTAAATCATCTATGTTCATGATTAATGCATCTTGTGCAATTCCTTTCCATACTGATATATCGCCTGTTTCTTTCCAATACATATAGGCCAAAGACGATTTTGTACCTGCACCATCGGCATGCATAATAAGACAGTACTCTTGGTCTTGGGTTAAGTAGTCTGGAACAATTTTACAAAATGCTTGTGGAAACAGCCCTTTATCAATATTTTTTATGGCGTTGTGTACGTCTTCTTTAGATGCCGAAACCCCTCTTTGTGCGTACCTTTTGCTAGAATCTGAACTCATGAAATTAGTTTGTGTTGTTGATGTGGTACAAAGATAACCAGTTTTTTTAATTGTTTCGTTTTATGGCTATATGAAACATAAAAAAATCCGATAAGTTTGAGAGTCTCATCGGATTTTTAGAAAAAAAGTGATTGGAAATCTAGATTCATACCACGATTACTTCCATTCGGGCATTGATGCGTTTTGAAATAATGTGGTTCTTGATGATGTAGAACCACTTGTATTATTGACACTTACTTTTTGTACATTTTGAGCCGATATCCCGTCATTGGATGTATTTACAAATATAACTTCGGCCTCATTTGGTGAAAATTTCACATCTAAATCGTTAAAACCATTTTGCTTTTGAGTTGTTAACTCTGCTGCTGTGTTTGTTGAACGGGTATACATGAAAATTCGAGAGTCTAATCTTCGGTATGTGGTATTTTCAAACCCTGAAACGTCTCTTGTGAAAATTACTTTCTGATTATCTACCGATATATTTAACCCACTTGTTGCTCCGCTTAAACCTGTTTGTACTGTATATAAAACTGTTCCTGACATATCTATTACATAAATTTCTACATTATATCCTGATCTGTCATTTACTTTTAATGCAATTTGGCTGCCATCTTGGCTCCAATCGCACTCCGATATAAATTTTCCGTTTGGCGTTTGAAACAATTGAACAAGCCCTCCTCCATCTGAATCTATACGATATAACTTATCAAAATTTGGATATATTATCTGACTTCCGTTTGTATTCCAGCAATAATTCACAAACTCCATATTAAATCCTGCAACAGGTACATAATTCGTAACTTTAACTACTCCCGACCCGTCTGGGTTCATAGTATATATCTGATTTTGAGACCCGTCAGAGCTAATGTACGCAATTTTATTTACACTTAAATTTTTTCTTGGCCTAAAACTATTAACATTTGCTGATGTTAATTGTAGCTGGTTTCCAGCTTCGTCAGCAGTGTAAATGACGTTGTTATTATTTACTTTTTTAACATACAAAAATCTTGGATTTGGGAATGCCAAAGTTGTAAATGAATTGGTTATACTATTAGTCGGTTTATTAATTCCATCCGAAGCAGCTACTTGCCAATAGTATTTTGTACTATAACTCAAATCTTTTATCGCCAAGCTTGTTGTTTTAATATCTGGATATATTTTAACCTCATCGGTCGTTCCGTTTTTTATAGTAACGGTATAGGTTAGAGTGTCTGATTCTTTATCGGCTGCTGTCCATGTTAAATTTAAACTTAGAGCCTGATCTTTTGCATTATCAACTGGAGCTGTTAGTACCGGAATATCTGGCGGTTTATTATTTGCTGTAGAAATTTCTAATTCAAATATAACTTGTACTGTAGCATCGGCTGTGACTTTTGCTGGCTCAAATCTGGCAATGTAGCCGTCTTTTTGAGCCTGAAAAGAATAATCTCCAACCAAAACCCCTTCTAGAGTAAAATAACCGTCTTTATCTGTAAATACTGTACTTGTCGCAGGGCTAGAGGATACACGCACGTTTTCTATAGGCGTAAATGTTCCCGATGCTACGACTCTACCTTTTACAGTTCCACTTGCTCCATCCTTCAATTGTTCTTCACTACAAGAAATCAAAAGAATAAAACACACTAAAATTCTTAATCCTATTTTCATTTGTAGATTTTATTTATTAGACTTTTATCACGTTTATTCGATATGATTTTCGAATGAGATATTTTTATTATCGTTAAGAAAACTTACATTCTCTTTTTTTTATGATAGTTCTTTGGGAAATAATAAGTCACCCCTAAACCAAAACGCCAATAAAAATCGTCCCTAACTCCGCTATCGACGTAATCTATCATATCTGTAAAATTCACATTGTATTCTCCATACACCTTTACACCAAAATTGCTTGTTACTAAATACTCTAACCCTCCTCCAAACTGAACTTTGCTATGAAAATTTTTATATTTGGAATTGAATCCTAAACCTGCTCCTCCAAAAACAAAAGGCGTAAAAACATCGTGAGGCAATATTGACAATTCTAAATTTAAATCCAGCGTTGCATAACCTACATCTAACTTGTCTTTATTGCCGAGTTTAAAAACATTTGTAGAAGCACTAATATCAAAAGCTGGGGTAATAAAAACTTTTGCTGCACCTCTGGCCATTGGTTTTGCAACCGGATTAGGGTAATCGCCTTGCATATAAGTTGCTCCACCTCCTAATTCTATCCCAAAACGTCCTCTTCTCTCGGTGAGGTTTCTTCCATAAAGTTGTGCTAAATCGGCTTCGCTTTTTTCATTATCGTAGCCAGCAACAAAATTATCTACTTGAACTTGTGGCGCATCTACTTCCCAAAGTTTGTCTTTAATCCCATCTACAATAAGACCTTCAACTGCTTTTTCTATAGCCTCGGTAACTGCCAATTGTATCGGCTCATTTCGAGTAAAACCTGTTTCAACTTCCAGAAGTCTGTTTAGATTTACATATCGAAATAAATTAGCATCGACACTTTGTGATAAAATGGTTTTGGAAACATAAACGGTATTTAAAATTTTACCATTTGATGTTGAAACTAGTCGTAGATAGACTGTAACTCTATCTTGTCTATATCTTACCGAAGCTCCTGCACCAAAATATCGAGCACCAAAACCTCCTGTAATTATATTTGTGTCATAGGATATAATACCTCCTTCTAGCAAAACACCTGCAAATAAGAGAGGTGTTAATGGAGCTTCTTTTTCATTAGGTTTAGTAGAATACTCCTGTCTTGTAGATCTAATGATGTTTCTTTCATTAAGTAAATTTCCCAAGTTTTCACGTTCAATTGGAATAAACCATTTTGAGTCTTCAAGTGCTTTTATTAAAATAGAAGTAGCGCCTTGTGTAACTGCTGTGCTAAATGTGCTTCCTTGTTCGATGGCTTTGTACTGTCCTGTTTGATCCTTAAATTTATAAACCCCCACAACAATTTGTTCTTTAGGTTTAGGAATTTTGGTTAATGCCGAGGTAGCTGGTGTATTCTCTCCATAAATAGCTTTTTGCACTCCGACTGGTTGATTAAAATAAGCACCACAACCTGAGAATAAAAGAACTATTAGAACTCCAAAAAGTGATTTTTGATTCATAAGTGAGTCTTTATTAACTTATTACCGATAAAAAAGCAAAAAATAGTATTAGGCAATAAAAAACATAAGTCTAATTGTTTCCTGGAACAATTACTTGTGTTTGTTCTCCTGTTTCTATATCCAAGATATCTACAACTAGTCCCAAATTAGATGGGTAAACATCTACAGAGAGTGTTCCAAAGACATACGATCCAGGTTTAATTCCTCCTCCTGTACCTGTGCCTGTGCCTGTGCCAAATTGGTCTTCAAATAAAGAATTAGAAATCTTATTCAACAATTGGTTGTTAAGATTTTCTTTGAAACGTTGTAAATCAGATTTTTGTTCGAATCCAGTAGTTTTATCTTCTTTGTAGTCATTTTGCGCTTGCGCCGAACTAAGCAGCCAATTGTAGTTAAAAGTATCTCCCCCAAAAGCTGGATTGATAGGCTTGTATGCTAGATCTTGCGCAACTGAAGTAAAACATATTCCTAGTAAACAAAATAGTAAAGTTATTGTCTTCATTTTTGGTATTTTTAGGGTTAAAAATAATGGCCAAAAAACATTCAATTAATCTATTCGAAAGTCAACTAATTAAATGTAAAACTTAATATTGAGTGATCAACTTATTTTGTCGTTCGATATTTTTAAAATACTTAAAAATTTTGGCCGACGATGATTCTGCCATGTATTTTAAAAACTCTTCGTCTGGTCTTGAAATAAATTCATCAATTATTTCTCCATCAACATCTATCATTATCTTAGTAGTTCTTCCGAAGGTTAATTCTTCTCGAACTGTAACGATCTTATGTGATTTGATTTTTAATTTCGAATATTCTGAATAGAAATAATCATAAAAATCATTGCCCAACTTTGTCTTGGTATCGTTTGAAACGATACCATTCATTTCTAATCCATCTGTAGGTGCTGGAATGGCTATTCTTGCTTCATCCTTTCCTCCAAAAACTACTTTATCTTTTCCTATTACTGCATTATTATCGTCATAAATCAATAAAAAGATTATTATTTCATCGTCTTGGGTAAAATTTACCTGTGTTTTTGAAAGATTCACTTTTTGAATAGGTTCTAATGTAGCCCTGCCGTCCTGCGCATTATTTGATTGATTCGAATTTGATTTATTTACTTTTAAAACTGATAATTTATAAGAGATGTTTTTAAACTCCGATTTTAAATTTTCGACAGTTCCAGTAATGACTAGCAAATTTTCTATTTTTTCAATTTCAATTTTTGCTTTCACTTCTGTATAAACTACTTGCGCATATGTATTTTGTATTACGAACAGCATCATATTTAAAATAATATTTATAGTATATCTCTTCATAGCCTCAATGATTAAAAATATAAATTGTGCCTGAGTTTCCTGTTTGAGTAATTCTCATTCCCTCGGATATAGAATTTGATCCATTATTAAAAACATTCAGATTGCTTCCGTTTTGAATAATCGACATATTTATAGCCCCACTCGAGTATAAAGAAAAATCGCTAACCATATTATTATTTCCAGTTTGAACAACTGATTGATTAATTTCTGGTGCTTTCTTATACATATTTATATAATTGTCATTTCCTATTTGATTAAGAACTACGTTGGCATTATTGCTAATGATACTTACATCCGAAGTATTATAATTCCCTATTTGCATAATATTTACAATATTATTATTTTGAACAAATAGATTGGCATTTTGATTTCTATAAGCATTATTCCCTTCAAATACCTTTATAGCATACAAATCGGGTATCGGATTTAACCCCTGCGAGAAAGCAATACTTGCAAATAAAAACAACATTAAGTACATTATTGGTTTCATGATACCTCTTTAAAATAAATCTTCTTTAAAAATTTATACCAGTTCTATATATAAAACTGGTATAAACTGAATTACTAGTAAAATTTAAAATTCTACTTCTTCAAGTAAAGCTTAGTTAGATTGGAAAACTATAGCTCCGTTTGCAATACCTGTTTGAGTAATTGTACTCATATGGTCGTTACCTAATTGTAATGTAAGCGCATAGTTAGCTGTACCATCTTGGTATACACTAGACATATTGTCATATCCAAATTGTGCTGTAATTGCTGTATTACCATCTCCTAATTGATAAATATCAGAGCTGTTAAACCAGTAAGACTGTACTACAAATGCATTGTTTCCATCTCCATCTTGGTCAATAGTTGATGAGTTACCTACAAAAAATTGTAATGTTGTTGCATTATTGTTATCCCCAGATTGAGTTGTTGAAGAGGAGTTAAAAGCTCCTGCTTGTGCTGTTAATGCACTGTTATTATTACCCATTTGATCAATTACTGCAATGTTTCCAAGACCTAATTGTCCAATAGTTGCACTATTACTATCACCATCCTGACTTACAGCTGCTATGTTAAGAATACCAACTTGAGCAACATCTGATTCATTTGAATCTCCTGTTTGTCCAACAAACGCTAAATTTGCTAAACCAAACTGTGTTACTTCTGAGTCATTAGAAGAACCTACCTGAGCTACTAAAGCTCCATTTATCCAACCTGTTTGATTTACATCACTCACATTGGCTTGCGCAATTGCTGCAGCACCTACAAATAGCATCGCGGAGATGCTTAAAACTACTTTTTTCATAATAAATATATTTAATTGGTTATTAATACAAATTATTATGTAGGTTTTGTGATGGGGAATCACTCTAAAAAATGTAATTATAAATAAGTTAAATAAAATTAAAAATAAGTATTTTTATTTCTTAATTACGATTCAAATTTAAACAACTTTCTTTTAACAGAATAAATACAAACGCTTATTTTTCAATAAGTTAATTGTATTTTCGATAAAACGCAAAACAATAACGATGAAATGCTAATTTTATCTTAAAGTACTATCAGAAAAAAATTACTAAATTCATTAAATTAATATTCGGCTTTAATCTCATTCTAAAAAATATATTTAAAAGTCACTTTTGGATTTATTATACAAAAAAGGTCTGGCAAATACCAGACCTCTTTTTATAATACCCTTTAAGCTTTTATTTTGTAAACAATAGTTCTCTATATTTAGTCAATGTCCAAATTTCATTATCTACAAGTAATTCTAGTTTATCACAATGATTTCTTATATCCTCAAAATAAGGTTTTACATTATTGCAATATGCTTCAGCCATTTCTTGTGCATCTGTAAGATGATTTGCTTTCTTTCTTTCGTTAGTCATCGCTTCTACTTTAGAATTGATTCCTTCGATATGTCCTGAAATTTGTTTAATCAATACAATTTGCTCTTTGGCTATCGCATGAAAATCATCTCCAAAAATTTCTTTTAGTCCTTTTACATTCTCTATCAATGTATTTTGGTAACGAATCGCAGTAGGAATAACATGGTTTTTTGAAATATCTCCTAAAACTCTTCCTTCTATTTGAATTTTCTTCGTGTACTCTTCCAATTCAATTTCGTAACGTGCTTCTACCTCAATGTGATTCATAATTCCCAATTCTGAGAACAAGTCCAATGCTTTCTTAGATGCTCTTGCTTTTAATGCTTCAGGAGTTGTTTTATGATTACTCAAACCTCTTTTGGCAGCTTCTATTTCCCACGCTTCACTATATCCGTCTCCTTCAAAAAGGATTTTTTTAGAAACCTTAATATACTCTCTTAAAACATTAAAGATCGCATCGTCTTTCTTCATGTCTTTTAGGTCAATCAGAGCATCAACCTCAACTTTAAAAGCTTTTAATTGTTTTGCAACAATAGCATTAAGCGTTGTCATTGAATTGGCACAGTTTGCTGTTGAACCAACTGCTCTAAACTCAAATTTATTTCCTGTAAAAGCAAATGGCGACGTTCTGTTTCTATCAGTATTATCTAATAATACATCTGGAATTTTACCTACTACATTCAGTTTTAAATCTGTTTTTTCTTCTGGTGATAATTTTCCAGTTGTAACCCCTTCTAATTCTGCCAAAACCTTGGTTAATTGTTCTCCAATAAATACTGAGATAATTGCAGGTGGTGCTTCATTAGCTCCTAATCGGTGGTCATTACTTGCTGTTGCAATTGCTGCTCTTAATAATTCTTCATAATCATTAACTGCTTTAATCGTATTGATAAAGAACGTTAAAAACTGTAAATTACTCATTGGTGTTTTGCTCGGACTTAATAAGTTTACTCCAGTATCTGTTGCTAACGACCAGTTGTTGTGTTTACCTGAACCATTAACTCCTTTAAATGGTTTTTCATGAAATAATACTTTAAAGTGATGGCGCTCGGCAACTTTTTGCATTACATCCATTAATAAACAGTTATGATCTACTGCTAGATTTGTCTCTTCAAAAATTGGAGCCAACTCAAACTGATTTGGTGCTACCTCATTATGACGTGTTTTAACTGGTATTCCTAACAACATACATTCTTGTTCCAAATCTCTCATATAAACTAATGCACGAGTAGGAATTGAACCAAAATAATGATCATCTAATTGTTGTCCTTTAGCAGATGTATGTCCTAACAATGTTCTTCCTGTCATCATAAGATCAGGACGAGATTCTGCAAGAGATTTATCTATAAGGAAATATTCCTGCTCCCATCCCAGGGTTGCAGTAACTTTCTTTACGTTTTTGTCAAAATATTTACAAACATCAGTAGCCGCATCATCAATTGCAGATAGCGCTCTTAATAAAGGAATTTTATTATCTAATGCTTCTCCTGTATAAGAAATGAAAACGGTAGGTATACATAAAGTAGTTCCAAAAATAAATGCTGGTGATGTTGGATCCCAAGCTGTATATCCTCTTGCTTCAAATGTATTTCTGATTCCTCCATTAGGGAAACTTGAAGCATCTGGCTCTTGTTGTACCAATTGTGCTCCTCCAAATTTTTCAAATGAATCAGTACCATCATATGATGTCTCAAAAAAAGCATCGTGCTTTTCAGCAGTAGTACCTGTTAATGGCTGAAACCAGTGTGTATAATGGGTAACTCCTTTTGCAAGAGCCCACTCTTTCATACCCATTGCGATATAATCCGCCAATTTTCTGTCTATCTTAGTTCCATGCTGAACCGCTCCCTGTACTCCTTTAAATGCATCCGAAGTCAAATATTGCTTCATTGCTTTATCGTTAAATACATTAGAACCAAAAATGGTTGATTTTCTGTCGGTTTCTTCAAACTGAACAGGCTTTCTTGTTGAAGCTTCTTTTAAAGCTTGGAAACGTAATGTTGACATGCTGACAAATTTTAAGTTATTATTAATTTAGATTCTATAACAAAGCGCAAATATAATAATAAATCCCCTCTTTTACACCCCTATCGATACCTTTTATGTAACTATTTCAAAGCACACCCCCATATTTTCAAAGTAATTTAACAAAACTTATCCATTTTCAACATTATTGAAACAATTTAATAACCACTAGATAACGCTCATTTTAAAAAAAAATCGTTCATAATTGCGAAATTATTTTTTATACCCCCATAAAATTGACTATTTAAAAATTTAGGTATCAAAAATTGAGCTTATGTGAAAAATAACAATACCATAAATAAAAAATACCCCTGTTTTTCTAGCAATAAAAAAATAAATATATATTTGACCAAACAAAAAAATCCAAAAAAAAATTAATTTATATTATTATGGCTAAAATAAAGTTAGAGTACATTTGGTTAGATGGATACGAACCAACTCAAAATCTTAGAAGCAAAACTAAAGTTGAAGAACACGAAAGTTTTAAAGGGACATTAGAAGAATTGGGGAATTGGTCATTTGACGGATCATCAACCAAACAAGCCGAAGGAGGTTCCTCTGACTGTTTATTAGTTCCTGTCGCAATTTACCCAGATCCTACTCGTATTAATGGATACTTAGTAATGTCTGAGGTTATGTATGCTGATGGAACTCCACATCCTTCTAACGGTAGAGCTACTATTGATGATGATAATGATGATTTCTGGTTTGGTTTTGAACAAGAGTATTTCATCATGGACACTAAAACTTTATTGCCATTAGGTTTCCCTGTTGGAGGTTATCCTGCTCCACAAGGTATGTACTACTGTTCTGTAGGTGGAAAAAATACTCATGGAAGAAAATTAGTCGAAGAACATGCTGATTTATGTATCGCAGCCGGAATTAACTTTGAAGGTATCAACCAAGAGGTTGCTTGCGGACAATGGGAATTTCAATTATTCGCTAAAGGTGCAAAAAAAGCAGGTGACGAAATTTGGATTGCCAGATACTTATTAGATAGATTAACTGAAAAATATGGTTATTATATCGAATACCACCCTAAACCTCTTGGTGATACCGATTGGAATGGTTCTGGTATGCATGCTAATTTCTCTAACGAAGTTTTAAGAACTTGTGGAGACCAAGCTACTTACGAAAGAATCTGTGAGGCTTTCCGTCCTGTAACTGCTGAGCATATAGCTGTTTACGGTGCTTACAACGATTTACGTTTAACTGGTAAACATGAAACGGCTTCTATCCATGATTTCTCTTACGGTATTTCTGACAGAGGTGCATCGATAAGAATCCCATTAATTACAGTACAAAAAGGTTGGAAAGGTTGGTTAGAAGACAGAAGACCAGCATCTAATGGTGACCCATATAAAATTGCTGCCAGAATTATCAAAACTGTAAAATCAGCATTGTAATCTCATAGCTATATAAAATCCAAAAGTGCCTCATATATATGTAGGCACTTTTTTTATACAGTTTATTTTTGTGAAATGTGAAAGGGTATTTGTAAAAGGGTTAATAGTATCTAAACTTAAATTGTCTATATAAATGAACACGGATGATGCAGATTTACAAAAGTAAAGACGCGGATAAAAACGGATCTTAAAAAATAATCTCGATTCCGAAATGTCGAGACAGGAGAAAATCCGTTTAATCAGTGTTTTCGCTTTAGCGAATCCGCCTCACCCGCGTTCCTTTCGCAAAGAGTTGGACAGAATTTAAAACGTTGCTCCCTTTGCAGTAAAATAAGCCACAGATTAAAAAATTAAAAAAAATTAAAATCTGCTTAATCTGCGAGCAAACTAACACAAACTTGTCATCCTGACAAAGATTGAACTTTCGTTACGGAGTTTCTTGCGAAGATTTACTTCGTCTGTTCGCTATCGCTCGAGTCTCCTTACGTCGAAATGACAATACTGGGGAGTTTCTTTACCTCCTTTGCGCTCTTTGCAAATCCCTTTGCGCTCCTTGCGCTTAATTTTCCTTCCAACAATTTAAAACTTAATTTTTCTTAATTTCTTAATGGTAATTTTTTTTACTTTTTACCTAATTCATTTCACCAAAAGTTATCTTTGTACTTCATTAAAAAAATAGTCTATGATAGTCTGGATTCTATTTCTACTAATGGTAATGCTTATTCTGGCACTTGACCTTGGTGTATTCAATAAAAAACCACATATTATAAGTACTAAGGAAGCCAGCAAGTGGACGCTTATTTGGGTGAGTGCTTCCTTTTTATTCTCTGGTGTAATATATTGGTTGTATACTACCAATTATATCGAAAATCCCGATGGACTAAAACCTACCGCAGCTGCAATAAAATTCATCACCGGATATTTAATCGAGTTATCATTAAGCGTCGATAATATTTTTGTTATTGCTATTATTTTTGCTTCTTTCAAGATTCCGCAAAAATACCAACATCGTGTTTTATTCTGGGGAATTCTGGGTGCTATCGTTTTTAGAGGGTTAATGATATTCTTTGGTGTAATGCTTATTAATAAATTTACCTGGACAACTTACCTATTTGGAGGTTTTTTACTTTTTACTGCTATGAAAATGTTGTTCTCTGGTAAAGAGGAAGATTTTCATCCAAAGGATTCTTTTATATATAAAGTTTTAGGAAAAGTAATTCCGATTACTTCTCACATGGAGCATGAGAAATTTTTCATATTAACCGAAAAAGGAAAGAAGGCAGCCACTCCACTATTTGTCGCTTTAATAGTAATTGAGTTTATGGATGTATTATTTGCAATCGACAGCGTTCCCGCTATTCTTGCCATAACCAAAGATCCTTTCTTGGTATTCAGCTCTAATATTTTTGCTATTCTAGGATTGCGTTCGATGTATTTTTTCCTTGCTAATATGTTGGCGAAATTTAGTTATTTAGAATATAGTCTAATTGCTATTTTAAGTTTTGTAGGTCTAAAAATGTTACTCCACGATTATATCGAAATACCCGAATGGGGCTCTCTTGCATTTATTGCCCTTTCGCTTATTGTGGGAATCATAGTCTCATTGCAATCAAGTAAAAACAAAGAGCAAATTTCTAAAACAGAAGAGTAATTACAATCGAAAATATTTTCTTTGAACTATTAAATTATTAGGATTCATTTCTAATTTACTAATAGAAGCATATTTTATCATAATCGATTATGGTCGCTACTTGGTTCAAAAAACTTTTATAAAAAACTAAACTAATCCTAACAAAAAAAGGGAATCATTACGATTCCCTTTTTGTTTTCTAGAAGTTCTAAAACCTATAGATTAATAAGTTGAACTTGATTTTCATTCAATTTTAAAGCAGACATAACTTCTGAATAATTATTTTTATTTACAGATGAAAGGAAATTAGCAGGAACTATAACAAAACGAAATGTTTGATTATCAATAAAACTACGGGCATTTAATAAATTAAAAGAACCTCTTGCAGTAATTACGAAATCTAATTTACTAAAATCAAAATAATAATCTATAATATCACCATTATTAAAATAAATTGTTCTTGGTATTAATTGCCAAACTGGAGTAGTTGAATTAATAACTTCTGTTAGCCTATAAACCAAAACAGATTCATCATCATATAAATTATCTCCTATTTCAAATATAAAAGTACTTTTCAAATTATATTCATTATCGGCAACTCTGCCTAAATTCACATTTTTAATTTCGAAAATTTGAGGCATAAGAGCTGGCCCAGGAGGTCCTTCTGGTCCTTCACAACTAGAAAATGCGACTAATCCTATAATCGCAAAAAGTGTAATTATCTTTTTCATGTTTTTTTTATTTTTAAATTTTATATATAAAGGTATTCCAAAAATCAAACCAAAAAAAATAATTGGTAGCGATTTATTCAAAAAACATTCTAAAGCACTTTATACTACAGTGATTTTCAATACAAAATACTTTTTTTCTGTAATTTACTTTTTTTAAAAAATAGCTCTTTCTAATTTACAGTAACACCATTTTTAGCCAGAACTTTACTAAAATATAATACATGATAGGGTAATGCATTTTCCCAATATTCCCATGTATGTGCTCCTGGTCTTTCGGTATAATCGTGGGCTACTTTATTATATACCAATCTTCGGTGTAATTCACGATTAGGCTCTATCAGGAAATCATCTACTCCACAATCTATAATTAAAGCTAGTTTATTGGCTTTTATTTTATCTACCATTCCTAAAACGGCATTTTGCTTGTACAATTCGATGTCATCGCTTTTATCTCCAAAAATGGGCTGCATTAGCTTGACAACCTCAGCAGCTGAATCCCGATTTAACATAACACCCATATCTACTGCCCCACTCATACTTCCTGCTGCACAAAACAAATCAGGATGTTTAGCCGATAATGACAATGCGCCATGTCCTCCCATAGAAAGTCCCGAGATTACTCTTCCCTTTCTATCGGCAATAGTTCGATACGTTTCGTCTATTTTCTGAATTACTTCTTTGGTAATATATGTTTCAAACTGACTTTCTTTATTTACTGGGCTATCCAAGTAAAAACTAAACGTTTCTCCTTCTGGCATTACGATAATCAAATTGTATTGATCGGATAAATTTTGTACTAGTTTTTTATCTGGCGTGCTTTTTAACCAATCTCCAAAATGTCCATATGCTCCATGCAATAAATACAATACCGGAAACGATACTTTGCTTTTGGCATACGAATTGGGCAAAACAACTGCCGCTTTATAGCTTTTCCCCATCGTCGCACTTGATATATGCAGCGTATCTACTTTGGCACCATAAGACAAAAGAGAACTGTATAAAAAAACAGTTATTAATACAATTTTAAAGTTTTTCATTTTTTTAAGGTTCTAAGTCTATGAGATATAAAAAAAGGGGCAAAGTCGCTAAGTTCTGATAGCTATCGGAACTTAGCGACTAAGAACCTCAAAAAGTTACCAAATAACTACACGTAAACTATCTGGTTGATACATTTTATCTCCTTTTTTCACATTAAATGCTTTATAAAATTCTGGCATATTGCTTAATGGTCCGTTTACTCTAAATTGTTCTGGAGCATGTACATCAGTCATAATTTGATTAATCTTCGACTCATCTCTCCTATTTATCATCCAAGAATAAGCATAAGAAAGGAAATAGCGCTGATCAGGAGTTAATCCGCTAATTTTTTCATTGTTTTTATACTGTGCCGTTTTCTTAAATGCCTCATAACCCAATACAACACCACCTAAATCGGCAATATTTTCTCCTTGAGTTGCTTCGCCGTTAACGTGTTTACCCAATACAGTAAACTTATTATATTGATTTACAATTAATTTGGTTTTGCTTTTAAATTTTTTCAAATCTTCGGCAGTCCACCAATTGTTTAGATTTCCTTTTTCATCATATTGACTTCCTTGATCATCAAAACCATGTGTGATTTCATGTCCAAAGAAAGAACCTCCAAGAATCCCGTATAATATAGCATCATCTGGCATTCTTCCTTCATAACCCGGAACGATGCTATTACATGCCGGAATCACAATTTCGTTATTACTCGGATTATAATACGCATTGTATGTTTGTGGCTGCATATTCCATTCGTTTCTATCTACAGGTTTACCATATTTGTTTACCATATAATTGTAATGCCAAGAATTGGCTCGCATCACATTTCCACAATAAGAATTCTTATCGACAGCAAGTTTACTCATATCCTTCCATTTATCCGGATAGCCCACTTTCATAACGATTTTATTCAATTTTTGTAACGCTTTCTCTTTTGTTGTATCGCTCATCCAATCTAATTTCTTGATATGTAAAGCAAATACGTCACGTATATTATTACCAATTTCCAGTAATTTTTCTTTAACGCCTTTTGGCATATATTCAGCTACATATACTTGCCCTATTAATTCGCCTAAGTAGCTGTTTGTTTGACCAACAACTCTTTTCCAACGTGGTTTTTGAGAGCTTACTCCGTTCATTACAGTCGAAAAGAATTTGAAGTTTTGCTTCTCTACATCTGCATTTAGGTATTCTGCATACGAATTAACCAAATTCCATTTAAGGTATGTTTTCCATTCCTCCAGAGGATGTGTTTTTAGCAATCCGTTTAATGCTGTAAAAAACTCTGGCTGACCTACAATTACCGAATCGGCTTTGGCAATTCCTAAAACTGGTAAGACCGTTTTCCAATCAATATTTGGAGTCGTTTTGCTGAATTGTTCAATGGTAAGTTTATTGTAGTTTTTTATAGGATCTCTAAGCGCTTCTAGTTTACGTGAAGATTTTGCCAGATCAGTTTCTAGCTTCATGATAGTTGCTGCGCTTTTGGTAGCCGTAGCTTCGTCTTCGCCAGTAAATTTCATCATCGTTTTAAGATGTGTTAAATACTCCTTACGAATAGATGAATTTCGCTTATCAGTATCAAGATAAAAACCTCTTTCGCCCATACCCAATCCGCCCTGACCAAAAAACAACGCATATTTTGTACTTATCTTGTCATCCTGACTTACATAAAATGAAAAGGCCGGACTTGCTCCAATAGTTTGTAAATGTGCTATAGAATTTACCAAAGAAGAAACATCTTTTATAGCTACAATTTTTTTCATTTCGCTATTAAGCGGAGACAATCCTGCTTTTTCGATGGCAATCGTGTCCATACCCGAAGCATAAAAACCGCCGATTTTTTGTTTGTTACTTCCTTTTTCAGCAGATTCATCTGTTGCCGATTTTTCACAAATAGTTTTTATTTGCTCATTAATTGTATCCATAACAATCCTCCCAATACCGTTACTACTATCCGTGCTTGGAATTGGATGTTTCTTAAACCAACCATTATTGGCATAATTAAAAAAATCATCCGCAGGGTTTACAGTTGTATCTCGATTGGTTAGTAAAGGATCTGGAAATACTGCTTGCTCTTTCTTGCCACAGCTCGAAACTACAATCCCTGTTAGAGCAAATACGATAAGTGTTCTAAATAAATTCATTCGGTTATAATTTTGGTTATTTTTATCAATCTAACTAATTACTGCTTATTTGTTACAATACTCAAAAACAAGTATGTAAATATAATTTTTTCTCACATACAAAATAACGTAAAATTATTTTTTTAGCCACAGATTAAGAAGCATTTCCGACTGAAACTTATTTCTTAAAAAGCTATTCTTTTTATTTACAAAGAGTGATAATTCTTCAAAAACAAGATATTTATTTAGTCCCTTTTTGCGCTAAAATAATTTTTCATACGTCAAGTACTACAAAATCGCAAAATACTGATTAAAAAAAATTTGCAAAATAAAATCCAAAGGCGCTATAAATCCGTATATAACAACAGGTTCACAGAAAAGAGTTTAAATCAGCAACTTGGACTAATAATTTAACATGAAAAATATTTTGCCGTTAGCGAACTATTTGTAGTTCTACGTACAGCGATTTAAAAATTAAAACAAAAAACAAAGACATGAAGAAGGTTTTAGGATTAAGCTTAGTATTGGTTATTTTTTTGACAACGATGAGTACTTATGCAATTGATGGAAAAGGAGATTATATTTTGAATATAAAAACTGGAAATGGCAAAATAGTTAGTTTTACATTGAATGAGGAACAAAAGTCGGACTTCTCCATTTTTGATAACGAGAGTCATTTAATATACAAAGGAATAGCTACTAATGAGTTGGAGATTTCAAAAACATTAAGCTTAGAAGCATACCCTGCAGGAACCTATTATTTAGAATTACAAGACAATGCTAGGAAAGTGAAACACGAAATTGTTATAAAATCTTCTAAAGAAAACAAAACAACTGACGAAACAGTTAATCAAAACCCAGCTTTTCGTCGTTAATTTTTTTAAATTATAATTGAAAAAGCAGCTCTTTTGGAGCTGCTTTTTTTATGAAATTATTTCTATTTCCCTGCTAATAATTTTTCTAAATATTCAATTTTATCCTTTTCGGCTTGAAGCAAACGCTCGTAAAGTTTTTTGTTTTCTTCTACAGTTTCCATTAATTTATCTAATGGATTGAAAGTACAATTGTGTCCGTTTCCATTTCCAAAATTCATTTGACTGTCTTTTGTATCAGTAAAAGTATTAAAATAATTAATCGCAGCTTCTTCCGAAAAATTCTTAATAGCTTCAACCGTTACACCAAGTGCTTTTGCTACTTCAATCAGTTTTTCTTCATCTATTGTTTCACTGTTTTCTATAGCAGATACAGCCTGTTGGTTAGTTCCTAAAGCTTGTGCCAAAGCTTCCTGTTTCATATCACGAAGTTCACGAATACGGCTAATTTTTCGCCCTATATGATTTGGTTTTGTAAGTGTGCTCATAATTCAAAGATAATAATTAAGTATAATAAATGGCAATATGTAAAAAACATATTTAGCGCCGTACAATACAGCAAAAAATGATTTGATACCGTACAATCTATTTCTTTCTTGCAGCGAATTAAACAAAAGTACAATTTTTCTTATAACAAATTTATAAAAGTCAAATTATAAAACGATTAACAATTCTAACTAAAACACATACAATCATGGAAACCAATGAAATTAAAACCTTAGAGAATCTCAAAAGATTAATCGCCCTACATTTTCAGACATTAAAACCTGCCAATGATAAATCTAAAGCTTATATCGCTCAAATTAAGTTCGCAAATTATTATGATTTGGGTTGCGTTATTACCAATATGCTAAAATTATGCATTCTGGCTCTCGATGAGGAAACTCATAAATTTTCTGAGAAAAACAAAAATGAAGTCATTAATGTAAGTCTTATTTTAGAAACCGTGCTGCATCTTTTCCCTATGGATGAATTTGAGTTTTTGAGTGATGTTAGTGAGATGGTTGGTGAAGATTGTGATATTGTTAATGACTAAAACGTAAGTCATCTGTTATTCATTTATTAGTAAGAGTTTAGTTAAAACAAAAAGTTTCACTATTTTTAGAAGTGAAACTTTTTGCGATTTTGATTTAAATCTTAATGTGAATAAAAGAAGTTTAAGTTTACCAAACAATCAAAAAAAACTAAAATCGATTTTTATATATTTGCTAAATAACAAAAATACAAAATGGCTAAATCTTTAAAAGATTATTTATTAGAATTTGACATAAAATATAAAGACGTTGAATACTTTGATAGTACTTTTCATAAAAACACCTTAGGTGTTGTTTCTTACGCTTCAAGAGCGAAAGCTATTGATGTAAAAGGTAGTTATAGTGAAGAATATATAAGAACAAGATTTGTTTATGCTTTGGTAAACAGTGGTTTTTTTCCGAAAGAACATTTATGTATTGAATTTAATATTCCAAAAGGTAATAACGGAAAAGCATTAAAGCCTGATATTGTCGCTTTTAAGAACAAAGATTGGTTGCAAACATATGAACATGCAAAGGCTAATAAAGACTTCAAAGTATTAAGGCAAAATTATCTTGTGATATTTGAAACAAAAAACAATAATAAATCATTAGAAAGCGCAATTGAAAACCAATTGCGACCAGCATTAGCTGAAAACGAATCTAAAGAAAGAGTTTTTGGTGTTTATTTTGATGATAAAACAGACATTCTAGTATTCAAAAAAATTGGGAATTCACCTTTAAGAAGATTTGACGAATCAATTGAATTGTCAGGTTCAGGATTAATTAACTTAAACTATGACAAGAGAGATGGTTTGTTCGATTTTCCAACTTTTAAGGATTTTGAAAACAATAATGCAAGTATTTCAGATGTAACTAAATTAACGACAGATGCCCTTGATGCAATTGATGAGGTTGCTTTTGAAGATTTTTTAGCTGAACTTAAAAGAATTGCAGATAAAGAAAAGCCTAAACATTCTGAAAGGGATTTAATTGTTGAGTTTTTAACTCTAAAGGTATTTGATGAAAAACGAAGTAAAAGAGACAAGTCAAACTTGAACTTTTATATTGAGGCAAAAGAAAAAAAAACAGATGGTTTAGCGGAAAAATCTTTTAGAGAAAGAATTGACAAACTATATAAAGATGCAAAACGTGAATATGTAAATGTATTAGCTACACCTTATTTTTCATACGATACGCAATTAAGACCTACAAATTCAAATGAAGAAAGATTTTTAATTGCATTAGTTGAATCGTTACAAAAAAGAGCAATTCTTAAAGCTAAAAACGAAAGTTTCAACCAAATTATTTTCAATAATTTTGGTAACGAAAAACAAAAAGCAGATAATGGGCAATTCTTTACACCTATTCCAGTTGTAAAATCAATTATCCAAATGTTAAACCCAATAAAAGATGAAGAGCTTTGTGACCCTTGTTGTGGGATTTGTGATTTTCCAGCAATGGCATTTAGGCACGCACATAGGAAAGATGAAGAATATCCGCCAAATGCAAGTCATTATTATGGTTTTGATATAGAAAATAACAATTTAAAACTCGCTGAATTAAATTTAGTTTTAAATGGTGACGGTGGTGCCGTGTTAAAAAACATGAATTCAATTTCACAAAAGCTATTAGAAAATGGAAGTATTTTAAAGTTAGGTGAATTTACGAAACAAAATTTTGAAATAGAAACTTGGAGACACAAAGACGATACAGATAAAGAGCTTAAAAAGTTCAAAATAATTGCAACAAATCCACCATTTGGAAAAGGTAGAGATTTAAAAACTGGTGCAGATGGAAAATGGGATGTTGCAAAGGAAACGATAGAACTTTACGAAACATATAAAGCAAAGCCAACTCCAAACTCAAATGGACAAATCACTCTTCCAAACTCAATGGATATGGGTGTGATATTTTTAGAGAACGCATTTAAACTATTAGAGGATGGCGGTAGAATGGGTATTGTTCTATCTAATTCTATTGCATCTATTTCAGAATGGGAAAATGTTAGGACATGGTTTATTGAAAGAATGAGAATTGTAGGTTTGTTTGATTTACCAGCAAATACTTTTGGAGAAACAGGGGTTGCGACAACTGTAATTATTGCATATAAACCAAAAGCAGATGAAAAACACTTATTAGACAACGATTACGAAATATTTATTAAAGAAGTTGAAAATATCGGTTATGAAGTGAAAACAGTTAAAAGAACCATTACGTTTAAACCTCAATTTGTAATTAATGAAGAAACATTTGAACACACTAGTCAGTTGGATGAAGATTTTTCGATAATGCAAAAAGAGTTTAAAGAGTTTCTGAAACGTCAAGAATTAGAAATTAAAAATGGCTTTAACTTTGATAAGTGTTAAAATGAATAATTACATAGTTAAAAACAAAAGCATAAAAAAAACAGAAATAGTTGTAAAAAACTCATTCTCTGCATTTTCATTTAGAAAAATCTTATGCCCTAATCCGAACACAAGGACTCTCAAGTCATTAATTGAAAGTAGCGTAAAAGGATTTGAACCAGGAAGTAATTCTTATATTAAATTTACCGATAACTTTTTTGTTAGAATTGGAGAATTAAGCGATAGAGAATACACTTTTAATATTAACGAATCTACTTTAAAAATAATTCCTCCAGAAAAGCAAAAAAATATTATTAAAAAAAATGATATCTGCTATCAGACTGCTAGTAACGTTGGTAATGTATGCATTTTTAGAGGAGAAAAAGCTTACTACAATAGCCATATTAGGAAATTAGAGTTAAAAGAAAAAAAAGAATACATATTTAGTTTTTTGAAATCTAATTTTGGAAAAAATCAAGTTGAAGTTGGTGGTTCCATAAAAGGAGTAGATAACTTTAATAAGGACTTACTGTTAAATGTTATTATTCCATTTCCTACTTCAAAAAATCATAAAAACCCTCGATTAATCGAAGAATACGTTTCTTTATTGACTCTAAATATAATTGACAAAGAAGAACAGATTGCAAAAAAAAGTAAATTGATTGATGAAATGTTCATTGCAGAATTATCTAAAGTAAAAAAATCAAGTACAATTTATAAACTGCCTACAATATCAATATTGAAATCTGGAAATAGATTAGATACTATGATTTATAGTAAAAAATATTTTGAATACGATACACTCATAAAATCATATCAAAATGGATTTTATTTTCTAAATAACACGGAAGTTTCACCTGGTAAAACTCCGAAAGACTATTACTATTCCGCTATAAAAAAGTCTGATAAATTTTATGAATGGGTAACACCAAAAAATGTAAATGGTAGAAAGTTGGATTATAAAACATTTGTTTATACAAAATCTGAAACAAAAATTTCTAAAAATTCCATTGTACTTAATGGCATAAGATATGTTGGGAATGGTATTTATGTAGATTCCAATGACAAGATTTTTTCGAACCAAAATACTTTAATAATTAATAAGTTTAAAAATAAAGAAGAGCAAATTTTTCTATATACTTTTTTAACTTCTGAGATTGGTAAGTATATGCAAATGGCTCAAAGAAATTTCGGAATTGTTCCCATTTTATATGTGGAAAATTTATGTAAAATTCCTATTCCACAATTTGAAAAAGACATAAAGAAGGAAATAATTCAGGTTTATTTTAATCCAATCAATAGAAATAACACAGCTGGAATTGATAATTATCTAAACAGTGAAAAAGAAAGAAATAGTATGATTGGTATTCATCAGCTAAATGAAGAGATTTTTGTTTTGAGAGGTGAATTAGATAAAATAATAAATAAAATAATTAAAGAAGAACCTATAGAAATATCTTTGTAAATTAACTCCTTCTGTAATGGTTTCGGTTTGGAAAATTAAAATTGTTGAAATAAAATGATTTCAACATTGTAAGGTTTTTTATTTAAATATTTTTATGAACGTCATTTAAGGAATTCATTTTAAAAAAGTATAGAGACAATTCTTCGAGTAAATATAGAAGGACTTCGCTTAACACAGTTTTTGTTTACCTAAAAATAGTTACCTAAAGAGGCGGATAACTAGAACAATTGAATTTTAGAACGGAGGGAGGAAGGAGAGGGAGGACTAACCTAACTGCTCTATTTTTTTTCTAATAACAACAATTTCTTTTTGAAATTGGAGTTTCATCATTTGGGTGTGTAGTTCCGCTTTTCTTTCTGGATTTTCTTCAATACTAATTTCCATCTGCTTAAGTCTGATTTTATTCTCTTAGTAGATTATTGAAGCGGGTACGAAGTCGGGAGACTTCGCACAGCAATCATTATTTTCGGTTTCAAACCGTGACAATTGGTCACGGCTTCATTTTATATAATATTTCTTTATACAGTTACTTGAGTTCACTACAATTAAAACGTCCGCTTTTTTCGGACATTTCAATTTTTTTACAAACAAAAAAACCTCCCATTTCTGAGAGGTTTTCCTAAATCTATAAAATCGTAATAATTACATATTCCTTCTATACTGTCCTCCTACTTCAAACAATGCCGAAGTAATTTGACCAAGCGAACATACTTTGGTAGCTTCCATTAAATGGGCGAATAAGTTTTCGTTTTTAATTGCTGCTTCTTGCAAAGTATTTAGATGGTCTTTAACCGATTCTTTATGATACTCATGTAAGTTGTTCAACATATCTATCTGATATTGTTTTTCTTCTTCGGTAGCACGAATAACCTCCGCTGGGATAACTGTTGGAGATCCTTTTGAACTCAAGAAAGTATTTACACCTACAATTGGGAAATCTCCATTATGTTTTAAGGTTTCGTAATACAAACTTTCCTCCTGAATTTTAGAACGTTGGTACATGGTTTCCATTGCACCAAGAACTCCTCCACGCTCCGTAATACGGTCGAATTCTTGTAAAACAGCCGCTTCTACCAAGTCGGTTAATTCTTCGATTATAAACGATCCTTGTATTGGGTTTTCGTTTTTAGCCAAACCTAATTCTTTATTAATAATCAATTGTATTGCCATAGCACGACGAACAGATTCTTCGGTAGGCGTTGTAATTGCTTCATCATACGCATTGGTATGCAATGAATTACAGTTATCATAAATAGCATATAATGCTTGCAATGTCGTACGAATGTCATTAAAATCAATCTCTTGTGCGTGCAATGAACGCCCTGAAGTCTGAATATGATATTTAAGCATTTGTGCTCTTTCGTTGGCACCATATTTAATCTTCATGGCTTTTGCCCAAATTTTACGTGCTACACGACCAATAACTGCATATTCTGGATCTACTCCATTCGAGAAAAAGAACGATAAGTTTGGTCCAAAATCATTGATGCTCATTCCGCGGCTCAAATAGTATTCTACGTAAGTGAATCCGTTAGAAAGCGTAAATGCCAATTGCGTAATTGGGTTGGCTCCTGCCTCGGCAATATGATATCCTGAGATAGAAACCGAATAAAAATTACGTACGTTTTGCGTAATAAAATATTCCTGAACGTCTCCCATTAATCGTAAAGCAAATTCGGTAGAAAAAATACAAGTATTTTGTGCCTGATCTTCTTTAAGAATGTCGGCTTGAACCGTTCCACGTACTTGCGAAAGCGTTTTGGCTTTTATATCATTATATACATCCAAAGGTAAAACCTCATCACCAGTAACTCCCAAAAGCATTAATCCTAATCCATTATTTCCCGCTGGCAAATCGCCTTGGTATTTAGGTCTTGTGATTCCTTTTGCTGCGTATAATTTGGTGATTTTTTGTTCTACTTCTTTCTCTAAATCATTGGCTTTAATGTAATACTCACATTGCTGATCGATTGCTGCATTCATAAAGAATCCAAGCAACATTGGCGCTGGGCCATTAATAGTCATACTCACTGATGTTAAAGCATGAACTAAATCAAAACCTGAGTATAGTTTTTTGGCATCATCCAGACAACAAATAGAAACTCCTGCATTTCCGATTTTACCATAAATATCTGGTCGTACATCGGGATCATTACCATATAATGTTACACTATCAAAAGCAGTCGAAAGACGTTTTGCAGGTAATCCCGCGCTCACATAATGAAAACGTTTGTTGGTTCTTTCTGGCCCACCTTCTCCCGCAAACATACGAGATGGATCTTCTCCTTCTCGCTTAAAAGGATATAATCCTGATGCAAACGGAAATTCTCCTGGAACATTTTCCTGCAAACACCAACGCAAGATATCTCCCCAAGCTTCATATTTAGGCAAAGCTATTTTCGGTATTTGTTGGTGCGATAAACTTTCGGTATGTGTGGCTATTTTTATTTCCTTATCACGAACTTTAAAGCTGTAAACAGGATTTTTGTATTTATTTACTTTCTCATCCCAAGTTAGAATCATCTCCCAATTGTATGGATCTAAATCCATTTTTACTTTATCAAATTGATTTAGTAAAAGATTTAAAAAGACTCTATTTTCGTCAAGTCCTTCGACTCCGCTCAGGATGACACTATTGTCGTCGATTCCTGCCTTTGTGATTACTGGGATTTTGCCCGTAACACTTTCGATGGTTTTAAAAATACCGTATAATTTTTGAGCTACTTGTTGTTGCGACAAAGCAGTTTGATCATATTTACGGTTGTTCTCTGCAATTTCAGATAAATATCGTGTCCTGTGTGGTGGAATTACGAATATTTTCTCACTCATTTCGCGAGTAATTTCGAAAGTCGATTTTAAATCTGATTCGGTTTTTTCGACAATTTTATCCATGATAGATTTATACAATGTATTCATCCCCGGATCATTAAACTGCGAAGCAATTGTTCCAAAAACAGGCATATCGTCAGGATTTTTATCCCAAAGATTATGATTGCGCTGGTATTGTTTTTTTACATCACGTATGGCATCTAGCGCTCCACGCTTGTCAAATTTGTTTAATGCAACTAAATCAGCAAAATCAAGCATGTCGATTTTCTCCAATTGCGTTGCTGCTCCAAATTCTGGTGTCATTACATATAAGGATACATCAGAATGATCCATAATCTCAGTATCTGACTGTCCGATTCCTGAAGTTTCTAAAATGATGATATCGTATTTAGCTGCTTTAAGTACCTGAATCGCTTCGGCAACATATTTAGACAAAGCCAAATTTGATTGTCTAGTTGCCAACGAACGCATATAAACTCTGGAATTATTAATTGCGTTCATTCGGATTCTGTCTCCTAAAAGTGCTCCACCCGTTTTACGTTTC
This sequence comes from Flavobacterium sp. ALJ2, assembly GCF_015594725.1. GTDB lineage: Bacteria > Bacteroidota > Bacteroidia > Flavobacteriales > Flavobacteriaceae > Flavobacterium. The sequence continues at coordinate 303,705 of NZ_JADNRC010000001.1, read as the reverse complement.
GATGGATCTACAGATACGATTCCGATAGTTTTTGTTGGAAAATCGATTAAAAAACGACGAACCAATTCATCTACCAATGAAGATTTACCCGCTCCACCAGTTCCTGTAATTCCTAGTACAGGAATTTTAGATGTAGCATTATTTTGATGTATTTTATCAAAAACTGGCTTTGCAATTTCAGGAAAATTCTCTGCTGCAGAAATCAAACGGGCAATTGCCGTTGGATTTTTATCTTCGATATGATTTATTTCATCTGTAAGTTTATCTCCAATAGGATAATCAGAACGTTCTACCAAATCATTAATCATTCCTTGTAATCCCAAAGAACGTCCGTCATCTGGAGAATAAATTCTTGTGATTCCGTATTCGTGCAATTCTGCAATTTCACTTGGCAAAATTACTCCACCTCCACCACCGAAAATTTTGATATGTCCAGCTCCTTTTTCATGAAGCAAGTCATACATATATTTAAAATATTCGTTGTGACCACCCTGATACGAAGTTAGCGCAATTGAATTTGCATCTTCCTGAATGGCTGTATTTACAACTTCTTCAACACTTCGATCATGACCTAAATGAATTACCTCAACTCCAGTGGATTGAATAATACGGCGCATTATATTTATTGCCGCATCATGTCCATCAAAAAGTGATGCAGCAGTAACAATTCTTACTTTATTTTTAGGAATATAAGGTATTTGTGGTTCCATTTTGAGAATATGATAATTTTAGGAGAGCAATTTACAAAAAAATTTAATGATTCTTGAATCTAGTTTTAAACCTTATTAAAAAAATAATTATTTAAAATAATCCTAAAGTTTATTTATACAGTATAAATTTCATATTATAGCTTTTTTCGCATATATTTGCATAAAATTTAAAGTTAATTACTTCTTTAAATCATAATAATGTCACAAAAAACAGCATTTATTATAGTAAAACGTATCAGTCTACTTTCAAAATAAATGTATAAATCCTATAACTATCTTAAATGATAGTTTTTTATTAAAATATGATAATGGAGAATTTTATGATTTTAAAAGTCTTAATCAATAAAAAGTAGCTTTTTATAACAAAACATTTTAGCTTAAAAATAATTTTCGCATTAAATACAACTCCCCCCTGTTGTGCTATTCTAGGTTGCTGATTTTATTTTTAGTACCCAAAACTAAAAATAATAGTCCTATCGTGTTTATTTTAAAAACATATAGTAATCATCAATAACAATCATTAAAAATACATTTGCTGTTCAAATTTTAAAATTCACCTAATACATTATAAAACTGATATTGTTTTATATGCAAGTCATAATTTATAAAATAAAAAAAATGTCCCTTCCTGTTACTAAAGTAATTACAAAAACACCACAAATGAGAAAATTCGATTTAAAAGCATTTAGTAAACACAAAAAAAAAAATAACTATTGCCGATATATTAAAACAGATGACAATGGAGTTACAATCGAAACTTATCTTATCGAGAACAAAGATTCTTATCAAGAAACTATTACTTATTTAAACACTCCTATAAAAAAAAGGTATATGTATAATAAGAATACATTAAATACAACAAAAGAGATCGTAAGCTTTTATGATTGTATTATAGGTTTCCGAAGAGAATATAATGAAGATGGAGTGCTTATAGCAGAGATAGATTGCGATGCTCCTTATAAACTTAGCTGGCAGAAACTAATAAAAAAAATGAAAACAGAGTACGATATAGACCTAATGGACAAGTTAGACCAAATTAAAAACAATAATTCTGTATCATCTGTATCTAGAAACCCTCAAAGAATGCAATATGTTATTCGTATTCCATGCGAATTTATTCCTCATGGAATATCAGAAGAGAGATTCGAAATCGATGCTACAACAGGAGAAATTATCTCACACATTAAGAATAAGGAAAAAATATATCCAAATGCAAACTGTGATCAATAACCCCCCATGCGTTACATCTTACATTTTACAAAACGATATTCTATTACGTAGCAAAATGGTTACGAAAACATGGTAACTTTGCCTGAACTTTTGTTATGAATCCCTGTTCTAACTCTTCAACTAATTGCAGCTTAAAAGGGAACGAGTAATCTTTTGGGGTACGTTTTACAATCCCAAGGTTGTCTGATGTTTTCATTACACTTGTGTTTTAGTGTATCGCTATTTCAGGACGGGACATTTTACTGAAATTAGAATACTTACAATCAATGATACTATCAAAATTCTTTACAGTGCAGTGGGTGAAGATCTGGACAAACAAAAGACATGGAGCTGGCAGGAAGAATCGACTTATTCCTTTACTAAAACTGGAATCAAACAAATAAACCATAAAAACATCAACAGTGAATACAATTAATCGCATCAACACAAACCGAAAACTAATACAATTATTCTTTTTATGTCTTAGTTGCCTGCAATACATTCCCGTAACTGCACAATCTTATAATTACCATGTACTCACTAATAGGGTAAAACAGTTTTCGAAACCTGTGAGAATTTTAGATAAACACATTGACGCAACGGGAAATGGTACAGTAGAATTTACCAATGCAAAAAAGCAGGTACTGCGTTTTCGTTTAAACAATCACAAACTACAAATACTGCACGGCAGAATTACTTATCAGCTTTTCTATTACAAAAAGGATTATTTAGAAAAAATTCAAACCTTTGATATTAATGGAAACTTGGCAGGAGAAAGAGAATCTAAAAATGAATCTGGGGTAGTATTTATCATCGAAAAACCCAATTTGTACTTAACAAAAAAGAAACTCATTGACGATGCAGAAGGTAACATTGACCTAAAAGATGATACCAACGAGAAAATTATTAGGTTGCAATTGTACGACGAAAATAATATGCCGATACCGGAATTTCAACCTACTTACATCTCAAGCAAAACCTATTGGGAATATAATGTCAGGATGTATTGGCCGTGAAAAAAGCTACTAAGAAGCTAAGGTTCTGAGATATTTAAATTGAAATTTTATTAAGATTTTAATTCTAACTAAATTATACTCCTTTTATGTCATTTTCGACGAAGGAGAAATCACATCCAACAGGAAACGAGCTACCGTGTGATTTCTCCTTCGTCGGAATAACAACTAGTTCTAAAAACACTAAAAAATACTTCTGTTTTTTTAATACAAATTTATCTTTAAAACATAAAGCCATTACTTCTTAAAAAGTCAAAATTCTCTAATTTAGCCCCGATGGAAGGGGAAATCCTTTTGCTTTTTCTTAAAAAAAGCAAAAGATTGTAACGTACAGCGGGACGAATGTTAATTATAAAACAAATTGTTTCTGCTCCTAAAGAAAATTGTGGCTTTATTTTTGAATAAGTAGTATTTTTGAAACTTATAAAACTACTATTTAATGAAAAAGATTTTACTTTTAACACTTGCATTTTCTATTACATCTTATGCTCAAGTGCAACAAACGCTAAACAAATTACCTCAACTGTCTTCAAAATTATCGAGCCTCGGCGGTGTTGATATTGCTTCGGGTTTAAAGGAAGCCTTAGATAAAGGAATAGCAAAACAAGTAACAAAATTAACTGCTACTGATGGGTTTTATAAAAATGAAGCTGTAAAAATCCTAATGCCTGCCGAATTACAGAAAGTAGATGCTACTTTACGAAGAATCGGTCTTTCTTCTCTTGCTGATGAAGGAGTTAAAGTATTGAATCGCGCAGCCGAAGATGCTGTAAAAGAAGCTACCCCAATATTTGTTTCGGCTGTAAAAAACATGTCGATTAATGATGCTAAATCTATTTTATTAGGTAATGAAAGTGCTGCTACAACCTATTTACAATCTAGCACCACTACTTCATTATACAGTAAATTTAATCCTGTCATTAAAAAATCTTTTAGCAAGGTTGGTGCCGATGAAATCTGGGCAAACATCATTTCTAAATACAATAGTATTCCGCTTGTAAAAAAAGTTAATCCAGACTTAACAGATTATACTACTAACCAAGCTCTTGCTGGTGTTTTTAAAATGATTGCTGTAGAAGAAAAAATGATTAGAACTGATATAAGTTCAAGAACTTCTCCTTTATTAAAAAAAGTTTTTGCTATACAAGATAAAAAATAGATATATGTTTAATCCCTTTTATTATTCAACTGCTGATTACTATAAAACCGATTAAACAAATAAACAGTTCAACGATTAACCAAAAAACTAAAATGCAAAAAATAACTTTTCTTATTCACTGCAAAGACCAAAAAGGTATTATTGCTGCTGTGACTAATTTCATCCTTAAAATAGAAGGAAATATTACCTATATTGATCAGCATGTTGATGTAGAGCAAAATGTATTTTTTATGCGACTGGAATGTGAATTAACCAATCAAAGTATTGCCTTTGAGGATATAAAAACAGATTTTAAAGATTCTATTGCATCTAGCTTTCAGATGTCATGGGAATTATATAATCAGGAGCAAAAACCTAAAATGGCATTGTTTGTTTCTAAATATGACCATTGTTTATTTGATATCCTTGGACGTTATAGCGCCGATGAATTAGGTGTTGAAATTCCTGTAATAATAAGTAATCATAACGATTTAAGATCGATTGCTGAACGTTTCGATATTCCATTTCACTGTGTTCCATTTACCAAAGACTCTAAAGAAGAAGGTGAAAAACAACAAATTGCATTGCTAAAAAAATATGATATTAACTTTATTGTATTAGCGCGCTATATGCAAATCATCACCCCTAAATTAATTGCTCTTTACGAAAACAAAATCATCAATATTCACCACTCCTTTTTACCAGCATTTCCTGGTGCAAAGCCGTATCATTCTGCTTTTAAAAGAGGTGTAAAGATTATCGGAGCTACAAGTCATTATGTTACTGAAGAACTAGATGAAGGCCCGATAATTGAACAAGATATCGCTCGTGTTTCGCACATCCATTCCGTAGATGATTTTATTATGAAAGGGCGTGATCTGGAACGTATAGTACTGGCCAGAGCAATAAAACTACATGCCGAACGCAAAACAATGGTTTATAGCAATAAAACAGTAGTCTTTTCTTAAGGACTACTCTAAATCGGTAATATTATAAGTTTTTTTAATCTTTTGAACTTATTTTTTAGCACGCAGATTCAGCGAATTTTAAAATAGTTATAGGTTTCTGTTACTTAGAGAACCTTCAAAAATAAAAAACCCGACGAATTTCAAAAATTCTGTCGGGTTTTGTTTTATGTGGCTTAGGTCTTTGAGCTTTTTCAAAAAAAACTAGAACCACAGGAACTTAGTAACTCAGATCCTTTTTAGCTTTGAATCTTAACTTATCTAACCTCTATCAATAATCTTGGATCGCTAAAATTATTCACTTCATCCATTGTCATTCCCAATGCGTTTGCTACGCCTTCTCCATAAGCTGGATCGGCTTTAAAGCAATTACGAATGTGTCTTACTTGAATAAATTTTTGCGCACCTCCTACTTGTGCTGCTGTGTTTTTAAACAAAAACTGTTTTTTATCATCAGTCATTAAGCGGAATAATCTTCCTGGTTGAGAAAAATAATCATTATCATCTTCTCTAAAATTATGAGCATATGCATCTCCATGAATTGACAATGGCGGTTCTTTGTATTCTGGTTGTTCTTGCCATTTTCCAAAACTATTAGGCTCATAATGTTTTTTACTTCCGTAATTCCCATCTACGCGCATAGCTCCATCTCTATGAAAACTATTTACAGGACATTTGGCCGCATTTACAGGGATTTGTGCATTGTTTACTCCTAAACGATAACGTTGTGCATCTCCATAAGAAAACAAACGGGCTTGTAACATTTTATCTGGTGAATATCCGATTCCGGGAACAATATTAGCTGGATTAAATGCTGCTTGCTCTACTTCGGCAAAATAGTTATCTGGGTTTCTGTTTAATTCAAATTCCCCTACTGGAATAAGTGGAAAATCTCCTTTTAACCAAACTTTTGTTAAATCGAATGGGTGGTATTTATACGTTTTAGCTTGCTCCTCTGTCATGATTTGCACTGACAATTTCCATTTCGGAAAATCTTTTCTTTCGATAGCATCAAATAAATCTCTTTGGTGGCTTTCTCTGTCGTTTCCAACTAGTTTTGCCGCTTCTTCATCGGATAGGTTTTCAATTCCTTGTTGAGTTACAAAATGAAATTTAACCCAATGTCTTTCATTTTTATCATTGATAAAACTAAAAGTATGACTTCCAAATCCGTGCATCTGACGGTATGATTTAGGAATACCTCTATCACTCATTACAATTGTTACTTGATGTAATGCTTCAGGAAGCAATGTCCAGAAATCCCAATTATTATCGGCACTTCTTAAATTTGTTTGCGGATCACGTTTTACTGCGTGATTCAAGTCTGGAAATTTCATCGGATCACGAAAAAAGAATACTGGAGTATTGTTTCCTACTAAATCCCAATTTCCTTCATTAGTATAAAACTTCATGGCAAACCCACGAATATCTCTTTCTGCATCTGCAGCGCCTCTTTCTCCTGCAACTGTTGAAAAACGAACAAACATATCTGTTTTTTTTCCTATTTCAGAAAAGATATCAGCTTTGGTGTATTGAGTAATATCATGAGTTACGGTAAATGTTCCGTATGCGGCTGATCCTTTAGCATGCATTCTTCTCTCTGGAATTACCTCTCGGTCAAAATGCGCCATTTTCTCTAAAAACCAAAAATCTTGCAATAATACTGGACCACGCGGTCCTGCAGTCATTATGTTTTGATTGTCTGGAACAGGAGTTCCTGTTGCCGTGGTAAGTTTATCTTTCGATTCCATAAGTAACAAATTTTAATGATTATATTCAAAGGTAATGCACTTGTACGTATAAACAAAATTGATTGTTTTTATATTTGGATAGTGAAATCCTATTGTAAAATATTAAATTAATACATTTTAAGCTTACTGAAAAGTAATCAAAAAAAGTTAACTTATGTACAACAAAGTAATAACAAAACCTTAACAGGGTAACATTGGCTTATGTATGATCTTTGCAATGTAATAAACTGGTTATTTATTATTTTGGTTTTGGTTAGTTAAATGATTGCCGACATCTGTTAGATGTCGGCTTTTTTTGTCTTATACTTTCTTAGATTTTAAAGCATGAAATAACCTCTTCTCTAACGGTTTTGTTAGGAAATATTGTTAACTAAAAATAAATTATTGCAAGCGCTCGTGCATTTGCTTAAAGTAGGAAAATGCTTTTAACAATCGGGTACCATACCAGGAAAACATTTCGCCATCTACAAAAACGGTTTTGGCATGATGTGTAAATCTTCCAATCTCAAATGCATCTTCTTCTTTAAACGGATAAGGTTCTGAAGATAATAAAACTACATCTGGATCACCCTCTAAACGCATTTTCTTAAGTTCTATTTCGGGGTAACGCCCTTTATCCAAGTATATATTTGTAAAATGATTCAGTTTTAGCAACTCGTTTATATAATTATCTGAACCTGCAACCATAAAAGGATTCTTCCAGATAAAATAAGCTGCTTTTTGTAATGGCTTGTCTTTTATAAAGGTTTTAAAATCCTGCAATCCAAAAGCCAATTTATCGTTCCATTTTTGTGCCTCGGTTCTGCAATTAAACAATTGCCCAAAATCGGTAATCATCTGGAAATTATCTTCGATAGTTAAAATGTTGGTTACCCAAACTGGACATATCTCTGATAGTTGATCTACAATTTCCTTAGTATTTTCTTCTTTATTACAAATGATAATATCTGGATTCAGTAATCGAATTTTCTCGTAATGCACTTTTTTTGTTCCACCAACCATTTTCTTAGTTGATTTTAAGTGATACGGATGTACACAAAACTTGGTTATTCCAACAATTTTATCTTCAAGACCTAAATCATAAAGTAATTCGGTTTGCGAAGGAACAAGCGAAATAATCCGTTTTGGTGCAATTTCAAAAGAATGCAAAGTACCTATTTGATCCGTAAAAGTTTTCATTTGTTTAAAGTTTAAAGTGTTGCTTTAGTTTTATAATTTTACCGCAAAAATTAAAAAGGGTTACGCAAAGAACACAAAGTTTTACAGACTTTGAGAAAAACCTTGCGATCTATGCTGTAAAAAACTAAGCTTTAAGCTTCATAATTACTTCCATTTCTTGTTGCATTTTAAGAGCTTCTTCTCTAGCTTTCTCAGCAAAATCAGTTCCTTTAGATGCATAAATAATAGCGCGAGATGAATTAATAAGTAATCCTACATTATCATTCATTCCGTACTTACATACTTCTGATAAACTTCCTCCTTGAGCGCCTACTCCTGGAACTAGCAAAAAACTATCTGGAACAATCTTACGAATTTCTGTAAAATATTCGGCTTTGGTAGCTCCTACTACGTACATTAAGTTCTCGCTATTTTTCCATGTTTTAGAAGTTTCCAAAACTTGTTTATATAATTCAGTACCGTTGGTAATTAAGGTCTGAAAATCGAATGCGCCTTCATTTGATGTTAGGGCTAACATTATAGTATGTTTATTTTCGAAAGCCAAAAATGGTTCAATTGAATCTTTCCCCATGTATGGCGCAACTGTTACGCTATCAAATTTTAAATCTTCAAAAAAAGCTTTGGCATACATGCTTGATGTATTTCCGATATCACCACGTTTGGCATCTGCAATTGTAAAAATATCAGGATGTTTTTCGTTTATATAGTTAATCGTTTTTTGCAGCGACAACCATCCTTTTATTCCGTATGCTTCATAAAAAGCTGTATTGGGTTTATAAGCAATAGCTAGATCGTGTGTTGCATCAATTATCTCTTTATTAAATTCAAAGATTGGATCTTCTGTCTCTAAAAGATGTTCTGGAATTTTAGTTAAATCAACATCTAAACCGATGCATAAAAATGATTTTTTTAAAAGAATTTGTTCGTGTAGTTGTTGTGTAGTCATGCTTGTTTTTTTAGCCTTCTAAATTCATAATAAATAATTCTTTTTAGAAAGTATGCAAAAATAAAAAAAGCCACTCAATTAAGAATGGCTTTTTACTATTATATTCACTTCGTTTACAAATTGCCTAGATAAACAATTTCTGTCCTTCTATTTTCTGCTCTTCCTGCCGCAGTTTTATTTGTTTTAACTGGTTTTGAAGCTCCAAATCCTTTTGAAGTTAAATTAGCTGGATTTACTCCTTTAGTAATTAAATAATCCATAACCGTTTTTGCTCTAGCTTCAGATAGTTTTTGGTTGAATTTAGGATTACCTACATTATCAGTATGTCCATTAATTGCAAACTTAGCATTTGGATAATTTTTCAAAATTTCTTTGATAGCATCTAATCTTTTTGATGTTTCTTCTTTTTTAGCATTGCTTAAAGTAGCTTTACCTGTTTCAAAGAAAATTGACTTTGCTTCTACCTTTAATTGTGCTAATATCGCTTTAGACACTTTAGGGCATCCTTTATTTTCGATTGGACCTGCAAGTAAAGGACAATCATCTTCGCTATCTGGAATACCATCTTTGTCTGCATCTAGAATCGGACAACCTTTATTTTCTACTGGACCTGCAACATCTGGGCAAGCATCATCTTTATCTAAAACTCCATCATTATCTGTATCTGGCCAAGGGCATCCTTTATTTTCTACTGGACCTGCAACATCTGGGCAATCGTCAACATTATCTAATAATGTATCTCCATCTGTATCTTTCCAAGGGCATCCTTTGTTTTCTGCTGGACCTGCAACATTTGGACAAGCATCATCTTTATCAAAAACTCCGTCTTTATCTGTATCTGGCCATGGACAACCATTATTTTCTGCTGATCCTGCTACTTTTCGGCAAGCATCTTCTTTATCTATAACTCCATCTCCATCAGTATCTTTAAATTTCTTTTGGTAAACTGGAATTTTCATCCCAAGATAAAAATCAGCTCCTTTTGATTCTTTTGAAACCAAATTAGTAAGTACTGAACCTGATCCAACAAAGAAAGCTCCCAATCGAATTCCTGAACCTACTTGCATTCCGCTATATTCCATCCAAGTCATTGGTACGTAAAAACTAAACCATTTGCTTTCATAACGAGGAGTTAAGCTCACTCTATTAGCAACAGTAATTCCGTTAAGCTTGTCAGAATTAGCCATGTTAATATCACCATTAAGATTAAGATAGAATTTGTTATACATATTCCAATCTACATCGGCATGAAGCGCTGTCGGTAAATTTGTTTTTCTTCCTTTTGAGCTTGAAATTTTTCTATAATTGTCATTCAAAAAATCATATAAATTACCAACATCATCAATCATTTGCTGCGTAACTACTCCTGTAACATCATAAGTGTCTTGTTTTGCGTTTCTATAATCAATAGATCCAATGTCTGTAACAGACAATCCAAAACGTACTTTATACTTATTTAGATCTCTAAAGTTATTATCTGTAGGCTTTGCTTTGCTTAGATCATATTTATCATAATCTGGCCTCCACTCATAAACAAGTCCTAGATCAAGTCCTAGTCCTCTTGAGTTAGAATCAAAATCATATTTTTCATTGGCTTCAAAATCCTGACTTGCTCCAATTGTAATTTCTCCTGTAGATGCAAGAATACCTGCCTTAGAATCTGCTACGTTTTCAACATACGCAACCTGAACATTTTTTCCCTGAACATATCCATTTACACCACCTTGTAAGTACTTAGCAGTTAAACCTCCTTTTAAGAAATGTTGATTCTTTTGATACAAAACTGCAGCATAAGAAACGCCTAATTCTGCCCACGTATTTGAAGCTCCATTTACATTACCTGCATTAAAGTTAAAATTACCTGATTGGTCTAAACCATCTTTAACCTGATCTACAAGGTATCCGTTAATGTTTCTGACATTACTAATTGATCTCGCTCTTGTAAACACTGCCAATGTATGTTTTGGTGCAATATTAAACATAAAAGAAGGTCCCATAATATCAAAATTTACTAGACCATTATTTCCGTTTGACGGAGTTATTTTAGACTGAGTATTAAAGTCATATCCATCTTTGTAAACATCAAAAAGGCGAACTCCATACAAATCATTTTGTACCGAACTACTAATAGAAAATAAATTAATATCTGTTTTAAAACGTGAGTCTGCTATAGAAGCAGGATTAAAAAGTACACTTTGTACACCTGCGTAATTATCATGAAAATACCCCGTATATGATTGTGCATTGGCTGCGAAGGAAGTAATTAAAAATAATAAAATAAGTAGTTGTTTTTTCATTCAAATTAGGTTTAAAATTAAATTGCGTGCAAAACTACAATAATAGATCCATTAAAGTATTACTTCAATATTAAATTCATGCAACTTTTATTACAAATAATGCAAGTTACAAGATAATCAATGTTTTAATTTTGAAGAATAACACTAAAAATAAGAATCACATGAAACCGTAACATTAGGAATATCTCTAAAAAACTTAAAGAAAAGTACTGATATCTTAACTTCTATTCTATCATAAGGAAATGATACTTGATGTAAAAACAAGAAAAATTAATTGGACATATCTAGATATAATTTCTGTGCAATTACATAAAATACTTAAAAATCAATATGGCATTTTAGAAACAATCATTGATGAAGTAGGTGAAAGAATTATTCAGCTTGGCGAGAAAACAATTGGAACCATAACCAAGCTTATTGGTAATTTCGATAGTAAAGAAATTCCTTAATAGGTACCCTTCATAAAAAGAAATACTAAGTAAATTATTAGAAATTTACGAATAGCTTATTACAAAATTCAGAAAGTACATTCCTGTATTTGGAAATAAAAATTATAATGAAAGCGCTGCCTATTTTACAACTGGAGCTATATAGAAAAATCGAAAAAATACTGAATATCAATACATTATCAAAAACAAACTTCATTAAAGTGGGAATTATACAATTTATTCAATATAGTTCCATAACATAGTAGCCAACAATATTTTATACTTTTACTAAAGTATTAACAACTAAAACATAGCATTATGAATAGTACAGAAATCAAAGGCAACTGGAATGAGTTAAAAGGAAAACTGAAACAAAAATATGCTACATTAACAGATGATGACTTGATGTTTGCTGAAGGAAAAGAGGATGAAGTAATCGGAAGGCTTCAGCAAAAATTAGGTAAATCAAAAGAAGAAGTGCATAAAATCATTTCCGATTTGTAAACCTTTTAAACTTAGTTAAGATACCGCCTAATTAAAAAATTAGGCGGTATTTTTTGTTATAATAAAAAACCAATATTGAATAACATATCCTCACACCTACACTAATTTCATCCCTTTATTTGCCAATATTTTTTTATCTATCTTTAGCAATATTTTTTAAACAATGAAGTTATTTATTAAGTTTGATATTAATACGGTTTGCTCCCAATTTCTAAAAGAGAAATTGGAAGAGCGCCAAATAAACTATACCCCTTTAGGTTTTGGAGAAATTGAGCTACATAAAAACCTAACGTCGGAAGAATTGGATTGTATGAAGAATGATTTAGAACCTTTTGGACTGGAAATTGTAGAAAACCAAAAGAGTGTTCTCGTACAAAAAATAAAAGACGCCATCATTGAGATGATTTTTATGGATGAAAATGGAAATAATTTAAAAAGCTCTGTTTATTTGGCAGAGAAATTAAATCATAGTTATGGGTATTTATCGAATATATTTTCGGAAGTAACGTATTCATCTATTGAAAATTTCATCATTTTACAAAAAATAGAACGAGCCAAACATCTCATTATCATAAATGAAATGAGCTTGACAGAAATTGCGTTTTTACTCAATTATTCTAGTGTTGCCCACTTAAGCACTCAATTTAAAAATACAACAGGAATCACTCCTTCGGCATTTCAGAGGATTATAAAAAAAAGACGCGAAAATTTAAAATAACTATATAATAAATGCAAAAAAACGCATTACATATTTTACTGGCAGATGATGATGAAGATGATCGCCTTTTTTTCAAAGATGCTTTTGAAGAAGTAAAAATACAGACCAAAGTACAATTTGCACATGATGGCGTAGAGTTAATGGAGCATTTAATGCATCCAGAAACAATATTGCCCGACATTTTATTTCTGGACTTAAATATGCCTAAAAAAACAGGTAAAGAATGTTTGATTGAAATTAAAAAAATAGACCATTTAAAACATTTAATCATTGCCATTTACTCTACCTCTTCATCAGAAGAAGATATAGAGGATACGTTTATACAAGGGGCAAATATTTACATAAAAAAACCCAGTAGTTTTGATGCTTTAAAAAAAATAATTAATGAAGTTGTAACTATAAACTGGCATTATCATACTTCAGGCTTGAATCGTGATACCTTTTTGTTACGCTTAAAATAATTAAAACAGGATGAAATTGATACCCAATTTTAATTCCCCGCTTGCGTTGAGGATTATTTTTGCAATATCGATATTTATTTTATTATTTATTACATCGGTATCTTATAAACACAATCGTGACTTGCAGAATTCTAGCAAGTTGATGATGCATACCTATGAAATAAACATTCAATTAGAACGATTACTATCGTTTGTAAAAGATGCCGAAACAGGCCAAAGAGGCTATATAATAACCAAAAATAACCGCTTTCTCGCACCTTATCTGTTTTCTCGTGATAAAGTTAATCGATCCTTTATTAAGCTTAGAAAATTAGTAGATGATAATCCTAAACAGCAACAAAATCTTAAAAATCTTTTCGATTTAATCATCCAGCGGTATACCTATCTTGAAGGGTCCTTAAAATACAGCAACGAAAAAACTTACGACAAAAGAAAACTCGACAACTGTATGTTTGGCGGGCGGATTGTAATGGAAAACATTCGTTTTCAGATAGACGAAATGAACGATGTTGAAAAAGAAATTTTACAAAAAAGACAAAAAATTTACCAGAGCGAAATCTCATTAACTCCAATCTTTTCTATCATCTTGTTTTTGGTAGCACTTTCGTTTATTTTACTCTCTTATAGACAAATAAGCAATGATATTGACCGCTTGAGAGTATTTAATAAAAAGCTTTTAATTTCTAGCAAGCTTATGGCCGAATCTGAAATTATTGGTGCTTTTAGTACTTGGCAATGGGATATGGACACCGATAAAATTGTTTACTCAGATAATCAATATCGCTTATTAGGGCATCCTCCAAACTCGTTTGTACCAGAAAAAGAAACGTTTTTAAAATACGTGCATCCCGAAGACAAACAAGCTTTCTCAACCCTAATGCAGGGTATTATCGAGAATAAGCAACTCCCGCTTGTATATTATAAAATTATTCGTAATAATGATGAAATTAGATACTTCAAATCTATTGGTAAACTTTTGATTGACGAACAAGGAAGCAAAATAATGCTAGGAATAACATTTGACATTACTGAGGAGCATTTTCAGAATATTGCAATATATGAACGTAATAAAGAACTTGAAAAAAGCAATAAAGAGTTAGCTTCGTTCAATCATGTTGCGAGCCATGACTTACAAGAACCCCTTAGAAAGATACAAACATTCATTTCTAGAATTTCTGATGATGATATGAATTCTTTATCGGAGAGTGGGAAAAGTTATATTCTAAAAATAGGAACTTCTACCAAGAGAATGCGAATTTTAATTGATGATCTATTACTCTTTTCAAGAACAAACACGACCAAAAAAGAATTCCTAAAAACGAATTTAACCGATTTACTCGAAAAAGTAAAATTAGAATTGTCTGAAATAATTCAAGAAAAAAATGCAATTATCCTAGCTGACAAACTACCAAAGCTAAAAGTCATTCCTTATCAAATTGAACAGCTATTCATTAATCTGATTAGTAATTCTTTAAAATACAAACAGCCAAATATTTCTCCTGAAATCAATATCTCGTGTAAAAAAATAACGGCTAAAGAATTCCCTGATTTACTAGAACAGTCTATAAAGAAATACTATAAAATTACTTTTACCGATAACGGAATGGGATTTGATCCTCAGTTTAAGGAAACCATCTTTGTATTATTCCAGCGCCTGCACAGCAAGACGGATGAATATCCTGGAACCGGAATTGGGTTGGCTATTTGCAAAAAAATTGTCGAAAACCACAAAGGACATATTATTGCTGACAGTGCACCAAACGAAGGATCGATTTTTACTATTTTCCTTCCCGAATAACACCTTCTAAATCTATTATTTATCGTTATGTGATTCATTTTATGGGAATTATATAACGATTCTTTTTTATGCTGTAAGACATAAACTGTATATCGGTTGCATCTTTGTGATATAAACTTTTATAAAGTGAAAATTCACACTGTGTTACCCACTAAATCTTTGCTTATTAAAGCAATTTTTGTCTTTGCAATTCTGACGATGATGCTGTCATGCAAAAAAAATGAAGCTTTTGAAAAAACTCCTGATAATGAAATTTTTTCAAAAAACAATTCAGAAGAAATTGATGCTTATTTTTTAATAGCTACAGCAAATATTAGTAAAGCTATAATATCAAAAAGTCAAATTGCACAACAAAAATGCCAAGATGAAAGGATAAAAAGGTTAAGCAGTAAAATAGAAACTAATCAAAATGAATTCCTTCATGAAATAAGTGAAATGGCCAATCAGAAGCTTATTATTATTTTAAATACAGATGAAAAGGGAGCTAAAAATGATTTATACTCATTAATAGACGCTACTAAAGCCAATTTCGACAAGGCTTATATTGATTTAATAATAGAATCTATTAGTGACCAGATTGAGTTACTAAAATCGATAACAAGAGAGACAAACGATACTGATATAATTAAACTATCAATTAAATATTTACCAACACAATACCGCTTTCTAGACGAATCGAAAGCATTAAGGAAACAATAATATATATTTTTTAAATAGTACCCCATAATTAATGCCTAAGCCATAAAATTAAAAACTATGAAAAACAAAGCCCAATTATTATACGCCCTAACGGTATTTATCTCTGCTTCTTTTGGAATTTTAAATGCTCAAAGTTCTCCCGTTGAACCTGAATTCGGAATTAAAGGTGGAGTCAATATGTCTAACCTATATTCTGGTGATGTCGATGACAAAAATGCTATATATGGCTTTAATGCTGGATTTTACGCCGCATTTCCTATCTCGGACAACATATTTATACAACCCGAAATATTATATACAACAAAAGGTGCTGAACTTGAATACAATAGTGATTTTGTAAGCGGAGTAGGTCGTTTTAGACTTAATTATATCGAAGTTCCATTATTGGTGAAATTTAAATTAACACAGAACTTTAATATCCACGTAGGAGGTTATGCCTCTTATTTGGTAGATGGTAAAGTTACCAATGAATCTAATGCCGGTGGAGCTTTTGATTTTGAAGAGAATATAAATGCGGATGATTTTAACCGATTCGACGCTGGATTATCTGCTGGTGTTGGAGTTGATTTTGATCCCTTAAGTATTGGATTACGTTACAATTACGGACTAACAACCGTAGGGAAAGAGCGTAGCTTCTTAGGAACTAACTATACTTTTCCTGATGCGAAAAATAGTAATTTAAGCTTGTATGTTGCCTATAAATTGAATTAACCCACTGGGTATAATTTGTAGAAAAGTCATTTAAAACATAGACTCAGATTTTAAATCCAAGATGTTTAAAAATTCATACAGCAAGATAAATTACGCCTTCCACATTATTAACCCTTAAATATAAATGCCATGTCAAATTTATTATACACCATTGCTATTGTTTTCGTTATTCTGTGGGCCTTAGGTTTCTTTGTTTATAGCTTGGGAAGTATTATCCACATCTTATTGATTATTGCAATTATTGCTGTGCTTTTAAGATTAATTAAAGGCAAAGAAATTTAGAAACAAATTATATTATTAAACATTAAATACAAATATTATGAAAACTAGTAACACCATTTTAGGAATTATTGGAGCAGCTGCTGCAGGAGCATTATTAGGAGTATTGTTTGCACCAGACAAAGGATCAAAAACCAGACAAAAAATAGCTGATAAAAGCAACGATTACAAAGACGAAATCAAAGGTAAATTAGAGAATATAGCAAGTACTATTTCTGCAAATGGTAAAGATCTGATGAATCAGGGAAAAACCAAATACAATAATGCCAAAGCCGAAGTAAGCGACGGAATTGAACACGTAACTAATTAAGAAGAAATGTAATTCTTTTTAACAATCAAATACCACCACATGGAAACTAAAGCAACAACAGCCGATACTCTTTTTGATAAAGCCGAGAATTATACCAAAACTAGTTTTGAATTATTAAAACTTAAATCGGTATCAGTATCCGCAGATGTACTTTCATCGTTAACATCTCAAATTATTGTAGCGATTGTTGTTGCTTTTTTTAGTTTGTTTTTCAACATTGGACTTAGTTTATTTATAGGTAAACTTATGGGCGAATATTATTATGGCTTTTTCATATTAGCATTAGCCTATTTAATACTTGCTATTGTATTGTTCAAAAAACAGGACAAATGGATTAAGGGCCCTATCGGAAACATCATAATTTCGCTTTTATTAAAAAAAAGGAATTAAAATGTCTTGAAATTAATCTTAAAACCAATTTGTTATGAGAGCCAATAACGCTACCGATGATTTAAATAAAATGATTTTGCAATTAAAAAATCAGCAAGAAGCAGAATGGATTGATTTAAAAGAAAAATTTCATGATTTTAAGGAAGATTTAAAACCTCTGAATATTATAAAAAATATGCTGGAGGAAATTAATGAAGGCATCGATATAAAAAGTAATTTACTGAAATCTATCTTTAGCATTGGAGCTGGATATTTATCAAAAAAAATACTAATAGGAAGCACTCGGAACAAAATAACTAGCTTTATTGGCTCGATGTTTCAACTGGCTGTTACCAATTTTATTTCGAGAAAAACGGCTGGCTAGATTAATGATAAAACGTTTAACCACAAAGGATGTAAAACTATATATAAAATCATTATTCCCTAATCTAAAAACAACTGAAAAGTTCGCAAAGCTTTGTCCCTTTGCAACCCTGAACCTTATTTAAAAATCTTAAAAAAAAGAGTATTCTCATAGCATATTACTTCTTTATACGTTTTACTTTATAAACGGTTAATTGAGTAAATGCTCTCACTATATATTAATACCACAATTAGTAATGTTACCCTAAAAGCTAAGTATGAGCATACTTAGCTTTTTTTGTTTAAAAATTAAAGGCATAAAAAAATGCCTGACTAAATTTAGTCAGGCATTTTATATTATTTAAAAACCTAGCTTTTCAGCTTCTTATATTAAAAAGCTTCGCTGGCTTCTTTTAATTTCTCTGTATTGTTTACCAATTGCAACTCATCTACAATCTTCTGAATATCACCATTCATGATATTACCCAAATCATATAAAGTAAGCCCAACACGGTGATCTGTTACACGCCCTTGTGCGTAGTTATACGTACGGATCTTAGCCGAACGGTCACCAGAACTTACCTGCGATGTACGCTTAGTTGCATCTTCAGCTTCTTTTTTGGCTAATTCCTGCTCGTATAAACGGGAACGTAAAACACCTAATGCTTTGTCTTTATTTTTGTGCTGTGATTTTTGATCCTGACACTGCGCCACCAAACCTGTTGGAATATGCGTTAAACGCACTGCCGACTTAGTTGTATTTACCGATTGTCCTCCTGGTCCTGACGAACAGAAAAAATCAACACGTACTTCGTTCATATCTATCTGTACATCAAACTCTTCAGCTTCTGGAAGCACCATAACCGTAGCTGCCGATGTATGCACACGCCCTTGAGTTTCTGTTTGAGGAACACGTTGTACACGGTGTACTCCTGCTTCAAACTTCAACGTTCCGTAAACATCCTCTCCAGTAACTTCAAAAATCACCTCTTTAAATCCTCCCGAAGTTCCCTCGTTCATATCTACAACCGAAGTTCTCCAACCACGATTCTCACAGTATTTTGTATACATTCGGAAAAGATCCCCTGCAAATATACTTGCCTCATCTCCACCCGTACCTGCACGAATCTCAACCATTACGTTTTTGGCATCTTCTGGATCTTTAGGAATCAACATAAACTTGATTTCTTCCTCTAGTTCAGGTAATCTCTGCTTAGCTTCTTCCAATTGCATTTTGGCCATATCGGTCATATCGGCATCGCTACCATCTGCAATTATCTCATTAGCCTCGTCTATATTTGCCAACAAAAGCACGTACTCGTCGCGCTTTTCTGCCAATCCTTTTAAGTTCTTATACTCTTGATTCAATTGCACATAACGTTTCTGATCCGCAATAACATCCGGTTGGATGATTAAATCCGAAATCTCGTCGAAACGCTGTTTTACTATTTGGAGTCTATCTAACATTTTATGTATCCTTTTATGGAGTGCAAAATTACAAAATTTTTGTTTAAAATTCTATCATTCAACTTTCAAGTTTTTCAAGAACACTCCCACCCCTAATTTTATTGGATTTATAGCCTATTTGGGGAGTTGTTTGCCTCATTTGTTCGTTCAGTTCGTGTACTGATTTCTGATAGCAATCGGGACAGGATTAAGAATTTTGCCTTTTTGTAGCTTTAGATTTTACGTAGTTAACTTAAATTAAAGACAATGTTTATTTTAGATTAAAATTATTTAGGAACCGCTCCAAGTATCCCTATGGTAAGACTTATTTTGTATTAGATTCCAAATGAAGTTTATGCAAATTATCCAATAGTATTCGCTCTACAGAATATTTCTTATCAAAAGTCACAGTCGCAAAGCAAAACCTCCTGATTCCTATTCTTAAGTCTAAAAAATTAATTTAAAAAAATCGGAACGGGTATAAAGTCTAAAAACTTCAAACAGCATCATATCCCTACTATTCATTTACACAAATCCTACGGTCTGATAGCTACTAAAACATTTTATTAAAGTTTTATCCTTCAAAAAAAATATTTAACTATATATACTATAGCTTTTTACTTATATTTCTAGACAATAAAATAATAAAAAGAAATAGATTTATGACCACAGCCAAATTATTTATTTTAGGAGAAGAGCGAGAATTACTATGGATAAACACCAATTATCTCAGATACACAGCAGCAAATGGCTCACCAACTAGTGATGTCGAGGGAGGCTTTCTTACCTTAAGTTTTGTAGCGCAAGAAAACGACGACGTATTTTGGCATAATATGACAAAAGAAGTGAAGAGAGAAACGGACAGAATGGAAAAAGGAGAAGTACATTTTTATAACAAAGGCGATGAAGATATTCCGGTAAGAAAGTATAAGTTTAGTGATGCCTATTTAATAGAATATTCAGAAGTATTTGATGCTTATGAAACAGAAAACATGCACATTGTTTTAACCCTCTCACCTGCAATTCAGAATTATGGGGCAGAATTGGTTAAATACTGGAATAAATCTTGGATTCCGCCAAGTGAACCCGTTTATTACATCCCAAAAAAGGAAGAAGAAGATCGTATTGTATATATAAATGGACATTTTTATAATAAAGATGGTATTTTTGAAGGTAAGATAAATGAGCCTGATTTTGAAGGAAGTGTAAATGATGTTTATGTCTGTGATGGAAAATCTACTCAAAAAGATAAAAACGGAAATGAAAGCTTAACCTATAACAATACCAAATTATTGAAAATAGAAAACATTGTGTTTTTGCGAATAGCTGGTTTAGCCTATTCAGAATCAGGATATTCAATAGATGTAATAAAGAGGATACCTTTTATTGTTATGAATCATCATAAACAATTGATTAGTTCTAAAATTAAAAAGTATCATTATAATTGGCCATTAAACAATACTTTAATAAAAATGAGAAATAAATGGAATGATCAAACATATGCTCATACATTTCATTATGGTGCTCAAGGAAATCCTGGATTTAGAGATTTTTTAAATATTGAGCTGAATGAAAATATAGATTATGATAAAAATGCAGAAGGGAGGAATAATAACATTAAAATGAAAACCGCAATAGAATATACTATTAAGGCAGTTCAATATCTAAATAATGGCTATATTGATGTAGACCACTCTGAGGGAGGAATAGGCTGGCAAGGGGCCGATATTTGTACAAATGAAAATTGGAAAAAATGGTTGTTCATACATTCTGAACATAAAAAAAATGCATTTAAAAATTGGTCGAACTTTTATACATTAGAAGAGTCATTTTTTGAATCCGTTTCAGTATTTAAAGGGGATTTCGGTACAACTATAATTTATAAGTCAACTTCATTTAGTTATGAAAATAATCCAACTGGTAATTTATGAAAATAGCAACATTTTTTTTCTGTTTTTTATTTGGTATAGCATATTCACATTCTCAGAATAAAACTCAAAATTTTATTCAGAAAAACATCGAATCATGTAGAATACTTATCAATGATTCTTTAAGCGTATATCACATTCATGAAAATCTATATAATAACGATATCAAATTAGTTCTAAAAACTGAGAACGTACTTACAAAAGAATGTCTTAACTATGATATTGCAGACGAACATATCAAAAAGGCTGACATTTTTATAAATCCGATAATTAAAATAAATAAAAATGCTGTTAGAGATATTAATTTAACTGATTTTACAAATCTAATTCCTAAAAAAATAAGCGCTTTAAAAAAATTAAATTATACAGTTGTATTAATTGAATTATATAGTTTTTCATATTCAACTATTGGGAGTGGATATATCTACCTGTGCTTTAAAGTAGGCACAAAAGGAAATGTAATTGAGACTAAAATATTAGAATTAAAAGAGGAAATGAAAACAAATCGGTATAATAAAATTTTCTAAAGGCAATTTAACCAAATGAAGAAGAGCAAATTAATTATTGGTTTTTTATTTATTATTATCTCTTCTTGCAAAGTTGTCAATAGCGATTATTTGATTATTCATTCTAACGATAAAGATGTATATATCCGTCATTATTTTCATAAAAACAATAACGAGTTGTTTTGCCCCCTATAAAACAACGCCAAACGAATCATTATCATTATTATCTGGTTTCAATTTTGAGAAATACTTTACTCTATTCATTAATTCTAAAAGTTCTGCGACTGATTCTTTATGTTGTACTTCCATGATTGAATTTTGGTTGATTATTAGATTTCTAGTTCTTTGTTCATCGAAACTAAATTATAAGTAATAAATTACTTTTAAGTGATTGTATACAATCGGTTGTATTCAACTGAAAGCATTGAAAAAAAATAATCACATTTCAAATTATTAACTTTATATTAGTCACAATTAAATATTAAAAAAAACAAATGGAAATATTAATAATAACTGGACCACCATATTCAGGAAAAGGAACACAATGCGAAATCTTAAAAGAGCAACTTAAATTTGAACATATTTCAACAGGAGATAGATGCCGCTTAGAAAAACAGAATGAAACTGAAATCGGGAAAATAATGTCTGAATATGAAGAAAAAGGAGATTTAGTTCCTGACTCGATAATGAAAGACCTATTTAGCAAAATATTGGATGAAAACAAATCAAAGAACGGAATAATTTTAGATGGTTATCCTAGAACAGAACCACAAGTAAACGATTTAATACAGCTCATTGAATCTAAAAATATGAAAATTGGAAAAGTATTGAATATTGATGTTCCAAAATCAGAACTGTTAGAAAGAGCAAAAAAAAGAGCAGAAACTTCTGATCGAAAAGATGATAAAAATCCCGAAATTCATATAAAAAGAATTGAAGTTTTTGAAAATGCAACAAGGCCTGCAATTGAGTATATGAAATCTAAAATCAATGTTTTGACTTTTGACGGATTGGGAACGATTGACGAAATTACAAAAAGAATAAAAGCCAGCTTGTAACAACCCAAAATTACTGCTAATACAAACATCCCGCTCGTGGTGAGGTCAATCAAAATATTCTAGCTAAAAAATAAAAATAGTCACGAGCGGGTTTTTTATGATATTCCAATTCGAAAATACCTAACCGATAAGGAGGAAAAAGAGATAGTTTGTAGAAATATAAAATTGCTAGATAACTTCATTAGCATTGTCTCAAATTGAAAAACTTATTTGTAGAGCAACTGATGGAGATTGCTTCGCTATTTTACTATTTCCATGCACTATTTTTTTGTTCTGAATTTCTTCAATAAAAACATCATCTGAGATACTAGCAGAACTATATCCGTCAATATTTCTCTTCTGATTGATAAAATGTTACCCCCCGATAGGCTTCTTATTAAAAACATTTAAAAAAAAACTTCGAGAACTCACAGCTTAAGTAAACCCTTAACCAAATAAATTTCAATTCATTAAGAGAACACAGATACCATTGTAGACGTTTTGTAGACACCTATAATCATCGAATTATGAGTTTACAGAATACATTTGTCTCTTATTAATTTTTAAAAATAAAAAATATGAAAACTATTTTTAATAAAGGGATTTTGTTCTTAGCTCTTACAATTTCACCCCCCTTTATGTTTACTTCTTGCAGCAGTAGTAGCAATGATGATGGGGATACTACCGTACAAACGCCAAAACCTGATAGTACGATTAAGGAATTATTAGGTACGTATAAAGGAACCCTTAAGGTTTTTGACGGTGGAGTAAAAACGTACTACGATGCGGAAATAATATTCTCTAGTGCAGGAGAAAAAACTGTTAGAATAGCACCTAAAAAAGATCAGCCATATTCAATAGTTACCGTCAAAGACTTGCCCTTAACAACCCAGTCAGGTACATATTATATATCCCAAAATGCACAAGGAATATTTAACTATGAAAGTAAATCTAAATTCTTAATTCTTCTTACAGAAAAAACAGCCGAAACTGACATTGCATATAGCTTTGAAGGCAATAAAATATAAAATCATTCTTACTTGTTATTTCAAAACAACTTATATTTGTAAGGTATAAGTTGTTTTTTTTTAATAAACGATATAATATGCAAAATAAACTGTTATTTCTTATTCTTATTATTCCCAATTTTTTTTTAGGGCAACAAAAAATTATTGATTCTTTAGAAAAAATAACACACAATAAATCAATACCTAGCAAAGAAAAAATAATACCTCTTTCTCTGTTAGTCACTTATTACAATACAGATGTTATTAAAGCATTAAAAATTGGTCAAAAAGCAGTATCTCAGGCGAGAAAACAAAAAGAAGCACAATACGGAATTTATGCTTATTCTAGTTTAGGTCAGATATATGCCATAAAAGGAGACATTCAACAAGCCTATTCTAAAATAGATAGTTGCATGTGGTATATTAACCATTCATCAAATCAGGAAGCAAGAGCCACAGGCTTCAATAATATAGGAATAATAAAATTAACATTGGATGATAAAGAAGATGGATTAAAAGATATATTTATTTCCTTAAAAATAATAAAAGCGGTAAAAGAAAGCAGATCTAAAAAAAATATTGAAGCACTCAGTTATAGTATACTCAGTAATTATTATCTTTTTGACACCAAAAATTCAGAAAAATATTCAAAACTAGCCTTATTTACAGCACTTAAAAGTAAAAATCCTCATTTAATAGGTTATGCCCAATCTCTGCGAGGAATTAGATATTTAGCGGAATTTGAAAAAACAAAAAAATATTATTTGTTAGATTCTACTATAAACAACTTGAAAAAAGCAATTACCGTTTATGAAAGCAACTCTGGATATACCCGTAAACATTCTCTTTTTAATGCAATATCTAATATTTCGTATGCTTATCGATTTAAAAATGAATTAAAGCCTAATAAAGCAAATATAGATTCGATTAATTACTATTTAAAAAAAGCGATGGCTATACCTAAGGAAAATAGTATAGAATTTAAGATGAGTTACTATTTAACATTGATTCAGGCAGAAATAAGCAAGAAAACACCTAAAATAGAAGAACATTTTTTTCTAGAAGCGATAGAAATGATTTCTAATTATGATAAACAATATAAAAATAAATATGACCTATACCACCAAATCGCTTTATTATATGAACAGACAGGGCAGTCTGATAAATCAAAAGAATGTTTTAAAAAAGCATTAGAATACTATCAAAAATACTATGATGAGAAATACACAAGAATAGGCCAGCAACAGCATGTAAAATACGAATTATCAAAAAAGGAACAAGAAATAAATTTTCAGAAAAAACAAAACCTAATGTATCTGGGAATTGCAGTTGCTTTATTTATTGCCCTAGTATTTCTATTCCTTATATTTAATTTCAGAGTAAAATATTTAAGACAAAAAAAAGAGGAAGTTATTTTGCTTGCAAAGCTCAAAGATGAAGAAACAAAAAAATTAAAAATAGAAAAAATTAATGCAGAACTTTTCGCAAAACTAAAAGAAAAAGAAACCAATAAATTGCAAAAAAAAGTTTTAGCAAAAAACATGCAGGTATCTTATAAAAATGAAATGTTAGAGAATTTAAAACATAATTTAAAAAACAATTCTAATTTTAATCCTGGAAACTTAGATAAGATTATAAAAAACGAAAAACATCTTGATAAAAATTTTGATGATTTTGAAAAGGTTTTAAATGAAATCCATCCTGATTTTTATACCAAATTACAAGAAAAAGCCAAACAAAAATTGACGATTTTGGATTTAAAATATTGTACATACATTTTTATGAAAATGCCTTCTAAAGAAATGGCAGACCTACTATATGTAGAGCTTAAAACCATAAGAATGAACAAATACAGACTAAAACTGAAACTAGAATTGGATAAGGAAGAAAGTTTAGAGGATTTTATCCAAAAAATAATTTGAGTACTAATATGTATCTAATATTTTCTTCTCCTTCACTCTGTTAATTATTTGTATTTTTGAGAAAAATTTGAACGAAAGAAAAATAAAGCCATCTAAAAAAGCATCTCTTCATCATACTTTCTCTATAAAACTGCTACTCGTTTCATAACTCCTGATGATTTTCTTTAATACCAACTTCTAAATCCTTAATTTTGCGATTCAAATTAGAAGGAAATAATGAAGGTCTGTATTGCCGAAAAACCAAGTGTAGCACGAGAAATTGCATCCGTTTTAGGAGCCAATACCAAACATGATGGGTATTATGAAGGCAATGGCTATGCTGTAACTTACACCTTTGGACATTTATGTACTTTAAAAGAACCTAACGACTACAAACCACATTGGAAAAGTTGGGATTTGAACAACCTTCCGATGCTTCCAGAAAAATTTGAGACCAAAGTGGTACAGAATTCTGGTATTCAGAAGCAATTTAAAATCATCAAAACTTTATTCGATAAAGCCAAATTGGTTATAAACTGTGGGGATGCTGGACAAGAAGGAGAACTCATTCAGCGATGGGTTATGAATGAGGCCAATTATAAAGGCGAAGTACAGCGTTTATGGATTTCATCATTAACTACCGAAGCTATAAAAGAAGGTTTTGAAAATCTAAAACCTTCTGCGAACTACGATAATTTATACTATGCAGGATTTTCCAGAGCTATTGGCGACTGGCTACTTGGTATGAATGCTACCCGCTTGTACACTGTAAAACATGGTGGTTATAAACAAGTACTATCTATTGGACGGGTACAAACCCCAACATTGGCTATGGTAGTTGACCGATTTAAAGAAATTGAAAATTTTAAACCTCAACCCTACTGGGAGTTACAAACCTTATACAGAGAAACGCTTTTTGGTTATGAAGAAGGACGCTTCCTAAAAAAAGAAGACGGTGAACTTTTGGCTAATAAAGTCAAAGAAAGTGATTTTGAAATTGTCTCTATCGATAAAAAGAATGGTAATGAGTATGCGCCTAAGCTGTTTGATTTAACAGGGTTACAAGTATACTGTAATACGAAATTTGGATTTTCGGCAGACGAAACTCTTAAAATTGTTCAAACGCTGTATGAACAAAAAGTTGTTACCTACCCTAGAGTTGACACTACGTTTTTACCAAACGACATCTATCCAAAAGTACCTGGTATTTTGCAAAACCTAACCAATTATGCTACATTAACCCAGCCCCTTTTAGAGAAAAAGATAAAAAAATCACCTAAGGTTTTTAATGATAAAAAAGTAACAGATCACCACGCAATTATTCCAACAGGCATACAATCTAATTTGCAGTATAATCAGCAGCAAGTATATGATATTATTACAAAACGCTTTATTGCTGTGTTTTACGACGATTGTTTAGTAGCCAATACTACCGTTATAGGAAAAGCAGCAGATGTAAGCTTTAAAACTACTGGAAAAGTAATCTTAAAAAAAGGATTCCGTGTTGTTTTTGAAGATCCAAATGCTAAAGAAAAAGAAGCAGATCTATTACCGAATTTTGTTGTGGGAGAAAAAGGTCCACACGAACCTTCGTTTTTAGAAAAAGAAACTAAACCACCCAATCAGTTTACAGAAGCAACATTACTGCGTGCTATGGAAACTGCAGGTAAACAGGTTGATGATGAGGATTTACGCGAACTGATGAAGGAAAACGGTATCGGACGCCCGTCTACACGAGCCAACATTATTGAAACACTTTTTAAGCGTCAATATATTGTTCGAAATAAAAAACAAGTTTTACCTACTCCAACCGGAATTCAGCTTATTGAGACTATTCAAAATGAATTAATAAAGTCAGCAGAACTTACTGGTTCTTGGGAAAAGCAATTAAAAGATATTGAGAAAGGAACTTTTACTGCTGGTGCATTTATCATCAATATGAAACGTATGGTTGAAGCTTTAGTATATGAAGTACGAAGTGAAACCAGACACGCTAATATTTCGCATGTAGGAAGCGTTCAAAAACAAGTCGCTACTGTCGAGAAAAAGAAAGATGCAGGGATTTTGGCAGAAACCTGCCCAAAATGCCAAAAAGCAACACTCATAAAAGGAAAATCAGCTTATGGATGCGGCAATTATAAAGCAGGTTGTGATTTTCTATTGCCTTATATTTTTGCTGATAAAAAAATATCTGAAAACCAATACCTACGATTACTTCAAAAAGGATCTACCGTAAATTTAAAAGATTTTAAAACAGATGCTGGCACAGTAGAAGGTTTAATTCGCTTTGAAGAAAATTACAAACTCAAACTAGAACCTAAAAAAGCAACACCTAAAGCCACAAAAGCAATATCAGATTCATTGGTATGCCCTAAATGCAAAAAAGGAACAATCATGAAAGGAAATACCGCTTACGGCTGTGGTAATTATAAATTAGGTTGTGACTTTAAAGTTACATTTGATACGGTTAGAGAAAAACTAAAAAATCAAAAGCCTACCAAAGAACTCGTTTACGCTATCCTTTGCAGTTAGCTCTAGGTATGAAAAAGTAAGAGCTTAGATATTTACCATTCACATTTTTACACTCCATTATCCTTTTTTTTATATTTTAGCATTCCAAAATAACCCCCCTAATATTCACATTAATGTTTAAAAAAATTACCCTTATACTGCTTTTGTTGGCAATTATTTCCTGCAAAAAAACTGAAACTCCCAAAAAAGAGAAAATAAAAGCTGCCGATTGGCTTATTGGAAAATGGGAAAATGTTACTCCACAAGGAACTTTAACCGAAACATGGAATAAAGTAAATGACAGTACTTTTCAAGGAAGTTCTTTTTTTATAAAAGGAAAAGACACTATTCATTTTGAAACCATCACACTGCAACAAAAAGGAGAAATTTTAACTTACAATGCAACTGTAAAAGGACAAAATAACGATGAGGCAGTTGCTTTTAAATTAACTAATTTAACAGAAAAAGGATTAGTTTTCGATAATCCTAAACACGATTATCCACAAAAAATTAGCTACACTAAAGAGGCTAATAATAGTTTAAAAGCTGAGATATCAGGAATTCAATTAGGGAAACCGAGTTCAGAGAAATATCTTATGACGAAGAAATAGAATTTTATTTAATATTCTATTTTTAATAGCAAAGCTTTATTCCTAACAGAATAAAGCTTTTTTTATAGTTATGTTTCCTCTAGTTAAGTTTATAGTATAATACATCCAAACCAAGAAAAAGAAAAAAACCTCAGATTATCAGCACCTTAAAAAGAAACTATCCCTCTACTCTTATTTTATCCTCTGTTAAATCATCATTGCACCTAAAAAAGCCACGATTAAGAAAGCCCATTTCATGCTTAAAAATTCGAAGATAAAACCAATCATTGATAGAACAATTAAAAAACCAAGATAGCCAATAGTTGAAATAGAAGTCAAAGCAGAACCGCTATATATTTTTTGTTAAAAGTATAAAAGGAATTTATTAAAGCTATATTAATAATTAGTCTAAATAAAAATTGCGAAATAAATATTAAATTATAATTTTGTTAACGATTTCAAGATTGATGAAATCGCTATAATTTTTTATTAAAAAACTTAAATACTTTCATTATGAAATTAACCCCCTTAAAGACTCTAGTCGTCTTACTAACAGTATTACTTAGTCCTCAATTGTTTGCTCATGCACTATGGATAGAAACTAAAGCAACAGGTACAAAAGGAAAACCACAAGAAATTTCGGTATACTTTGGAGAATTTTCAGATAATGATATTACTCCTGCAGCTAAATGGTTTTCTGATTTAAAAGATTTTTCATTGACTTTGATAAGTCCTTCTAAAAAAGAAATAAAATTAGCTCCTGTTGCTCTGGACAAAAAATACCAAGCATTTTTTACTCCTGATGAAGATGGAGTATATACTGTAGTAATGCAGCATACTGTAAAGGATGTGTATGGTACAATGAAATTAGATTATAATTCAAGTGCAACAGTAGTTGTTGGTAACAAAACAGCAGGTAATACTGCTGAAGCAAACAAAAATACAATTGGATTGTTTTCTGAAAATGCTGATGTAGCAAAGAAAAACACAAAAATAACTGGTATTGCTTCGTATGAAGGTGTTGCTGCCAAAAAACAAAAAATTAAAGTAATTGCTCCTAATGGCTGGGAAAAAGAACTATATACAGACGAAAAAGGACAATTTGAATTTACACCAATTTGGTCTGGACAATATATGGTAGAATTTGCTCACACAGAGAAAAGCGCTGGTGAACATAATGGGAAAAAATATGATGAAATCTGGAAAATGGCAACATATGCTATACAAGTAAAATAAGCCCAATTCTAATAAAAAAGGAAGCGTTGTTTTTTATAAACAGCGCTTCCTTTTTGTATGTCATTGCAAACTATAAAAATTTGTTAAAAATTAAGTATAATTAATCTAAATAAGTTTTGATAATCCAAACATAGATATTACTTTTGCATCGTTATTTTTCTTTATTCCAAATAAACAAACATGAAATATATAATATTACCTACACTAAGTTTATTGTTCAGTCTGTCAGGTTTTGCACAAGGCAGAGCAAAAAATATTGATAATCAAGATACTGCTACAGTAATTACTGATACTGTAAAAAACAAAAAAGGCGAAATCCTTAATGAAGTCATTATTACTGCCAATAAGCAAAACAAACCTGTGTCTGCAATTCGTTCAGGCTTAAAACCAATGGACATACCCCAAAGTATTCAAATAATTGGAAATGACGTAATCGAACAACAACAATCGATACGGTTGAGTGATGTCATAAAAAATGTGAATGGTGTTTATGTAGGATCTGCTCGTGGAGGCTCTCAAGAGTCTTTTTGGTCTAGAGGATATGATATGTCAGCGAACAATATGTTTAAAAATGGTTTTCGCTTAAACAGCGGAGTTATGCCTGAGGTTTCTTCTCTAGAAAAAGTTGAAGTATTAAAAGGAAGCTCGGCTTTATTATTCGGAAATGTAACTCCAGGAGGAATCTTAAACATGGTTACTAAAACTCCTTCTTTTAAGAGTGGTGGTGAAGTATCTATGCAAATGGGAAGCTATTCATTTTACAAACCAACTGTAGATTTTTACGGGCCATTAAGCGATGTAGTTGCTTACAGATTTACAGGTTCATACGAAAACTCTGAGAGCTTTAGAGACATCGTAAAACGAGAACGTTATTATATTAATCCATCATTCTTATTCAAAGTAAGTAATAAAACAAATATTACATTACAAGGAGATTATTTACATGATGACTGGACTCCTGACTTCGGAACTGGAGCAATTGGAAAAGAAATTTCCGATGTGCCTCGTAGTAAATACTTAGGAGCATTATGGTCTAATGGAACTACACAACAAACTACAATTTCAGCATTGGTAAATCACAATTTTAATGACAATTGGAAATTTAATTTCAATACTTCATTCCAAAATTTTGATAGAGTTTCTAAAGGAACTGAACGAATCTCAATCGATACTAAAATTAAAGATTATGTTCATGGAGACTGGAACAGACCATTAGGACAAAATAAATCTCAAGAGCAAATTATTGCTGAACAATTTAGCTTACAAGGAACATTCTATACCGGAAGAGTAAAACATGAATTATTTACTGGTGTTGATTTAGAAAACTCATTTGCACAAGCATATACATATGCATTTAGTCCTGCAACTTATGACAAAGTCAACATCTTTAATTTTACCTATGATCAACAAAGAATGGATATTCCAGTTGGTGATGTAACAAAAATAGTAAAAACTGATACAAACCGTTTTGGTATTTATTTCCAAGATTTAATTTCTATTACAGAACAATTTAAAGTTTTAGCAGGATTACGTTGGTCGTGGCAAGAAGCAAAAGCTGAAACACAGCAATTGAATACTAAAACTAAACAACTTGAACTTTTACCAGAAGTAGCTCCTTTAACTGATCAAGCATTTTCTCCAAAGATTGGTTTAGTATATCAACCTACTAAAGACATGTCGTTATTTGCAAGCTATTCGACTTCATTTACTCCAAATACAGGAGTTACATACAACAATACTCCTCTTGACCCATCAATTATTGATCAATATGAAATTGGTATTAAAAAAGATTTCTGGAGAGGCGCGTTAAGCACTAATGTTACTTTATATCAAATTGACAATGACAACTTAGTTCAAACTGCTGAATTCAATCTTGATGGATCAATAAATACCAACACAAATTTAAAAGTGTTAAGTGGTGGAACAAGAAGTAAAGGTGTAGAAATTGATATCACAGCTAGACCAATTGAAGGACTAAGCATTATTGCAGGATATAGCTATAATGATATGCGTTATACTAAAACATCAGGAAAAGCCGGAAGTTTTATTGAAGGAGATCGTTTAGCAAGAACTCCTGCAAATACAGCTAATTTAAGTTTCTTTTATAAATTACCTACAGGAGCACTAAAAGGGGTAACTTTTGGAGCTATAGCAAATTATATTGGTAAAAGAACTGGTGGATGGAACAGTCAGTATGTTGAAGTTGCTGATCCAAACAATCCAAACGCTAAAATCCTAGCGATTAATGATAGAGAAATTCCATTAACTGGATACACTACAATTGATGTTTCAGCTGGTTACGAATGGAATAAATTCGCCATCTTATGTAAATTATCAAACATTACAAATGAGTTAAATTATACTGTACATGAAAATTATAGTGTGAATCCAATTGCACCTCGTCAAGTAATGACAAGCTTAAGATATAAATTCTAAGAAACAATTTCAGTTTTCTAAAATCAAAAACCTCGTTTAATTGTAAACGAGGTTTTTTGTCTAAAAAAACTACTCTAATTTATACTACTTTTACGGACTTAATAATTCAAAAAACAAAATCTAAATATGTCAGATTCCAAAAAGAACCAATTAAAGAAAAGTCTGGGACTAAGCTTTAATATTGCGGTATTAATTGGAGGAACAATAGGTGTTGGAATTTTACGAACACCCGGCACTATTGCAGGAATGTTAGATAATTATTGGCTTATTATTGCTTCTTGGCTTTTTGGTGGTCTTTTTATCTTAATAGGTGCTAATTCGTATGCTGAACTAGCTACTATGCTCCCTAAGGCCGGAGGGTCATATAATTATATCAAAAGAGCTTTTGGCGAATATGCCGGTTTTCTTTCAGGTTGGTTTGATTATATTACCAACGTAATTCCGCCCGCATTTTACTGTATCGTTATTAGCGAATATCTTATTATACTTTTTCCAAGTTTAGGAAACTATTCAACCGAAATAGCAATCGCATTACTAGTTACATTTGTATTATTACATTTAAGCGGTGTGAAAAATGGTAGTGTGGTTCAACAAATTACTAGTTTCATTAAAGTCGTTTGCTTTGTAGCCTTGGTTATTGCTTGTTTTATGTACTCTGGTATAAAATTACCTCCAATTCAAAAAGACAGTTCTTTTTATCATATCGGACTTTTATTTGGAGTTTTTAAATCTCTTCAGCTTATTATCGGAACCTATAATGGGTGGAATAGCGTTTGCTTTTTTGCAGAAGAAAATGACAATCCAAACAAAAACATTCCACGTTCTTTATACAGCGGAGCACTACTTGTAATTGCTATTTATGTTTTATTAAACATTGCTTTCTTTCATGTTTTACCAATCGAAACTTTAGCTAAATCTAATCTGGCTGCTGCCGATGTAGCAAACATTATTTTTGGAAAGAATGGCGCTATTATAGTCACTGTGATTGCAATTTTTTCTTTAATCAGTATTCTGAATGCCTTTATGATGATACCGCCGAGAATTTTATACGGATTAAGTCGTGATGGCTTTTTTATTGAGAAAGGGACAATTGTGAATAAAGGCGGTACTCCAATTGTCGCTCTTTTGGTTTCCTCAATATTTAGCTTGTTCCTGATTTGTATCGGCTCGTTTGAAGTACTGTTTTCCTTTGCTGCCTTCACCTCCATTATTGTTTGGGGATTGGCTTATTTTTCGCTTATAAAACTACGAATCACAGAACCTGATTTACCTAGGCCTTATCGCTCATTTTGGCATCCTTGGACTACTATTTTGGCAATTTTAGTTTCATTAGCATTATTAATTGGATTCATATATAGTGACCCAGAAAGCTTTATAATCATAGTTGGTATCACAGTTGTTTCTTATCCATTATTTAAATTATTAACTCGGAAGAAATAAGGGTGTAAAATGTAAAAAAATACTAATGTCTAAAATAAGAAACCCGACAGATTTTTAAAATCTCTCGGGTTTCTATATTTAAAAGAGAATCTAGTTCTTATTTCAAACCTGCTAAACTTTGCTCTATAGTAGCAATTTTTGCTAAAGCATCGGCTTCTTTTTGTTTTTCGTTAGCCAAAACTTTTTCTGGCGCTCCTGCAACAAATTTTTCATTTGCCAATTTAGACTGAACCGATTTCAAGAAACCTTGTGTATAAACTAACTCTGCATTCAATTTTGTAATTTCGGCTTCAACATCAATATTCCCTCCTGTTATCGGGATAAAATATTCATTCGATTTTACTCGAAATGACAAAGCTCCGTCTACTTTATCCGAAACGTATTCGAAAGCAGCTATATTTCCTAGTTTAATTATTACAGAATCAAAATAAGTAGAAAATTTCTCGCTGTTAATCGCTTTTAATTCAATACTATCTTTCATTGCAATATTCTTTTCTTTACGAATCGTTCTGATACCAGAAATCACTTCAACCGAATTTTCAAAATCAGTAATTAATTTTGCATCAAATGGTTTTAATTCTGGCCAAGTCGAAATAATTAATGCTTCTTCTGGAGTTCTTTCAGCAAGTATATGCCATATTTCTTCTGTTAGGAAAGGCATAAACGGATGAAGCAATTTCAAGTTATTTTCTAAAATTTCGATTGCTTTATCAAATGTCTTTTTATCAATTGGCTGTTGATAAGCTGGTTTAATCATTTCAAGAAATAAAGAGCAGAAATCATCCCATACCAATTTATAAATTGCCATTAATGAATCTGAAATTCTGTATTTTTCAAAATTATCTTCAATATCAACTAATGCGTGCTGAAACTTTGCCTCAAACCATTCGATTGCTACTTTTGATGATTCTGGTTGTGGAATCGTTTCCGAAACCTCCCATCCTTTTATCAATTTAAGAGCATTCCAAATCTTGTTTGAAAATGCTTTTCCTTGATTACATAACTCTTCGTCAAACATGATATCATTTCCTGCAGAAGCACTTAAAAGCAATCCTACACGTACTCCATCGGCACCAAATGTATCGATTAAATCTAAAGGATCTGGTGAATTACCTAATGACTTAGACATCTTACGACGTTGTTTATCACGTACTAATCCTGTTAGGTATACATTTGTAAATGGTTTTTCACCTGCATATTCGTAACCTGCAATAATCATTCTGGCAACCCAGAAAAATAAAATATCCGGACCTGTTACCAAATCATTTGTTGGATAATAATATTTAAAATCTTCGCTTTCAGGATCCATTATTCCTCCAAAAACCGACATTGGCCATAGCCATGATGAAAACCAAGTATCTAGTGCATCAACATCCTGTTTAAGGTTGTTAGTTGTTAGTTCTTGGTTGTTGGTTCTTGCTTTCGCTAAAACCAAAGCGTCTTCAATATTTTCAGCAACTACAAAATCTTCTTTCCCATCTCCGTAGTAATAAGCTGGAATTTGTTGTCCCCACCATAACTGACGTGAGATATTCCAATCCCGAATATTATTTAACCAATGTGCATACGTATTTTCAAAACGTTTTGGATGTAATTTAATATCTCCATCAACCAATACTGATTTGATGGCTGGTTTTACTAAATCTTCCATTTTAAGAAACCATTGATCTGATAATCTTGGTTCGATAACCGCTTTAGTTCTTTCTGAAGTTCCTACTTTATTAAGGTGTATTTCGGTTTTAGCTAAAGCTCCAATTTCTTCTAGTTCTTTTGCAATCTCGGTACGAACCACAAAACGGTCTTTTCCTTGATAATGCAATCCGAAACTATTAAGTGTAGCATCTTCATTAAAAATATCTACAATTTCCAGATTATGCTTCTCTCCTAATGTTTTATCATTCATATCGTGTGCAGGAGTCACTTTAAGACATCCTGTTCCGAATTCTACATCAACATATTCATCTTCGATAATAGGAATAATTCTTCCTGAGATAGGAACAATTGCTTTTTTACCTTTTAAATGTGCAAAACGCTCATCATTTGGATTGATACAAATAGCTGTATCTCCAAAAATAGTTTCTGGACGTGTTGTAGCAATAGTTAAAAACTCTTCCGTTCCTTCAATTTTATAGTTAAGGAAAAATAATTTTCCTTGTTGTTCTTCATAAATAACTTCTTCGTCAGACAAAGTCGTTTTTGCTTCAGGATCCCAGTTCACCATTCGGTATCCTCTATAAATTAACCCTTTATTATACAAATCAACAAACGAACGAATTACTGAAGCCGACATATCTGGATCCATTGTAAATTTAGTACGTTCCCAATCGCAAGAAGCTCCTAGTTTTTTTAACTGATCTAAGATTACACCACCATACTTATCTGTCCATTCCCAAGCATGCGCTAAAAACTCTTCACGTGTTAAATCATTTTTATTGATTCCTTCAGCTTTTAATTTAGCAACAACTTTGGCCTCTGTAGCAATCGATGCGTGATCTGTTCCTGGAACCCAACAAGCATTGAATCCTTTAAGACGCGCTCTTCTTATCAATACATCCTGAATGGTATTGTTAAGCATATGCCCCATGTGCAAGACTCCAGTAACATTAGGAGGAGGAATTACAATTGTATAAGGCGTTCTATGATCTGGCTCCGAATGAAAATAATTATTTTTCATCCAGTAGTCATACCATTTATTTTCGATTGTTTTAGCGTCAAATTGTGCTGGAATTGTCATTTTATCTTGGATATATTTAATCGTTAATTTGTTTAATCATTAATTTCTCTTACCTATTTTTTAATCGTCTTTTTATCAATTAAATAAACGCTTAAATAGTTAAGCAAATCAACTTTTATACTTTGGTTTGATTTTTGTATTTATTATAGATGACAAAAGTAAATAATTAAGTACACTATAAAAAGCGAATTAATAATTTGTGTATTAATTAAAAGAAAGTATATTTACTTAATAACTTAAAACAATTTCAAATGAAGAAAGTAGCCTCATTTATAGCAATCTTAATGGTTACGACTATTGGTCTTGCTCAAAACGGCCCAAAAATTGATTTTGCTGCCAAGGATAATACTATTGATTATGGTACAGTCAGTAAAGGTGATAACGGGGCTAAAGCCTTTGAATTTACCAACACTGGAGATGCTCCCCTCATAATTACATCTGTACAATCTACAGCAGGTATTAGTATTGTATCTAAGCCAACTGCGTCAATTATGCCTGGGAAATCAGGAAAAATTGAAGTAAATTTTAATATGCCTCCAGGGCCAATAAGAAAAACAATTACCGTTGAAACTAATGCAGTAAACTACCCAGAGGGTCGTGTCGCTTTAAAAGTTAGAGGAGAAGTGTCTAATTAACATTCCAATTAAATTCCCATAAACTCAAATCGCTTCCTAAATTTCAGGAAGCGATTTTTTTATTAATTTACTTTCGCAGGTTTTATTTATCTACGCAGTCAGTAGTTTCAAGTTTATATTTTACACGATCAAAATCTATAGGTTTACCTTTAGCAAAATAAGTTCTCCCTAAATACATTTCCATAGATCCATTACCTATAATAAGTTGCTTTTCTCGTTTTAAAAATGCCATCGGATTTTTGAATTTTTTATCCTTGTTTGTTCCTTCGATAAAAGCATAATCTACAAATAAAGTATCTCCTTTAAATTCTCCTGTGATTTCACCGTCTTTATGTGGTGCACCCGCAATTTTCATCACCATATCTCCACTTATTTTTCCGTTTTTTAAAGTATTTAATTTTAAATTAATAGTATCATTTTCATAAACTCCTTCATAACATTGAACATTTATAATACTTTCTGCATCCGTTTTAGTAGTTTCGGCTTCTTTCTGAGTTTCATTTTTTTTACAGCTTTGAAGTCCAATACAAGACACAAGCAAAAAAGACAGAATTAGATTCTTCATAATTAAATATTTTAAGTTCATATATCTTATAAAATTAGATAAAAAAGAAACCAAAAGAAAGGCTTCTAAATAAAATCTTAATTTATTTAGAAGCCTGCTGATTTTCTACTAGGAAAAAGTATTTATAAATTCTTAATTACAAATTCACTACGTCTATTTAATTCGTGTTGCTCCTCATTACAAGCATCATCTGTTTTACATTTTATAATTGGCACAGACTCTCCGTATCCTTTAGCTATAATTCTCTTCTTATCAATTCCAAAATCTATCAGATACTCTTTAGTTGATTCTGCTCTCTTTTGAGATAAATTAGCATTGTACCTATCATTCCCTCTAGAATCAGTATGTGAACCTATTTCAACTACCATATCTGGGTATTTATTCATTAATTCAACAACCCTGTTTAGGATAATTTTAGATTCTTTTCTTATATACCATAAATTGTAATCAAAATAAATAGGATCCGTCTTTATAATTAATCGGTCTCTATCTCTTACTACATCTTTTTCTTGTGCAATAATCTTCTCTATCTTTTCTTTTTGGTCAGCAACTGCCTTCTCTGCTTTTTCTTTTTTCCTGATTTCAACCAAAGCAATTTCATTTGCTTTAGCTTTAGCTTCATTCGCTTTTAAAGTAACCAACTCTAATGCTTCTTTTTGTTTTTTCTCTTCAGCTAATTTTTTCTCTTCTTGTTTTACAACTTCAAGAGATTTAAGTGCCATCGAAGCATCATTACTTTTTCCTCTAGTTTTATCAAGAATTAAAGTTCTGGA
Source organism: Flavobacterium sp. ALJ2 (assembly GCF_015594725.1). Lineage (GTDB taxonomy): Bacteria > Bacteroidota > Bacteroidia > Flavobacteriales > Flavobacteriaceae > Flavobacterium. The sequence goes on along the minus strand of NZ_JADNRC010000001.1, from coordinate 265,112 downwards.
ATTATTGGTATGATTTTCTTTAGATGCCGAAATTGTATAGGATAACTCACAAGCCACTTTAAAATTAAATCTACCATCTGCCGAAGTTACTATCGTACGCAATTGCTTGCTTTCTTCCTGCTGAAGTATAACTACAGCGTTTTCTAATGGTGATTTTGTATCAATATCAGTAATTATTCCCGTAATAAGTTGTTTACAATCTTCGATTAGTAATGGCTTAATTTCGTTTAATTGATAGATATCGTCACTCCCTTTTCCTCCTGCTCTATTCGATGCAAAATACCCTTCTTTGGTATCTGAATCTATCATAAACGAGAAATCATCTAAATTTGAATTTAATGGCAGACCAACATTTAGAGGTTTTGTATAGGTCGCTTCCTTTATTTCCGAAACAAATACATCGAGTGAGCCATATCCCAAATGTCCATCAGACGAGAAATAAAGTCTGTTGTCTTTTGAAACAAACGGAAACTGCTCTCTTTTATCTGTATTTATCAGCGCTCCTAAATTCTGAGGTGTTCCATAGGCTCCTTCATTTATAGCTACCGAAAAGATATCAAATGACCCTAATGTTCCTGGCATATCTGAAGCAAAATACAATGTTTTTTCATCTGAACTCAATGCTGGATGTTCTACTGAATAATTATCACTATTGAACGGAAGCGATATTACATTTTTCCATTTCCCTTTTATGAGTTCAGCCCTAAAAATTTGAAGATTAGAAATTTTATCATCGTTTTTTCCTCTCCTTCCATTTTTATAATTATTTCGTGTAAAATAAATCGTTTTGCCATCTTTTGTAAAAACAGCATTAGACTCATGCATTCCTGTTTTTAATTCTTTTGCAAAATAATAAGCAATCGAATCTCCTGCGTTTATCTTATTTATAGATGCCGAAACTAAATTAAGATACGTTTCATTATCCCATTTGTACATTTTATCAAATAATCCTGGCTTCTTTTTTACTGCTGCAAAAATCAAACTATCCTTATATTTTACTGCTCCAAACTCTGAATTTTTAGTATTTATAGCTAGATTTTTAATACTATATCTATCTCCAATTGCCGAAATATTCTCTAGTTCTTTGGTAGCATTTTCAAAATCTAAATAATCCTGACTGTTTTTAGAATAGTACTGTTTTAAAATTTCACTTGCTTCTTTGTAACTGTTTGTTGCTTTAAGTGTATGGGCATATTTAAAATAGTAGTTTCTATCTAAATCTTTATCATAACTTTTAATCAGAAGTCTATAATACTGTTGTGCTTTCTTTAAGTCATTAGTATAATAATAGGAGTCGGCTAAGTTTTTTATGGCTTCTGCCGAAGGCTTATCTGAGACTATTTTTTCATATAATGGAATGGCTTCACTGTAATATGTTTTATCAAAGAAACGCTTTGCCCGAGCCATATTTTGGTTCTGAGCGCTTATAAACTGTATTGAAAATACGAATATAATAACTAGTAATTTTTTCATATTTTTCATTTTAAAAGAATCTCGGTGATTTATCATATCCTTTTCCTAATAAATCCAAATCAAAAAGAAGCATAATTTCATGCGTTCCAGAATTAAATTGACCAAAATTAGTTGTTGTATAATCGTACGCATAACCTACTCGAATTGCTTTGGTTACATTTACATTCATTAAAACACTAACGGCGTCATTTACTCTGTAAGCCGCTCCCAATTCAAATCTCTCATTATACAAAACATTCGCAGTTATATCTACAGAAACTGGTGCTCCAACAACAAATCTCGACATAAAAGCAGGCTTTAGTTTAAACACATCATTAAGTTGAAAAACATATCCAGCGGTTAAAAAAGTATGAATATCTTCAGAGCCATAAGCATTTATCCCGGATTTCTCTTCGATATGTTTGGACTTTAATAAATTTGGTGCAGATAATCCAACATAAAATTTATCTGTAAAATAATAAGCCCCTACGCCAATATTAGGCTTAGTAACATTGATATTTTCGGCGAAAGCCAAATCGGTAGTTACATCTCCACTCTGAAATTGGAATCCATTAAAATTTGTTTGCAGAGAAGTAAGTCCTGCTTTTAATCCTAACGAAAGTTTATTGTTCCCTCCTAATTCTAGTATGTATGCAAAATCAGCATAAAAATTATTCTCTTTTTTAGCACCATCCCCTATATCATCAGAAATTAATGAGACTCCCACTTCTACTTTATTACTTATGGAAGTATGTCCGAAAAAGTTAAATGTTTTTGGTGCACCAACTGCTCCAACCCATTGCGTTCTGTATAAAGTCCCTAAATTCAACATTAACGGAGTTCCTGTTGCATACGCTGGATTTACCATACTCATATTATACATATAATGTGTGTATTCTGGATCTTGCTGAGCAGATACATCAATGATATAGAAAAGGAAACTTATAATTAGTATTACTTTTTTCATTTGAAAATTATATTAAATAGGAGTTATCGATTTAAATAAAGACGACCTTGTAAAGGCGGCCTGCTATCTTTATTAAAATGGACAACATAAAAATAAACACCGTTTGGAGCTACTCCATCAATTATTTTAGAATCAGAATTTTTACCATCCCAATCTGGTTTATTTTTATTGCCTTTAAACATTAAGTTCCCATATCTATTATAAATTTCGAGTGTATAATCGGGATATAAAAAGTCTATATCGGGAATTGCATAAGTATCGTTTGTACCATCTCCATTTGGAGAAAATCCGTCTGGAATAAAGAAATCCGCATATTCTGAAGTAGAACAATTTGTAAGCGACACTTTTGCTATCAAAACATCATTCGAAAAACAATTTGTAGTGGTTGAAAAATCAAACCCATAATATATTGCATTGTCCTGAAGTAAAGTTTCATTGGTTAACTGATTTCCGTTATCTTGAGCATCGTACCAAACTATCGAAGCCGAAGCATTGGTATTATTAGATAAATCAGCAATTGTAGGATTATTTATTCCGCAAAAGTCCTGACCTTTTAGTTTTAATACTGGTGCAGGTATATCATTTATAGTAACAATACTTAAACTTCCCGATGATGCGCATCCGCCAGAAAGCGCTATTTCTTTAACGTAATAATTTCCAGACAACAATAGGGTTGAAACAGACAAAGGTGTACTAGCTATAGCTGAATCATACCATTTATATTGTGTCCCGTTAGGTACCAAATTAGCAACTGTAGCTCCATCTGATTTACAAAATATTTGAGGACTGGTCGTTGGCGCAATCGGAATTAAATTTATTAAAAAATCATCGAATAAACCTGTAGGTACAATATCACAAGTTGTTTCATTATTTGTAACTTTAGTAATTGTAACTCTAGTTGCCCCCGTATTAATGAGTAAATTTTGCGGAATAATAAAACTCCCTTTCCCATTTGATACAGCTAAAGCTACTGTTTGTACTGTAGCCAAATTACTTCCCGAAATTGTGTATGAAATTGTAATATCTTTTAAAGTTCCAAGTCCTGAAATCAAAACTGGTACTGATTCATTTAAACAATAATCTTTTATTTCTATCTTAATATCAACTGAATTAGGCAAAGGATTAACCACCATATTTCCTGATACATTAACAGCATTGGTACAGCCTACAAGAGTATTTGTAATATTTGTTATTGCAACTAATGTATTTCCATCATTAGCGGTTAAGGCTGATGGTATTGTAAAGCTTGCTGCTCCGTTTACAACAGCAATCAAAACTGCTTGTTCGCTGGTATTATTTGCACCCGTTAATTTATAAATAATGCTATACATCCCATTTGGAAGACTTGAAGCGCCCGTAATTTGCACCACCGTACTTTTATTTTGACAAACTGGATTGATTTTTATTTTTGCAGAATCAAGCTTAGGAATTGGATGAATAGTTAAAACATCTGATAAATCATCTATTATAGTATTACACGCCCCCTCAGTTGTGAAAGAAGTAAATTCAGTAATTTCAATTTTAAACTCGCCTACCTTTTGAAAAAATATTGATGGTAATGAGAATGTTACAGAACCGTTATTAATCGTTAACAATTCAGTATTTGTTGCCGATGTTGGGCCTGATATTTTATAAGTAATATTGTATTGTCCGTCAGGGATCACTTGCGCTCCACTAGTAAGCTTTGCCGAATAAGTAGCCCTAAGCATATCTAGTTCACATATATCTGAACTAACAACCAATGTTGCTCCTCTAAGATCAATTCTTTTTTCTATCCGTATCCTTACTGTTGCTAAATCAATTTTACATATAGGATGTGGAGTATTACTAACTGTATAAGTAAAACTATAAGTTCCTTCTCCAAGAGTATTATAAATTTTTTGCACATCTATAAAATGATCTTTTATCGATGTAATCTCTCCGGTATTTTCATTATCTGTCCATTCACCATTAGCATCTTCACCAGAAAGTCGACTATTTAAATCCAGATTAGAATAAATCGATAAATCATCACTATCACATAATTGCATATTATCTGGAAGACCTGCTTCTGGTGCTCTATAAACAGTAACAAATACTGTTGAAGAAACGGGACCTGCACAGTCTCCTATAGCTGGAAATGAGTATGTAAACTGATAAGTACCTACTCCTAAGTCTTTAGGATTAATAACACTACCTTCAACAGGACTTGCTTTTGTATTATTATACCATTTCCCATTAGATTGTGGACTTAAAAAAGCGCCATTAAAAACGTGAAATAAATCATATGCACTAGCATCTGTACATGCTGCCCCAGTAGGACCTGAAACACCTGGATATCCTCCTATGGCAACTGTAATTGTTGCCGAGTTATCCGTACAGCCTGCTACTCCTGAAACTGTATAAGTAAACCTATAAAACCCGCTTTTTCTTATTAGCTGGGCATTTAAAATCCCCGTAGCATTATCAAGTCCTTGCGAAAGATCATCATCTGTCCAAGTACCTCCAGTTATAGGATTCCCATCTAACAATCCAAATAAATCAACCGTTTTACTCGCTAGATTAGGAATATCACACACACTAGTGTTGGTATCCAAACCCGCACATTGCCCGAAATTTTTTATAGGTAATAAAAATAAAGCTAGAAAAAGCAAAAGCAACTTTAGTGCAACAAAGTATTTTTTGGACATATATTATTATTAATTTTTTGTTAAAAATAGTAAATCAATTCATTAACACCAAAAACGCAGCTTTTTAATAATTAACAGACAAAACGAAAACAAAACAAAGTATTATATTTCAGCAATTTAAAACATTTACATTAACAAAATCATTAGACAATCTTACAACTCATCCGTTAATCGAAACCTGAATTTTAGAATTTGACTATCTCTTTCAACTTCCAAACTTATCCATATATCATCTTCAGATTTTAGTAATGTACTTATTTGCTGTAGTGAATATCTGTACGCCTTATTTTTATTAATACTAATAATCACATCCCCGATTCTTAACCCTGAACGTTCTGCTGCAGATTTTTTTCGAATATTAGCAATTTCGAAAACTGGTTTTAACTGAAATTTATATCTAAAATCATTACTGATTTTTGTTCCATTCTTATCAAAAGTCTCACCTCCCATAGGAACAGTTTCCAGATGTACCGTTTCTTGTACCCATTGCAATCCGTTGTGCTGGATAATAATTCCACTTTTATTATATGTAAAAGGATGTGAGAACTCTCTATTTTTCTTGAGGTACATTTTTTGATTTTCGTAGTCAAAAACTACTGTAAATCGCCTTAATATCTCTCCTCCTACAGAGCCTATTCTATCAGGAACCATTTTTACATTCCGAATGGAAGTTGAATCTGGAAAGGCAACAATAGGGTTTGTAAAATCGAAATCACCAATAGAAAATTCAGGAATCCTGGCTCTTCTTCCTTCAATATCACCACTGAATCCTTTTCCTAAATAATCTTCAAAATTTTTCTTTGGTAATTTAATTTTTAGATTTTGAAAAATCCAAAAAGAGTCACTATTCCCGGTATCAATCAGCAACTTTGCAGGGATCCTCAAACTATCAATAACCACATTTGAATAAAGATAAGGCTTTGCTCTCTCGATTGTGATTGAAATATTTTTGAATTTTTTCTCTAATTTTTTTCTATACTTAGCAGTATCTCGATAGACCGTTACTTTTTTATTTTGATAATTTATCTCAACCAGATTATTTTGAAAAAAACGATAGCCAATGATTCCATTTACAGGAATACCTATATGTGATGATAAATTAAACTCCTGATCTAATATAATATACAATAAATTATTGATAGATTTTAAACCATTTATTTCTAATGTATTATTAGTAGACTTTAAACCCTCAATAGATTCTTCAATCCCTAAGCCTCTTAGTTTTATTTTTTCAATATTAAAAAAACGTACCTCTTTTTTATCTTCTAGACTAAAAAGCACGGTATCATCAACTCCCGAGTCTAATAAAAAATTCAACTCCACACCATTGACATTTATAGGTATAAAAATCAAATTATTTATTAACTTAAAAGGAATAGTAACTCTATCTGTATGACCATCAATAACAAATCCCTGCTGCGAAAATGCAGTAAAGCTGATTATTTGCAAGAAAAACAAAGTAAATTTTCTTTTCATTAAGAGTATTTCTTATAAAAATACTAAAATTTTAGTTAATTAATACAAATTCACAACTACATATATTGTTTACGTTAAATTCGAAAAAAAAATGCAAATTTGCACTTCAATAATTTAGATCATGCCAAAAATTTCAAGCAAAGGCAAAAACATGCCCGAATCTCCGATACGAAAACTTGCCCCTTATGCTGATATAGCTAAGAAAAAAGGACATAAAGTGTATCACTTAAACATTGGTCAACCTGATATAAAAACACCCGAAGTCGCCATCGCGGCCATAAAAAATATTGATTTAAGTATTATTGAATATAGCCCATCAGCAGGCTATGAAAGTTATAGAAAAAAACTAGCTCAATTCTACCAACATCAAAACGTAAGCGTAAACAAGGAAGATATAATCATTACAACTGGAGGTTCTGAAGCTTTGCTTTTTGCATTAGCAACAATTACCGATCCTGGAGATGAAATTATTATTCCGGAACCTTTTTATGCTAATTATAATGCTTTCTCAACATCGACTGGCGCAACTGTAGTTCCTGTTATTTCAAGTATTGAAACAGCATTTGCTTTACCTAGCATTTCTTCTTTCGAAAAACTGATTACGCCAAAAACCAAAGCGATACTAATATGTAATCCTGGAAATCCAACTGGATACTTATACTCTGAGTCTGAAATTTTACAATTGGCAGATTTAGTTAAGAAATATGATTTATATTTAATTGCTGACGAAGTCTATCGTGAGTTTACTTATGATGGAGATATACATTATTCTGTAATGAACCTAAAAGATATCGAGCAAAACGTAATTATGGTTGATTCAGTTTCTAAACGTTACAGTATGTGTGGCGCTAGAATTGGATGCTTAGTTTCGAAAAATAAAGATGTCATCGCCACAGTAATGAAATTTGCTCAAGCGCGTTTAAGCCCTCCTACTATTGAACAAATTGCTTGTGAAGCTGCTATTGACACTCCACAAAATTATTTTGATGAAGTAATTTCTGAATACAGAGAACGAAGAGATACTTTAATCACTGAACTTAACAAAATAGAAGGAATTATAGTTACTAAACCTAAAGGAGCATTTTATTGTATCGTTCAATTACCTATTGATAATGCTGATGATTTTGCACAATGGCTATTAGAAAGTTATGATCATAACGGTAAGACCGTAATGATTGCTCCTGCAGCAGGATTTTATTCTACCCCAGGAATGGGATTAAACCAAGTGCGTATTGCATATGTCTTAAACAAAGAAGATTTAATTCAAGCTGTTTCTGTTTTAAAAGAGGCACTTTTAGTATATAAAACTAAAAATTAGGTCGTAATAAAAAAACAATTAGTTAATAAAATGCAAATGGCAACAACGATTAAAAGTTGTTGTCATTTCTGTTTTAGACACATACGGGTCACAGAATTAATTTATATCTAAAAACTAAACATTAAATAGTAGGAACGATAGAAACTGTTTCCCTTTTATTAATTATCTTTACGCACTCAAAAAGATATACCCATTATAATATTAATTTTTAATGATAAATAACGAAGATTTTTTAGACGAAATAGGTGACAATCATATCGGATCAAGTGCGCAAAACCCAATTAGAGAAGATGCTTTTGCAATTACTGACGATGAAAAAATTGAAAGAATAAAGAAAGATGTTGAAAACATTCTGATTACACTTGGAATGGACTTAACAGATGACAGTTTGAAAGGCACCCCAAACAGAGTAGCCAAAATGTTTGTTAAAGAAATTTTTGGAGGACTTAATCCTGTAAGAAAACCTAAAGCATCTACTTTTGATAATAATTATAAATATGGTGAAATGTTAGTTGAAAAAAACATTACGCTTTATTCTACCTGCGAACACCATTTATTACCAATTATAGGAAGAGCTCATGTTGCTTATGTCTCTAATGGTAGAGTAATTGGTCTATCAAAAATGAACCGAATTGTTGAGTACTACTCTAAAAGACCTCAGGTACAAGAGCGATTAACTATGCAAATCGTTCAGGAATTGCAAAGAGCCCTAGGCACTGAAGATGTAGCCTGCGTTATAGATGCAAAGCACCTTTGTGTAAACTCAAGAGGAATTAAGGATATTGAAAGCAGTACTGTAACATCTGAATTTGGCGGTAAATTTAAAGATCCCCAAACAAGAAGAGAGTTTTTGGATTACATTAAATTGGAAACACAGTTCTAAATTCAGATTAATCGTTTACTTGTTCAATCGTTTAATCGAAAACAGCTAAACAAATAAACGATTAAACAAATCAGAAATTAAACAGTAAAACATTAAAACAAACATGCCTCTATATACAAGTCAACATCTAAAAATATACAATTCGCTTTCGGGTGAAAAAGAGAATTTCAATCCTATTCATGAAGGAAATGTTGGAATGTATGTTTGTGGACCTACAGTTTACAGCAATGTACACCTAGGAAATGTAAGAACCTTTATGTCATTTGATGTGATTTTTAGGTATTTTTTGCATTTAGATTACAAAGTGCGCTATGTTCGAAATATTACTGATGTAGGACACATTGTTGATGACGTAGATGAAGGTGAGGATAAAATTGCCAAAAAAGCACGTTTAGAACAATTGGAACCAATGGAAATTGTACAGCGTTATACTGTAGATTTTCATGATATTCTTAAAGCTTTCAATTTTTTACCCCCTAGTATTGAACCTACAGCAACTGGTCATATTATTGAGCAAATTGAGATTATTAAAAAAATAATTGACACAGGAATTGGTTACGAAGCAAACGGATCAGTATATTTTGATGTTGTAAAATATAACGAAACGAACAATTACGGTATCTTAAGTGGAAGAAATATCGAAGATATGCTAGCTAATACACGTGATCTTGACGGCCAATCAGACAAAAGAAATCCGCAGGATTTTGCTCTTTGGAAAAAAGCTGAACCACAACATATAATGAGATGGCCTTCACCTTGGAGCGATGGTTTCCCTGGCTGGCATCTTGAATGTACTGCAATGAGTACTAAATATCTGGGCAATCATTTTGATATTCACGGAGGCGGAATGGATTTAAAATTCCCTCATCATGAATGTGAAATTGCACAAAATGAAGCTTGTACAGGTCAGAGCCCAGTAAATTACTGGATGCATACCAATATGCTTACTCTAAATGGAAAGAAAATGGCAAAATCTACTGGCAATAATATTCTGCCTGGTGAGATTTTGAGTGGAGAGAATACCATCCTTAGCAAACCATTCTCAGCTTCTGTAGCTCGCTTTTTTATGTTGCAAGCACATTACCGAAGCATTTTAGATTTTTCGGATGATGCTATTGTTGCTGCCGAAAAAGGATACAAACGATTAGTGGAAGCACTAGATTCATTAGATTCGATTACTCCAAGTGCTACTTCATCAATTAACATTACTAGCTGGAAACAATTATGCTACGATGCTATGAATGATGATTTTAATACTCCTATTTTAATTGCACAATTATTCGAAGCTGTTCGTTATGTTAATTTATTAAAAGAGAAAAAGGAAACTATTACCTCCGAAGATTTAAACAACCTAACAACTTCATTAAAAGCATTTGTGTTTGATGTCTTGGGATTAAAAGATGAAAAAGTTTCAGATACTAATAATGATAAATTAGAAGGTGTTGTAACCATGCTAATAGGAATGAGAAATCAAGCAAGAGCTGATAAAAATTTTGCACTTTCTGATCAAATTAGAGATCAATTGATTGCATTAGGCATTCAATTAAAAGATGGTAAGGACGGAACTTCATTTAGTGTTTAGTGAACAGTTTTTTAACTCAGCTTACAAACATTAAAATAACAATTTTAAAAAAAGACTATTTTAATATTATTACTGATTACTAACAAATATGTTATCAAAAATATTAATATATCCATTTGTTTTACTTGTACGGTTCTATCAAAATGCGATTTCCCCCTTTACACCTGCTGCTTGCCGTTTTGAACCAACGTGCTCAAGTTATATGATCGAGGCATTACAAACTCACGGTTTATTTTATGGCAGTTATTTAGGGATAAAACGAATACTCAGTTGCCATCCATGGGGAAGAAGTGGTTATGATCCTGTTCCTGAGAAGAAATGTAACCACAAACATTAACTTTTTATAAAGTATAACTTTATTTTAAATTTTTATTTTTACAACATAAAAATATAATACTACATGATACACGCTTTAAACATTGTTTGGAATCCTTCGGAAGGAATAGATTTAGGTTTTTTTATGATTCGATACTACAGCCTAATGTTTGTAATCGCCTTTGGACTAGGATGGTACATAATGAAACAAATTTTCGAACGTGAAAATGAACCTATCGATAAATTAGACTCCCTTTTTATCTGGACGGTTTTAGCTACTCTAGTTGGAGCTCGCTTAGGTCACGTATTATTTTATGATTGGGAATATTACAGAAATCATATTTTAGAAATCTTCTTGCCATTTCGTTTCAGTCCAAATTTTGAATTTACAGGTTACCAAGGTTTAGCTAGTCATGGTGCTGCAATAGCAATTATAATTGCAATGTATTATTACAGCAAAAAAATATTAAAACGTCCTTTATTATGGATATTAGACAGAGTTGTAATTCCTGTTGCCAGCGGGGCAATATTTGTACGTTTAGGTAATTTCTTTAATTCAGAAATCACAGGAAACCAAACAGATTCTGTTTTTGGAATTCGTTTCTTACATGAATACTTCAGTAAAAATGATGTGGTAAACAAAACCCAAATTGCCAATCCAAAAGACGCATATACTGCTATTGCAACAGATCCTAAATTTGCTGATTTATTAGCACAGGTTCCCGTAAAACATCCAGCGCAACTATATGAAGGCTTTTGCTACATTTTTGTATTTGCAATCCTTTACTATTTATACTGGAAAACAAATGCAAGTCAAAAACCTGGATTTTTATTCGGTTTATTTTTAGTTCTTTTATTTGTCGTTCGTTTCATAGTTGAATTTGTAAAAGAAAGCCAAGGCGGTATTGAAAGTGAATTAGGGCTGTTTTCAACAGGACAGTGGCTAAGTATACCGTTCATCTTAGTTGGAGCTTACTTTATGATTAGAGCCAATAAAAAAGCATCTTTATAAGCTAAATAAGCACATGCAAAAAAAGACCCGATCTCTTCATTAGAGTATCGGGTCTTTTTTTGTTTCTGTATTTGCTAGCCTCTTTTTAAGCATTTAATCTTTCATCTTATACTTCAAAGATTTGAGCTTTTTTAGTCTTTATCCTCCATAATCTTATCACATAATCTCACACCTATCATCAAATAAAAGGACTTTATTTCAACTAAATAATACGATAAAACTGCATAGAGAAGATTACAATAATGATTCTGTTAAGTTAATTATTTTACTTTTTGTTATACCAACAATCTTGTAACATTAAAAAACTGCCTTTCATGTGCAAGTAGGCATTACAAGACGAACCAATGAAGTAATTACATCAAGAACTTCTTAGAACTTATGAAACTATATACATTACTCAGAATGGCTAGACTAAAGTTGCCTCACAAATTAGTTAGTACCAAGCTTCATTTTACATTTTGCCCTATTAAGCACTCACGTAGTTATTTTAAATCACTCTACACTTCAAAACTTTTCATTCAAAAAAAAAGGATCCAATTTTCATTGGACCCTTTCATTAAATAATACGAATATTATTCAGCATTTTTATGTCTTTCTTCTATAGCAATCTTATCAGCAGAAGAGATAGAATCTACTAACACTGGAGTTGCAATAAATAATGAAGAATATGTTCCTACAATAATACCTACCAACATGGCAAAGATAAATCCTCTAATAGACTCTCCTCCAAAAATAAACATGATTAATAATACCACGATCATCGTTAATGAAGTATTAATTGTTCTCGACATCGTTGTATTAATAGAGTCATTTACAATCTGCTCAAAAGAACCTTTTGTTTTTCCTGCTAAAAATTCACGAACTCTGTCAAATACAATAACTGTATCATTCATTGAGTAACCAATAACAGTAAGGATTGCTGCAATAAAGTGCTGATCTACCTCCATACCAAACGGCATGAATTTATAACATAATGAATAAATTCCTAATACGAATATAACATCATGAGCAATAGCTGCGATTGCACCTAAGCTAAATTGCCATTTTCTAAAACTAATCATTAAATACAAGAATACAATTGCCATTGCTCCAAGTACAGCCCAATAAGCATTTGTTTTAATATCTTCTGCAACTGCCGGTCCAACTTTTGAAGCTTGAACTATACCTAGTTTTTTACCTTCATAGGCATTAACAAATTTATCATAAGTTAAACCATCAGAATAATATTTTTTCAAATTATCAAACAACAATTTATTTACTTCTTCATCTGCTTTAACACCATGGTCTGCAACTTTATATTTAGTTGTAATTTTTAATTGGTTATCCTTACCAAAAACTTTTGCTTCTGCACTACCAAAAACTACAGCTAATTCATCCTTAACAGCCTCTGCCTGAACAGGTTTTTCAAAACGAATTTGGAATGTTCTTCCTCCAACAAAATCTACACCTTGATCAAGTCCGTTAACACACAGTGACGCGACACTTACAACAACAACAACACTAGAGAATAAATATGTCCATTTTTTAACTCCTAAGAAATCAAAATGGAAGTTATTAAACATATTTTTAGAGAAATTAGTTACGAATGTTAAATCATTCTTTCTACCAATGTTTCTGTCAATAAATATTCTAGCTATAAAAATAGAAGTAAATAAAGAGGTAATAATACCGATTAACAAAGTAGTAGCAAAGCCTTTAATTGGCCCTGAACCAAATATAAATAATACAGCTCCAGTTAAAATATGCGTTACGTTTGCATCTGTAATAGATGACATCGCACCTCTCCAGCTATATGAAGTTTTAATTGCTTCATCAAGTGTTTTACCTGATCGCAATTCTTCTTTTGCTCTTTCGTATATAATAATATTCGCATCTACAGCAGTTCCCATCGTCAATACGATACCTGCAATACCTGGCAAAGTAAGAACCGCTCCTAAACTTGCTAAAATACCAAATAAGAAAAGTAAGTTAACCGCTAATGCTAAATTTGCATACCAACCTGCTTTACCATAATAAATCATCATCCAAAGAGATACTAAAAGTAAACCTACAATAGCTGAAGTTGTTCCGTTATCAATAGCTTCTTGTCCTAAAGATGGCCCTACTACCTCTGACTGAACAATATCTGCAGCAGCAGGTAATTTACCAGCTCTTAATACGTTTGCTAAATCTTTAGTTTCTGTAACATCAAATACACCTGAGATCTCTGATCTTCCTCCTGAGATTGGACCACTAGAAACTCCTGGAGCAGAATATACAATATCATCAAGAACAATAGCTATATTACTTTTTTGAGTATATGCTCTTCCTGTTAATTCTTCCCAAGCTTTTGCACCATGACTGTTCATTTGCATAGATACAGCTGGCTTACCCATCTGATCAAAAGTATCTTTAGCATCAGTTACAACACCACCACTCATTGCAGCAACATTATCTCTATTTCCTTTTAAAGCATATAATTCAATCGCTTCAATTTCTTTTCCTTTTGCATCTTTAATATCTGTTGGTTTACCCCAAACAAATTTTGCATAATGTTGATCTGGAGCTAATAATACTCTGATATCTGATCTTTTTAAATAACTGTTTACTATAGCAGTATCTTTTGGTGAAAAAAGACCTAAAATTGGCCCACCACCTTGACCTATAATTTTATCAAATAAAGGATTATTTCCTTTTTTTGCAGCAAGTGAATCTTTACCACCTGTAAGTAAGTCATTTAATGAATCTTTTACTACAGCTTTAGTTTCAACTTTATTAATTTCGGTTTTCTTCAAGGCTTCGTTAGCAGCCATTAAGAAATTCCCCATTTCTTCAATTTTGTACGTCTCCCAAAACTCTAATTGAGCAGTACTTTGTAATAACTTCTTGATTCTATCAACATCTTTCGCACCTGGAAGTTCAACAAGAATTCTTCCTGTTTCTCCAATTTTTTGAATATTTGGTTGTGTTACACCAAATTTATCGATACGTTTCCTTAGTACTCCAAAAGCACTATCTACAGACTCATCAACTTTTCTTTTGATTACTTTTTTTACCTGAGCATCGCTCATTTGGAAATCAATTCCACCTTCTCCTTGCAAACTTCTGTTAGCAAAGATATCTGGAGAAGCTAATTTTACTGTTCCATTTGAATTTGCTTCAAATGCTTCAAAAAAGGCATCTAAGTACGTTTGATTTCCTTTTTGATTTGCAGTTGCGTCAGCTAATGACTTATTAAAAACTGGATTTTTAGAATTATTAGCCAATCCTTTCAAAACGTCTTTTACAGAAATTTGAAGAATAACATTAATTCCTCCTTCTAAGTCAAGACCTTTATTGATTTGCTTATCTTTTACTTCGTTAAAAGTAAAACTAGTAAATCCTAGATTGAAAACTTTTTCTTTACCAATAGAATCCAAATATTTTAATTCTTTATCAGGATTGTTTCCTGCAAAAGATTTCGCATCACTTTTTACCTTATCAGCGACAAAAGTGAAGGAAAGTTGGTAAATACTTACCAATGCAAATAGAATTGCGAAAAATTTAATAAGTCCTTTATTCTGCATTATTACTAAAAATTAATTATGTTTTATAGTTTGTTTTGTTTTAAATCATACAAAATCAAGCATTTAAGCAAGTTTTTATATTTAAATAATGAAATTATGCATTGCACCATTTTTTTTAAACCGAGCAAATATATAATTAACGAAAAGATTAACCAATTTATTTATTGATTAATCTCAAAAAAAAGACTGCAAAAGTGCAGTCTTCTCCTATTTACTCGTAAATCTTATACTAAAATCGTCTTTAAAGCGTCATTCATTCCTCTAACTGCATCCGCGCTTTTAGCAAATAATGCTTTTTCTTGGTCATTCAATTTGATGTCTAAGATTTCTTCAACACCATTTTTACCAATAATACATGGTACACCAATACAAATATCTTTTTGCCCGTATTCGCCTTCAACAAAAACAGAACACGCTATCATTTTCTTTTGATCATTTAAAATACTGTCAACTAAATACGCTACTGAAGCTCCTGGCGCATACCAAGCAGACGTCCCTAAAAGCCCAGTAAGTGTAGCACCTCCTACCATAGTATCAGCAGCTACTTTTTGTAAAACTTCTTCTGAGAGGAATTCTGTTACCGGAATACCATTATACGAAGCTAAACGTGTCAACGGAATCATAGTTGTATCACCATGACCTCCTATTACCATAGCCGAAATATCATTAGCAGGTTTATCTAACGCCAAAGATAAATAGGTTCTAAAACGAGAACTATCAAGTGCGCCTCCCATACCAATTATTCTATTTTTTGGCAATCCTGTTGATTTCAATGCTAAGTAGGTCATTGTATCCATAGGATTAGAAACAACTACAATTATTGTATTTGGCGAATGCTTCAACACATTTTCGGCAACCGTTTTCACAATTCCAGCATTGATTCCAATTAATTCTTCTCGAGTCATTCCTGGTTTTCTAGGAATTCCTGATGTAATTACCACTACATCACTACCAGCAGTTTTAGAATAATCATTCGTTACCCCAGTTACTTTGGTGTTAAAACCAGTATTTGTAGCACATTGCATAATATCTAAAGCCTTACCTTCAGCAAAACCTTCTTTAATATCCAATAATACTACTTCGCTTGCAATTCCTCTATAAGAAATAACGTCTGCACAAGTGGCCCCAACGTTTCCTGCTCCTACAATGGTAACTTTCATATTTTAAATTTTATTCGGTTATTAGTTATTTTTTGTAAATCGATTTTTTGTTTTTTTATTAATTTGCTTAGTAATCAATAAAAAGCAAAAGACATTTAAACAAATATAAATAATTAAACTTTTTTAAGCATCAATTTTAGCATAAACCGCATTCTTCTCGATAAATTCTCTACGAGGTGGAACTTCATCCCCCATTAACATAGAAAAAACTCTATCTGCTTCTGCTAAACTATCAATATTTATCTGACGTAAGGTTCTGAAATTTGGATCCATAGTAGTCTCCCATAATTGCTCCGCATTCATCTCTCCAAGACCTTTGTAACGCTGAATTGATGCGCTCCCCCCCATTCTTTCATTAGCCTGATCACGTTGAACATCATTCCAAGCATATTCTTTTTTATTTCCTTTTTTAACCTGATATAAAGGCGGTGCAGCAATATATACGTGCCCTTCTTCTATTAGTTCTTTCATAAAACGGAAAAAGAATGTTAATATCAAAGTAGAAATGTGACTACCATCGACATCGGCATCACACATAATAATTACTTTATGGTAACGTAGCTTTTCTAAATTTAATGCTTTACTATCTTCAGCAGTACCAACCGTTACTCCTAAAGCTGTAAAAATATTACGAATCTCTTCGTTTTCAAACACTTTATGATGCATTGCTTTTTCAACATTCAAAATCTTACCACGTAATGGTAAAATCGCTTGAAATGCACGGTCACGACCTTGCTTCGCAGTTCCACCTGCCGAATCTCCCTCGACAAGATATACCTCACAACGTGCTGGATCTTGCTCAGAACAATCTGAAAGCTTTCCTGGCAATCCGCCTCCACCCATAACAGTTTTACGCTGTACCATTTCACGCGCTTTCTTAGCAGCATGACGTGCTTGAGCAGCAAGAATAACTTTTTGAACAATTATTCTAGCATCATTTGGATTTTCTTCCAAATAATTTTCAATCATTTCACTAACAGCTTGACTTACTGGCGAAACAACTTCTCTATTTCCTAGTTTAGTTTTTGTTTGCCCTTCAAATTGTGGTTCTGCTACTTTTACCGAAATAATTGCTGTAAGTCCTTCACGGAAGTCGTCTCCTGAAATATCAAATTTTAATTTATCCAACATTCCTGAAGCATCCGCATATTTCTTTAACGATCTGGTTAATCCAGTTCTAAAACCTTGCAAGTGCGTACCTCCTTCGTGCGTATTGATATTATTCACATAAGAAAAAATATTCTCTGTATAGCTTGTGTTGTAAATCAAGGCTACTTCTACAGGGATTTCTCCTTTTTCGTTATCCATAGAAATCACGTGCGAAATAATAGGCTCACGATTTCCATCTAGATAACGGATATATTCTTTTAGTCCTTCTTCTGAATGAAATACTTCGCTTTTAAATTCTCCTTTCTCATTAACCTCTCTTTTATCTGTAAATGTGATTGTTATTCCTCTATTCAAATAGGATAACTCACGCATACGTGCCGACAAAGTATCATAAGAAAACTCTATTGTTTGAGTAAAAATAGTACTATCTGGGTAAAATGTCTGGCGTGTACCTCTTTTATCCGTTTCACCAATTTGCTTAACAGGATGTATTGCCTTACCTCTTTCGTATTCTTGTTCGTAAATTTTACCATCTTTAAAAACTGTTGACCTCATGTGAATTGATAGCGCATTTACTACCGAAACCCCCACTCCGTGCAAACCTCCGGAAACTTTATACGAATCTTTATCAAATTTACCTCCAGCACCGATTTTTGTCATTACAACCTCTAATGCCGAAACTCCTTCTTTTTTATGTAAATCTACCGGGATACCACGACCATTATCTTCTACACTTACCGATCCATCTTCGTTTATTGCTACACTAATAGTATCACAATATCCTCCCATGGCCTCATCGATTGAGTTATCCACAACTTCATAAACCAAATGATGCAGTCCTCGAAGCCCCACATCCCCAATATACATCGATGGACGCATTCTTACGTGCTCCATTCCCTCTAATGCCTGAATACTATCTGCTGAATAATTGTTCTTCTTGATTTCTTCGCTCATATAATTTATTCTAAAAAATGTAATATTTGTCTAACACGCAAATATATAAAATCATAAATTATATATCCGTTAAAATACCATCTAAAGCACTTAAGTTATCAACATATTATTAAAAAATCTTGTTTTTTGTAGCATAAAAAACAAAATCTATAACTATTATAAATAATAAAATTCCAAAACAAACATTTAAAAATGCCGTTTTGAAATTTCACTAATTGACTTACTTATTATTTCTAACTCAAAATGTGTCTCGTTATATTAAGCCACAACTCCTGATTTAGCAATTTCTATATCTGCTTTTACGTGAGCTGCATTTGCTCTACCACTTGGGTCTTGGTTTTCTTGCCATTTTGGAATCCATTTCCTAACAGTTTGCGCTGCACTGACCTGTGGATAATATTTATGAAATACCGATCTGTAAAAATAAGCTTCTTTTGTAGTTGGCGAATTATAAGGGAACTCTGCCACTGCTCCAGCTAATTGTTCTTCTGTAACTTTAGAAGAACAATATTCAATTAATTCATCGATCCAATTGTACCCTACCCCATCTGAGAACTGCTCTTTTTGCCTCCACAATACTTCTGCTGGCAAATAAGGATCTTCTGGTGTATCAAAAGCTTTTCTTAATATGTATTTTTCTTTTCCTTCGTACGTTTTAGGCTGTTTTTCTTCTGGCTTAACACGAACTGCCACATCTAAGAAAGCTTTGTCTAAAAACGGAACTCTTGCTTCTAATCCATGAGCCATTGTTGACTTATCTGCTCTTAATAAATCGGCAGTGAATAATTTCTGAACTCTTTCAATCGTTTCTTTTTGAAATTCCTCAGCTGAAGGAGCATTTCTAAAATACAAATATCCTCCGAAAATCTCATCTGCTCCTTCTCCCGAAAGCACTACTTTTATTCCCATATCTGTAATTGCTTTAGACAAGAAATACATTGGCGTACTTGCACGAATTGATGTTACATCATAAGTTTCTAGATGCCAAATCAATTTATCAAGAATCTCAATCCCCTGCTCTATCGTAAAATGTACTTCATGATGTTCTGTTCCTAAAAATGCTGCTACTTTTTTAGCCGCCTTTGCATCTGGTGCATTTTCATCTAATCCAATAGAAAAGGAATGTAACTTTTCTCCTCTTTCAGCCAATAATCTTGATGCTATTGCTGATGTTAAAGATGAATCTAATCCTCCCGAAAGCAATACCCCAATTGGCACATCACTCATTAAACGTTTGCGAGTTGCTTCTGTCAAAGTCTCTCTGATTAAATCTAAATCTAAATTCTGATCTGCTTTTAAGTAGTCTTCATATTCTGGTTGATAATATTTTACAAAACCAGTTTTGGGTGTATAATAGTGCCCTGGAGGAAATGTAGAAAACGATTTACACTGATCTGCAATAGGTTTCATTTCTGACGAAAAATAGATTCTTCCTCTTTCATCCAAGCCATAATACAAAGGCTTCACTCCTAAGGGATCTCTTCCTGCAATAAAATCATCTCCATCGATCACTACAAAAGCCCAATCTCCATCGAGCATATTACAGAAATCATAACCAAACTCTTCGTATAAATGAACAATTACCTCTGAATCTGATTTTGTTCTAAAAGTATGTGCTTTCAAAACACCATTTCGCAATTCCTGATGATTGTATATTTCACCATTATGAATCATCCAAGCAGAAGATGTTCCTTGAATAGGTTGTTTTCCTGAATGCAAATCTATAATCGACAGACGTTCATGACTCATGATATGCCCTTTTTCCATTATATGCAAATCACTTTCATCTGGACCGCGATGTGACATTCTTTCTGAAAGTTCTTTTACAAGTTGCGGGTCTTTTCCTTTTCCAATAATGGCTAATATTCCACACATAACTATATATTTTTAATACTTTTAAAATTTTGCGATAACAAATATGGTTAAAATTTTCTTTCAACCCACTGAATCAATAGTTTTTATATTCACAAAAAAAACGTCCTCAAAATTGAGGGCGCTTTCTTTTGTATTATTCCAAACAGAAACAATTATTGTTTTTATGCTTTAGCGTAAGCGTCATCATGAACGCTTGCAACTGCTCTACCTGAAGGGTCATTCATGTTTTTAAATGCCTCATCCCATTCTAATGCAATTTTTGTACTACAAGCCACACTTGCCTCCTGAGGCACACATAAAGCCGCAGCATCACTCGGGAAATGTTCTGCAAAAATAGAACGGTAGTAATATTCTTCTTTAGAAGTTGGCGTCTGTAAAGGGAATTTATATTTTGCATTCGCTAATTGCTCATCCGAAACTTCTTTTGCTACCACTTCTTTCAAAGTATCAATCCAGCTGTATCCTACTCCGTCAGAGAACTGCTCTTTTTGTCTCCAAGCAACACTTTCTGGCAACATATCTTCAAAAGCTTTACGAACTACCCATTTTTCCATAGGATGTTCTTTATTGATCATTTTGTCTTGTGGGTTAATACGCATAGCAACATCCATAAATTCTTTATCCAAGAACGGCACTCTTCCTTCAATTCCCCAAGCCGCTAAACTTTTGTTTGCACGCAAACAGTCATACATATGTAATTTACTTAACTTACGAACGTTTTCTTCGTGGAATTCTTTTGCATTTGGTGCTTTGTGAAAATATAAATATCCTCCAAATAACTCATCTGCTCCTTCACCAGACAACACCATTTTAATTCCCATTGACTTAATAACTCTTGCCATTAACCACATTGGAGTTGATGCTCTAACTGTAGTTACATCATACGTTTCTAAGTTATAAATCACATCTCGAACTGCATCTAAACCCTCTTGAATGGTGAATTTAATTTCGTGGTGAATTGTCCCGATATGTTTTGCTACGATTTGAGCTGCTGCCAAATCAGGAGAACCATCTAATCCTACTGAGAAAGAATGTAATTGCGGGTACCAAGCATCTGTAGTATCGTCAGACTCTATACGTTTTTGCGCAAATTTTTTGGCTACAGCCGATGTTATAGAAGAATCCAAACCTCCTGAAAGTAAAACTCCGTAAGGAACATCGCTCATTAATTGTCTGTGAACCGCAGCTTCTAACGCTTCTTTAATCGCAGGAATACTAGTCTCGTTGTCTTTTACTGCATCATACTCCATCCAGTCTCTTTTGTACCATTGTACAAATTCGCCGTCTTTGCTTGTCATATAATGCCCCGGAGGAAACAACTGTATTTTTGTACAATATCCTTCTAAAGCTTTCAATTCTGAAGCTACATAAAAAGTTCCATCCTGATCCCATCCAATATATAACGGAATAATTCCCATATGATCACGAGCGATAAAATACTCATCTTTTTCCACATCATATATTGCAAATCCGAAAATACCATTCATTTCATCTAAAAAATGAGGTCCTTTTTCTTTATAAAGTGCTAAGATAACTTCGCAATCACTTTCTGTTTGAAAGTTATATTTTCCTTCAAATTGTTTACGTAACTCTCTGTGGTTATATATTTCACCATTTGCGGCCAGAACTAATTTCTTATCTTCTGTAAACAAAGGCTGTTTTCCTGAAGCCGGATCTACAATTGCCAAACGCTCATGTGATAAGATTGCTTTATCATTGCTATAAATACCGCTCCAATCTGGTCCGCGGTGGCGAATAATTTTAGACATTTCTAATACTTGAGGTCTTAAGGTTTCGGCTTTTTGTTTTAGATCAAAGGCACATACTATTCCACACATAACTATATATTTTTATATTTTTATTTATTTTGATAAGGCAAATATGCGATAACAGTTACAGATACAAAACACATATAGCTATTTTAGTTTCATTTTGTAACCATATAATTGTTTTTACATCTAAAATGTAAAATTTTAACACTGAAGAAAGCCTCAAACTTGAAGATTTCAATTTTTAGGCTAATCAAAGTGCTGAAATGCAAGTTTTAAAAGAAATCTCGAAATTAAAATCTATAATAACTAGACAAACATTATTAGATTCTAAAGAGTAAATACTATAAAGAGCTAAGAATATATTTTTAACATAAAAAAATCGAAACATAAATAAACACCACTATTTCAAACACTTAAACACTTTCAAAAAAATATCACTATTTTAATATCAAAATTATTTGCATTATAATAAGCGCACTTACTATATTTGCGCTTACAAAATATAACAAGGAAATTTATGTGGACAAAATCTTATTCTGTAATTACAACAGAAATAACTAAAGAACAAATATGGAAATTAACAACAGACATTAATAATTGGAAAAAATGGGATGATACTGTTGAACATTCCGAACTTATAGGAGAGTTTAAAGTTGGAAACTATTTTATTCTTAAACCAAAAGGAGGCCCAAGAATAAAAATTAAACTGATTGAGATTTTAGAAAATAAAAAATTCACAGATTTAACCACTTTCCCGTTTGCTAAAATGTATGGAGAACATACTTATGAAGAGACTAAAGAAGGTCTGAAAATTTGTGTTACAATGACTGTTAAAGGGATTTTGTCTTTTTTATGGGTAAAATTAGTTGCCAAAGAAATTGTTAATCATTTACCGACTGATATTGAAAATCAAATTAAAAATGCAAAAAAAATTAACAATGAGTAAATACTGGATTGCTGCTATTTCAAAAGAGCACACAGAATTGGCTATAAAAGGCAATTTTGTTCAGGTTTGTCATGGAAAAAAAGCACCTCTAAAAAGAATGACAAAAGATGATTACATTATAATATACTCTTCTAAAATAACAATGAAAGAAAATAAAAAGTGTCAAATGTTTACCGCATTAGGAAGAGTAATTGATGATCATACGTATTCCTTTGAAATGACAGAAGAGTTTAAGCCTTTCAGAAGAAATATTGAATTCATGAAATGCAATCAAATTTCGATAATTCCAATGATTGAAAATCTTGAATTTATCTCAGACAAAAAATACTGGGGTTATCCATTCCGATACGGTTTCTTTGAAATCAATGAAAATGATTTTAACTTTATAACTTCAAAAATGATTTGTGATAAAAATAATACAACAAATTCAAAATAAAAAAACTTAAAAATGAGTAAATCAACAGACAATACTTTTAGTGTAGAAAAACCAGAAGAAAGTTCTGGTTTTTTGTTGTGGCAAGTAACTAATCTTTGGCAACGCGAGATCAAAAAGGCTTTAGAACAATACAATATTACGCATTCTCAATTTGTGCTTATGGCAAGTATACATTGGCTTACACTTCATAAACAAGAAGTAACTCAAATTATATTGTCATCTCATACTAAAATAGATCCAATGACGACTTCTACTGTATTAAGAACATTACAACAAAAAAATCTTATTACCAGACAAGAACACGTTACAGATACCAGAGCTAAAATTGTTGTACTAACTGAAATAGGAAGAGAAATTACAAAAAAAGCAATTGTGACTGTAGAAGCTTTTGACAAAAAATTCTTTTCTATTTTAGGCATAAATACTAAAAGCTTAAATCAGAATCTAATCACATTATTAAAACAAAAATAGTCTAAATATTATTAGGAGTAATAGGCCTTTTTATTACAAAACACTCTCAATCGTATAATGCGTTTTGTTAATCTCAAATTTAAAACCAACTTTATTTCCCATCAAATGACCTCCTAGTGGAGATTGAGGCGACAATGCAATAACATTAACTCCATCAATTGTTATTTTTGGTAAAGCTACACTCAAGTACAAATAAATACCGTTTGCCTGAACTAAACTTCCAATAATAATAGTTGAAGAAACAAAATCAGCATCTATTCTATCCAGAATTGCTTTTTGAGCTATCGCTTCTTTTAGTTTATTCGTTAGCTTCTCCTGTTCAATATGCATCATTGACAAAGCTGTTTCGTGCTTATCGCCGGCTGAACCTTTGGCATCATTCTTAGAGTCTTCAGTCAATGCAGAAATCATGTCTTTAAAAACATCTATTCGATCCTGAACCATTTGTAAATAATAGCTATGTATTTTTTGCTTGAAAGTCATAATGTAGTTTAATCGTAAAGTATGCTGGGTTTAACGCAAAGGTCGCAAAAAAGATTTTATTTATTCAATATGAATATACTAACTTGAAAACAGATTAACTGCACAGTGTACAAAGATTTATGTTAAAATCGTAAAAGGAGGCTTTACGTACTCTATACGACTTTTACCAATCGCTAAAAAAAGTTCGCTAAATCTTTTTAAACAGACTTAGCGAACTTTGCGTAAAAACTTGGCATCCTTTGTGGTTAAAAACCCTAAAAGTCAAATTTATAATTTGCACCAGCCATAATCTGAAAACCTTGAACTGGGTAATTCAACCATTTTTGATATGCCTGATTTGTAATATTATTTGCTTTTAAATAAAAAGTTAATCTATCGCTATATTTATATCCTACATGTGCATTTAAATCGAAATAGCTTTTTAATGTAATTGGAGTAGAATTTGTTACTAAACTGGCATTTAATTGTTCGTCTTTTCTTTCTCCTACATAAAACAAATTAAACCCTGCATACCATTGCTTAGTAACATTAAAATCTAAACTTGTACTTAATTTCATTGTTGGTAAATTCCAAGCTTCACTTTGGTGATCATTACTATAACTATTAAAAGTTCCGTTGATTCCGAAAGAAACATTCTCTGAGAAATCAGCTTTTAACTCTCCATAAAAACGCATTGTTGTCATATCATCATACACAACTTGAAATGAATTTCCGAAAGCGTAATTTTCGTTAGTTATGTCTTCCGTATAGTTATTACTCTTAAATAAAGCTTTGTTTCTTTCGTTTACATATGACCCTTGAACTTTATAACTTACATTATTAGCTAATTTTCCTTTTAGACCTGCAAAAATATCAAATTGTTTATCAGTCGGATTAATATTTAGTGTTGGAGATAAAAATGGGTTTTGATCTACAAAATCCATATAAGTGTTTTGCTCTAAATTTCCTTCTGCTCCTGCGTAAAAAATCATTAAATCTCCAACCACCTTGTACGAAGCAGTCACATTTGGATACACTAAAATTTTACTATTACTATTTTCATTATCTAAGCTATAGAATAATTTAGCGCCTAAATTCAGTGTCCAATCATCTTGCTGCATTACAAAACTTGGCGATAATCCAAAATTTGTAAAGCCATATTTTATAGGTTCCAAATTTGTTTTCTCGTAATTGTTTTCAAAACTTCCTCCTACATAATCCACAATTACATCTGTATTTATAGATTGATCCATTATCTCTACTTTAAAAGAGGGTTTTATGTAGAATCTGTTTTCAGAAGATTTTAAACCATCCGAAAAGTGACTGTATTTCATGCTTGCTTTAGTAAAAATCCCATCATTAAAGTCAATATTCCCACCAAGATTAATTCCGTTATATGAATGCTTTGGACTTATACTACTAATTAACATTCCGCGATCCTGTGGTGTCAAAGTTGAACCAAAATCAACTGGCAAACCATACCAATTATAAATCTGATTTTGATATCCTAAATCAATACTCCAGGACATATCTCTGTTTTTTACTCCATAGATTGCATCTAATGAAGTATCATAAAACTTATCATTAAGATCTATTCCTTTTATTCCTCCTTGCGATGATTGATGCTTAAACATTCCTGCGATATAGTCATTGTTTCCTAATTCCTGCGCTACAAATAATTCTGCATTTAAATTACCATAATTACCAATTCCTGCTGTTGCATAATTAGTAAACAAATGCTCTTTTTTGGCTTTATCTACCCCTTGGGCATTTCCTTTTGAAGGCGTAAAAGTCGATGCTACTGGAAAAGAAAAAATGGTGTATTTGATTGTTTCTTTAGGAGCATTTCCTTCATCATTTAATAAAGGAATTTCTTTTACCTTAAAAGCATCTGAGATTGTAGGTAAATATGCTTTTACAACATTTACTTCTTCGGTACCAATTGTTTCTTCTTTCTTTTTTGTTTCCTCTTTTTTTTGTGCCAAAGTCAACTGGGAAGTTAGCAGTAAAAGAAAAGCGATATGTTTATTTTGGAAATTGATTTTCATATTTTATTTTTTTGAGAGCAAAGAATAAAGAAAATAGACTTATCTGTGATGTCTTGACTCTATCATCTATACTCTTTTTACTGTGTTTTCTACTTTGTAATCGATGAATTGGTTTTAGACTCTTCTGCTTTAATAGCGCTTAATTCTTTTTCTGCTTCAGAAACGACATCTGGATAAGCTGTAAAATTCTGAATTACATTCTCTAAAATATAAGTCGCCTGATAACTATCTTTTAGACCATAGAAATTTTTTGCCATTAACACCAATCCTTTTGCTCCAAAATATTTAAATGATGAATAGTTTTTGGCTAGTTTTTGCACTGCTGCATTTGAAGCATCGTACTTGTTTTCTTTATTTTTAAAATAAGCATCATAATACAATGATTCTGCAGCCAACTCCCCTTTAGATGTTGTAACTAACTTTGCATAAGCTATTTTAGCTTTATCTTCATCACCAGATTTAATTGCTGCTCTTGCCACAATAATTTGCGCATCACTTTTTACATTTTCATCAGTTTTAGGGTTTTGCAATACTTTTTCTGCATACACAACTGAGTTACTATAATCGTTTTTATCATAATAACATTTCATTAGATTCGCCTGCGCAAATGTTTTATTCTGAGAAGAATCTCCTTCATTTTCTATACGGGATAAAACAGAAATTGCTTTATCACAATCTTTAGCTTTTAAGAATATCTGAGCCAATCGCATCAAAGATTGCTCTGTATATTCACTACGAGGCTGCTCGATTACATATTGATAATTTGGAATCGATTTAGTTTCTGAGCCTTCTGTTGTATACGCTTGTGCTAATTTAAAATTCGCTTCGAGCGCATGTATTCCTTTTGGGAATTTGCTCACATAATTGCTCAAACCTACAATCGCTTGCTTGTTATTATTTTGCTCATATTGTTTTATAGCTCCTTCAAAAGTATCATTATCCAAATCGGCATCTGTAACTGCTACAAAATCCAACGTACGTACCCAAGTTGCATATTCATCTACTTTTCCGTTATCTACATAAATTAATCTTGCTGTAGAAACCGCTTCAAGAGCCTCTGGAGTTCTAGGAAAATCAGCGGCAACTTTTTTAAATTTTGTCAAAGCCAATTGATCTCTATCGGAGTTATAATAAATTAACCCTTCACGTAAAATAGACTTTGCCGTGAAAGCTCCATTTTTAAACTCGGCAACCAATTGATCGTATGTTTTAATCGCTTGTTCTGTTTTTTTCTCAGCAGCATATGTATTTGCTAGCTCAAACATAGCGTCATCACGATATTCCGACTTTTTATACATTCGAAGAAATCCATTAAGCTCTTCTATTTTTTGGTCATTCTTATTCATAAAACCATAACAAATGGCTTTTTGAAAATAAGCATAATCTGCATCAACGCCTTTAAAGCTCATAACTTTTGTATAAGCTTCCATAGCCAATGCATACTTAGATGTTACAAATCGACAATCTGCTAATCTTAAATAAGAATCATGTAATCTTGAAATGTCCTCTTTAGAATTATCAATTTGAGCCTGAAATGAATTGGCTGCATTATCATATTCTTTTAATTTAAAATAAGTGTAAGCAATATTATAATTAATATTTTTAAACTCCGGGGTCGCTTTAGCTGCAGTCAAACCTGCAAATTGTTTGTAACTGATTAAAGCATTTTTAAAATCTTCATTAAGATACTCTGTTTCCCCTTTCCAAAAAGTAGCACGAGCAGTAAACTCAGGACTCTTTTGTTCGTTAAGAGATTTCACAAACATCTTAGAGGCTTCTTGATAATTACTATCATTATACAACTCTAAACCTCTATAAAAAAGCACCTTTTGATATGCTAATCTATTCTCTGGAGATCTGTTTTTTTCTAATAAAATCAAAGCTTCGCTGTAGTTTTTAGACGATATATAAGAATCTATTAATAACTTCTCTACTTCAGATTTACTAGAATTATTTGGATATTTCTTTAAGAAATCAAGTAACACTAGTGGTACATTTTGATATGAATTCCCAATTTCATAACTCAGCTTAGCATAATTTAAACTTGCATCTTCCTGGATTGCCTTATCATAATCCATTTCAGCAGCGTTCTTAAATGCATTTAAAGCTTGTTGCTTTTTATCGGTATTTAAATAACTCTGTCCTAAATGGTAATAGGCATTTTGTGCTACAAAATCTTTTCCTTCAATAATCTTATTGAATTGCGAAATGGCATTTTCATACTCTTTTTGCTGATAATATGCATATCCTAATTGATAGAAATCTGTGTTATTCCATTTCCCTTTTTTACCTTTATATTGTACTAAAAATGGAATTGCCTTGTCATATGCTTTTAAATTAAAATAGCTCTCTCCGATAATCTTATTCAATTCTGACTTTTCAATTTCATTTGATTTCGGCATTGCTTTTTGTCCTAAATCAATTGCTTTTTGAAAATTTCCTAATTTGAAATTCATATCAGCCTGATAATACGAAAGCTTCTCTTTGTATTTTTCTTCGCCTGAAACCTCATCAAAATATTTAGTTGCTTCTTTATAATCATCACCTTCATATGCCATAAATCCTAAATAATACTTGGCTTGAGAACCATATTCAGGAGAATTAACCACCTTATTAAAATAAGTTGTCGCTTCTTTTTTCTTTTTAGAATTAAAATAACTGTATCCTTTCTGGAAATTAAATTTATCTAAATCACTTTTGCTCATATAGTTTTCATCTACTCGATCAAACCACTGTAATGCTTTTGGATAATTTGCCTGATCGAAAAAATAATGAGCTACTTCTATGTACGCTTGATTTTGTTTGGTGCTTATTGGGTAATCCTCAACAAAACGCTCCATAAGCTCATCAGCATTTGGCTGGTTGGTTCTTATTGCACAATTAGCGATATAATAAGCGCAATCGGCCTTTACTTCTTCTCTTGTATCTTTTTCCTTTACTTTTTCGAAAACAATCTGAGCCGATACATATTGTTTGTCGCTATATAAAGAGACTGCTTTGTCAAAATCCTTTAAATCATAAGTGTAAATAGCCGACTTTTGCGCCGAGACCTTAATCGATAAAAGAAAAACTAGTATAAAAATTAACCGTGAAAGTTTGTGCATTGTTATTTTAATTTAATTTTCAAATGTATCATTTTCTACTGGGTATAACGAAATGCTTTTGGTATTTATTATAAACAAAAATATAACTATCATGATTTAACACACTTAAAAAACTCAACAACCACTCACTTATGGTCTTAAATAATGACATATAAGAGTCTATTTCTTTAAATGAGAGAAATTTATTTTGAATACAGCTGTTAACTTATTACTTTTACCATTCAAATCAATTTTATCATGTCACAAACCGTACTGTCTCTTAAAGATGTAGCTATTTATCAAGAAGGAAAAAATATTTTATCTCATATAAATTTAGAAGTAAAACATGGAGAGTTTATTTATATCATCGGAAAAACAGGTTCTGGAAAAAGTAGTTTCATGAAAACATTATATGGTGACTTACCATTAACAGAAGGTGAAGGCCATATTGTTGATTTTGATTTGGCTACTCTAAAAGAAAATGATATTCCTTATTTGAGACGTAAAATCGGAATTGTATTTCAAGATTTTAAATTACTTCCGGACAGAACTGTACAAGACAACATGCTTTTTGTACTTAAAGCAACGGGATGGGTTGATAAAGAAGGAATGGAGCGTAAAATTGATGAAGTTCTTGATAAAGTTGGCATGAAAGAATTTACTCAAAAAATGCCTCATCAACTTTCTGGTGGTGAACAACAACGTGTTGCAATTGCAAGAGCTTTGCTAAATGATCCTGAATTTATCCTTGCCGATGAACCTACAGGAAACTTAGACCCACAAACAAGCTCTGAAGTTCTTGAAGTTTTAAGAAATATCAACGCACTTGGAAAAACTGTTATTATGGCAACTCACGATTATGCATTGTTAATGAAATTCCCATCAAAAACATTAAAATGTGAAGATGCCAGAATTTTTGAGGTGGTTCAGAGAACGGTGTAATTATTTTTATTTCTGAAAAACTAATATATCTTGAAAATCTAACAGGGGCTTATCTCCTCTTTTGGACCAAGTTCCGTATATTTTATTTTCAATTTTTAATTTACTGAACTCTGTCATTTTATATAAATACTCTTCATTAAAAGAGATATTCGCTGATGGCACTTTTTCATTCATCAATCTATATCCTTCCTTTTTATATGGAAAGATATAAGTTCCGTTATTTTTTGAAATCATACCCTCATTAACTTCATCATAAACAAAAAATGTAGCTAAACATCTTCCACAGGGCTTTAATACTCTATAAATTTCATTAAGATAATTTTGAACCTCTAATGGCTGCATATGTGTGAAAACTGAAAATAAAAATACAGTATCAAAAGAGTTATCCGGATAAGGAAACGTAAAATTTTCAGCTTTTTGATTTGTTAAGCTATACAAATCGTTATTTAAAGGAATGTGCTGAAAACGAAAATTAGGAAAGTTAATCGTGATGTTTTTTTTACACCAATTAATACCTTTCTTAACCAAATCAAATCCTTCATATCTACTTTCAGCTAATAAATAGTTTGTTAGTGGAACGGCTACTCTACCAATACCACATCCAACATCAAGAACCGAATGATTTGGTTTTAGCTTTGCATATTCCGTTAAAAGCTTAAGATGATGTTTCCCTTGCTCTACAAAGTCTCCTGAACCTATAAAAATGTCTCCTTTATTTGGAACCATTTTATTTTTACGCCCACTTAATGAATTAAACAGATCAAAAGGCGAGTAATATATTTTTCGTGCAACAAGTCTTGATTTTGGTGAAATAAAATAATAAACAGATCTTAAATTCATTTTCAGTGTTTTACTTTTATACAAACTTGATATCATTTTTATTAACAAAGAGATTTTTTTAATAAAAAGTATTTTCTTTACAAATATATTTTAAAAAACGACAATTAATGCTTTCTATTCTTATTCCAGTATATAATTACAATATTTGTCCTCTTGTCAAGGAGTTACATAGGCAATGTTTAGAATCTGAAATTGAATTTGAGATTATTTGTCAGGATGATGGTTCTAACTCTTTATTGAATAAAGACAATGAAAAAATAAATTTACTAGAGAATTGTTTTTTTATTTCTTTAAATAAAAACGTTGGATTAAGTTCAAACAGAAACCTGCTTGCCTCAAAAGCTAAACATCCTATTTTACTTTATATAGATGGTGACTCAGTAATAATTAACAAAAACTACATCCAAAATTACTTAGATAGTATCAAAAATACTGAGATTATTTATGGAGGTCGAATTCATCCAGAAACTGTTAATTCTCCTAAACAGAAATTACGCTGGAAATATGGAAGACTAATCGAAGATAAAACAGCATCCGAAAGAATTATAAACCCATACAAAACAGTATTATTCAATAATACTCTAATTAAAAAAGAATACTTCAATCAAATAAAATTCGATTCGGACCTAACAAAATATGGTCATGAAGATACCTTATTTGCTTATGAAGTTAGTAAATTAAATTTTAGAGTAAAACATATAGATAATGCTATCGAACATGGAGATATTGATGAAAGCTCCGTTTTTATTTCAAAAGTAAAAAACAGCCTAAACAATCTTATACTTCTAGATCAACAAAATAAGTTAAACCCTGATTTTGTAAAAATATTAGGTTTTTACTATTCTTTAAAAAAATATAAATTAATCTCTTCTGGGAATTTATTTTTCAAAATTTTCAACAAAGTACTTTTTAATCAATTGTGTTCTCAAAACCCTTCTTTATTTTTATTTAACCTTTACAGAATCAGTTATATTTGTTCAATAAAAAATAAGTAATATGGCATTTTTCTCTATTGTTATTCCATTATACAACAAAGCTGATTATATTGAAAACACCATAAATAGTGTTATTAATCAAACCTTTACAGATTACGAAATCATCATAATAAACGATGGATCTACTGATAATAGTGTGTCTAACGTTTTAAGATTTAATGATAGCCGAATACAACTTTACAACCAAAAAAATCAAGGGGCATCTCTAGCAAGAAATCTAGGGATTGAGAAAGCAAAATATAATTATATTGCTTTTTTGGATGCCGATGATTTATGGATGCCTAATCATTTGGAAACATTAAAAAATCTAATCCAAAATTTCCCAAATGTTGGTGTTTTTGCTTCTCGCTATGAATTAGTGTTTAGCAATGGTAAAAATTACATTCCGAAATTTAAAGGAATATCATCCGATTTTGAAGGTATTATTTCTGATTATTTTGAGACAAGTTTAACTTACCCTATTGCTACATCATCTTCAATTGTAATTCCTAAATCTGTATTTAAAAAAATAGGATATTTTAAACCAGGGATATCTAGCGGACAAGATGTGGATATGTGGATACGAATTGCAACAAAGTATCCTGTTGCTTTAAGTAATAAGGTTACAGCATCTTACTTACACTACATAGAAAACAGCCTTTCAAAGACTCCAATTCTTGAAAAGACCTTAAAAGATTTCAATGATTATAAACAAGAGGAAGAAAACAATCCAAGTCTAAAAAAATATCTTGACATTTACAGAATAGAATATGCCTTGCAATATAAAATTGCTGGGGAGGACAAAAAAGCGAAAGAATTATATAATAACATTTTAAAAGAAAACATTCCTTTAAAAACCAAATCTATATATCTATTACCTAGACATCTCCTAATTTTTTTATTAAAAATAAAAAAACATTTGAGAAAAAAAGGTTTTAACTTTTCTATTTATCAATAATCTTTTTTGAACGTATAAATTCATCTAAATCCCTAATATAATCGTCTTCTATATAAACATCTGAAGCGACTACCAAGCACACTGAACCTGAAGAAAAATTCTTTAATTCTCTCCAAACACCAGTTGGTATCAACAATCCAATGTTCGGCTTGTTTAATGTCACTATTCTTTCTGAAACACCATCATTTAAGATAACATCAAAGCTTCCACTTAAAGCTACTAAAAACTCCTGCAAATCTTTATGCGCATGACCTCCTCGCTCAGATCCGCTTGGCACATCGTATAAATAATATACTCTTTTAATTTCAAAAGGAATCGTATCGTTTTCTATTACCGAAAGGTTTCCCCTTTGATCCTCTATTTTAGGAAGTGAAATCAAATTTATTTTACTTATGTTATTTTTCATAATTCATGACTTTAATTTTTTTCCGCCCTTTGTTAAAACTATCAATTGCTTTAGAAAAAAAGTTGATTTTTAGCTTTTTTTGTTTTATATCAAAAAACATCTTTATCATCAACCAAAATAGATAATTCGATATTAAAATGCGCTTTACTATCGCACCATAAATATAATATTTATGTAAAATATCGATTTTATTAGAAGTTGTCAAACCATAATGCTTTACAATCACCTGATTTTCAAAAGACACAAGATGGTTTTTATGTTTTAAATCAAACAAAAAAACAGCCTCTTCTCCCGTTTCAAGACTACTTCCTAAACCAAAATTTTCATCAAATCTAATTCCTGTTAAATCTAATTTTTCTTTATTTATCGTCATTTCAATAGAACTGATATTCAAAATTTCCAAAGAATTTAATTGTAGTTTAGAAAGAGTAGGATACTTTTTCAGGCAGGCTCCATTTTCTTTAATTGCACAGAAATTAACTATTGTCGATTTATTGAATTTATTATGTGCTCCAACAATTTTTTCGATAAAATTATTTTGATAAATTATATCATCATCTGCAATTACTAAAATTTTACCTATTGAATTATCAATTGCTAAATTTCGGCTCTTTGATAAACCAACATCAAAGCTATTAATTACTCTAACCGAAGGGAATTTAGATGATACAGTTTGGGTTTTAGACTGGTTAACTATAAGGATGTTATAATTGGAAAAATGCTTTAAAGGAAACATTTGAAACAAAAAATCGAGATTTGTCTGATTCATTGTAGAAATCAAAATCTCGATATCATTTTCTGTAAAAACCTTGACCATTTTTTATTTTATACCTACAAATATAAGTGTTTTTTGAAATAAAATTCTAAGATAAAATATTAGGAAATAAGTATAATTTCCATCAACTATAACAAAGTATATTTATTATAATAATAAGTATTTCAATTTATTTTTTTATAAGTAATTTCTACTTACTATTCCAAAAATCAACATATTCCTGAGCTACTTGGATATAATTATGATGTTGTTCTACAAATATTCTACTATCGCTTGAAATTTCCGGAATTCTCTTTCTATTTTCTATCAGCATTTCTAATTTAGTGTAAATATCTTCTTTTGAAGGAAATACATTAACTATCGGACGATTATTATTTCCCTTTAACAACTCATACATTTCTGGTTCTCCTCCACCTACTAAAACCAAACCTTGAGCCATACCAATCAAACCATTCATTGCAGGGGTATAGGAATAGAGTTGATCTAATATTACATCAGATTCTGACATTGTTTTCACATATTCCATCCAAGGTAGAGAGGTAACTGTATTTACCTGAACTTCTTTGGGGTAAGCTTCCTTAATTTTAATTACTTCCTCAAGGAATAAATCAGTTCCTTTTAATTTTGATTTAAGCTTTTGAATACCAATAAAAAATTTGATTTTATCATCTTGAATCCCTTTCTGCTTATACTGAAGTAAATCAGTATTAATAGGCAAGGGAATATATCCTAATTTATCTTTATAGTAAGGTTCGTATGCTTTATAATACTCATACAAACAAGAAATTACACCATTACATGTTTCCGCAATTTCAATGTTTGCATCTTGAAATTGATTTCCTAACCATTCACATTTATATATATCAAGAGGTTTCTCTCCAATAAACAAATCAGAATATTTAAGTGTTTTATTTTCAAGGCATAATTTTTCCCAAAAATAATCACTCCCAAATGCACCTAAAAAAACTTTTGCGTTGTTTTTTAATAAAAATCTATAAAAATGAAGATTCCTTTTAATGTTTAAATCTAAAAATGAAGGGTTTTTAATTTGTACAATAT
Source organism: Flavobacterium sp. ALJ2 (assembly GCF_015594725.1). Lineage (GTDB taxonomy): Bacteria > Bacteroidota > Bacteroidia > Flavobacteriales > Flavobacteriaceae > Flavobacterium. Next base: position 229,622 of record NZ_JADNRC010000001.1, on the reverse strand, counting down.
CATAGCCTTTAAATTTTTTAAAAGTATTATGTATTCTTCCTAGGTATTTAATTGAGTTATAAAAATCATATCCAGAACGGAACAAATCAATATCTCTATCATTCCCCATCCATTTACATCCATCAGAAGCTACAGTAACATCATGTCCTAATATTCTTAACCCTGTAGCTAATGTAGAATGAAGAGCACTGTATTCACCTAATAAAAGAATTTTCATGTTTATCTACTTATTTAAAATATAAAAAACGTTAAGTGAAACATCGTAAATCATCGTTGAGTTATCCAACAAAAAAGACTTGCCACTAGGACAAATATAATGTTGTTCCTTAAATTAATTCGTTCAATATTCAAAAAAACAATACACTAATAAACTAACTAGTAAAAGAGTATAATAGAATATTGACAAAAAAACAATCTATAACACAATATTTTTTTAACAAATTCTAATAATACAACTAATATATTTCATTAAAATAATTATATTTTTGTCTACAAAATAAGATTGTTTTTTTATTCCTGTTAATCTTGATTTTTTTCATAAGCAAATTCAAAAAATGGAAACTAGTATTATATCAAACAAATCTAAAATTGGCAATAATGTTAAAATTGGCAATTTTTGTATAATTGAAGACAATGTTGTAATAGGAGACAATACAATTATTAAAAATTATGTAGAATTAAGAGAAGGTACTATTATTGGTAAAAATTGCTATATTGATTCCCGAGTATCTTCATCTGGAGATTGCAAAATTGGCAATAATGTAATAATCCGCTATGATAGCATTATAGCAAGAGGAGTTACAATAGGAGACGATACTTATATTTCTCCAAAAATGATGTCAAACAATTTGAATACCAATATGAATCAAATTGGAGGAGCAAAAATTGGAGCAAATGTATTTATAGGGACAAATTGCGTCCTTCAACATGGAATAAAAATTGGAGACAATACCGTTCTAGGCTCTTTATCCTTCGTAAACAAAAATGTTCCTGAAAATGAAATCTGGTTTGGTAATCCTGCCAAATTTTATAAAATAAACGAGAAAAAAAATTGTCTAAACGAAATCTATTTACCACAATAATTTAAAGATTAACAACCTTGTGTTTAATTAAAAACTCTCTTTCGATTTCCCAATCTCTACTGTAATTATTTTTCAATAGTTTTGCAGGTATACCCCCAATTAATATATTGCTACCTAAACTAGTATAATCTTTATTACACACGGTATTTGATGCTATTACGCAATAATTTGGAGTTTTGGTATTAGGCATTATTGAAACTCTATTTGAAAAAGCATTATACGAACCAATACAAATAGGTCCTGTCATAGGATAATGCTCCCCTGTAATCGTATTTTTCATTGGATGTGAATTTGTATCTATTATTTGAGATTCGTAACCTATTCCAGACCAATCTCCAATAACAATTTTATTAGTGCAAACAAGTTTTACATCAGACCCCAAGCAAGACATATTTCCAAATTCACAATAAGCATTTTTACCTACAAACAAAAATACATCTTTACCAATGTGTGCATACCCATTAAACACAAGCTTGCCATGTAATAAAAGCTCTGCTGTTCCTTTTGATTTAACTGCTGATTCAAAATGCTGACCATATCCGATCATAGCAGTTTTTATAGGTCCCTTTATTATAATTTCACCTTTAATACTTTGAAAATAAACTTTCCCATAAAAAAAAACAGGCAGTTTTCTCGCTGTACTGAAAGGAAATTTTTTAAAATTAAAATAAATTGTTTTAGTCCAATTAACAGAACGATAAAGCTTAAATTTATGATAGATCTTTCTCAGTTTCCTGTATTTATCTCTTGCAAAATCAATCATTTTTCTTCTTAATTATTGAATTATATAAAAATTTAAAACCTATTTTTTTATTTAGATTATACAAAACAAATCCTAGAGAAAGAATTATCATTAGTATCATCAAACTGTATTTCAAAAGCGAATTTGATAAGTAACTTATAAAAAAAGTTACAAAGCATAACATTATACAAATCGCATAAGTGCGATAAAACTCAAGATCAAAACAAAAATCGTATCGCTTATTTGTTATTCTTTTTAGCACTATCAAATGTATTAAATAGTAAATCAAAAAACTAAATCCTAACCCTTCTAAACCATAAAGATAATACCCTAACATATTTAAAACCACTGATAACAAATTAAATCCAAAAGCTGTTTTTATAAATACCTTAGAATCTCCTTTTGCTATCAAAACATATCCCATTGACCAGGAAACTGCACGAAATAACATCGCTAACATCCCAAAACGAACCATAGGAATAATCGAAATAAATTTTGAAGTATATAAAATTTTAATAATAAGCGGAACAAATGCAAAAAATAGAATTATTATTGGAGTGATAATTAAAATAGACATATAGGATTGTTCCAGTACACTTTCTCTAATTTTAATATTATTATTGCTGATAGAAGATAATTTCGGAAAATAGTCGGTACTCATTACAGTAAAAACAATTCCGACATAAGAATTCAGTAATGTAAAACCTGCATTATAAAAACCAACCTCTGTTAATCCACCATTTTTCCCAACATAAATCTGAACAATATAAGAAGCTACCAATGTAAGCAATCCACTTAATGTGAGCATTACTCCAAGCTTGATTATACTTTTAGCTTCAATTAAAACCTGAGAATTAGTAACATTACATTTTCTAATTTTAATACTCCTAGAATAATAAAAAGATACTAATAAAGAAGAAACAGAAGCTACTACAATAGAGGGCACGATGGCATCTATTCTATAAAAATAATATAAGGGAATAGAAAACAACAATCCTATAAAATTTCCATAAAAACTAGCTTTTGCTAATATTTTCAGTTGTCGCAATCCTTGAAAAACAATCATTTTTCCAACAGATAACTGCTTAAACAACAATGTTACTGAAAGATAAATAAAAAGATAGGTGTAGTTAGGATTTCCAAAAGTAAGCTGACTCAACCAACTTGAAAATATCATAACGATTAACATCCCAAAAATCCCTGTCAGAAATGCAATTTTTTTTACAACAGTAATTATTGACGAGACACTATTTAAATCATTTTCTTTATACTGTTGTGAGATATGTTTTATGGCACTCGTTTCAATTCCTAAAGCTGTAATTCCACTAACCATATTCAAAGCCGAGTTCAACAATGAAATAATTCCCATTCCAGAAGGACCAATAAATATCGCTATTAGTTTTGTTCTAACAATTGAAATTAAAATATTAAGAAATTGTACACCTCCAAAAATAGATGTAGCTTTTACAATTCGAAGATATGAAGATTTGCTATCCGTCACTATTTCAATAATTATTAATATTTTCAATGACGAAACTCACTTCCTCACACGTCAAAACAGGACTTATTGGCAAACTCAAAACTTCATCATGAATCTTCTCCGTTATAGGAAAGGACAAAATATTCCATTCTGGGAAAGCCTTTTGTTTGTGCGGAGGAACAGGATAATGAATCATTGTTTGAATCCCCTTCTCTAACAAATAAGCTTGTAAATTAGCTCTATTTCCCGTTCGAATAACAAACAGATGAAAAACATGATTTGAATGCTTAGTCCCTTGCGATAAAACAGTCGGTAATATTATTTTCTCATTTTTTATTTCAGTCAAATATCTATTGGCAATACTTCTTCGTTGTTCATTCTCAGAATCCAAGTTTTGTAATTTCACATTCAGAAATGCGGCTTGCAATTCGTCTAATCTAGAATTCACACCAACAAAATCATTATAATACTTTGTTTCTGATCCATAATTACGAAGAGAAAATAAAACTTCAGCCAAATCTGAGTCATTGGTTACAATTGCTCCACCATCACCTAAAGCGCCTAAATTTTTTCCTGGATAAAAACTATATGCTTGCACATTATCATTCTCAACTTTAGGCTTACTGTTTTCTGCAAAAAAAGCACCATGAGATTGTGCTGCGTCTTCAACAACTAAAAGATTATTTTGTTTTGCTATCTCATTTATAACATCCATTTCAGCTAATTGTCCGTATAAGTGAACTGCTAGAATTGCTTTCGTCTTTATCGTAGTGTTTTTTTGAATTAGATCTGGATTGATATTATAAGTTTCTAATCTTGGCTCAACCAAAACTGGAACCAAATCAGCTTGTATAATAGCAAGAATACTGGCTATATAAGTATTTGTAGGAACAATAACCTCATCCCCTTTTTGAAGTTTTCCTAACTGAATATACCCCTTAAAAATCAACGTTAAAGCATCTAGACCATTTCCTACTCCTATACAATATTTTGCACCACAATAAGCTGCAAAAGAGGTTTCAAATGCTTTGACTTCTTTTCCCAAAATATACCAACCACCATATAAAACTGATTTCAATTTTTCCTGAAAAGCAGTTTCATAAGGAGCATTTATTTTCTTTAAATCTAAAAAAGAAATCATAGCGATATTTTATAAAAATCCTGATTATAAACTGAACATCCTAACTCTTCTTTTTGTTTTAAAAGTCCAACGTTATATCCTTTTTCATTTACATCTCCAACAATTCCCATGTCAAAAAAAAGCTTCCCTTCTTCTTTATATTTCTGTATCAAGTTTATAAATAAAAAGTCTAATGCTCTTAACTCTTCTCCTTTTTTTGTTGTCGCACCGTATTGTGATTTTACAACAGTATCAGTTTCAAAAACAGTTATTCCAGCAATAATTTCATCTTCATAATATGCTGAAAATTGTTTTATATTTTTTAAAAAACTTTGCTTTAGTAAAATAATCTCTTGAAAATTATGTACCGGTTTGGTATTATGTTTATTTAGTAACCTAGGTTCAAGAACCAACTTCCAAAACGATGTAAAATCATTCTCTTCTATTACATCTAAATTCATTTCTTGAATTCTTCTGAAATGCTTTAATTTACTTTTGGAAATATGTAATGGAGCTGACAAATTTATTACCAAATTCATTTCTTTTCTTTCTAATAAAGCACCTCTTTTAAAAAGAAAAAATTCTACTTCACTATTCCCTTCTGGAAAATAAAAAACTGGAGCTGGCTTATAATGAAAGGTTTTTATTCCTTCATCTTTAAAAAAACAAAAAAGACTTTCTAAGATTAATTCAACTTCAGTTCCTTTTAATTTATTTGTATAAACCAAGCCTCCGTAAGTCAGTCCCTGATGTGAATACACTACATTATTAACTCTATTTGCAGGTAAAACCGAAACTAATTTTTCGTTTTCGTAAATCAATAAGGAGAAATCTTCAAATCGGTCTTTATGATATTCCATAAAATCACGATGAAACAGGAAAGTAGCATTTTTGGCATGATCAATAAAGTCATTCCATTTTTCGTAATCTGCTTCCTGATATAATTTTACGGTGTAGTTTTTCACTATTTACTATTAGAAATCATTTATCGTTTGTGTTCTAGTGCTGGTAAATACCATTTATATTTTACTGCCATTAATCGGACTAAAATTATAACAATACAAGTTACGAGATACAAAACATCATCATTTAAATTCCATTTTTTCAATACAAAAAAGATAATACCGCCTAGAATACAAATCGTAGCGTAAATTTCTCTTCTAAAAATCACAGGAATTTCATTGCACAAAATATCACGAGTGACACCTCCAAAACAAGCTGTCATAGTTCCCAATGCAATACAAATTATAGGATGCAAACCAGCAAGTATCCCTCTTTCTAACCCAATTAACGTAAAAACTCCTAAACCTATTGTATCAAATAAAAACAAGGAAGTTCTTAATTTATCAAACTTTTTTCTAAATATAATAGCCAGAATAAATCCTAAAATAATAACGTAAACATACTTTAAATCAAGCATCCATCCCACAGGCGTCCTGCCAATTAAAACATCACGTACTGTACCTCCACCGACTGCAGTAACAAAGGCAATTATAAAAACTCCAAATGGATCCAATCTTTTATTCATTGCTGTCAACGCGCCAGACATAGCAAATGCCATTGTCCCAATGATATCTAATAAGCTAAACATTTATATGTTTTTAAAATGAAAATAAAATCTATAATTCTGACAAAAATAAAGAAATACTCTTTATAAACAGATGCTAACTGCAATTAATAAATTTAATGCTTTTCTAAAAAAAGTATTGAATTTAAAATTTAAAAAATCTTATTACCTTAGCCACTTACAAACTCAGCACCTTTTCCCTTGAAACAAATTACTTCGATACAAAATCCATTTATAAAATCATTAGTGTTATTGCAAGAAAAAGCAAAAGCACGTAAACAAACCGGAACGTTTTTAATTGAAGGAAAACGTGAAATTTCATTAGCTACAAAAGGAGGTTATGAAATAGAAACAGTGTTGTTTTTACCAGAATTAATCTCCGAAAACGAGATCAATAAATTAACTAGCAAACAAGTTAATTTAATCGAAATTAACAAAGACGTATATCAAAAGTTAGCTTATCGTGATACAACCGAAGGTATTTTGGCTATAGCCAAAACCAAATCATTACAATTATCGGATTTAAAATTAACAGACAACCCATTGATTCTTGTTGCCGAAGCTCCAGAAAAACCTGGAAATATTGGTGCGTTATTACGTACTGCTGATGCAGCCAATTTAAATGCGGTAATCATTGCAAATTCTAAAAGCGATTTGTACAATCCAAATATAGTTCGCTCAAGTGTAGGCTGTTTGTTTACCAACCAAATTGCAACAGGCACAACTACCGAAATTATTGATTTTTTAAAAGAAAATAAAATTAATTTTTATTGTGCTACACTTCAAAACTCGACTTCTTACCACACTCAGGACTTTACTACTCCAACAGCCTTGGTTGTAGGTACTGAAGCTACGGGGTTAACCCAAGAATGGAGAGATGCAGCAACTCAAAATATAATCATCCCAATGGAAGGTGAAATAGACAGTATGAATGTTTCGGTAGCGGCTGCCATATTAATTTTTGAAGCAAAAAGACAACGCGGTTTTAATCAATTATAAAATTTAAAGCATGAAATCGCCATGATTCAAATTACCAAATAATTATAAAGAATGGCGATACCATATTCCTTTAAAAAACAAATATTATCTAGATATGAATTATAAATTATCGCTTTTAGCTCTATTATTCGGTTTCTCAGTTTCTGCACAAATCACTAATAAAGAGGTTGATGCATTGGTAGAAAACACCTTAAAAACATTTAATGTTCCTGGAATTGCGGTTGCTATTATTAAAGATGGGAAAATCGTTCAAGCACAAGGTTACGGAGTAAAATCTATCTTGACAAAAGAAAAAGTAGATGCTAATACGCTATTCGGAATTGCATCTAACAGTAAAGCTTTTACAAGTGCTGCCTTAGCAATGTTAGTCGATGAAGGCAAAATAAAATGGGATGATAAAGTTGTAAAATACCTTCCCAATTTTAAAATGTATAATGAATATGTATCACAAGAATTTACAATTCGTGATTTATTAACTCACCGCAGCGGCTTAGGTCTTGGAGCAGGAGACTTAATGATATGGCCTGATGGAAGTGATTTTACAGTACAGGATATTACCCAAAACTTACAATTTTTAAAACCTGTTTCGGCTTTTAGAACCAAATACGATTACGATAATTTATTGTATATAGTTGCTGGTGAAATCGTTCATGTTGTTAGTGGGAAAAGTTGGGGCGACTTTATCGAAGAACGCATCATGAAACCATTAGAAATGAATCATAGTGCTGCATCATTTTTACGTTTAAAAGACTCAACAAATATCATTGTTCCACATGTACCAATAAATGGAAACTTAAAAGTAATCAGTAGATATAAAAACCAACTTTTTGATGCTGCCGCTGGTATTTATTCTAGTGCAAATGACTTGAGTAAATGGGCAATCATGCAAATGAATAACGGTAAATATGGCTCCGAAAACAAGCAGTTATTTTCCGAAAAAGAACATGATGAAATGTGGCAATTGCAAACTATAATTCCCGTAAAACCTAGAGCTCCATATAATACTCATTTTAGCGGTTATGGTTTAGGTTGGTTTTTGAGCGATGTAAAAGGATACAAACAAGTCACACATACAGGAGGCTTAGAAGGCATTGTTACTCAGGTAACTTTAATTCCTGAACTACAATTAGGAATTATAGTCTTAACAAATCAGCAATCTGGTGCAGCATTTACAGCTATTACCAATACTATAAAAGACAGTTATTTAGGAATTAAATCTGAAGATTACGTTACGCTATACAGTAATCGCATGAAAGCCAATGTAGAAACTGCCGATAAAATAACTGATGCCGTTTGGGCTGTTGTTGCCAAAAACAAAAAAGACAAAATAAAAACTGATTTTACCAAAATTACTGGAACTTACAAAGACAATTGGTTTGGAGACGTAACGATAACTGAGAAAAAGGGGAAAACATATTTTGCATCAAAACGTTCTCCTCAATTAGTGGGTGAAGTTTTCTTTTACAAGGATGGAAATTATGTGGTAAAATGGGATAATGCTTATTTTCATGCCGATTCCCATTTGTTTTTTAAATATGATTCTGATGGAAAAGCTGTAACTTTAAAAATGAAGCCAATATCTGAATTAACCGATTTTAGCTACGATTTTCAAGACTTAGATTTCAGTAAAGTTCAGTGAATTTAATAAGTACAAAGAAACAAAAGGTTAGAAAATAAAATATATTTAGAGGATTTAATCGCTCTTTATTTTAATTCTTAAATTAGACAAACCTACTAAATCTGTAATATTTATACATCTAAAAACATAATCATATAAAAATCAAAACACTATTTTAGGATAGTGTTTTTTTATGTTTGGAAAACATTCATTTTTTCAAACATTTTATTCTATTTTCAATATTTAAAACACTCTTATTCCCTTGTGTATATTGAAACTTATTCTTATTTTTAGGGAATTGAACCAGGCGCACTTATGACAGAGATAGATATTGAAAAAGAAAATAAAGCAATCGCACAGGAATACAAAGAATTGCTTCGAATTAGTTATCAGACTTTAAGTCCTACAGACAAAAAATTAATTCGAAAAGCTTTTGATGTTGCTGTTGATGCTCATAAAGAACAACGACGAAAATCAGGTGAAGCTTATATCTTCCACCCTATTGCTGTTGCAAAAATTGTTGCTTCCGAAATTGGATTGGGAGCCACTTCAATTGCTGCTGCCTTATTGCATGATGTTGTCGAAGATACTCCTCTGACAGTTCAGGACATCGAACGCTTATTTAACCCAAAAGTAGCACAACTTGTCGAAGGGTTAACTAAAATTTCGATGGTGCAAAGAGATCTAAATGCATCAATGCAAGCGGAAAATTTCCGCAAAATGATTCTTACTTTAAATGATGATGTTCGTGTAATTTTGATAAAATTAGCCGACCGTTTGCATAATATGCAAACGATGGATTCAATGGCTGAGTACAAACAAACCAAAATCGCATCAGAAACTTTATATATTTACGCACCGCTTGCTCACCGCTTGGGATTATACAATATCAAAACTAAACTCGAAGATTTAGGATTAAAATATACTGAACCAGAAGTTTATAATGATATCGTAAGTAAAATTAGAGAAACTAAAGAGCAACAAGATGCTTATATCAAAGATATATCGGATGTACTGAAGAAATCTTTGGATGAAGAAGGAGTTGAATACATGATAAAAGGGCGTCCGAAATCTATTTATTCCATTAGAAGAAAAATGCGCGCACAAAACGTAAGCTTCGATGAAGTTTATGATAAATTTGCGATTCGAATAGTGTACAAATCCAATCCCCATGACGAAAAGTTTCTAGCTTGGAAAATATATTCTATCGTTACCGACCATTACCGCCCAAGCCCAAGTCGCTTACGTGATTGGATTTCATCGCCAAAATCTACTGGTTATGAAGCTTTACACATAACCGTTATGGGGCCAAAAGGCCGCTGGATCGAAGTACAAGTTCGAAGCGAACGCATGGATGAAATTGCAGAGAAAGGATATGCGGCACATTACAAATATAAAAATGGAGCTACAGAAGAGAGTGGCCTTGATGTTTGGCTAAACCTACTTCGTGAAGCTTTAGAAAACTCAGAAACAAATGCAGTAGATTTTGTTGAAGATTTTAAAATGAATTTATATTCAAAAGAAATCTTTGTATTTACCCCAAAAGGTGAAATAAAATCACTTCCAAAAGGAGCAACTTCATTAGATTTTGCTTTTAGCATTCACTCCGAAATAGGAATAAAAACTCGTGGCACACGTGTTAACGGACGATTAGTACCGCTTAACTACGAATTAAAAAGTGGTGATCAAGTTGAAGTTATTACTTCTCAAAACCAAAAACCAACCATAAACTGGCTGGATTACGTTACCACATCCCGAGCAAAAACCAAAATTAAAAACGTTTTAAACGAAAATACCAAGAAGATTGCTGAGGAAGGGAAAGAATTACTTACCCGAAAACTAAAACACTTAAAAATAACTATTAACGAACAAGTTATAAACGAGTTAGTTAATTTCTTCAAACTCAAAACAAGTTTAGATTTATTTTACAGAGTGGGAGTTGGTGCAATCGAGAATCAGCAATTAAAAGACTATGCTGCCCAAAAAAGCAACTCGTTTATTAATTTCTTTAAAAACAAGATAAAGCGTAACAACACTACTACAGCCGACGCAGATATTCATAAACCAGTAATTAGCAGTAATTATGACATGTTAGTTTTTGGAACAGAACATGATAAACTTGATTACAAATTATCACCATGCTGCAATCCAATTCCAGGTGATGATGTTTTTGGTTTTGTAACAATAAATGAAGGAATAAAAGTGCACAAAAAAGACTGTCCAAATGCCATAGGTATGCAATCAAACTATGCTTACCGAATTATGACAGCCAAATGGATCGATTCATCGCAGGAGGAATTCAAAGCTATTATAAATATTACAGGAATGGACGTTTTAGGACTAACCAATCAACTGACAAAAGTAATTTCTAATAACATGAACGTAAATATTCAAAGCATCTCTTTGAGTACCGATGCAGGAATTTTTCATGGCCAGATTGCAGTAATCGTACGAAACAACTCTATACTAAAGAAAATGATTAACAATATCAAAAAAATAGAAGGCGTTGAGAAAGTTACTAGAGAATACCGAACCTAAGCCCCTGAATTTTTAAGATTAAACATTTGAACGTGAAACTTTAAACAGGAAACTTTTATTCATTTAAAATAATAAATTATCTTTGCAGGATATGACACTCATTTCAACTGACAACAACAAAAATCAAGAAATTGTAAAAAATGTTTTTACATTATATCTTGAGCAAAAAGGCCATCGTAAAACCCCTGAACGTTATGCTATACTTCAGGAAATATATGATAGCGAAGAACATTTTGATATTGAAAACTTATATATCAAAATGAAAAATAAAAATTATCGTGTAAGTAGAGCTACTTTATACAATACGATAGAGTTATTATTAGATTGTGCTTTGGTTCGTAAACATCAATTTGGACAAAATCAAGCCTATTACGAGAAATCGTATTTTGACAAACAACACGATCATATTATTATGACTGATTCTGGCGAAGTAATCGAATTTTGCGATCCTAGAATTCAGACCATAAAAAAAACAATCGAAGAAATATTTGATATCGAAATCACGAATCATTCTTTATATTTTTACGGAAACAAAAAACAAAAATAGACAATCAACAAAAAGATTGCTCTCAAAAATATTTAAATAAAATAGACAACTAATTAATCTGAGCAGGTGGCAAAAAACCATCTCTACAATTAAAATTAAAAACAGAATGACCGTAGATTTATTACTAGGATTACAATGGGGAGATGAAGGTAAAGGAAAAATTGTAGACGTTCTTACCTCGAATTACGACATTATTGCTCGTTTTCAAGGTGGACCAAATGCAGGACACACTTTAGAATTTGACGGAATAAAACATGTTTTAAGAACAATTCCTTCAGGGATTTTTCACGAGAAATCTATTAACATTATTGGTAATGGTGTTGTAATAGATCCTGTAGTTTTTCAAAAAGAAATTGAAGGTTTAGAAAAATTTAATTTAGACATAAAAAGCAAATTAATTATATCTAGAAAAGCACATTTAATTTTACCAACACACCGCCTACTGGATGCCGCTTCGGAAGCATCAAAAGGAAAAGCTAAAATTGGTTCTACATTAAAAGGTATTGGCCCAACTTATATGGACAAAACAGGTAGAAACGGTTTACGTGTTGGCGATATTGAATTAGAAGACTTCAAAGAACGCTATAGAGCACTAGCAGACAAACACGAAGCTATGATTGCTTTTTATGATGTTGACATTCAATACAACTTAGTAGAACTTGAAAAAGAATTTTTTGAAGCTATCGAAGAATTAAAAAAATTAGATTTTATTGATAGTGAAGAATATATGCACCAAGCTCAAAAAGCAGGCAAGTCTATTCTATGTGAAGGCGCTCAGGGATCTTTATTAGATGTAGATTTCGGAACATATCCTTTTGTAACATCATCTAACACTACTGCTGCTGGAGCATGTACTGGTTTAGGAATTGCACCAAACAAAATAAAAGAAGTTTACGGAATTTTCAAAGCATACGTAACTCGTGTAGGAAGTGGTCCTTTCCCAACTGAACTTTTTGACGAAGTTGGAGCCACAATGGCAAAAATAGGAAACGAATTTGGTTCAGTTACAGGAAGACAAAGACGTTGCGGATGGTTAGACTTAGTAGCATTAAAATACGCTATTCAAGTAAATGGTGTTACACAATTAATGATGATGAAAGGCGATGTACTTTCTGGATTTGAAACTTTAAAAGTGTGCACTGAATACAATTACAAAGGAAAAAACATTTCTCACTTCCCTTACAATATCGAACCAGAAAATGTAACTCCAATTTATAAAGAGTTCAAAGGATGGCAAGCTGATTTAACTGGAATGACAACTTACGAAGAGCTACCAGCTGAATTAAAAGAATATATCGAGTTTATCGAGGCAGCAGTCGAAGTACCTATCAAAATTGTTTCTGTAGGTCCAGACAGAAAACAAACGATACTTAAATAAAAAAAACTAAACGCTCTGGATTCCAGAGCGTTTTTTTTGCCAAAAAAAATTATATATGAGTAATCCTAAAATAAAAATAACAGAAACTAAACTGCTATCTGATAATTGGTACATATTAAACAAAGTAACTTTTAACTATCAAAAGAAAAATGAAGCACTAGAAACTCACAGCCGAGAAGTATACGACAGAGGAAATGGAGCAGCAATTTTACTTTATAATTCCAAAAAGAAAACAGTAGTCCTTACCAGACAATTTCGTATGCCTACTTATCTTAACGGAAATGATTCTGGAATGATGATTGAAGTTTGCGCTGGACTATTAGACAAAGACAATCCCAAAGAATGCATTATCAGAGAAACTGAAGAAGAAACAGGATATCGTTTAAAAAATGTAAACAAAGTAATTGAAACTTATATGTCGCCCGGATCTGTAACAGAAATTTTATATTTATTTACAGGAGAATATGACCAAAGCATGAAAGTTAGCGAAGGCGGAGGACTCGATAGTGAAAATGAAAATATCGAAGTACTAGAAATGACTTTTGATGAAGCTTACAATATGATTACAACTGGCGAAATAAAAGATGCTAAAACCATTTTATTATTACAACATGCTAAGATAAAAGGACTAGTTTAAAACATAAAAAAGACATAAGAAACTAAATCTTATGTCTTTTGTTTTATATAGAATTCTCAAGATTATCTTGAATAATTTGGAGCTTCTTTTGTAATAGTTACATTATGCGGATGACTTTCTGTAATTCCACTTGACGTGATTCTAACAAAACGTCCTGACTCTTGTAAAGTAGGAATATCTTTTGAACCACAATATCCCATTCCTGCACGAAGTCCCCCAATGAACTGAAGCATACTTTCGTTTAATTCCCCTTTGTAAGGAACACGACCTACAATTCCTTCTGGAACTAGTTTTTTAACATCATCCTCAACATCTTGGAAATAACGGTCTTTTGAACCACCTTGCATCGCCTCTACCGAACCCATTCCGCGATAAGATTTGAATTTTCTTCCTTCAAAAATAATAGTTTCACCTGGAGATTCTTTTGTACCTGCTAATAATGATCCTAACATTACACAATCGGCTCCAGCAGCAATTGCTTTAGGAATATCTCCTGTATAACGTATTCCTCCATCGGCAATTACTGGTACACCAGTTCCTTTTATAGCTGCAGCAACTTCTAAAACTGCAGAGAATTGAGGGAAACCAACTCCTGCAACGATACGCGTTGTACAGATTGAACCTGGTCCAATACCTACTTTTACACCATCGGCACCATTATCAACTAAATATTTAGCAGCTTCCGGAGTCGCTATATTACCCACAATAACATCAATTTCTGGGAATTTGCTTTTTACTTCTTTTAATACATTCACAACACCTTCTGTATGTCCGTGTGCTGTATCAATAATAATAGCATCTACACCTGCAGCAACTAATGCAGCAGCTCTTTCAACAGCATCACCTGTTACTCCAATTGCAGCTGCAACACGCAAACGCCCGTAAACATCTTTATTTGCAATTGGTTTTTGTGTAAGTTTTGTAATATCTCTAAAAGTAATTAACCCAACTAATTCATAGTTTGCATTAACAACTGGTAATTTTTCTATTTTATGTCCTTGTAAAACTACTTCGGCTTGTTCTAATGAAGTTCCTTCGGCTACAGTTACCAAGTTCTGACTTGTCATAACCTCAACGATTGGTCTTGTTCCATTTTTTTCGAAACGTAAGTCACGATTGGTAACAATTCCTTTTAAAATTCTATTTTCATCAACAATTGGGATTCCACCAATTCCGAATTCTTTCATCGCCATTTGAGCATCGGCTACTGTAGAAGTTAATGGCAAAGTAACTGGATCGATTATCATTCCAGACTCCGCACGCTTTACTCTACGCACTTTAGCAGCTTGCTGCTCGATAGTCATATTTTTATGCAAAACACCTATTCCTCCTTCTTGCGCCATAGCAATTGCCATTGCACTTTCGGTAACTGTATCCATAGCTGCTGATACGATTGGAACGTTTAATGTTATATTTCGAGAAAATTTTGATTTGATACTCACTTCGCGAGGAAGCACATTCGAGTAGTTAGGTACTAATAATACATCGTCGTAAGTTAAACCTTCGCCGATAATCTTGGAGTTGTGTGCTATCATGGTGCAATTTCTAGTTGAATTGCGTGCAAATATAGTAAATAAATTGAAAACTTTTACGTTACACTATTCATAAATTTAAGTATTTATAAATTTCGATAGCTAGTTTCTATTGAAAAAGCTTTCTATAAGTTACTATATCCCTAGCCCTGATGGGAGCGACATCCTTTTATGGTGGGGTTCACCATAAAAGATATAGCGGACAGCGGGATTAGCTTCTTATAGAAAATAACTTAATAGTATTTAGAATTTTCCTTGAAAATAAAATTAAGTCCAAATTGAAACGTAGCACTATTGGCTTTTGTAATATCCTTGTATTCCAGAATATTATCGACCATGGCGTATAAATTAAACTTACCTAAATTTGTTGAAAGCCCAAATCCTATGTTTTTTGAAGAAAAAGAATCTATTGTGTAAGTTGCTTTTACTTGAAGATTTTCGAAAAGGGTACGTCTATAAAAAGCTGTTAAAGCAACTAATGGCGTTCTTGGCGTAGACATTACGAATAACTGTGCCCCAACTCCATTAAGATATTCTGTTTCACCATGTGATTGACAATTACAATCTTCGTCGGATCTGGATTCACCGAAAGAATACTGGATTGATGAATTAAATTTCACAGGTCGCCAAGTGGTATATTTACTATAAAGTGAGTCACGTGGTATTGCCGCTTCGAACTCATCGAATACATTTTCTGGTTTTTCAGGATTAGTAAAATTAGGATTTACTCCTTCATATTGATAATAGCCTTTATAGGTAAGTGTTTCGACATCTTTACTGTGACGAATAAAACCTACATCGATAACACTTGCTGTAATCTGAATATTTTTTTTAGGGTAATAAGTTATTCCAGCATCGAAACCAAGCCCAAAATTCCCACCTAAAAAAGTATTTTGTGCAATATCCGAAGCTATACTTCCATTATAATCGTCTTTACGAAATTCGGCAATTCCAGAAGTTTTCACTTCTAAATTAGAGGATATGATTTGGTTATACATTGTTGTGTTTGAGTTCCCTGTATAAATATATCCCGAATTTTTTGTAGAAGTTGCATTTAATCCGCTAGAATACAATTTTGCCCGACCTCCTAAGACCAGTTTATCACTCACTTTTTTATGATAACCTATATGAAAAACAGAAATCACTTCGGCTTTGGCAGTTAACTGACTTAAATCGAATGATTTTCCGATATAATTTTTATTCCCGTCTAATGCCAATAATGCCAGATCTTTGGGAACGTACATAAAAAAATCGGCTTCTTGATATACTCCAAACGAAACATAGGCTTTACTCTCACGACCACCAACTTTGAATCCTCCTGAAAATAATTCGATTTGCTCATTAACAGAAACCTTATCATTTTTGGAAGCTTTATTTACTGCATTTCTCAATTTGGTATTAAAATCGACTCCATTATTTGCAAACAAATCATAAGCTGAAAAGCTACTCGAGCCAATATTTGCCGAAATACCAGAAAGTAATGGCACTCCAAAATAATATTTATAGGAAACGTCTGCTCCGGGATTTACAAGCGACGATTGTGGAATAGAAGTAAAATTATATAACACTTGTTTATTTTGAGCCATTCCAGAAATGCTCATCACTAACAACAAAACTAAATATTTTTTTTTCATTTTATCTCGAAGTAAAGGGTTGCTCCTGAACGTAACTTTAAATTCCCTGAACTATCTGCTGTTAATGGTGTTCCCGCAAGCATAGTGATTCTTATTTCTAGCTTGACCGACTTTTTTAATAAATCTAGTGTTTGATTTTCGAAAACATCAGTATGCTTTACACTATTTGGCGTGTTTACATAAGCCGGAACATTTATCTCTGTATCATGCATGACTTGATTATTTTCATCTAAAAAAACCATGCTAACAATATAAGCCCGAGATATTGTATTTTCAATTTCAAAATTGAACTCCGCTTTCTTTAAGTTATCTCTAAAAAAACTATCTCTAAATACATCAAAATCCTTTGCATCAAAAAAAACATTTTGCTCCGTTCCATTATCAACAAATGCACTTGCTTTAACATCAAAATAAGTTAAATTGGCAACAATAACAGGTTCTAATGTAAGATCTTTAGTCTGATCAAAATCTAAATCACTCGCGCACGAACAAAACAATACCGTAACGATTATTAACCTAAGAAACATATTATGGAGATATGGTTTCATTGTAAAATTATTTTAGTTTAATACTATGCTAACAACGGATTTTAATTCTCACTTATTACTTCTTTACAAAAAAAATTAATGATTGTTTAATGATAAGCACCAAACAGCTTTGAAGCTTCATTATATGCACTTTCAAAACTCATTGCTCTTATATTGGTATTTTGTTTTTGTGCTGTAAAATATGATACCATTTTTTCTGTTGGCATATTCCCTGTTAACTTATCCGTTGCCATAGGGCACCCTCCAAAACCTTGAATTGCCCCATCAAAACGGTAGCAACCTGCGCGAAAAGCAGCATCAATTTTCTCAAACCAAGTACTAGGTGTTGTATGTAGGTGCGCACCAAACTCAATTTTAGGATATTGTGCGATTAAATTCGAAAACAGATAAGTAATAATATCTGGTGTTGAACTTCCCACTGTATCTGAAAGCGAAAGTGTTTTCACGCCCATCTTAGACAATTTCTCTGTCCATTCGCCAACAATTTCAACGTTCCAAGGATCTCCATACGGATTCCCGAATCCCATCGAAAGATATGTTATTACCTCTTTATTCTTTTTATCGGCTATTTCTAATATTTCCTGAAGCGTAATTATAGATTCAGCTATAGTTTTATGTGTATTCCGCATTTGGAAATTCTCTGAAATAGAAAATGGAAATCCCAAATATTGAATCTCTTTATGTTCTGAAGCTATTTCTGCTCCTTGTGTGTTTGCTATAATCGCTAATAATTTACTTACTGTTTGCGATAAATCTAATTGTGCCAAAACCGCAGCAGTATCCTGCATTTGAGGAATTGCTTTTGGAGAAACAAAACTCCCAAAATCAATAGTATCAAAACCTACTCGTAACAAAGACTGGATATAAGAAACCTTATTCTTAGTAGGAATAAATGTTTTAATACCTTGCATGGCATCTCTTGGACATTCGATAATCTTAATTTCTTTACTCAAAGTGGCTCTGTTTCTAAATGCTAAGTTACTGTCTTTTTTATATAAATAAGAAATATCGCTTTGTTTATTTTATTACAGAAAAACGTAATAATACACACTATTACATAAAATTGTAATAAATAATAAAATTCCTTATATTTGTAATACTATTATCTTCCTTAGGGGAGTAGGAGAATCATTATATAAACAACCTATACTGAATGTAAGAGGCTTCTACTCCTCAGCCTGACACAACAGAAAGTATAACAAAAACACTCAAGATACATCTTCTCAAGTGAAGTCGAAAGACGCATTTTACAATAGGCAAACTAAAGAAGTGGAACAAATTGAAATTAAAATGCTATTTAATTTTTAATTATATTTGGATATGATAAGTATAATCACAGGAGATATTATAGGTTCTAGACAGCTAAAACCCAAAGATTGGATTGATGGTTTGAAAAAACTTCTTAACCTGTTTGGCAAGAATCCAAATGAATGGGAAATTTATCGTGGTGATGAATTTCAGATAGAAATTAAGAATCCCGAGGATGCTTTATTGTCAACTTTATTGATAAAAGCATATCTAAGGACTCTAAAACTTGATGCCAGAATGAGTATTGGTTTTGGAGACAAAGTACATACGTCCAAGAAAATATCCGAAAGTAACGGAACAGCCTTCATACGTTCTGGAGAGCTTTTTGAAACATTAAAAAAACAAAAAACAACTTTGGCATTAAAATCCGGAAATGCAGATTTTGATACAAAACTTAATTTAATGTTACGCTTAAGCTTAACTTTTATGGATAATTGGCTAGTTCCTGCTGCAGAATTTATAGTAATTGCAATACAGAATCCTACATTAACACAGGAAGAAATTGGATTAAAATTAGGAATTAACCAAGCTGCTGTAAGTCGAAGACAAAAACGTGCACAATTTGATTTAATGATGGATTTGGACCTTTATTTTAGGGCGCAAATAAAAGAACTTACTTTATGATACTATTTGTAAAATTATTTTTGGCACACATCCTTGGAGACTTTATTTTTCAGCCTAATTCGTGGGTTGCTGACAAAGAAATTAAAAAACAAAAAAGTATTTTTTTATATATACACGCAGCTTTACATGGCATTTTAACCTGGATTTTGATTGGCGAATTATCCTTTGGATGGTATGCTCTTTTATTAGCCGTTACCCATGGATTTATTGACTTTTTAAAACTTCATTTTCAGAAAACCTCTACCAAAATAACTTGGTTTATTGGTGACCAAATTGCTCATTTTATAGTCTTGATAGCCATTGCTTTTTTATACAATCATCAAAAAATAGACTTGCTTTGGTTTAATAGTCAGTTCTGGATTGTAGTAACTGGTTTTTTGTTTTTAACCAAACCTACTTCTATTTGTATTAAGAACCTCATCTCAGTTTGGACTCCCGAAAATAATAATAGAACTGATAATTCTCTTGCCAATGCAGGAAATTACATTGGCACACTAGAACGTTTATTTGTTTTTTGTTTTATAATCACTGGCCATTTTGAAGCCATTGGTTTTCTATTGGCTGCAAAATCTATCTTTAGATTTGGTGATTTAAAAGAAGCCAAAGACCGTAAACTAACTGAATATGTTCTTATAGGAACTCTTTTAAGTTTTGGAGTTGCATTACTTACCGGTCTAATTGTTCAAGTTATGTTATTACAAACCTTTTAAAATGGCTTTATTGATAGCTTTTATCAAAGCTGGTCCTTCATAAATAAAACCAGTATATAGTTGAACTAAACTTGCTCCCGCATTTAGTTTTTCAATAGCATCTTGAGCAGTATGAATTCCACCTACACCTATAATAGGGAATGCTTTGTTGCTTTTTTCAGAAAGAAAACGAATTACTTCGGTTGATCTTCGAGTTAAAGGCTTACCTGACAAACCTCCCATTTCTTCTTTATTTACCGATTGCAATCCTTCTCTAGAAATAGTAGTATTGGTCGCAATTACACCCGCAATTTGGGTCGTTTTAATAATATCAATAATATCCAATAATTGCTCGTCAGTTAAATCTGGAGCAATTTTTAATAAAATCGGTTTTGGCTTTTCGTGCGTTAGATTTTTATTTTGTAACGTTTGCAATAATTGCGTCAATGGCTCTTTATCTTGTAACGCTCTTAAATTTGGTGTGTTAGGAGAACTTACATTCACCACAAAATAATCAACATGATTAAATAATGCATCAAAACAAATGATGTAATCATCGACTGCATTTTCATTTGGAGTAATTTTATTTTTACCAATATTCCCTCCAATTAAAATCCCTTTATTTTGTTTTAATCGCTCTACTGCTTCAATAACACCACCGTTATTAAATCCCATTCGGTTAATAATAGCCTGATCTTCTTTTAATCGAAATAACCTCTTTTTAGGATTTCCTTCTTGTCCTACTGGTGTTACAGTCCCTATTTCTATAAATCCGAAACCAAAATCTGAAAGTTCTTTATATAATTTAGCATCCTTGTCAAATCCTGCTGCAAGTCCAACTGGATTGCTAAATTTTATTCCAAAAACTTCTCGCTCTAAACGAGGATCATTTACTTTATAAACTGTCTTTATAATCGAAGAAACTCCTGGTATTTTTGAGATAAATCTAACAAATGAAAAAGTAAAATAATGAACTTCCTCTGGATCAAACATAAAAAGTATCGGACGAATAAGCAATTTATACATAAGTGGGTTGTTATTTTTGTGGTTGCAAATTTAATTATAATATGCTAAAATGTACCGTATTTATGTAAAAAAACAGCTTATTAATTTAATTCATTTTAAGTTTTTTATTGTACTTTTATTATCCAAAAATACAAACCATACAAATTCTATAGAATTAATGAAAAAAGAAAGAAAGTTTTGGTTACTCGGAATGATAGCCACTGGTCTCTTATTTATAAGTTTTGGCTATGCAAATTTTATAAAAACGGCTAAAAAAAATTTAACACTCGATTGCAATGAAATTCAAATGGTTTCATCTGAACCCAAATTTGAACCTACAATCATTAATAAAAAAACAGCTCCTTCTAAAGCTCCAAAAGGCATGGTTTGGATTCCTGGAGGAGAATTCTCAATGGGTAGTAATATTGCTGATGAAAGTTTATGCAGCATAAAAGGTGTTACCAAAGATGCTGCTCCTATCCATCGCGTATATGTAGATGGTTATTGGATGGATGAAACCGAAGTTACTAATGAACAATTTGAACAGTTTGTAAAAGCAACTAAATACCTTACTGTTGCTGAACAAAAACCTACCAAAGAAGAGTTTCCTACAATTACCGAAGATAATTTAATAGCTGGTTCCGCAGTATTTACACCTACTTCTACATCAGTAAATCTAGATAACTTTTCACAATGGTGGGCTTACATTGGCGCGGCTAATTGGAGACATCCCGAAGGTCCTAATAGCACTATAAGAGGTAAAGAAAAACACCCCGTAGTACAAGTAGCTTATGAAGATGCAGTTGCTTATGCAAAATGGGCTGGCAAAAGGCTTCCTAGTGAAGCTGAATGGGAATTTGCAGCAAGAGGTGGCAAAACTGGAGAATTATATGCATGGGGAAACACTTTAAAACCCAAAGGAAAATTTCAGGCTAACATATATCAAGGTCATTTTCCTATTAAGGATGGTGACACTGGAGAAGACGGTTTTAAAGGAATTGCTCCAACAGCACAATTCGCACCAAATGCCTATGGGTTATATGATATGGCAGGAAATGTTTGGGAATGGGTGAATGATTGGTATGACGTAGACTATTACAAATCATTAGCCAAAAGTGGAAAAGTTACCAAAAATCCGCAGGGACCAGATACTAGCAATGACCCGGCAGAACCAGGACAGCTTAAAAAAGTACATCGTGGTGGCTCTTTTTTATGTACAGATCAATATTGTACTCGTTATATGGTAGGCACTAGAGGAAAAGGAGAAGTACGCTCTCCTGCAAACCACCTAGGCTTTAGATGTGTAAAAAGCATTTAAAAAAATAAAAACAACACGAAAAGGATTCTATCATAGCATAGAATCCTTTTTTGTATATATCAGGATGTTTTTAATCTAAAATAAGACAGCTAAAAAAAATGCCTATATTTGCTTAAAAATAAAAAAATGCAACATATTATAGATCGATTTATTAGTTATGTAAAAATTGATACAGAGTCTGATCCAAATTCGCAAAACACACCAAGTACTGCAAAGCAATGGGATCTTGCCAATAAACTAGCAGAAGAACTAAAAAGTATCGGTATGCAGGATGTTACTATAGATGACAAAGCTTACATCATGGCTACTTTACCAAGTAATGTAGAACACGCTGTTCCAACTATTGGCTTTATTTCTCATTTTGATACTTCACCAGATTTTTCAGGAGCCAATGTAAAACCACAAATCATTCCTAATTATGATGGTAAGGATATTGTATTGAATGCTGAACAAAATATTATTTTATCTCCAAGTTACTTCAAAGATTTATTACAATACAAAGGACAAACTTTAATTACAACCGACGGAACTACATTATTAGGTGCCGATGATAAAGCGGGAATTACAGAAATTGTATCTGCAATGGAATTCTTAATTAAAAACCCTGACATTAAACACGGTAAAATTAGAGTTGGTTTTACTCCTGATGAAGAAATAGGTCGAGGTGCACATCATTTTGATGTAGAGAAGTTTGGCGCTGAATGGGCTTATACCATGGACGGAAGTCAGATTGGAGAACTTGAATATGAAAACTTTAATGCTGCTGGTGCCAAAATCACCTTTAAAGGTAAAAGTGTACATCCTGGTTATGCCAAAGGAAAAATGATTAATTCACTACTTATTGCTAATGAGTTTATTAACGAATTACCTAAAGGCGAAACTCCTCAAGAAACGAAAGGATACCAAGGCTTTTTTCACGTACACCATATAAGTGGAACTATCGAAGAAACTGTTCTTGAACTTATCATTAGAGATCATAGCGCAAAAAAATTCGAAAGACGTAAAAAATTGATTGAGAGAATTACTAAAAAAATCAATCATAAGTTTGCTAAGAAATTCGGGGAACCAATCGTAATTACCGAAATAAATGATCAATACTACAATATGAAAGAAAAGGTTCTACCTGTAAAGTATATTGTTGATATTGCAGAGAAAGCTATGAAAGAATTAAACATAAAACCATTAATAAAACCTATTAGAGGCGGAACTGATGGTTGTCAATTATCATACAAAGGATTGCCTTGCCCAAATATTTTTGCTGGTGGTCATAACTTTCATGGTAAATACGAGTATATTCCTGCAGAAAGTATGCAAAAAGCAACTGATGTTATTGTAAAGATTGCTGAGTTAACAGCTATTCCTGGAATTTTTGACGTATCTGAAAAACCTACAAAAAAGAAATAATTTTTTTTTGACTTAAGTCAAAAAGCAATAAAAAATCCCAATCTAATTTTTTAGATTGGGATTTTTGCTTTTTAATTTCTCTTATAAAAAACCATCTTTTTTAGGAATAAATAACAATGCATTTCTACATTACCTCTATCCCAAAATAGCTTCAATCGCTTTTAATTCCTCTTGCGAAAAATCAAGATTTTGCAAACTATCTATATTATTATTTAACTGTCCTACCGAACTTGCTCCAATTAGAACCGATGTAATTCGATTATCCTTTAATAACCAAGCCAATGCCATTTGCGCCAAAGATTGATTTCTGTTTTGCGCAATTTCATTTAGAGTAATTATCTTTTGCACTTTTTGTTCAGACACTTCTTCTAGCTGTAAATGCCCGTTTGGATTTGAAGCTCTTGAGTTCTCAGGAATCCCTTTTAAATATTTATCAGTTAAAAGTCCTTGTGCAAGAGGTGAAAACGCAATACACCCTACTCCTTTTTCTTCGAGAACATCTAACAAACCTGCTTCGGCTTCGCGAACAAACATCGAATATTTAACCTGATGTATTAAACATGGTGTTCCTAATTTTTTTAAAATTGCTGTAGCTTCTCGAGTTTGTTCTGCATTATAATTAGATATTCCTGCATATAGGGCTTTACCGCTTCGTACAGCATAATCCAAAGCCATCATGGTTTCTTCCAGAGGAGTCTCGGGATCAAACCGATGGGAATAAAAAATATCTACGTAATCTAGCTTCATTCGCTTTAAGCTCTGATCTAAACTTGACAGCAGATATTTACGAGAACCCCAATCGCCATAAGGTCCATCCCACATAGTGTATCCAGCCTTAGTAGAAACTACGATTTGATCTCGTAGATTTCCTTGAAAATTGTGCCACAGTATTTTTCCGAAATTTTCTTCGGCAGAACCCGGAACTGGACCATAATTATTAGCTAAATCAAAATGCGTAATTCCTTTATCAAAAGCTTCTTTAATGATGCTTTCTCCATTTTCAAAATTATCTACTGAACCGAAATTATGCCATAATCCCAAAGAAATTTGCGGTAATAACAACCCGCTTTTTCCACATCTGTTATATTTCATTTTATTGATTTAAAGACTGAAATTTAAATATTTTAAAGATAATCAACACATAAATTTTCATTTTATATGTTGATTATCAAAAAAAGCAATCTTTATGAATTCATTTTATCTTCTATATTGTGGAACTTTTCAGGAATATCATGTATTTTTTTCAGTTTGAAAGAAAAATAAATATAAAAAGCTCCAATTGCAATAAAAGCAAAAGCAGTCCAATATACCAACGAAAGCCCTGCGAAAATAGGGTTCCATAATAATATGAATGAAAATATAATTCCAAGAATACCTAAAACCAAAAGATTCGCCCAATCTGGCACTGCATAACTCTTTAAATCAAAAGCAATAACTATGGCCATGATAGAACGAAACAAAATCACAAATCCTATATATAGCGGAAGTATTGTAATCGAAATTAATGGATTAGAGATTAACAATATCCCTACAACTAATCCTAAAATTCCTGAAGCTAATGTCCACCCCCAATTATCAATTTTTTTTCTGTTTGAAAGTGCAAAAATGACTTCAAAAATTCCACTTCCTAAAAATGAAATACTAAAAACAAACGCAAGAGTTAAATATGCTGCCAATGGTGTTATAAATGACCAAATTCCGATTCCAACAAAAAGTATTCCCACTAGTAACGGGATATACCAATAATCAATAGCTTTTTTTACTTTTTTAAATAAAGAATTTTCCATAAGTATATTTTAAAATCATGCTTACTCTATAAAGTTTTCAGCTTACCTTTAATTATTACCCCCTCATAAAGCTGCTATATTCAGTCTATTTTATTACGAAGTCTCCCAAAGATAAGGAATAAATATAGCTATTTGTAAAAATTAACTCATAAATTCCCTTGTAATACTTCACTTAAAAGATTTTATCAATCCTATCTAAAATGCTTTCTAATCCTTTCATCTTATATTCCTTTGATATTAAAGAATATCCACATATCTTTATAAATTAAATCATTTCTCTACTTAAAAATGAAATTTACCATTTATATATTTACAGTCGTAATTTTATTTTCATCATTTACCACAAAAAAAGATGAGAAAATTATAAGAAATCAAATACAACAAATACAGTCTATAATAGACAGGGATGCTATTATTTCCTATTCTAAACAATATCTAGGGACACCTTATATATATGCTGGGAATAATCCAAAAAAAGGTTTCGACTGTTCTGGTTTCGTAAATTATGTTTTTAAATATTTCGATATTAGTTTGCCACGAAGTTCTGGTGCTTATAAAAATATTGGCAAAGCAAAATCACCCGAAGATTTTAAAGTGGGAGATATTTTAGTTTTTTATGGTTATAAAGACAGAAAAAACATAGGACATCTTGGAATTATTTGTGAAGCCAACGGCATGAAGTCAAAATTTATACATGCCTCATCTGGAAAAATAAAAAGCGTAACAATTAGTGCATTAGACTCTAATCATTATAGTAATCGTTTTTATAAATGCATCAATGTATTGTCTAAATAATTAATTTTCACATTAGTTAATTTCTAAAACAAGCACAAAAAAACTCCAAACGATTTAACTTGTTTGGAGTCTAGAAATTATAACTAACTACTTTTATAAAACTATTCCTTTTAATGTAAGCACTTTTGGAGTTGATTCTGCACTTGTTACTACTGTAACAGTTTTAGAAAAAGCACCTTTACTCGCTGCATTATATGTTGCCGTAATCTTTGCAGATTTTCCAGGAAGAATAGGTTCTTTTGTATAATTTGTTGCTGTACAACCACAAGACCCCTGAACGCTTGTAATTACTACAGCTGTTTTTCCTGTGTTTTTAAACTCAAAATCAATTTCCTTTGGAACATTTAGTGGTATTTGTCCCACATCAATAGTTTCTGCTTTCCATGTAATTGATCCAGCAAATACTGTAGTGTTTGCTAGTATTGATTCTACTGGAGCAACTGCTGAGAAAGACATTAACCCTAAAGTTAATACTAATAATAATGGTCTGATATTTTTCATAAGTCTAAAATTTAAATGATTATTTGGTTTGTCCTTTTTAACATTACAAATGTAAATCAGATAAAAATGAAATGCTGTTAAGCGATTTCAAATGTTTGTTAACGACTTGTTAATCGCTATTTTTAAAGATATTTTTGATTAATATTACACCTTGTAATTTGTATTTAAGTGAAAATAAACAGGCTCAACAGTATTATTATTCTGGGTTTTATAGCAATTATCGGCATTTTAGTCGTGCAATTACTATGGACCAAAGAAGCTTTTACTCTTGAACAGAAGAAGCTAAACCAGAAAATGCATATTGCATTACTTGAAGTTGCAAAAAAACTACATGAAAGCAGTAGTAATGAGTTGCCTGCGCAAAGCCCTATTCAAAAAATATCCAATGACTATTATGTTGTAAACATCGAAAATGATTTTGAGCCTGATATCTTGGAATTTTATCTGAAATCGGAATTCAAAAAAATGAATATTACAACTGATTTCGAATACGCCATGTACAATTGCCAGAGCAATGAAATGATATATGGAGATTATATTTCTTTATCAAAAAAATCAAAAGGAAAGCAATCTGTTCATTTTCCAAAACACAAAGATCTAGTTTATTATTTCGCTGTACGTTTCCCCAATGAAACTACTTATATATTCAGCTCAATGCGATTTTGGTTTGTGCTTTCGATTATGCTTATTATCATTTTACTAATTTATATCTACTCGATTTTCATGCTTTTACAGCAAAAAAAATACTCCGAGTTACAGCGTGATTTTATTAATAACATGACACACGAGTTCAAAACTCCTTTGGCATCTATTTTAATTGCATCCAATTATTTAATCAAACAAAATCCGATCAAAGAAGATAAGAAACTTGAAAAATATACTGAAATCATTATCAACCAAAGTGGTAAGTTAAATAACCATATTGAGAAGATCTTAAGTATTGCTAAATCAGATTACACCCCATTAAAACTAGAGCTAAAAAACATCTTAACTATCCCCCCTATTGAGGAAACAATAGAAAACATTAAACTAAAATATCCCGATACTGATATAAAAATTGAATCTAACGATATAAACTATACTATTGTTGCTGATGTTTTTCATTTTACAAACATCATTTATAACCTTCTTGATAATGCAATAAAATATTGCGATACCAAACCTGAAATTATAATTCGGTTAACTACTGAAAATCAATTATTAAAAATTGCTTTTATAGATAACGGAATAGGGATTATAAACAAAAATATTTCTTATATTTTCGATAAATTTTACAGAATTCCAAATGAAAAAAGTACCCCATCAAATGGCTTTGGATTAGGCTTGTATTATGTAAAAAAGATTTGCAACTTGCATCAATGGAAAATCAATGCTACTAACAATCCCAAAAAGGGGATTACCATAACCATATCAATTCCATATAAAAAATGAGTATTTTCAAAATTCTTTACACCGAAGATGATGAAACCTTAGGGTTTCTTACCAAAGATAATCTGGAACAAAATAATTACGAAGTAACACATTGTTGTGACGGAGAATTAGGTTTGGAAGCTTTTAACAACGGTAATTTCGATATTTGTATTTTGGATATTATGATGCCAAAAATAGATGGCTTTGAACTCGCTACAGAAATAAGAAAAAACAATTCTGATATTCCTATTATTTTCCTTTCGGCTAAAACACTTAAGGAAGACAGAATAAAAGGATTGCGACTTGGTGCAGATGATTATCTCGTAAAACCTTTTAGCATTGAAGAATTACTTCTAAAAATTGAAATCTTTTTAAAGCGCTCGCAAAAAAATGACTCTATAGATAAATCTATTTATAAAATTGGGAAATACCATTTTGATACTAAAAACTTTATTCTTTTTAATGAAAATGAAAAGATAGGCCTTACACAACGTGAAGCTGAATTATTAAAATTATTTCTTGATAATAAAAATTCCGTTTTAAAAAGAGAGCAGATTCTAACATCACTTTGGGGAGATGATGATTACTTTATGGGTCGTAGCCTAGATGTTTTTATTTCGCGTCTGCGTAAAATTTTAGTAAACGAACAAGGCATTTCTATAGAAAACCTACACGGAATTGGTTTCCGATTTACAATCTAATTCTTATCTAAATTTATAGAATTTTGTGTTTTAATATTCGAGTATTCTAGATATAAGATTGCATCATTACTCATTTACACCAAGATCATCTGGACAAAACTGGTGAGATTATTTTAAGATGAAAATGCACTTACAAAAAGAGGAATTACTGTTATTCAAACTCTAGATTATTGGAAATCCAACATTTATTTAGTTGAAAAAATAATAAGTATTTCTGCTGTTCATGATCCTAGTTTCATTACAAAACTTATGAAAAATATAATGGGGGTTTTATATTGACATTCTTACCGAAGATGTAGAAAAAGTATTAACCGAACTCAAACCTGATATCGCAACTATTGCCTGCGGTACTGCAAGATTAGATTTTGGACAGCCATTATTGATGAAAATAAATGATATTATAAAATTTATTGCACTTGCACCTGGCAAGGTATTCGCAAATCATTTAGAGGCTTTAAATCATTATCCAACAACCAGAACAGAATTAAAAGCTGCATTAACCGCAAATAATCTTTTATCAAAAACTTCAATCCCAAATGATGGTGAATATGTTGAGTATTTATAGAACCAATAATCCAAACTCTCTTAATGTATTCACAGGTTTAGAATACCAAAATAATTCGAAGTCTTCAAAACTAGTTTCAAAATCAGCTTTGATTTCCTGAAATGTATAAGTTTTAGTTTTTGCAACCGAAATTTTCTGTAGCATTTCTACTAACCATTCTCCTTCGTTTTTATTTGTCTGAATACTAAAGCTTTCTTTTTTATCATGAAAAGTAAGCGTTAGCATTTCCCAAGAATTCCCTTTTTTTGATTTTGTAAAAGATTCTACAAAAGGCTTCCCTCCTAACCAAACAATTTTGGCAGTAGGTTTTATATTAAAATCTTCTGATTCCTGTAATGCATCATAAATAAAATCAGATCCAATTTTAGTTTTTGGGATTTTAAAATCAAACCAGTCTTGAAGTTCATAATCAAAACAAATTCCATGCATGAAATTGAATAATGATTTCTTTAGTCCAAAACTAAATTTATCATGATTGATTCCAGTAGAATCAGTATAATCGATGTCATTATTTGCGAAACTACCAATGGCTTCAGTTGCTTTTTTTACACCAAATTTCTCTGGATACATTCCTACTGGGCTATGGGCTGTCATAGCAAACTGATGCCAAAACCCTGATTGTAAAACTCCCGCTTCAAACAACTGACGTACCATTTCAAGACTATCAACGGTTTCCTGAACCGTTTGTGTTGGATATCCGTACATTAAATAGGCATGAACCATAATTCCTGCTTCTGTAAAATTACGTGTCACTTTTGCAACTTGTTCTACAGTTACCCCTTTATCTATTAACTTCAACAATCTATCCGAAGCAACTTCTAAACCTCCTGAAACGGCAATACAGCCTGAAGCTTTTAATAACAAACATAAATCGGCTGAAAAGCTTTTTTCAAAACGAATATTCGTCCACCAAGTAACGGCTAACTTTCTTCGAAGAATTTCGAGTGCCAAAGCACGCATAAGTGCTGGCGGAGCAGCTTCATCTACATAATGAAAACCATTTTGTCCCGTTTGCTCCATCATGTCTTCCATTCGATCACATAACAAACTTGCCGCAACAGGTTCATAAACCTTTATGTAATCTAATGAAATATCACAAAACGTACATTTTCCCCAATAACAACCATGCGCCATGGTAAGTTTATTCCAGCGTCCATCACTCCACATTCTATGCATCGGATTTACAATTTCTATAACCGAAATGTATTTATTCAATGGCAAATCAGAATAATCTGGCGTTCCTACTTGAGACTGCTTATAATCTTGTTTAAGCGAATTATTTTTATAAACTACTTCTCCATCCTCAAGTAAAAAAGTACGCTTATACTTTTTAGTCTCCTCTCCTTCGGAGGGGTTGAGGGAAGATATTAATTCTTCAATTGGTACTTCTCCATCATCCAAAGTAATAAAATCGAAAAACTCAAAAACACGTTTATCTGAAAGCGAGCGTAATTCGGTATTTGGAAAACCTCCTCCCATTGAAATTTTAATTTCAGGATAATTCTGTTTTACCCATTGTGCCGATCTAAATGCACTATATAAATTCCCAGGAAATGGAACTGATATTAAGAACAATGTTGGCTTTACCAATTCTATTCGCTCTTTTAAAATCGAAATTAAAACCTCATCAATATAAGTTGGTTCTTGCTGTAAAGCTTGGTACAATTCATCAAAAGAATTGGCACTTCGACCTAAACGCTCAGCATAGCGACTGAAGCCAAAATTCTCATCGATACATTCCACTATAAAATCTGAGATGTCTTCAAGATATAATGTAGCCAAATGTTTTGCTTTGTCCTGCGTTCCCATTGTTCCAAATGCCCAATCAAGTTCTTCTAATTGTGCAAACCGAGAAGCTTCTGGCAAGAAATCTTCTTGACAAATTTGTAATGCTAATGTTGGATTCTTTCCTTGTAAAAAGGCAATTACAGCATCGATAGTTTTAAGATATTCTTCTTGTAATGCAAAAATACGTTTAGAATTATCTGAAATTGTATTCCCTGAAACTTCGAATTTTGAATTTGGTTCTAGGCTGGAAGCCGAACTGGCGGAGCAAAACTCAAACAAATCATGTAATCCTTTCTTTGAAAACAATTCTAAAATTACTTCGATACCCAAATCTGCCTGAACAGATTCAATATTTTTAGTATTCAGAAACCCCTTGATATAAGCAGTTGCTGGATACGGAGTATTCAGTTGGGTAAATGGAGGCGTAATTATAAAAAGCTTAGTTTTCAAGGCAGTATTATTTTCTGCAAAAATACGGGATATTTATAATGTTTCTGTAAAAAGATTTAGTTGCCGTTTTTTAAACAAAAACTCTTCAGAGATAATTCACGAAGGGCTACTACTTTTGTTTTTAACTCTTCTTAAAACTTATGTTCTTTTTTACTTATTACTAATAATGACAACATCGAAATAAAAGCTGCAATACTAAGATAAAAACCTACGTAGGTTAAATTATAGGTACTTGCTAGCCAAATCGCAATCATTGGGGCAAATGCTGCACCGATGATTCCTGCCATATTAAAGGTTAATGAAGCTCCTGAATAACGAACGGCAGTGGGAAATAATTCAGAAAGAAAAGTTCCTAAAGGACCGTAAGTAAAGCCCATCAAGCCCATTCCGAGGCATAAAAAGAAAGTAACCATAGCTGTATTTCCTGAATTTAGAAAATAGGAAAAGAAAAAACCAAAAACAGCAATGGCTGCAGTAGTTAAAATTAATATTTTACGACGCCCGATTTTATCTGCTACTACAGCGGAAATAGGGATAAATAAAGCAAAAAACAATACTGAAAACAACTGAATCAATAAGAAATCTCTTTTTGCATAGCCCAAATCAGAAGTTGCCCAACTCAAGGTAAATACAGTCATTAAATAAAATACTAAGAAGGTCGTAACTGCTGCAAGTGTTCCAAAAATTAATTGATTTTTATACGACTTAACCAAAGTGAAAAAGGGAATTTTCACTTCTTCTTGTTCCTTTTTAGAATTTTCAAAAGAAGGTGTTTCAGTAATTTTAGTACGGATATAAAACCCAACTACTACCAAAAGTGAACTGGCGATAAAAGGAATTCTCCAGCCATAATTCATAAAATCCTCATTACTCATTGAATCTGTAAGTAATAAAAAAGTACCTCCTGAAAGCAGCAACCCAATTGGCGCTCCTAATTGCGGAAACATCCCGTACCAAGCCCGTTTATTTGGTGGTGCATTTTCAATTGCTAGCAAAACTGCTCCTCCCCATTCTCCTCCCAATCCAACTCCTTGTCCAAATCGGCATAACATTAATAATAAAGGAGCTGCAACACCAATGCTAGCATAACTTGGTAAAAAACCTATGGCTACTGTCGAAATCCCCATAGTTAACAGTGCTGCTACTAGAGTAAATTTACGTCCAATTTTATCTCCATAATGTCCAAAAAATGCCGAACCCAAAGGACGTGACAAAAAAGCAATCGAAAAAGTAGCTAATGACTCTAAAGTTGCCATAGTCGAATCTGAGCTTGGAAAAAATAGCTGTGGAAAAACCAAGACTGCAGCATTGGCATAAATATAAAAGTCGAAAAATTCAATTGTAGTACCTATTAAACTCCCAAACAGAACGTGTTTTGTAGAATTTACTTTTTTGGAATTATTTTTCATATGATTCTATGTGTATTTTAAGAAAATAGAATGTAAAAATGAGGCTAATTCCTAAAAGTAACAAATATTTATCTTTAAAATTAAAGTATGTTTGTGAAAAAATTAATACAAAAAACGTAGCGCTCTAATTATAGCCTGTTTAAAATATATATTTTTAATAAATATAAATTTATGGAAATAAAAAAGGATATCTATTACGACATCCTTTTCTAACATTATTTCTTTTTATTTTTATTTTTAATAGATACCTCTTTTTTAGAACCTTTTTTTATTTTTTTATTTAATCTTTTTTCAGTCTCTTCAATATCATAATCATACGCTGAATTTATAGTTACAAGTCTTGCTTTTTTCAGAGCTTTCAACGCTTTTTTAAATTCTTGCTGACTCTCCAAAAACATTACTTTCTTAAGGAAAATCTCTACTTTGTTAATTCCTTTAATAGTCAATGCAAAGTCAATCAACTTCGTTGCTTCTTTGTAATCTTCATTCAAAATCAAAGTATGAATATAAAAAGGATATACTTCGACTGTATTAATATTAATCGAAATGGCCTGCTGAAAATATTCTTTGGCTTCCTCATATTTAAATAACTGATCGCTTAAAACTTGTCCATATAAGCATAAAGCCATCGTGTTTTTATCGTCATAAGACAATGCATAATCCAATGATTCGATGGTTTCTTCCAACGAATATGGATAACTATCTAATGCCTGAAAAAGATATTTATCTACTGTTTTCATAATCTATTCTATTTTATAAATTCAAGATTTTAGAGATTAATTATTTTCTAAGTAATCTTCTCTTTTTAATCTTTGCCTTTCCTGTTTGTAATTTTTTGTTTGTTTTTGTTTTTTAAAATCTGAACCCTGAAAAACCCGAATCGGATTACCTCGCTGAATTTGCAATTGATTCATCCATTGCGTCTGAAATTCGGCTTTAAATTGTTTGACCGTTTCATCCTTAAATTTCTGTAATAATCGCTCTGTTGCCAGTTTTTTATTCTGATGTTGCGAACGTGAATCCATGGATACAACGCTTATTCCCGTAGGGATATGAGTTGCTCTAACTGCCGAACTTACCTTATTTACATGCTGTCCTCCAGCACCCGAACTCCGCATTGCCTGATACTGAATGTCATTCTCAGAAATCTGAGTTGTTGTTGCTTTATCAACTTCAAAAATTCCGATAAACCAGTTTTTACGTTTATGAAATTTTCTAAACTGACTCTGCCCTATCCATTGGATTGTTCCAATCCAAGAATTCACAAATTCATCAAGATTATTACTTTCTAATAAAATTGTAGCTGTTTCTACTGTACCATTTTCTATTCCTGTTTCTCTTTGAAGCAAAGTACTCTTTATTTTATTGTCATTTGCTTCTTCCAAGAATATTTTTAAAACCTGAGCCACAACCCAGCTACATTCTGCTGGGCCACGACCTGATGTTATTTGAATTATTTTTTCCATTTCTCTATAATCTTCAATAGTTTTTCTCTATTTTTTGCCTCTTTTACAAATTTTGGCAAACGAGATACTAAGCTTGAACTGTAATTTATTTTTGAATTCCGTTCTCGCAAATCTGCTCCAATATACCTTTCTAAATAATCAATATGCTCTTGATTGTAAGCCCAAAATAGCTCTCCATCTACTTCTTTTTGAAACCAAAGTGGTAAATTATACCATGTATCGGTTACTAAGCCATCATTTACTTTTGAGTTTTGTAAAACCTCTTTAGTTTTAGGTTTCCATTCTTCTTGAAAGTTACAATGTGGGCATTTAGCTTTATATTTTTCAGGCTTTTCTTTTAAAAGTTGCGATTCATATTCATATTTTTCAAAACAATGATTGCAATGTGCTTTCCCATAAGCAATGTATCGATAAACGGGCTCTTTGAGTTTATAAAAACAATGTTTGCACTCAAAAACTGCAGAATAGCAACGACCGCATTCACAACCAATTTTATTTTCTCTTTTAACAGCCGATTTAGAATCACATTTCGGACATTTTACCAAAATCTCATTGGTAAAATTTCCTAAAAATCTATTTTCATCTTGAAATCGTTTCATCTTTTTAAATTTTAAATTATCTGTCCATTCGAACGATTTTTGGTGTAAACGTGCCTAACACATCCACCAATTCCGCTTGATTAGCCATTACTTTATTAATGTCCTTATACGCCATTGGTGCTTCATCAATATTTCCACCAATTAAACTCACATCGTTAGCTTTCAAGACTTTATTAATCTCACTTTGTGTAAACGATTCCTTGCATTTTCTACGAGAAAATAGTCGTCCTGCTCCATGTGATGCGGAGTTTAAACTCTCCGAATTTCCTTTTCCTTGAACAATGAATCCAGGTGCAGTCATCGAACCCGGAATAATACCAAGTTCACCTACATTTGCAGGAGTTGCGCCTTTACGGTGTACAATAGCTTCTTTACCATTTACAGTTTCTTTCCATGCAAAATTGTGGTGATTTTCGATTGTTACAACCACACGTTTACCAATTGCTTTGGCAATTCGGCGGTGGATATCATCATGGCAAGCTTTGGCATAATCTCCAGCTAAGTTCATAGCCAGCCAATACTCTTGTCCATCATGTGTATTTAAATCCAACCAAGCCAAATGCTGTACATTTTTAGGTAACGGACATTGTTTAGTTGCCAGATACGTATAATGTTTGGCAATATTAGCTCCCAAACCTCTTGATCCACTATGCGAAAGCACTGCAAAATACTCGCCTACTCCAATTTTCCACTCATTAAGTGGATTTGTAATTTTAGCAATTCCGAACTCTACAAAATGATTTCCTCCACCAGATGTACCAAGTTGTTTATATGCTTTACTTAATAAACTTTTAATAAGTGGAATATCCTGAAACTCACTTCGGCTAAACACTTCGTGATCTGCTCGTATGGTATGCGTTTCATACATTCCAAACTTCGTATTGTCTTTTAAAATTGCTTGTAATTGATGGTCTTTTCCTTTAAAAAAAGATGCAGGTATATCAAAAATCGACAAACTCATTCGGCAGCCAATATCCACTCCTACTCCATACGGAATAACAGCATTATCTGTTGCTAAAACACCGCCTATTGGCAATCCGTAACCAGAATGTGCATCAGGCATTAATGCTCCTGCAACCGAAATTGGTAATTTTAAAGCATCATACAACTGATACTTAGCCTGCTCATCTATTTCATTTTCTCCAAATATGGAAAATGGCGCACGAGTATTATTTAACTGATGCATTCGTACCTGTACCGGATTTACCAATCCTTCTGCGACCTTACCCCAAGTACCATGTCCTGTAAATTTTTCAGGCGATAGTAAAACTTCTTTGGCTTCGTTTAATATACTCTCTTTTTTTTCTCGTTTGCGGTATCTATTTATTTGCCCCAAGGCTATATTGATACTATTATTTTTTGGAAAGCCTATTTTAATCAGGTCCTTTCCGGATAATTTATTTCCCATTGTATTATTTATCTTTGGGGTCTCTTTCCCCACTATTTAGATATTCTTTTTCTTTATAATATTCATCCATTACGGTATGAATTTGTTTGTAGTCTAATGGATTTTGATATTTCAATTGTTTATTCTCTCTCCATCTCCAATTGTTCACACTTCCATGTTTCATTTTCATTATCGTATTTCGAAGAAAATTTCTTATTAGATAATTTTCTATCCTATCTATTTCACTTTCTAAAACTGCATCGACCATTTTAGTATGTGTTATCATATTTGGCCTGACACGTAATACATAGCGCCAAGGTTCATTAAATACATAATGTACTTTATAGCGTTTACAATTAGGACACCAACGTTCCCTTTTATAAAAATGTGTTTTTTCTTTCTCAGTCAAAGCTAATTTTGGGCTTCTCCATTCCGATTCTGAAAACTCTTTTAGAGTCTGAAGTTTTTCAACATATACATGTTTTCTTTTTCTCTTTTTCTTTTTCTTAAAAGATTTATCAGAAGAATATTGTACTGTATTTATCTTTTCCAATACCGTTTTATAGAACAATGCCTCTTTAGATCTTGCTATATCTTCCCTTAATACAAAATAGCGCTGCCATCCTTTTTGGTAAGGCGTTGCTAAAGGAACTAAAGGCAAACATCTTTTCTTTTTCCAAAGTTCACCTTCAAGCTTATCTAGCTGAATTAATTGTTTTTCAAAATCCTCTTTAACTAATCTCTTTTTTTGCCTTTTTTTCTTTAAACGACTACATTGGATGTAATCATCTAAAAGATAATTATCCATTTTAAAAAATTTAAATTATAGTTTTCCTGTCAAGTATTAAAAAATACAAGACAAAAGCATTTTATCTCCAATAGATAAATTGAGTTCGGGGTATCGGGAATTTTTTGAAGTGTCTAGAATAAAAAAAGCCCGAAAGTTAATTTCCTTCGGGCTTATTCATATATCTAAAATTGATTTGCTATGATTGCGAAAAGCCACGAAGACACATGACAACAGAATCTAATTCTGATGTGATGTTTTGAGAGGTAAGGTTTAATACAAACATTGTCTTCGTTATTAATTGGTTAATGATTTATTTTCTGATGCAAATTTTGCAAATTATTTTTCAAATAAACAAATTCAAAAACAAGTATTTTCTTATGCGGATTTTAACTTATTGATTTTTAGATAATTATATGTTTTTATAAAAATCAAATCATAAGCAATAGTTAAATCCATTTTTAAGTATAAATTTTGATTAAATTTACAGCTATTAAATATAAACCAATACTTATGCCAACCGACTGTATCAGCTACCAAACCTCAGGATATTTTTCAACATTGATACATGATTATTTAGAGCAAAAATCGGATTTAAAACCGCTATATAATAATTTTCCAATACTGGAAAACTTTGAGAAACAAATCATCGAAAAACAACAAAATTTCGATGATAACAATAGAGTGCCTTTGGTTTCTGTCTTAAAAGAGCAGTATGCTACGATTGAACTTTCGGATTCAACCAAACAAAATATTGAAGCATTAGCGCTTCCAAATACATTTACAGTAACAACTGGGCATCAATTAAACTTATTTAGTGGCCCTCTATATTTTTTGTATAAAATCATTTCTACAATAAACCTTACCACCGAATTAAAGTTAAAATATCCTTCTTATAACTTTGTTCCCATTTATTGGATGGCAACCGAAGATCATGATTTTGAAGAGATTAATTACTTCAATTTTAAAGGTAAAAAATTCCGATGGAATGCTGAAAGTAGTGGACCTGTAGGCAGATTATCAACAAAAGGGCTTGACGGTTTTTTCGAAATATATGCTTTAGAATTAGGTTCTAGCACTAATGCCAACGTCTTAAAAAAAATATTCAAGGAAGCTTATTTAAAGCATGATAACCTTGCAGATGCAACTCGTTATTTAGCAAATAGTTTATTTGCTTCACAAGGTTTAGTAATTCTAGATGCCGACAATACCGATTTAAAACGTGCCTTTATTCCTTATATAAAAGAAGAACTAGAATCCCAATCTTCTTATAAAGCCGTTCAGGAAACTATTGAAAAACTAAAAGATTATACAATTCAGGTAAATCCTCGTGAGATTAATTTATTTTATATCGAAGATGAATTACGCGAACGTATTATTCTTGAAAATGGAAAATATAAAATAAACAATACCCGAATTGAATTTACCAAACAAGAAATCTTCGATTTAACAGAAAGTAATCCCGAAAAATTCAGTCCAAATGTGATTATGCGTCCGCTATATCAGGAAATTATTCTACCAAATTTATGCTATATTGGCGGAGGTGGAGAAATCGCCTATTGGTTAGAATTAAAGTCCTTTTTTGAGACCGTAAAGATTACTTTTCCAATGCTTTTAATTAGAAATTCGGTACTTTTAGCAACTGAAAAACAAGTCAAAAAAGCGGATCAATTAAATCTATCATGGAGCGATTTATTCTCAAAGCAAGAAAATTTAATCAATAAAAGCACAAGAGAATTATCTCCATTTTCTATTGATTTAACACCTCAAAAAGAGATTTTACAGAAGCAATTCGAATATCTTTATGAATTGGCAAATCAAACTGACAAATCGTTTACAGGAGCTGTAAAAGCACAAGAAATTAAACAAATAAAAGGATTAGAAAACCTTGAAAAAAGATTATTAAAAGCTCAAAAAAGAAAGTTAAATGATATTTTGCAACGTATTACCAACTTGCAAAATGAATTATTCCCTAACAGAAGCTTACAGGAACGCCAAGCCAATTTTTCGGAATTTTATCTGGAAAATGGTGAAGAATTAATTCCGCTTTTAATTAAAGAATTAAAACCATTAGAATCTAATTTTAATGTTATAACAATATAAGAATCCGTTCAAAATTTAGACAGGCTCTTAAGAACAAAACAATAAAGTAATAATCATAAGAAAATAAATAACCGCTTACTTCTGAAATTATTACCCTCTAAACCAAATTAACAACTTTTAAAACAAAAACTAACCTATTACCAAAACATTATGACCAGAGAGCGTTTGATTTCACTAGATGTCTTCAGAGGATTAACTATTTTATTAATGACAATCGTCAATAATCCAGGAAGCTGGAGCGCTATTTACCCTCCTCTATTACATTCTGAGTGGCATGGTTGCACACCAACGGATTTGGTTTTTCCATTTTTCATCTTCATTATGGGAGTTGCCGTTTCTTTTGCAATGCCTACAAAAACCTTTGACAGCAAAACTTTTAATAAAATAGTAGTACGTTCGTTACGAATGTTTTGTCTTGGAATTTTCTTTAATTTCTTTGCCAAAATACAACTTTTTGGGCTCGAAGGTATTCCGTTGCTTATTGGTCGATTAATCATAACTATTGCAGTAGGATATGCATTAATGGGTAATTTTAGCTCTAAAATAAAAAATATTCTAGCCTTTTCAATCCTATTTATTTACCTCTTTTTGGCTTACAGCGGTATTGAAGCGTATCAAGACGTGAGGCTTCCAGGGGTGCTACAACGTATCGCAATTGTATATTTTGTAGTCTCTCTTTTATATTTAAAATCTAACCAAAGAACACAAATACTAGTTACTTCACTCTTATTATTAGGATATTGGGCAGTAATGGCATTAATTCCTGTTCCGGGAATTGGAGAAGCTAATTTTGATAAAGGCACCAATCTGGCTTCTTGGATAGATAGTATCTTATTAAAAGGGCATATGTACCGCGGAACCATAACATGGGATCCTGAAGGTGTTTTAAGTACAATTCCATCAATTGCGACTGGAATTATTGGTTTACTTATTGGTCAGTTATTACACCTTTCTATACCCAAAATAGAGATTGCTAAAAAAATGGCAATCATTGGTATAATTCTAATCATTGTTGCTCAAATTTGGAGTATTGTTTTTCCAATAAACAAATCCTTATGGACAAGTACATACGTATTATATACTGCGGGGCTAGCAACTACTTGTCTAGCATTGTTATATTATCTTATTGATATTTTAAACTTAAAAAAAGGAATTAAATTATTCTTGATTTGGGGAGTAAATCCAATGATTGTATTTTTCTTTTCTCAAATTATCCCGCAAGGATTGGTAATGGTTCAATTTAAAAACCCACATAATCCGGATCAACAAATCAATCTTTTAGATTATTTATATCGTTTTGGAATTGCACCATTTTTCAGTAATCCAATGACAGCTTCATTAGCTGGTGCCCTCACATATGTTGCTATTTGGACATTCATTTTATGGATTTTCTACAAGAACAAACTTATTTTTAAGGTTTAATTTCCTTAACCATATATGCAAAACACAGACACACTGCAGTGTGTCTGTACTAGTACATTGCAATCGATTCGCTATTTCTAAACATTAATTATCATAAAGACAGCCTGTGTAGTTTTAATTATGAATTTATTAAATTGAATTCATAAAAAAAGTCTATTTTTGCACAAAATTTAATAAAAACAAAAATGGCAACAAATAGAACTTTTACAATGATTAAGCCAGATGCAGTTCAAAACGGACACATCGGAAATATCTTAGCAATGATTACTAATGGAGGATTTAAAATCGTTTCATTAAAATTAACTCAATTAACTGTAGCTGATGCTCAAGCATTTTATGCTGTTCATGCTGCAAGACCTTTCTACGGAGAATTAGTAGAATTTATGTCTCGCGGACCAATTGTTGCTGCAATTTTAGAAAAAGACAACGCTGTTGAAGATTTCAGAACTTTAATCGGAGCTACAAACCCTGCTGAAGCTGCTGAAGGAACAATTCGTAAAGCATATGCAACTTCTATCGGAGAAAATGCAGTTCACGGTTCTGATAGCGACGAAAATGCTGCTATCGAAGGTGCATTCCATTTTGCAGGAAGAGAGCAATTCTAGTATTCAGTAAATCAGTCACAGTTTTACTATGACAGTTTACATCATAAAAAAAGTCCCATTTCAAATGAAATGGGACTTTTTTATATAACTCTGTTTGTACTGAGACTGAAAACTATCTATCTCAAAACTACATCACGAACTACATCTCTACGCAATTCTTCATTTATCATTGTAATGATTTTTGATTTTCCATGAGTCAGTTCCTCTCTTAAAACTGATGATGTAAGTTCTACATATAATGTAGTTCCTTTTAAAACTACATTTCGGGTATAACTATTTA
This sequence comes from Flavobacterium sp. ALJ2, assembly GCF_015594725.1. Classification (GTDB taxonomy): domain Bacteria; phylum Bacteroidota; class Bacteroidia; order Flavobacteriales; family Flavobacteriaceae; genus Flavobacterium. The sequence continues at coordinate 187,797 of NZ_JADNRC010000001.1, read as the reverse complement.
CACCATTCCCCATCAGTTGTCGCCATGCCTCTTTTACATCAATCTGATCCATACCAGGCTGGAGCTTATTTACCTGGATAATTTTTTGCAAAATATCACCAACGCTACTCTGATTATTTAGTCTTTTTGCCATTGTCTGTAATATTAATTGGTCCTGCTTTTTTATAATGATACTCTTTCTTCTCCGCATTTAACAGCACTAATTCACTATCTGTTAAAGCAATTAATTCTTCACTCCATTTCATATAAGGTGTTGAATAGTCTAAAAAGGCTTTACCTTCTTTAAATCTAACTTTTACATCCTCATGCACATCATTTGTTACAAAAGTTCCATCCAATTGTGGCATTACTTTTTGGCGAGTTCCTGCATTATCAGATCCGATCATAAAATAATCATAGCTCTCATTCATTCCATAATCTTTATCCTCACCCTTGTCAAAAACTACTTTTTCAATCTCCCAATATCCATTTAATTTAGCAATATCGGCAGGCTCTATTTTCTGTTGACAAGCAACAAACAAAAATGATACTAAGAGAATTTTAAATACATTTTTCATTATAATTTATTTATTTTTGAGAAGCTACTTCCTGCTATTCGCTATATCTTTATTATGAAAAAGAAATCACAATAAAGGATACCGCTCCTATCAGGGCTAAAACTTCACGGTAATTATGGATGCTTTTTATTAAACACAAAGTTAACTTTATAAAATTGATAAAGAAGAAAAAAATGCCAAAACCCAATAAACTATTCCATTTATTCAGACTTATCTATAAAGCAAAAAAACCAACGAATACGATAAGTTTTCCTTGGTTTTTTATACATTAAACAAAGCTTATCCTAATAACGAAAAGCTTTATATTATAAAACGACATTAAAAATATCTCCTTATTAAATCATCTTTTTGTTTGTATCCTTCTAAGAAGACCAAGAAGAAACAAAATAACACCTATTATCAATAAAATGTAATATACTGTTAGATTTTGTTCTCTAAAAATATTAGACAAAACAAAAGAAAGGATGCTGCCAAAATAAAAATATATTGGAGGAATAGTATTAAAACTCATCTTGAAATTATTTAAAGAAACTATCTATAAACTCGTACTTATTAAAAACCTGTAAGTCTTCAATTCCTTCACCAACACCAATGTATTTTACAGGAATTTTAAACTGATCCGAAATACCAATTACAACACCACCTTTGGCAGTGCCATCTAATTTGGTTACAGCTAGGGCTGTTACTTCGGTTGCTGCTGTAAACTGCTTAGCTTGTTCAAAAGCATTTTGACCAGTTGAACCATCCAAAACCAAAAGTACATCGTGCGGTGCATCGGCTACAACTTTTTGCATTACGCGTTTTACTTTTGTAAGTTCGTTCATCAAATTAATTTTGTTGTGTAAACGCCCTGCAGTATCAATTATTACTACATCTGCATTTTGTGCTACTGCAGATTGTAAGGTATCAAATGCTACTGATGCTGGATCACTACCCATATTTTGTCTTACAATCGGCACATCTACACGATCAGCCCAAATTTGCAATTGGTCAATTGCTGCTGCACGAAAAGTATCTGCTGCACCTAACACTACTTTATAACCCGCTTTTTTAAACTGATAAGCTAATTTCCCTATAGTTGTAGTCTTTCCTACTCCATTTACCCCTACCACCATTAAAACATATGGCTTTGTCTGAATAGGAATAAGAAATTCGGTAGCCTCTCCTGTGTTAGTTTCTGACAATAAACCTGCAATTTCTTCTCGCAAGATTTGATTTAACTCATCAATACCAAGATATTTATCGGCTGCTACTCGGCTTTCTATTCGGGTAATAATTTTTAGAGTTGTCTCTACTCCAACATCCGACGAAACTAGGATTTCTTCCAAATTATCTAAGACGTCGTCATCGACTTTAGATTTACCAGCTACTGCTTTACTTAATTTAGAAAAGAAAGATGTTTTTGATTTCTCAAGACTCTTGTCTAATGTCTCTTTTTTGTCGGATGAAAATATTTTTTTAAAAAAACTCATTTTATATAGGTTGTTAGTTTTTAGAATTATTTAGATTTTTCTCACAATCTACAACAATTCTAGAGTTTAAAGAAGACCAAATGACTTTAATTAGCTCCAATTACTTCATATGATTTCCAATTTCATAAGAATTAAGCAAACTATGCTTGCTAAAAACCCTTTCCGTTCTGGGGCTCAGAACAAACAATTGTAATAAAAGTGAAACATTGATTAAAAAGAGCTTTTGTATGGTTTCTCTAAATCTTGAGACAAATATAAAAAATAAAAAAGCTACTTCCGAATGAAAGTAGCTTTTCTATATATTGTAATTGTTAATTATTTCTTTTTCAAGAAAGTATCAATTTCTTCAGGAGCCATAATAGATTCTACGAATGTATATGCACCAGTTTTTGGAGATTTCACCATTTTGATGGCTTTTGATAATCTCTTAGAAGCTGTTTGTAACGATGCTACGGTTTTCTTTGCCATGATTCAAATGTTATTTGAAGTTTTTATAAAGCTCTAATGGAAAACCATTGAGATTTATAAAATCTCTAATTATTACTTAATTTCTTTGTGAACAGTTACACGTTTCAAGATTGGATTAAATTTCTTAATCTCTAATCTGTCTGGAGTATTTTTTTTGTTCTTTGTTGTAATGTATCTTGAAGTTCCTGCTACACCAGAAGTCTTGTGTTCAGTGCATTCTAAAATTACTTGGATTCTATTACCTTTCTTTGCCATCTTGCTATATATTTATTTTGGAAAAGATTATTTGATAAATCCTTCTGACTGCGCTTTTTTCAAAACTGCAGAAATTCCATTTTTATTAATTGTTTTTATCGTAGATGCTGCTACTCTAAGAGTAATCCATCTATCTTCTTCTGGAAGATAAAAACGCTTTTTAACTAAGTTCACAGAAAATTTTCTCTTAGTTTTGTTCATAGCGTGAGAAACGTTATTTCCTACCATCGCTCTTTTACCTGTAAGGTCACAAACTCTTGACATTATACTTATGTTTTATCGTTATTCAAAATCAGGGTGCAAAGAAAAGAAAAATAAACGATTGAAACAAAAAATTAGTGCACATTTTTTAAAATTTCTTTCTGTAACATTTCTAAACTTTTAATCACAGCCCTATCTATCACTTTTTCACGTGGTTGACCAAAATTAAATTCTTCCACAATTACATCGTTTGGAGTTGCAATTGCGATAAAAACTGTACCAATCTCTGCATTTGAGTCTCCTTTTGTCGGTCCGGCGTTCCCAGTTGTCGCTATACCATAATCCGTTTTCATTAGGCGTTTTACATTCAAAGCCATCGACGAAGCCACCGCTGCACTTACGACAGAATTTTCTTCTATTAAATTAGCTGAGACACCCAAAACAGTCGTTTTTAACTCGGTTGAGTAAGGAACAATACCACCTCTAAAATAACCTGACGCTCCAGAAACTGCAGACAAAAGCGATGCTATTTTTCCTCCTGTACAACTTTCAGCAGTTGCTATTGTTTTTCCTTTCTTAATTAGTAACTGCCCTACCACTAGCTCAATAGTTTCATTATCATCGAAACCGACTATAATATCATTAATAATCGCATCTAGTGATTGTACATTGGACTCAATAGCCGCTTCTAGCATATCTTTATCTGTGCCTCGTGCCGAAAGTCGCAATCGCACTCTTCCGGGATTGGGCAAATAAGCTAACTTTATAAAATCTGGCAAATTATTCTCCCATTCCTCGATACGCTCTGCCACTAAACTTTCACCCTGTCCATAGGTAAGTATCGTTTTATGAATAATATATGGTCGTTCATATTCTTTTACAACCTTTGGAACTATAACACTTTCTACCAAATATTTCATTTCATAAGGAACTCCCGGAAGAGAAACAAAAACAGTGTTTTCTTTTTTCATCCACATTCCTGGTGCTGTCCCCATCTTATTATGAAGCACTGTGCATTTTGAAGGAACCAACGCTTGATCTTTATTCATTTGAGTAATCGGTCGCTTATAAAAACCTTCTATCAACTCTGTGACATGCGCTAAAACTTCTGGATTCACTACTAATTCATCTTCAAAATAATCACAAAATGTTTTTTTAGTCACATCATCTTTAGTTGGCCCTAAACCTCCTGTAATAATGACCAAATCAACTTTGTTTTGCAATTGAGAAAATGTATTTAAAATATGCTCTTTATCATCACTTATCGAAATCATCTCATGGATTTCGACTCCAATTCTATCCAAAGATTTGGCTATAAAACCAGAATTTGTGTCTACAATTTGTCCTATTAGGATTTCATCACCAATTGTTATTATTGTTGCTTTCATGTATCTGAAGTTCAAATTACTATATTTAGATTATTTCTCGCAAGGAATTATATAGAGGACAGTAATAGATATCCTTTTTATCGCGAAGTAATACGAAGAAAGAAAATTAATTCACTAACCTTTGTATTCAATTATGCGGTTAGTGAATTTTATATATGGATAATTTACCTGACACTTCAGGAAGATCATCTTTAATTTTTAGAGATCAAAGTCTTTCTTAATTTCTTTAATCGCTTCTTTTACTTGATTTTTTATACTCTTAAAAGTTTCTTCAATAGCTTTTTTCTTGCCTTCTGCCTTTGTCCAAGCTTCAACTTGAAGAATCTCTTCAAAAGCAACATTAAGCCCCAACAAATCAAGTGTTGGCTTTATCTTATGCGCATAGGCATATGCGTGCTTATGATCTTTCTTTTTTATTCCTTCTTTAATTTGTTTTAAATCTTCGGGAACTTCGGTTACAAACAAATTAAGAATTTCATTTACAAATTCCGGATCGTTATCTGAAAGTGCGTACACTTTTGAAAGGTTGTATTTTAAAGCCATTATTTTACTTGTATTCTGAATAATTTTTTTCCTTCTAAAAATCCTTCTAAAACATCATCTGGTTTTACGGCCGCAACTCCTTCTGGAGTTCCTGTAAAAATAATATCTCCAATTTTCAACGTAAAATATTGAGAAACATATGAAATAAGCTCATCAATTTTCCACAACATCATATTGGAATTTCCTTTTTGAACGCTCTTAGAATTATTTGTTAATTCAAATGTAATATTTTCCAATGAACTAAATTGACTCTTAGGCAAAAAATCGCCTATTACTGCCGAACCATCAAAAGCTTTTGCTTTTTCCCAAGGTAATCCTTTCTCCTTCAATTTAGCCTGTAAATCTCTAGCAGTAAAATCAATACCTACACTAATTTCGTCGTAATATTTATGCGCAAACTTTGGTTCTATGTACTTCCCCACCTTGTTAATTTTAACAATTAACTCTATTTCGTGATGAATATCCTCAGAAAATTCAGGTATCACGAATGGGTGCTGCTTTAACAAAACTGCCGAATCGGGCTTCATAAATACAACTGGTTCCGTTGGTCGTTCGTTTTGTAACTCTTCGATATGATTGGTATAATTTCTACCGATACAGATTATCTTCATTCTATTTAAGTTGCTAAGTCACTAAGTTACTAAGCCACTAAGAAACCCAAGCACAAAAACTCAGAACCTTAGAACCTTATTTTCTTAGAATCTTATTTTGTGTTTAACTTTCTTAATTTAATAGCTGTCAGTACCTTTTTAGTATACAAAGGAAAGTCTGCATTTTGGATCCAACTAAAATACCCTGGCTCTGTTTCAAGGATCTTTTCTACTTTTGCTCCTTTATGTTTTCCGAAAGTAAAAACTTCTTCATCATCTTTATCAAAAGCAATCATTCCTGCAAAATCAGCTATTTTCTTTCTGGTTGTAAACTCCGATAATGACTTCATGTCATTTTCCAATTCTGGATAACGATCTAATTGCGCTTTAAGAATTTCATATGTCGCCATGGTATCTGCTTCTGCAGAATGCGCATTCTCTAAGCTTTTCCCGCAATAAAACTTCAAGGCAGCACTTAATGTTCTTTCTTCCATTTTATGAAAAATTGTCTGCACATCAACTGAGCATTTATTTTTCATATCAAAATCCACACCCGCACGCAACAGCTCTTCTGCCAACAACGGAATATCAAAACGATCTGAATTAAATCCAGCCAAATCGCTATCTTTTATCATATTATAAACCTGTGGTGCTAATACCGTAAACGTAGGTTCATTTGCCACTTTTTCATCGGTAATCCCATGAACAGCGGTAGTTTGTGGCGGAATTGGAATTGTAGGATTCACCAACCAAGTTTTACTTTCTTTATTTCCGTTTGGAAAAACTTTAAATATTGAAATTTCTACTATTCTGTCTTTTCCGATGTCAATCCCTGTAGTTTCAAGGTCAAAAAAGCAAATTGGTTTATTGAGTTTCAGTTCCATTTTTTAATTTTATAAGTTTACAAATATAATTTTTAAAGCCGAATTTCACTTGTTTTTTTCAGAAAGTTGCCGATTACCTTCTGTAATGCAAAAATGTTGCAAAAAGAAAACCCTTTCAACATTTAAAACGTTAAAAGGGTTAATTATTTATAAGATTGAATTTTCTAGAAGTCTCTATTTACATCAAAAGCCTCTAAATATTCAGCTACTCTCTTCACAAAACTTCCCCCTAATGCTCCATCTACAACTCGATGGTCATAACTGTGTGAAAGGAACATTTTTTGACGAATCCCGATAAAATCTCCTTCTGGAGTTTCTATAACTGCTGGTACTTTACGGATTGCTCCTAACGCTAAAATACCTACTTGTGGCTGATTAATAATTGGTGTTCCAAAAACACTTCCAAAGGTCCCTACATTCGTTACCGTATAAGTTCCTCCTTGAGTATCGTCTGGTTTTAGTTTTCCTGCTTTTGCACGATTACCCAAATCATTAACCGCTTTTGCCATTCCAACAAGGTTTAGCTGATCTGCATTTTTAATTACTGGAACAATTAAATTTCCATTTGGTAAAGCAGCTGCCATTCCTAAGTTAATATTTTTCTTTTTGATGATATAATCACCATCAACTGAGATATTCATTCCAGGGAAGTCTTTTAATGCTTTCGCAACGGCTTCCATCATAATTGGTGTAAAAGTTAACTTCTCTCCTTCTCTTTTCTCAAAAGCAGTTTTAACTTTTTCTCTCCATTTTACAATATTTGTTACATCCACCTCAATAAACGATTGTACGTGTGCTGATGTTTGAACTGAAGCCACCATATAACCAGAAATAAGCTTACGCATTCTGTCCATTTCTATGATTTCGTCACCTCCATTTACTGAAACTGGCGCCGCTTTTGAAACTACTTGCTCTTGCACTTTAACTGGTGCAGCAACAGCAACTTTCACTTCTACCTTTGGAGTTTCTACTTTATTTTTTCTACCAGCCACATAAGCCAATATATCTTCTTTGGTCACACGACCGTCTTTTCCTGAACCATTTATACTTTCTAACTCCGCGATAGAAACATTTTCTTCTTTAGCAATATTTTTCACCAAAGGAGAAAAGAATTTATCTGAAGTAGTATAATCTGCTGGAGCTGCAACTTCTTTAGCCGCTTCGATTGTTTTTTCGATAGTAGCAACTTCTGCAGGGGCATTTGTTTCTTCTGCTACTGTATCAACTAAAAATGACGATCCTCCTTCTGTTTCAATAATGGCAATAGTCTGCCCTACTTGTACCAAATCGTCTTTGCCAAACAATTGCTCAATCAAAATTCCCGAAACCTCACTCGGCACTTCGCTATCTACTTTATCAGTGGCGATTTCCAGTACTGCTTCATCCATTTCAATTTTGTCTCCAACTTGTTTCAACCAATTTGTGATTGTTGCTTCAGCGACACTTTCTCCCATTTTCGGAAGTTTTAATTCAAATCTTGCCATATTGTTAACCTAAAAGGTGATTTTGATTTTCAGATTACGAAATTACTGAAAAATTTAAATATAATTTACATTAAATATAATTTTTATGCGATTTTAACGACTTTACCTCTATCATTACTTGAATCACTTCCGATTAAAAAAGCAGTAGTTTTGGGTAAAATTTTAAAAGTAATCTTCTTATGTCTTTCCGTTTTTAAGATATCGATACATTTCTTGAATGATATGTATTGATTATCCAAAATTACCTCTGCTCCTTTTGCTATGTAAATCAGGGACGAATTTACCATTTTTTCTTTTTTTAAATCACAAAATGTAACTTTATTTCGCAAAATTGAACTCAAATTTTCGGCTAATTTATCATTTGAACTATATAAAAAAAACTCTTTTGGTGTTGTTTCTATCATTACTTTTCCCTGAATCATTTTGAGAATAGAAAAAAAAACAATTCCTATTTTCATAAAAAGTGAGAACAAAAAAGAAACTTTAAAATGTTTCTTATAAAAGAAATTCATTGCCTCCTGAAAACGCTTCATGTATTTCCCATCCTTTATAGTACTTTCTCCTTTATAGTGAATTACAGTAGTTTCTGAAAAATAATAATTCGCTTTTCCTTTTTTTAAAACCATATATGATAAATCAATATCATCAGAATACATAAAACAATCTTCATCGAAACCTCCAACTTCATTATACAAATCTCGTTTCATTATCATAAAAGCACCAACGAGTATTTCTACTTTTCCCGTTTGGTTTTCTTGTAAATGTTGCGCATAATATTTATTGCAGTATTTTGATTTGGGGAAAATCTTATACAATCCTGCAATTTTGGTAAAAGCTACCCAAGGAGTTGGAATACCACGCTTGCTCTCTGGAAGAAAATTACCTGTTCCATCAATAAGATTTACGCCTATTATTCCTAAATCATGTTGCTTTTTAGCAAAGGCCAATACTTTTGTAAATGTATCTTCGGCAACTACAGTATCTGGGTTTAAAATACACAAATACTCTCCATTCGCCTGAGAAACCCCTATATTATTTCCTTTTGGGAAGCCTAAATTTTCTTTATTCTCAATCAATTTTATAGCAGGAAATCGACTGCGAATCATCTCACAGCTATTATCTGAAGAATTATTATCTATTACAATAATTTCACTATCAATATTCTCAAGCGCCTGTTGCACACTTAAAACACATTGTTCTAAAAAATAACGTACATTGTAATTGAGGATAATAACCGATAATTGCATGTAATAATTGAGCTATGTTTTTTTGGGAAAGTTAAAAATTTTATACTAATCCTAGCTGTGAAGACGAATCTTTTTTAGTAACTCTAAAATGACATGAAATACGAAATATAAAGATATTAAATACAAACTGTCACTAAAACTAAACACAGCTTATCATTATAATACAATCTCTTATTTTGAACCTCTTTTAAAATGCATCTAATTACTCTTTTAAAACCTACCTTTATCTATCGCCAAATAACCTCGTTAAAAATTTTAAACAGGTTCTTACTTTATTATTTATTTTAGCGAAAAAACAAGATTAATCTTTTATGAAATATAGAACAATCACTAATCGAATTATATCTCTGAGTTTTATTATAATTTCATGCTTGTTTTCGAGCTGCAAAACTACTACTCTTCAAAACACTACTAACAATTTTGATTTGGTCATTTCAAATACTTGGTTTATTGCAGGACCTACCAAAGAAAATCAGGAAATAATTAATTCCACTCGGAAGAAAGAAAGACTTATTCGTGTAACAGCGAAAGACTCTCCTCTTGGTGAAATTGAACTAAATGTAATGATTACTTCATCTGGAACTAATGACGGAAAACCAACCAACTTACCTAGCAATTCCAGTTTTGTTAGCATTACTTATAAATCATCACAAGCCATCAAATTACAGGCTCGTGAAGGAAATGATTCAGGAACTGGCTGCGTACATGGAGGAACTCATGCAATGGCAGATTTACCTGCTTCACCCTATACATTTACTACAATAAAAATACCTTGGTCTGATTTTAAACTTAAAGACAAACCGTTGAACATTCATAATCTTTGCAAATTTAATTTTGTAAATTACAATCCTATTTCTGGTGCAATTTTAGAAATCAAATCTGTACAGATTCAGAACTTAAGACCACAATTTTGTGAAATGCTTTTTGTAAAATGTAAAAAACGGGTTTAATAGTATTAAACCCGTTTTTACTGCTATTTTATGTACTCATTTCTACATTATCCCAATCATCTGCTCGGTTGTAAATCCATTCTAACGATTTTCGTCTTTCATATACCAATCCCTCATTTAGTTTTGCTTCTCGCCCATTTAATCTTTCATCTACACAATACCAATGAAGTCGGTAATAATAATCAAGCATAGTACAAATCTCAACTTCTGATTTTAAGCGCTCCAAACTTTCTAATTTCTGATTGCTATCTCCATTTTCCAGATTTGGCAAGAGTGAAGCCATATTATCTCCAATATATTCTTCCGCTTCTAGCTCCGGAATCATTTCTGTTACCCACATAAAAGCCCACAGAGATTCTGAATACCAACTTAACGAATAGACTTCAAATTCAGTTAAATTATCATTTTCTTTTTCTACTATTTCTTTTTCTGAATCTGATAAGTATTTGGTTAAATCATGATTCTCAATCCATTCTTTAATAATATAGGTTGGGGCTTCAAACGCAATGTTTATCAAAGCATTCATAACCGACATTCTCCCTTTAATCTCTTGCAGAGTTCTTAATTTTGGTGTATCCAAAAATGGCAGCCAATCATTTACACGATATTCTTTTTGCCTAATAATTGTATCATTATCAATTTTAACCTGTTGGCGTTGTTCTTCGGTCATAATTTAATTTTAAAATATATAATCGAAAATATAAATATTTTCTTTCAATACAAATAAGTTCTAATCAATATTTTACAAATGCAACTGAATCTTATATTTGTTAAAAATTCGCATTACATACAGCATAATTATTGAGAACACTAACGACCAAATAATTCCGGGAACACCTACACGGAAATATCCTGGAATAATATGAATCTCAAAAGCTTTACAGAAATAATAAATCACACCTGGCAAAATATAAATCAATAATGGATTTGCGGCAGCTGGCATAAAAAATTTACTCCATTTTGTTTGTTTTTTAACTTCCATTAACCAATACAAGAAATAAAAGACTACTGTACAAATACCCGCTGAATATAGTACCCAAGAAGGTGTTCCTCTTATTTTTGAAACTTCATAATAAGGTCTTAATACATATCCTAACACAAAAAACAACACTCCAAAACCTATTACTCTCCAATTGATTTTCTCGGATATTTTCCCTTCAAAAAACAAAAGAGATATCACTACTCCTGCTGAAACCAATGTAGCATGTGTCATATGCCCTGCAATAAAACCTATCCACTTTATTTCATGAACAAAAGATCCTTTTATTTGATTTAAAATAGTAGCGATAAGACAAACAAAAAGAAATACAATCATTGCAGTCAATTTTCCTTTAACCAGCCAATAATAAACTACTGAAATTAAATACGCCCATCCTATAAGTCCTAGAATTCCCCACCATTTTGGCGTGATTCCTATATTTCCGTTTTCCTGAACATATAAAAAATACAACAATACTAAAGCCAACATTCCGCCATATTGCAATATGTTTTTAGCAACTTTAGGAAATGATTTATCGTATTTATTCCAAATAGGAATTGGCATAGTGTATGCCAAAAGCCCCCAAAAGGCAGCCGAAATCACCATCTTGGATGCATCATATCCATATTCGGCATTGACCATATAAACTCCGATAATGATTAGTGCCAATGCTCTTTTTAAGGTATGTGTCCAGATTGTTTTAGGCGTATCCCCTTTTATTAATCTTGCATTAAATGCAAACGGAATAGACATCCCAACAATAAATAAAAAAGCAGGAAATACCAAATCAACAAATGTCATTGCATCAGCATCAGCTGGCATATGTTTCATCCATTGTGGTACATTTTTTATGCTTGCCAGCTCATTGACAAAAATCATAACAAAAATGGTAATCCCACGAAAAGCATCTATAGAAATAATTCTTTTATTGAATAATTCGTCTTTTATTTTCATAATTCATTATAGTATTAATACTAACAAATATAAAATATTCATGGAGAAATCAAAGAAGATTTTAAAAGACTGATAAACTTGTTTATTTATGTTAAATATCGGTAGAAGTAGAATTTTTTGTTTGGATCAAAGAAGTGTATTTACAGTAAATTCCTTATGAAATTAACGAAACATAAAGTTTACCAACTCGCAAGACCGTCTTACAGCATACCCTAATGCAGAAGGCATAGAAGAAATCCAAGCCTATGAAGAAGATGGGCGTATCAAATCGAATACAGTAGGAGTGTATAATTATGCCAACGCTGGAAAAAAACATCAAAATACTTCGATAACACTAACCCCTGAAGCGCTATCCGATTACCAAGCTAAACCTATACAAACCGCTAGCTACAATACATTTAAGAGTCCAGTAGAAATAGCAGAAGAAGGTAAAGACAAGATTAGTTTTGTATATAATGATAATAACAACCGTAGTGTTATGTTTTACGGAGGATTAGGCCTCAAACAAACCCGAACCTATCGCAAACACTATAGTGCCGATGGTACTATGGAAATTAAGGAAAATACCCAAACAGGAGCCGTAGAGTTTGTAACCTATATAGGTGGAGATGGGTACTCAGCCCCAGTAGTTTATAAAAAAACAGATGATAACTCAGGTACTGCTCAGGAACAAACCTTATATTTGCACAGAGATTACCAAGGAAGTATCTTGGCAATAACCAAAGAAACAGGAGTTGTTTTAGAAAAAAGACATTTTGATGCCTGGGGCGCTATTACAAAAGTACAAGATGGTGCTGGCAACACAGTAAACGGTCTTACTATTCTTGATAGAGGGTACACAGGGCACGAGCATTTACAAAGCGTAGGTCTCATCCACATGAATGGGCGTTTGTATGATGCCAAGTTGTACCGTTTCTTACAGCCTGATAATTATGTGCAGGATCCGAGTAATACCCAAAATTATAACAGGTATAGCTATGTGTTAAATAACCCATTAAAGTACACAGATCCTAGTGGGGAATTGTCATTAAAATCTATTGGAAAATGGATTTCAAAAAATGCGAATGATGTAATTGCGGGTGCAGCTATAGCTGTTGGAATTGTTTTGGTTGCTACGGGGGTTGTTACATTTGGAACAACTGGTTATCTTGGAGGGGCGTTAATTGGTCTTGGTGTTAGCCATTTTGCAGCTACTTATCAAGAATATAAAGAAACCGGAGATTGGAATGCAGCTTCAAAAAATGCAGGAATAATTTTTGGTATTTCTTTTAGTACTGATTTTGGTTATAATAATTCTAAAGATGCGGCAAATGGTGTTGTTCAAAATAAGCCAGTTGTTAAGCCTGATACTATGAATAATGGCGGAGAAGGTCAAGGTAGTGTGAGAGATAATTTTAACAATATTTCTAATTATACAGGACTTATTGGTGATATAGGAGCTACGACTAATTTTAATGGTAGATATTATTTTTCTGATATGGATAATACATATTTTGATTTTAAAAACTTTTCTAAATGGGGAGGCTATCTAGGTACTGCTGCAAATACCTATAATATAAGTACAGGAATATATGATATTTATAATGCTAAAAATCAACAAGAAATGAATTTTGCGACAGCCTCTTTAACCTTTAATGCATCGGTAATTGCTGTCTCTAGATACTATCCAATTGTCGGTATTGGAGTAGGCACACTAAATATAATAGGTGATTCAGAAGTGTACCATAATGCTCTATACGAAGCAAAACGAGAGGCTTGCTTCAAAAAATATGGAAGTTATCCAAATGGAGTTAATCACACAGCCACCTTAAACCAAAATTCAGGAATGTATAGAGAATGTCCAACATGCCCCCTAAAATTTCGTTAATTATGAATATTTATAATTATATTTTTTATAAAATGTTTAAATCTATTCATAATACAAATAAGATTTATCCTGAAATATTCACTTGTATGTATTTCTCAATATTATTGAGTGTTAACATATATACTTTTTTAATATTTTTAGGTTTTAAGATTACAAAATTAACCGTTATTTCGGTATTCATTCTTACTTTGATTATATTATACTTTAATTATCTACATTTTTTAAAAAGAGATAAATACAAAATAATTGTTGATAAATTTGAAGAAACTGATAAAATATGGATTATTGAAAAATTAGTTTTTTTATACCCTCAAATAACTTTTTGTTTGTTATTTGTTTCTTTAAATATCGATTTTTGGCGTATAATTTTATTATTATTAGCAGTATCAATTACTGAAATTATATCTTTTTTAAAAAAAAACAAAAGTTAATATTTTCTAAAAATAGTAAACGGGTAGATTCCTTGGTGCCCAGACTACCGCACGAATCCTTTCGTGTAGCGGTATGTTGGTTGAGATTTAGTTTTTCTATGTTATAATATATATGCTTAATGTTTAAAAAAAATGAGTGAAAATTATAAATTCCACAATCCTTAAAGTTTATATTTTATCAGTTTTGCCGTTGTAGATTGATTAGATGTATTTACTAGTAATGAATACAAGGATTTGTTTTTGGAAAGTTTAGAATTTTGCAAAAAAATAAAGGATTAGAAATTCATGCTTGGTGCATTATGACAAATCATGTGCATCTAGTCTTTAGAAGTATCAATGGTCAAAATCCTGAGCTGTTGATGGGTGATTTAAAAAGAAATACTAGTAGGTCAATTGTAAAAAGCATACAAAAAAATCCAAAAGAAAGCAGGAGAATTTTTGTTGGATTTTTTTAAGAAAGAAGCTAAGAAAAGTTCTAATATGAAGCATTACCAATTTTGGCGACATGACAACAAGCCAATTGAGCTTTGGAGTAATAAAGTTATTCAGCAAAAAATTAATTATGTACACAATAATCCCGTTGAGGAAAGATTAGTTTATAAAGCGGAAGATTATGTCTATAGTAATGCTATTGATTATTCAGGTCAAAAAGGAATTATTAATCATGTTGTAGTTTTTAGAATGTTTAGCTGTTGTACCACACAAAAAGATTCGTGCGGGAGCGGGGGATACACATTTAAAGGGAAGACATATATTCTTGATGGAAACCATAAAATGAACGCAGCAATACAATTCAAATTGAGTACTGGAGATGGTTCATATATTAATACAATAATTAAAAATGGTAATTTCTATGAGGCAGATCCTTCGGCTTACATACACAAAGTATACTCGTTTCCCACCTATAAATAATATTAGAAGAACTTAGATAATTATATAATGAAATTAAATTTGGTACTTTTTGATTTAGATGTCCAGATAGGGCATTTAGCTATAAATTTTAAAAATTCTGCAGTAATTAATCTTAATGTAGAAAAAGCAATTAAGGTAAAAGAGTTTTTTAGAAAGAATAAATTAAGATGTCTTCCTAGTTCAATCTCTTCGCATTCTGAATTTCCACATGAGTTTTTGGCGACTATTCTTGCTTTTTTAAAAGAAAAAACTGTAATATTTATTGGGACATATGGGCTCTCATATGAGTCTATTGAAGAGATTTATAGGGAATTAAATGAATTACATAAAGATCAGGAAAAAATAATTTTCATTTGTCATCCTAGAAAACTAAAATCAGGACAAATAGAAATTTTAAATATTAATAATCTTAATGAGATAGATGGAGGGTTAGATTTGTTAAAAAAATAAACATCCCCCCCGCTCCCACACGAATCCTTTCGTGTAGCGGTATGTTGGTTGAGATTTAGTTTTTCTATGTTATAATGAATATGCTTAATGTTTAAAAAAATGAGTGAAAATTATAAATTCCATAATCCTTAAAGTTTATATTTTATCAGTTTTGCCGTTGTAGATTGGTTAGATGTATTTACTAGTAATGAATACAAGGATTTGTTTTTGGAAAGTTTAGAATTTTGCGAAAAAAATAAAGGATTAGAAATTCATGCTTGGTGCATTATGACAAATCATGTGCATCTAGTCTTTAGAAGTATCAATGGTCAAAATCCTGAGCTGTTGGTGGGTGATTTAAAAAGATATACTAGTAGGTCAATTGTAAAAAGCATACAAAAAAATCCAAAAGAAAGCAGGAGAATTTTTGTTGGATTTTTTTAAGAAAGAAGCTAAGAAAAGTTCTAATATGAAGCATTACCAATTTTGGCGACATGACAACAAGCCAATTGAGCTTTGGAGTAATAAAGTTATTCAGCAAAAAATTTAAAAACACATGAAAAAAATCATTTTATTTTTATTAATAATAACTTTATTTAGTTGTAATAAAAAAACTGAAGCTCTAAGTCAGGAAATTAAGACATTAAGACATATGAATGATAGTTTAACTAAAATTACAAATTCTTTAAAGGATAAATATATATTTGATGAAGTGAGAGTAAAAGTAGTACCCTCGGAAAAAAACAATTATAAATTGAACTCCACTTATGAAGGAACATTCTTAATAATAGCGTATAACGAATCTGATAGTGTTTATTTTTCGACTAAAATGGATAGTACAAATGGTCTAAATTTATTAAACCCCAAGCTTTTAAAAAGAGATTTTGAAGGTTATCACTTCAACTTTAAAATGAAAGAACTGGAAAACAATATTCATTTTAATATAAAAATGAATAATAAAATTGGCAAAAACTTAGATGGATTGATGATTTCTGATAAAAAAAATGTACAGTAAGCAAATGCTAAGTCTGAACATTAGGAGACACTGGACTAGCTTGAACCTCAGCTATTCGAAGCATCTTATAAAAATCGAAATTATTATTAAAAGTCAGATACTCTGCGAGAATCCCCCCGATTGCCGCACGAATCCTTTCCTGTGATGCAATCTATTTAAACGGCAAACATCTAAAAAAAAACTGTACCTGTAACTACAATTACAGGTACAGTTTTAACAGTTATTTCAAGAAGAACACTTGCTTCAATTAGACACGGATTAATTGGTCTTGGTTTTAGCCATTTTGCAGCTACTTATCAAGAATATAAAGAAACTGGAGATTGGAATGCAGCTTCAAAAAACGCAGGGATATTTTTTGGTGTATCTTTTAGTACTGATTTTGGTTATGATAGCTCTAAAGATGCGGCAAATGGTGTTGTTCAAAATAAGCCAGTTGTTAAGCCTACAACAGTGGATAGTAATGGTGTGAAAAGTGATAGCCTTGGAGATGATTTAACAGCTACTGGGAATTTACTAACTGGAGTTTCAACATACTTTGTCGCATTAGAAAAATTTGCTTACTCTAATGCATCATATGTCTATAAATATGGTACGACAACAACTAGTGCATTACAATTAACATTAAGAAATAAGGAATTTCAATTAGCAGTAGCTAAATGGGCTCCTATGGCAGGAGACCTAGTTGGATGGGGAGCCGCAGGAATATCCGTTAGTCAATATTTTAGAGGAGATATAGGAGGCTATGAACTAGCTACAGATCTAGGCATGACTTATATTGGGACTAAAGGAGGATGGGCAACCGCAGCTAGCCTAGCATATTTCGGAGGTAAAGGAATATGGAATTATTATAATCCAGAAAATCCATTATTTCCAGTACCTATTAAACATTAAATTTATGAAAGCTTATTATTATTTTTTATATCGTGTGTATTGGCATTATAGAGATTCCCCAAAAAAAGGCCATGAAAGAGCTCTGATTACTACATCTTTTATAAGTTCTTTAATTTTGTATGTAATTTTAATTACAATATTTGGATTCTTATATTTTTTTCAAGAAAACCAAGCTCCATCTTTTTTATCAAATGACAAACTGAAAACCATATTCATAATGTTAATTATTTATGTAATTAACTATTTTTTATTTATCAAACCAATGCGTTTTTTAAAGAAAAACTTTAGAAAAGACAAAAAAGGAGGCTTTTTGATAATTCTATTTTTTATAATCCTTGGTTTTTTATTCTTAATCGGAGCGAATAAAAACAGAGATAAAATCTCTAAGACATATGATAAAACAAAAACTGAGAATAGCTCTTTAAGGTAATGTTATAGAATATGATATCTTACACCGTTTAGATTTATGTAGTTATTGAAAATACTCAAAATTAAATAAGAAAACTAAGTAGTAAATCCAGTATTATACTGGGTTTACTGTTTTAAATACTCTTGTTTTCTATTATTTTTCATCAAATTATTAATATGATACTATTTTTTACAACTTAACAAAGATAGATGATGATAATAACCCAAAGTAAAGAAAGACAAGTATTAAACTGTACCTAAAAGTTTAGACTAATTTATAAATAAATTCGATAATAATGAGCTCGATACTGTATCGGGCTCATTCCTTTTAAATCAAAAAATATTCCCCTACTTTTGATAATCACAATTCATCCCAATGAAAAAAGCCCTTTTGCTTTTCTTTTTATGCATTACATCAACTTACGGGCAAATCTTAGGTTGTACCGATCCGTTGTCTAAAAACTACAATCCAAAGGCTACTGAGAACGATGGAAGTTGTGTTTACAAATCAGTAAAAATAAAACCAGAGTATTCTAATAAGCTAAGTGATTCTATAAAAGAAACCTCGGGATTAATAGCTTTTAATTCGTTATTGTGGACACATAATGATGACCATGACAAAACCATTTATGGGCTAAATCATCAGGGAGAGATTAAAAAGAAAATTGTACTAGAAAAAGTAGTCAATACCGATTGGGAAGAAATCTCACAAGACAGCACGCATATATACATAGGCGATTTCGGGAATAATTATACAGGAAACAGAAGTAATTTGCATATCCTAAAAATCAAGAAAGAATCGTTTCTGGCAGGAAAACCTATCATCGATACCATTTCGTTTACTTATTCCAATCAAACGGATTTTACACGAGAAAAAGCAAACAAAACCAACTTTGATTGCGAAGCTTTTATCGTTACAAACGACAGCATTTATTTGTTTACCAAGCAATGGAAACAAACTAAAACCAGCATTTATACTTTACCCAACAAACCCGGAAATCATATTGCTCAACTAAAAGAAACCCTCGATGTAAAAGGATTGGTAACTGGTGCAACTTATTTGCCTTCCAAGAAACTGATTGTTCTTTGCGGGTATTCAAAAATAGGGAAACCATTTTTATATCTTTTATATGATTATAAAAACAATGATTTCCTATCGGGTAATAAACGAAAAATCAAGATCGCATTGCTATTTCATCAAATTGAAGGTATCGCAACCGAAGATGGATTACATTATTATTTAACCAATGAATCTTTAGTTAGAAAACCTGTACTTAATACACCTCAGCAAATTCATCGAGTTGATTTGAGTCCTATTTTAAGTACATATCTAGGGGATAAGTATGAAAACTTTTTAAAATAAAAATTTCATAACGCTAACCTTAATCTGTGGTGAGCAATTCATAAAAACTCATTTAAAACATAGGTTTTATATATAAAAATTAGCAGCTATAGAAGTATTTAAAGATAAAAGCACCCCAAACTTTATAAAAGAATTGCCAATACTATGGCTGTCAACATATAGAAGGTTCTACTGTAAATACCATGTCCCATAATGTTAAGTTTAGTTTCATAAAGCTTTTTGTATCGTATTTAAAAGGATCACGAGTAATAAAAATGTGTACAGTATTCAAAAGGGGAAATGTTTTTAAATTCGCCAAGGTACTTACTATATGGTATTTTATTTAAAAAGTACACAAAACCGATGTGTCAAAAAGAGATAAAATAGGCACTAAGCGTATAAGCTCAATAAAATAAATTAATAGAAAATCAATCAAAAAAACAGTTGTAAAGCTATCTTTTTTTTGTTTGTAACAAAAGGCTATCTTTGCGGCTACTTTTTTAGGAACTTCTATGAATTTTAGAAGCTAATTGAGTTGCTCATTTTTAAACAATAAAAAACTGATTTTCAGTTACAAATTTCCATGAATTACTTATCTGTAGAAAATATATCCAAGTCATTTGGTGAAAGAACCTTATTTGACAACATCTCTTTTGGAATCAATAAAGACCAAAAAATTGCTTTCATTGCCAAAAACGGCTCTGGAAAAACAACTATCATGAGTATTATCAATGGTTTAGAAGAACCAGATACAGGTCAGGTAGTTTTAAGAAAAGGAATCAGAATGGCTTTCCTTTCCCAAAACAATAATTTACAAGAGGAACTTACTATCGAAGAAAGCATATTTGCTTCTGATAATGAAACCCTAAAAGTTATTGAAGCCTACGAAAAAGCATTAGAAAATCCAGAAGATGAAGAAGCATACCAAAAAGCTTTTGACGGAATGGACCAACACAATGCCTGGGATTTTGAAACACAATACAAGCAAATTCTGTTTAAGCTTAAACTTGAAGACTTTAAACTAAAAGTAAAAAATCTTTCTGGAGGTCAGAAAAAACGTTTATCATTAGCAATTATACTAATTAATCGTCCTGATTTATTGATTCTGGACGAGCCTACCAATCACTTGGATCTTGAAATGATCGAATGGCTAGAAAGTTATTTTGCTAAAGAAAACATTACACTATTCATGGTTACGCACGACCGTTTCTTTTTGGAGCGTGTTTGTAATGAAATCATAGAATTAGACAACGGTAAATTATATCAATACAAAGGAAATTACTCTTATTACTTAGAGAAAAAAGAAGAACGAATTGCTTCTGAAAACTCAAGTGTAGATAAAGCCCAAAACTTATTCGTAAAAGAATTAGA
Organism: Flavobacterium sp. ALJ2; assembly: GCF_015594725.1. Taxonomy (GTDB): domain Bacteria; phylum Bacteroidota; class Bacteroidia; order Flavobacteriales; family Flavobacteriaceae; genus Flavobacterium. The sequence goes on along the minus strand of NZ_JADNRC010000001.1, from coordinate 167,159 downwards.
ATGGATGCGTCGCCAGCCAAAAGCAAGAACGACAAAATCCAAATCTCGTCAGGATGACTTTTATGATATTAAAGAAAAAGCACAAAGTCGCCGTCGCGAAAATAAAGTGGAGCTTGAAATTAATATGGAGCGCATGGGAAGCAAGATTATTGAGCTTCACAAAATTTCTAAAAAGTTTAAGGACCACGTTATTCTAGATAATTTTGATTTTGATTTCCAACGAGGAGAACGTATCGGAATCATCGGAAAAAACGGAACTGGAAAATCGACTTTCCTAAATTTATTAACAGGAACACTTCCGCTAGACTCAGGAAAAGTTGTTGTTGGTGAAACTATAAAAATCGGATATTATACCCAAAGCGGAATCAATCCAAAACCGGGGCAACGCGTTATCGATGTTATAAAGGAATACGGAGAATATATTCCGTTGATGAAAGGAAAGATTATTTCGGCTTCACAATTATTAGAGCGTTTCCTTTTCGATGCCAAAAAACAATACGATTTCGTAGACAGATTAAGTGGTGGAGAATTAAAACGTTTGTATTTATGTACCGTTTTAATCCAGAATCCTAACTTCCTTATTCTAGATGAGCCTACAAACGATTTAGATATCGTAACATTAAATGTTCTTGAGAGTTTCCTTTTGGATTATCCAGGCTGTTTATTGGTAGTATCTCACGATAGGTATTTTATGGATAAAATTGTAGATCACTTATTCATTTTTAGAGGACAAGGTGTTGTTGAAGATTTCCCCGGAAACTACTCCGATTTTAGAGCTTATGAAGACAGTAGTGATGTAGCTCAAAAAGAAGAAAACAAAGCCGAAAAGAAAGATTGGAAACAAAACAATCCAACCGGGAACTTAACCTTCAACGAGCAAAAAGAATATCAAAAACTAGAAAGAGAAATTAAAGATTTAGAGATCGATAAAACTAAAATTGAACAATTATTCTCGGACGGAAAAGTAGCTGACGCTGATATCGAGAAAAAAGCCAATGAGTTACAAAATATCATTAATAAAATAGATCAAAAAGAAGAACGCTGGTTTGAATTGAGCGCTAAGATTGAAGGGTAATTCAGTCTCCGTTTTCAGTCTCAGGGACGGGGTTACAGTCTTTAGTTGCAGATGAACAGTCAAAAACTTTTGATTTATAAAGATAAAAGCCAAAACAAGATTTACTTTGTTTTGGCTTTTTTGTTTTTATTTTCAACTTAAAACTTTTACAAAGTTGCATCTTAAATAAATTTAAAGGTTTTATCTTATTTTTTTATTGTACTTGTAAAAAATAAATCAATGGGATTTAAAGAATTACTAGCATATCAAAAAGCTTTTCAACTCGCAATGGAAATATTTGAACTATCAAATCATTTCCTCCCGAAGAAAAACACTCTCTTACTGACCAAATACGTCGTTCATCCAGGAGCGTATCTGCTAATATTTCCGAATCATATAGAAAAAGAAGATATGTAAATCATTTATAAGCAAACTCACTGATAGCGATGCCGAAAACTCAGAAACAAATGTTTGGTTGCAGTTTTGTTTGCAGTGCAAATACATAAATAAAGAAACATTTGACAATTTAAATGATAGAAATATTGAAATTGGAAAACTAATTAATTACATAATAAACAATCCTAGCAAATTTGGCTGCGTAATTTAGTAATCAGTCACCGTTTTTAGTTTTCACTAGATAGCAAATTAATTACTTAAAAAGAACACTGAGACTGAGACTGAAAACTGAGACTGAAATTATATTATATTTGCGTTTAAAAAAACTACTTTCTATGAAACACTTTATACCTGCGCTATTAGCCTTGACACTTTTTATTTCTTGTGCTAAAAACAAAAAAACAGAGAATACTGATATTGATTATATTACTAAAAACGAACAACAAATCAAAGATTATGTAGCAAAGAACAAATTGGATGCACATAGAACTGAATCTGGTTTATATTATGTAATTAACGAACCCGGAACTGGAGCACAACCAACACCAACCTCTAATGTAACAGTAGCTTATAAAGGTTCTTTTATAGATGGAAAAGTATTTGACGAAAGTAGTGCTGGAATTTCTTTTGGCTTAGACCAAGTTATAAAAGGATGGACAGAAGGTATTCCTTATTTTAAAACTGGAGGTAGCGGTACACTTATAGTTCCTGCCCATTTAGGATATGGAGATAATGATTACAGTTCTATTCCTGGAGGTTCAGTACTTATTTTTGATATTAAATTAATTTCAGTAAACTAAGTTACTACCTCACTGTTTATTTATTAAACGCTGAAAAAAAACACTAAAAACCTGGCTTTAATTAAATAACAAAACCACAACAAAATCTAATTCTGTTGTGGTTTTATTTTATAAAATAACTATTCTGAAAATATAAAATGAAAATCGAAATACAACCTTACAATGATAGATTTAAAGAACAGATGATTCATGTTTGGGAAAATTCTGTTCGTGCCACACATAATTTCCTTGTTCCATCTGACATTGATTATTATAAAAAAATCGTATCGTCTATCGATTTTAACTCTTTCCCCCTATTTTGCCTGACAAAAGTTGATACCGTTCTTGGCTTTATTGGTATTGCAGAAAATAAAATAGAAATGTTATTTTTAGCTCCAGAACATATAGGGAAAGGGTTTGGCAAAACATTAATGAATTTTGCTATCAATGAACTTGGCGCCAACAAAGTTGATGTTAATGAACAAAATCATAATGCGGTTAATTTTTACTCCAAATTTGGTTTTATACCATACGACAGAACCGATAAAGATGATGAAGGAAAAGAGTATCCTGTTTTAAAAATGAAACTAAAAACCAAGCAATAACTAATTATAATTTAGACCGCATCATTTATTCAAGCGAAAAAGCCACAACAAAATTTAATTCTGTTTTGGCTTTTTTTATTATGAGGTAAAGACTGTGACCGAGACTGAAAACTAATTCTACCAAGGAATCGGATTATAGTCTTTTAAAAATTTCCCACACCAATGTTTTCCTGTATTAATTCCGTCGAATAAAGGATCCATTACACGTGCAGCGCCATCAACAATATCTAGCGGTGGCTGAAAATCTTCTAGTTCTTGTTTCTTTTTGGCCAATTCGGCAGGGTCTTCATCGGTTACCCAGCCCGTATCAACAGCATTCATAAAAATACCGTGTTTTGCCAATGTTCCCGATGAAGTATGCGTTAACATATTCAAGGCAGCTTTTGCCATATTAGTATGTGGGTGGCGGTCTTCTTTAAAAAAGCGATGAAACTTCCCTTCCATCGCCGAAACATTTATAATGTGTTTTTGTCCTGTGTTGTCTTTCTTCATTACTTCCGAAAGGCGATTGCATAAAACAAAAGGCGCAACCGAATTTACTAATTGAACCTCAATCATCTCAGTCGTTTCTATTTGCCCCAATCTTAAACGCCAGCTATTTGTTTTACGTAAATCAACCTGCTGTAAATCGGCATCAAGTTCTCCTTCTGGAAAAACCTCATTTGCTACAAGAGCATTATCAAAAGAATAAGGAATCTGAGATAATTTAGCCGAAGCACGCAATCCTATTCCAGGTTCAGGCCCATGCCAGGTTACAGGCATATTTTGGTTAGAAGAAGCTCCCGAAGTCAATACCTTTAACTCATCCAAACAATTCGTATGATCTAGTAATAATTCTTGTGCTTGTTTAGGTAAAGAAGCTATTGCAAGCTCCTCATTTTCCATTAAATGAGTATAAAATCCAGCCGGACGTCTCACTGTTTGTGCAGCATTATTAATAAGAATATCCAGTCGCTCGTACTTTTGCTCAATAAAATTGCAAAAAATCTCCACACTCGGAATATGTCGTAAATCTAATCCGTGAATTTTTAAACGATGTCCCCATTCCATAAAATCATCCTCTTTAGAAAATCGCAATGCAGAATCAACTGGAAAACGTGTTGTTGCAATTACAGTTGCCCCACCACGCAGAAGCATCAAAGTAATATGATATCCAATTTTTAAACGAGAACCAGTTATAACAGCAACTTGCCCTTTTACATCAGCAGTTTGAAAACGTTTGGCATAATTAAAATCACCACAATCCGTACACATTGTATCGTAAAAATGGTGCATCTTGGTAAAACCCGTTTTACATACGTAACAATTCCTAGGCGTTTCTAATTCTAATTGTTCCTTATGAGCAAGATCATTATAAGCCAATAATTTTGGTGCAACAAATATGCTTGCTTCACGAGCATGTCGAATTCCAGTTTCTTTACGAGCCGTTTTATCCTTCTTTTCCTTTTTACGCTTAACAGCTTCCTTACCATCTTTAATTCTTCGAGAAAACTCACCTCTATCTGGTCTGGAAAACATACCCGCTTCTTTAAGCAATGCAATTCTTTGTTCTTTGGGAATATCAAATATTTGATCGGTATCGGTATTTAATTGTGCCAAAATAGCAATACATCGGGCTATTTCTTCCGAAGTTATTGTATTCTTTATTTCTATTTCTTCCTTCGTTATCATAAAATGCGTATTACTATTAGCCCAAATTTAAAGCCCGCAAATATAGTCTTTTTTAGAGTCTGAAAGTCGAAAGTCTAAAAGTCAGAAAGTCTCCCTTTTTACATTTTACTTTATACTTTATGCCTCTCGACTTTTTTGTATCTTCGCGCCTACTTTGCAAAAGTCATTATGTTATTTCAAATAAAATCATATCTCAAATTCCTTTGGAACTCAAAAAACGAACACGCAGTGCATTCGCCTTTTGTGTTTAATTTATTAACGAAATCTTTTTATGACAAAAAAACAAAGCCAGAATATGCCGTTTTAAGCGCTTATCGAAAATCATTTTCACAAAATAAGAACACAATCGAAGTAACTGATTTTGGTGCCGGGTCAAGAGTCTTTAAAAGCAATACAAGACCAATTTCGAAGATTGCTAAAACAGCTGGGATTTCTCCTAAAAGAGCCGAGTTACTATTCCGAATTACTGCTTACTTTAAACCAGATAATATACTAGAAATAGGAACTTCCTTAGGATTAGCAACTACTGCCCTAGCATTAGGAAATCCAAAAGCAAAAATCATAACACTCGAAGGTTGCACAGAAACAGCAAAACAAGCTCAATTACAATTACAAAAATTTAATTGTGCTAATGTAAAATCAATAGTTACAAAATTCGATAGTTATCTCAACAATCAATTATCAACTACAAATTATCAATTAATTTACTTTGATGGAAATCATTCTAAAAAAGCAACTTTAGATTATTTTGAACTTTTACTGCCAACAATTTCTAATGATACTGTTTGGATTTTTGACGACATACATTGGTCTCCAGAAATGGAAGAAGTCTGGAGAATCATAAAAAACCATCCAAAAGTAAAAGTTACTATTGATACATATCAATGGGGATTGGTATTTTTTAGATATGAACAGGAAAAAGAACATTTTATAATTAGGGCATAAAAAAATGACAGCCATTACTGACTGTCATTTTTGCTCAAAATTCAAAATTTAACCTAATATAAATACTCCATTAACTTACTTTTTTGCCTCGGCAGTTTCTTCTGATTTTGCTCCCATTTTATTTAGGGTATACATTGGTGCAAATTTCAATTTCAACCCAGCAATTTTTCTATTATCCTCAGACGTAAGTCCTTCTTTTTCAACTGTGTTTTTACGGCTATCGAGTGCCTCATACATCATTTTAATCTTATCCCAGTCTTCGCGAGAATAACTGTCTTTATTATTCTCAACTGTATGTACAAATTGTTGGTAAACACTATGAATATTTTTAGCATTTACCCAATCAAAATTCATATCCTCCCCTATTTTACCTTCACCAAATAGAGCATCTCGCATTTTTTGTGGTTTATTTGGTGTATTAAGAGCAGCCATTTCTGATTTAAAAGCTTCATATTTAGCTTTACTTGATTCTAATCTTTCTTGAGCTTTTGCATTTTCTTTGATATCCGCCAAAGCCATTTCTGCTTTTTCTGCTCGCGTAGCATATCCGTCTTCAATTGTTTCCCAATTGGCTTTAGCATTTTCTGCAGTTACGTTTTTTACTGAATCTACATATACTACGTAAGAATCAATAGTTTTTTCAGCTTGCACTGCTTTTTCATCTTTACATGAGGTAAATCCCATGGCAACAAATGCTAGTCCGAATAATAATTGTGTATTTTTCATAATTTTGATTTGTTAATGTTATTCATCAAATATACTGCTATTTTTAAACAAAAATCAGTTTTTTATCAAATATTATAGTTTTAATTAAATTAAAATCACAAAAATTAATAAAATATGATAATTATATAAATTTTAAAATTAATTATATAAAGCACTTTGTCAGTTTTGTAATTTGCACTTAAAAAAAGCTTCTTCCTTCCAATAAATAAGTGTAACAAAAATGTATTTTAAACTACTTATGATTAATTCAAAAGTCTTTTGTACTTTTAAAATCTAAAAATTGTAAATCAACAATCATAAACTCCAATGGCAAATCCATTAATTAAAATAACTAATATTAAACGAAATTTTGTACTTGGAAACGAAATTGTTTATGTCTTAAAAGGAATTGATTTAGAAATAAATAAAGGAGAATATGTTGCCTTAATGGGACCATCGGGCTCTGGAAAATCAACATTAATGAACTTATTGGGATGCTTAGATACTCCTACTTCCGGAAGTTATATCTTAAATGGAAAAGATGTTAGCCAAATGCAAGATGACGAATTAGCAGGAATTAGAAATAAAGAAATCGGCTTTGTTTTTCAAACATTTAATCTTTTACCAAGAACTACTGCACTAGATAATGTGGCTTTACCAATGATTTATGCAGGACATTCTAAATCAGAACGAATTATTCGTGCTACTGAAGTACTAAAACAAGTGAATCTCGAAGACAGAATGGATCACCAACCCAATCAGCTTTCGGGGGGACAACGACAACGTGTGGCAATTGCAAGAGCATTAGTCAACAAGCCATCAATTATTCTGGCTGATGAACCAACTGGAAATTTAGATAGCAAAACCTCCGTAGAAATTATGAAGCTATTTGGCGATATTCATGCCAATGGTAATACTGTGATTCTAGTAACACACGAAGAAGATATTGCTGCCTATGCACATCGCATCATTCGCTTGCGTGACGGCCTTATCGAAAGCGACACAATAACTACAAAACAATTTTAGAGCAAGATTTTAAAAAATTTTGGATTTGAAGTTGTAAAAAACTTCAACCCCTTTCTCGAAAACTTAAATTCTTAGTATCTCAAAATCTTAGTATCTTAAAAAAAATGAAAGTATATACCAAAACAGGAGATAAAGGAACTACAGCGCTTTTTGGCGGTACTCGAGTTCCTAAAGACCATATCCGTATTGATAGTTACGGAACAGTAGATGAGCTCAACTCCTACATAGGTCTCATACGCGATCAGGAAATAAATGTACATTATAAGAACATTTTAATTGAAATCCAAGACCGTTTATTTACTGTAGGAGCAATTCTAGCAACTCCACTAGAAAAAGAAGTCTTAAAAAACGGAGAATTACGTCTTAAAAATTTAGGTATTGTACCAACTGACATCGAATTACTTGAAAATGAAATCGATACCATGGAAGAAACGCTACCACAAATGACACATTTTGTATTGCCAGGAGGACATCAAACCGTGTCATATTGTCACATTGCACGCTGCGTTTGCCGTCGTGCCGAACGACTGGCAGTCCATTTAAGTCATAATGAGACTGTCCCTGAAATAACAATACAGTACTTAAACCGACTTTCTGACTATCTTTTTGTCTTGGCACGAAAGTTGTCTTCTGACTTAAAAGCGGAGGAAGTTAAATGGATTCCGAGAAAGTAATCTGCTACAGTTTTTAGTATTCGCAATGTAAACTGTAACAGAAAATTGAATACTAAAAGGAACGTTCTTAAATTTTACTAAAATAAATCATTTTTTACTTGTCTTTCTCAGTAAAAAAATTATTTTTGCACAAACTAAATTGACAAAACATGTATTGGACATTAGAATTAGCATCATATTTAAGTGATGCACCGTGGCCTGCTAACAAAGACGAACTTATAGACTACGCTATTAGAGCAGGAGCCCCATTAGAAGTAGTAGAAAACCTACAGTCGATTGAAGACGAAGGTGAGATATATGAATCAATGGAAGAAATATGGCCGGATTATCCAACAGACGAAGATTATCTTTGGAATGAGGATGAATATTAAAAAGTAACCCAAAGAAAAAGTCTCAAAAAAGAGGCTTTTTTTTTGTTTAAATTTACACATTTAGATAAATTATAGAAATACCAACAGATCATGAGTTTCATTAACAGTATTATTAAAGTCTTTGTAGGTGATAAATCACAAAAAGATGTCAAAGCTTTACAACCTTATTTAAACAAAATTAAAACTTTCGAAACTAGCTTAACAGCTCTGTCTCATGACGAACTGAGGGCAAGAACAGCATTTTTTAAACAAAAGATAAAGGACGCAAGAGCCGAAAAAGATGCGAAAATTGCTTCTCTTAAAACAGAAGTAGAAAGCATTGAAGATATCGATAAAAGAGAAGACATTTACGAAGCAATAGATACTTTAGAAAAAGAAGCTTACGAAATTTCGGAAAAAACTTTAATAGAAATTCTTCCAGAAGCATTTTCAGTAGTAAAAGAAACAGCTCGTCGATTTAAAGATAACTCACAAATTGAAGTTACTGCTACAGCAAAAGACCGCGAACTTTCGGCTACAAAAACCTATATTACAATAGATGGAGAAAAATCTATCTGGGCTAATAGATGGAATGCTGCTGGTAAAGAAATCACATGGGACATGGTTCACTACGATGTTCAATTAATTGGTGGTATGGTATTACACGAAGGAAAAGTTGCAGAGATGCAAACTGGTGAGGGTAAAACCTTAGTGGCAACTTTACCTCTTTATTTAAATGCTTTAACTGGAAATGGAGTACACTTAGTAACTGTGAATGATTACTTGGCAAAACGTGATAGTACATGGAAAGCACCTTTATTCGAATTTCATGGCCTAACTGTTGATTGTATTGATAATCACCAACCAAGCTCAGAAGGAAGAAAGAAAGCATATGATGCAGATATTACTTACGGAACAAATAACGAATTTGGATTTGACTACCTAAGAGACAATATGGCGCATTCGCCAAATGACTTGGTACAAAGAAAACACAATTATGCAATCGTCGATGAGGTCGATTCAGTATTAATTGACGATGCAAGAACTCCACTTATCATTTCTGGTCCAGTTCCTCAAGGAGACCGTCATGAATTTAATGAACTGAAACCAAAAATTGAAAACTTAGTAAGTTTACAACGCCAATTGGCAAATGGATTCTTAGCAGAAGCTAAAAAATTAATAAAAGAAGGAAATACCAAAGATGGTGGATTCTTATTATTAAGAGCTTACAGAAGTTTACCTAGAAACAAAGCTTTAATTAAATTTTTGAGTGAGGAAGGAATAAAACAATTACTTCAAAAAACTGAAAATCAATACATGCAAGACAACAACCGTGACATGCATAAAATTGATGAAGCTTTATACTTTGTAATTGAAGAAAAAAACAATCAGGTTGAATTAACTGATAACGGAATCAAATTCCTTTCAGGAGATACTGATGCAGACTTTTTCGTATTACCAGACATTGGAACTGAAATTGCTACTATCGAAAAACAAAAATTAGACAAAGATGCTGAAGCTGAAGCCAAAGAAAGATTATTTCAAGATTTTGGTATAAAAAGCGAACGTATCCATACTTTAACTCAGCTATTAAAAGCGTATGCTCTTTTTGAAAAAGATGTAGAATACGTTATCATGGACAACAAAATTATGATTGTCGATGAGCAAACAGGTCGTATCATGGATGGTCGTCGTTACTCTGACGGATTACACCAAGCCATTGAAGCTAAAGAAAATGTAAAAATTGAAGCTGCAACACAAACTTTTGCAACTGTTACATTACAGAACTATTTTAGAATGTACAGCAAGTTAGGTGGTATGACTGGTACTGCCGTAACAGAAGCTGGTGAATTATGGCAAATTTACAAATTAGACGTTGTTGAAATCCCTACGAATCGTCCAATGTCTAGAATAGACAAAGAAGATTACATTTATAAAACTACACGTGAAAAATTTAATGCTGTAATCGAAGATGTAACCGAATTATCTAAAGCAGGAAGACCTGTTTTAATTGGAACAACATCTGTAGAGATCTCTGAATTATTAAGCCGTATGCTTAAAATGAGAGGTGTAATACACAATGTATTGAATGCCAAAATGCACAAGCAAGAGGCACAAATTGTAGAAGAAGCAGGAAAACCTGGAGTAGTAACCATTGCAACCAATATGGCTGGTCGTGGTACCGATATTAAATTATCTCCAGAAGTAAAAGCTGCCGGAGGTTTAGCAATCGTTGGTACTGAACGTCACGATTCTCGTCGTGTCGACAGACAGTTACGTGGTCGTGCTGGTCGTCAAGGTGACCCAGGAAGTTCTCAATTCTACGTTTCTCTAGAAGATAACTTAATGCGTTTATTTGGCTCTGAAAGAGTGGCTAAAGTAATGGATAGAATGGGGTTACAAGAAGGAGAAGTAATTCAGCATTCTATGATGACTAAATCTATTGAGCGTGCTCAAAAGAAAGTAGAAGAAAATAACTTCGGAGTTCGTAAACGTTTATTAGAATATGATGACGTTATGAATTCACAACGTGAAGTAATTTACAAACGTCGTCGTCATGCCTTGTTTGGAGAACGTTTAAAACTTGATATCGCAAACATGCTTTACGATACTTGCGAACTTATCGTAAGCCAAAATAAAGCAACGAATGATTTTAAAAATTTCGAGTTTGAATTAATTCGTTATTTCTCTATAACATCTCCAATATCTGAAGCTGATTTTATCAAATTAACAGATATGGAAATTACAGGAAAACTGTATAAAGAAACCTTAGCTTACTATACTGAAAAAACAGAGCGTAGTGCTAGAGAAGCTTTCCCTATTATTAAAGGTGTTTACGAAGAAAAAAACAATCAATTTGAGCGTATTGTAGTTCCGTTTACAGATGGTATTAAGACATTAAATGTTGTTACCGATCTTAAAAAAGCATATGAAACTGAAGGAACACAACTAATTGCTGATTTCGAGAAAAACATCACTTTATCTATTGTTGATGAGGCTTGGAAAAAACATTTACGTAAAATGGATGAATTGAAACAATCTGTTCAATTAGCTGTTCACGAACAAAAAGATCCATTGCTTATCTATAAATTAGAAGCTTTTAACTTATTCCGTTCAATGTTGGATAACGTAAATAGAGAAGTAATTTCATTCTTATTCAAAGGTGATTTACCAGCTCAAAACGCTCCAGAAATTCAGGAAGCAAGAGAAGTTCGTCAAAAAGAAAATTACAAATTAAGCAAAGACGAAATCGAAAATAGCGAAGACATCAACCGCGAAGCTGGAGAAACTCAGCAACGTCAAGTAACTGAAACGATCACTAGAGATATGCCTAAAATTAATCGCAATGATAATGTAACAGTACAGCAAGTTGCAACTGGAGCAATCGAAACGATGAAATTTAAAAAAGCAGAAAACTTATTAGCTTCTGGCGAATGGGTTATCGTTAAATAATTTTAAGTCTCAACATTCAGTCTCAATTAACATTTTGAGACTGAAAACTGAAACTGAAAACTCAAAAAAATCCCCAATTACAATGTAATTGGGGATTTTTTTATTCTGGATTCTCTTCAAAATAACGAGCTTCAATTCGTTTGATATCTTTAATTGAGCTTTTGGCCCAAGCCAAACGTTTTTCTAAAATTTCATTATCAGATAAATGCCAGTCAATCTCTGTATTTCGTAATCTGCTTGTTAGATTCTGGATAATTATTGCTGCCGAAACAGAGATATTCAAGCTTTCTGTAAATCCTACCATCGGAATTTTAAGAAATCCATCGGCTTTTTGTAAAATCTCTTCTGATAAGCCATCTCTTTCCGTACCAAAAAACAAAGCACTAGGCTTAGTTATATCAAAATCCTCCAGCAAACAATCGTTTTCATGAGGCGTTGTAGCAATAATTTGATATCCTTTGTTTCTTAATGTACCAACGCAATTACTAATATTATCGAATTTATTAATATCAACCCATTTTTGGGCTCCCATAGCAATTTCTTTATCAATACTTTTACCATAACGTTGCTCTATAACATTGAGCTCCTGAATTCCAAAAACTTCACAACTGCGCATTACAGCACTGGTATTATGCATTTGAAAAATATCTTCGACAACAATGGTAAAGTGTTTTGTGCGGTTTTCGAGAACCTTTAAAAATTTGTTTTTTCGGTTTTCAGTAAGTATATTTTCAAGAAAAGCGAGGTAATCTAAATTAATCATTTCAATAGTATTTGTGGCAAAAATACTAAAAAACAGCACAATTAAGACTATAAAAACAATTTCCTATGATATAGTAACAACCGTATGTTCAGTTATACTATTATCTAATTTTTCATATAGCGTATTTGCTTTAGCCAAATCTAGTCCCAAAGTATCATTTACAAAAGTATCCCCCTTAAAAATAACATTTTCATCTTTAGAATGCCTCATTAAGCGCTCACACATTTGATCTACCTCATCTACAAAATAATCGGCATCAATAAGAGATAAAAACCGTTCTAAAACAGACTTCATCCCATCCTTATAATTATACATTGAAACATTTTTATCTGTTATATAAAAATCAAGATAAGCCTGAAAATATTTTTCTAAAACTACTGCTCCGTATTGCTGAAAACTAATTGTCTGAATCTCCTCATAACTAATTCCAAAAATAGATGCAGGCAACAAATTAGGCACCATATGCATTCCTTTAAATTTAGCATGAGATTTTAATACTTCACTTGGGTTTCTATACAGCAAGACAAAAGGCAATTTCGGGAAAATTGATCTTAATTCGTTAATTTGAAATATATGCCAGGAATCCAATTTTACAATTAAATTCTTTTCTTCAATAAATCTCTTCTGACCTAACAATCTGATGACAGATTTGACAACTTCTCTTTTTTTATCCAAATCAAAAAGATCACTTCTTATAATTTGATCAAGAATTGGAGCTTCAGAAACTACTATATTTTGAGGAGAAACAGCCAAAGACTGACAGATCATTGTAGAACCACAACGAGACACATGAAATAATAATGATTTTAATTCTGTAGAGACCAATACTTTAGACCATTCAATAAGGTTATCTACACTACTCACTACTTTATATCTGGTTGAATTATTATAATGAACTTTACATCTCATAAGAGTTTCATCAAAAAAAGGATCTACATACCTTTTATCTCCTAGATAAATCCATTCAAAATACACATCATTATCAGTTTCGACTAATTTATAGGGAATCCAATTTAAAAGGGGATGATCAGCATTTTCCATTTTTATAAAATATATTTTCTTATAAATTTATTATTAAGTTCCTACACTATTATTGCATTGTAAATATATACATTTTACAAAATTCTGACTAATAAACAGTCACTTAAGTATATTTTTTTATAAAATACAGCTAAACATTTGAAGAAGAAATTAAATACAAAACCGCTCTTTCATCCCTTTTAAAAAAGACTAAACCAACAAATTCCAAAATAACACTTACAGTATTTAAAAACAAATTAGTATGTTTGCTGGAAATAAGAAAAATCGCATATAACATTCTGAAAAACTTAACATCCTTCAATTAATTATTACTTCTTAAAAAAGGGAATAAATTAATTTTAATAAATAGAATCCATGATCAAAAAAATTCAATCACTTAGTTTAATATTTATCTTTTTATGTCTGACATCTTGCGAATCAACTAGTCCACAGCGTTTCTTTGATCAAGCAATACTAAACACAAATCTACTTAGCCAATTCGAACCCCATTATTTTGGCGATATGCTGGAAAAACATGCTTATGAGAACCCTAATCCTTCAAGTACAAAGAAAGGTAATGAAGCGCAAAAAGCTGTCGAGATTAAGATACAGCATATAGAACAGGCATTAGAAAAAATTAAAGTACTTGATGCCAATGATGAAGAAAGAAAAGCAATAAAAGAAAACTCAATTGAATTGTTTGAAACAGCACTAGCTGTTTATAAAAATGAATACCTAAAATATGCCAAATTTTGTGATGAAAAATCAACTTCGACAGAAAAAGAAGTTTTATTAAAAAAAATAGAAGAAGTTGATATGCCAAAGATTAACAACCTGATGGATTCTCTTTATCAAAAAGGAAAAGTATTTGCTGATAAACATCAAATAAATGTAAAATGGTAATATCAATAATCTATTGACTATAATATTTAACGCATAGAAACATAGTTTTACAAATCCTAGAAAAGGCGTTTTACTTAAAATTAATCGTATCAAATTATATTATCTACAATAAAACAGTAAAGCTTATCGGTTGAAACCGACACCGATTCTGAGTCGGTTTTTAGTATTAAATCTGCTTTCAAAGGGATTTCATAAACATCACTTATTCCCGTAAAATTTCTAATTTTATTGCTATCACTATCTGGTAATAATGCTTTTTTATACAAGCCTTTGGGATCTCTTTTAATTAGATTATCAATAGAACTATCCAGAAATACAGTTTTAACAAATTCATGTCGTCCTATTTCGTTTCTTAAATCTTCGTAAGGATTAATTACCGACATTAAAACGATAATTTCTGATTTAACAAAATCCTGTCCTACTCTAAACAATCGACGAACATTCTCGCATCTATCGTTTCTTGAAAACCCAAGGTCTTTACAAAGTGTTTTTCTATATATATCACCGTCGATTATTTCAACTTTATAACCTTTTTCTATTAACAAATGCCCTACATTATCTGCCAACGTAGTTTTTCCTGAACCCGATAAACCTGTAAATTGTATTAATATCATTTAAAATTATCATTATTTAAACTTTCATTTACAAAACAGCAGTAACCTAAATCCTTATCTTAGTTATTGTTACTTGTAAAAATACTAAAAAAAAATCTCGCTTTAATAAAATTATCTAAAGCTCATTTTTATACTAAAATTGACTAATTTTAACACGTTGGGTGTAATTACTTCGCTTGTTCGCTTAGTTCTCGCAAAATTTCATTTAACACATAGAAACATAGGTTTTGTACGCTCAAAAAAGGCGTTACACTTGTCTTAAATACACATAGCTAACTTTGTGAAAGAAATGTATTTCTTTTTGTTTTCTTTATTACAAATAAAATCTATGTTTCTATGTATTAAAATTAATTACACTCAACCGTTAACTTTATTTTTTTAGAAATAATCAAAATGAAAAAGAAACTAGTCGTTTTAACTGGAGCTGGAATTAGTGCAGAAAGTGGTATTAAAACCTTTCGCGATAGTGATGGGCTTTGGGAAGGTCATAATGTAATGGATGTCGCAACACCTGAAGGTTGGTACAAAAATCCTGAATTGGTTCTTGATTTTTACAATCAAAGACGCAAGCAACTAAAAGAAGTTGTGCCAAATTTAGGCCATACTATTTTGGCTGAACTCGAAAAAGATTTCGATGTACATATCATAACCCAAAATGTCGATGATTTACATGAACGCGCCGGAAGCTCCAAGGTTTTACACTTGCATGGTGAGTTACTAAAAGTAAGAAGTTCCCAAGATTTAAATTATATTTTAGATTGGCATGATGATTTATTCATAAGTCATTTAGATAAAAAAGGCAATCAGCTTCGTCCTCATATTGTTTGGTTTGGCGAAGAAGTTCCTGCCTTAGAAGAAGCAATAGAAATTGCTGAACAAGCCGATTATTTTGCTGTAATAGGGACTTCCCTGCAAGTATATCCTGCCGCAGGATTAATCTCCTATACTCCTGCAAATACACCTCTTTTTTACATTGACCCAAAACCCATTAAAATTCCGAACTTGAGAAATAAAATTGAAGTTATTCCTGAAATAGCCTCTAAGGGGATGGAAATATTAAAAATAAAACTAGCCGAAATAACAATAAAATAACAAACAGAAAACCAGAAATGATAGTACAAAAATGGCTTGAATTATTATCTAATTATGAACTATTTACCATAATATTTTTTTTCCTTCTCGAAAATTTATTACTAATGCTTTTGCAATCGGTATCGGCAAAATAATTGACCGTGAAGTCACTAAAATTAAAAAAACAGATATAAAGTGGGTTATTAGCACCTTACTATGCAATACGCTTGTAACTTTAATAGGCTATAAACTGTATCAATATCAAATTATTAAAATTGACTTTTCTACTTCATTTATTACAATAGTATTAGATACACTTTTATTAATTTTCCTAATGGATTTTTTTATGTTTTGCTTTCATTATTTGGCACACAAATTAACGTGGTTTCGTCCCATTCATCAATTGCATCATACTCATATTGATACTAACGTTTACAGCTTATTTGTTCTTAACCCAATTGAAACTTTAGGCTTTGGTGCCATATGGCTCATTATAATTTCAATTTTAGAATTTAATTGTATTAGCATAATAATCTATTTAATCCTCAATTTAACCTATGGAATTTTAGCTCATTTAAACAATGATATTTTTCCAAGTTTCTGGAATAAAAATAGTGTTACAAAATGGATTTCGACAACACAATTCCATTCGAACCATCATAAAAACGAATCTCATAATTTCGGCTTTTATTTTACTCTTTGGGACAAAATTTTTAAAACAATCATTTAAAATTGCAATGTTTAACTATAATAACTCACAACTAACTTTCAGAAGTTTTAACAATAACTTACATTTGCATCTTCAAAATTAACAACACAACAATGACTACTTTAAACGAATTGAATGCCATATCGCCAATTGACGGAAGATATAGAAACAAAACCCTTTCATTAGCTCCATTTTTCTCTGAAGAAGCGCTGATTAAATACCGGGTATTGATTGAAGTTGAATACTTTATTGCTTTATGTGAAGTGCCATTGCCACAGCTTGCAAACGTAAATTCAGCTCTTTTTGAAAGTTTGCGTAACATTTATAAAAACTTCTCTACAGAAGATGCCCTTTGGATAAAAGAAACTGAAAAAGTAACTAACCACGATGTAAAAGCCGTTGAATACTTTATTAAAGATGCTTTTGAAAAACTAGGTCTATCTGAATACAAAGAGTTTATCCACTTTGGATTAACTTCTCAAGACATTAATAATACCGCTATCCCTCTTTCTACAAAAGAAGCTTTTGAAAGAGTATATATGCCATCATTAATTACACTTACTGCAAAATTAAAAGAGTTGAGTGTAGAATGGAAAGATATTCCTATGCTTGCTCGTACTCACGGACAACCAGCCTCTCCTACTCGCTTAGGTAAAGAAATTGGCGTTTTTGTAGAACGTATCGAAGAGCAGATGCGTTTGTTATTTAATATTCCATTTGCTGCTAAATTTGGTGGAGCAACTGGAAACTACAATGCACATCATGTTGCTTACCCACAAATTGACTGGAAAAAATTCGGTGGTAATTTTGTAGAAAACATTCTTGGATTACACCACTCTTTTCCAACGACACAAATAGAACATTATGATCATTTTGCAGCATTTTTTGATGCTTTAAAAAGAATCAACAATATAATCATTGATTTAGACAGAGATATTTGGACGTATGTTTCAATGGAATATTTCAAACAAAAAATCAAAGCAGGTGAAATTGGTTCATCGGCTATGCCACATAAAGTAAACCCTATTGATTTTGAAAACTCTGAAGGAAATTTAGGAATCGCCAATGCAATATTCGAACATCTTTCGGCTAAATTACCAATTTCAAGATTACAACGTGATTTAACAGATAGTACTGTTTTAAGAAACGTTGGAGTTCCTATAGGACATACTATTATTGCTTTTGAAGCGACATTAAAAGGATTGAATAAATTACTTTTAAACGAATCTAAATTTCATGAAGATTTAGAAAAAAACTGGGCAGTCGTTGCCGAAGCAATTCAAACCATTTTACGTCGTGAAGCATATCCAAATCCATACGAGGCATTAAAAGGTTTAACGAGAACAAATGAAGCAATTGACAAAAATGCTATTCATAGTTTTATTGCAACTCTAGATGTTTCTGAAGAAATCAAAGCAGAGCTGATGAAAATTACGCCTAGCAACTTTCTAGGTATCTAAAATTTTCATTTACAGATAAAAATCTCGTTAATTATAAGTGCTTATACTATAAATAACGAGATTTTATTTTATAAAATTATCTTAAATTTAAAATTTTGAAATCCGATTACTTTCATTTTTTTTTATTTTTTGCTATCTTACGACAATTCAAAAAATAAATACAAAAAAAGTACATGCCTATGAGTCCAACAGAGACTGTAACAAATGCTACACAACATTTAGAACCACTAATTAGTGATTTAGGACTAATCTTAATGACAGCTGGAATAGCTGTACTAATTTTCAAAAAACTAAAACAGCCTTTGGTTTTAGGCTACCTAATCGCAGGATTTTTAGCAGGAAATCATATTGATTTTTTCCCTTCTGTAACCGAAAATAAAAGTGTAGAAGTTTGGGCCGAGATTGGTGTAATCATTTTACTTTTTAGTTTAGGACTCGAATTTAGCTTTAAAAAATTAATGAAAGTCGGTGGTACTGCCTCCATAACCGCAATTACTCAAATAATAACCATGGTCGCTTTAGGCTATTTGGTCGGTCAATGGATGGATTGGTCTAAAATGGATAGCATCTTTCTAGGTGTAATCTTATCAATCTCTTCTACCACCATTATTCTCAAGACGTTTGATGAATTGGGCGTCAAGGCACAAAAATTTGCTGGTATCGTAATAGGCTCCCTAATTGTACAAGACATAGTAGCTATTTTGATGATGGTTTTGCTATCGACTATTGCAGTAAGCCAACAATTTTCAGGAAGCGCTCTATTACTTTCAGTATTAAAATTAGCATTTTTCCTTACTGCTTGGTTTGTTGGAGGAATCTTCTTTATCCCCACTTTATTAAAAAAAGCGAAGCATTTATTAACAGATGAAATGTTGCTTATCATTTCACTAGCTTTGTGTTTAATGATGGTGATTTTAGCTTCAAATGTTGGTTTCTCTCCAGCTCTGGGAGCTTTTATCATGGGGTCTATTATCGCTGAAACTACACAAGCTGAACATATTGAGCATTTAATAAAACCTGTTAAAGATTTATTTGGCGCTATTTTCTTTGTATCAGTAGGAATGTTAATCAATCCTGAGATGCTTATCACGCACGCTCTTCCAGTAGCAATTTTAACACTTGTTACTATTTTTGGTCAATCAATAAGTTCTACTATAGGAGCCTTGCTCTCTGGACAACCATTAAAACAATCAGTACAAACTGGGATGAGTTTGGCTCAAATTGGAGAGTTCTCATTTATTATAGCAACTTTAGGAATGTCACTTCATGTAACGAGTGACTTTTTGTACCCAATAGTTGTTGCAGTATCAGCAGTAACCACATTTACAACCCCGTTTATGGTTAAATTTGCTGTTCCGTTCTCCGATTACTTAGAACGAAAACTACCCCGCAAATGGATCAAAAACATCAACCGTTATAGCCTTAATGCACAAGCGATAAAGTCTGTTAGTACCTGGCAAATTGTATTACGCTCTTACATTACTCAAATCATAATACATACAATAATTATAACAGCAGTTATTTTACTTTCTGCTAAGTATGTAGCTCCACTAGTTGCAGATACCCGATTTGGAAATACAATTGCTGCTCTTATTACCCTTATAGTTATTGCTCCATTTTTGTGGGCTCTTTCATTAAGACGAGTTGCAGTAAAAGAAGTTGAGCTTTTATGGGAAGAAAGAAAATACCGTGGTCCGATTATGATGATGATCTTAATACGAATCGGGTTAGGATTATTTTATGTAGGATTCCTATTGAATATCTTCTTCTCGCCCTTGGTTGCTTTTGTTGCCTTGGTTATCGCTGTAGCTGCATATCAATTTTTTCCTAAAAGACTAAACGAGCAATACCATCGAATAGAGAATCATTTCCTAAAGAATCTTAACGATCGAGAAACCACTAAAATAGATAGAAAATATGCCAACTTAACTCCTTGGGATGGGCATATGTCGATATTTGAAATTGCCAAAGAATCTAATCTAGCAGGTAAAACACTGGAAGAATTAAAAATTAGAGAAGAATTAGGAATCAATATCGCTTTTATAAAACGTGGAGATATTACTATACAAATCCCAACCAAAACCGAACGTTTGTTTCCTGGAGATGAAATATGTGTTATTGGTACAGATGCACAAGTAAATGAGTTTACAAATTATCTAACCAAAAATGAAATTGAAATACCACAAGCAGTTGAAGAATCGGAGATTGTTTTAAATCAATTAGAACTATCTGATGATGAATTTGCTAAAAAAACCATTAGTGAATTCAGACATAAAACAAATGCTTTAGTAGTTGGAATTGAAAGAAACGGTGAACGAATCCTGAATCCTGAATCACAGTTGATTTTAGAAAAAGATGATATTATTTGGGTTGTTGGTGACAAAAAAAGAATGAAACAATTCGGAAAAAAAGTATAAGGCAAAAAAAAGGTATAATGAGAATTATACCTTTTTTTATTTTCAATAACTAAACCTACTTATTAGGCTGAGGAGTCATCCTTAAATAAGGTTTTATAGAATTATGTCCTTTTGGAAACTTAGCTTCAATATCACTATCAGGAATCGATGGAGATATCACCACATCGTCACCGTCTTTCCAGTTTGCTGGTGTTGCAACACTATAATTTGCAGTTAATTGTAAACTATCAATTACACGAAGCAATTCATCAAAATTCCTTCCTGTCGATGCTGGATAAGTCAATGTTAATTTTATCTTTTTGTCATTTCCAATAATAAAAACGGAACGTACAGTGAATTTATCACTTGCATTTGGATGTAACATATCATATAAATTTGCTACTTTTTTATCTTCGTCGGCAATAATAGGATAATTTACAATTGTATTTTGAGTCTCGTTAATATCTTTAATCCATTCTAAATGTGATTCTAAACCATCTACACTTAGAGCGATAACTTTAGTATTTCTTTTTACAAATTCTGGGTAATAGTTAGCCACCGTTCCTAACTCTGTAGTACAAACAGGAGTAAAATCTGAGGGGTGAGAAAATAACACTCCCCAAGAATCCCCTAACCATTCATGAAATTTTATTGAACCTTGAGTTGTATTTGCTTCAAAATCTGGAGCTATATCTCCTAATCGTAATGTTGCCATGAGTATTTATTTAAAATTTTATTTAAAAATAAGTAAAAAAAGCACAAGGAAAACATTGCTCCTTATAAAAAAATCATAAAGTTGATAGACTGGATAGAATTATGCTTTGTTTTTAATATTAGGCAAGAAATAAGTAAGAACTCCAATTAAAGGCAAATAGGAACTTATTTTAAAAACATATTCAATAGTTGTTTGATCAGCAACATAACCTAAAATTGCCGATCCTAATCCTCCCATTCCGAAAGCAAATCCAAAGAACAAGCCCGAAATCATTCCAACTTTCCCTGGTTTTAATTCTTGTGCAAAAACCAAAATAGCAGAAAATGCTGAAGCAATTACAACTCCAATTATTACAGCTAATATTCCTGTCCAAAATAAATTTGCATAAGGCAATAATAACGTAAATGGAGCCGCACCAAGTATAGAAATCCAAATAATATACTTTCTTCCAAAACGATCTCCTAATGGCCCTCCTATTAATGTTCCTGCCGCAACAGATGCCAAGAAAACGAATAAATAAAACTGAGAATCCTGTATACTCATTCCAAACTTATCTATTAAATAGAAAGTGAAATAACTCGACATACTTGCCATATAAAAAAACTTAGAAAATATAAGAAATAGCAAAACGACAATCGAAATTGTTATTTTTTTATCAGACAAAGGAACGGTAGTTTCTTCTGAATCTATTTTTTTTGTATCTCTCAAATTCATATGATTCTCATACCAGACAGCTATTCTAGATAAAATAATAATTCCCAATATTCCTGCAATCACAAACCAAACAACATGCGATTGTCCATAAGGAGCAACTACTAAAGCCACTAATAATGGTCCTATTGCACTTCCTGCGTTTCCTCCTAATTGAAAGATGGACTGTGCCAAACCACGTTTTCCTCCTGAACCTAAAAAAGCAACTCTAGAAGCCTCTGGATGAAATATAGAAGAACCAATACCTACTAATCCAACTGATATTAATAACATCCAGAATTCATTAGATACCGACAACAGACATAAGCCTGAAATAGTAAAGACCATACCTATAACTAATGAATATAGCATTGGTTTTTTATCCGTATAAAACCCAATAAAAGGTTGTAATAAAGAAGCTGTAAGCTGAAAAACAAAAGTAATTAATCCAACTTGGGTAAAATTTAAATTGAAATTATCCTTTAATATCGGATAAGTAGCAGGGATTACTGCTTGCATTAAATCATTTAATAAATGTGCAAAGGCTATAGAAAACAATACAGAATAAACTGTTTTTTGAGCTAAAACCGAACCGTCGATTGTAGCTGTATTACTAGACGAACTCATAATAAAATTGAACTAAAAAATTAATATATAAACTAAATAAAACTCATAATAAAATACCAAAACGCAAGTGTTATAAACGAAATTGGAATTCCAAAACCAATCATCATACTACTCAATCTGGGCTTTAAACCATATGTAGAAGCTAAAATACTTCCAGTAATCATAGGCGCCATGGCCATTTCCATAATAGTGACTTTAATTATTGATGAGTTTTGTTTTAAAATAAAAACATATAATATCAAAAACAATAATGGTGTAATGATGAGCTTAAAAAACAATCCTAGCCTTAAAAACTTCCAGTGTCTGCTATTCTTTTCAAAACGAAGTTGTAAACCTACGGAAAGCAGCGCAAGAGGTGTAACCAAACTACCTAATTTTTGAAATACAAACTGAATATTCATATCAAAATCATAAGCAAAAACGTTCATAAAACAAGCAATCACAAATGTAATAAATGGAGGAAAAGTCAATATCTTCTTAGCAATTGCGAATGAATTAGGACTTCCTTTGGAATAAAATGCTGCTACAAAAACACCCAAAGTCGAAATTACAACGAAGGAACCTGGCTGATCGACCAAAATTGCCGTTTCCAACCCTGATTTCCCATACAAAGCCTCAATTATAGGATAACCAAGAAATGAAGTATTACTCAATCCAGCTGTAAGAATCAAGCATCCTATTAATTTATTTGACCACCCATACTTTTTTCCTAAAATCGAAAAAAGAAGAAATGCAACGATAAAAGAGATCCATGCTGCTCCAATAGGAAATAGCAATTCAGTACTCCATTTTATTTTCGGAATAAAAAACAATGCCAAAGCAGGAAGGCATAAATAAATTACGATTTTGTTTAACGTCTTATATATATGTATAGGGAAAGCCTTGATATTTTGCAATATAAGCCCTACAGAAATAAAAACGAAAATTAAAATAAAATTAGTCATCTTCTAAAAAAAACAAAAATACCACTTAATATCTACTTAAATTATTTAATTTTAAAGTAAATTATTTTGTTAGTTTAATATAAACCTTTAAATTTGTAACATATTTTATTACAGTATGATTTCAGGTAAATTTGCCATAACAACACATATTCTTACTTTACTATCGAAATTCCCAAATGATTACCTATCATCTGAATACATTGCGGGTAGCATTAATTTGAATCCTGTATTGGTACGAAAAGAAATTTCGAACCTTAAAAAAAATAATATTGTAGAGAGCAAAGAAGGTAAAAATGGAGGCACACGATTATTAAAACCTGCTTCGGAAATTACTTTACTGGATATTTTTAAAATAACTTTTGACACCGTAAATCTTGGTTACGCTAAAAACCAGCCCAATCCAGATTGTCCTGTTGGAAAGAAAATAAACGAAAATCTAGACTTATTATATGCTGATATAAACGAAAAAATAAATGTGCAATTAAGCACCGTTACATTAGAAACTTTTTCAAATCAGTTCTAAGCTATTTTTTTAAACCAAACTGTAACATTTTTTATTACTAATTAAATTATATATTATGAAAATCGCAATTATCGGAGCTACAGGTTTTGTTGGCTCAACTATCTTAAACGAATTAGCAAATCGCAATCATGAAATTACTGCTATTGCAAGAAATCCAAAAGATTCTATCAATGCTAAATGGATAAAAGCTGATATCCTGAACACAACTGAATTGGCAACTATACTAAAAGGAAACGATGTTGTAATTAGCGCTTATAATGCTGGTTGGACAAACCCTAATCTATATGATGATTTTATTGTTGGCTCAAAATCTATCCAGGAAGCTGTAAAACAATCGGGTGTAAAACGCTTTATTACAATTGGAGGAGCTGGGAGTTTATTTGTTGCTCCTAATTTACAAGCTGTAGATACTCCTGATTTTCCAAAAGAATATTATGCTGGAGCTTCGGCGGCGAGAGATTACTTAAATATTTTAAAAGAAGAAAAAGACTTGGATTGGGCATTTTTCAGCCCTGCTTTCGAGATGCACCCAGGAATTACTACTGGTAGAACTGGTAAATATCGTTTGGGATTAGACAACCCCGTTTTTGATCAAAATCAAAGAAGTATTATATCTGTAGAGGATTTGGCAGTAGCAATTGCCGATGAAGCTGAAACTCCTAAACATCACCAAGTGCGTTTCACCGCAGCATATTAATTTTTTATTCAGTCACAACCCGAGAGATAGCCAACAGGCAAAGCAATTAAACGAGTTTTCTCGAATTTGAATATTCTATAGAATGTTCACCAGCTGTTATTTATATAAAAAACAGTAAAACAAGCAAAATTCGGGGGTAAAAACACATAAACAGTTTCAAAAGCTATTTTCTACTTTTGAAACTGTTTATGTTTTGATTACTTTTACCTTTTAAAATAAAAGAGTTTGTCTGCACATAAAAAACAAGGAAGTAGTTTAAATGAAAAGCCTGGAATTTCGCAACCTGAAATTACCAGCGAAACATCAATTGAGCAAATTCAACATTTTAGACGAATTCAACCTTCTGCACAAGAATTGGTTTCTGGTATTTTATCTGGAAACATAACTGCATTAAGTAGAGCAATTACACTTATAGAAAGTACCAATCCTGATCATTTAGCCAAAGCAAATGAAATAATAAACAGTTGCCTACCTCATGCCAATCAATCGGTTCGAATAGGGATTACGGGAGTACCAGGCGTTGGAAAAAGCACTTTTATTGAAGCTTTTGGCATAAAACTCACCCAATTAGGAAAAAAACTAGCTGTTCTTGCGGTTGATCCAAGCAGTTCGTTCTCACACGGAAGTATTCTTGGTGATAAAACCCGAATGGAAGAACTTGTTAAAGATAAGAATGCTTTTATCAGACCTAGTGCTTCTGGTGACACTCTCGGTGGTGTTGCCCGAAAAACAAGGGAAACAATTATTCTTTGTGAAGCAGCTGGATTTGATACAATATTGATAGAAACCGTAGGCGTTGGACAAAGTGAAACTGCTGTTCACAGTATGGTAGATTTTTTCTTATTATTAAAAATCGCTGGTGCTGGCGATGAATTACAAGGGATTAAAAGAGGGATTATGGAAATGGCAGATGCAATTGTTATAAACAAAGCCGATGGAGATAATATTAAAAAGGCAAGATTAGCAAAAATGGAGTTTAATAGAGCATTGCATTTATTTCCTGCCAAAAAATCAGGATGGCAACCTACTGTCGCAACTTGTAGTGCCATCACTCATGAAGGAATTCCAGAAGTTTGGCAAACGATTCTTGATTATTTAGAAATGGCAAAAAGTACTTATTATTTTCAAGAAAAAAGAAAAGAGCAAAATCAATTTTGGATGATGGAAACCATAAATGAACAATTAAAAAACAACTTTTATAATCATCCCGAAATCATAGCCGAACTTGATAAAAACAAAAAAGCAGTGCAAAATGATGAAATTTCACCTTTTGCAGCTGCTAGTATTTTATTGGAGTTGTTTAGAAAAAGGTCCTAAAATTCTAAGGTACTAAGTAATTAAAGACTCAGAAACTTAGAACTTAGTTTTTTGTCAGTTCGGAGCGGAGTCGAGAAATCATAAAGCATTTCGACTCCTCTCAATGTGACAATTATTTCTTCTTTCTAAGCTTATACTTATTCTGTTTGTATAAATTCCCTGCTGTTATTACATGTGCCAAAGCATCTTTTGCAAATTCTTCGTCTAGTTTAACTGGAATTAGAGTAGTATCATTTTTAATTTCAAATTGCAATGGTTGTAAATTCGGTTGCATGATTACAACCTTATTCTCTACTCTAAAAGCATTAATATCATTAAATTGCATAATAGACCTTCCTTTTGCATCTGGTCCTATTTTAGTTAAATTTCTTCCTACCATTGGCGTTTCGAACTGTGCTCCAATGTAACTTAATAAGGTAGGAGGAATATCAATCTGACTAGCTAATTTATCATATGCTTTTCCTTTAGGAACTCCTGGTCCCATGATTAAAGCGGGAATATGAAATTTATTTATCGGAACTAAATTCTTTCCGTATGTTCGTGTATTGTGATCTGCAATTACAATAAAAATAGTATTCTTAAAGTATTCTTCTTTTTTAGCCATTTCGAAAAATTTACCAATCGAAAAATCGGCATATTTCATAGCGTTATTAACCGTTGCAGGTTTCTTATCGTATGGCTTAATTCTTCCTTCTGGGTATTCAAATGGCTCGTGATTGGAAGTCGAAAACATTAATGAGAAGAATGGTTTATCTCCTTTGGCTTTAAAATAATTATTTGCTTTTACAACCAAATCTTCATCTGAATATCCCCAAGTTCCTTTAAAAGCATATTTATGTCCATCGCTATCAAAATCTTCTTGATCAACAATATCTTCAAAACCATTTCCATTAAAAAAAGAAGCCATATTATCGAAATTGGCCATTCCACCATATATAAAACTAGTTTCGTATCCTTTTTGTTTTAAGGCAGCTGCCAAAGTGAAGAAACCTTGTTGTGAGTTTCCTAATTTCACTACACTTTCTGAAGGTGAAGGAAGAAATCCTGTAACTACAGCTTCAATTCCTCGGACACTACGCGTTCCCGTACAATATAAATTTGTAAAAAGTAATCCTTCTTTTGAAAGCTTATCAAACTCTGGTGTTAATGGCTTACCTCCTAAAATCCCAACATATTCTGCTCCAAGACTTTCTTGCAAAAATATAACCAAATTATATGGCCTTTTTAAAAGTGTATCTGGATTTTGAATATGTAGAAATGGAATTTCCGCATCTGTAAAATCATTAGAATTTACTGTCATGTACTTTTTTACACGAGCAATAGCTTCTGCTTCTTCCATTTTACCATACATCTTAGTATTTCCTTCATTTTTAATAGAGTAAGCTGCAAAAGCGACTGTATAAAATGAATTTAACCCTAAAGTATTTGTTAACTGATCTGTAGAAAAAACCGCATTACTTGCATTAATTGGTCGCTTAGATGTAAGGCTTGAACGCGCTCCTAAAAATAACAGAAAAGCTACTAATGGGAATACAATTAATTTGAATTTATAATTAGCTGGATGTGTATGAAAATATTTCTTCCCTTTCTTAAAAGCAAAATACACTACAACTCCTAAGATTAAGAAAGTAATGATTATAGACATTAAATAACTTTTTAAAAGCATCCCTACTACTTCTCTTGGGTATATCAAATAATCTAAGAATATTTTATTAGGACGTGTGTCATATTGCTTCACAAAATCTGGTGTCGCCAATTCTACAAAAAGAATCAGAAAAAGGAATAAGAAACTATAAACCACCAAAAACTTATTTGTGAATTTGATACAGTTATTAGGCAATATAGTAACTAAAAGTGCTGGAATAAATGACAAATAACATAATAAAATTAAATCCATTCGTAACCCAATCGGGAAAATATACCAGAAATTTGGAGTTTCAACAACTCTATCCTTAAATATGAAAAATAAAAACACTCGACTTAATGTAGTAATTAGCAATCCAATTGCTATAAAATTAAAAATCGGTTTTAAAAAAGCGAATTTTTTCATTTAATAAGGATTTTTTAAAGTATTGAAAAAAATATTTTAATTATAGTAAGGTGCTTATTCTTCGTAAAGTTTTATCTCTCTATCATAAAACTCATTAGCAAGAACAATCAATCCTTCCATTTCGGCATTTAATTCAGCCTCATCAAGATCTTCTGCTTCTTCCATAAACTCAACCTCATCATCTTTTAAATTGATAATAAATCTTGGATAATCAAGATGAACAATGAAGATATCATCTGGGAAATCAGTATTGTCGCCGAGTAAAAATTTAGGTAATTCCATTTTGTTTTTGTTTTGTTTTTCTATTATCTGCTATACAGACTATTTTTTTTTACAGATTTTATTCATCTGTGTGTGCTTATTGTGCTCCAAATTTATGAATTTGAAACTGAATTATTGATTAATTTTTTTGTCAGGTAATGAAAACGAATATACAAAAATATAGCCGCCGATGTTAATCCTGCTATAAGACCTATCCAAACTCCTTGTGCTTTCATATCGGTATATTCGGCTAAATAATAGGAAATAGGAAAACCGATAATCCAATAGGCAATAAATGTAATATACATCGGTATTTTAACATCTTGTAATCCACGTAAAGCTCCTAGAACAACTACCTGAATTCCATCTGAAATTTGAAAAACTGCTGCTATTAAGAGTAATTTTGATGCAATAGCTATTACTTCATTATTGTCCAGAAGTTGTCCACCATTTTCCATATTCAAAAAGATATATGGTAAATAATTATGAAAGGCTATAAACAGAATTGCAAAAATAGTTTCGATTATAATAGCAAGCAAAAAGATAGAACGTGCCACTACGATTAAATTTTTAAAATCATTTAATCCTCTTTGATTACTAACTCTAATCATTGAAGTTACACTTAATCCCATAGCAAACATAAAGGTCATCGAAGCTAAACTTAAAGCAATTTGATTGGCTGCCTGACTCGTTTTACCAATATTACCACATAACCAGATTGACGCTGTAAACAATACTACTTCAAAAAGCATTTGCATCGCTGATGGAAATCCTATGCTTATTATTTTTTTAATTGTTTCTTTTTTAATTTCTGAAAAACTAAAATTCTGAAAATGATGCTTTAATTCTTCTCTTCTTGATATCATAATATGCATGAACATTACCAAAAATATTCTTGAAATTACTGTTCCAAGTGCTGCCCCAACAATTCCCATTTTTGGAAATATCCAGATTCCATAAATCAATAAATAATTTATACCTACATGCAGCACATTTGCCATAACCATAGCATACATAGAATATTTAGTAAGCGAAAGTCCATCAGCAAATTGCTTGTATCCTTGATACATAATCAAGGGAATCAATGAAAAAGCCACCCAATCAAGATAAGGCTTAGCAAGTGCAATTACATCGGCTGGTTGTTTTAGTAATTCCATTATTGGCTTTGCCAAAACAACTACTCCAAAAAGCATCAATCCTAAAATGGTGCATAAAAATAATCCATGATGAAATGCGTTGCGAATTTTTTTATCATTCTTCTCGGCATCTCCTTCGGCAACTATAGGAGTTATTGCTGTAGAGAATCCGATTCCTAATGACATTGCAATAAAAATCATACTATTTCCTAACGAAACTGCTGCTAGCTCCGTGCTTCCTAATTTTCCTACCATTATATTATCGACAATACCTATAAGGGTATGCCCAACCATTCCTAATATTATTGGATATGCTAATTTTAGATTATAAGAAAATTCTTTTGTGTATTGAGAAAAGTTCACTTTGTATTTTTTTAGTGTGCAAAGATAATTAGAAGCTTTCAATTCTTTCTCTTTTATTCAATTTATAAGCTCATTTATTATTCAATTTATTGAGAACCTAAATATTATATAATAAAAGTTAATAATTATATAACGCCCTCCCGCTACCCTACTACTACTTTTACATCATTAATAAACTAAAACACTCTGATATTATGAAAAAGACAATCAATTTTAAAATGCTATTAATTGCAGTTTTTACAATTATATATGCTTCTGCAACGGCTCAACAAAGCACCGAAATAAAAAAATATGACCCAGGTTTCCGTTTAGGATTTGGTTTAAATGGTGGAATTCCAACAAATAAAGTTTATAGTTGGTCTCTAGGTGGTGATGTTAGATTACAGTATGATCTATCTATGAAAACATCTTTAACCCTAACAACTGGTTTTACTAATTTATTTGTCAACAAACAAGACTTAAAAGATATAGGATTCATTCCTGCAAAAGCTGGTTTCAAAGCTTTTATCTGGGAAGATCAATTTTATGTATTAGGCGAAGTTGGTGCTGGTTTTGCGGTAACAAACGGATACAACGATACTACTTTTTTATGGGCTCCAGGAATTGGATATGCTAATAAATACATTGATATTAGTGTGCGATATGAAGATTATACAAAATTTGACACTAACCAAATTGCATTACGCTTGGCATACGGGTTTAAATTGTAACACTTTCAAAAAAAGCGCTGAAGAAATTCAGCGCTTTTTTATGTTTATTATTTTTTATGTTTTGGCAAAAAGGAGATATCCATATAATACTTTTTTGGATTACTCGGTTCTATAAATACTTTTATTCCTTCTTTTTCGATAAACTCTGTTGGATCAAACCAAATATTCTCACTTATAAATATATATAGCTCTTGTTTACTTGGGTCTAACCATTGACTATGAATTTGAAAAGGATTGCGACCATTAACATTTAAACTGTAATTAAGTTCAACCTGATTAAATTTTGTTAAAATAAGTTTACCATTTTTAAGTAAATGTTGTATTTTTTGTTGTTTTAAATAGGAATATAAAATCATTGAGAAACCAATCAAAAAGAAAACAAATCCTAATCCCCCTAAAATCAATGACCCAACCCATAAAGAAGCAAATCCATTTATAACTGCTTCATGTGGAAATTTATCATCATACAAAACCTCAACTCTTTCTCCTCTATTATGACTCGGTGGATTACTCCCTACAGATGACTTAAACTCAACTTCATTCCCTGCTTTGGTTGTAAAAGAGACTACAGGCCAGTAAGTTATTGAATTGTTTGATTTCTCTGAAATTAATTCTACAACAGTACCTTGAGCTACTTCGGCATTTTTTAAAAAATGTTGTTTGTCTTGGTACAAATAAATTGCCCCACCCAACATAACCAATCCAATTCCTAGGAATAAATATTTAATAATTGTTAATGTTCTCATATTTTTTTTTCTAATATAAATAAGTGCAAATTTAACTTTAGACAAACAAGAACACCTCCATTATAAGGTTTAATTATATAAGAATAAGCCATATCTGCTAGCTCTATTGTACAAAAAACTGCTTTAGGTGAGAATTTATTACATATTCCATCGCATCAATTAATAGAATAATTTTCATAAAATAGCTGACCCCTACTTTTTTGAACGTTTTTTGTTTTTATAAAATACAAAGTCCGCAAAGCTTTCATTTCTGAGCTTTGCGAACTTTACGAAAAACTTTGTACCCTTTGCGGTTAAATTTTTTGTCGCTGATTAAAATGATTTTTTGTGCAGTATTAAAATTTTATCTAATTCGCGTATCTCAAATCTAGCATCTCCTAGTCTTACCTCTATTATCTCATTTTCAAATATCTCTCATCTGTCAACGTTCTCATAAAAGCAATTAGCTCTTTCTTTTCTTTTTCAGTTAAGTTTAGTTTGTCTTCTGGCAATGTTTGGTTATGAAGATCAAAACCTAAGCCTATTCCTCCTCCGTCATTATAGAAATCAACAACTTCTTCGAGTGTTTTATAAACCCCATTATGCATATAAGGAGCTGTAAGTTCTATATTTCTTATTGTAGGTGTTTTAAACGAAAATTTATGAATAGCTGCTTGCGTTACTACAAACTTACCTAAATCTCCGTCGAGGCTCTTATTTTTATTTGGTGTGCCTAATACTTCACTTTCAGATTTGTCAAAATTTGGAGGAACAGTTCCATTGGTAAGCGGAATAAAATGACATGTTGCACATTTGGCTTTTCCTGCAAACAGATTAAAACCTGCTTTTTCATCTGTGGTTAATGTTGCTTTATTCTGCATATATCTGTCGAACTTAGAGTCGTAATGACTCAACGAACGAATGTAAGATGCCAAAGCATTTTTTATTTCAAATTCATTTATTTCTCCTTTCGGGAATGCTTTTTTAAACTCCTTCACATAGTCAGTATTATTCTTAATAGCTACTGCCGATTTCTCAAGAGAACCATGCATTTCGTTTTCATTTTTAATAACAGCAACTGCCTGATCTTCGAGATAACTCACTCTAGAATCAGAGAAAAAAACACGCTGGAAAGCGATATTAGCAAGCGTTGGTGTATTACGCTGGATCATCGATTTTCCATCTAATGAAATCGCTCGTTCCAAACCATCTGTAAATGCTTTTTCTTCATGGTGACACGAAGCACAAGACCTTGTATTATTTCCAGATAAAATTGGGTCGTTAAATAACTTCTTTCCTAAAGCAATTTTCTCTGGCGTTGTTTTATAATCTGGAAAACCCGAAAAAGCCTCTGCATCAAATGCGTCTTTATCAAATATAGTTTGAGCAGTAGGTTTTAAACCTCTCGATTCTGTCATAAACGGAATCTCTAATTCTGTTTGGGTTTTATGCAGTCCTCTACTTAACGGATTCGCAATTTCTTTAATAAAATGCGCCCGGTCGAAAGTGTTGAAATTAGTATTTGCTTTTAAGTATTTCTTTCCTTTTTCAAAGATATCAAGAACCTGATTAGCATTCGAAACTTTTTTATTCTCTATAAAAACTCGATAATACTTTTCGATCGTTTCCAAAGATACCAATGCTTCAGGAATGGAGTTAAAAATAACAGGCGAATCAAATCCTGTAATTCCTAAGGTAATTATTCGATATACTTGTAATCGCATAGCATCAAATACATGAGCATCAGTTAATTCATTATTACTCGAAACTTTTTCTAAACGAGTTAAATTAGCAGCAAGCACCCCCAACTCCTGAACTAATTCTTTCTTACTAGTAGCATTATATTTAGGGAAAACTAATTCTTCGATAACCTGAAAACCTTCAGGTGGAACTGTTATTTTATCATTTTCTTCAAACTCACTTATTGCTGGACCATTAATAGCTTTAGAAACTGTTGGCGAGTAATATTCACTTATCATTTCGACTTTCTTATAACTTTGGTGTGCTTCTAAAAATTGTCTCTGGATTTGTGCTTCGGTCGAATCTGATTGAACCGAATATTTAAGCTTGGCAACTTTCTGAATCAATAAAGTAATATCGGCTTTAAATAATTCATTTATTTCCTGATGTTTGTTTTTTTTCTGACAAGCAACTAATACTACTAGCAACAACAAACAATATATTTTTTTCATGATTTAATAACGATTAAAAGAGGAATATTCAGAAAAACAGAAACCACTACCTCAAATCGAAGTAGTGGACAGCTGTTTTATAATTACTTAAAATTTATCTTGCTAAACCTTTAAGTACTAAGATTTGACTTGCTTGTTGTTCGTTAGGGCGGTTAGTTCCACCATCAACACCTTTATATTTGTCGCCAGTCCAGCTATGAGGTTGTACGCTCAACATAAAAGTATCCTCGATACCTACTTGCTCCGAAACATCGATTAAAGCACCATATTCCCAATCTCCAAATTTAGACAGACCTCCTACGTTATATTTTGCGGCATCTGCTTGTGTACGACGGTGATCCAATTCAACCACTACTTTTAAATCTTTTGTTGCAATGTTATATTGATAGATATAAGCATCATGCATTTCATCACCATATCCGTTAGCATCTTCCTGAACATACACAAAGTTTTTCGTTACGCAAATATTGTCCGGATTTTGGAATTTACCTGCAATTCCAGAGCGGTTATCTCCATCAAGAACAACTTCTAAAGTTCCTTTTAATGGATCGGCAACATCTAGATTTAATCTATAAACTCTACCATATTTAGTTCTAGAACCATCTGCATTTGTTCCAGTAGTATTTTGTCCTGTAGCATTAAAATACAATTCACGATCTGCAGTACCACCACCTTTACGGTAATCTAAATCCTCTACACGACCAAATTTAATCGCTTTTAGAGTATTTACTGATGCGTTAATTTGAGCACCTGTAAGCGTTTTATGGTTTTCAATTTTTACAAAAGAAACAGGGTAAGACTTACTAACTGCCATATCCATCTCTCTTTGGTTATCATCATTTCTTTTTAACATATATAAAGAACCACCAGATAAATCACCCACAGTATTCGATACATACATAAAAACCTGACCTCCGTAAGTTCCTGAGTCATCATCGCCAATTACAATAACCGTTTTTCCTTTGTAAGCAGATGAACGTAAAGGCAATGCATTTTCAGCACTTAAACGACCAAATCCAGCTAATTCTTTAGATACTGATGCCGAACCTACACTTCCGTAAGGATCTAATGCGTGCGTACGAGATTCCTCTCCAGATTCTCCACAAGTTAAATAAACAGGACCAAAACCATGCTCTGCTGGTGTAGCCATTGTAGCGCCACATAATCTCCAAGTACCTCCACTAGAATTTAGTAAATATTCTCCTTTAGTAGGTTTAAATGTCTTGTCAAGAGTGATTCTAGAAACTGCAAAATTATCTTCGTTATTTACCAAAAAAGTAAAAGTCCCATCTGTGTTTTTTAACAAACCAGAACCATCTGCTGAACCTCCAAAAACAAACTTTGGGCTATCTGGAAAAACATCATCAGAACTAAAAAGTGAGTAAATCTTCAAGTTTTCAAAACCTGCTTTTGCTTTTAATAAACTTGGTGTAACCGATTGGTCTTTTAATACAACACTAGATGTTGCCACTTCCTCTTGATCTTTAGAGTCATTATTACATGATGTCATTAATGAGCCTAGAATAATTAGGGGTAAAATAATTCTTTTCATTTTAGTTATAAGTTGGTTTATATTTTTTTGGCAAAGTAAGCCCCCACTCTTTAATTAAAAATGATTTAGATATTATCAAAAAGACATTAGTTCTATCAAAACTAGCCTATAAACCCCGAAATAATTAACATTAAATTAGTAATTAAAAACATTCATAAACTTACAGTAACATCAAACCAAAAAAAAGAGCCTTATTTCTAAGACTCGTTTTCTAATTGCTTTTTATAAATCCCTATATTTTCCTTGATATTCTCAGATAATTCAGGTTCCTTAATATCGGTATGTTTTTGCATTTCTTCCCAAATAATTTTGGCTACAATATAACGTGCCATTTCTTTATCATCGGCAGGAACAACATACCACGGTGCATCTTTGGTCGAAGTCTTATTTATTGCCTCCTCATAATATTGTTGATATTCATCCCAATGTCCTCGTTCCTTTAAATCCCCTACTGAAAATTTCCAATTGTGTTTTTCTTCTTCCAATCGTCGCAATAACCTTTGGCGTTGCTCCTCTTTGCTTAAATGCATATAAAACTTAAGAACAATAATCCCATTTTGGGTAATATGTTTTTCAAAATTTTTGATCTGCTTGATTCTATCGTCCCAAAAATCTTCCGGAATATCTTCTACCTTCTCAATTCCTGGCAAATTCTCGTTTAGTATAAATTCAGGATGCACACGTGTTACCAAAATATTCTCGTAATGCGTACGGTTAAAAATTGCAAACTTCCCTTTTTCGGGCAAAGCAAGATAATGTCTCCATAAATAATCATGCTCTAGCTCAGTCGAATTAGGTGTTTTAAAACTATGAACCACAACCCCACGCGGATTAAACTCCTTAAATACTTCACGAATCAAACTATCTTTCCCCGAAGTATCCATCCCTTGCAAGCAAATTAAAACGCCGTACCTATTATGAGCATACATCGTATCTTGCAATTTACTTAATTTAGCCTGCACCTTATCCAGCTTCACTTCCTTCTCTTTCTCATCGGCATCTATATCCAACAAAGTCGGGATTTTTGATAATTTTATTTTATCAACAACTTTAAAATTTTTCGGGTCAATTGATTTCATAATTCCTCGTTTTAATTAAAGTAAATATACTATTTTTGGTCAGCTTTTTCCCGCTTTGCATTACAATACTTTTCAGTAAATTGCTTTTTTCTAAAAAGTAACAGGAGCTTCCGCTGGTCGCTCTGTTCCTTCAAGAAAAAACAACAATTTCCTCTCAAATTATTTTCATTGCAAATGGAATTCACTGAACTCCAATTAAAATAAAAACATAGTGAAGTAATCGGGGCTAAAACAACTACATTTAAAACAACAATCATGGAAAAATTCACACTCGAAATCCTATTCCAAATCATCGGGATCGGTTCAGCATCAGGACTTATATATCAAGACAATTCATTATATATCATTGGCGATAATAGTGGTTATTTATACGAATACAACATCGATAATTCCGATTTAAAAAAATATGAAATAATTGCAAATCCAACCGAAAATATTGCAAAAAATCTAAAACCCGATTTTGAATCTATTACACATCATAACGATACCGTATATATGTTTGGTTCAGGCTCAACCGACCAAAGAAATAAAATGGTTGAATTCAATGTAAAAACAAAAACAAAAATCACAACAAACAACTTAACCGATTTTTATGCCGTAATGCAAAATTTCTCAGGTATAAAACCAGAAGATTTTAATCTCGAAGGTGCTATTTTTGATGGCGAAAATTGGTATTTATTCAATCGCGGAAACGGGAAAACCAATAAAAATGCCATATTCACCATACATGCCAAAAGTTTAGGAGAAGAATTTAGTCTTATATCTGTAGATTATAAACTCCCAAAGATAAAAGGAGTCCGAAGCAGTTTTACCGATGCCATTCTCGTTGATGATAAAATTTACTTTTTGGCTACAGCCGAAGACACAAAATCGACTTACAATGATGGAGAAATACTAGGAAGCTTCATTGGTCGAATCGATTTAAAGACCATGAAAATAGACTATACAAAAAAAATAAGTCCTACCAACAAATTCGAAGGATTGACTTTATATAAGAAATCAAACAATCAAATCGATTTTTTACTTTGCGAAGATAATGACACAGAGCTTTTAGAAACTAAAATTTACAAATTAACCCTAAACAATTAAAATGAACCCTATTTTAAATCAAAACCTTTTTCTAGTAAAAGAACACGTCGGGATGTTCAAAGCTGCTAATAATTATGACATTTACAATC
Source organism: Flavobacterium sp. ALJ2 (assembly GCF_015594725.1). GTDB lineage: Bacteria > Bacteroidota > Bacteroidia > Flavobacteriales > Flavobacteriaceae > Flavobacterium. The sequence goes on along the minus strand of NZ_JADNRC010000001.1, from coordinate 129,806 downwards.
CCGAAAACAATGAATTAATAATGAATTGCCGAGAAAAAAATCTAGGCTTTTTTACCAAAGTTTTACGTTTTACCGATTTTAAAAGAGCAACACCTTTTAACATAGAAATTGCAACACCTGCAGGAGAAAAAATAATCAATATAAAACGTGGGGTAGCAATTTTTCGCTCTACAGTGGAAGTATTCGACGAAAAAGAACACTTAATTGGTACATTCAAACAAAAATTGCTTTCTATTGGAGGGAAATTTGAAATTTTAGATAAAAATAAAAAACCAGTTTGCACGCTACAAGGAAAATGGACAGGTTGGGATTTTAAGTTTACCAAAGACACTAAAATGCTTGGACAAGTAAATAAAAAATGGGCTGGAATAGGGAAAGAATTCTTCACTAGTGCCGATAATTATGTACTACAAATAGAAAATTCAGTAGCGCAAGACGATAGCGTAAGACAACTTATTCTTGCTGCAGTAATGTGTATCGATATGGTATTAAAAGAATAAAAATAAAAGCCAAATATATTAAGTCACGAATCTCCAATAAAAAGGAATTCGTGACTTTTTATTATTATTTATTATTTTGATACGCTTCTCTATTCTTCTGTTCAGCCAAAATCTTTTCTAGGAAAGGAGTTGTTTGTTTTTCAATTTCTTCTTTTGAAATTTCCAAAGCCTGCGGATCTTTAATTAATTGCAACCAAGGTTTCTTTCCATCAAAATCATAAGTCCCAAAAACAATTACAGGAGTTCCTTTAACCTTTACATTTTCTTCATCTGCCAATACCCATTGATCAGCCCAATCATAAAGATAACGAGCATCTTTTTCCTGAAGCCTCAAACAAGAATGAGAAGCTGGATATCCTGGCAAAGCATATTCATGAAAACCAATACCCTTTTTGTTCTCTATATTAAAATTCCAGCGTAACTCCCACTCATCATTAAAAGTACTTATTGTTTTCTCAGCTTTCCAATTGGTATAAAAAAGCCCTGTTGGCGTAGGGTCTTTTTTTCTTCCCATATTTGTTTGGCCAGTATAAGCCAACTGTCCTTTCTCATAAGCCGCAAAAGTTTGCGATGGATACGAAAAGAAGATTATCTTATCAATATCTCTTAAATAAGGAACTGTTAACGGAAACGGAAGATAGTTCTCAATCTTTTCATTTAAATCCGATGGAACAATAATAGAATCTATTTTGGCAAAATTTACTTTGTCAGTGCGATTAATAGCAGCAAGGATACCTAACTGTACATCGTTTGCTGTAGTCGCCTTTAACCAATCTTTTCTATTCTCAATATGATACGAAATTGCGGTTGGCTTTTTTCGTATTTCTATTTTTTTTATATCTGGAATCTCATTTTTTTTACATGAGAATGACAGAATTGCTATCGTTAAAATAAGAAGTGTCTTTTTCATAATAGATGTGTTTATTACAAATTTGGCTTATTTAATAAAATAAAGCATTACATAATTTTCTCTATTTGTTTCTTTATTTGAAGATAGTAATAAAGCACGTAATACTTTTTAAAAACCTAAAACGTAATAGTTCAAAATGCAGTTAATTTTATATTAAGAATCCCTATTAAAAGCTACTTCCAAAGTTGAAAATAAGTATTTTTGCATGACAAACTTTTTTAAACAAATTGTACTTTACAATTCATAAAAATAACTACTATGAGTAATCTAAAAAATAAAAATGCACTAATTACTGGTGCAGGAAAAGGAATAGGAAAAGCGGTTGCAATCGCATTAGCCAAAGAAGGTGTAAATGTAATTTTAATGGCAAGAACTCAAGCTGATATTGATACTGTTGCAACCGAAATAAATACTCTTGGAGTAAAATCATTAGCAATTACTGCAGATGTGTCTGATATTAATTCTGTAAATAACGCAGTAGAGAAAGCTTTAGCAGAATTTAAAACTATCGATATTTTAATTAATAATGCAGGGATTGCTGCTTTTGGTAATTTCTTAGAATTAGAACCAGCAGCTTGGGAAAGAATTATTCAGGTAAACTTAATGGGTACTTATTATGTAACTCGTGCCGTTTTACCAACTATGATTGAAAATCAAACTGGAGATATCATCAATATTTCTTCGACAGCAGGTTTAAACGGAAATGCATTGACTAGTGCATATAGTGCTTCAAAATTTGCAGTTCTTGGACTAACTGATTCTTTAATGCAAGAAATGAGAAAACACAATATAAGAGTTACAGCTTTAACACCAAGTACTGTAGCAACCGATATGGCAAAAGATTTAAAACTAACAGATGGTAATCCTGAAAAAGTAATGCAATCTGAAGACATAGCAGAACTAATCATTGCACAACTTAAATTAAACCGCAGAGTTTTTATAAAAAACAGCAGTATTTGGTCAACAAATCCTTAATTAAGACTTAAAAACTGTCAATTATAATAAACACAAATTCCACAAATTCACACGAAACAGTTAGTGTAAATTTGTGGAATTCGTGTTCGTTATTTTATACAAATCAGTATTGCATTTATGTCAATCTCGACTCCGTTCAATTTGATAAATAAGTTACATTTTTTTCTTCTAAAATCGACTAAGTCTTGCCTCTTGTTTCTTCTAGCTTATTTCTCACTTTAAGCTTCCGCTAATTTATTTAAAAACTCTAAACGAACACTTCCGTCTTCATCAATAGTAGTCAAATTAATCTCGTGTAATGTATTCACTAATTCAGGATTCCAAGGTGTTTTTACTTTTACATAATTCTCTGTAAAACCATGAATGTATCCTTCTTTATTTTCACTTTCAAAAAGCACTGTTTTGTTAGCTCCTAATTGACTTTCGTAAAAAGCTCGACGCTTTTTAACCGATAATCCACGTAACATCTTGCTACGTTTGGCACGCACATTTGCAGGAACAATTCCTAGCATATTAGCTGCTTCGGTATTGTCTCGCTCAGAATAAGTAAAAACATGTAAATAGGATATATCCATCTCATTCAAAAAATGATAGGTCTCTAAGAAATGCTCATCTGTTTCACCAGGAAACCCAACAATTACATCAACGCCAATACAGGCATGAGGCATAACTTCACGGATTTTATTTACTCGTTCTGTATATACTTCACGAAGGTAACGACGCTTCATTAATTTCAAGATATCATTACTTCCTGATTGCAACGGAATATGAAAATGAGGTACAAAAGTTCTGCTTTTAGACACAAATTCAATTGTTTCGTTCTTAAGTAAGTTTGGTTCAATCGAAGAGATTCTCAAACGCTCGATTCCTTCTACTTTATCCAAAGCCTGAACAAGATCAAGAAAAGTATGTTCGTGTTTTTTATTTCCGAACTCCCCTTTTCCGTAATCACCGATATTAACTCCAGTTAGAACTATTTCTTTAATATTCTGAGACGATATTTCTTTGGCATTTTGCAACACGTTTTCTAAAGCATCACTACGAGAAATTCCTCTCGCCAGCGGAATGGTACAATAGGTACATTTGTAATCGCAACCGTCTTGTACTTTTAGGAAAGCACGCGTTCTGTCACCAATCGAATAACTTCCTACATAAAAATCGGCTTCCGATATTTCGCAAGAATGCACTTCGCCCATATCGTTTTTGCTCAAATCATTGATATAATCTGTGATTTTAAACTTCTCGGTTGCCCCCAAAACTAAATCAACACCGTCTACAGATGCTAATTCTTCTGGTTTAAGCTGTGCATAACACCCAACAGCTGCAACAAATGCTTTATCATTAAGTTTCATCGCTTTTTTCACAACCTGCTTAAACTGTTTATCTGCATTTTCGGTAACTGAACACGTATTGATTACATATATATCAGCAACATCTTCAAAATCGACACGATCAAAACCTTCATCATTAAAATTCCTAGCAATTGTAGATGTTTCCGAAAAATTCAGTTTACATCCAAGCGTATAAAAAGCAACTTTTTTTCTATTTTCCATAGCAATAAACTACGTTTTAAGTAGTATCTATTATAATTTACCTCTTCATAAAAGAGTTTGCAAATTTACGTACAATTTTCTTCAAAACGAAATCAATAATTAACTAGATATCACTATTTTGACTTGCGTAAATATTTATTTCTTCCAAAAAAAAATCTAATTTTCCTTTTAACAGAAATGAAAAGCAAAATCTAGAAAAATCAAACAAAAATATGATTTTGACACCATGAAAATGCTAACTAGATTTTTTTTATAAATTTAAATGAAATAAATAATTCGAGAAACATTCTAACTACAGATAAATTTTATTCATATATAGTCCTTATTTTCTCTCTAAGACTATCATACACAAACAAAATTTATCCAATTAAATTGATATTAGCAAAATGCAACCTTTAAAAAACAATGATTTTAAAAAATAAAGTTTTCCTATTATACGCTTTGTTCGCGTAAATATTCGTCTTAAATTCACCACACGAAAAATGTGGTAAAACAACACTAATTAACATCAATTTACGTTAGTTGTTTTTCATAAAGTTTTTAATTGAATAAAAGCGAAAATGGGCCAGCCGAAAACCATATAGAGTAGGTATTAAAATTAATTTAAAAATTATGAAAGCATTTTTCCTTACAATCTTATTAATGCTATTAACTACTTTTGGAGTGCAAGCACAAACTGCTGGTACAATAACCAATCCTTTTCCTTCTATTGCAACACTTACCTCATGGGCAAGTTATAATTCACAATCAAAATTTGATATTGAAGTTCGCGGTATTGGCTTTAAATTCGAAGTAAAATCTGTTGAAGAAGGTTCTACTGCCTTTACTTACATCAGAAAAGTAACTATAAATGACATTTCTTATACAGATCGAATCGTTTATAGAATTGCAACTGGTAATACTGCAAGTATTATATCACTAGTAACTGCTTCGACTGATTTAGTGTCATTATACACACCACAATTATCTACTTACAAAAGTAACAACTGTAAAACAGAAATGTCTAAAGATAAAAACACAACTTGTACTTGTTATGAGAATGCTAACTACTCTATTGATGTTTGCGACGAACGTGTGAAACTTACAATGGGAGATGGAAATAAATATTTTATTTCAGTTGCGAAAAAATAAATATAAAAACACCTAAGATACTGTTATCTTGCAACGGAACTGTGTTACCTAAATCTTTACATACCAAAATAGGCAACTACTCACCTACATTTGTCAGAGGATGAAAATCTAAAAATTTGCAAAGATTTGGGGGCATTATGTTTTAAAGTCTAAAGATTAGGATTCTTTAGTTCATACCAAACTTCTTTTTCACCATCAAACATAAAAGAATTTACATACGTTAATCCTAGTTTTTCGAGAATACTTCTAGAACCACTATTTTTTTTATCTGCGTAAGCATAAATTACTTCTACTTTCATCTCATTAAAAGCATAATCCACAAAAGCTTTTCCTGCTTCGGTAGCATATCCTTTTCCCCAATATTCCTCAATAAAACGATATCCTATTTCGTAAAAATTCTGGTGATTATTGATTGTATCAGTAATAAATTTTATTCCAGACCAACCTATAAAAGTATTGGTTTCTTTAAGAACTACTGCCCAGCGACCTATTCCAAAAGTCACATACTGTTTTTGTATAAGTTCTATAGCGGTACGACTTTCATCAATATGAATAACAGGTTTTTTCCCTACATACTTATGCACATTTGGGTTAGAATCTAGCTCAAACATTCCCTCATCATCTGTAGTGAGGAATTCTCTTAGTAATAATCGTTCTGTCTCAATTGGGGTTTTCATACTTAGTTTAAAATATATCGTTGCACTACTTCGGCAACACCATGATCATTATTTGAAGCAACAATAACATCAGCTCTATCTCGTAATTCAGGAGTAACATTGTCTACCCAAACTCCTAAACCTGCATATTCTATCATCGTTAAATCATTGCCTGCGTTTCCTACAGCAATAATTTCGCTTTGATGAATGTTTAATTTTTCAGCCAAAAGCCTTAAACTCGCCGCTTTATCAATTCCGTTTTGAGCTACTTCAAGAAAAAAAGGCTTAGACATTGCAACACTTAAATATGGCATTCTCGCTTTTAAATCACCTTCAAGACCTTTCAAATAATTTGGCTCTTCGAGCAAAATACATTTCACAGCATTAGTAGTAACTGCCTCTTTAAAACTTGCGACTTTAGTATGCTTTAAACCCGTAATTGTCTTTTCTATTTCAATAAACTCAGAATCTGTTTCGCTGATAATCTCATTATTTAAATAGGTAATAATGTGTGTTTTCTTTTCCACACTATAATCATACAATTCGTGTATTTGTTCTTTTGACAAAGTTTGTTCAAAAAGAATTTCATCATCTTTTACACTACTTATAACTGCTCCATTAAAAGAAATCATATATGAATTATTTAAATCCAATTCTAGTTCTTTTGCATAAGAGGTCATTGCTGAAGTAGGTCTACCGGAAGCCAAAACTACATAAACCCCCATTGCTTGAGCATTAAGGAGCATTTCTTTATTAATATCCGAAATTTTATGGTCATCGGTCAACAAGGTGTCATCCATGTCTAAAACCAACATTTTATATTGCATTTTTTTTAGTTTTCAGTTACGACTTCAATTTTCAGTGATTACTGTAACTGAAAACTGCGACTGTAATTTGTCTTTAAAGACTCATTCTGAAGTCTTCGATAATAGGATTTGCTTTTGCAAAATCAGTCTCTTGAATAAATACCTCAACAGCTAAATCTGTGTTTCCAAAACCGCCTAAACGAGCCGACTGGATATTGTTTTTAATAACTGTATCTACTTGCGCCTCTTCTAATTTTTGTTGTAATGCTTGTGCTAAAATTTCACTTCCCGAAAATACTTTCATTAATCCCATATCATTTCTATTTTATTTATTAATAACTTAATTAAAATCTATTCTTCAATATCTTCTTCTTCATCCTCGATTTCTTCTTCATCCTCTATTTCGAATAAATAAGGTTCAAGCAACATTTTATCAGTCAAAATTTCGATGCGTTCTGTAAGTTGTTCTGCAAAAACAATACGTTGTGTCTTAGCAATACTATTTGAAATACGCATAATTTTAGTTTCATGACGTAATTTCAAAATTGGGTCTGCATCATCCAAAATAAACATCTTCAAACAGTTCACATTATAACCTGCAGTAGTAAACATATCGCTTAATTTATTTGGAGTTCCGATTAAAACATCAATCCCAGTTGAGATATAATTTTTATCATATTCCATGTCACCTTTATCGTGCACTCCATAAACCTCAAGTTTAGTATACTTTCCGTACTTTTCAAAAAGGTCTTCCATTTCCAATACCTTCGCTTTATCCTCTACGATAATCAAAGCACGCGGAGACTCTTCATTTTTACCTGCCAATTGCTGAATAACATTCAAAACAATTGTAGTTGATTTCCCGCTTCCTTTTGGAGCTACAATAATACAATCTACACCACTCTTTAGCGTAGAAAAAGTTTCTTGCTGCAATGCATTAGCTTCGGTTAAACCGTTCTCTATTAATGCCTCTTGTAACTTTTCGTTTATTTTTTTTAGTTTCATCTTTTCTAATGCTTTAAGCTTTAAGCAAAATGCTTTAAGCAAAAATTATTTATACTATTTATAGTCTATTGCTTAATTCTTATTTACTTGCGAACATCTTCACATCTGTTTCCGAAATTTCGCTTCCTCCTAATATAATAAGGCGCTCGACAACATTCCGTAATTCTCTAATATTTCCTGTCCAATCATATTCTTGCAATAATTGTATCGCTTGTGGCGAAAACAACTTAATAGCATTTCCTTGCTCAGAGGCTATTTTTTCGACAAAATGCGTAATCAAAGCAGGAATATCTTCTCTTCTGTCGTTCAAAGATGGAACTTTTATCAAAATCACAGCCAAACGATGGTATAAATCTTCACGGAAACGCCCTTCAGCAATTTCTATTTTTAAATCTTTATTGGTAGCAGCAACTACACGAACATCGACTTTTATATCCTTTTCTGCTCCTACTCTGGTAATCATGCTTTCTTGTAAAGCACGTAACACTTTGGCTTGAGCCGAAAGACTCATATCACCAATTTCATCAAGAAAAATAGTCCCTTTATCAGCAGCTTCAAATTTACCTGCTCTATCTTTTACAGCCGATGTAAAAGCCCCTTTTACGTGGCCAAACAATTCACTTTCGATTAACTCACTCGGAATTGCAGCACAGTTTACTTCGATTAAAGGGAAATTAGAACGTGCACTTTTTTCATGCAATTGATGCGCAACCAATTCTTTACCAGTTCCATTAGGCCCTGTAATTAAAACTCTAGCTTCTGTTTCGGCTACTTTATCGATCATAATTTTAATATGACTAATAGCTTCACTATCACCAATCATTTCATAATTCTTACTAACTTTTTTCTTTAAAATCTTATTTTCAACAACAAGTTTTTTTCTGTCCAAAGCATTGCGAACTGTATTTAACAAACGATTTAAATCTGGTGGTTTCGATATATAATCAAAGGCTCCTAAGCGCATTGTATGAATTGCTGTTTCCATGTCACCATGACCAGAAATCATAACCATCGGAATCTCCGGTTTGATTTTTTTTACTTCTTCCAATACCTCGACACCATCCATTTTTGGCATTTTGATATCACACAAAACCAAATCGTAATCGTTATTTTTTATCTTTTCAAGTCCCGAAATACCATCTTCTGCATCCTCTACCTGATAGCTATCATTTTCTTCTGATAGTATCTTAGTAAGTACTCTACGGATAGCTGCTTCGTCTTCTATAATTAGTATTCTACTCATTTTTTTGAGGTTCTAAGTTGCAAAGGCTCAAAGGTACAAAGTTTAAAATCTTTGTCGCTTTATAACCCTACAGCTTTATTATTTTTTTAATATTAACCAAAAAGATTAAAAAAGAACAAAGGCACAAAGTCTAAATCCTTCGTCCCTTTGCATACTCCATATCTCTGCTGCTCTTTTAGTATTTAAGCCATCTATATAATTCTTTCCATGTAGGTTTCTTACCGTACATCAATATTCCTACGCGATAAATTTTAGCAGCAAACCAAACTACTGCAAAAAATGAGGCAAATAATAAAGTTACTGAAATAAGTATTTGCCACCAAGGCACTCCAAATGGGAGTCGCATTAACATAACAATTGGTGAAGTTAGCGGTATCATCGAAAATATGACAGCAATTGTCCCATGTGGGTCATTTACTACAGTAAAGAAACCAATATAAACACTCAAAATCAAAGGCATGATAATAGGCAACAGAAATTGTTGAGAGTCAGTTTGATTATCAACCGCCGCACCAATAGCTGCATAAAACGAGCTATATAAAAAATAACCTCCTATGAAATAAATTACAAATCCAATCAGAATACTTGCAATTGGTAGACTCCATAATTCATTAATATACATCTGTGCAGTTCCTACTAATTCTTTTTGTGCAGTAGCCATTAACTCTGGTGGTACCTTAGCCGTTGGCCCAACATTTACACCAAAAAATGCTGATGCTGCAAACATTAAAGCAAATCCTATTACTGCCCAAATTAAAAACTGTAGCAATCCTGCCAATGAGGTTCCGATTATCTTACCCATCATCAACTGAAAAGGTTTTACTGATGAAATAATAATCTCAATAATTCGATTGGTTTTTTCTTCTATTACACTTCGCATAACCATATTACCATAAATAACGATAAACATCATTATCAAGTAACCAAATGATCCTCCGATTGCAATTTTTATTTCGTTTAGCCCTTTTAAGCTTTCCTCTCCCGATGCTTTTGCAAGATGTATATTTACATTTGCTTGGGCATTTTTTATAGCTAATGTATCTAAATTTGCCTCTTGAAAATTAATTCGGGTAATCTCATCAGCAATTGTATTTTGTGTGTTTTCAATAAAAGAAATACTCGGGCTATTATTCGATATAAATTCGATTTTACTCTCTAAATCTTTTATTTTATCTGTTTTAGGAATCAAAAGCAATCCGTCTAAACGCTCTTTGGCAATACTATCTTTTAAAGATTCCAAAGATACTTTCGATAAATCAAGATATCTAAACTCAATATTTTTTGCATTCTGCTTCGTAAACTGCGAAGCAAACAACCCCGTTTCGTCATGAATTGCAATACGCTTTGTTTCGGCTTTCATAGAACTTAAATATCCGATAAAAGCAGCTATCCCAACAAACAATAGCGGACTTAAAAAAGTCATTACGACAAAAGACTTATTACGAACTTTAGAAATAAATTCTCTTTTTATAATTAATGATATAATACTCATTTATATATATTACTAGATTATTGAATTATTAGGCTTCTTAGACTGCTCAATTTTTGAACTATTAGTACTTAAACTTTAGCTATATTTAAATTTTACTCTGTCTACTATCTAAAAAACTATTTCGTTACTGTTTGAATAAAAATATCGTTCACACTTGGAATTTTCTCAACAAAATGAGTTACTTGTCCTCGTTGCGTTAATATATTCAATAATTCATTTGGAGTGGCATTTCCTATCTGGATTTCTAGTTTTAATTCGTCACTCAATGATTTAAAACTTGCTGGCGAAACAGTGAATTTTTGTGCAATATCATACATCAAACCCTCGATATTGTTTGTTAATATACCTACCTCAAAGCTATTCGTCTTAAATTGTCTTTTTACATCGACCAATTTTCCTTCAATCAATTTATTAGATTTATGAATCAAAGCAATGTGATCACAAAGTTCTTCTACACTTTCCATTCTATGTGTCGAAAAAATAATTGTAGAACCTTGTTCTTTTAATGCCAAAATTTCATCTTTTATGACATTGGCATTAACAGGATCAAAACCAGAAAATGGTTCATCAAAAATCAATAATTTTGGTTTATGCAATACACAAACTACAAATTGAATTTTCTGTGCCATTCCTTTTGACAATTCCTGAACTTTTTTGTTCCACCATCCTTGTATCTCTAATCTATCAAACCAATATTCCAATTGTTTTTTGGCTTCGGCTTTAGATAATCCTTTCATTTGAGCCAGATACAAACATTGTTCTCCTACTTTCATAGAATTATATAAACCTCTTTCCTCAGGAAGGTATCCGATATGTTGAACATGTTTGGGTTGCAATTTCTCACCATCAAGAATTACCTCTCCACTATCTGGATAAGTAATTTGATTTATAATTCGTATAAGTGATGTTTTTCCAGCTCCATTAGGCCCTAATAGCCCATAAATACTACCTTTTGGAACATTTAATGAAACTTCATTAAGCGCAACATAATCACCGTATTGTTTTACGACATTATGTACTTCGAGTAAGTTGCTCATGCTTTTTTGTTGGATTTACTAAGTCAATATGGCCATTTTGGCCTCACGTGTGTAAAAGTAAATAATTAGTAGCGAATACTTAGTATTGTTACAAAAAAAAACCCATCCTAAAACAAAGTTAAGATGGGTTTGTAAATTAATTGTAACGTTTTATAAAAGATTAAGATCTATTTATGAAAACATATCTTTTACTTTTTCAAAAAATGATTTATCTGTTTTCTCAGGATTTGGAATAAAATGTTCATCTGTTAAAGCATTTTCAAAAAACTGCTTTTGCTCTTTGCTTAATGTTTTTGGTGTCCAAACATTAACATGTACTAACAAATCTCCATTTCCGTATCCATTGATACTTGGAATTCCTTTTCCTTTCAATCTCAGAATTTTTCCTGATTGGATTCCTTCTTCTAATTTAATTCGTACTTTTCCATTAATTGCTTCGATATCTTTAGAGATACCTAAAACAGCTTCTGGAAAACTTATATATAAATCATAATGTAAATTTTCTCCTTCGCGCTTCAATAGTTCGTGTTCAAGTTCTTCAATCGCAACGATTAAGTCTCCTGGCACGCTATTTCCTGGAGCATCGTTTCCTTTACCAGAAACTTTTAACTGCATTCCATCAACAACTCCCGCAGGAATTTTGATTGATACCGTTTCATCTTCCTGAACCATTCCTTGCGAATCCGCATTGGCAGGTTTTTTATCTAAAATCTGACCAGAACCTCCACAAGTTGGACAAGTCGAAGCTGATTGCATTCTACCTAAAATAGTATTAGTCACACGCATTACCTGCCCTTGACCGTTACATGTAGAACATGTTTTATAAGTAACCCCTTTGGCTTGAACCTTACGTTTTACTTTTACTTTTTTCTCCACACCATTTGCAACCTCTTCTAAAGTTAATTTAACTTTAATTCTAAGATTACTTCCTTTAGTACGACGAGGGCCTCCGCCTCCACCGCCTCCGAAACCACCAAATCCGCCTCCGAAGATGTCACCAAACTGACTGAATATGTCATCCATATTCATGCCACCATGTCCGCCACCTCCAAAACCACCTGACCCATCAAAGGCTTGATGCCCATATTGATCATATTTGGCTTTTTTATTAGGGTCACTTAAAACTTCATATGCTTCTGCAGCCAATTTGAAGTTCTCTTCTGCCTCTTTATTATCCGGATTTTTATCTGGATGATATTTTAAGGCACATTTACGGTACGCTTTTTTAATCTCACCAGCATCCGCATTTTTTGAAATGCCTAATATTTCGTAAAAATCTTTTTTCATAATTGTTTAAATTCCAAAAAACAAAACCCAATAAATAACTCAATTCCAAAAAACAAAACTATTTATTTGGGATTTGGGATTTATAATTTGTTATTTTAGTTTCCAATAACCACTTTAGGATAACGAATAATTTTGTCTCCTAATTTGTATCCTTTTTCAAGTACATCAACAATCTTACCTTTCAGCTTATCTGAAGGTGCTGGAATTTGAGTAATTGCTTCAGCATAATCTGCATCAAATGCATCACCTACCCCTACTTCTACCTGCTCCAATCCTTTAGATACTAATGTCGTTTTTAGTTTGTCGTAAATTAACTCTACTCCTTTTGCTAAAAGCTCATCATCAGATTTGTTGATTTCTACTAATGCTCTGTCAAAATCATCTAATATAGGAAGCATTGCTAACAACACCTCTTGATTAGCAGTTTTAAACAAATCCATTCTTTCTTTTGAAGTTCTTTTTTTGTAATTTTCAAATTCAGCAAACAACCTCAAGAATTTATCTTTTTCTTTAGCTAAGTCTTGAGTTAATTGTTCTTCTACACTTAATTCCTCAATAATAATTTGTTCGCCATTGGCATTATTCTCTAATGTTACGTCATCTATTTCTTGATCGATTTCTGTATTCTCCGTAGTCATATTACTTTTATTTTTAAAAATATTCTTAAACTTCATTTTTTTATTCTTTTCTATGGATTGCAAAAGTACTGCCAAATCTTATAAAATGTCAAATTGTCATCTTTTGACAAAATCTCATTTTATTCAACTGCTAATTAATAGATCTAAAGCAATCATATTCTCAAAAAATTAATATAATTTTAAGAAAATTGCAATATAGATTAAATACATTTGAGGTAATTACAAAATTAATTTTTACCTAACAAAAATTGGATTTAAGGTTAGCTTCGGCTTTATAATAAATTATTAATTCAACTTTACCCATATTAAAAAAGCTTCGCCTATTATCAGACGAAGCTTTTTTTATACTTTTTTTATCTTTAGCCCCCTGAGGGTCTCTGATAAGTAATTAATAACGTTTTATTGCACGGGCGGAGGGATTCGAACCCCCATCAACGGTTTTGGAGACCGCTATTCTACCCTTGAACTACGCCCGTAACTTAAGGTCGCAAATTAAACGCTTTTTTTTCTTTCTCACCAATTATTTCTCGCAAATTTAAACCGATTTAAGCTAATAAATACTAATAATTCATTAACACAATCACCACCAAAGCTTTATAAACTTTGCATTCTTCTTTCAAAACAAAAAATCTGCAAAATAACCACAAAGCACGCTAAGATTTTAAAGGTATAGTTGTATAAAAATACAAAGTTCGCAAAGCTTTGTATTTATCTGGCTTTGCGAACTCTGTGTTTTCTATGCGTGAAGTAAAATTAAATCTTAGTGCACTTTACGGTTAAAAACTAATCTAACAAAGCCTTTTTTAATCCTTCTAAATCAACAGAAACTTGCTCACCGGTTAATAAGTTCTTAAGCGAATATGAATTTGACTCTATCTCTTGTTCACCTGCAATAATAGCAAAAGGAATTGCACGTTTATCTGCATGTTGAAACTGCTTTCCAACCTTGACATTGTCAGGATATAGCTCTACTTTTATATTTTCTTTTCTTAATTGTTGAATTGCTTTCAGCGCATAAAATGCTTCTTTATCACCGTAATTTATAAATAACGCTTTAGAAGTTGCCACAACAGTTTCTGGAAACAATTGTAATTCTTCAAGCACTAAATAAATACGATCTAAACCAAAAGAAATTCCAACTCCACTCATATTTTTCAATCCAAAAATACCAGTTAAATCGTCATATCTTCCACCACCTCCAACAGACCCCATAGCAACAGTTTTTGGCGCTCCAATTTCAAAAATTGCTCCTGTATAATAATTAAGTCCACGAGCAAGCGTAACATCCAAATCCAGAATTGCAGTAGACAAACCTAAATTTGAAACATTATCACATATAAAACGTAATTCTTCCACCCCTTTCATTCCTTCTTCTGAAGAAGATAATAAATCGGAGAGTTGATTAATTTTATCCGAAATAGTTCCTGAAAAACTAAATAATGGCTGCACTTTTACGAGCGCTTCTTTCGAAATTCCTTTCTCCATCATTTCTTTCTTCACACCATCTTCACCTATTTTATCAAGCTTATCTAGCGCTACTGTAAAATCAATTAATTTATCCGAAGCACCAATAACCTCAGCAATTCCAGATAATATTTTTCGATTATTAATTTTTATCGTTACACCATTTAAACCCAAAGAAGTAAAAACAGTATCGTATAATTGTACTAACTCTACTTCCTGCCACAATGATGTAGAACCAACCACATCGGCATCACATTGAAAAAATTCTCTAAAACGTCCTTTCTGCGGACGATCAGCACGCCAAACTGGCTGAATCTGATATCTTTTAAAAGGAAATTCTATTTCGTTTTGATGTTGTACCACATACCTCGCAAATGGAACAGTTAAGTCATAACGCAACGCTTTTTCAGAAATACTAGCCGTTAATTTAGTACTGTCTTTTGCTTCTAAATGCGCTTCATTTGCCTTAGACAAATAGTCCCCTGAATTCAAAATTTTAAAAATCAAGCGATCACCCTCTTCTCCGTATTTCCCCATTAAGGTTTCCGAATTTTCAAACGAAGGTGTTTCGATTGGTTGGAAACCAAATTTCTCGAAATTGTTTTTTATGATCTGAATGATATATTGACGTTTTGCCACCTCTATTGGTGAAAAATCTCTGGTTCCTTTAGGAATACTAGGTTTAGATGCCATTTAATTTAGTATTTTAGTTTTTAGACTTATGCTTTCAGATTTCTCAAAATTGTAAATCGAATGCAAATATCTCACTTTTTAAAATAAATAATGACTGTTCTAAAACAAACTTGTAACAAAAATTGTATTTTCGTGACAAACTAGTATGATGCTAAAATTATTCAAAGAAAATATCCGAATTGCATTTGGTTCGATTCGAACTCAATTATTACGAACGATTCTTACCGTTTTAATTATTGCAATCGGTATCACTGCTTTAGTTGGAATCTTAACCGTAGTTTCGGCTTTAGAAAACACTATCTCTACCGATTTTGCTTCTATGGGAGCAAATACCTTCAATATTAATCAGTACGAAAACGAAGTTAGAAACCGCGGTGGTAACGAAAGAGAAGTCATCAATCCTATTATTTCTTATCCAGAAGCTATCGCTTTCAAAAATAAATACAAATACCCATTTACAGAAACTTCTCTTTCATTTACAGCGACTTCTACTGCCGAAGTAAAATACCTCTCGACTAAAACCGATCCCGAAATTAAAGTACTGGGGGTCGACGAACATTTTATTGGTAACTCAGGTCTAGAAACAAGCATAGGCAGAACCTTTAATCAATTTGATATCGAAAACAACACCTATGTATGTATATTGGGCTCTGATTTTATGAAAGACCTATTAAAAGACGTAAATCCAATTGATAAAATTATTTCTATCCGCGGAGCACGTTTTAAGGTAATTGGCGTACTAAAAGAAAAAGGGTCCACATTTGGAAACAGTCAGGATTTACGAGTACTAATTCCGATACAAGTAGCACGTTCCTTATTTACCGCTCCAAATATAAATTACACTATAAGCATAATGGTTTCTAAAAAAGAACTCTTGGACCAAGCTATAGACAACGCAACGAGTACCATGCGCCGTGTTCGAAAATTAAGTCCTACTCGTGATAATAATTTTGGCATTGTACGAAGTGATGACCTTATTAATCGTATTCTAAGCATTACACAATATCTAGGCTGGGCTGCATGGATCATTAGCGTCATTACCATCCTAGGCTCATCGATTGCCTTAATGAATATCATGATTGTATCGGTAACAGAACGCACACGCGAAATCGGCGTTCGTAAAGCGCTAGGCGCCAAAAAAACAACTATTGCCGTTCAGTTCTTCATCGAAACTTTACTAATCGGACAATTAGGCGGCTTAGTCGGAATTATCCTTGGAATTCTAGTTGGTTTCGCATTTGCTACAGCTATGAATTTTGTTTTCGTAATTCCTTGGGGAGCAATTTTAGCTGCCTTCGGTACTAGTTTTATGGTTGCAGTTGTTTCTGGGTTATATCCCGCAATAAAAGCATCTCAACTTGATCCTATCGAAGCTTTGCGCTACGAGTAGCTTTGGGCTCGTTAGTTATCCGGATCAGTCACAGTATTTCGTATTTCTTGCAAGATTAAAGAAACCATTGCAAGAAATACACATTTACCTTTTTATATCTTATCAAAAAAATTATTTTTTACAAAAAATCATCCTATCATTGTCATAAATATCTTTGCGCAATTCGATGTTTTTAAAGCCTAGATTCTCAAGTAATTCAACTGTTTCTTTCCCTAAATACTGATTGATTTCAAAGTAAAGACTTCCGTTTTTTACCAAATTTTTCTGTGCCAATTCAGCTATTTTTTTGTAAAAAATCAATGCATCATTATCCGCTACAAAAAGTGCCAAATGAGGCTCATTATCTAAAACATTTTTCTTGATTTCTTCTTTTTCTAAATTCCGAACATAAGGAGGATTCGAAACTATAACATCGAATTCTTGCATTAAATCTTCTGTTTCCAAAATGTTTTGATGCAAAAAAGTAACCGAAACTTCGTTAGATATAGCATTCCTTTTAGCTGTATCCAAAGCACCTTCTGAAACATCGATTGCAAAAACCTGAGCTTTAGGAAGATTCTTTGCCAACGAAATTGCAACACAACCACTTCCAGTTCCTATATCTAAAATTTTGAGATTTTGAGATTTTCCAATCTTTGAATTCCCTTTTATAATCCACTCCACCAACTCTTCCGTTTCTGGTCGCGGAATTAAAACATTCGAATTTACCTCAAAATCCAATCCGTAAAAATTAGTTTTCCCTAATAAATATTGTATCGGAATTTCCTTTTTTAATTCAGCCTCCAAAATACTCCAATCTTCAATTTCTTCGTCTGAAAAAGACAAACCTGGATTTAAAGCTAAATCTATTTGTTTAAGGTTTCGTTTCTCTTCCAGTATTAAATAGAAGAAACTCTCCGCTTCCAGAACATCATAAATTCCTGAAAGCTCTTGAATAAATTGCGTTCTGTATTGTTTTATTTTCATTTTTATATTTGTTATTAAAAAGCAGGTTCAATTAGCAATCAAATTGCACTGCAATTTCAGAAACTCTTTTCATCGCTTCTTCACTTTTGGCTTTTGATGAAAGGAACAAAATTACTCGTTCCTCTTCATAATCTCTGTTGCACTAAAAATAAAAATCTAATTTTCCATCCCCAGCAAAAAGCAACACTACAAATGTATCGTTAAATGACTGCTCTGTTAAAAGTAATTTTTCGGTAGTATTTCCTGCTGTTAAGTACAACTTATAGCTGGCAACCTTCTTAAAAACCTCTTCTTTATTATTATCCGCAGAAATTATTTCAGAAGAAAGCACTTTGCCTTCGGCACGCAAAACGTAATTGATATTATTAAATGTATTAGTTACTTTTTCTGTTGTCCATATTTTATCTTTCTTTATTTTTAAAGACTTTGTTTTTCCTAATTTCAAACTAGGATACTCCATAAAAATGATTGTTTTATTTTTAGAAATAATTGACACTAAAGAATCTCCCGAACAGTCGTCGAATCCTTTTTCTATTTTAAAATCAGCCTTCCCTAAATAATACTCCCCATGCTGTTCATACAAATCAATCTACTTTTTAGTTAAAGAACCTGCAGAATTTTCACCGCTATAACTTCTTGGCAACAAAATATAAAAGTCATTTTTAAACTCCTCATCAGAAACTACTTCTTTTTCCTGAATAGAATCTTTTTAAACTGGTTTCTCAGTAACTGCAATATTTTTCTCTGCTTTTATCTCTTTAGAATCTTTACAAGAAAACAGGATTGAAATTAAAACAATTCCAATAGCTAGTTTTTTCATATTCTTATAGTTTTTTTAACATCCATACGGGGCATGAAGTATGACCTGTGCTTCCCATTGGAGCATCAAGATATTCAAAACCTGATTTTTTATATAATTTTTGAGCAGCATACATAAAAGGCATCGTTTCGATATAACAATTTTCAAAACCAGAATCCTTAGCACTTTCCAAGCATTTTTCCATCATTTTACTTCCTATTCCTAAGCCACGTGTTTCTGGCAAGAAATACATCTTTTGCAATTCACAAATTGTTGGTGCTTCATTCTCTAAAGGAGCAATTCCTGCACATCCTACGATTTTACCATTATTTTCAACCACATAATAAACTGATTTAGGTTTATTATATTCTTCAAACATAAAATCTAAATATGAATCTTCGTATGCAGTTCCCACTTTCGGAATATTCAACTCATCAAAAACCGCTCTTATTAATTGTGCCACGGCTTGATTGTCTTCTTTTATTATTTTTCGGATAATCCAATTTTCCATTTCTTCTTATTATATCTTACTTAAAGTACAAAAGTAAATATACTTTAACTCGTTGAATGCAATTCGTAAAAAAACATTTAACACATAAAGACATCAATTCAAACTTACAATTACAAAGAATTCTAAAAAAACCATAATTTTTTCACATAGCCTTATGCGATTTATTTTATGTGAAAAATATTTTTTTTTAGACTTTACAAACGTATGGTTCTATGAGTTAAAAAAATCATGCGCAATAGAGTATACAACATTGCCGTTTAAGATAGTTTCAAAACTAAATCATGAACTCAAAAATAACTACTTTTGCATTGTGAATATACATGAAAAATACATAAAACGCTGCATTCAACTTGCCAAAAATGGCTTAGGAACTACCTACCCAAACCCAATGGTTGGTAGCGTTATCGTTTATAATGATACGATTATTGGAGAAGGCTGGCATAAAAAAGCAGGCGAACCGCATGCCGAAGTAAATGCTATAAACGCTGTTAAAGATAAATCGTTACTCAAAAAAGCAACCATTTACGTAAGTTTAGAACCCTGTAGTCATTTTGGAAAAACACCTCCTTGTTGTGATTTAATTATCATCAATGAGATTCCAAATGTAGTTGTTGGAACTGTTGATCCAAATGAGAAAGTTGCAGGTAAAGGAATAAAAAAACTTCTTGAGGCTGGGAAAAAAGTTGTCATTGGTGTTTTAGAAGATGAATGCAATGAGCTAAACAAGCGTTTCTTTACATTTCATCAACAAAAAAGACCCTATATAATCTTAAAATGGGCAACATCTAAAGATGGATTTCTAGCTCCCGAAAAAGACAATGATGTAAAACTAAAAAGAGAACCCATCTGGATTACGAATATATATTCTAGACAATTAGTACACAAATGGCGAAGCGAAGAACAAGCCATTTTAGTAGGAACTCAAACTGTTATTGATGATAATCCTAAATTAAACACTCGGGATTGGGCTGGAAATAATCCTGTCCGGGTAATTTTAGATCAAAATAATCGCATTCCGCAAGACAGCCATATCTTTAACAATGATGTTAAAACTATTGTATTTACAAAATCCAAAATTGCCATTGAAAAAGAAAACCTTATCTTTGAAGTAATTGATTTTAAAGAAAATATAATCCCACAAATACTTACAGTTTTGTACAAGCACCAAATTCAATCGATTATTATCGAAGGCGGACTACAAACTTTACAAACCTTTATCGATATCAATCTTTGGGATGAAGGTCGTTTTTTTGTTGGAGATACTTACTTTACAAAAGGCACCAAAGCTCCTGAATTTGCTAGTAAAAAGTCAAAAACAATTTACATCGGCAAAGACAAATTAATACAAGATAGAAACCATGATTGACACTATTATATTTGATTTTGGAGATATTTTCATCAACCTAGACAAACAAGCTACAATTGATGAATTAAAAAAGCTTGGCCTATCGGAATGGAACAAAAATCTAAATCTTCTGAATATTAAATTCGAAACAGGTAACATCACACCCGAAGAATTTATAACCGGATTTCAAAAAGAAATCCCAAATGCTTCAGCAAAAGATATCCTCAATGCTTGGAATGCAGTCTTACTTGATTTCCCATTATATCGACTAGAATTTCTTCAAATGCTTTCTGGAAAATATAGACTATTCTTATTAAGCAATACCGATTCAATTCACATTAAAACATTCGAACATAAAACGGGGATTTCTTTTTACAGTGATTTCTACCAATGTTTTGAAAAAGTATATTTTTCGTTCGAAATTGGAATGAGAAAACCAAATCACGAAGCGTATAACTACATCATAAACAAACACGAACTATCCCCAAAACGAACACTGTTTGTTGACGACAAAATCGAAAACACCAATGCTGCAGCCGAATTAGGGCTTCAAGTATGGACCCTACAAGTAGGAAAAGAAGATGTCGTAGATTTATTTGACAAAAAAATAATTTAAAAAATAATCTTGGAAATCAAAGACAACTACCAAACGATAGCTTCCACTTCGGAAGAAGTCTTATATAAAGAAAAGAGCAGCAAGTTTTTTGGCTATGCTTACCCCATAACATCTGAAGAAGAAGTTAAACCCATTATTGAAACTTTAAAGAAACAACATCCAAATGCAGTACATTATTGCTATGCCTATCAATTAGGAATTGAACCTACTGTAAGCTACAGAGCTAATGATGATGGAGAGCCGAGCAATACGGCAGGGATGCCTATTTATGGACAAATCCAATCTTTTAACGTTACAAACATCCTTATTGTTATTGTACGCATATATGGAGGGATAAAATTAGGTGTTGGAGGCCTAATTGCAGCATACCGAACGACAGCACAAATGACATTAGAAGTTTGTGAAATTATCAAAAAAACGATTGATGTTCGATTTTTAATTTCTTTTGACTATAAAAACATGAATAAAGTAATGCGGGTAATTAAAGAAAAGAAACTAGAAATTATATCCCAAGAAATGGAAATAAACGAGGTTTCTGGACTGCCAATTGGCAAAATAACAGTTCAAGTACGCAAAAAAAATGCCGAAATGGTATTCGACATTTTTGATTCAATGTTTGAAATAGATGTGAAATCTTGCTAAAACCGCCCTCATTTAAGGCAAATTTTAGCAATTATCAATGTTTTTAAGAAGCTCCAAAATATAACTTGGAGGAGCCGTTGGGCGACCTGTTTTTAGAGATACAAATACCAAAATAAAGACAGCAGTTGTTAATAACTCATTTAATTCGTTATAGATTGCGCAATCAAATTCTATCTTGACAGAGGTCTGACTTTTAAATGTTGTATGCACTGTTAATAATTCATCATAGCGTGCTGATTTTTTATAATTAATATTCATAGAAACGATTGGCAAAGCAATCCCACTTTCTTCCATGCTTTTATACGAAACCCCTTTGTTTCTAAGCCATTCGACGCGACCAATTTCAAAATAAGGAATATAATTCCCATGATAAACGACTCCCATTTGATCCGTTTCTGAGTAACGAACACGCACTTGAGTTTGATGATTTTTCATTATTTATTTATTAAAAAAAATTACTTTTTAGAACCCGCCTTACAACAATATTTTATAAAATTACCATCCGAAATATTTTTTTTTAACGAAATTTGTTCACATATTTGTTATCTTGAAAAATGACAAATATCTAACCTCGTTTTTATAAGACAAATATTATCAATACACATAAATTTAATTGAATCTATGACTAAAACTGCACAATCGGTATGGGAAAACTGTTTGTCTTTCATAAAAGACAACATTCAAGATCAGGCGTACAAAACTTGGTTTGAGCCAATCAAATCAGTTGAGCTAACCGACAACGCATTATATATTCAAGTCCCAAGTAAATTTTTCTACGAATGGTTGGAAGAGCACTACGTTAAATTACTTAAAGTAGCTCTTACCAAAGAACTGGGAAAAAATGCAAAGTTACTCTATAAAATTAAAATGGAAAACACTTATGGTAATAAACAACCGTTTACGGAACAATTACCAAGTGCCAATAGAGGGCCAATGAAACCACAAGATGTTGATGCTCCATTTAAAAACTTAAATCCAGAATTAAAAAATCCTTTTGTAATTCCAGGAATACGTAATTTAAAAATCGAGTCCCAATTAAACGCTAATTATAGTTTTGACAATTTCCTTGAAGGAGACTCAAATCGTTTAGCTCGTTCTGCAGGTATGGCTGTTGCCAACAAACCTGGGGGAACTTCATTTAATCCTTTATTGATTTTTGGAGGCGTTGGTTTAGGAAAAACGCACTTAGCTCACGCAATTGGAGTTGAAGTAAAAGATAAATACCCAGAAAAAACGGTTTTATACATTTCTGCCGAAATTTTCACACAACAATATATCGACTCCGTAAAGAAGAATAATCGCAACGATTTCATTCACTTTTACCAGTTAATCGATGTTTTAATTATTGACGACGTTCAGTTTTTATCTGGAAAATCAGGTACTCAGGACGTTTTCTTCCATATTTTTAATTATTTACATCAAAATGGAAAACAAGTAATCTTGACTTCTGACAAGGCTCCTGTAGACATGCAAGACATCGAACAACGTTTATTGTCACGTTTTAAATGGGGATTATCTGCCGAGTTACATCAGCCAGATTATGAAACAAGAATTTCTATCTTAAAAAACATTCTATATCGCGATGGAGTTGAAATTCCAGAGGATATTATTGAATATGTAGCACGCAACATTAAATCAAATGTACGTGAACTAGAAGGAGCAATTATATCATTGATTGCACAATCTTCTTTCAATAAAAAAGAAGTAACACTTGAATTAGCTAAAAGTGTAGTCGAAAAATTCGTTAAAAATGTAAAAAGAGAAATTTCTATTGATTATATTCAAAAAATTGTATCTGATTATTTCCAGCTAGACATTGAAACACTTCAATCTAAAACCAGAAAGAGGCACGTTGTTCAAGCAAGACAATTAGCTATGTTTTTTGCGAAAAAATTCACTAAAGCATCTTTAGCAAACATCGGCTCACAAATTGGTGACCGTGATCACGCAACCGTATTACATGCTTGTAAAACAGTTGACAACTTAGTCTCTACTGACAAACAGTTCAAAAAATTTGTAGAAGACATCAATAAAAAATTAACGCTATAAACGCAGCATGCCTGTAAAAATTTTAATGGTCTGCTTGGGTAATATTTGCAGATCACCGTTAGCTCAAGGCATATTAGCCTCGAAATTACCTGAAGATGTTTTTTTAGTTGATTCGGCAGGAACGGGCTCCTGGTATGTTGGCCGTAATCCGGACGAACGCGCTATTGCAGTAGCAAAAAAAAACGGCCTAAATATTTCCAACCAAAAAGGAAGACAATTCAAAACTTCCGATTTTGATACTTTCGACTATATCTACGTCATGGACAGTTCCAATTATGATGACGTTATTGCATTGACAAAAAAACAAGAGCAAAAGGATAAAGTGCAACTTATTCTGAACGAGTTATTTCCTTCCGAGAATGTTGATGTTCCTGATCCCTATTACGGCTTACCAAATGGCTTCAGCTCCGTATACGAAATGCTAAACGAAGTTGCCGAAGTGATTGCTGAAAAACTAATAGCTAAACATCAATAACCAAACCTCGTCTTTATAAATTAAAAATCAAACATATGAAATCAACTTCTTTATTAGGAAAACTTTATTTGATTCCGACAACCTTAGGCGAAAGTGACCCTATGGATGTTTTACCACAAACAATAAAGAGAAGCATTGATTTTATAGACCATTATATTGTAGAAAACGAGAAAACAGCCCGAAAATCAATAAAAGCAGTTTCTCCTGAAAAAAAACAATCTGAACTTATCCTTTTCACTCTAAATAAGCGCACTGAAAACAGCGAACATTTAGATTTCATAAAACCTTTATTAGAAGGCAAAAATATGGGATTAATGAGTGAAGCAGGCTGTCCAGGCGTTGCTGATCCTGGTGCTGTAATTGTAAAACTAGCACATGAAAAAGGAATTCAGGTAGTACCACTTGTCGGACCCTCTTCTATTTTATTAGCCATGATGGCATCTGGAATGAATGGCCAAAGCTTTACCTTCAATGGCTACTTACCTATTGATAAAGACGAAAAAAAATCAGCATTAAAGTATTTTGAAAAATTATCTCAGGATAAAAATCAATCTCAGCTTTTTATTGAGACTCCATACAGAAATAATAAATTAGTCGAAGATATTCTGCAAATTTTAAATCCTGCGACGCATCTTTGTATCGCTACAGACATTACTTTACCAACTGAGTTTATTAAAACAATGCGAATAGCTGATTGGAAAAAAATAAAAGTAGATTTACACAATCGACCTACGATATTCATTATCCATAAAATGTAATCAAACTTTAGAACCATCTTCTATGAAGAAGTTTTTAATCCTGATTTTAATTTATTCAGTACAAAATATAACTTCTCAGACTATTAAAGAAGATTCTAAAACTGAAATACCCTCAAATGAATTACTTAAAAGTCAAGAGGTAAAAGGTCCGGATTATATCTATAATACCGCTGGCATAGAAGTTAAGCCTGAATTTCCCGGAGGATTGATCGGTTTGGACAGTTTTATAAAACAAAATTATAAAAACCCAACAGATAATCTAAAGGGCAAAGTATATATGACGTTTATAATAGAAAAAAGATGGTTCATTAAGTGCTATCAAAGTTTTAAGAGATATTGGTTATGGAACTGGTGCTGAAGCTATTCGCATTTTAAAAACATCTCCTAAATGGACACCTGGAATACAAAACAACAAACAAGTTAGAGTACTTTATTCTCTTCCTATAACTATCTACTAATAAGCTATAGAATCTCTTTTTTGAAAAATATTCGTTTCAGAAAAAGAAATTAAAATTATCATAAAAAAGCTATCTTTATAAAAGTAATTATAGATTTTTATGAGCAAACTTCCCCACATTGGCACGAGTATTTTTACGATTATGTCTAAAATGGCAAACGAACACAATGCAATTAATCTATCGCAAGGATTCCCTAATTTCCCTGTTGACGAACGATTAACTAGCATTGTAGCACGACTTGCAACCGAAAACGTACACCAATATACTCCAATGGCAGGTTACCAGCCATTATTAACCAAAATAGCCAAACTAGTTTTAGATTCTTATAAGCGAGTAATTGTACCAGAAACCGAAATCCTTGTAACTGCTGGAGCAACTCAAGGTATTTTTACCACCATACAAGCATTAATTAAAGCAAACGATGAAGTAATTATCCTCGATCCGAGTTACGATTGCTACGAAGCACCTGTTTTATTATGCAATGCACATGCTGTTCGGGTTCCGTTAAACGATGATTACACTCCAAATTGGGAAACCATAGAAAAGGCTTGCTCTATAAATACCCGCATGATAATCATCAATAATCCGCATAACCCGACAGGGAAAATTTTAACGGAAGTAGATTTTATAAAATTAGAAAAGATTCTTAAAAAATATCCTGACCTATTAGTATTATCAGATGAAGTTTATGAATACATCATTTTTGAAGAAAAACACATCTCTGCACACACCCGTCAACAACTTTTAAACCGTTGTATCATGATTTCCTCTTTTGGAAAATCATTCCATATTACAGGATGGAAAATTGGGTATGTTGTAGCGCCAGAACATTTAATGATTGAAATTAAAAAAGTCCATCAATTTTTGGTTTTTAGTGTAAATAGCATCTCCCAAATTGCCATTAGCGAATACTTGGATATTGTAGATGTAACCAAACTCGGTAAGTTCTATCAAGAAAAACGAGATTACTTTAAAAAATTACTAGAAAAAAGCCGATTTGAATTAAAACCATGCGAAGGAACCTATTTTCAGGTTGCATCCTATAAATCAATTTCTGACGAAGATGATGTTACTTTCTGCAAAAGACTAATAACCGAATATGGAGTTGCCGCAATTCCTATTTCAACTTTCTATGCCAACAGAAAAGATTTAAAACTAATCCGTTTTTGTTTCGCCAAAGACAATGCTACACTAGAAGCTGCTGCCAAAAGATTATGTAGCATTTAGCAGAAGATAAAATTAACACATATATTATGCATGCATACTATTAAAACCCTATATTTACCTTTTAAATTTAAGAAAACATGAGCTATACAGATAAAATGTTAAGAGACGATGCTTTACAAGGCAAAGTAATAGTGGTAACTGGCGGAGGAAGTGGCCTCGGAAAAGCGATGACCAAATACTTCCTTGAGCTAGGTGCAAAAGTTGCCATTACATCAAGAGATTTAGAAAAACTAAAAAATACTGCGACAGAACTTGAAACTGAAACTGGCGGAACTTGCTTGCCACTGCAATGTGATGTTCGTCATTATGAAGAGGTAGAAAACATGCTGCAAGAAGTTTTAAAAGCTTTTGGCAAAGTAGATGTTTTACTAAATAATGCTGCTGGAAATTTTATTTCACCAACAGAAAGACTATCTGCTAATGCTTTTGACACTGTTATCGACATTGTTTTAAAAGGTTCTAAAAACTGTACGCTTGCTTTTGGAAAACACTGGATAGACACCAAGCAAACATCAGCTACAGTATTAAATATTGTAACTACATATGCTTGGACAGGATCTGCATATGTTGTACCAAGTGCTACTGCAAAAGCAGGAGTACTAGCCATGACAAGAAGTCTTGCTGTAGAATGGGCAAAATACGGAATCCGTACTAATGCTATTGCTCCAGGTCCATTCCCAACTAAAGGAGCTTGGGATAGGTTACTTCCTGGAGATCTTGCAGAGAAATTTGACATGGCGAAAAAAGTACCTTTAAAACGCGTGGGAGACCATCAAGAATTAGCCAATTTAGCTGCTTATTTAGTTTCTGATTTCTCAGCCTATGTAAATGGAGAAGTAATCGTTATCGATGGCGGAGAATGGTTAAAAGGAGCTGGGCAATTTAATTTATTAGAAGCAATTCCTGAAGAACTTTGGGATCAGCTGGAAATGATGATAAAAGCAAAGAAAAACAAATAATAAGTGCTTACTAAAGTCAGGTATTTAAACAAATCACTGATTGCACAAAAGGTCTCCGTTACATCGTAATTGAGACCTTTTCTTTTACTTAAAAAACTCAAAAAGTAACATAAAGACTACACCTAATTTTAAGTATTTAATCTAATGACAAATCCGTATTAATTCTTATTTTTGCCGCTTCAAATTATAACAACATTTTTATGCTCATCATTGGAATTGCAGGCGGAACAGGAAGCGGAAAAACAACCGTAGTACATCAAATCATGAATGAATTACCCCATACCGAAGTGGGCGTAATCTCTCAGGATTCCTATTATAAGGAAAATAAAAATCTATCTTTTGATGAAAGAGCCCTGATTAATTTTGATCATCCACGTGCGATAGATTTCGATTTATTAGTTAGTCATTTAAATGACCTTAAAGAAGGAAAAACAATCGATCAACCTGTTTATTCATTTATCACTCACAATAGAACCGACGACACAATTAGCACTCACCCAAGAAAAGTAATGATTGTTGAAGGTATTTTAATCCTAACAAACCCAGAACTTAGAGCACTTTTTGACATTAAAGTATATGTGCATGCCGATTCAGACGAAAGACTTATTAGACGCTTAAAGCGTGATATCGCAGAACGTGGTCGTGATTTAGATGAGGTTTTAACACGCTACCAAAACACGTTAAAACCTATGCATGAGCAATTTATAGAACCTACAAAAGCTTTTGCAGACATCATAATACCAAATGACAAATACAACACTGTAGCAATAGATGTAGTTCGTGCAGTAATTACGCAACGTATTCTATAATTTTATTGTAAATTTATTGCATTAATAATTAGGAGCTAATCCCGTTTTCACCTTTATCTTTGTTCATACCTCACAAAGGATATCGGCTCTACCGGGGCTAAAAAATAAAAAATGACTAATCCGCATAAAGACAAATCCTGGTTTAAATTCCTAAGCAACAAGTATGTTTGGGTATTGTTGTTTTTTATAATCTGGATGGTTTTTCTAGATAATTACTCCTATTTTGACAATCGTTTTCTCGATAACCAAATAAATGAGTTACAAGACAATAAAACCTATTATCAGGAAGAAATAAAAAAAGATCAGGAACAAATAAAAGAACTTAAAAACCCAGAGCAGATTGAAAAATATGCTAGGGAAAAGTATTTTATGAAAAAAGATAGTGAAGATATATACATCATCGAATTTGAAGGTGATACTATTAAAAAAAAATAAATTTAGAATTATAAAGAGATAAAAATGGCTACTCCCCTTTTCGATAATTTTAGTCCCGTATCATCCAAACAGTGGAAACAACGAATCCAATTTGAATTGGATGGCGCCGATTATAACGAAACTTTAATTTGGAATTCTCCAGAAGACATTCAGGTAAAACCATTTTATCATAATGATGAAGATATAAATCCTCTTGAAGTAACAACTAAAGCAACTGATTTTAAAATATGCCAAAATATTTTTGTTCATGACGTTTTAAAATCAGTTGAAAGGGCTTTAGATTCACTAAAAAGAGGAGCCGAAAGCTTACGCTTTACAATTGAGAATGACACTATTGACATTGAAAAATTATTCCGAAATTTAGCTCTCGAAAATAGAAAAGTTTACTTTAATTTGAATTTTATTTCAATCGATTTCGTAAAAAGACTAAATACAATATCGAAACAGAAAAAAGCTGCTTTTTATTATGCTATTGACCCAATTGGACAATTGGCAAAAGATGGAAATTGGTTTTCGTTTACTACCAAAGAAAAAAACAATTTCGAAACACTTGAGATCCTTTCAAAGGAAATTCCAAATGTATCACTAATAAGCATTAATGCAGGTTTATATCAAAATGCTGGTGCCAATATGGTTCAACAACTTGCTTATACTGTAGCACATGCCAACGAATATTTCAACCGAATTCCTTCGATAAACGGAACTATAGTGTTACAAATAGCAGTAGGAACAAATTACTTTTTTGAAATAGCTAAACTTCGTGCTTTACGACTGCTCTTTAATTTGATTGCAACCGAATACAATTCAAATATCAAATGTCATTTATTGGTTTCTCCAACAAAACGAAACAAAACCTTGTATGATTACAATGTAAATATGCTACGTACCACAACCGAATGTATGTCGGCAATAATTGGTGGTGCTGATGCTATTGCAAATTTACCATACGATGCTTTATACCACAAAGACAACGAATTTGGAGATCGAATTGCCCGCAATCAACTATTGATTCTTAAAAACGAAAGTTATTTTGATAAAGTCAATAATCCTGCCGACGGAAGTTATTATGTCGAAAGTCTTACGAAGCAACTTGCCGAAAAAGCATTAACCCTTTTTAAAGATATCGAAGCCGATGGTGGCTTCCTAAAGCTATTAAACGAAGGAACCATCAAAAGAAAAATCCAAGAAAGTGCAGATAAGGAACAGGAATTATTTGATTCAAAAAAAGAAATATTGCTTGGGACAAATAAGTACCCAAACAAAGAAGACAAAATGAAGCATGATTTAGAACTCTTCCCTTTTGTAAAAATAAAACCTAGAAAAACATTAATTACACCAATAATAGAAAAACGGTTGTCCGAAAAATTAGAACAGGAACGTTTAGCTCTTGAATAATCTGATTTTAAAGCAATAACAACCCATACAAAAAAGTGTTTCAATGATACGAAAAGACCTCAACCATATCAGACTAGATGTTAAAAGTGAGAAGATAGATGTTGTTTCTAAAAACCAACCAACAACCAACAACTTTGAAACAGCCGAAGGCATTGATTTAAAAGCTACCTATACCGAACAAGATATTGAAGATATAGAACATATTGGCTTTGGAGCAGGATTTGCGCCTAATTTAAGAGGACCTTATGCAACTATGTATGTCAGACGTCCTTGGACAATCAGGCAATATGCAGGATTTTCGACTGCCGAAGAAAGCAATGCCTTTTACAGACGTAATCTGGCTGCTGGTCAAAAAGGCTTATCAATCGCTTTTGACCTACCTACCCATCGTGGCTATGACTCTGATCACGAACGTGTTGTAGGTGATGTAGGTAAAGCTGGAGTTGCTATTGATACAGTCGAAGACATGAAAGTCTTGTTTAATCAAATTCCGCTTGAAGAAATGTCAGTTTCGATGACAATGAATGGAGCTGTTTTACCCATTATGGCTTTTTATATCGTTGCAGCCGAAGAACAAGGCGTTCCTCCAATAAAACTTTCAGGAACAATACAAAATGACATCCTAAAAGAATTCATGGTACGCAACACATATATCTATCCACCAACTCCTTCAATGAAGATTATTGCTGATATTTTTGAATTTACAAGCAAAGAAATGCCGAAATTCAATTCGATTTCAATCTCAGGATATCATATGCAAGAAGCAGGTGCAACAGCTGACATTGAATTAGCCTACACGCTCGCAGATGGATTAGAATACATTCGGACTGGACTAACTACAGGAATGTCTATAGATGAATTTGCTCCCCGATTGTCTTTTTTCTGGGCTATAGGAATGAATCACTTTATGGAAATTGCTAAAATGCGCGCTGGAAGAATGATTTGGGCAAAACTTGTTCAGCAATTTAACCCTAAAAGCGATAAATCATTAGCATTAAGAACGCATTGTCAAACTAGCGGATGGAGTTTAACAGAACAAGATCCGTTTAATAATGTAGCACGTACTTGTATCGAAGCCACTGCTGCAGCTCTTGGTGGTACCCAATCTCTACATACAAATGCACTAGACGAAGCAATTGCATTACCAACCGACTTTTCGGCAAGAATCGCTCGTAATACACAAATTTTCTTGCAGGAAGAAACCAAAATAACAAAAACCGTCGATCCTTGGGCAGGTAGCTATTATGTAGAAAGCCTAACAAATGAGATTGTAACCAATGCATGGAAACTAATTGAGGAAGTAGAAGAATTAGGCGGAATGACTAAAGCTATTGAAGCTGGTATTCCTAAGTTAAGAATAGAAGAAGCTGCCGCAAGAAAACAAGCGCGTATAGACAGCGGACAAGATATAATTGTTGGTGTTAACAAATACCGACTAGAAAAAGAAGATCCTTTACAGATTCTTGATGTCGACAACCAAATGGTTCGTAAGCAACAGGTAGCCCAACTCGAACATATTAAAGCTACGAGAGATTCTGAAAAAGTAAAAACAATACTCGAAAAATTAATTCATTGTGCAAAAACTGGCGACGGAAATTTACTGGAAATAGCTATTGATGCTGCAAGAAATCGTGCCACATTAGGCGAAATTAGCGATGCATTAGAAACTGTTTTTGGAAGATACAAAGCACAAATTAAATCCTTTAGTGGCGTGTACAGTGCAGCAATAAAAGACGACAAAAGCTTTGAGAAAGCAAAACAATTGGCCGATACCTTTGCAAAAAAAGAAGGTCGTCGCCCAAGAATTATGATTGCCAAAATGGGGCAAGACGGTCATGACAGAGGTGCAAAAGTAGTTGCCACTGGTTATGCCGATGTAGGTTTTGATGTAGACATTGGTCCACTTTTCCAGACTCCTGCTGAAGCAGCCAAACAAGCTGTAGAAAATGACGTTCATATTCTAGGCGTTTCTTCACTTGCTGCGGGGCATAAAACCCTTGTTCCACAAGTTATTGAAGAACTTAAAAAACATGGACGCGAAGATATTATGGTAATTGTAGGAGGTGTAATACCTGCACAAGATTATCAATATTTATTTGATGCAGGTGCTGTTGCTGTTTTTGGACCTGGTACAAAAATAAGCGAAGCTGCAATTACAATTCTGGAAATCCTAATTGATTAAAAAAAAAATATCTGTTACTCCACTAAATAATTTATATTATCGAATATTCTATTTCAAGGCAAGTATATGTGAGATACTCTTGCCTTTTTAGTTAATAAACCTTCTATAAAACACTTAACATAGCTATTTTAGAAAACAATTCTTAAAATAACCAAATTCCTATAGTTTTTATCTGTTTATTTTTCCTACTTTAGCAATACTCTTAATATCTAATTATCAAACATGGAACTATTTATAGAAAAAATAAACAATCTTATCTGGAGTGATGCCTTAATATTTCTTTGTCTAATAACTGGAATATATTTTAGTATACGTTTTAAATTTCCTCAAATTTTATATCTAAAGCAAATGATTAAACTCTTGTTTGATAGTAGTTCTTCAGATAAAGGAATTTCTTCTTTTCAAGCTTTTTCTCTTGCAATTTCTGGACGAGTAGGTACTGGTAACATTGCAGGGGTTGCTACAGCAATAGCAATGGGAGGTCCGGGAGCAATTTTTTGGATGTGGACTATTGCATTCTTAGGGAGTGCTTCTGCAATTGTTGAGGCTACACTTGGACAGATGTATAAAGAAGAACGAAACGGACAATACAGAGGAGGTCCTGCTTTTTACATATTAAAAGGACTAAACAACAAAGTATTTGCATGGACCTTTGCTATTGTAACGATAATAAGTACGGGATTTCTATTACCTAGTGTTCAAAGTAACAGTATCTCTGTTGCGGTAAAATCTGCATTTGACATACCTTTTCATCAAACAGGAATAGGT
Source organism: Flavobacterium sp. ALJ2 (assembly GCF_015594725.1). Classification (GTDB taxonomy): domain Bacteria; phylum Bacteroidota; class Bacteroidia; order Flavobacteriales; family Flavobacteriaceae; genus Flavobacterium. The sequence goes on along the minus strand of NZ_JADNRC010000001.1, from coordinate 96,632 downwards.
TTAGTGCTTTTACTTGGTATCATCATCATCGGTGGTGTTAAAAGAATAAGTAAAGTGGCTGAATATATAGTTCCTTTTATGGCAGGCACTTACATTATTATGTCTTTAATCATAATTTCTCTAAACATAACTAAAGTACCTGAGGTATTTTCTCTTATCATCAATTCTGCTTTTAGTCTCGACGCAACATTTGGAGGAATTGTAGGTTTAGCAATCTCTTGGGGTGTAAAAAGAGGGATATATAGTAACGAAGCTGGTCAAGGTACTGCACCACATGCGGCGGCGGCGGCGGAAGTTTCTCACCCAGTAAAACAAGGACTTGTTCAAGGATTTTCTGTATATGTAGATACCTTATTTGTTTGTACAGCTACTGCCTTAATGATTCTTTTTACCGGGCAGTATAATGTGAAAAATCCTGAAGGAGGATTTCTCGCAGAAAATATTCCCAATGTAGAAATGGGACCTGAATATACTCAATTTGCGGTTTCGCAACACTTCCCGCTTATTGGTAGTGGTTTTGTCGCTATAGCACTCACTTTTTTTGCTTTTACAACTATTATGGCTTATTATTATATTGCAGAAACCAACATTAGCTTTATAATGCGCAAAAATAAAAGTCAACTATTGATATGGTCGTTAAGAGTTTTTATTTTGTTCTCTACCTTTGTCGGCTGTATTACTACAGCAAAAACAGCTTGGACACTTGGTGATATCGGCGTAGGTTTAATGGCTTGGCTTAATATTGTTGCTATTTTATTACTACACAAAAAGGTAATAATACTCTTCAAAGATTACAACCAACAAATTAAAGCAGGAATTGACCCTGTATTTGATAATAGTAAATATAATTTCCCAAATATGGATATTTGGAACAGGAAATCTAAAAAATAAAATACCGAGAGCTATACTATTTAATTATATTATCTATACTAACTATCTGCCAGATAATGCAGTATTTAGAAAAAAATTAATCTAAACTAACGTAGAAAATCAAAGATTAAGATTCAAAAAAAAAAAAAAAACACTTGCAAAAATATTCTTGCAAGTGTTTTTTTTTAATAATAATCTATACCGATTATTAAAAACTAGTAATATTCTAAAGAATTATATAGAATGTACCGTAGCATCATTATTAGCTTCGACAGAAGATATGTTATACCCTCCAAAAGCCTTCATATAGCTCCTGATAGACGTTCCGTAAGCATCTCTGGAGTATTTTTGCCCATTATGCTTAAAAAAGTTTTTAACAGAGCCAGCGCCTCCTAAGTGCGCCGCTGCCAATATTCCTGATTCGGTAATATAAATCCCGCCTATTAGCTTTCCTTCATATTTCTCGATTTCTTTTCTTAATATCCATTTGTTTTTAGACAATAAAGCAATAAATGCTTTTTCTTGTAACGCAGGATTTTCAAGGAATGCTTGATCATTTCGAACTCCAATTGCACGTAAGGCCTGGGTTCCGAATTGATATTTCCCCATATAACCAAGTGTATTTACTTTTCTGTATTTGCCTTGAGATTCTTTTAAAGCGATTGCTTCTTTGAAACCGATTAGGTGGTTTCCGGTGAAAGGAATACTGTCTACAACAGGATAATCTTTCTTTTCTTTAGATGGTAGTAAGTATTCGATTCCATCTGTATTTTCTGTAAGAAACCAAGGTTTGGCGTCTAACTTAAAGGGCTTAAAACCCGTGCTTAAAAATGCAATAATAACTGTTAACGTTGTGTAAAAATACCATTTGTTTATCATAGATTGTTTTTCTTTTGAACGCTGTCCCATTCAAAAATTTCTGCCTGCAAAGATACAATAAAATTTACAAAGCTATAAATCAACTAGTTAAACTTTTCCAAAATCCCCCTTAACCCCCTAGTTAGAAGAGTGTTCCGGAAAATATTTTTAATTCATAATAGCCCTAAAAGCTAATAAAAACGTTTCGTAAAAAAACAATTTCCATTCTTTTTTTGTAAGATAAACGTCGAGACATTGATAAAACTTGTAAGCACTATTCGAAGCTCAGATTGTCAAATCAGTATTTTTTTTTCTCCATTAATTATAAAAAAATGATAGAATTTATCCCTAAACAAAACTCTTATATTATAATAATCTTAGACAATTCGGTAACCAAATTATATTTCCTAAAAATTGACTAAAAAAAATGCCGAAGTTATATCACTTCGGCATCTTTTATATTTTTTAATTTTATCTATCTAAACTATCTTACCACTCCTTGACTATTAATCCAATCTGAATATTTTTTTGCATTTACATTATGCTGAGCTAAAGTAGATGCAAATTCATGGTATCCAAAACGATCTATACTTGCGCAAAAATAAATATAATCATTTTTTTCAGGATTCAAAACTGCTTCTAGTGCTGTAATATCTGGCATTGCAATTGGCCCAGGAGGAAGTCCCGTATTCATATAAGTATTATAAGGAGAAGACATTGTTAAGTCTTTATAGAAAACTCTTTTTATTACTTGATCAAAGTTGTTTGTTTTCTTTTTGATTGCATAAATAACTGTTGGATCTGCTTGTAATGGCATTTCCAAACGTAATCTGTTTAGGTAAACTCCTGCAATTCTTGGTCTCTCATCTTTTTTTACCGATTCTTTATGCACAATTGAAGCTAAGATTGTAGCTTCAACAGGAGTTAATCCCTGTACTTTGGCTTTAGCAATTCGTTCATCAGTCCAGAAATTATGATATTCTTTAATCATTTTATCACGAAACTTTAGCGCCGAAGTATTCCAATAAACTTCATAAGTATTTGGAATAAACATTGCAAATACATTCTCTTCGTTAAAACCATTTTCTTTCAAAAACTCAGGATCTTTAAAAGCAGTTAACAAAGTCAAGCTATCGGCTTCAATTTGAGAGCCAATTCGGCCTGCAAAATTCTCTAAACGTTCCTGATTATTAAAAGCTAATTTAACGGGAACATTAGATCGCATTGCTCTTACCAAATCCATATTATTCATATCCTTGGTCAATAAAAAACGTCCTGGTTTAACATTTTCAGGATAGTTTCTTTTATTGGCAACCATTTCAAAATTCTGTAAATCTTTCACATACGGCTCCAATATTTTTTTAACATCTTCATAATCAGATCCAGTAGGTACATATACATAAACTTCTTTTTCAGGAAATTTAGTATTAGCACTAAAAATTTGATTTATCAAAATGAATCCATAAACCATCAAAACCGAAATTACAATAACGGCACTTATCGTTATAATTTTCTTTATATTCATATGGGGCTACATTACTTGCTAGTATTTATAAAAGTACAATTGTCTAAAAAACAAATATTTAAAATTTATTGTTTATTAATTGAAACATTGCTTCATCCTGGTATACACCGTTAACTAAAAGCCAATCTTTTTTTGTTCCAATTTTTTCAAAGCCAAATTTAGTAAAAAGTGCGTTACTTGCTTCGTTTTTAACACCAATATTTGCATATAATTGATGCAAATTAAGATGATAAAAAGAATACTTAATTAATAACTCTAAAGCCTCTGAACCAATATTTTGGTTCCTTTTTTCATTATCCTGAATTACAATTCCAATACCTGCCCTATTATTTTTAGGATCAAAATCAAATAAATCAACCAAACCAATGGCAGGAAAATCCTGATCTTGACAAATAGCGAGTCTTAATTGCTTGGCTTCATAAATATCCTGCTGTGCATTTTCTAGATACTGCTTTATCAAGAATCGACTATAAGGCGTTTGAGTATTACTTACCTCCCAAATCCTAAGATCGTTTTCGACTGCATAAATAAACTCTAAATCATTAGGTTCTAATGCTCGTATATAAATGGTATTCCCTTTTAATGTTATCATTTGATGTTTTTAGTTAGTCTTAGACCTTCCCCTACTAATATTTTAGGAACTCTATCTAGATTTCAATTGTCCCTTTAAATACAAATTCAGCAGGTCCTTTAAGAAAAACATTTGTAAAATGTTCTCCCATTTTTTCAAAAGAAACTACTAGCTTACCTCCTTCAACATTTAAGGTAATATTTGTTTCATTTGTTTCTCCTATCGCATTCATGGCTATTGCAACTGCTGTAGCACCTGTACCGCATGCGAGTGTCTCATCTTCTACCCCTCTTTCATAGGTACGTAATGAAAACGTTTTATCATCTATTTTTTTTACAAAATTGATATTGCTTCCTGATTTACCATATAAATCTCCATAACGTATAGCAGCTCCTTTTTCTTTGACATCATAATGTTCTAAGTTATCTACTAATTGTACATGGTGCGGAGAACCTGTATCTAAGAACGTATAATTTTCAAATTTATTTACTGCATCAACATCTATCATTTGCAAAGAAACGATAGAATCTGGAGCTATTGTAGCATGATGTAAACCGTCTGTTGCTATAAAGGTAGTTTCATTCTCGATTACATTAAGCTTTTTAGCAAATGCAACGAGACATCGACCACCATTACCACACATTGAACTTTGATTTCCATCAGCGTTATAATACACCATTCGAAAATCGGTTTCAGAATCGTTTTCTAATAAAATAAGTCCATCAGCACCTATTCCGAATCTTCTGTCGCACAACCGTTCAATTAATTTTGCATCTTTCTTTGGGAAAAAATCAGAGCGATTATCAATCATTACAAAATCATTTCCGGTTCCCTGATATTTATAAATTTCTACTTGCATTATTCTTGAATTATTAACTACAAAAGTACGAACTATTAATGAAATGTTAATCATTGTTAAAGAGAGTTAAACCACTTTACTTCAGATTTTTTTTGATATAATTTTATAATAGATAACTTAAACACTGATCAACTATGAAACGATTTTCAACCTTATTTTTAGTATCCCTTTTAAGCGGTGCTACTACTCTTGGAGCATACAAGTTCTTATTTGATAATAACGGTTCTTTTCTTGGCAAAAAAAATCCAATTGTAACTGTTGCTCCAAATTCTTACTCTAAACAAGTTGGACTAGGATTAGCTGCCGAAACTGTAGATTTTACTGCAGCAGCAGATAAAACTATACATACAGTAGTACACGTAAAAAATGTATCTCGCAGAACTGTTACTAATCCGATGTTAGAATTTTTTTACGGTTATGGAGGTCAACAAACGCAAGAACAAGTTGGTACAGGATCTGGTGTAATTATTTCTGCTGACGGATATATCGTAACCAATAATCACGTTATAAAAAATGCTACTGAGATTGAAATTACTTTAAACAATAAAAAATCTTATACAGCAAAACTTATTGGAACAGATTCTAAAATGGATATTGCTTTATTAAAAATTGATGCAGATGAAAAATTACCTTATACTGTTTTTGCAAATTCTGATTCGGTAAAAATTGGTGAGTGGGTTTTGGCAGTTGGAAATCCATATAACCTCACTTCTACAGTAACTGCTGGGATTGTTTCGGCAAAAGCAAGAAATTTAGACACAAACGGAATCCAATCTTTTATCCAGACAGATGCCGCTGTAAACCCAGGGAATAGCGGTGGTGCATTAGTAAATACAAGAGGAGAATTAATTGGTATCAATACTATGATTTCATCTACAACAGGCTCTTATGTCGGATACTCATTTGCTGTTCCATCTAATATTACTAGAAAAATTATCGAAGATATAATGGAATTTGGCAATGTTCAAAGAGCGATACTAGGTGTTGAAGGTGGTGAACTTAATAATATTGCCGCAAAAGAATTAGGTATATCACAAACCCAAGGTTTTTATATCAATAAAGTGACAAAAAAATCCGGAGCTGAAAAGTCTGGTCTTCAAAAAGGAGATATCATTGTAAAATTAGACAATCAAGACATTGCTACTTATGCCGATCTTTCTGGATATATTAATACAAAAAGACCAAATGATGTAGTTCAGGTAACTTATATACGTGATGGGAAAAATAAAGTAATTCCTGTTACTTTAAATAAAAACGAATTTTTTAGTACTGAATTTAAAGGAATCGAATTAGAAAACATTGATGGTATTGACAAAAAGAAGTTTGGCATAAACTATGGTGTGAAAATAAAAGCACTTACAAACGAAAGTCTTAAACAATATAACGATGAATTAAAAGGCAACATTATATTAAGTATAGATAATGTAAAAGCAACAAATATTGAAACAGTCTCAAAGCTTTTAAATCAAAAAGACGAAAATCAAAGCATACGAATGGAAATGATTAATAAAAACGGAGAGGTTATTCGAGTTATCATCTAATACATTTTATTTTTCAAAACTAAAGCCATCTTAATTTACAAGATGGCTTTTTTATTTCTTTTGATATATGATTTAAGTTTTTGTTATTACAAGATCCTATTTTGGTTTTATTGAGAGAAAATGTTTTTATGTAAGTTTCTAAAATAAATCATAAAATAGGCTACGAAATCGATTGAATTGGGTATTTTTGCGCCAAATTGTAAAAACCAAAGCTGTTTTATTTTTAGAAATTTTCAACTATGAGCAAAAAATCATTGTACCAAAAAGAAGTATCATTTCAAGTCGACAGACGAAAAGCCGGAGTAGAATTGATTAAAATCATAAGCGATTTATGGTATGACAAATCCATCGAAATGGTTTTATTTAAAAATCAATTACTGGACAAAAATGTAAGCGACATTATTAACCTGCATCAATATGCAGGAGAATTTGTAGGCAAACCCATTACTATTTTTGACTCTGTCGAAATTGCAAGAGTTGTTTTATCTCTAAAATTACCACCTGCAAAAATAGATATCGGAAAGTTAACTTATGAATATCGTTTAGAGGATGAAAAATATCCAGATGCCCGCCATTTTGTAATTGAGAAACTTAAAGAAGCTAAATCAACTGAAGAAATTCAACCAAAAGATGTTGTTCTTTATGGTTTTGGAAGAATTGGGCGTTTATTAGCAAGAGAATTAATGTCGAAAACAGGAAAGGGAAATCAATTGCGATTAAGAGCTATCGTTATTCGTGACAAAAATGAACTTGCAAATCTTGAAAAAAGAGCTTCTTTATTAAGATATGACTCAATTCATGGAGACTTTCAAGGATCTGTAGTTGCTGACCCTAAAAATAATGCACTATTAATTAATGGAACTACAGTACATGTTATTTCAGCAAATTCTCCTGAAGAAATTGACTACACGCTATATGGTATTAACAATGCCTTAGTAATTGATAATACTGGTGCTTATACAACACAAGAAGCTTTGAGCAGACATCTAGTTTCTAAAGGCGTTGACAAGGTTTTACTTACTGCTCCCGGAAAAGGAGTTCCTAATATAGTACATGGTGTAAATCACAACGAATATAACCCCGATGAGAATGATATTTTCTCAGCTGCATCTTGTACCACAAATGCTATTACTCCAGTTCTAAAAGCAATAGAAGATACGCTAGGAGTTGTAAAAGGACATCTAGAAACTATTCATGCTTATACTAACGACCAGAATCTAGTTGATAATATGCATAAAAAATACCGCCGAGGGAGAGCTGCTGCTTTAAACATGGTAATTACCGAAACTGGCGCAGGAAGCGCAGTTGCAAAAGCACTACCAACACTTGAAGGAAAATTAACATCGAATGCAATTCGTGTTCCTGTTCCTAATGGCTCACTGGTTGTATTGAATCTTGATGTAAAAAAAGCAACTTCGATTGCTGGAATCAATAAAATAATGAAAAAATATGCGCTTGAAGGCGAACTGGTAGAGCAAATAAAATACTCTTTGAATACTGAGTTGGTTTCTTCTGATATAATTGGTACTTCGGCACCATCTATTTATGATAGTAACGCAACAATAGTTTCTAAAGACGGAAAAAGTATTGTATTATATATATGGTATGACAATGAATTTGGCTATAGCCACCAAGTGATTCGATTGGCTAAATATATTGCCAAAGTAAGACGTTTTACCTATTACTAGCATACAAACAACCAAAACCAACTTTTTTCAAAACCATCAAGATTCCTTGGTGGTTTTTTGTTTGATATCTGACTTAAGATTACCCCCCTTAATTCATTCATCATATTTAATTTGTTGCTGTTTTAAATGTAAATAATGGTTTTCCTAAGGTTACTTCCGGAGCTACTTTCATTAAAAAAGTATCTCCAATTTTTATGTTCTTACCAAGAAAAAAAAGGATTAGAAGTATGTGTGTAGAAATTAGAAAAAGTAATACTTAGAAATTTTAATTTTCCTGCTCTATCGATTTTTATATCCATAACAGTTACAATTTCTTCATAAGATTCATGTACTCTTTTAGCATAAAAGACTTTCTTTTTAGAATACATAAAAGGGAGAATGTGTAATTCAGTAATATTACCACTATTTAATCTATCACAAAATACACTTCCAATGCTACTTGTGATAAATTTATCTTTTCCGTTTATTGTATACCAATAAATTTTACCCCGATAATTACCACCTAAAGAAATTAAAAATCCTTTTACAATATATTTTGGTTATTTCTTAATGCTACTATATATTTTACAGAAAAAATGTGAGGGATTACTATAGAAGCAATTACCATTAATAAAGAATTCACAAAAATCTCGCTAGAGTTCAAATAAATTGATGTACCCAAAAAAGATAAAAAAACTATAATTCCAGGACTTGAAAAAAAAATAGCAACAAATAAATATTTTCCGATCCTGACTATCTAATGGTTTTGTTCGATATCTCATTTCTGTTTGTTTTTTTCGAATATAGAAATTTTACTACAAATTAAATCGGAAAAATTGTTGTGCTTTTTACTTCAGATATTACAAAAACAGTATTGATTAGAGAGACTTCAGGTAAAATTGATAATTTTTTTTGATGAAAATGATGATAGGATTCCATATCAGGAATGATAATTTTAAGCATATAATCAAAATTTCCAGAAACATAATTACATTCTACAACTTCGGGTAAATTCAAAATAGATTGATTAAATCCTTCCGAAGTATCATATGTTTGTTTTGCAAGTGTAACTTGGCAGTAAACAGTAAGATTATTTCCTAATTTTTTTTTACTTAAAATAGCTACATATTTCTCAATAACCCCCTCTCTTTCAAGGCGTTTAACTCGATCATGAACAGGCGTAAGAGACAAATTTATTCTATTTGCTATGTCCTTTAAAGTATGACGCGCATCTTCTTGTAAAAGGCGTAGGATTTTTTTGTCAGTTTCATCTAAAAGCATAGTAAAAAGTGTTTCAAATAATTATTAATAATCAGTCATTTTTTCTTTTTAAAGTCGTTAAATGCTCCTCAAAAAGAATATTTTTTTGTAAAAATATTAAATAAAAACAATATTTTCTTAATTATAATCATATTATCAATAATATATCCTCTATATGTAGCTTTGTAAAACAAAATTAACAAAAACAAAAAAACTTAAAAAATGATAATAGGTGTTCCAAAAGAAATTAAGAATAACGAAAACCGTGTAGCTGTTACACCAGCTGGAGTTTCTGAAATGAAAAAACATGGGCATGTTGTTTACGTTCAAGCTACTGCAGGCTTAGGAAGCGGATTTAGTGATGAGGAGTACACAGCTGCCGGAGCACAAGTTTTAACAACTATTGAAGAGGTATATGCTATTGCTGAAATGATTATTAAAGTAAAAGAGCCTATTGCCTCAGAATATGATTTAATTAAAAAAGATCAATTATTATTTACATACTTTCACTTTGCTTCATCAGAGCCATTAACTCATGCTATGATTGAAAAAGGAGCCATATGTTTAGCTTACGAAACTGTTGAAAAAACAGATCGTAGTTTACCTTTATTAGTTCCAATGTCAGAAGTTGCTGGACGTATGTCTATCCAACAAGGAGCTAAATACCTTGAAAAGCCATTAAAAGGAAGAGGAATTCTTTTAGGTGGTGTTCCTGGCGTTCCTCCTGCTAAGGTTTTAGTACTTGGTGGCGGAATCGTAGGTACTCAAGCTGCAAAAATGGCTGCTGGTCTAGGAGCTCAAGTTACTATTATGGATGTAAGTTTAGCACGTCTCCGTTATTTAGATGATATTATGCCTGCTAATGTAAATACAGAAATGTCTAATCAATATAATATCACTAAAGCTATTGCTGATGCTGACCTAGTAGTTGGAGCAGTTTTAATTCCGGGAGCAAAAGCACCTCACTTAATTACTCGTGATATGCTTAAATTAATGCGTCCAGGAACGGTTGTTGTAGATGTTGCTGTTGACCAAGGTGGATGTATTGAAACTTGTACACCTACAACTCACGAAAACCCAACTTTTATTATTGATGATATTGTACATTACTGTGTAGCTAATATGCCTGGAGCTGTACCTTACACATCTACACTTGCTTTAACAAATGCTACTCTCCCTTATGCTTTACAATTGGCTAACAAAGGATGGCAAAAAGCATGTAATGAAAATGAAGAATTGAGAAAAGGTTTAAATATTGCAAATGGAAAAATTCTTTACAAAGGAGTTGCCGAAGCTTGGAATCTTCCTTATAATGAAGAATTAGTGTTAGCAAACATATAATTGCTAGCATTATACAAGTGCTTACTACACTAAAAAACCCGTCATAAGACGGGTTTTCTGTTTTTATACAAGTTTATTTTAGTTTTGTTTCAAGTTTTAATTAAAAACAAACTTCAACTTTTATTACTCTTTTGGCTTGGTTAAATAATACACAGGAATTCCTGTTAGCATAATTAATACACCCCAACCACAAGTAGAGAATTTGGTAAACAACAAACAAATACAAATTGCCGACGCTACTAAAATATACAAGAGTGGCAAGAACGGATAGCCAAAAGCTTTATAAGGTCTTTCGGCATTTGGCATTTTTTTACGTAAAATAAAGATTCCGTAAATAGTCAAAATATAGAAGATCAAAACAATGATAATCACAAAATCAAGTAAATCTCCATACTTTCCAGTCAAACACAAAGCCGAAGCCCAAATACATTGTGCCCATAAAGCCCAAGCAGGAACACTAGACTCATTTAAGACTGCTGCTTTCTTAAAAAACAAACCATCCTTGGCCATTGTATAATATACTCTGGCACCTGCCATTATTAAGCCATTATTACAAGCAAAAGTCGAAATCATAATCATAATTGCAATGATTAATGTTCCTATATTTCCAAAAATATATTGCGATGCCACAACTGCTACTCTATCTGATTTTGCTGTAGCAATTTCATCCAAAGGAATAACTGCCAAATACATTAAGTTCGTTAAAACATATATAATTGTAACTATAAAAGTTCCTAAAAACAAACTAAAGCCAACATTACGTTTTGGATTTTTAATTTCACCCGCAATAAAAGTCACGCCATTCCATGCGTCACTAGAAAATAAGGATCCAACCATAGCAGCCGAAATACCAGTAATTAATGCAGTTCCTCCAATTGGGAGCCAAGATTCAGTATCAGCATCAAAAGCACGTGTAGACCAAGCATCTGCCCAATTGGCATCCCAAATAGAAGCTTTAGCGCCTAATGTTAATCCGAAAACGATTAATCCTAAAAGTGATAAAATTTTAATAATCGTTAAAACTGTCTGTAATATTTTACTGTTTTTAACTCCACGACTATTAATATAAGTTAAGAAAACAATCGTAACGATAGAAACCAATTGAGCCGCATTCAAACGAAAACTTCCTATCTCTAAAAGTATATTTTCATCACTAAAAGGCTCATATAGATAGGCTGCAAATTTTGCAAAAGCCACACCTACAGCTGCAATTGTACCTGTTTGGATAACTGCAAAAAAGCTCCATCCGTACAAAAAAGCTATTAATTTGTTGTAGGCCTCTTTTAAGTAAACATACTGCCCTCCTGCCTTTGGAAACATAGCACTTAGCTCTCCATAACTCACTGCTGCAATAACTGTAATTAATCCCGAAATTAGCCATATCATAGTTAGCCAACCAGCTGACCCCACTTGTCGAGCAATATCGGCACTCACTATAAAAATTCCTGAACCTATCATAGATCCAACTACAAGCATAGTCCCATCTAATAATCCGAGTTCTCTTTTAAAATCTTCTGGTTTGTTTTCTTGCATATGTTTTATTTTTTCGTTAGCTAAAGATATACTTTTTTTAGAAATCTTAGTTTTTAGATCATTGATTTTTAGTTTATATCGTAATCATCATTTTCAGCTTAAGTCACAATCTCAAGCGGAACCTAACCTAAGCTTTTTCGACAACAATACAAAATATAAAAATTGATGAATAATCTACTTGCTCTATTATCCTTAGCATCCAAGAACTTAATTATAAGATAACTAATACTTTACCAATAATTGTTTTAAAAAAAATAATTTCGTTTAATTATATAAAAAAAAACAAAAATTACGTAATCAATCTATAAATGACTTAGTTAAATTTACATTAAGTAGATTATGAAATATATTCATTTGGTCAATAATAATAAAACTAAAATGAGTTCTAACAATTTGCTCTTAGTTCTTTCTATTCTTTTGAGTTACCATTTATTCTTTTTAACACAAAATAAGTTTAATAAATAATATTTATACCATGAAAATCTTAAAAAGCATAAACGTAGTAAGACGCAATTTAATGCATCATTTAACTAAAAATATTGGCAATTCAAAACTCAATAAGGAAGGCGAATCAACCATTAAAGCCGAAATTAAAAGGATATTAATTTCCAGACCAAATGCCAGATTAGGGAACCTTTTATTAATTACCCCACTATTAGAAGAAGTCACAAACACATTTCCAGGGTGCAAAATAGACTTATTTGTAAAAGGAAATTTAGCTCCTATATTATTCAAAAACTATGATAATGTCGATAAAATAATCCAATTACCTAGAAAACCTTTTAAAAATTTACTCCAATATATTAAAGTTTGGATATCTATTCGAAAAACACAATATGACATAGCTATTAATGTTGATAAAAATTCTTCATCTGGAAGACTTTCTGTCAAATTTTCAAATTCAAAATTCAAATTCTTTGGGGATCCTACTACTGAAGACATTCAATTAAAATATAACGATTACGAGCATATTGCAAAATATCCTATATATAACTTCAGAAGCTATTTAAGCGCAATAAACTTTATCCCTAACAATACTTCTATTGGTGCACTAAATCTCAAATTAAGTAATTCGGAAATTATTGAAGGAAAAAAAGCATTAAATAATATAGTCAATAATGATAAAAAAACACTTTGCATATATACCTATGCAACTGGTGATAAATGTTATTCAGAATTATGGTGGGGAAAATTTTATAAAAGGTTAAAAACCAAATACCCTAATTATAATATTATTGAAATTTTACCAATTGAAAACGTCTCACAAATTAACTTCAAAGCACCATTTTTTTACAGTAAAAACTTACGTGAAATCGGAGCGTTAATTGCAAATACTGAAGTTTTTATTGGAGCCGATTGCGGAATCATGCACCTAGCTAGCTCTGTACAAACACCAACAATTGGGTTATTCTCTATTAGTGAGCAAAAAAAATACGAACCTTACTACAATCATAGTATAGCCATAAATACTAATAAAACTTCTATTTTACAATCCATCAAAATTATAGCATGCATGATTAGTCAAAACTTGTCACTTCGAGTTACCACTACGTCAAAAATTACTGCTTTATATTAAACAAAATAGTGGCTTTTAGTAACTATATTAAATTTTAATCGTCTATTACTAATATATGCTTAAAATATAGTAACCAAAAACCATCAATCAACATGAAAAAAAAATCAAATCACTCTTTATTTAAAGTACTTGTTTTTAGTCTAATTTTTCAATTAATCTTAGTAAATACAAGCATTGCACAAACCAAAGCTGACAAAATAAATGAACTTCTAAGTTTATATTCAAAATATGACCAGTTTACAGGAACTGCTCTTGTAACTCAAAACGGAAAGATTATCTATAAACAAGGCTTTGGATTTGCTAATATGGAATGGAAGATTCCTAATGAAACTAATACAAAATTCAGATTAGGCTCTATTACCAAGCAATTCACCGCCTTATCAATCCTTCAATTGGTTGAACAAGGAAAACTTAAACTAGATGTGCCAATATCTACTTATCTTCCTGATTACTCTAAAACCAACGGAGAAAAAATAACCATTCATCAATTACTTACACATACATCAGGAATACCCAATTACACTTCGTTTCCTAATTTTTCCTCAGATATTAGCCGAAATCCATATACACCAGAAGCTTTCATAAAAACATTTGCCGATTTACCTCTTCAATTCAAGCCAGGAGAAAAATTTGCTTATAGCAACTCTGGTTACTTTGTATTGGGATATATCATAGAAAAAGTTACTGGAAAAATATACGAGCAATATTTACAAGAAAATATCTTCCAGCCTCTTAAAATGAATGATTCTGGATATGATCATCATAGTGTCATTTTAGAAAATAGAGCTACTGGATATGAAAGGAATAAAAAAACCTATATAAACTCAAGTTATATCGACATGTCTCTTCCTTATGCTGCTGGATCTCTATACTCGACTGTAGAAGATTTATACTTATGGGATCAGGCTCTTTATTCTGAAAAACTATTATCAACTAAATACAGAGAGCTATTATTTGGAAAATACATTCCTGCTGGACCATCATCTAATTACGGATATGGTTGGTTTATTGAAGATGTTAACATTGGAAAATCAGATGAAAAAGTACAAATTATTGAACACGGCGGAGGAATAAATGGATTTAATACCTTAATTACGCGTATCCCATCATCTAAAGATTTGATCGTGTTATTAAACAACACTGGCGGAGCTAGCCTTAATGAAATGTGTAAGGCTATAAGAGCCATTTTATATGATAAACCATATGACATGCCTAAAAGATCTAGCGCTTATGCTCTTCTGGATGTTATTCAATCTCAAGGACTGGAAGCTGGATTAGCAAAACTAAAAGAACTCAATAAATCTGATGAATACGCTATTAAGGAAAACGAAATGAACAGTGCTGGATATCAATTATTACAATCAGGAAAAACTAAAGAAGCTATAGCTATTTTTAAAATAAATGCTGATACTTTTCCTAAATCCGGAAATGTATATGATAGTCTGGGAGAAGCTTATTTAAAAGACGGAGATAAAAAACTCGCTATCTTAAATTATAAAAAATCAATACAACTTGATCCAAAAAATGAAAGCGGAAAGAAAACATTAGAAGAAATATCTAAATAGTACCTTTGATAAACTACATTAGAACAGCCGCAATTTGACAAAGTTGCGGTTTACTTTTATAAAACTAAAAATTATGATAAATTCAAAACCTAAAACCATTGATGAATATATTGCTGGTTTTCCTGTAGAGATTCAGGAAATATTAGAACAAGTTCGGCAGACAATTAAAAGAGCTGCTCCAAATGCTGAAGAAAAGATAAGTTACGCCATTCCAACTTTTACGCTTAATGGTAACTTAGTGCATTTTGCAGCTTTCAAAAATCACATTGGTTTTTATGCGTTACCTTCAGGAAACGAAGCTTTTCAAGAAGAACTTTCTGTTTACAAATCAGGAAAAGGATCTATTCAGTTTCCATTAAACAAGCCTATGCCTTTAGATTTAATAACTAAGATTATAAATTTGCGAGTTAAACAAAATTTAGATAAAATAAAAAAGTAGATTTTTTTGACTGAATAAATTCTATAATATGCTCAAATATATCTTAGAGACTATCTTATTGCAAAACGCGATTAACTTGCGTAAAGTTTCTTTCGTAATATGCCTCTTTTGTAGATGACACTATAACCCCGCGCTGAACTGAAGAATGAATGAATTTGATTTCACCATCGTTAGCCTCTATTACCATTCCAACATGATTTATCTGACGCCTCCCATTAGTTTTAAAGAAGATTAGATCTCCTTTTTTAGCTTCTTCCGAAGCAATTTTCACTCCAACACGAGATTGTTCAATAGAACTTCTAGGTAACTTAATATCTAAACTACCAAATGTTGTTACTATTAACCCTGAACAATCAAACCCTGATCTAGTTGTTCCTCCAGTGCGATAACGCACACCCATATTTTCAGTTGCATTTAAAACCAATTGGTTTAATAAATCTGAATCATGAGTAAACTTTACGTTTTCAGTTGTTACTGTGTCCTTAGTATCAGCTGTTGCTACTGCTGTAGCAACATTAGCATCTATTGAAGTTTTAGCTTCTTCTGGTACATCTTTCTTCACATAGGTACTTGAAGGATGAATTTTCAAAACTGAACCAACTGGTAATTTATTTTTTATAAATGGATTTTGTTTTTCCAATTCCACAACTGTAAGTCCAAATTCCTTTGCAATTCCATATTTAGTTTCTTTAGGTAGAACCTCCCGTACAATTTCAGCCCCTAAAGCTTTTTCAACTATCTCTGGCTGAGTCGTTGTGGCAACAACCATATCTTCTGTTTCAACTGATTTAGAATCTGCTATTCTGATTGGCTTAGCATTAGCTGGAATTATAATTTGCTTTCCTATTTTAAGCCCTTCACTTTCTAATTTTGGATTGGCCTTTTTTAATTCTTCGACTGTTAGTTGATACTGTTTTGAAATCCCGTATAATGTTTCTTTTGGTAGAATTTCATGTGTAGTTGTTTTCTGAAGACTATCTGTATTACTAGCAATTGCTTCTTTGTTCTTTGTTACTTTATTAGTAATCTTTTTCTGTGAACTTGGAATTAGCAAAATTGAATTTAGTTTCAATAACTTACTTGCTTTAGGATTTAAATCTAGGATGTCTTTTACTTTTACATTATATTTTTTTGCTATTACACTAACATTCTCTCCTTCAGAAATTTTATGCTTGGTATATTTTTCTTGTGAAAAAACTCCAAAACTAAAAAAAAACAATGCTAATACTAGTACAAAACTTTTCATGCTTATTCAAATTACATCTGCAGATTCTATTTAATTCATTTAAAAAAAACAACAATCCAATTACTTAAAAAGCTAATTTAATTTTTTAAACTAAAAATCACTAATTTTTAACAACTCTTTATATTCAAATTAACAAAATTCGCATAAAAAATAATCGTTCTATATTAATTCAATTGTTTTTTACTAAAAAACTGTACTCCTTTTAAACAAAGAATAAACATTTTAAAACAAAGCCTACCTAATTGGTAGTTTTAATAGAAAACTAATCTCTGAAATTGAATCTTTTGATTTAACTACTGAAAAATGACAAACCAAAGGTGAACTATTTTATGGTATAAGCAAACCTGCTATTACTCATAATGACAGTGCCATATATATATTCTTGAAAACAATAAAATAGTCACTCACAATATTTCAACCAAAATTTAAAAAAAATCCTTGGTCTTTATAACATTGAATGCCATCGAAATACATTGCTAAAACAATAAAATATATTTACTTGGAGGCTATATTGAGAATGATTATTCCAGATCTCCATCATCGAATACTTATAGCATTGATGCAGATGAATTTGAAAATACAAAACCTAATAGTTATAAAAAAAAGTTAATTATAAAGACGAGCCTTCTAGCCCAGATAAAAGTGGCATTCTTTTCTTTTTTCATTTAAAAAGAAAAGATAAAGCATTTCGATAACTACCTGAAAGCCAAATACAAACAAAACCAACTGACGAAGTAATTAGCTCTTAATTAAAAAACTCCCAAGTTGCCTTGAGAGTTTTTAATATAGCTTAAATGTCTTGAATTACGCTTTTCCAGCAGCAATTAAGTTTAATGCTGAACCAGCTACAAACCAGCCAATTTGTCCTGCATTATACGTATGGTTAGCTAAGATTATATCTTTAGTTCCATCTGCATGAATAAATTCTAACGTTAATGGTTTTCCTGGAGCAAACCCAGTTAAATCAGTAAAATTAATTGTATCATCTTCTTGGATTTTATCATAATCTGCCTCGTTAGCAAATGTTAATCCTAAAAGTCCTTGTTTTTTAAGATTTGTTTCATGGATACGAGCAAAAGATTTTACCAATACCGCTTTAACTCCTAAGAAACGCGGCTCCATTGCTGCATGTTCACGTGAAGATCCTTCTCCATAGTTATGATCTCCCACAACAATAGATGGAACTCCTGCTGCTTTGTATGCACGAGCCACTGCAGGAACCGCATCATACGTTCCTGTTAATTGATTTTTAACTGAATTTGTTTTTTGGTTAAATGCATTTACTGCACCAATTAACATATTGTTTGAAATATTATCTAAATGCCCACGGAAACGCAACCATGGTCCTGCCATAGAAATATGATCTGTAGTACATTTTCCGAATGCTTTGATTAACAATTTAGCACCTGTAATGTTTTTACCATCCCAAGCATCAAACGGAGCTAATAATTGCAAACGCTCTGATGTTGGACTTACAGCTACCTGAACTCCTGAACCATCTTCAGCTGGAACCTGAAACCCCGGATCTTTAACATCAAATCCTCTTAGAGGCAATTCATCTCCTGTAGGCTCATCTAACATTACTTCTTCGCCATCTTCATTGATTAACGTATCTGTTAGTGGATTAAAACTTAAGTCTCCTGCAATAGCCATTGCAGTCACTAATTCTGGCGAACCTACGAATGCTAACGTATTTGGGTTTCCATCAGCACGTTTTGAAAAGTTACGGTTAAACGAGTGAACGATTGTATTTCTTTCTTCTTTTTCTGCCCCTTCTCTGTCCCACATACCAATACATGGTCCACAAGCATTAGCAAAAACTGTTGCTCCAATTTTATGGAATGTATCGATAAAACCATCACGCTCGATTGTATAACGAACTACCTCTGAACCTGGAGTAATCGTGAACTGAGATTTTAATTTTAATTTTTTAGCCGAGACTTGTCTCGCCAAAGATGCTGCACGAGCAATATCTTCATATGATGAATTGGTACATGAACCAATTAAACCAACTTCAATTTTTAGTGGCCAATTATTCTTGATTGCAGCTTCTTTCATTTTAGAAATTGGAGTAGCTAAATCAGGCGTAAAAGGACCGTTTAAATGTGGCTCTAATTCAGTTAAGTTAATTTCGATTACCTGATCAAAATATTTTTCTGGATTTGCATATACTTCTGGATCTCCTGTTAAGTAAGAAGCTACTTTATCTGCAGCATCTGCAACATCGGCTCTGTTTGTAGAACGCAGGTAGCGACTCATCGAATCATCATATCCAAAAGTTGAAGTCGTTGCTCCAATCTCAGCGCCCATATTACAAATAGTACCCTTTCCTGTACATGACATTGAAGTAGCACCTTCTCCAAAATATTCAACAATTGCTCCTGTCCCACCTTTTACAGTAAGAATTCCAGCAACTTTAAGGATAACATCTTTAGGAGCTGTCCATCCTGATAATTTACCCGTTAATTTTACTCCAATTAATTTAGGAAATTTTAACTCCCATGCCATTCCTGACATAACATCTACTGCATCAGCTCCACCAACTCCAATAGCAACCATTCCTAATCCTCCTGCATTTACAGTATGCGAATCGGTACCAATCATCATCCCTCCTGGGAAAGCATAATTTTCAAGTACTACTTGATGAATAATCCCTGCTCCTGGCTTCCAAAAACCAATTCCGTATTTATTAGAAACTGATGAAAGAAAATCAAACACTTCATTACTTTGTGTTTTAGCTCTAGCCAAATCAGTTACAGCATCAACTTTAGCTTGAATTAAGTGATCACAATGTACTGTCGTAGGAACTGCTACTTTTGATTTACCTGCATGCATAAATTGTAGCAATGCCATTTGTGCAGTTGCATCTTGACAAGCAACACGATCTGGCGCAAAATCAACATAATCAACTCCTCTTCCAAACGCCTTGCTTGGAGTTCCATCCCAAAGGTGATTATACAAAATTTTCTCCGTTAAAGTAAGTGGACGACCAACAATTTCACGTGCTTTATCAACACGACTTGGCATGTTGTCATACACTTTTTTAATCATTTCAATATCAAATGCCATAATATACTTGTTTTATTTTTTATTCTTTTTTGAACATCACAAGTTACAAAAAATAGAATAGCTGTAAAAGAAAAAGCCTGAGTTTATCACTCAGGTCTTTTATATATAATCATTATAGCTTATCGTAATTTACATCACTAACAGCTTATGAGAAGGAGCAAACCTAGTCAAGCTAATTCCCTCTACTGCTGCTGTATATTCAGCTAACGTAGGTGTTCTACCTAGAATTGTAGATAAAACTACAACTGGCGTAGAAGAAAGTAATGACTCTCCTTTTTTGCCTTCAGTATCTTCTACTACCCTTCCTTGGAAAAGACGAGTAGATGTAGCCATTACCGTATCTCCTTTTGCTGCTTTTTCCTGATTCCCCATACAAAGGTTACATCCAGGACGCTCTAAGTACAACATGTTTTCATATTCCGTACGCGCTGCTCCTTTAGGTGCATTATCGTTGAATTCGAAACCAGAGTATCTTTGTAAAACTTCCCAGTCTCCTTCAGCTTTAAGTTCATCTACAATATTATAAGTAGGTGGAGCCACTACAAGCGGCGCCTTGAATTCAACCTTACCGTGAATATCTTCAATGTTTTTAAGCATCTGAGCTAGAATTTTCATATCTCCTTTGTGAACCATACAAGAACCGATAAACCCAAGGTCTACTTTTTTTACTCCACCATAAAAAGACAAAGGCCTGATGGTATCGTGTGTGTATCTTTTAGAAACATCTGCATTATTTACGTCCGGATCTGCAATCATTGGCTCGATAATCTGATCAAGATCAACAACAACTTCAGCATAATACTTTGCATTTGCATCCGGAGTCAAAGCCGGTTTTTCAGCTGATTTGATCTCTGTAATTCTCTTATCTGCTTTATTGATCAACCCCTGAAGAACTTGTTTCTCATTGTCCATTCCTTTGTCAATCATGATCTGAATTCTACCTTTTGCAATCTCCAGTGATTCAATTAAGGTATCGTCTTCAGAAATACAGATAGAAGCTTTTGCTTTCATTTCTGCAGTCCAGTCTGTAAATGTAAATGCCTGGTCAGCAGTAAGAGTTCCAAGATGAACCTCAATAATTCTACCCTGGAAAACATTTTCACCACCAAACTTTTTAAGCATCTGAGCTTGTGTAGCGTGAACGACATCACGGAAGTCCATGTAATCTTTCATCTCCCCTTTAAACGTCACCTTTACAGATTCAGGAATTGGCATTGAAGCCTCACCTGTAGCAAGTGCAAGAGCAACTGTTCCTGAGTCAGCACCAAAAGCAACACCTTTAGACATTCGTGTATGAGAATCACCACCAATAATGATGGCCCACTCATCAATAGTAATATCATTAAGAACTTTGTGAATTACATCCGTCATTGCGTGATAAACTCCTTTCGGGTCACGAGCAGTAATCAAACCGAAATCATTCATAAATTTCATCAGTTTTGGAATATTAGCCTGAGCTTTTTTATCCCATACTGAAGCAGTATGACAACCTGATTGGTACGCACCATCAACGATTGGAGAAATTACCGTAGCAGCCATAGAT
Organism: Flavobacterium sp. ALJ2; assembly: GCF_015594725.1. Classification (GTDB taxonomy): domain Bacteria; phylum Bacteroidota; class Bacteroidia; order Flavobacteriales; family Flavobacteriaceae; genus Flavobacterium. Next base: position 75,169 of record NZ_JADNRC010000001.1, on the reverse strand, counting down.
TCTAATTCCTGAGCAGTCATTAGACCAGTCGTATCTTGCGAACCTACAATATTAACTTCTACACGAACATCTGATCCTGCATGTAATACTTTACCCGGAGCAATTCCAACAGCGTTTTTGTTAAAGATTTTCTCTACTGCTGTAAGACCTTGTCCTTCAATAGAAATCTCTTTTGATGGAGCAAATACAAGAGGAGCCTCAATCTCTAAAATTTTCGCTGCTAATGTCTGAAGTTTTTTACCAAACACAATTGCATACGATCCTCCAGCTTTAATAAACTCCATTTTTTGAGGAGTAAACGCCTTAGAAATATCTATTAGCTCTTTGTCTCCATTATAAAGCTTTTTTGTTTTAGTGTTTATAGTAAGCACAGTACCTGTAGCAACTGAATATGCTTCTTCCAGAATTGGCTCATTATTCTCATTACGAATAACATTCCCTTCTGCATCAAGCTTTTTAACCCAGTTTTGAAGATCTAAACCAATACCACCCGTAACATCAACTGTTGTTAAAAAAATTGGAGAAATACCGTTTGTTCCTCCAACGATTGGAGCAATATTAACGAATGGAATATATGGACTTGCTTGTTTTCCTGTCCAAAGAGCCACGTTGTTTACACCTGACATTCTTGATGAACCAACTCCCATCGTTCCTTTCTCTGCAATTAGCATCACGCTTTTATCAGGATGTTGTGCTTGTAGCGCCTTAATCTCTTCTTGTGCCTTAGGAGTAATCATGCACTGCCCATGAAGTTCACGATCAGAACGTGAGTGAGCCTGGTTACCTGGAGACAACAAATCTGTCGAAATATCTCCCTCACCAGCAATAAAAGTAACTACTTTAATTTCCTCTTCTACTTCTGGCAGTTTAGTAAAAAACTCTGCCTTCGCATAGCTTTTAATAATTTCTATAGCAATTGAATTACCTTTTTTAAATGCTTCTTTTAAACGATCAGTGTCTGCCTCATAAAGGTAAACTTGTGTTTTAAGAACACTTCCTGCTTCTTTTGCAATAGCTACATCATCACCTAAAGCTAAATCTAATAGTACTTCAATAGAAGGCCCACCTTTCATGTGTGATAATAACTCAAATGCAAAAGCTGGTGTTATTTCTTTTACTACAGATTCTCCAAGAATAATCTCTTTTAAAAACTTAGCTTTTACACCTGCAGCACTAGTAGTTCCTGGTATAGTGTTATAAATAAAGTGTTTAATCGATTCTTCTCGATACTCGTTATCTAAATCTTTAATCTGTGCAATAATTACGCTTAACAACTCAGCACCATCAATTGGCTTCGGGTGAAGTCCTTGGTCTTTTCGTTCTGCAATCTCTTTAATGTAATCGTTATAAGTATTCATAATCGAAGTATTTTCTAGGTATCTTATTTTTTTGTATGCAAATTTAAAAATTAAAGCCGAGAATTAAAAAAAATATAACAGAAGTCGCCTTTTCAAAAGTTATTATTAAAAAATAACGATTTACATTGCGTAAATTTAGCAAAATTACATTTTAATGTCAAAATATTGAATTATTGACAATATAAAATCCTTTCTTTAACAAAGTCTAAATTCTTTATTACAAAGAAAAAGGTTCTTTGCTATGTTTTAAGCAAAGAACCTTTCTAAATAAGTGTTTTTATAACGTTATAGTAACTTCTGAATTATAATCTCTTCTGTAATTCCTTCTGCATCGGCTTTGTAATTTTTAATGATTCGATGTCTCAAAATACCAGTTGCTACCGCTTTTACATCTTCTATATCTGGCGAAAATTTTCCATTGAATGCCGCATGTGCTTTGGCAGCCAAAATTAAATTTTGTGAAGCTCTTGGCCCTGCCCCCCAATCTAGATAATTTTTAACAAAATCATTCGTCAAACTATTATCAGGACGGGTTTTACTAACCAAAGTTACCGCATACTCTATCACATTATCTGCTACAGGGATTCTGCGGATTAAGTGTTGGAAATCTATAATTTCCTGAGCCGTAAACAACGGGTTAATTACGCTTGTATTGTCTGAAGTAGTACGTTTTACAACTTGCACTTCTTCTTCAAAACTTGGATACTCTAATTTTATAGCAAACATAAAACGATCCAATTGTGCTTCTGGCAAAGGATATGTTCCTTCTTGTTCAATAGGATTTTGTGTTGCTAATACAAAGTATGGCAAGTCTAATTTGTGATTTTCACCTGCAATAGTTACCGAACGTTCCTGCATTGCCTCTAACAGAGCTGCTTGCGTTTTAGGTGGCGTTCTATTAATCTCATCGGCCAAAATAATATTCGAAAAAACAGGTCCTTTTATAAACTTGAATTGCCTGTTTTCATCCAAAATTTCACTTCCTAAAATATCAGACGGCATCAGATCTGGAGTAAATTGAATTCTCTTAAAATCAAGACCTAAAGCCTGTGATAATGTATTTATCAATAATGTTTTTGCCAATCCTGGAACCCCTATCAAAAGGGCATGCCCACCAGAAAAAATGCAAATCAAAATTTGATCTACAACATCATCCTGACCTACAATTATTTTTGCAATTTCAGTTTTTAATTCATTACGTTTTTGGACTAAGTTATGAATTGCTGTTACATCAGACATCTTATGAATGTATTTAAAATTAAAAAGAGTTAGTACTATGAATTCATAAAACTAACTCTTTTTATTTATTTTATAAAAATTATTTTTTCAACCAGTTATTAGTAAAAGTACAATCTCTGTACTCTCCAATAATTTTAATATAAGTTTCTTTTATTTTTTCATCAAACCATTTTGCAATAGCATTGATTTGTTTTTCTTTTAAAGCTAAATCTTTAATCTTAATATAGTCTGTACCATAATCAGCAATATGCTCTTCGATTCTATTCGTTACAGTAATTAACTTATATGTCTTTTTACCTTTATCATCTGTATTTAGAATTGGTTGTGAAACATCAGTATCTTTTAAATTCGAAACCTGAGTATATAATGTAGGATCCATTTTTGTTAATTCAAAACGCGTATCCTGAGTATTCGGATTAATTAAAGCTCCACCATTTGCACGTGTTTCTTTTTCATCTGAATCTGCTCTTGCTGCTTCGGCAAAAGTAACTTTCTTATCTACTATTTTTTCTCTGATCCCAGTAATCCTTTCTTTTGCTTCTTTTAAAGCTTCCTCAGAGACTACTGGAGCAATTAAAATATGTCGTAACTCTACCTCTTGCCCTTTAATCTTATCAATTTTTATAATATGAAATCCAAAAGTAGTTTCAAAAGGAGCTGAGACTTCACCTTCCTGAAGACTAAAAGCAACATCTTTAAATTCTTTTACGAAAGGTGTTTTCCTAGTCATCTTATAATATCCCCCATTCGAGCTAGAACCTGGATCTTGCGAATACAGAACGGCTTTTGTTGCAAAACTAGCACCGTCTTCTACATCTTTTTTAATGCTATTTAATCTATCTATAACTTTTTGTTTGTCTTCTTTAGAAACTTTAGGTTCTACAACAATTTGTGCTACTTCCATCTCTGCACCAAATGTTGGCAATTCATTTGTTGGTATTTTCTTAAAGAAATTACGAACCTCTTCCGGAGTAATCTCTACTCCATCGATAATTTTCTTTTGCATCTCTGATGCTAACTTTTGCTCTTTTAAAATATCAGCAAAATAGGTTCTAAATTCTTCAACAGAATTCTTTTTGTAATACTGAACTACCTTGTTTATATCTCCAATTTGCTGAACCATATAATTCAATCGTTCATCCATCATCCCTTTTACTTCGGCATCACTTACAATAATACTATCCTGAATGGCTTGATGTGCATATAGTTTATCTTCTAGAAGTTTTCCGAGCATTTGACATCTTGAAATATCTTTAACCGATCCTCCCTGACTACTAATTTCTAAATAACTTTTGTCGATATCTGAATCTAAAATAATATAATCACCTACTGTAGCGATAATACCATCAATTTTTTGTTTTTGATTACTCTTAACTACAACTGGTTTTGCAACAACTGTATCTTTAATAATTTCTTGCGCTTTGGTTAGCGAAGTGAAAAGAAGCAAAAAACTTATTGTTAATACAAATTGACAATTGATAGTTCTTATTCGTAATTTTTTTAATAGCATTATTTTAAAATTTAATTTAATGTAAAGTAGCTTTATTTTTTTAGCATTATCCGGTCACAAATATAGTAAACCGCGTATTTCAATATATATTTTAAATGTTCAGAAAATAAAAATCTTTACAAATCTAACAAACATTGCTTAATCAACTTATAACGAACAAAAATAACAATTCAATCACATAATACAAGTTTCCTTATTACTATTAACAAAAAATTATATGCAATCAAAAAAAATCTAGTATCTAAGAATTAACCTCATTTAATATTTAGAACAATCTGTAAGTTCTGTGAAACTTTTATTGCTATAAACTCTATCAATATTAATCCGAAACTTATATGCAAGCAACTCATTTTAAGTCAAATAACTTAAAGTTTTCAACACTACAACGTTTTCGTTCAAAAATTAAAACCTTCAAATGATTATGCAAATAAGTTTTACTTACATTCGATATATTATTATCGTTATTTATCCCAAAAACATACAAATAAAGGAAACTTTTTATTTATTATTTAATTTATCACAATTTAAATTACCAAATCCAAAACTAACCTAATTTTTTTATTATGAAAAAACAAATTGTAAAACTTTATTTAATTACTGCTCTATCAGCTTTTTTTTATTCTTGCAGCTCAAATGAAAATACTGAATCTGAAATTGAAGCCGCCAATTCCAAATTTAAAGTTATAAATGTTACCAATCACGATGGTCGTCCGTTTAGCACAGGAACTTCTACTACAGAGAAATATGTCGCAAATCCGGGTGGTGGAGTAATGATGCAAGCTTTTTATTGGGATGTTCCTTCTGGTGGGAATTGGTGGAATACTATTAATGCTAAAATTACAGATTGGTCAAATGCTGGAATTGGTTCCATTTGGCTACCTCCTGTATCGAAAGCACAAAATGGTGCTTTCTCAATGGGATATGACCCAACAGATTACTTCGATTTTGGAGATTACAATCAAAATGGCTCTGTAGAAACCCGATTTGGATCTAAAACTGAGCTTGTGAGTTTAATAACCAAAGTTCACGCTGAAAACATGCAGGTATATGCAGATATTGTAATTAATCATAATAGTGGCGGGCAATCGGAAGCAAATCCGTTTACAGGAACAAATACCTGGACTAATTTTACTGGAGTAGCTTCTGGGAAATTCCCTAGAACAAGTGCCGATTTTTATAAAAATGCTTACGGAAATAATGATGAAGGGGCTTTTGGAGGATTTCCTGATTTAGCTCATGTAGTTCCAAATGTTCAAAACTGGCTTTGGCTACGAGCTGATGGTGTGGGCAAATATTACAAAAATACTATGAAATTTGATGGTTGGAGATTTGATTATGTAAAAGGATTTGGTGCGTGGGTTGTAAACGCTTGGAATGCTAATGTAGGAGGCTTTTCGGTTGGAGAATTATGGGATTCGAATGTAAACGTATTAAATGACTGGGCTAACAATGCCAATAGTTCTGTTTTTGATTTTGCTTGTTATTACAAAATGAATGATGCGTTTGACGGTAATAATCTTGCGCTATTAAATGACGATATGATGTGGAAAAGAAACCCATACAAAGCTGTTACTTTTGTTACCAATCATGACACTGACGAGATTTCGAATAAACTACTGGCTTACTCCTATATATTAACTCATGAAGGATATCCAACTATTTTTTATAGAGATTACGAAGAATGGCTTGATAAAAACAAATTAAATAACCTTATATGGATTCATAACAATAAAGCTACTGGAACGACATCTATATTATATTCTGATAATGATGAATATATTGCTCGAAGAAACGGATATAACGGAAACCCTGGATTAATAGTGTACATCAACAATTCAACTTCTTGGCAAGAAAGATGGATTCAAACTAATTGGGCAAATACTCAAATCAAAGATTTCACAGGAAGCTCTAACTGGTACCCTACGACACAAGGTGATCAATGGGTAAAAATTCAATGTCCTCCAAAAGGTTACACAGTTTGGTCGATTAATAATTAATTATTACCTAATAAAATATATTTAATTTTGTGGCTGATTTAAATAATCAGCCACTTTTTTATTCAAACAATCAAATAATAACAACTAAATTTATAAACTAAACAGACTTAAATTAAGAAGCTACTATTTTTTTTAAGCCGTAATTAATAGTACTTTTGCAAACTATTGATATTAAATATGAGCTTTTTAAAAGAAATACAACGTAGAAGAACATTTGGAATTATTTCGCATCCCGATGCTGGTAAAACAACATTAACTGAAAAACTATTGTTATTTGGTGGTGCTATTCAGGAGGCTGGTGCAGTAAAAAACAATAAGATAAAAAAAGGTGCTACGAGTGATTTCATGGAAATTGAGCGTCAGAGAGGGATTTCGGTTTCTACATCTGTATTAGCCTTTAATTATAAAGATAAAAAAATCAATATTCTTGATACTCCTGGGCACAAGGATTTTGCCGAAGATACTTTTAGAACTTTAACTGCTGTAGATAGCGTAATTGTAGTAATTGACGTTGCTAAAGGGGTTGAGGAACAAACGGAGAAATTAGTTGCTGTATGTAGAATGCGTAAAATTCCGATTATTGTTTTTATAAACAAATTAGATCGTGAAGGTAAAGATGCATTTGATTTGATGGATGAAGTGGAGCAAAAATTAGGCTTAACTGTTACTCCATTAAGTTTCCCTATCGGAATGGGATATGATTTTCAGGGAATCTATAACTTATGGGAACAAAATATCAACCTTTTTAGTGGTGATAGCCGTAAAAACATTGAAGAAACCATTGCTTTCTCTGATGTACAAAATCCTGAACTAGAAAAAATAATTGGTGAAAAACCTGCGGATAGGCTACGAGAAGAATTAGAATTAATAGACGAAGTATATCCTAAATTTGATCGTCAGGATTATTTAGATGGAAAATTACAACCTGTATTTTTTGGTTCTGCTTTAAACAACTTTGGAGTACGTGAACTGCTAGATTGTTTTATTACAATCGCCCCTTCTCCAAGACCAAAAGAATCTGAAACGCGTTTGGTTGATCCTACCGAAGAAAAAATGACTGGTTTTGTATTTAAAATACATGCCAATATGGACCCTAAACATAGAGACCGTTTAGCATTTATAAAAATAGTTTCTGGTACTTTCGAAAGAAATAAACCTTATTACCATGTACGTCAGAAAAAGAATTTAAAGTTTTCTAGTCCAAATGCATTCTTTGCGGAGAAAAAGGAAATTGTAGATATTTCATATCCTGGTGATATTGTTGGCTTACATGACACGGGGAACTTTAAAATTGGAGATACATTAACAGAAGGTGAAATAATGAGCTTTAAAGGAATTCCTAGTTTCTCTCCAGAACATTTTAGATACATTAATAATGCCGATCCAATGAAAGCTAAGCAATTAGACAAAGGTGTTGATCAATTAATGGACGAAGGTGTTGCGCAATTATTTACCTTAGAAATGAACAACCGTAAAGTTATCGGAACTGTAGGAGCACTTCAATATGAGGTAATTCAATACCGTTTAGAACACGAATATGGTGCTAAATGTACTTATGAAAATTTCCCAGTTCATAAAGCCTGCTGGGTTAAACCTGATGATGCCAAAAATGATGAGTTTAAAGAATTTAAACGTATCAAGCAAAAATTCTTAGCAAAAGATAAATACGATCAATTGGTGTTTTTAGCTGATTCTGACTTTACAATACAAATGACTCAAAATAAATATCCAAGTGTAAAATTATTTTTCACTTCTGAATTCGAATAATTATCTGATTCGTGATGATATAAAAAAAGCGCTACTTTTATAAAGTGGCGCTTTTTTTTGAATATGTGAATTAACAAAAAATAACCTCGAGTGAGTTTTCAATTTTTAGGAAGCTGCAAATTATAAAAAGACCTTCTAAAAGCAAAATTAAGTCGGTAAAGTAAGTTGAAAATCGGATAAAGTGTGTCTTTTTCTTAAACAACTTCATTCTACAGAAATAGAACTATCAAATTCTAGGTATAAAAAAAGCTCCATTTCTGGAGCTTTTAAATTTTAATTTATGCTTGTCCTGCTGGACCGAAGTTAAGCGGTATTGGCACTTGTTCCGTTTCTTTGATTTCGCCATGAGCTACTTCAAAACGATGAATATTTTCTCCAATTGCTTTTAGTAATCGTTTAGCATGTTGTGGTGTCAAAACAATTCTTGACTTTACCTTGGCTTTAGGAATACCCGGCATAATGCTTACAAAATCTAAAACAAACTCTGAAGAAGAATGATTGATAATTGCTAAATTAGAATAAATTCCTTCAGCGATTTTCTCATCTAATTCTATATTAATTTGCTCTTGTTGTTGGTTCGAATTACTCATAAATTTATAATTTTTTCCATTTCCCTCTCCTTTGGAGAGGGTTAGGGTGAGGATTAATAAATATATTCTTCTTTATTAGCCATCATTTCATTGTAATCGTCTTTTGAACCTACAATTGTATGATCGTATTCTCTCATACCTGTTCCTGCAGGAATTCTATGTCCAACAATTACATTTTCTTTCAATCCTTCTAAGTAATCTACTTTACCTGCTACTGCAGCTTCGTTAAGTACTTTAGTTGTTTCTTGGAAAGAAGCAGCAGAAATAAATGATTTAGTTTGTAGCGAAGCTCTTGTAATACCTTGTAAAACTGGCGTTGCAGTTGCAGTAATTACATCTCTAGCTACTACTAGGTTTTTATCTGTACGTTTTAATAATGAATTTTCATCACGTAAATCACGAGGAGAGATAATCTGACCTGCTTTTAATACGCTAGAATCTCCAGCATCTTCAACTACTTTCATTCCGTATAATTTATCGTTTTGAACGATGAAATCTTTAGTATGAATTAATTGATCTTCTAAGAATAAAGTATCACCTGGATCTTGTACTCTTACTTTACGCATCATTTGACGAATAACAACCTCGAAGTGTTTGTCATTGATTTTTACCCCTTGTAAACGGTATACTTCTTGAATTTCATTTACCAAGTACTGTTGAACAGCTGCTGGCCCTTGAATTCTTAAAATATCGTCTGGAGTAATAGCACCGTCTGACAATGGTACACCTGCTCTAACGAAGTCATTCTCCTGAACTAGAATTTGGCTTGATAATTTAACCAAGTATTTTCTAACATCACCAAATTTAGATTCGATAACGATCTCACGGTTACCTCTTTTGATTTTTCCAAAAGAAACAACACCATCAATCTCAGAAACTACAGCTGGGTTCGAAGGATTACGAGCTTCTAACAACTCTGTAATTCTAGGTAAACCTCCTGTAATATCTCCTGATTTAGAAGAACGACGTGGAATTTTCACCAATACTTTACCTGCTTTAATTTTCTCACCGTTTTCAACCATTAAGTGGGCTCCAACTGGTAAGTTATAAGAACGAATCAATTCACCTTCTTTACCGTAAACCAATAAAGTTGGAATTAATTTTTTAGCTCTTGATTCAGAAATTACTTTTTCCTGGAATCCTGTTTGCTCATCAATTTCAACCATGAATGATTGACCTTGCTCTAAATCTTCGTAAGCAATTTTACCAGTAAACTCAGAAACGATAACTCCATTATATGGATCCCATTTACAAATCACATCTCCTTTAACTACCGATTGACCATCTTTTACAAAGATACTTGAACCGTAAGGAATGTTGTTTGTACTTAATAAGATACCTGTTCTTTCATCAATTAATTTCAATTCAGTAGAACGAGATACTACAATATCAACTGCATTACCTTCGTTATCCTCGCCTTTAACAGTTTTTAAATCTTCGATTTCTAGTTTACCATTAAATCTTGTAATGATGCTAGATTCTTCAGAGATACCACCCGCAACCCCTCCAACGTGGAAAGTACGTAATGTTAACTGTGTACCTGGCTCCCCAATAGATTGAGCTGCAATTACTCCAACTGCTTCTCCTCTTTGAGTCATTTTACCAGTAGCTAAGTTTCTACCGTAACATTTAGCACAGATTCCTTTAAGCGCTTCACAAGTTAATGGAGAACGAACTTCAACTTTCTCCACTGGAGAAGCTTCAATTGCTTTCATTATAGCTTCTGTGATTTGCTCGCCAGATCTAACTAAATAGTCACTAGTTAAAGGATTAATTACATCTTGCAATGCAACACGTCCTAAAATTCTTTCTCCTAATGATTCAACAATCTCTTCATTCTTTTTCAATGCAGAAACTTCAACACCTCTAAGCGTACCACAATCCTCAATGTTAACAATAACATCCTGAGAAACATCATGTAATCTTCTAGTTAAGTAACCAGCATCGGCAGTTTTAAGAGCCGTATCCGCAAGTCCTTTACGAGCACCGTGAGTAGAGATAAAGTACTCAAGGATCGAAAGTCCTTCCTTAAAGTTAGAAAGAATCGGGTTTTCAATAATTTCACCACCACCAGCAGTAGATTTTTTAGGCTTAGCCATCAAACCACGCATACCAGTTAACTGACGAATTTGTTCTTTAGAACCCCTTGCTCCAGAATCAAGCATCATATATACAGAGTTGAATCCTTGTTGATCTTCTCTAATATTTTTCATTGCTAGCTCTGTAAGCTGTGCATTTGCAGAAGTCCAAACATCAATAACTTGGTTGTAACGCTCGTTATTGGTAATAAGACCCATATTATAGTTTGTTGAGATACCTTCAACTTGTTCTCTAGCATCTGCAATCAATTTAGTTTTTTGCTCTGGAATTCTAATATCACCAAGAGAGAATGATAACCCTCCTCTAAATGCGAATTTATACCCCATATCCTTCATATTGTCCAAGAAAGCAGCTGTAGTAGGTACATTGGTAGCGCTTAAAACGTGTCCAATAATATCTCTAAGGTTTTTCTTAGTCAATACATCATTGATATATCCTGCTGCTTCTGGTACCACTTCATTAAACAATACACGACCAGCGGTAGTTTTAATAATTTGATACACTAATTCTCCAGCTTCATTAAAATCTTTTGCTCTAATTCTCACTGAAGCATTCAATTCTAATCTTCCTTCGTTTAATGCAATATTTACTTCTTCTGCAGAGTAAAAAGTTAAGCCTTCACCTAAAATTTTATGATCTGGAGTAGAAAGACGTTCTTTGGTCATATAGTATAGACCCAAGACCATATCCTGAGACGGTACAGTAATTGGTGCACCGTTAGCAGGGTTCAAGATATTGTGAGAAGCCAACATTAACAATTGAGCTTCAAGAATAGCCTCTGGTCCTAATGGTAAGTGTACCGCCATTTGATCCCCATCAAAATCGGCATTAAACGCCGTACAAACTAAAGGGTGCAATTGAATCGCTTTTCCTTCAATTAATTTTGGTTGGAATGCTTGTATACCTAATCTGTGCAACGTAGGAGCACGATTCAGTAATATTGGGTGACCTTTAATAACATTTTCAAGGATATCCCAAACTACAGGCTCTTTTTTGTCTATAATTTTCTTAGCAGATTTTACCGTTTTAACAATACCTCTTTCTATCAATTTACGGATAACGAAAGGTTTGTATAATTCAGATGCCATATCTTTAGGGATACCACATTCAAATAATTTTAATTCCGGTCCAACAACAATTACCGAACGAGCAGAATAATCCACACGTTTTCCTAAAAGGTTTTGACGGAAACGTCCTTGTTTACCTTTTAATGAATCTGATAATGATTTTAATGGTCTGTTTGATTCTGTTTTAACAGCAGAAGCTTTACGAGTGTTATCAAATAATGAATCTACAGATTCTTGCAACATACGTTTTTCGTTTCTTAAGATAACTTCTGGAGCTTTAATCTCCATTAATCTTTTCAAACGGTTATTACGTATAATTACACGACGGTATAAATCATTTAAATCTGAAGTTGCAAAACGACCTCCATCAAGTGGCACAAGCGGACGTAATTCTGGTGGAATAACTGGAACCACTTTCATAATCATCCATTCTGGACGGTTTTCGCGGTTTAAGTTAGACTCACGGAAAGACTCAACTACTTGTAATCTTTTTAATGCTTCTGTTTTACGTTGCTTAGATGTCTCATTGTTAGCACTGTGTCTTAGTTGGTAAGATAACTCATCTAAGTCAATACGTGCCAATAAATCCATAATACACTCTGCTCCCATTTTGGCAACAAATTTATTTGGATCAAAATCATCTAAATATTGATTGTCCTGAGGAAGAGAATCTAAAATATTCAAATATTCTTCTTCAGTTAAAAAGTCTAATCTTTGTAAAGATTCTCCTTCTGCATTTTTAGCAATACCTGCTTGAATCACTACGTATCTTTCGTAGTAAATAATCATATCTAATTTCTTAGAAGGAAGTCCAAGGATATAACCAATTTTATTAGGAAGAGAACGGAAATACCAAATATGAGCGATTGGCACAACAAGGTTGATGTGTCCTACTCTATCACGACGTACTTTTTTCTCAGTAACTTCAACACCACAACGGTCACATATAATACCTTTGTAACGAATTCTTTTATATTTACCACAAGCACATTCAAAATCCTTAACAGGTCCGAAGATTCTTTCGCAGAAAAGTCCGTCACGTTCTGGTTTGTGAGTTCTGTAGTTTATTGTTTCAGGCTTTAAAACCTCTCCTCTTGATTCTTTCAAGATAGATTCTGGTGAAGCCAATCCAATTGAGATTTTATTAAATCTTTTAACTGGATTTTTATCTTTATTATTATTTCTATTATTCATCATAGTTTTTACTATTGATTTATTTGCAATTAAAAAATTGATTCTTGTTTTAGTCTAAAGTCAAATGCATTAAAGTTTTTAAAGTCACGAATGACTTTAGTCTTTGGACTTTCAAACTTTCGACTTAAAAACTACCTCGGGTTACTTCTCTAAACTTCAAACTCAATTTTTGAAGTGCTAGTTATAAAATGCCTTGCATTACTATAAAAAATCGGAACGGGTTACGGGTATAAATCTTAAAAACTTAAACTTTACTAAACAGTTTCAGTCTCAGTTTTCAGTGTTGAACTGAAATACTGAGACTGCGACTGAAAACTTATATTTATTCTTCTAGACGAATATCAAGTCCAAGACCTTTCAATTCGTGCATCAATACATTGAATGATTCTGGTAAACCTGGTTCTGGCATAGACTCTCCCTTAACGATTGCTTCGTAAGTTTTAGCTCTACCGATAACATCATCAGACTTAACAGTCAAGATTTCACGTAGTGTACTTGACGCTCCATAAGCCTCAAGTGCCCAAACCTCCATCTCTCCAAAACGCTGACCTCCAAATTGAGCTTTACCTCCAAGTGGTTGTTGTGTAATCAACGAGTATGGTCCGATAGAACGTGCGTGCATCTTATCATCTACCATGTGTCCTAATTTCAACATGTAGATTACACCTACAGTTGCTCTTTGGTGGAAGCGTTCTCCAGTTCCTCCATCATACAAATAAGTATGACCGAATCTTGGTATTCCCGCTTCGTCAGTCAATTCATTGATTTGATCTAAAGTAGCACCATCAAAAATTGGAGTAGCGAATTTTCTACCTAAATTTTGTCCTGCCCAACCTAAAACCGTTTCATAAATCTGACCAATGTTCATACGAGATGGTACTCCAAGTGGATTCAATACAATATCTACTGGTGTTCCGTCTTCAAGGAAAGGCATATCTTCATGACGAACAATACGTGCAACAATACCTTTGTTACCGTGACGTCCTGCCATTTTATCCCCTACTTTCAACTTACGTTTCTTAGCAATATAAATTTTTGCTAATTTCAAGATTCCAGCTGGTAATTCATCTCCAACAGTAATAGTAAATTTCTCTCTTCTTAAAGATCCTTGTAAGTCATTCAGCTTAATTTTATAGTTATGAATTAAATCATTAACCATTTTATTAGTAGCATCATCCGCAACCCACTGACCTTTACTTAAGTGAGCAAAATCTTCTACAGCATAAAGCATTTTTTGAGTATATTTTTTACCTTTTGGTAAAACTTCTTCACCCAAATCATTCATTACACCTTGAGATGTTTTTCCGTTAACGATCAAGAATAATTTTTCAACCAATTTGTCTTTTAATTCAACAAATTTAGTTTCAAATTCCATTTCCAAAGCGCCTAAAGCATCTTTGTCTTGTGTACGTTTACGTTTATCTTTTACGGCTCTTGCAAATAATTTTTTGTCAAGAACTACACCATGTAAAGAAGGAGAAGCTTTTAATGAAGCATCTTTTACATCACCTGCTTTGTCCCCGAAGATTGCACGAAGCAATTTTTCTTCTGGAGTAGGATCTGATTCTCCTTTTGGAGTAATTTTCCCGATAAGAATGTCGCCAGGTTTAACCTCTGCTCCAATTCTAATCATACCGTTTTCATCTAAATCTTTAGTAGCTTCTTCAGAAACGTTAGGAATATCATTAGTTAACTCTTCGTTACCTAATTTTGTATCTCTAACTTCTAATGAATAATCATCTACGTGAATTGACGTAAAAATATCATCACGAACTACTTTTTCAGAAATTACAATCGCATCCTCAAAGTTATATCCTTTCCATGGCATAAATGCAACTTTTAGGTTACGACCTAAAGCTAATTCTCCATTTTGAGTAGCATATCCTTCTGACAATACTTGACCAAGTGCAACTCTATCACCCTTCTTAACGATTGGTTTCAAGTTGATACTTGTTCCTTGATTGGTTTTTCTAAATTTAATTAGATTATATGTTTTTTCATCAGACTCAAAACTAACCATTCTTTCTTCTTCAGAACGATCGTATTTGATAGTGATGATATTTGCATCAACATATTCTACTGTTCCATCACCTTCAGCATTAATCAATACTCTAGAATCAGACGCAACTTGACGCTCTAAACCTGTTCCTACAATAGGAGCTTCAGGGCGAATCAAAGGTACTGCCTGACGCATCATGTTTGATCCCATCAATGCTCTATTCGCATCATCATGCTCTAAGAAAGGAATCAAAGATGCAGAAATAGAAGCAATTTGATTTGGAGCAACGTCAGTGTAATCTACCTGTGTAGGCTCGATTACAGGGAAATCACCTTCTTGACGTGCAATTACGTTTTCAGCGATAATTTTTCCTGTTGAATCCATTTCGATGTTTGCTTGCGCAATCAACATTCCTTCTTCTTCTTCAGCACTTAAATATACTGGAGTAGTATCAAGATCTACAACACCGTTAGTTACTTTACGGTAAGGAGTTTCGATGAAACCCATTCCGTTAACTTTAGCATAAACACCAAGAGATGAAATCAAACCAATGTTTGGTCCCTCAGGAGTTTCAATTGGACATAAACGTCCGTAATGCGTATAGTGAACGTCACGTACCTCGAAACCAGCTCTTTCTCTAGAAAGTCCACCAGGTCCAAGTGCAGATAATCTTCTTTTGTGCGTAATCTCAGCAAGTGGATTCGTTTGATCCATAAATTGAGACAACTGGTTAGTACCAAAGAAAGAGTTGATAACTGATGATAATGTTTTAGCATTAATCAAATCAATTGGCGTAAACACCTCGTTATCTCTAACGTTCATTCTCTCACGAATAGTTCTCGCCATACGCGCTAAACCAACACCGAATTGTTGTGACAATTGTTCTCCAACTGTTCTAACACGACGGTTTGATAAGTGATCAATATCATCAATCTCTGCTTTAGAGTTAATTAATTCGATCAAATATTTTACAATGGTAATGATATCTTCTTTGGTAAGCACTTGCTTTTCCATTGGGATATCTAAACCAAGTTTTTTGTTCATTCTATAACGACCAACTTCACCTAAGTTATAACGTTGATCAGAGAAGAACAATTTATCTATAATACCACGAGCAGTTTCTTCATCAGGCGGTTCTGCATTACGCAATTGTCTGTAGATGTGCTCAACAGCTTCTTTTTCAGAGTTTGTTGGATCTTTTTGTAATGTATTGTGGATAATAGCATAATCTGCTTGATTATTATCCTCTTTATGTAACAAAATAGATTTAACGTTAGAATCGATGATTTCTTCAACATTATCTTTATCGATAATAGTATCTCTATCAAGGATGATTTCGTTACGTTCGATAGAAACTACCTCACCGGTATCTTCATCAACGAAATCCTCGTGCCAAGTGTTTAGTACACGCGCAGCAAGTCTTCTTCCAATATATTTTTTAATACCTGTTTTAGAAACTTTGATTTCTTCAGCAAGGTCGAAAATTTCAAGGATATCCTTATCTCTTTCGAATCCAATTGCACGGAATAAAGTTGTAACTGGTAATTTTTTCTTTCTATCAATATACGCGTACATTACGCTATTAATATCTGTAGAAAATTCTATCCAAGAACCTTTAAAAGGAATTACTCTGGCAGAATAAAGTTTTGTTCCATTTGCGTGGAATGATTGTCCAAAGAAAACCCCAGGAGAACGGTGTAGTTGAGAAACTACTACACGCTCAGCACCATTGATAACAAAAGTACCGCTTGGAGTCATATAAGGAATTGTACCTAGATAAACATCTTGTACAATAGTTTCAAAATCTTCGTGTTCTGGATCTGTACAATATAGTTTTAACCTAGCTTTTAAAGGCACACTATAAGTAAGACCTCTCTCTATACATTCTTGAATTGTATAACGTGGTGGATCAACAAAATAATCTAGGAACTCCAACACAAAGTTATTTCTTGTATCTGTGATTGGAAAATTTTCCATGAAGGTATTGTATAACCCTTCGTTGCCTCTTTCATCAGATTTAGTTTCTAATTGAAAAAAATCTTTAAATGACTTAACCTGAACATCTAGAAAATCTGGATATACAGGAATATTTTTTGTAGAGGCAAAATTCAATCTTTCAGTCTGATTTGTTATCATCAATGGACAAAATTTTGATTAAAAAAAAGTAATTTTTTGTGTAAAAACACATTGTTTAATCTATACTTTCTTATTATAACCAATACATCTTTAAAAATAAACTGACAAAATCCTGTTTAGTTTTTTTCTTCGTATTGATCAAAAACTTTTTCGTATTTTAAACTATTTGATAATAAAACTTGATATATTTTATTATACGAAAAATGGTTTAGGCCATTGAGATAACTCAAGACCTAAACCTAGTTCTTAAAACTGAGTTGAATTATTTAAGCTCAACAACAGCTCCAGCTTCTTCTAATGATTTTTTAAGACCTTCAGCCTCTTCTTTAGAAACACCTTCTTTAACGTTACTTGGAGCACTATCAACTACATCTTTAGCTTCTTTAAGACCTAAACCTGTAAGTTCTTTTACCAATTTAACTACAGCTAATTTAGAAGCACCAGCTTCTTTTAATACAACTGTAAATTCAGTTTGTGCTTCTTCAGCAGCACCACCATCACCTCCAGCAGCAACTACAACAGCTGCAGCAGCAGGCTCGATACCGTACTCGTCTTTTAATATTGTTGCTAATTCGTTAACTTCTTTAACTGTTAGGTTAACTAATTGTTCTGCGAATTGTTTCAAATCTGCCATTTTTTCTATCGTTTAAAATGATTTGTAAAATATAATTATTTATTGTGCGCTAATTAAGCAGCAAGGAAATAAAATTCCCCGCATTTGTTATTATGCTTCTGTTTCTTCTTCGCTGTTTGCGAATTTGTTTTGTAAAGCAGAGATAACTCTTTGAGCCGGAGATTGAAGTAATCCAATAAGTTCTCCAAGAAGCTCTTCTTTAGATTTGATAGTTGCTAATGCCTCTAATTGATCATCTCCAATGTAAACTTCTGAATTAATATATGCCCCTTTTAAAACTGGTTTATCAGATTTCTTACGGAAATCTTTGATAATTTTTCCAGGTGCATTTGCAATATCTGAAATAAATATAGCACTATTACCTGTCAATACTGATGGTAAATCTCCATAGTCATTAGCAGAAGCTTCCATTGCTTTTGCAAGCAAAGTATTTTTAACAACCTCTAATTTAACACCTGCTTTAAAGCAAGCTCTTCTCAAGTTTGAAGTTGTTTCTGCGTTTAATCCAGAAATATCAGATACATAAATAATATTTGTACCAGCTAACTGTGCAGTTAAATCTTCAATCGCGATTGATTTTTCTTCTCTAGTCATACTAAAAATTATTAACTACCAATTATACTGCTTTTGGGTCCAATGCAATTGCAGGACTCATAGTGCTTGTAAGGTGAATACCTTTAATATAGGTACCTTTAGCAGCAGTTGGTTTAAGTTTGATTAATGTTTGAATAATTTCGTGTGCGTTATCATAAATTTGTTCAGCTCCAAAAGAAACTTTTCCAATTCCTGCGTGCACAATACCAGTTTTATCAACTTTAAAGTCAATTTTACCAGCTTTAACCTCTTGAACAGCTTTTGCAACATCCATAGTTACAGTACCTGTTTTAGGGTTTGGCATTAAACCTCTAGGTCCTAAAATACGACCTAATGGACCTAATTTACCCATTACAGCTGGCATAGTGATGATAACATCTACATCCGTCCAACCGTCTTTTATTTTTTGTAAATAATCATCAAGACCTACATAGTCTGCTCCTGCTGCTAAAGCTTCCGCTTCTTTGTCTGGAGTAACTAATGCTAATACTTTTACATCTTTTCCTGTTCCGTGTGGTAATGTTACTACACCTCTAACCATTTGATTCGCTTTTCTTGGATCTACACCCAAACGCACTGCGATATCAACAGACTCATCAAATTTTGCAGAAGCTATAACTTTGATTAATGCAGCTGCATCTTTCAAAGAGTATAGTTTGTTCTTTTCAATTTTTGAAGCAGCCTCTTTTTGCTTTTTTGTCAATTTTGCCATGTCTTTCTCTTAATTAAAAAGGAGAATCTCCTGATACAGTTATACCCATAGATCTAGCTGTTCCAGCGACCATACTCATTGCAGACTCCATAGTGAATGCATTTAAGTCTGGCATCTTGTCTTCAGCAATAGCTCTAATTTGTTCCCAAGTAACACTAGCTACTTTTTTACGATTAGGCTCTCCTGAACCAGATTTTAGCTTTGCAGCTTCCATTAACTGAACTGCTGCTGGAGGAGTTTTTACAACAAAATCAAATGATTTGTCTTTATACACAGTAATTTGTACTGGGCATATTTTGCCAGGTTTATCTTGTGTTCTAGCATTAAATTGCTTACAGAACTCCATGATATTAACCCCAGCAGCTCCTAAAGCAGGTCCAACCGGTGGCGACGGATTCGCAGCACCTCCCTTAACTTGTAGTTTAACTACCTTACTAATTTCTTTAGCCATTTTTTAAAAAATTTAACACTGCAATTATTGGAAGCAATTGTAGTGGTTATTATAGATGTAACAAAAATTATACTTTTTCTACTTGCATAAAACTTAACTCTAATGGTGTTTTTCTTCCAAAAATCTTAACCATTACTTCTAGTTTACGCTTTTCGTCATTGATTTTTTCAACCGTTCCATTGAATCCGTTGAAAGGTCCATCAATTACCTTAATAGTTTCTCCTAAGTTAAAAGGAATAGAACGTGTATCTGTATTTACAGCCAGTTCATCAACCTTACCTAACATTCTATTTACCTCAGATAATCTAAGCGGAACAGGCTCACCACCTTTAATTTCGCCTAAAAAACCAATTACACTAGTTATCGATTTAATAATATGAGGTATTTCACCAACTAAATTGGCTTCGATCATAACATACCCAGGGAAATATACTTTATCCTTAGCTATTTTTTTACCCTCTTTCACCGTTACCACTTTTTCTGTAGGAACTAAAACTTGGGAAACATAATCACCCATACCTAATCTGGCAATTTCAGTTTCGATGTAAGCTTTTACTTTATTCTCTTGTCCACTTACTGCTCGAACTACATACCACTTTTTCACATTATTATCTGCCATTACAAAAAAATTACGCTTTTATCCAATTAAAAAATCCAGCCAATGCTTTTGCAAAAAATTCATCTACTCCCCAAGTTGCCAAAGCGAATAATACTGAAAATACAGCTACTACAATTGTCAATCGTTGCACTTCTGCCCATGCTGGCCAAGTTACATTTGACTTCAATTCCTCGAATGCTTCTGATATGTAATTAACAACTTTTGTCATGAGATATATTTATTATTGCACGGGCGGAGGGATTCGAACCCCCATCAACGGTTTTGGAGACCGCTATTCTACCCTTGAACTACGCCCGTAATTAAAGCCAGTGACCTCAGTTAAGAAAGTCAACTGGCTTTTATAGTTTTATTTTATAGGATTATCCTACGATTTCAGTTACCTGACCTGCTCCAACTGTTCTACCACCTTCACGGATAGCGAAACGTAAACCTACGCTCATTGCGATTGGGCTTAATAAAGAAACATTAATAGTCAAGTTATCTCCTGGCATTACCATCTCTACTCCTTCTGGTAAAGTAATAACTCCTGTTACGTCAGTTGTACGTACGTAGAACTGTGGACGGTAGTTATTATGGAATGGAGTATGACGTCCACCTTCTTCTTTTTTCAAGATATAAACCTCTGCTTTAAAAGTAGCGTGTGGTTTTACTGATCCTGGCTTAATGATAACCATTCCTCTTTTGATAGATTCTTTATCAACACCTCTTAACAATAAACCTACGTTATCTCCAGCTTCTCCTCTATCAAGGATTTTACGGAACATCTCAACTCCTGTAATAGTAGAAGTTAATTTATCAGCTCCCATACCAATGATTTCAACAGCATCTCCTGTATTAGCAATACCAGTTTCGATACGACCTGTAGCAACAGTTCCACGTCCTGTAATTGTAAATACATCTTCAACTGGCATCAAGAATGGTTTAGCAACGTCACGTACTGGCTCTTCAATCCAAGCATCAACAGCTTCCATTAATTCAAGAATTTTAGGAACCCAAACAGGATCATTATTCAATCCTCCTAAAGCTGAACCTTGAATAACAGGACCATTATCTCCATCATATTCGTAGAAAGATAATAAATCTCTAATTTCCATTTCAACAAGCTCTAACAACTCAGCATCATCAACCATATCCACTTTGTTCATAAAAACAACGATTCTTGGAATACCAACCTGACGTCCTAAAAGGATATGCTCACGTGTTTGTGGCATTGGACCATCTGTAGCAGCAACTACTAAGATAGCTCCATCCATTTGAGCTGCTCCAGTAACCATGTTCTTTACGTAATCCGCGTGACCTGGACAGTCAACGTGAGCGTAATGACGATTAGCTGTTTCATACTCTACGTGTGAAGTATTAATTGTAATACCTCTTTCTTTCTCCTCTGGAGCGTTATCGATTTGATCAAACGATCTAGCTTGACAGTAACCTGCATCAGACAATACTTTAGTAATTGCTGCAGTTAATGTAGTTTTTCCGTGATCCACGTGTCCAATTGTACCTATGTTTAAGTGCGGTTTGGAACGATTAAAATTCTCCTTTGCCATTTTACTTAATTTTTAATCTTAGTTATATATTAATTTTCAATTTTCTACTTACTTGAGCCAATGTCGGGAATTGAACCCGAGACCTCTTCCTTACCAAGGAAGCACTCTACCCCTGAGCTACATCGGCAGAGAATTCTAAATTTCAGATTTTAAAAATCCAAAAAACATAATCTTAACTTCTTCTTTTTTGTGGGGAGAGCAGGATTCGAACCTGCGAAGTTCACACAGCAGATTTACAGTCTGCCCTCGTTGGCCGCTTGAGTATCTCCCCCTTTTTTTATCAATAATTACATGAACAATTTCAAATCGCATTTGAACTATCTTGAGCCGGCGGAGGGACTCGAACCCACGACCTGCTGATTACAAATCAGCTGCTCTAGCCAACTGAGCTACGCTGGCAATTTCAATAAAAAAAGTCCGCTATTTCTAACGGACTGCAAATGTAGCTATTTTATCTTTGAATCAAAACATTTTTTAAAAAAAATTACATTAAATATGCGTTCTTATCTTTTCTTTCCTCTTAACTAACAATCTCTCTATGGATTCTGCCGAAAGCTCAACAGCCTCTTCAAAGGTTTTGCACTGCTTTTTTACCAAGAAATCATCACCCGGGACGTTAATTTTTATCTCGGCAATTTTATTCTCCTTGTCACTAGTTTTTTCTACTTTCAAAAAAACATCTACCGATACCACCCTGTCATAATACTTTTCCAACTTATCCATTCTCTCTTGAACGAAATCTACCAATTTTCTGTCAACAGCAAAGTTAACTGCATTAATACTTACCTTCATAATAGTTATTTTAGAATTAAACATTTTAGAATTACTTTTTATTTCTAGGATGGGCATCAGCATACACTTTTTTAAGAGCCGCTAAACTACTATGCGTATATACCTGTGTAGATGCCAAACTTGAATGTCCTAATAATTCCTTTACTGAATTTAAATCAGCCCCGTTATTTAATAAATGAGTCGCAAATGTATGCCGGAGAACATGAGGACTTTTTTTTACCTTTTCAGAGACTTTACTAAAGTATGAATTTATTAATCGATACACAAAGGTTTCATTCAATTTTAACCCTTTTTTAGTAATAAAAAAATACTCCTTATCAACTATACCCTCAACACTTTCACGTTCTTTCATGTACAACGAAAACTGCTTAACAATAACTGGCAGAACAGGAATAATACGTTCTTTATTACGCTTCCCTAACACCTTAATCGTATTAGCAGACGAATCAACATTAATCCGAAGCAATCCTATCAATTCTGCCCTTCGAATTCCTGTTGTATAAAACAAATCAATTATCAATTTATCCCGAATTCCCTCAAATCCCTCTGAATCTCCTATCCGATCCATCAAATCTATCAATTCCTTTTCAGAAAACGGGATCTGCACTACCTTGGGGGTTTTTAACGCCCTATGCTTCTGCATCGGACTAACCTCTATTTGTTTAGTCTTTAATAAAAACCTATAAAATGCCTTTAAAGATGCCATTTTACGATTAACCGAAACGTTAGATATATTAGCATCCACTAGCGAAACCACCCATGATCTAATTTGGCTATAATTCACCTGATCAATATTTTCCTGATCAAAATGCAATTTGTTAAATGACTCAAAAGAAACAATGTCATTCATATAAGCACCCAGAGTATGCGAAGAATACTTTTTCTCCAACTGAAGATATTCCTGAAATGCCTGCTTATTTGTTTTCACTTTTACCCTCTATTTATTTCACTAAAGAACACCACCTCATCCCTTCTTTACGGTTCTACATCCCAAATCGTTTCGATTTTATAAAATAAAAAAACCGTTAGCATCAAAGTTATAAAATTTTGATGACTAACGGCATTTATTTGAATATAGATTTTATCTAACCCTCCAAGTTGTCTTTCATGTTTTGAATGTAAGCAGCTTTTTGAATTTTGATTCTATTTTTTACAGATGGCTTAATAAAAGCAGTACGTGCTCTTAACTGACGAACAGTTCCTGTTTTATCAAATTTTCTTTTATAGCGCTTTAATGCTCTATCGATATTTTCTCCGTCTTTAATTGGTATAATTAACATAATATTGACACCCCCTTTCGTTAAGTGTGCAAAAGTAAACATTTATTCCAATCACACACCATAAACTACAGATTATTTTTTCATTACACTTATGATAAGAATTCAATACCGGTGTCCTTAAGTCAATTCACTCATTAATACTTAAAGACTGCGTGAGGGATTGAAGCGAAAATCCTTATTGTTCTTTCTTTAAGAACAATAAGATTATAGCAGAAAGCCCGTCCACAAAAAAAGCAGCCACTCAACGCAAAACCTAGTGGCTGCTTTTTTTGTGGGCACGCCCTTATTATGCAACTAGTCTTTTAAGATGTTTCTTGAGATAACCACTTTCTGAATTTCTGTAGTTCCCTCACCTATAGTACACAACTTAGAATCTCGGTAGAACTTCTCTACCGGAAAATCTTTTGTATATCCGTATCCTCCATGAATTTGAACTGCTTCATTTGCTACTTTCACACATACCTCTGAGGCATACATTTTTGCCATTGCTCCCATTGTAGTTACTGGCTTATGCTGTTGCTTTAAAAATGCTGCCTTATGTAATAATAATTCCGAAGCCTCAATTTCTGTTGCCATATCTGCCAACTTAAACGAAATTCCTTGAAAACTACTAATTGGCTGTCCGAATTGATATCTTTCTTTTGAGTATTTTAATGCTGCTTCATAAGCTCCTTTAGCAATCCCAAGAGACAGCGCTCCTATTGAGATTCTCCCTCCGTCTAATATTTTCATAGATTGAATAAAACCCTCTCCTACATTTCCTAAACGATTTGCATCGGGAATTCGGCAGTTATCAAAAACCAATTCAGCTGTTTCACTCGCACGCATTCCTAATTTATTCTCTTTTTTCCCAGATGTAAATCCCGGCATTCCTTTTTCGAATACAAAAGCTGTCATCCCTCGTGAGTCTCCTTTTTCTCCTGTGCGTACAATTACCACAGCAATATCACCAGATTTAGCATGTGTAATAAAATTCTTCGCTCCATTTACAACCCAATGGTCTCCATCTTTTACTGCTGTTGTATTCATTCCTCCCGCATCGGATCCTGTATTATGTTCCGTTAACCCCCATGCACCAATATGCTCTGCTGTTGCTAGTTTAGGTAGCCATTTTTTCTTTTGCTCCTCGTTACCAAAAGTCAAAATATGATTTGTACATAATGAATTATGAGCAGCAACTGACAGCCCAATTGAAGGGTCAACTTTTGAAATTTCTTCAATAATTGTTATATATTCATGATAACCTAGTCCCGACCCCCCATATTCTTCTGGAACCAAAACCCCCATAAACCCCATTGCTCCTAATTCTTTGAATAACGGAATTGGAAATGTTTGTGCTTCATCCCACTCCATTATATAGGGACGGATATTTTTTTCAGCAAATTCTCTTATGGACTGAGCAATCATTGATTGCGTTTCGTTATAATCAAAATTCATTAGTATCTTTTTAGAACTCCAAATATAAACCAATTATTTTTGCTTTTTCAACAGGAAAGCCCTTAATTTTTATCAAATCCTCAATATTATTTATATTTCCGTTCATACTTCGATAGGTGACGATCTGTTTTGCCAATGTATGTCGAAAATACGGAAAGCTTGAAAGCTCTTTTAAAGAAGCATCATTTATAGCTATTTTTTTAAAAGAAGTAAGTTCTGAAATTTTAAAATGATTATTTAAGTTCAAAATAACTTCAGGCGAAAGCCCCCAAACATCTTTAAGTTGCTCCATCGAAACAAAATACCCTAAACGTTCTTTCTGCTTTAAAATCCGTAGAGAAAGAGCTTCCCCTATTCCCGAAACTTTAATTAAATCCTCTTGAGTGGCTTGATTGATATCGATTAATATATTTTTCTCTTTTTTAACGAATATCTTCTGATTTGAATAATTTTTATATTCCTTTTTATCTTTCTTATTAGCTGTCCAGTCAGGAAATTTAAAATACGGAGCAATACTACCTAACAAGGAGTCTGAAATCTTTGTTACTTCCTGAAACTCCTTCGGAGAGTTGACATATTTATTCTCTTTTCTAAAAACTAACAATCTATCAATTTCCTCTACTGTCATACCCAACTTATACCCTTTGTAATCTGTAATAAAATTAGGATTGAATAAATATTTTTTCTCTTCTTTACTATCGCTACCATTTTTAATTGAATCTATCTCGCTCTGTAAAGACATCCATCTTTCTTTGTCTGGAAAAAATTGTGATGACGAACTAAAATCAGCAAAAAAATAAACCAACTGTAAAACAATAATTATTATAAAAAGAAAAAAAATACCAATTCTTTGTTCTCTACTAAATTTAAAATAAGGAGCTATTTTTCTAAAATCCATCTTTGACTAAAACTTAATTTAATTTGAAATTGTAAATTAAGTCAAAAAAATGCAGTTTTAATAGGTTTTTACTTAAAAAAAACAATAAAAACAACTACTATTATCAAGTAAAAAAGCAAGACAAACCAATAATTATCCATAAAATTAATTATTTCACAACATAAAATGCACTAATTGTTTTTATTTTTTGTAAAAAACAATACATTTGGAGCTTAATAACAATTAACCAAAATAGTATATGTCAATTTGGAAAACTAAACCACTATCGGTATTGCTTAATGAAGCTTCCGAATCTGAAAGAGGCTTAAAAAGAACTTTATCTTCCCGCTCTTTAGTAGCTCTAGGAGTAGGCGCAATTATTGGAGCCGGATTATTTTCATTAACTGGAATTGCAGCAGCCGAGCATGCTGGACCAGCAGTTACATTGTCCTTTATTCTAGCTGCTATAGGGTGTGCTTTTGCGGGTCTTTGCTATGCAGAATTCGCTTCTATGATACCTGTAGCTGGTAGTGCTTATACATACTCCTATGCTACAATGGGTGAATTTATGGCTTGGATAATTGGATGGGATTTAGTTTTAGAATATGCATTAGGAGCCGCAACAGTAGGCGTAAGTTGGTCCCGTTATTTACTTGAATTGCTTAATAAATACAATATTCACCTTCCTCATAATTTAATTTGTTCTCCCTGGGAGACATTAAAATTAAGTGACGGAACTGTAATTGAAGGTGGTATTATCAACCTTCCAGCTATTATCATCGTTTCTTTACTTTCTTTATTATTAATAAGAGGAACTAGGGAATCTGCATCTATAAATAATTTTTTAGTTGTTCTAAAAGTTGCTGTTGTAATTGTTTTTATCGTATTAGGATGGGGCTTTATTGACACAGCAAACTATACTCCATACATTCCTAAAAACACAGGTGTTTTTGGCGAATTTGGCTGGTCTGGTATTGCTGCTGGAGCTGGAACTGTATTTTTTGCCTTCATTGGTTTTGATGCTGTTTCTACCGCTGCACAAGAAGCAAAAAACCCTCAAAAGGGAATGCCTATTGGAATTTTAGGTTCTTTGATAATCTGTACTATATTATACGTTTTATTTGCTCACGTAATGACTGGTCTTGTACCATATTATGAATTTGCTGGCGATGCTAAACCTGCTGCAACTGCCTTTGCCAAAACTGGATATACATTTTTACAAACTGGTTTAATTATAGCTATTCTAGCTGGGTACACATCTGTAATGCTAGTAATGCTAATGGGACAAAGCCGTGTATTTTATACTATGAGTAAAGACGGATTATTACCTAAATTTTTTAGCGAAATTCATTCTAAGTTTCGTACTCCTTGGAAAACTAATATTTTCTTTTTAGTTTTTGTGAGTCTATTTGCAGGGTTTGTTCCTGTAAGTGATTTAGGCCATATGGTTAGTATTGGTACCTTATTAGCGTTTGTATTAGTATGTATTGGTGTTATGGTAATGCGTAAAAAAATGCCAGATGCTCCAAGATCTTTCAGAACTCCATTAGTTCCTTTTGTTCCTATTGCTGGAATTATAATTTGCCTTGCATTAATGTACTCTCTACCAAATGAAAGCTGGATAAGATTAGTTATTTGGATGGCACTAGGTGTTGTTATTTACTTTACTTATGGAAAGAAAAATAGCAAATTAAACAATCCTGAAAAATAACATATCACAATATTAAGAAGGGATTATAAAGTATTAGTTACTTTATAATCCCTTTTTTTATGGAATGAAATGAGTTATAAATCAAAAACAGAAGTTCTTTTAGCACGAACTAAATCTTTTAGTCTAATCCAGAATGCCAATGTCAGATATACCCCAAACCATAGTCCAGCTGTAACAAAAGATATATATATAAAAAACAAACGAACACTTGTAACTCTCATTCCTAACCTATCGGCTAATCTGGAAGAAACATGAAAGCCGTATTTTTCAAAAAAGAATTTAAGTTTAATAATTGCTGACATACATTTAAGATGATAGATGATATGCAAAAATACAAAATTAACTAAGTAAGTCTAAAGTTTAAAAGTTATAAAGCCAAAAGAATTAGCAATAGCTAAAAATTAACATATTCTTCCTTGCTATCTAATTCCAATAGCTATTAGGATAAAATATG
Organism: Flavobacterium sp. ALJ2; assembly: GCF_015594725.1. Taxonomy (GTDB): domain Bacteria; phylum Bacteroidota; class Bacteroidia; order Flavobacteriales; family Flavobacteriaceae; genus Flavobacterium. The sequence continues at coordinate 47,104 of NZ_JADNRC010000001.1, read as the reverse complement.
ATGCTATACTGAACTGAGATTATTATTTAATTACTCCATTTTATAATTCTTGATTTCTCTATTAACTCTTTAGCAATTCCATTCCAACAACACAATCAAGACATCTATTTTTATTACAATATTCATTCTTTAGCTGTAATAAAGATTGCGTCTCTAATGCATTTTTCGCATTAATTTTGAACATCTTAAACTTATCGATAATAGAGTTTTTTTTCTGGTTTAATTTGATTTAAAAGTATTATTAAATCCTCTGAAATAGAATATCCTTGCTTTTTAGCATAGGCAAACTTTATTGGAATAATTGTATTTATGATAAGTAAATCAACAAAAGAATGAACTGTTTTCTTAGATTTAAAAGGACTTTCTTTGTCAAACTGGTAGTGATTTTGCCAATATGGAGCTACCGAAACCAATAGCAAATCATAAATTTCATGGACTGCCTTTAAATCTATTATCTTAGAAAACAAATTTTGATATTTATGATATAAATTAGCCAATTGAGAAAGACGAATTGTTGGGAAATTATCCGGCCGATGTTTAAAAAACTGCATTGGCTCTACATATGCTCTTTCTAATTGATATTTATTCAAAAGATAAAAATACCTAATTTTTAAATCTTTAAAGTAATTATCTTCTTTGTCTACATCTAATAGTCCTGCATTTCCAAAGAGTAATGCTTCAAGATTCTCAACTTCAAAACTTTCCTTCCTAATTATACTAAACGGGATGGATTGTGCTAATTGAAAAAAAGAATTTCCATTTGTATTTAAACCAAAATTTTTAGCTAGGAAACTAAATAAAACTGCTTCCCAATCGTTATTTGTCATTTCTAACAAATCATAAATAGGTTGTGATTTACGCTCAAATCGTTCAAAAAAAAGTCGTTCCTGCCAATTTATGAATAAAAACGGATCAACATCTTTGATTTCTTTTTCACAAAAAATCCAAGACTTAGGAGTAATTAAGGTTTTATAATTTTCAATAATTTCTTCTGAAACATAATCTTTTAAAATCAAAACAGGCACCTCTGAGTTATTTTGACTAAAAATTTCACAATCATGTTCCCAAACAACATGCAAAACTACACTCTCATAAGCTTTATCGTTTTCATGATTATGCAAATACCAATCTGAAGATTTTAAATGAATCTCTATGTTTCCAGCCCATTTTTGATTTCCGATTATTATTTGAGCATTAAAAAAATCTGGCCCTGCCAATTCTAAATACTGGCCTACGTTGATAATTATAAGCTCCTCATTATTAAAAGTTTTTAAATTTAAAGTATCAAACTTTTTATATTTCCATAGGTAATGCAAAAAATCTTCTTTCATTATTTAGTCATTTAAGAGATCACCTAAGGTAATTCAAAAAACTTATAAATGAAAGAAAATTACTTCAATAAGTACAATTTAGCACATGCCCTCGCATCTGATAATGCTTCGTGATGATTGAGCTGAATTCTCATTTCACGACAGCAATCACTTAATTTAGTAGGCTTTAAGCCTCTTGCTTTATATATCTTAACAGTACATTCCCAACGCAAAGCAATGTTTAAATCATCATAATTTAAACCATGTAGCGCCATCGATTTCATCAAAACATTGCGATCAAAACTCTCATTATGAGCAACAACGGTTCTGTTTTCTAGACGTTTTTTTATCTCTGGATATACTTGAGCAAAGGTTTTGGCATTTATCGTATCGCGGGGATAAATACCATGTACTCTAATTGTAAACGGTGAGTATTCATTATTAGGTGGCTTGATTAAAGTAACAAACTCATCTACAATTACACCATTCTCTACTGTAACAATACCTACTGAACATGGGTGGTGCCCTATGGCAGTTTCAAAATCTATAGCAGTAAAAGTCATTATCGATGTTTTTTACAAGCTAAAAATGCCACAAATTCAGCGAGAATTCTCGTTAGATTTGTGGCTATTTAAATTGTGTGAATTATTATTTTATTTTATCGAACCAATAATATCATATTTTGTTATTATATGATGGTTTCCATTTCCTAAATCTACTAAAACTGCATCATTTTCTTTTGTAAAAAGTTTTGAAACTTCCTCTATTGGTGTCCCTAATTTTACAATAGGAAAAGGCTTCCCCATTACTTCTTTAATTGGTTTTTCGGCTACATTCTTGTCTGCTACGTAACTTCTAAACAAATCTGTTTCATCAACTGAACCTACAAATCCAGTAATATCGACTACTGGAATTTGTGAGATCTTATATTTACGCATTCTTTCAATTGCATGCGAAACCAATTCTTCTGTTCGCACAACGATCAATTTTTTATCGATATGATCTTTTATAACATCTTCTGCTTTAGTGATGTTTTCTTCCAGAAAACCACGTTCACGCATCCAATCATCATTAAACATCTTACCTACGTAACGACTGCCTGAATCATGAAACAACACAACTACTACATCGTCTTTTGTGAAATGTTCTTTTAACTGCAATAATCCTTTTATACAAGCTCCTGCTGAGTTCCCTACAAAAATCCCTTCCTCGAGTGCAATTTTTCTGGTATAAACTGCAGCATCTTTATCTGTTACTTTTGTAAATCCATTTATCAGTGAGAAATCAACATTTTTTGGTAAAATATCTTCTCCAATTCCCTCAGTGATATAGGAGTAAATTTCATTTTCATCAAAAATACCTGTTTCATGGTATTTTTTAAAAACCGACCCATAGGTATCTATTCCCCAAATTTTAATATTCGGATTTTTTTCTTTTAAGTATTTTGCAACTCCTGATATAGTTCCTCCTGTACCTACCCCAACGACAAAGTGTGTTATTTTACCTTCTGTTTGTTCCCAAATTTCTGGCCCTGTTTGCTCATAATGCGCCAATGCATTTGATGGATTATCGTATTGGTTTACGTACCATGAATTTGGAGTCTCCTCAGCCAATCGTTTCGAAACTGAATAATAGGAACGAGGGTCTGTTGGCTCCACATCTGTTGGACAAACGACTACCTTTGCACCTACTGCGCGTAAGATATCCATTTTCTCCTTTGATTGCTTATCCGAAATTACACAAATAAGTTTGTATCCTTTTATAATAGCAACCAATGCTAATCCCATTCCGGTGTTTCCAGATGTCCCTTCGATAATAGTTCCTCCAGGCTTTAAACGCCCATCTGCTTCAGCATCTTCTACCATTTTTACTGCCATTCTATCCTTAACAGAATTTCCTGGATTAAATGTTTCAACTTTTGCCAAAACTAATGCGTCAATTTCGGCAACGATTTTGTTAAGTTTAACTAAAGGTGTATTGCCAATTGTTTCTAAAATATTTTTTGAGTACTTCATTGTATTAAGTTTGGAAATTATAAGGTCTGATTTCCATTATTATTAATTAATTTTATTGGAAGAAATTCCAAGTTAAGCCAAATCGAATGACAAAATCACGATAGGGATTGTTCGGTGCTGAATAGTAATTACTACCTGAAAACGACGAATTAAAATGCTCTGCTTTTAAAAATATTTTTGTTTGTCTGATTCTTGCATTTATAAAAAAATCAAAGTTCGGATAGTTTCCTATTTCTTTCTTATTTTGAACAAAAAACTCTCCAATTACGGGATTATAATCATTCCCATAATAACTAGTAAAATAATTAAATACAATTCCGGTTTGTAAAAAAAGTGCTTTTTTAAAGAAATAATTTGTGTAATACAATGTATTTCTTGTTACGATTTCTGGCACATTTAATACCGCATTTGCCTGATCTACTTTTTGATATAAAACTGTATTATCCAATGCAAAACGTCCAAACTTAAACTCCTTACTAGCTTTTACTTCTAAGTAGTTGATTGTACCATCGTATTGTGCTGGTTTTATAATTTGGGTACCTGCATTAGCTTGCGTAGTTGTTGATTGATCTTCAAAATACATATGATCATTCAATACAGAATACTGAAATGACATATTAACCCAAGGTGTCGTTGCGTTAGCGCTTAAAGAATTAATTTTTTCGTTCTTAAATTTATTCGACCAATTGTACTCTATATAACTACTCTGATATAAATTATAGTTATTATTTGGCAACTTATTTATGTTTTGATACTCAAATGAAAGTTTAATTTTATCACTAAAATCATGCTTAAGCTTTGCTTCTAAATTGGAAAGTGATTGATTTGTGATTGATCTTGAATATAAAAATCTACCGTTCCATTTGTTTTTTTGATATTCGTATTGTCCTCCAAAACTATTAATATTCTGACTTAATGAGCTAGGAATAATCACCCCATCATCAAAAATCAAAACTCTTCCATAGTATGAATTACTTCTAAAATCATCTATAAAAAATTGAAATTTTCCTAGCAATATATTTTCATAAGCTATTCCTGCCTTATTATACATTTTGTTATAATGCGACTGGTCATTAATATTATTTGTTACATATGAATCTCCAAATCGAAGAACATTTTTCGTGCCAACGGTGGATAAAACTGTTGGCTGATAGTATTCGAAAAATTTGTTTTCGTAATTAAATTGATGGGTTACATACAAATTATTATTTCCATGCGTTTCATTTATCCTATAAGCATGATCAAAAAACAATCGTTTTCCTTTTAAGAATGATTTTGCATCAGTAAGATACACTTCTAACCTTTGTCGGTTTTTGAAATCTGCATCTCCACTTTCGAAATCTCCTGGTGTAGTAATACCTCCGTTTTCTTCGTTAGAAATATCTTGATAGGTATAATGCGCATTAAGATAGTACTGCCCTTTTTTTGTACTATAACTTGCTGTTAATTTAAAATTTCCTGTACTCGACAATTGATTTATATAATTCCCCTCTGAACGCAATCCTTTATATTCTGCCGAAACATTAAATCTTTCAGTCATATTCAAAGTTATAAACGAATTTAGTGTTTGCCCTTTATTGATTGTTGATTTAAAATACAATTCAGTTAATGGAGTTGCAACAGAATAATACTGAATCTGATTGGCTTCTAGAAAATTAAAATGCTTTGCTTTAAAACCCATTTCAGGATATGGAGTAAAATCGGTTAAGCTATATTGAAGTGTATTGTATGTTTGTCCAATATTAGAAAAAGGCAATAGTCCAAAATTATCCTTTCGCAAGTAATTATGGCTGTATTCTTTTTGAATTGTAAGTGATGTATCCAGATAAGTTGTATCACGCTCAAGTGTTATATATCTATATTGATCTATCCTTGCTACTTTCTTTTTGGCTTTAATAGTATCATTAAGCCCATGATGCGCACCACTCATGTCTAAATTACTTTTATTATTTGCTTTTGCCTGAGAAAACAATAGTGTGGGTAGTACTAAAAGATAAATTAAAAAGAGAATTCTCATTTGAAAGGGTTATATATATTTAGATATTATTTTCGACAATTTAGGATGACGCAAAGGTAAATGAAAAAAGTTTTTAAAAATAAAAAACCCGCTTATAAAAAGCGGGTTTTAAAAAAGCGGATTTTAGCAATCTACTTTGATATTATTATGCTGAAATTATTTTCCGTTATTAACAGTATTGTCAATAAATGGATTTGCATCAATTTCAGACTGAGGAACTTTAAGCATAAATCTTAAATCATGAGCCTGTAAATCATAAGTTACTCCTGCATTAGGTCCTTTTAAACGTTGATTACCATCTCTAGGCATTCCTTTTCCTAAACGTTTTGCATCAAACCATTCCACTCCATTTTCTAGGAATAACTCTTTACGTCTTTCAACTAAAATTTCATCAATAAGAGCTTGTCCTGTATTTGAACTTTGTACCGCATTTGCATCTCTATTTTTTTGTAATGCAAACAATACAGTTTTTGCACCACCATTATTTCCTTGTCTTGCTTTTGCTTCTGCATCAACTAATATCATCTCAGCATATCTGATGATTGGAGAATGAGAACTAAATGTAAACGAAAACTTGTTCGAAACATAGTATCTATAATCAGTAGATGGAAGTGTTGCTGATTTTTTATTAAATAATTTAGTTGGCCCTACTCCTCCTCTAACATCTGTAGCAGAGAATAAACTAACAAATGTTGAATTTACATATGCAGAATAATAACCAGGAGATCTATGATCAGAAAAAGCGTGAGGTGCTAAATAATAGTAATTACTTTGATCAGGTCTTTGAGGAGATCCCCATAACCATTCTACACTAGCATTGTCTTTAAAACCTGAACCATAACCACCAGCATCTAAAACCGAAGTGACATTTCCACCATACGCTTCTACAGCAGCAGCTTCTGCCAAATCCCATTTACCCATTACCTGATAAACTTGTGCTAATATAGCATTTGCAACTTCCTTATTCACAAAAGATTTTCCTAAGCGGTCTTCAGACAATAAAGGGATAGCTGTAGTCAAATCATCAACCATAAAATCATAAACTTCCTTTACAGTAGACATCCCTTTAGGCTCTACAGTAGGCTCTTTATAGATAGGTGGTGCTGGATAATTTTGATCCTCATTATATGATTTTGAAAACTCCAAAACTAATTGGTGGTAAAAGAAAGCACGTAATGCATACGCCTGTCCCAACAATTCATTTTTATCATCCTCTACTATTTTTGTACTAGCATTAACCTGTTTAATAAAGTTATTAACCTGATTAATCATAAAAAAAGGATAATTCCAAGTAAAAGTAGGTCTACGATATGTAGGCTCTCTATTATTGTTCTCGTAATCAGTTCCATACCAACTAGTTGTAGATATCACGTCATTACCTTTAACCGATCTTGCATAAAAAATTGAATTTAACCCACCTACATCTGTAGTAGCAACACCTGCTGCATTTTCAAATTGCCCTCTGAAACGTCTCAATATCCCGGCCATAGCCCCTTCAGCAGTGGCTCTGCTTTCATAAATACTTTCAATAGGAACTCCTGTAGTAGGTTTTACTTCATCTAAAAATTCCTGACTACAACTACCTAAGCAAATTACACTTACTAAGGCAGCTGTTATATTTCTAACTATATTTTTCATATACTAAATTTATTATTAAAAATCAATCGAAAACCCTAAAGAAGCCAATCTTTGGTTGTATGTTCTACTATCTGTTGTACCAGAAAAACTTTGTTCTGGATCAATTCCTTTATGAGATTGGAAAGTCAACAAATTATCTCCCTGCAAGTAAATTCTAATATTATTTACTCCAATAGAATTCATTACATCTTTTGGAAAGTTATAACCGATATTCAATGCTTTCAAACGGATATAATTATTTTTGAATAAAAATCTTGTAGATTGAGAAGCATAATCCTGAGTTGATTGATACAATCTTGGAACATCTGTAATATCTCCTGGTTGTTGCCAACGGTTTTCTAAATCTGCAGATCCTGGACGTCCTGGATCTTTTAATCCTGTCATTAATGATGCATATGATGAATCATAAACGTAAGCTCCATAACTAAAGTTGAACAAGATATTCATATCAAAATTCTTGTATTTGAAGTAATTTGAAAGTCCTCCAACCACATCTGGCAATGATGATTTCCCTACATAGTTACGAGAAGCTTCTGAATAATTAAATGTAGTATTTCTATTTCCATTAGTATCTACACCATCTTTATACCATTGTCCTTTACCTGTAGCCGAATCAACTCCAGCCCATTCCTGAATCCAGAAATCATAAATAGATTTACCTACTTCCCAACGCTTACTACCATTAATAATATAATCTTGTGTTAAAGATGTAACTTCATTTCTATCAAAAGAGAAGTTCAAATCAGTAGTCCAAGTAAAGTTAGTATTCTTAACATTCACAGAACTTAAATAAACCTCTAAACCGTAGTTTTTCAAAGAACCTGCATTTGTTAAATAAGTTGTATTACCTGTTGAACCTGCAACTGGAATTGCATAAATTAAATCAATTGATTTTTTTTGATACCAGTCTGCTCCTGCTTTAAATCTATCATTAAAGAATCCTAATTCAATACCAATATTCGATGAAGCTGTTTTTTCCCAAGTTAAACTCTTATCAGCTGGCGCTCCCAATGAAACTCCTGGGTAATCCATTTCACTCCATCCTAAATTATATAATTGTTGGTAAGGAAAATAAGAATCTGTACCATCAGCATTCAATGCTCTATTATTTCCTAATTCTCCATAAGATCCTTTAAGTTTTAAAGTACTAATAACTTTACTATCTACTAAGAAACTTTCATCTTTAATACTCCAAGCACCACCTACAGAAAAGAAATTACCCCAACGTGAATCTCTTGCAAAACGAGATGAACCATCTGTACGGTAAGAACCTTCAAGGAAATATCTATTAGCATAATTATATGTAGCACGACCTAAATAACTATTAAGACGCTCTTCTGTAACAGTTCCACCAACTCCTGTTGGGTTAGTTGCTCCATCATTAACTTCTACTCCTGGCAAAAATCCTTCCCCTTGAGCATACATTCTATCTAACTTAAACTTATAAGCCTCTTGAATTCCATCAACACCAATAGTATGATTTCCAAATTGCTTTTTATAGCTTAACACATTCGTAATATTTATAGAAGTTGTAATATCTCTATTTTGTGTTATTCTACCATTAACTCCAGCAGCATTACCATATAGAGAAGAACTATAGTTAAAATTATCAAGCATATATCTTTGGTATCCAATTGTAGTTTTGAAAGATAAATCTTTTGTAATTTTATAACCTGCATACCCATTGATAGTAATATCATCTCTATTATTTCTAACAGTATAATTATACAATGCTCCTAAAGCATTTTCATTCCCCATCATTGGACGCACTGCATTTAACGCTCCATCACCTGCTCCATAATCATAAATCTTTCTTCCTAAATTATCAAACATTTCATTCCCTTGATCATCATGTTGATATAATGGATAAATTGAAGAAACATTATAAATCCATTGTATTGGACTTTGATATGAATTTCCTGATTGCGTTGGGTAATTTTGAGTTGATGTAGTATAACCTACACTTAAACCAGCGGTTAGTGATTCATTAATTTTGGTATCTGCGCTAACTCTAACCGAAGTTCTCTTAAAATTTGAATTAACTAAAGCCCCTTCTTGGTTCAAATTATTAGCAGAAAATGAAAATGCAGCATTTTCACCACCACCACTAATTGCGATAGAATTTTCTTTTCTTATAGCCGAATTATTAATCAAAGCCTTTTCCCAATCTGTATCCCAATATTTATCTGTTGTAACTAATTTTCCGTTAGCATCAACAGGAACTGTTGCTTTATAAGGATTGTACCCCAAAGCTGACACTAATGAATTAGATGCATTTTGACCTGCTAATGCAGGAGCTTGTCCTCTACCATATTGATTTACATTACGTACTGCTTCCCAACTTAACTCCGTAAGACGATCTGTTGACAATAATTTATGTAATTTAACTGCATTGCTACCAACACCTACTACAGAGTTTAAGTGTACCGTTGTAGGCGTATTAAATTTACCTCTTTTAGTAGTAATGATAATTACACCATTTGCTCCTCTAGAACCATATAAAGCAGTAGAAGAAGCATCTTTTAACACACTCATGCTTTCTATCTGATCCGCACTAATTGAGTTAATATTCCCTGAAAAAGGTGCACCATCTAAAATAATCAAAGGCTCTGCAGAAGAACTGATAGACCCAATACCACGAATACGTATGGTTGGACTTTCACCTGGTTGACCTCCTGCTGAGATAATGTTAACCCCAGCAACACTACCTTGAATTGCTGTTAAAACATTCGTAGCTTGTTGCTTTTCTAAAATGTCTTTACCTACTGTTGCTACTGAACCTACAATAGATTTTGTTTTTTGCTTACCGTAAGCAACTACTACAACTTCATCAAGTGATTGAGAAGCTGATGTCAATTTTGCATTTACACTATTAGATGCTCCAACAGTTACAGAAGCGTCGTTCATTCCCATAAAAGAGAATTGCAAAACATCTCCCGCTTTTGCCTGAATAGAATAAACACCATTAAAGTCTGTTTGTGTACTTACTTTTGTCCCTTTTACCACAACATTCACTCCAGGAATTGGTCCAGAATCATCTGTAACCACACCCTTAATGTTTTTCTCCTGAGCAAAAGAAAACTGCATAGATAACGCTAACATTAGTAGTGTAAAAATCCATTTAAATTTTAATCTCATATTAATATATTTTGAATTAGTAATTCTGCAAACATCTTAATAAAAAGTTAATTAACCAAAAGTTAATCATAATATATTTTTTTTAACAAGAAAAACACTTTTTATCAATAAAAACATCAAAAAGAACACATTTCTTACATTTTAATCAAAATGTGCTTAAAAATAAAATTGTTCAAAATAAATACAGGAATAAAAAGCAAAACACAAAAACCTTATTACAAAGAACTTAATAACCACTTTACCATACTATATCTTAATACACTCTAAAAATTAAACACAACAACAACCCAACAAAAGAAAGAAAAAAGCTTAAAAAAATAATTAAAAAAAATTGCATTTTTTTTTAAATTCCATGTATCAAGAATGCGCTAAAACTGTTAAAACAAACACTCTTAATGCATGAATAACAAAGAATATAAGACTGAATCCTATAATTAAATCTAATTACAGACCTTATTCTTAATTGACGTGAAAATTTGAATAAAGTACAAAAACCAAACGTGGTAAATAATTACTAATAAAAAACACAATTACTTAAGCCTTTCCTCGATCATATTATTACAAATCACAACCCTTATTCATGTATATAAAAACCCTGTCTTAGCTGAAATCTATACATTATAAAAAACAAAAAAAGGAGCAAAATCATAGATAGATTCCTCTCCTTTTTTAAAATACATTTCAGTACTTTCCTCAATACTTTACAGAATGTTGTTTTACGTAAATACTATTAAACTGCACTATTACAATCTAATTAATTATTCTTATTTATTTTTGATTATCTACAATAAGCTGCTATCAGTAACTGGTTACTTTCTCCCGATACGCAAGTATTGATATGTGATCTGCTAGAATCATCTTCCTTTCCTATATCCAGAGACAAACCTGTATCAGTTCTATTACTAGCAGCACTCCTACCAGGGTTCACATTATTCGGTATTGCATTTATAACAAAATTACCATCTTTATCGGTACATTTTATAATGGTATTATTTACTTCTTGATATATTTCTTTTATTACATCATTAGCATCATAATCTACACCATTATAAGAGGCATCTTCTAAAAATCATAAAAAAGGACAAAAAACCAGTAAATAAATTATTGCTTTTATTTTGGTTAATCTTTTTCACAATCTCATATACATTACCAACAATAAAACGTTGATTTTTATCTAGTTATGCAGTATTATTGCAAATCTCCTAATCAACTATATTTTTCATAAAACAACAACTTATGGTATTACATTAAAAAAAACTACAAAAAAAACAGCAACAAGATTGTTACTGCTAATTACATATTAAAATACGAAAAAGGAGTAGAAAAATTTATCTTCCACTCCTTTTTATTAAAAACATATTTTAAAAAAAGTGTCCTCTGATAAATGAGTGCACTTTTTCTAAATTATTTCAGTACTAAAAAAAACTATCTTGTTCCTCCAGCCCACCAAACATTTTCTGAGTATACATATGACCCATCTCCAAATGCTTCTTTAATATTTAAGTTAGCAGAAACATCAGATTGACCATAACCGAATCTTTGTGGAAAAAATGCAGGCTTTGGGTTTACCATAGGTATGAAATCCCCATTACCCATAGCTTTTAAACGTCTAATATCATTATAACATTCTATGCCTTCATTTTCGTAAAAAGAAATATATTTTTCTACCATTATTTTTTTCAATAATGCATTACCTGTTAAAATTCCTATAGAAGCTATATAAGTATCTGCTTGGGCAGCAGTAAAAGTTACCACTTGTTTTTTAGTAAAAGCAGCTTTTATAGCATCATTCATAGTTGTTTGAGCAGTAGTTAAACCTAATCTCGCTTCAGCTTCAGCTTTTAAGAATAATAATTCATGATAGCTTAACAAGTAAATTGGGTTTTTTTCACTAATAATAGCAGAGATAGAATAGATACCCTGCCCTTCTATAGTGGCTAATGATGCATTGTCAAAAGGTTTAACTACACCATCTATTTTTGAGAAAAATGCGTTAGTACGAGCATCCGTTGCTCCGTTTGCTATCATAATATCATAGAAACTTTTTGCTACAGATATTGCACCTACATTAACTTGGAATCTAGCATAAGGATTTGGAATTGCATCATTTGCAAGTTTGAATTCTTCATCTACACCAGAAAATGAAGCATTTACATAATTAATTACAGCTTGGTAATCAGCTTTTCTAAGAGATAATCTCATAGTATATCTTGCTAATAATCCGTTTGCTGCTTTTTTCCATTTTTTTGAATCTCCTTTGTAGATTAAATCTTGATTTCCTAAACCTGCATAAGTTGTAGTTTTATCTAGATTTGAAATACCTTCATTTAATCTTTGAAAAATAGCTTCATAAATAGCTTCTTGTTTGTCTATTTTAGGTTGAAAGATTGTATTTGGCTGTAAAGCTTCAGAATAAGGAACATCTCCAAAAAGATCTGTCAATATAGCCAAATTATATGCGAATAAAATTTGAGCAACACCTAAAGTTTGGTAGTTTCCTTTTTCTTTCCCTGTAGTACACTTTTCAATAATAATTTTTAGCGATCTTAGTTGCGAGTAAATTTCAACCCAGCTATTGTTGTAAGTTGTTGCAAGTTGAGGTTCTCCACGTCTAATTTGTGCATTATACATTTGGTTATGATTTCCTGCATTTAACTCTGAGTATACCCCAGCGTAAAATGAATTATCAGCACCAGTTGTAGAAAAACCAGAAGAAATCATTACATCCGTGATAGCCAAACTAGTAGGCACATCTGTTGGATTGTTTTTATTCTCATTTATTTCATCCATCTTGTCCTCAGAGCAAGATTGGAATAAAAATAAAGCCATTAATACTGTTATAGTTACTTTTATATTCTTCATTTGATTTTTTTAATTAAAATGTAAAGTTTAGACCAAAACCAATACTTTTAGCTTGTGGCATTGACCATTGCTCAAATCCACCTGACATATTATTGTTTCCTTGTGATGCTTCAGGGTCAAGATTAGGTATTTTAGACCATAATAAAATATTTCTTGCAAAAACAGATGCTCTAAGATCTAATGTGTTATTCATCAATTTAGGGAATTGATACACCAAAGAGACTTCTCTAAGTTTTACAAAACTAGCATCAAAAACAGCAGATTCTGTAATATCACTCAATGCTGATTGTAAATCTTGATGCCCGTTTGGATTTGTAGCTCCTCCTAAAGCAACATCATTTGGAGTTCCATCTTGCTTAACACCTGGGTAAATGTACTCAGATGCTCTGTCTCCTGTTCTTGCATCTACACCATAAAAGCTCATCAAACTATTTGATCCGCTGTATATCTTTCCTCCATTTTTCCAATCAACTGTAGCAGCCAACGAAACTCGCTTATAGGTGAATTGAGTAGAACCTCCTAAATTAAACTTAGGAGCAACCTCTCCTATCGCTTTTGAATCTCCAATTAAAGGAAGACCATCTGAATCTACCACTATGTTGTTGTTATCATCTCTTACAAAACTTGTCCCATAAATAACAGGGAAACGATCACCAACACTAGCTCTAATCTGTGGCGACACAAATCCTCCTAAACTGATGTTATCGACACCTGGAGCTAATTCCTTTACATAAGAATCAATTTGAGAGAAATTTATATTAAATATCCAATTGAAATCTGCTGTACGGATAGGATTTGTAGTGAATACAAATTCGTGTACATCAGTTTCCATTTTCCCTCCATTTGTTACTAGAAAACTAGCTCCTGTTGATCCTCCTAATGGAACATTAAAAATTTGATCTGTCACATTTTGTTTAGAGTAACTATACTCAATTCCAATTCTGTTGTTAAAGAACTTAAAGTCAGCCCCAACTTCATATGATTTTGTGTTTTGTGGCTTTAAATTCGGATCGTATAATATTGAATTAGGACCAAATGAACTAACACCCGCTAAAGGATATTGTATTGGACTTCCAACCCAAAAACCACCCGCATAAGAAGGCACAGAGTAGAAATCTTTATAATATGTTCCTGCTTGTCCAACTTCAGCTATCGATCCTCTAAGTTTAGCATAGGAAAGTACAGAACTACCTTTTAATCCTTCTATTTCTGTTAAAATAAAACCTAAGGATACTGATGGGTAGATGAAATCTCTATTTCCTCTTGGCATAGCAGAAGCAATATCTTTACGAATCGTTGCACCTAGAAAAATCATATTTTTATAAGAAAACTCAGTGTTTCCAAAAAAACCTACTGTACGTGTTTGTCTACGAGTTTCTTCTGCAGTAACAATTCTAGCATTAGCAATTGTAGACCAGCCACCAAAGTTTAGTGCAGTTCCAAGGTCATCATAAGCCTTCATATTTGTGTGATTATACTCATTTCCAACTAAGACATTTAAATTTAAATCATCAGTAATATTTAAGTTATAATTTACAGTTAGTAAAGAATTAATTACATCATTTGTTGTGCCATAAAGATTCACACTACTACTGTTTCCTGATAAATCAAGTTTATTTCCAAATTCAAAAATATCTCTGTAATTAGATGTATACGAATCAACACCTGCTTGATATTTAACCGTTAATTTTTGATTTCCCTCTACACTTAAAATAGGGGAATATTGAATATAACCATTTCCATAAACACGATTTGTTTTTTCGCTAAATTCATTATTCTCAGCTGCCCAATAAGGATTATTAAAAACACTTGGTCTAAAATAAATTTGATCATAAGGATTTGTCGGATTAGAGAAACCATTTCCTTTTAAATCATAACTTCTTGGAGCTGCAAAAACACCAGCTATAGCTGCATCATTTGCAGCTGTACTTTTGTCTATTTTAGTTTGTACGTAATTTACTGAGAAACCTGTTTTCCATTCATTATTTAGCCTTGTATCTACAACTGCTTTAACAGTATGCCTATTCATTCCTGTTCCAGGTAACATGCCTTCTTGATTTGATGACCCTATTCCGAATGAATAATTAGTATTTTCTGTCGCTTGAGCAATATTTAAAGAATTATTAATAGTATACCCAATCTTAAAAAAATCATTAATATTAGAATGTGCTTTAGGTATTACCCATGGATCTAGTCCAGCTTTCTCTCTCTGTGGCACAAAATATTTACCAGGTCTTAATATTCCTCCATTATTTACATTGGCAACATTTCCCCCGTATGTAGGATCATTTGGTAGTTCAGAAATTTTTGGCCCCCAACTTTGTGAAGAAGTTGGATTAAAAAGTCCACCAGAACCCTGTGCATATTCATTTTGAGTATCTGGCTTTTTTGAAATTGTTTCAAAACTTGTAGAAGTATTGAAAGTAATAACAGGCTTACCACTTTTAGCTAAATTTCTTCCACTTTTAGTAGTAATTAAGATTACACCATTAGATGCTCTTAGTCCGTACAACGCTGATGCAGCCTGACCTTTTAAAATAGATATTGATTCAATTTCATTTGGATCAATGTCTACAGCTCTATTCGCTATATCAGACCCAGTTACACTATTTCCTGTACTAAAATCTGATGTTGACGATACAGGCATCCCATCAATAACGTACAAAGGAGTGTTATTTCCTGTGAAAGAACGAGCGCCACGAATTATAATCTGTGATGAAGCTCCAGGAGCACCACTAGAAGGCGTGATTTGTACACCTGCTAATTTACCTTGTAAAGCACCAGATAGACTGTTGTTACTTGCTTTTGTTAGGTCAGCTGCTTTTACTTCTTGTACAGCATATCCAACTGCACGAGCACTTTTCTTAACTCCTAATGCTGTAACAACTACACCTTCTAGTTCTACTGAGTCATCTTTTAGTTTAGCATTAACAATCGTACTATTAGCTACAATCTCTTGGGTCTTCATCCCAATGTAACTAAATATAAGAGTTTGACTTGATTGCGCTTTGATGGAATATTTTCCATCAAAATCAGTTTGTGTTCCCATTTTTGTCCCCTTAACCAATATACTTACACCTGGTAAAGGCAAACCTAAATTATCAGTTACAACACCCGAAACAGCTCTTTCTTGTGCAAAAGAAAACTGCATGGTCAATGCCGCTAATAATGTTAAGACCCATGTAAATTTCACTTTCATGTTAAATTTTTTATAATTAATACCCAACAAAACAAATGAAAATTTCTTACATTAACAATTAAATAATAACAATTAAGAAAAAATTCCTACTTTAAAAAATAAACAAAAAGGTAAATGAACTACAAAACACAGATAGATAGCACATTACTTATGATTATGGCTAAAAAACTACAAGAACTCTGCTTTATGTATTTAACAAGAAACAAAATGTTAATTTTTTAACATTATCCAGTTAAAAGAAATTAGCTCTTATGGTAATAGCATTTTACAGTTATAAAATGCTGTTTTTATCTATTTTCAGGAAACTCATACTATTTATTTCATAAAAACTGCCCAAAAATTTTGGACAGTTTTTATGATTTATTAAAGCTAAAGTTTTGCAATAATCTTAAAATTTAATTTCTAGCTTAACTATTAGCGCTAGAATCAATAACCATTATTTTGAACTGTATTAGAATTAGCATTCATTTCTTTTAACGGAATAGGAAAAGCATATCTAGAACTACCATAAGTAATTCCTTCCAAACCTAAATCATCATAAGTTTGCTTAACAGGATCTACAACTGGCATATTCATCTTAGTTCTTGCGATATCATCAAATCTAAATCCTTCAAAACATAATTCTTTTCTACGCTCTAAAAGAATATTATCTATTGACACCGATACGTAAGGTGTAGCATTACGATTTGTGGCTACTAAATTTAAATTTGTCAATGCTAGAGGATCTGCTGCATTAAGTCTAAAAGAAGATTCTGCATTTATTAACAACATTTCCTCAAATCGAAACAGAACAACATTTATATCGGCTTTTACAAACTTACCAGTATTTCTCAAACGCAATCTTTCTTGCATAGTAATCATATTCCCTCTAACATCTGCAGAAGAAAATTGATTCTTTAAATCTTCTAAAACTACAATATCTCCATAAGCTGTATTATTATAGATGTTAAACAAACTATCATTACCACGGTTATCTTCTGAAGTAAACACTAACTCAAAAATAGAATTAGGCTGAAGATTTGCTTTAAACGATTCTGCATATTCTACAGCAGTAAGTATTCTTGCCCCACTATTATTAATAACTTCCTGTGAAGCAGCTTTAGCCATATCCCAATCTCCGAAATATAATGCAACTCTAGCTTTAATCGCATAAACCATAGTTGTTCTAACGGCTTTTTTATTTCCTTTATCAAGGGATTTATCCATCATTGTTAAAGCTTGATCCAAATCCGCATAAATAAACGATTTCACTTCTCCTACAGTACTCCTTTTAGGCTTCATTTCATCTAAATCTAAAAAATGCTTAACATAAGCTACTCCCAAAGAATTTAAATCACCGCCAGCAACATGTTGTTGTCCATAAATACGCACTAAATCATAATGAACCAAGGCACGCAAAGCCAAAGCTTGTCCTTTTACATGATTAATTTCAGCTTCATTTCCTATAATGTTTGGGTCAACAACTATATTTGAATCTATAATAATGTTACAATTTGCAATTACAGCATACATCCGTAAAAAAGCATCATTTGCATCAGAATCAGCATTTGTCATATTCATTGCTGCTGAAGTTCTAAACCGTCCCGAATTACCATTTGCATAAGCATTATCAGAACGAACATCTCCAAAAACCATTACATTTCGTCCATAATAAGCAAATGTGGTCATTATATCATAAGCACCCCCAAGTACAACTTTTAAATCTCCAACTGTTTTTATCTCAGTGTTAGGTTTATTTATACTTAGTTTAGGATCTAAATCTCCATCTGTACATGAACTCAAAATGAGTCCTAAAAGAACTAAATATGTGTATATTAATTTTCTCATTTTCTTATAATTTTATGTTTACTGCAAATACTACCGATTTTACTGGAGGACTTACTAGACTCGTTAAACCATCTGCGCTTACCTCTGGGTCATATTTCATCTTACTGTCTTTTACAAAAGTCAATAAATTAGTTCCTCTCACTGATAAATCTAATCCGGCAAGACCCATAAATTTAACCGTTTCTGGACCAAACCTATATCCTAAAACCAAGTCTTTCATTCTTATATAATCACCATCATACAAAAACCTTGTTGATGTACTTGCAGCATTTCGCCCTGCTCCAAGCTCCATCTTAGGAGTTGAGGCTACATCTCCAGGTTTTTTCCACCTGTCCATCAAATTTTCTGTACCATTAAATGACACAAAAGTATTATCTCCCGTACTTTGAGTATAACTAGCCCAATCTTCATACACTTTATGTCCTCCTGCGAAATAGAAAGAAACATCTAAATAAACTCCTTTATAATCAAAATGAGTCCCAAATCCACCAGAATAAACTGGAGCTGACTTCCCTTGCATTGCCACTTTTGCATTATTGTAAACTGATGTCGTTTCTCCATCTACACCATTAATATACCACAATGGTAATCCATTTGCAGAATCTACACCAGCCCATTTACGCATATTCCAAGTCCCAATTGATTCTCCTACTTTAGTAACTTTAGTTCCTGTAGTAATATCTATATCTTTTCCTGCTGGATCTTTTGCTAATTTTTTAACTTCATTATCATTATGCGAATAATTACCTGAAACAGACCAATTAAAACCTTTTCCTTTCAAAATATCCACAATCAATTCTAATTCAATTCCTTGATTCAAAACTGCACCTGCATTCATTAATTGCACTACACTAGTTCCTGTAGGAACTCCTTGCGTTAATGAAACTGGTACATTCTGCAATAAATCATACGTATCTCTATTATAATATGATATACTTCCCGAAACTCTATTTTTAAACAATCCGAATTCTAAACCTACATCAACTGTTTTGTTTTTTTCCCAAGTCAACAGCTCATTACCTATAGTAGATGGATAAGCTACTGGCTCTGCATCATAACTAGCATCAAATGCAATTAATCTTTGATATGAATTTTCGTTTATACCACTATTTCCTGAAGTCCCATAAGAAGTTCTAAGTTTTAAATTATTAAAAACAGAACCTTGCATAAATACTTCATTACTAATATTCCATGCAGCACCTACAGACCAGAAATCACCAAAACGATGCTTTGGGGCAAATTTAGATGACCCTTCTTTTCTATATGTAGCATCAAGTACATATTTATTATCATAGCTATAATTAAACAACCCTAAATAAGAAACATTTAGCCAATCTGAAAAATTTCCCTCAGTAGATTTATTTTTAGAAACAACATCTAAATAAATCAAGTCATCCGAACCAATATTCTGACCATAACCTCCAATAAAATCATTTTTATTTTTTTGGTGCTCAAATAGAGCGGTTGCATCAAAACTATGCTTATCTAATTTCAAAGTATAATTAATCGAATTTTGTGATACCAGATTTGTGTTCCTTCTAATACTCTGCTCTATAGTACCATTGTAATTCATACCATCCCCATGAATTCTATTATTATAATTATGATAAGTATTCATATTATAATCTACTGCAAATACTGATTTATACTTAAAATTATTTGATATTCTCCAGTCTAAAGTATTATTGGATCTAATCCCTAATAAATCATTAGTTTTAACATTATTGGCTAAAGTATAAAAAGTATTATGCAGAGAAGTCCAATATCCAATATCTGAAACATTAGCCCCAGTACCAATATTATAACTACCATCACTATTGTAAGGATTGACCCAAGGATTCATAAAATATTTTGTCAAGTTAGGATTACTAAAAGTTCCTGTTCCTTCTAAAATACCATTCTGCTTAGCTTCAGAAAAAAAGTTTGCTGTACTAAACTTAAGCGTTTCACTTAATTTTCTTGTAACCCCTAGCGTAGCAGTAAATCGTTTAAAATCAGCTCCTCTAACAGTAGCTTCTGTCTTATTATATCCAAGAGAAGCATTAAAGGTTGTCTTCTCATCACCTGCTGAAACAGAAAAATCTGTATTTTGAACTAATGCATCTTTATTCTTTAGTAATTCTCCCCAGTTATGACTTATTCCGTCCCAATCTTTTAAACTTGCTTTGCTAGCATCAACTTCTAATCCTTCAGGAGTTTTCAAAAGCCAATTTTCAGCTGTTGTTCTATCGAAGCCTTTTGAAGCTCCATAAGTATTATAAACCGCATCTAAATACAATTCTTTTCTTTGATCTCCAGTAAGTGGTCTTCTTCCTATTACTGCATTATTCTGAAAACCAATAGAATTACTAAAGTTATAAGACGGTTTCCCTACTTTTCCTCTTTTTGTTGTAATTACAATTACGCCATTAGATCCCCTCGCTCCATAAGCTGCTGTTGCTGATGCATCTTTCAAAACTGTTACACTCTCTATATCATGACTATTTAAAGTCGATAAAACTGACATTGACGAGGTCGAACTCTTTGTTGTCTGAACTGCTTTATTATCATTACCTCCCGAAAGATCTCCACTTATTACAGGTACACCATCTATAACATACAGAGGTTGGTTATTTGCTGAAATTGAGCCTGCTCCTCTGATACGAATATCCTGAACAGAACCTGGGGTCCCAGAAGAACTTGACACCTGCAAACCAACTACTTTTCCTTGTAAAGCCTGATCAACTGAAACTGTTGGAATACCACTTAAAACATTTCCAGAAAGCTGTTTAGAACTACCAGTCATATTGCTTTTAGCTTTAGTAACATATCCCATTACCACAACTTCATCCAACGCATTTCCATCTTCCTTCATGACTATATTAACTACTGAAGAAGAAGCAACTGTAGTCACCATGTCTTGCATTCCCATATAAGAAAACACAAGCACATCCCCTTGTTTTGCCTTAACAGAATATTTACCATCAAAATCTGTTTGGACGCCAATATGTGTTCCCTTAACATTTACGTTTACGCCGGGAATCGGCCCTGTTATTGCATCTGAAACAACTCCAGAAATAGTCTTCTCTTGTGCAAAAGAAAACTGCATGGTCAATACCGTTAGCAATGTTAAAACCCATGTAAATTTTACTTTCATGTTAAATATTTTATAATTAATACACAACAAAACAAATGAAAATTTCTTATACTAACAATTAAATAATAATAATTTTAAAAAAAATCTTACTATAAATAATGAATAAAAAGGTAAATAAGCTACAAAAAACAGATAGACAGCATATTGCCTATAATTACAACTAAAGAACTCAACTTTACGGATTAAACAAGAAACGAAATGTTAATTTTCTAACATTATCCAGTTAAAAGGAATTAACTCTTATGGTAATAGCATTTTACAGTTATAGAATGCTATTTTTATCTATTTTCAGGAAACTGATACTATTTATTTCAAAAAAAACTGCCCAAAAATTTTGGACAGTTTTTATGGTTTATTAAGTACCTAAAATTACAACTAATTATTTTTTTCAGTACTAACTTTGAAGTTCTACAATATCTATTTAAATTTCCGAATAATTCATTCCTATTATTATACAAATTATGTGAATGTCACCAATATAAATAATAAGAAAAACAACTCTAATAAATTATATTTTTCTTCTTTTTTAGTATGCTTTATTACTTTCTTTTTCAAGATTTAATCGTCCTTTGATCATCCATTCTGGAGTTTTTTCACCTTTCAGATAGTGATCAAAAAATTGTTTCATTCTCGTTGACAAATCTTTTCTGTTGCCCCAACTATCGGCCTTAAGATTGTGCGGTTCTCCATTATAATTTAACATCCATACTGGCTTATCTAAACGACGTAAGGCTACAAAATATTCAATTCCCTGATACCATGGCACTGCTCCGTCGTTATCATTATGCATCATTAGTAAAGGTGTTTGTACTTTATCGGCATAAAACAAAGGAGAGTTTTTTATGTAGGCATCTAAATTACCCCAAATAGTTTCGCCTATTCTGCTTTGCGTATGTTCATACTGAAACATTCTACTTATACCTGTCTCCCATCGGATACCTCCGTAAGCACTGGTCATATTACTAACTGGAGCTCCTGCCATAGCGGCTGCAAACATATTTGTTTGCGTTATAAGATATGCTGTTTGATATCCTCCCCAGCTTTGTCCCTGAAGCGCTATATGTTTTGCATCGATTGATGGATATTGTTTTATCATATTCTCCACACCACTCACAATACAGTTGTAGGCACTCTCTCCTGGAAGCCCCTTTTTATAGACGATATCTGGAACAAAAACAAAATAATCATTACTAGTGTACAACGTTCTGTTAATTGTAGATCTACTAGGCTGAGGAGCATAATGACGGTGATACGTATCTGAATTAAGTTCATAAAAATATACTACCGTTGGGTATTTTTTGTTAGGATCGAAATTCTCTGGCTTGTACAATAATCCCTGTAAAGTAATTGTATCATTATTTTTCCACTCTACCAAACTTACTGATCCCCACTTATAATTTTGTTGTTGTAGATTTGCTTTTGTTACTTGCTCAGGAGATTCAAAATCGGATGTGGCAACCCAAATATCAGGATATTGCTGATAATTTTGTCTGGTATAAAAAATCGTTTTACTATTTTTTGATTTCTTAGGTGTTGTAAAAAAATAATCTCCATCTATTATGACAACAGGTGTTTTTTCTTTGTTAAAATCTGAATATACATATCCTGCTTTTTTAGTACTTTCTTCAAAAACTGATAACAAAACCTGTTTTTTAGTATCTATAAATTTCTCCTCATTATCTATCTGAAGGTATCGATATACTTTTTTAGTTTCTCTTCCATTTTTAGTTATTCTTTTTGGTTGTGTTTTTGATTCTGGGTCAAATTTCCATATATCATAACGGTCATAAATGTAAACCGATTTATCTCCTTCATCCCAGCCAGCAATACCGTATGGAGAAGGCTCATTAGGCTGATCATTTCGCTCGTCATACCAAGTCACATTTATTCCTTTGGTTAATGGTTTCTGCTGATTCGTTTTTAAATTAATAGCATAATAAATACTGTCCTTCCTATTGTAGTAAACGGCATGTTTTTGGGAACCTCCAAACCATATCTGATCTTGTTCTTTAATTATTACGTTTTGTTCTCCTGTATTAAGATCAATTTTATAAAAATCTTTTACAAATAAAGCATTCCATGAAGAAGCTCTTTTATAAGATTCATCATCTTCTCCTAAAACAAAATTTCCATCTCCATTATTTAATACTGTAACATCGGGAATAGCCTTATTTGCTAACTGTACCGCTTTGTCTGAACTAAAATCATATACAGCCTGATACGTTCGATTTTGTTCTTTTTTACTTTTTACAATCTGTTCTGGTTGTAATTCTTTGTCTGTCCATGCCCATATATCTACTATTGCACGTTCTTTATTTAACAAAGTATCTTTACGCTTTTCTCCTTCAAATAAAGCATTTCCAAAGAACAATCTTTTTCCATTTGCTGAAAAAAACAAATCTCCTTTATCTGAATAATTCCAATTCTCAGGAAGATTCTTAACCCTATTTGCTTTTAACTCTGTCAATTGTGATTTTGTTCCTTTATACAACTGATATTTTTTAATTTTAGTTGTATCGGATGAAAATAGAAACCCTAAATTTTCTCCTTTATCTTCTATCGCGATCTTTGTTATTGTTCCTTTTGAATTAAAAATCGTATCGGTTTTTTTTGCTCCTGCATCAAAATACAATAAGGCTGATGTAGTTAAAGAATCTTTCTTTTTTTCTGAATGAAGCAATAATTTATCTGCTTTTTTAGACCAGCTAAAGCTTTTTATATTCAAAAATGATACACTATCTTTATTTATAGGATTATAAACCACTACAAGCGTATCGCTTTTTGCTTTTGATTTTTTATCTGCTTCTGTTACATCTTTTGCCTTTACTGTTTTCAGGATTGTTTTATAAGCCAGCCACTCCCCTCCTTCTAGAGGCTGACTGAAATTTTTTAGATTTGGATATTTTTTTATTTCTCTGGTTTTAAATACATAGATTCCCAAAGAATCAACTGGCAGTTTTTCTTTTTTTAGCTTCTTTGTTTCTGCCTTTCTTCTAACTGCTATTTCTGGCTTTATTTTAAATGATACAAACGTACTTTTCCCATTAATTTGGGCATCATAGCCTCTCGAAATTGTATCTGATGCTTTCGTTTTAATATTCACTACAACAAGCTTACCATCACCATTTCCAGGATTATATTCATATACCAAATAAGCACCGTTTTCAGACAACTGCGCTTTTTCTATTTGTTTCCAATTATCAAAATCATCTATAGTAAGTGATTTTTTTTGTGCAAATGATGCAATTGCAACAAAAAATAAAGAAATAAGCAAATACATTTTAAATTTCATAATTCTATTTTATTAGGGATAATTCTAGCTCAATAATTCAACTATTGCTCGTAAAACTACATAAATAATGTACATTCCACAAACCCTTCCCTACAGAAATAGTTCAACCTTAAATTACAACAAAATAAAAGCTATAACTACACAGCAAAAGACTTACAAGCAAACAAAACGATAGCAAATTTCAGTAAACAAGAAGTTGATACAATTTTTGACATGATAGCTAATAAAACCCCACAGCTAGCTGAAGATTTAAACAATGCCGCATTTATAAGCATCAAAAATGCTCCAGATGCTATTGCCCAAGAAGGTAAAATGGCGTTAGCAAATATTAATAATGATAGTTTTATTATAGTAACGCAAATAAACAATCAGGTTATCTATAATGTTTTTAATTTAACTGGAGCAACACCTCATTTTTATCAATCAACCAAAAATAGCAGCTCTGAACAAAATCCAAAATGTGATTATTGCCCTGAAGTAAATACTTTAGACTCTGAATTATGTAAAAGGCTAACAGTATTAGGGAAAAATACAAATAATAAACTCGCTGTTGAAAAATTATGCAAAAAAGGAATATCTTTAGCCGTTTTAAATAAAGTTTTAGATTATAGTACTGCCATACAAAAAACATTTATTGATGATTTTTCTGAAATTTCTACTGTAGGTATGCAAATAATGAATAAAGATCTTAATTTAGTTACTTATTGGAAAGAAAATGGAGATCATTATAAAACAAGAAAATATCATGATGGCAAGCATACTAATTGGGCTGATAATGTAGCTACTCTTAGAGCTTCTGACAAACGTCTTGTAGATGCTATTGATCATCAAATTAGAGAAGGAATACAAGTTAGAGATACTGTTAATAAAAAAGTATATAAAGATTTACCTAATGGAACTTTTGATGCTGCAATTATGGAGTCTGGTTATTCTAATAGTGGGAAAGTTTATCTTACGTACAATAGAGAAAAGTACATTGGAGATAAAGATTTTAAATTTGATGATGTATCTTATAGTAGCTTTATGCTAACTGAAGACCCTTAATTCAAAGCAAAGCGAAGTACTTAGATTTTATTCGTACTGATCTAGATTCAGGGAAAGGTGGTATTTATAAAAAACTTTACGGAGGATCTGTTGAAGCACAGAAATTAATAGCAGCAAATAGGCCTGGTATTCATTCTGAAGTTTTAATTTTAAATGAAATAATTAAAGGCAAGAATGTTAAATCGGTAGATGATGTTAAAAGCTTAAACATAAAAATAATTGTAAAACAAAAATTGAAAGCCAGCGAAACATTAAATCAAGTTGATTCAAATTATAATCATATGCGTACATGCCCAAATTGTTTCTACTTAACTGAAGGTGTAAATTTTATTTTAAATAAATAATGAGCGAGAAATCAATAAAATACTATCCTAATAAAAGTAAATTAGTTTTTATAGACAGATTATCTATCTCAGATGACAAATCTTTTACAGGAATTCGAGAAACCATTACTGCTGAAAAATATACAAGAGAAACTTTTGTAAATCGTAGATTACATGGGATAAAACTTTGGGTAAGCGAAAATTCCTTCTCAATTTTTATTTACATTTTTGACGAAAACAGATATAATTTTGACATAGATAAAGACAATTCTCTAAACTCAATAGATAGAATTCATACTATTTATGACTTACAAACATTTGATTCAATCGTAGATTACAAAGTCATAAATAAAGTAGGAAAAAGAGAACATCATCAAGGATATAATTTTACTCGTGAAGATTTAGATTATGATAAAAAAATAAAAGAAAATTATGATGTAATAAAAAATTACGAAGATACTAAAGATATTTTTACACGTTTAGATTTATTTGTTTATGGATATTGGGAAGATCCATTCAATCTTACACGAGAATTAAACCAGGAAAGAGCAGGAAAAACACTCTATGGATATCTAGTACAGGAAAGCATGAAAGAAACATTAGGATATACAGTTCCAGACGATTTTATGGAAAAATATGTTCTTCAAAATGAACTCGCTGAAAAGATTGTTGAACAAGATGATATTCCGGATTCTATAAAATACATTGGAGGTATTTGTGTAGCATACAACGACATAGATCAGAAAATGGTCTCAGCAATTGTAGTAATGAATATTGAAACACAAGAAATTGTTGATCAGGCATTTTATGAGTCAGAAGATGTTACACTGCATATCCCTGATTTATTTGCTTATAACGAAGTTCCTGTAGTATTGAAAGCTTTTGAAAAACTAAATATAAAACCCCATTTAATTTTTTGTGATGGACATGGTATTGAACATCCTAAAAATATGGGATTAGCTACTCATTTAGGAATTGAGCTAAATATTCCTACTATTGGCTGCCCTAAAAAAAGATTAGTAGGTTATTATGACAAAGCAACTTTAGGAAATTCAAGAGGAGATACACAAGAACTATTATTTGATGACAAAATAGTAGGTAAAGCACTGAGAACCTTAGAAAATAATAACCCTCTTTATGTATCTATTGGGCACAAAATAAGTTTAGAAACAGCAGTTAATTGGGTTTTAAAAATGACAATCAATACTCGAGTTCCTTTTATAGTGCAAGAAGCAATAAATATAACTGAACAACTCATGCCAAAAAGAATTAGATATGATTTCTTAGATGATGAGGAAAACCAATATGGAATTATAATATAAAATGAACACCCCCCCTACCGCACGAATCCTTTCGTGTGATATGCTAATTAAAGTTAAACATTCTATGATTTATTATGAACACTTACTATTTTAAAATTAAACTTTGGAGCAATAAAGCCATCCAACAAAAAATAGATTATGTACACAACAATCCTGTAGAGGAAGGATTAGTTTATAAAGCAGAAGATTATGTATATAGTAGTGGAATAGATTATTCAGGGCAAAAAGGATTAGTTGATGAGGTAATTGTTTTTAGGAATTTTTATATTTAAATAGAACCACCACACGAAAGGATTCGTGCGGTAGCGGGGGCCTGGCTCAATAAGTAATTTTTTAAAAATCGGAGGTAGTTCATACAAACAATTTAGTACTTATATTGGAAAAATAAATTCTTTAGATGAACTTCGCTATTATTTTGATATAAATAAACTATCTGATATTAATATTATTAGAAATAGATTTCGAAGTATTTTTGAAGTAAATGCACAAGATATATTTAATAAAAACACAAAAAAATTTAACACAATCAATATAACACCAACTAGTAAAATAGATTCTTGGCAAAAATTAGAAGCTGTTGCTAAAGATAAAGAATTATTTAATTCTTTAATTGCTAACAAAATAGTAAAATTAGAATAATTATGTATTCATATAAAAAGAAGGTTATTACCAGTTGTAAAGATTCATCATGTTTTACAACCTATGATAATAAACACTCCTATATAGCTAATCAAAAAATAATAGTTGAAGAAAATGGAATTTCAGTTTTTGAACTTCCTTTTTCTTCATTAAATTCCATTAAATTAAGTAAAAATAAGTTATTAATATTTGATGACAATAATAATTTAATAATATACAATACGATAGATTATTCCTTTATTGATTTAGAACTTGACATAAATCTTAAAATAAAAAATTGGCAAGACTTCAATCAAAATTTTTGGATTCTTTTAAAAGAAAAATCAATATTTGAAAATATTTTAGGTATCCTAAATTTAAACGATAATACTTGGTTTATAAAAGATCAATTTTACCCTGATATTGTTCTTAATAATAAGTTTATTTTTGGAGGAACTTATTTTAAACAAATTTGCAGATATTCTATCGAAAATGGGGATTTGGTTTGGCAAACTGACATTTCAAAAATAGGAAAACATATTCCTTTTTTAGAAAAAGAAGAAGAACTAGGGGAAGTCAAACAGTTTTTAGGCATTTGGAATAACCAACTCATTGTACTACTTACAGGTGGCAAATTTATCTCCATTGATACAGAAAGCGGTGCTGTATTATGGGAACAAAACCAAGTTCAGTTAAACAAAACTTTTCAAATAATAGATTATGCTTTTAGCGATCCATACAATTGTTTTTTGGATGAAGAAAAAGGATTAGTATATATTTTACAAGGTGAAGTATTCATAATTTTAGATTTAAAAAATCAACAAGCAAGCTATGAATGGAATATAAAAGATAAACCAATTGATAAATATTTATTTATTCGCCAAAGTAGGATATTTAAAAATCAAATTTATTTTACTGCTTTTAGGAAAGAAAATGAAGGCAATGACGATACTATAGGAGTTTTTGATATTGATAAAAAAGAAATTATTTGGCAATATACAATAGAATTTGAGAAAGCTAATTTTATTCCAAATACCCAAGATAATTTACAAGTAAATGAAACAAATTTATATGTGTTAGATTCAATAGGATCACTACATATTTTTGGCAAAAACAGCTAGTAAGACCCCGCTACCGCACGAATCCTTTCGTGTGGTATGCTGATTAAAACTAAACATTCTATGATTTATTATGAACACTTACCTATTTAAAATTGAACTTTTGAGCAATAAGGTCATTCAACAAAAAATAGATTATGTATATAGTATGAACTTTTAAAAAATGGTTTACATATTCGAAAATATGCTAACTATAATGTCACAATTGCAGAAGAAGCTGTTCTTAAATTATATATTCAAGATAATTACTACATGAATTTTAACAATGCTTTATCTGGTCAAATTCCTATGACTTCGGAATATATTGCAATGAAAGAATTAATGATTTTTGCATGTTCGAAGCTACCAAAACAAATTGGTATTAATGCTTTTAGAGGAGCAGGTTTAACAGAGTCTAATTTTGCAAAAACATTAATAAAAGGGCAAAAATTTAACTTTGGAGAACGCTTTATATCTAGTTCACTAGATGATTACACTGCAGATATATTTAGAAGAGGTCATAAAGGAGATGTTATTTGGCAAATAGAATCTAAGACAGGTATTGACTTGAAATTAATAAATGGCTCAGAATCTGAAATATTATTTAAACCATTTACACAATATGAACTTATAGATATAATTCCAAGTACTGAAAATCAAAAGTTTTTCATATACAAAATCAAAGAACTATAAATATGTGCCATTGGAATAAAATAAAAAGAGAGTATATTGCTTATGGAAAAGTTAACCATAGCCTTAGTGATGAATTTCAATTGCTAGAAAAAAATTATTCAATTAATCAATTTGATATAGACGAAAACTGGAATAATTTAACAGATAATGAGAAACAAATTAAACGCTTATTATGGTCAAAGTTGGCAAAAAAAACTGAGGACTATAATAATGGATTTTATAGATACGAAGAAAGTGTAATTGATTTATACGAATCAATTACATCTTGTTTGGATAAATTGAGCTATAGTAAGGTAAAAAATGTACAATCAGTTAGACTAAAGGCTTTTTTATGTTTAATTAAAAAAGATATAAATAGATATAAAGATACAAGGAAAATAAAATATTTCTATTTTGAAAGTTTTAAGTCAATTATATATGAATGCCTCAATTGTGATTTAGAAAAGCATTTTATTAGAAATATAAATATTTTATACCTAGAAAGTAAGTTAGAAATTTTGCAGTGTATATTAAGCGACAAAGAAGATTTAAACAGAAATATATAGAATTATCTTTTTGCCTTTAACCCAATTTATAGACTATAAATAGTTTAATAAAAGAGTATTATTAAAGTCATGTAGTTTTTGTGTTCTTATAAAAAAATGGATTGTCCAAAGTGTAAAAGTTCAAATTATAGTAAAAGGTAAATCTATTTGTAAATTAACAAGAGGAGAAAGTCTTGAAATAATTGATAAAATAACTTTATATGGTAGTAATAAAATTGTTTTATTAACAAACAAAACTACTACAATTACTGGTATCCTTGATGATGTAAATGCAGTTGCGAAGAGAGGTGTAAGTAATAGTAAATTAAATGGAATTACTGAAGCAGGTAAGGTTAATGTTGGAGGAAATAATATTTTACGTGCACCTGAATGGGGACAAATTAAAGCGAAATATACAACAATTAGCATCACGGGAGAAAAAACTTATGATTGGACTAAAATTTCAAATGAATTTTGGGAAACTATTAATAAACCTTGGTTGGATGAAGCAATTTTAAGAGGAGATAATTTTAGATTTGTCTCAAATCCTAATAATCCAATAGCTATCTATGTGACAGGTGAAAGTGGAAACTTTGTTTTAGATACATCTGGAAAACAAATTCAATCAATTTTTGGAAGGGAAATAGAATATTTTAAATCTAAAGGATATAAAATTCTTAATAATGGAACAGCAGTAAAATAATAATAAACTAATATATTATATGAATCAGTTTTTTTCAATAGATATTCTAAAACAAGTTTTGAATCAATATGATTGGCCTGCAGAATATGAATTACAAGAGGTCATTTCAGGAAACATCAGAGTACAATTTCCCAATTGTACTCTGATAATTTCTGAAAGTTATGAAAGTAGTATATTAGCATATTTTTTAAATAGTGAAATAGGGCGTTCTGATAAACAACATACTTTGACAATATTTGATGCAGTAAGAACTATTTCAATCACTAAAGAAGTAAATTCTGATTTTCAAAAAAACATTAAATTTAATGAATATATTGAACCAGAAGCTTCTCTAGGAAAAGTAATGAAGGGATTGCAAAATATCTGTATTCTATTACAAACCTATTTACTACCTTGTATTGGAGGTGACTTTAGTTGGTTGGAAGAATACTACAAAAATAATACTTGGGATGTTTCAGAATAATAAAATACTTATTTTATGTTTGTTTAAACAGTCTTCGATATTAGCTTGCGTACCACTTTTTCTTTTTTTATTTGTGTTCAAATCACAAGCAAGAAAATGAGTACACATATTTATTGCGACATTATCTCGTTCTTTATCTGATTGAAAACCTCCAATTATATGCCATTTACTTACTTCTGTTTTATACTTGTCGGGGATGTAACGCGGTTTTTCCCCTATATGTAAAACAGTTACGTTAGCTGTTATACATTTAAGCAATTCCATTGTTAATGTGTCAACTCCTTTAAAATCACAGACAATAAAATTTTTATTTTTAAGCAATAATTGCATTATGGGCCTTTCGTAATAGACTTTGAAACTTTCAAAACTTAAATTTCCATTTCCAAATACATATATTATTTCTTCCATTGTAATATTTTATTATAGTTTATATTGAAGGATAAAATGATTACATTATTTTAGTAGAATCTATTTTATTGGCAAATATAAAAAAGTTTACAAACAGTTTGTTATTTCACCAAATGCCATTTTTAATCAATTAAATTAGTAATTAAAAATCCTCCGCTGGCAAGAGCATCTGCTCTTGAATACAAATTGATTAAAATTAAAAAAATGAAGAGAACGAAAAAAATCTAATAAAAAATAAGAGCTTATTTATAAGCCTGACAATCATCAACAGATTGAATTATAATTTTTAGAAATATTACTAATTTATAATGTGTCCAAGAGCAAGATGCTCGCACCAGCAGGTGAGGGAAATACTTAGACTTTATTCGTACAGATTTAAATTCTGGTAAAGGTAATATTTATAAAAAACTTTATGGTGGATCTGTAGAAGGATTTAAGTTAAGAGCAGCAAATAGACCTGGAATTCACTCTGAAGTTTTAATCTTAAATGAAATAATTAAAGGCAAGAATGTTAAATTGGCAAATGATGTTAAAAACTTAAACATAAAAATAATTGTAAAACAGAAATTAAAAGCTAGCTCAAGCAATAAAGATGATTTAAATTATAATCATATGGCTACATGTCCAAATTGTTTCTATATAACTGAAGGTGTTAATTTTATTTTAAATAAGTAATGAATGAAAAAAAAATATTATCCTAATAAAAGCAAACAAGTTTTTGTAGATAGTTTATCTACTTCAGATTATGGTATATATAATGGTGAACCATTTACAGGGATCAAAAAAACTATCTCTCCAGAAGAATATATCAAAGAAACTTTTGTAAACCGAAAATTACATGGAGTAGTATTTAATATAAGTGAAGAATTTTTCTCGATTATTATTTATATTTATAATCAAAGTAGATACACTTTTCATATATATAAAAATAGTTCCAAAACTTTTCCAGATAAACTTTATACTGTCTACGATCTGGATACACTGGATCTAATAATGGATTATAAAATACTAGATGATACAAACAAAAGACTACATCATGAAGGATATGGTTTTACTCGTGAAGATTTAGATTATGATAAAAAAATAAAAGATAATTTTGATGTAATAAAAAACTACGAAGATACTAAAGACGTTTTTACTCGTTTAGACTTATTCGTCCATACTTATTGGGACAATCCTTTTAATCTTACAAAGGAATTAAACCGAGAAAGAGCAGGAAAAACACTTTATGGATATTTGGTACAGGAAAGCATGAAAGAAACATTAGGACATACAGTTCCTGACGATTTCATGGAAAAATATGTTCTTCAAAATGAACTCGCTGAAAAGATTGTTGAACAAGATGATATTCCGGATTCTATAAAATACATTGGAGGTGTTAGTGTAGCATACAACGACATAGATCAGAAAATGGTCTCAGCAATTGTAGTAATAAATATTGAAACACAAGAAATTGTTGATCAGACATTTTATGAGTCAGAAGATATTACACTGCATATCCCTGATTTATTTGCTTATAATGAAGTACCTGTAGTATTGAAAGCTTTTGAAAAACTAAATATAAAACCCCATTTAATTTTTTGTGATGGACACGGTATTGAACATCCTAAGAATGTAGGGTTAGCTACTCATTTAGGAATTGAGCTAAACATCCCTACTATAGGCTGCCCTAAAAAAAGATTAGTAGGTTATTATGACAAAGCAACTTTAGGAAATTCAAAAGGAGATACACAAGAACTATTATTTGATGACAAAATAGTAGGTAAAGCACTTAGGACTCAAGAAAATAACAATCCTCTTTATGTATCTATTGGGCACAAAATAAGTTTAGAAACAGCAGTTGATTGGGTTTTAAAAATGACAATCAATACTCGAGTTCCTTTTATAGTACAAGAAGCAATAAATATGACTGAACAACTTATGCCAGAAAGAATTAGATATGATTTCTTAGATGATGAGGAAAACCAATATGGAATTATAATATAAAATGAACAACGAATTATTTAACGAAGAACAAAAATTTAAACAATATTACGATTTACAAAATAATCTGCGTGATAAAGTAATTAAACAAGACCAATTACCGGAAATAATTAAATATATTGCTGGAGTAGATGTTGCATACAATGATGGCTCAGATAAAATGATTGGCGCCATAGTAGTTTTAAATGCACAGACTCACGAAGTAGTTGAACAGGCTTTCCATGAAATGGAAATTACTTTTCCTTATATTCCCGGTTTATTTTCCTTTAGAGAAATTCCTCCCCTAATAGAAGCCTTTAAAAAGCTTACAATAAAACCAGATTTGATTGTTTGTGATGCTCAAGGAATAGCTCATCCAAAAGGAATAGGTATGGCAACCCATCTAGGAATAGAATTAGATATACCAACAATCGGATGTGCTAAAAAAAGATTGGTTGGCAGTTATGATAAAGCTATGTTAGGATTAAAAAGAGGAGATACACAAGAGTTAATTTATAACAATGTGCTAGTTGGTAAAACACTTCGAACTCAGGATAACACAAATCCAATGTACGTCTCAATTGGTCATAAAATTTCTTTAGAAACTGCTATCGATTGGGTATTAAAATTAACTCCTGATTACAGACTTCCAGAAACAACTCGACAAGCAGATCACTTGGTAAATTCTCTTTTAAAGAACAAATAACAAACTCTTTGGACAGTGTCGAAACAAGGATTCTTAAAACACAAAAAACTCCAGATATCTCTGGAGTTTTTCTATATATAAATAATGTTTTATCTACTTTACAAATTCAATTTTTGAACTTCTTCTTCATTGACAATGTCAAAGAATCCTTGTTCATTCATCCAATCATCACTAAATACTTTACCCATATAACGTGATCCGTGATTAGGAAATATTGCTATCTTTAGTACCCCCCCCCCCGCTACCGCACGAATCCTTTCGTGTGGCATCCTGATTAAAGCTAAACATTCTATGATTTATTATGAACACTTACCTATTTAAAATTGAACTTTTGAGCAATAAGGTTATTCAACAAAAAATAGATTATGTACACAACAATTCTGTAGAAGAAGGATTAGTTTATAAAGCAGAAGATTACGTATATAGTAGTGCAATAGATTATTCAGGGCAAAAAAAATTAGTTGGTGAGGTTATTGTTTTTAGGGATTTTTATATTTAAATAGAACTACCACACGAAAGGATTCGTGCGGTAGTGAGGGAAACGTAAAAATAATTAAAAACGATGAAGTTATAATATACTTTAATCCTAAAATATAAAACATGAAGTTTTTTTATATATTAAATAAAAACAATAAACTTATTGAATTTGGAAAAATATCATCCGAGAGATTTATCTTACTGGAATCAATAATTGGAAAAATATCATATAATTCTTCATTACAACTTACATCGTTTTTTATAGAAATAAACAAAGTTGAAAAAGAAATAAATAATTTATTAAGAGAGAGAAATTTGAATTTAATAGATACTCCTGATTATGAAGGTCGCTTTTTAGAAAATGAAATTTTTGAAATAAAACAATTTAAAGATGAAAAATTAAAACTTTGCAATACTGGTTTCGATAATAAAATAATTTTCTTAATTAATATATATAATAATCTTTTAGAAAATGAAAACCATTTTTTTTTTATTATTCACAAATAATCATATGGAATTTAATAATTGGCAAAACAACAATATAAAAATCCCTTCTTTTATCTTTTTTGACGGTTTAAAAACACATAATATAACCAATCAATACAACAATTGGTTAAGTTCCTCAGATTTTTCTATTTGGAGTAATTCGTATATAGAGATAGAAAATAAAATAATTTACATTATAAAAGAAAATGTAAAAACATTATCTACTTTCAGATATTTTGGCAAGAAAGAACTTGAGATCATAGCTGAAAAATATGACTTAAAAATTAAAGAAGAAAATGATGCTTATTATGCCTATACTGACAATCATAATTCAAGGCAATTAGAAATTTCTGAAAATGATGAATTAATTGTTATTTATTCGATTGAAGGAAGTAGGACTCCAGAAAGTATTTATATTTATGGAGTTTTTGAAAAGAAAACTAATGACTCTTAATAATGCCAAACCATTTCAACACTAAGGATAATTAAAAATAAAAAAGCTATATTATCAATTACCGCACGAATAAATCCCAAGCTTTGTATCCTCTTCATTAAAAAAAGAAGTAGCTGAAGGTTTTATTGAATTAACTGCTAAACATGTAGGTGAAGGGGAAAAGATAGCTATAATTCAACGAATTATGACAAAAAATGGAGTTTATATAGATGATTTATCTGATTGGGGGATAAACTTAGGTAATAACAGACACTCTGATTTCCCCAAAGCAGTACAAGTTCAATACGAAGTTTTAATGAATCCTGGTAAATTCAAACAACTAGCAGAACCTATTCCAATAAAAGATGCTCAAGGAGAACAAATAAAAATTGGTGGTTATCAGGCGCATACTATTTAGATTTAATCGAACTATAAACAATGAAAAGATATATTAAACCTGAAGATCTTCCCGATATACTCGATGAGAAAACAATTAACATTTTGGCGAAAATGGCAAATGAAATTCCTCAATCAAAGGAATGGCATGTAATATTTGACTTATTATCGTACGAAAATATTCGTAAAGTGATGGATAAAAGAATAGAAATACAAACTTTAGACGCAGAACAGCGTAAATTACAAATGACCGAAGAGGAAAATCTTGATGACGAAAAAAAAAAACAAGCATTTCTTAAAAAGTTAGAAGAAGACCCTCATTATTTTTATGGCAATATGAGTCAACCAGATACCCCAGAAGAATTCAGGTCAAAATTTGGAGTCTGGCCTGATGGGACTAATGGAAAAACCTACAACCCTAAGAAATAATTGTTCCATAGGTGCGAGAACCGCTCTCTGAAGTCTACCGACTTCGGAGCAACAGTAACCAAAAGATGAAATATAAATTTGAAAAATATAATTATCTCGACGAAAGAGATAATATTAATAAATCAACTTCAATAATATTAATTGAAAATGAAGAAAATTACGGTGAGCATTTTTCTACAGAAATTAAAAATATAAAACTTGATTATTTAAATAAAATAGTCATTTCCTTGGAACAAGTTCTATCGGGCGAGTTGGAGCATTACGCTTTTGGATATGAAATTTATTCCATTGAGTGTAAAAAGGAAATTTCATTAGTAGTTGATACTTATAATGATTGGAAATGTATTTCAGAGATTATAACACAAGAAATCTATGAGTTTATAAGAGATTGGAGAAATTATCTAATTGAAGATGCGAGTACATTAATAAATAATGAAGATCTTAATAATGATTTATATCTAGTTTCAGCTCATTATACATTTTTCGACGGTTTAAAAATACATAAAGTAACTAATCAATATTATGATTGGCTAAGTTCATCAGATTTTTCTATTTGGAGTAATTCGTATATAGAGATAGAAAATAAAATAATTTACATTATAAAAGAAAATGTAAAAACATTATCTACTTTCAGATATTTTGGCAAGAAAGAACTTGAGATCATAGCTGAAAAATATGACTTAAAAATTAAAGAAGAAAATGATGTTTATTATGCCTATACTGACAATCATAATTCAAGGCAATTAGAAATTTCTGAAAATGATGAATTAATTGTTATTTATTCGATTGAAGAAAGTAGGACTCCAGAAAGTATCTATATTTATGGAGTTTTTGAAAAGAAAACTAATGACTCTTAATAATGCCAAACTATTTCAACACTAAGGATAATTAAAAATAAAAAAGCTATATTTTCAATTACCGCACGAATAAATCCCAAGCTTTGTATCCTCTTCATTAAAAAAAGAAGTAGCTGAAGGTTTTATTGTATTCAAACCGATAAACACGGTGATTTCTGAAAAAGTTATAGCAGAAGGATTAACTCAAATTAAACAAGAGTTAATTCGACCTTCGATACGATTTATAAATTCACATGGAGATATCATATCATCCGAAAACAGGGTCGTTTACATAAAACGATTGATTGCAAATCCCTATGTACAAACAAATGAATATTTTAATAAGGAAGAATTATTTTTCCTCTCAAAAACATACCAATTTGACATCCAAGAAAGCCCTGAATGCGAGGGATATTTTACTAGCATAATAAAAAGCAACCCTCTATACAAAAGATCAGCAAATATAATTTTGATTGAAGTAGATAAAAAAGAATACTTAATAATTGAATTCAATAGGTGTAAATTAGAAAATCAACCCCGCTCAGCAGGAGAAGATCAACTAGGAGAAGATGTCACTTATATATTTGGGATATGGGAAAATCCTCTTCTAACAGATGGGATAATTGCAAAAATAAAAAATAATGAAAAACAAGATAAAATTATATTTAACTTTATGGATCATATTGTTTACATTTTTAAGTGTAAATGCACAATGTGAAACTGTCATGAAGTTTTTCAAGGATGATATATATACATCTAAGGAACTCGTAGCTTTTGTAGAAAATGACCCGCAAAAAGCATTTGATTCTTGGAAGTTATTATATAATGAAAAAACTGGTCTAGCAAAAAGTATAGATGAACTCAATCTGGTT
Organism: Flavobacterium sp. ALJ2; assembly: GCF_015594725.1. Taxonomy (GTDB): domain Bacteria; phylum Bacteroidota; class Bacteroidia; order Flavobacteriales; family Flavobacteriaceae; genus Flavobacterium. Next base: position 8,878 of record NZ_JADNRC010000001.1, on the reverse strand, counting down.
TCAAAAAACTTAGATGAAATTAATAAGGCTGGAGGGTATTTGAAGTGGAAAAGTTTAAGTAAAACAGAAATAAACCTAACCTTCAGCACGTTAACAAAGTCTAATTTAAATAAATTAGATGTTAGTGATGATATTAACAAGTATGTACTAGCACCTAATTCAAAGGGAGGTGCTTATATTTTGCCAGGTATCAGTGTAGAGGCTAAAGAAATTGCTTTGGCAGATGAAGTATTTGCATTGACAAATCAAAAATGTATCTTCCCAAAAAACAATTTAGAAGCGATAGAAGGTTTCTTTGAAGATGGTACAGGATTCACAATGAAAGAATTAGAAAGTAATTTCCAACAATTTTATCGTAGAATAAATGAAATGTCTTCAAAAATAAAAAAAGATAAAATTCTCAATGGATTGGTACAGAAGGTTATTTGAAAATTCCATTTAGTAATTTTACTAAAGGTGATGGCAGTATACAGGCAGCAACAAGAGAGTATGTAGAACAACAATTTAATGCTGGTATTGGTAGAGGAGGTTTCACAATTAAAAATGATGGCACTCTGAAAAGCATAACCGTAATCTTAAATGATGGTACTAATTTAAAACTTGATTTATCAAGATTATAACCTTAACTCAAATGAAAAATTTAAAAGTGCCTAAAGATTGGCTTACTTCGTTTCACAACGAGACAATCGAATTAATTACTACAATTGATAATAGAGAACTTTTTATTCAAACGATAAAAGGAAGTTTTCCTAATACTCAATTGAACTATGAAACCGTATTTAGATTAATCGAAGCTTTTATATCTTCATACGACTTTCTTGAAATTGAAGAAATTAGATTAATATGGTCAGAAGGATTAAAAAAAACAAATTTGCAATTTTATAGAAACATTAATGATTTTTCAGTCTGGAAGGAAACAGTAATTAAAAATAACTTCGAAATAGACAGTTCTTCTTTCGGAGATATTGAAGACTCTTCAGATATATTCTATAATTATTATCTTAATGTAGAGGGTGAGGACATACTTCTATATAATTATGCTCAAAATGATAGAACAGGAATTTATTTGTGGTACAATCCAAAAACTAATACAACTAATTATTCCTTTGTCATAGAGTTTAGAAAGAGTTTATTTATGATTGATAAGCTTTTTGAAATAAATTTACCTGAAGATTATCTTGAATTCAATAATAATTTGAAAGCAACTGCAGAAATAAAAATGTTGAAAAAACTTAACGAATAATTTTCCCCGCTACCGCACGAATCCTTTCGTGTGTATGTGGTATGCTGATTAAAGTTAAACATTCTATGATTTATTATAAACCCCGCTCAGCAGGAGAAGATCAACTAGGAGAAGATGTTACTTATATATTTGGGATATGGGAAAATCCTCTTCTAACAGATGGGATAATTGCAAAAATAAAAAATAATGAAAAACAAGATAAAATTATATTTAACTTTATGGATCATATTGTTTACATTTTTAAGTGTAAATGCACAATGTGAAACTGTCATGAAGTTTTTCAAGGATGATATATATACATCTAAGGAACTCGTAGCTTTTGCAGAAAATGACCCGCAAAAAGCATTTGATTCTTGGAAGTTATTATATAATAAAAAAACTGGTCTAACCAAAAATGTAGAAGATCTCAACCTTGTTTCCAAAAATATTGATGAAATTAATAAGGCTGGAGGGTATTTAAAATGGAAAGGACTTCTAAAAAACAATATTACTAAAACTTTACCAAGTAAAACTCCTAATTTAAAAGCTTTCCCTAAAGGAAAAAAAACTAAGATTTCTGATTTAGATGATATAGAAACAAGAACCTCTCTTACTAGGGAAAATGAGGGAGCAGATATTTTGGCAAAGAGGGGCTATGATATAGAACAGAATCCAACAATAACTAATACAACTAGGAATCCAGATTACAAAATTGAAGGTGAAATTTTTGATTGCTATTCACCTTATAATCCTAATAAATCTGTTAGTGGTATATGGGATGAAATTTCACAAAAAGTAATTATCAAGAAACAAACAGAAAGAATATTTCTACATCTTAAAAATTGGGAAGGCAAAATTGATGATTTACAAAAACAGTTTGATAATTATCCTGTTGAAGGATTAAAAGAAGTTATGATCCTTGATAAAAATAATGAAATAATATTTCTAACATTAAAATAAAATGGCATTAGAATATGATTTAAATATAAAAAGCAAAAAGATCTTTTCTCAAAAACTTGGCAAATACTTAATTTCTAAAGAATATATATATGAAAAAAAACATGAAGAAAAATTAGTAATTTTTGATTTATATAAACCATTAGGCTTTATCATTTCCTTGTTTGTGATAGAAAACAAATACTTTGATTACATAAGTAACGAAAATCAATGTATAGAAAAAGAATGGCATTATTCTAGTCTAATTTCTTTTAGATTAGACAAAGATTATGACTATTTAAATGTTCGAATAAATATGCTAGATATTATAATTTTTATTCTTAATCAAACAAAAGATGATCTACTATTATTATTCAATGGAGATATTCTAATTTTAGAAAGAACAAATGGTAAGATCATTCTGAATAAAAATGCAGGATTTTGGAATTCAGATAAGTTAATAAAAAAAATTACTATATTATAATCTGATGAACTCCCCGCTACCACACGAATCCTTTCGTATGGTATGCTGATTAAAGTTAAACATTCTATGATTTATTATAAACGCATAATACTTTAAAAATGAGTAGAAATTATAAATTTCATAATCCTGAACGTTTGTATTTTATAAGCTTTGCTGTTGTAGGTTGGATAGATGTATTTACTAGGAATGAGTATAAAGATCAATTTTTGGAAAGTTTAGAATATTGTCAAAAAAACAAAGGTTTAGAAATTCATGCATGGTGTATTATGAGTAATCATATACATCTAGTCTTTAGAAGTATAAAAGGTCAAAATCCTGAATTATTGATAGGCGATCTAAAGAGGTTTACAAGTCAATCTATTGTAAAAAGCATACCAGAAAACCCAAGAGAAAGTAGAGAAGAATTCCTAATGGATTTCTTTAAAAAAGAAGCGGAAAAAAGTTCTAATGTAAAGCATTATCAATTTTGGCGACACGACAACAAACCAATTGAACTTTGGAGTAATAAAGTCATCCAACAAAAGATAGATTATGTATATAGTAGTGCAATAGATTATTCAGGGCAAAAAGGATTAGTTGATGAAGTAATTGTTTTTAGGAATTTTTATATTTAAATAGAACCACCACACGAAAGGATTCGTGCGGTAGCGGGGGGAAGAATTAAAAGCACCAATCCCATTTACTTCGTATGAAATAGATATTGTAAGTGCTAAATTTGAAGTTTCCGCCGGTTTAGAAGGTTCAATCAGTATTGTTAAAGAAAGCAAATAGAAACAAATTAAGTGAATTATAAAAACAGTATGGTTACTGGAGGCGGATATATCACACCATCCTTAGTAGCTTCTCTTATTGGTGTGAAAGTCGATATTTCACTTAAAGCAGGTGTGAGGTTTGAATATCCATTTGAAGGGAATAATTCTATAGTAGGGATTGTTTTTTATTCTGATGATTGCATAGGTAAAATATCAGTATCTAAAGACGTTAGCATATTTGTTACTCGCGATTTTAGCTATGAACTTTTTATACTATATACTTCTATGAAGAAAAATGTAGGTACTATAAATATTAATGATTTATTAAAGTAAAAAATTATGAAAGTGAAAATAATGTTTCATGGTTTCGTATTAATAATATTCTTATTATTAATAAAACGAATTGTTATTAATATCCTCTATACTACCGAAAACAATCTTGCTAAAGGCGTTATCTACGATATTAATTACTTTTCAGGAAATCATAATTCAGCTACTACTTTTATTTATTCAATTACAGATAATAAAGGCATTAAGTATCAAGATAGCGGAGATAATGATACAGATGTATATGGTTTCTCGGTTGGAGATACTGTTATATTTAGAAAACTTCACGATGGTAATTCAAATTCTATACGAATGATTAAACGTAATGGAAAACAAGTTAGAAATTATTATGGATTCATAGATTATGCAAGTCCAATTTGTGTAATAATTATAATTCTCTGTTACATATATATACCTAAACTCTTAAAAAAATAAATTTAAAATGAAAAAAATTACAATAATTATTGTATTGATATTATCTATAAAAGCATTTAGTCAAACTAAATATTCAAAAAGCATAACTTCTTTTGGTTTACCAATCAATAATGATTCAATGATATATACTACATATCCTGATAATTTCCTTATCGGAATTGAAAGTAGTTCTTATGAAAATTGTAAAAATGAATTTCCAGAACAAACATTAATGTCAATCATTTCTGCTAGCAATTATGAATGGGATAAAAAAAATTATAATTATGACATAACAAATAAAGTAACTCTTTATGAAATCGAAAAACAGTTCTAATCCAACTATAATAGCGTTAATAATAATTTCTTTAATATCTGTCTCGACGTTCATGATGTTCATGTTTATATTTGAGTTTTCAAATAATTATAAAATTATTAAACTTCAAAATCAATTTAAAAAGATTAAAGTTAAAATAGATTCTTCAGAAGTATCATATACTAGAAGTGCAAAAAGTTCATCATCAACAACAACATATTATTATTATTTTAATAACGAATGCACAATGGGAATTCAAGACGCAAAAGGAATTCTTTTTAGCCATAAAAATCTAAATCCTGATATAAATGAATATATGTCTAACCATATGGACTCATTAAATGTATGGTATCTAAATAAAAATACTGTTAAATATGCATATGAAAATCAAAAAAAAATTGATGTTTCAGAAGAAGTAGAAAATAATAAAAGAGTTATATTTTATTTTCTTATATATATCATTTCGTTATTATTAACAATTAAATTTAAATCTAAGATATCATGGACAAACTAATATTTTTTATATTAATTATATTCTCCCCGCTACCGCACGAATCCTTTCGTGTGTATATGGTATGCTGATTAAAGTTAAACATTCTATGATTTATTATAAACCCCGCTCAGCAGGAGAAGATCAACTAGGAGAAGATGTCACTTATATATTTGGGATATGGGAAAATCCTCTTCTAACAGATGGGATAATTGCAAAAATAAAAAATAATGAAAAACAAGATAAAATTATATTTAACTTTATGGATCATATTGTTTACATTTTTAAGTGTAAATGCACAATGTGAAACTGTAATGAAGTTTTTCAAGGATGATATATACATCTAAGGAACTCGTAGCTTTTGTAGAAAATGACCCGCAAAAAGCATTTGATTCTTGGAGGTTATTATATAACGAAAAAACTGGTCTAACAAAAAATGTAGAAGATCTCAACCTTGTTTCCAAAAATTTTGATGAAATTAATAAGGCTGGAGGGTATTTAAAATGGAAGCTTATACAACAAATGGGGAAGGTACATGCAACTTCTGGTGAAGAGTTGCTCCAGCTAATACCCCAGAAATTTTTAATGCTAAATACGTCAATAGTCAAAATCAAACCAAGCGATATAGAAGGAGCTTATTTGCGCACTGGAGACTCAGAATTTCAAATGTTGACAAATGTAGCAGAGAAATTTAACTTAGAAAATGGTAAAGTTTATACGCAGTACACTGGGACAATCAGAGTAGTTTCAGAATTACCTTATTGTGCATCTTGTTCAGGAGTGATTCATCAGTTTAGCAATATGATACCAAACGTTAAAATCATTATAGTAAATGGAGCAAAATAATATTTTGGAAATAGATTGCACTCTTGAAAATGTTCCTACATTGATAGAGTCTACGGAAAAATTCAAACGAATCCATAGAGTTGAATTTGCTACTCATTTTGATGCGAGTAACAATTTATTTATTCTGAACTTGGAAGGAGTGTCAGTTAATAATACATTCCTCATAGGCTACTATTATGGAGCATTATGGTTTATTGGCAAAAGTAAGTTCAAAGAGTTATAACATACCTTTTGCTCTGAAGTCTTCTACCATAATACCATAGTTTTTTCCAAGGTAGAAGGCATCCTCTTTGCTTAATTTATCACACTCTATAGTAGCAAAAAAAGTTCCGTCACGATTCTCAAAAGCAACAATCTTAATATCAAGGTTATTACTTTTATTATAAGCATCTATTAAATTTTGTAAATCTTCAGGATCATCCCAAGTGGCTATATCTATTTTCATCTACTAAATTACTTTAAGTTTCAAATTATTAATCATGGTATAGAGGGATATAAAAAATAAGTTTTGAAAAAAAATATCGTTCTTACTTATATTCATACCTATAAAACTATGTTTAAACAAAGATAGTATAGTTATTTGTATTATAAAAATCATCAAGATTTAGTTGTTTAAATCGAAAAAACTACTTTTTATACCAAACACACGTATTAAATAGTCCAAATTTCATCTAAAAACACATAGCTATATCCGCAGATGCTCATTACCCCCGCTACCGCACGAATCCTTTCGTGTGGTATGCTGATTAAAGTTAAACATTCTATGATTTATTATAAACCCTGCTCAGCAGGAGAAGATCAACTAGGAGGAGATATCTCTTATATATTTGGGATATGGGAAAATCCTCTTCTAACAGATGCGATAATTGCAAAAATAAAAAACAATGAAAAATAAGATAAAATTATATTTAACTTTATGGATTATATTGTTTGCATTTTTAAGTGTAAATGCACAATATGAAACTGTAATGAAGTTTTTCAAGGATGATATATATACATCTAAGGAACTCGTAGATTTTGTAGAAAATGACCCGCAAAAAGCATTTGATTCTTGGAAGTTATTATATAATAAAAAAACTGGTCTAACCAAAAATGTAGAAGAACTTAGTCTGATTGCAAAAAATATTGATGGAATTAATAAGGCTGGAGGGTATTTGAAGTGGAAAAGTTTAAGGAATACTCAAGAAACAGGAATAAAATTACTTGGCGAAGCTAAAATTAAATACATATCAGGATTAACTACTACCGAAAATTCTATAATCTACACTGAAGGTAATAAAATAATTGATAAAGTAGCAGTAATGTCAAAAAGTAAACAATCTGGTGCAGGAAGTATTTTAGTCAGAGATTCTAAGTTTACCTCCGCAGTAAGTAATAAAAACCATTTAGGGTTAGGTGATTTACCAGAAGACCTTCATCCATTAGTAAAAGATTGGTTTAAAAATCCTAATGTTAATGCAGAAGAATTAACAATAAGATTCACTCATGGTAAATGTGCAGAACCAGAAGCAGTATCAAAATGGTTGTATGAATATGAACAGGAAACTAATATTAAAATAACAGCTATTGATGATGCAAGAGATGCTTTAAAAGGAACCAAATCTATTGCATTTGAAAACAACTACAAAGTTTACCGCAGAAAATGCAAATAAAATAATTACTGCTGAAATTGGTGACGTTAAATTAGCTTGTGATAGTTGCAATCCTTTTTTAGGCTATTTTGGAGTTGATGAAATAAAAGTAAGTATTAATATCAAAATTGAATAAATGAATTTACCTAGTAAACAAAATGAAATAATAGATATCTTAAAAAAAGTGGGCTGGAAAGAAACGCGAGATATATCATCTCAAATAAGAAATATTCCTTTATATGAATTGTTACCTCAACCAGTAAATGATTTTATTTCTAATTTTGGAGGACTAAAAATAACTAAAGATGTCTTTGAAGAAATAAACATTATTGGAATAGATTTTTTTAATAATTCAATAGCTTCAGAATATTATGAACAAAATACTTTTCATCCCTCTAAAGATATAGACATAGCTAATAAAAATGATGAATATTATTATTCCGTATTAATTGGAAGGCAAATTTATTTTATCGCAAAATTGAAAGAAGGCAATAGCTTAATGATTGATGAGGATGGTAGATTCTATTTACATACTTTTATTCCTGATTTTTTCTGGATTTCTAATAATGCAATACAGGCATTTGAAAAAATTTTATTTGGCTCTGATGATGTGTTAATACTAGATGAAGAAAATTTGAAATGGATACCACCAAGTGGAAAAGAAATACTTTACCAACCTCCTCTAAATAATAAATTGACGAAAAACCCATGGAGCCATTGATTTTAGCAATTAAATAAATAAAGATTTAGGATTTTGAAATTTAGATGAATTAATAAAAAATTCTACATCAAAAACTTAAATACATATTTTAAAGAAATTATACTCCCCGCTACCGCACGAATCCTTTCGTGTGGTATGCTGATTAAAGTTAAACATTCTATGATTTATTATAAACGCATAATACTTTAAAAATGAGTAGAAATTATAAATTTCATAATCCTGAAGGTTTGTATTTTATAAGCTTTGCTGTTGTAGGTTGGTTAGATGTATTTACTAGGAATGAGTATAAAGATCTATTTTTAGAAAGTTTAGAATATTGTCAAAAAAACAAAGGTTTAGAAATTCATGCATGGTGTATTATGAGTAATCATATACATCTAGTCTTTAGAAGTATAAAAGGTCAAAATCCTGAATTATTGATAGGACATCTAAAGAGGTTTACAAGTCAATCTATTGTAAAAAACATACAAGAAAACCCAAGAGAGAGTAGAAAAGAATTCCTAGTGGATTTCTTTAAAAAAGAAGCGGAAAAAAGTTCTAATGTAAAGCATTATCAATTCTGGCGACACGACAACAAACCAATTGAACTTTGGAGTAATAAAGTCATCCAACAAAAGATAGATTATGTACACAACGATCCTGCAGAAGAAGGATTAGTTTATAAAGCAAAAGATTATGTATATAGTAGTGCAATAGATTATTCAGGACAAAAAAATTAGTTGATGAGGTAATTGTTTTTAGG